>NZ_FUWR01000005.1 GCF_900167465.1 Trichlorobacter thiogenes | reverse complement strand
CAGATTTGTAGGCGGGATGCTCTATTTCGTTCACCAGGTAGCTGCTCAGACCATCTTCGGCAGGTCAGTTACCCATAAATTCTGCGGAAGAACCTTAACTATAAGCATAAAATCAAGCTTCAAGGACCGTGTTTGCACATATCGCAGATAATATCCAAGTTTGGCTGGCAAAATCTCTTCAATGTAAGCCTTGTCAGGATTTGCGGCAGCGCCCAGAATGTCATTTTCATCCTTGTATTCAATAGATGCAAAATCAGTTATTCCAGGTGGTACAGAAAGTACAATCTGGCGAGTATCTTCAGGATACATTGCTACGTACCTGGGAACTTCTGGCCTGGGACCGACCAGACTCATCTCGCCTTTGATCACATTCAGGAGTTGTGGCAACTCGTCAAGTTTGTATTTGCGTAAAAAAGTGCCTGATTTTGTGATTCTCGGATCATTCCCCACTGTGATTTGACGTCCCTTGGCTTCGGCATCAATGCACATGGTGCGGAACTTGAGTATTCTAAATGGTTTTCCAGACTGCCCGACTCTTTCCTGACGGAAAAACACAGGGCCTTTTGAATCGAGTCTGATCCAGATGGCTATAATTAGCATAAAAGGAGCTAGTAGCAGAAATCCTGGAATAGTAAAAAGAAGATCGAATAACCGCTTTGCTAGCATGCCAGAATCTCTTTAACAGCCTGGATGACGCGCTGTTGGTCTTCCTCGGACATTTTAGTATATAGTGGCAGACTGACAGCCTGCTCAAATCCACTCTGGGCATTAGGAAAATCCTCCGGCTTAAGTCCGTATAGATCCCGCCAGTACGGATGGAGGTGCAGTGGTATAAAATGTACGCTGCAGCCGATCCCTTTTTCAGCCATTGCCCCAATGAAACTATCTCGGCTGATACCAGCTTTATCATGAAGGCGAATGACATAAAGATGCCAGGCATGTGTGTCGTTATCAGGCGCATGTGGAGGCAACGTCAATGGCAATCCATAAAAGGCAGAATCGTATGTGGCGGCCATCTGGCTTCGCTTCTGCTGGAAAGCTTTGGCTTTCTTAAGCTGATGAATGCCAAGCGATGCGGCAATGTCGGTCATGTTGTACTTAAAGCCAGGGGCAACTACTTCGTAATGCCAGGCAGGCTTTATGGATGTGTATCGATCAAAGGCATCACGGCTAATACCGTGCAGTCTCATTATACGACAGCGCTTGGCCAACTCAGGCGAGTGGGTTACCACCATGCCACCCTCGCCGGTAGTAATGGTTTTTGTGGCATAAAAGCTGAACACGGCAGCATCACTTTCAAGTGCACCGATCAATTTGCCGTTGCAGGTAGTAGGGAGGGCATGGGCAGCGTCTTCAACCACCTTCAGATTATGCTTACGCGCAATTGAAAATATGGCCTGCATATCGCATGACAGGCCTGCAAAATGCACCGGGACAATGGCTTTCGTGCGGGATGTAATGGCAGCTTCAATTTTCGAGGGATCGATATTAAAAGTGGCTGCATCAATGTCAACTAAAACAGGATCCGCTCCCAAGTAACGAATTACCTCAGCTGTTGCCGTAAAAGTATAGGGCGTTGTAATCACCTCATCACCAGCTGTTATACCTACGGCTTCAAGAGCAAGATGCAACCCCGCAGTAGCAGAATTTACGGCAATTGCCTCACTGTTGTTACCAATGAAAGCTGCAAAATCCTCCTCAAACCGTTTTGTTTTGGGACCGGTGGTCAACCAACCAGAGCGGAGAGAATCAAGTACTTCATTGATTTCATCTTCACAGATATCCGGTAGGGCAAAGGGAAGAAAACTCATGATTAGTTCCTTGGCGAATATGCATTAATTAGATAGGAATTTCTGTTAAAACATCATGCTTCTGATGGTGACTCACCAGCTGCTTTCGCAGTGCGCTCTGCCAACCAAGTTTCAATCACAGAGGGATCATAATAGTTTTTTTGAACCAGTTCATTCTTGAAATATTTCCTATCGAGCTTTCTGGTGTCACCTATAATCTCAGCAGGGTTCCCGGATACAATAGAGTAATCAGGAATTGATTTTGACACGATTGCCCCTGCCCCGATAAGGCACCCTTTGCCGATGGATACGCCCGGCATGATAAGCGCTTTTGCACCGACAAAGGTGTATTCACCAATTGAAACAGGCCCGCGTTGATAGCCGATCCGCTCATCTTTTTCAAAGTAGATATACTTTTCTCCAAGTAGCCTGACGGCCAAGTGGCTTCCGTGGGTAAATATGCCCACCCAGGCCCCGATCTGACAGCCCTTTCCGATTGAAATGCCGTTGCTGGCATCCAGTATGCTGTGATGCCACACCCAGGTATGGTCAGCAATATCCAGCTGCTTTTTGTCAATGATTACTGCGGTGGAACTTATCCGTGTGTATTTGTTAAACCTGTTGGTGCGGCGGTTTAAGAAGCCATATACCATAAACGGGCGGTGCAGTATCCCAAACAGATTCATAAAAACAGATATTAAATAGCCAATTGGAGATACATAAATCTGCTTTAACATGTTTAGACCTTATTATTCGCAATATTTTCAATGAAAATGACATAATTGGGGTAAATCGTACCGGTGTCAAAAGTATGTGCACACATCAGTAGATTGTTGTGCATATTTTGCAAAAGTTCTTTGTCCAGGTGTAACAGCTTGATTGCTTGCGCCAGAGAGTCTGCATCTCCAGCTGCGTATTGGACACCAAGTTGCTTGTCGGCAACCAATTCTCCCCAATCTTTATCAAGCGAATTCACTACAGGTAGGCCAGCTGCCAGACAATCAAATGCTTTGACAGGCATCGAAACGGTAGAAAGACCACGATAGGTGGAGAGCGCAATATCACAGTGTTTGTACAATGCATTCAGCTGATCAACCGGCAAGATCCCAAGGTAGGTTATATTGTCAAGTTTCTCACCTCTGATTACATTTGTTATCATAGTGCGTAATGGTCCTTCTCCAACGACAAGTAATTGAACATGGCATTGTGTCTTTTTGAGAATACGGGCAGCTTCAATAAGTGTTCTTATGTCATAGTTTATTCCAAGTGTACCTGCATAAATCACCCAAGAATGCTCGGGAGTTTTTATGGGCAGCTCAACATTTGCCAACGCATTACTATTTCTAAGCGATTTATAAAAGTCATCTAAATTGATCCCCAAATAAAATACATTGCCAGGCGTTTCTGGTGCTGCATTTAATGCCAGATTAAGATAATTTTTTGATACAGCTACGATGCCATCTGCCTGCCTAAGAAGCCACGAGCGTTTTCTGTAGAGTGGCGCAAAGAGTATGTTTCCAAGCCATGATAAAGGGCGAGGAAGTACTAGATGGAAGAGCTCAGGCCACAAATCCAGAATATCAACGACAAGCTTGCAACCTGCACTTTTAGCATAGGCGACAACGTCAGTAGAGGTAAAGAGTGCGGGGTCGGCTATAACAAGTACATCTGGAGATGAATAGGCTTGTGATAACTGAACAAAATTACGTGCAAATTTTTTTTCAAAACGGATTCTTGCAAGTGAAATATTGTGTGAATATGCTGTTGAGGGGACCAAGTGGACCTTGAATTTTGAGGAGACATCCCTCACTTCAAATCCCGTAGTTCTAAATTGTTTGGTTCGGTGTTCAAAATTAGCTACCCACCAGATAGCTTCGTGCCCAGCCTTTTCTAATGCATGCGCCAACATTGTTGAACGATAATCTCGCCAGCCTTCACCTGGCAAATTACCGTATGGATTGACAATCCAGACTTTCATTTGGTGGTTGCGTCGTTTTTTGCTGGCTGACACGTTCTATAGCACGGATATAGAAGCTTGCGCAGTGTTGTGACAAGAGGGGCGAGTACATGATACCGTTCCAGCATATATCTGATATAGGGGAATATAAAAGCGCTGGCTGTTGAGTATAGCACCCCCGCACCAAGAGCGCGGCGAACAACAAAAATTTCCTTTGATCTTGCCAAAGAAGCCCCGCTTGTAAGGCCTCCAAGGCGAAAGACACTGATCACTTCGTTACGTATTGAAAATTTAATACTGTTTCTGATTTGCGCATAGAAAAGCTGCTCGCTCGTAAAACGAAAGGATTCAGGATACAACCCGAACTTGTTGTGAACTCTACGGTGGGCAACAACTGATTGATGGGGCCATACCGAATCTGCTGTTGGATGGCATGCGTAGGCTAGCTTTCCGTACATGTCAACAACGTTTTGTCCGAATACAATCAGGTCGTCCTTGGAATCACGAATTGAGTCTAAGTGGGTACATGCACCTTGTTCAAGCGTATCACCTGAATTAATAACTATAATCCACTGCCCGCTACTGCACGAGATGCCAATATTTTGAGCGTGGTACACCCCCTTCTTTTCATCAAGCCGATACACAGTAGGGGCAGATGCATCGCCCAGCATGTTTCTTATGCACTCAAAGCCAAACGGCTCATCACTACCATCAACTATAACAATCTCACTTGATTCAGGTAACTCTCTGCAGATGGAATTAACAGTCTGCTGTAATTCTTCGGGATTGTTTCTGGTTACAATCACAAATGAAAAACTAATTTGTTGTGGATCATGCAGGTCTGCAGGGATATTGGGTAACATATTAGTCATAGCTTGTGCTTTAAACCGTCTTGGGTAGTTACTTTATATGTATGCTTAGCACCCAAAATTCTGGATTTTAGCTTGCGTCTGTATTGTGGGGGGATCAGGTTCAAAAGTTTTGACCGAAAGATCATTATCTTAAGCAACAGCTCTTCAGTCAGTGACAATCTAGCTCGTCTGTTGTCGTTGAAGTCAGTGCATAACGTACAGATCTTTCTATAAGCGCAGTTTCTCCATTTGCCTTTGATAATGCCGTTTAATACGTTAAAAGAGTCTGTTTTGGTAGCATAAAAACCGTCAAAGCGGTCTGACCGAATTGTTCCGTTGATTTCAAAGTCCCAAGCACTCTCACCAGAAACCAGCAGGTCCGATAACACTGATTTTCGCCATAAGGACATAACGGTTGAGGTACGGTAGATAGTCCCGGCAGATACACGGCCAAAATAATTATTGCACGGTAAGTCTGCATGAATAGTGGGATTCAGGCGTAGATAGTTACCGTCTCTCGCTATAAAATCGTTTGTCATTTCAAGAACCAGAGATGTGTCTACATGCTGTAACAAGAAGAGGTCATCTATCCAAATAAGCACATACTGCTCTTGAATCAATGTAAGTGCGTACTTGAGGTTGTCGGACCATGATACATCTTCGCCAACCAGCAGAGTTTTTACACCAGGCACAGAATACTCTTTGGTGTTGCTAATGAGATAGGTATTGAACGGGCAGTCAGGCCAGAAACGTGAGTAAAGCTCGAAGAAAGGAGACCACACATCGGAGTAGTTATCACAAGAAACAACCAGAACAGCCGTTTGCTGGTCTGACTTGTTCATTTTTGTACCTATATTATTTAAAGTCATAGCTAAATATTCTCATATCAGTAGCTTCCGATATACTGCAAGTGTTTCAGTCGCACATCGTTCCCAGGAAAACTTCTGAATTCTCTTTCTTCCAGCCTCGATGAGGGTATTTCTCAGAGTTGGGTCATTGGCCGTACGTTCAATGGCAGCCATTATTTCACCTGTACTCGTTGGATCAAAATATTGACCGGCATCTCCAACAACCTCGGGAATGGAGCTTACATTGCTACACACAACTGGGCAATCATATGCCATCGCCTCAAGTGGGGGAATACCAAACCCCTCATAGAGAGAGGGGTAAACAAATAAGCACGCATGTTTATACAGACCTGCAAGCATAGCGTCTGAGCCCGACAACTGGCAAACGCTATTTTCCTCGAAGCAGAGTTCCTTAATCAGCTCCTGCTCTTTAGCTGAAAACGGTCCGCCGCCGAAGCAGACAATACGATACTTTTTATGCAAATCAGGCGATAAAGCCACTGCCCTCAAAAACCTTTCAAAATTTTTATATCCGGTCCGCATCCCAACATAAAGCAAATATGGTGAAGTATCTCCCAGGTGACACGCTTCTATCTGGTGGGTAGTGAGCTTGAATCCCAAATGTATAACCGTTGTTTTTGCAGGATCAACGTTAAGCAGGTTGATCAAATCACTCTGTGTTTGGTGGGAGATGCAGATGATATGGTCTGCACGTGCAACTGCAGTAGCTTTCATCTTGCTTGTGGGGTCTGATGCTGAAAAATACTCAGGGAAAATCTCATGAATCATATCAAAAACTGTGAGTACGATTTTTGCCCCCTGAGGTGCTCTTCGCGTATAGGAATAATAGGTTTCATGCACTATGTCAGAGGTGCTAAACTTTAATAAACAACCGTTCACAAGTGAGCCGATTGGGGGTAAAATTATTCCCGAACCTTTAAATTTATTTATAGCAAAACCAACTATATCAATGTCTGATTCGGCTTGTTTCAAGTATTTGTTTACGTGCGCTGGTGCAGATACAGTAGCTTCAGTATTAGGCCTCATAGTAAGTTCTTTAGCAAGCTCAACAAAATAGCGCGAAATCCCTCCGTAGGCCTGTAAGCAAAATATTTGATGGTCAAAGACTACTTTTATTTTCATCATTTCAGCTGGTGTTCCGAACGTCTGTAGTGGTCAGACATCATTTTTGAGCCAAGTTTGCGCCTGACATAAAGTGCCGTAGGTATACTTAACCGCGATGTTAGCAGTCGTGACAAAGACAGGTTTTTGATGTGCTGATCCGTAAAGACCTGCAGGCCGTGTATGTTATAATAACGCAAGCCCAAGAGTTCTGCCATTACCTCCATGGTAGATCTCTGAAAAAATGAGATATGTTGGCCATTGCTTCGCGCATAGTACCACCAATCCGGTGGTGGTGGGAACTCACCGGAATAAAGTTCAGTACTGAAAATTAAGGTTTTGGTACCAAATTTATTCAGCGTTTCAGTAATGAAACTGACAGGATCCGGTAGGTGTTCAAGCACCTCAAAAGCTGTTACCGCAGTGACAGGGGGTTGAGCTTGGCTACTCTCAAAGCCTCTAGCCATAAGATTTTGGCAATATTTATCTTCCCAGTAAAAATCAAAACCGAAATCTCGCATAAGGCGAACCAGCAAGCCATATCCACCAGCAAAGTCGATATAAGTTCCTCTCGGGTCGAAGGAACAGTAAAGCAAAGAAGCCAATTTAATTGATGTTGATATATTTCTCATCACTAAGCCGGTGTCGGTATCGACTATTGCATCACTATACGCTTCCTTAAGCCAGTAAGGTGTTTCGGTGTGCAAAAAACCACATGTTTGACAGCGATAGTAAGCAACATCATATTTATTTAGTATTAGGGCATTGAAGCTCCATTGCCCTTCAATGCCGCAGATAGTACATTTCATTAATTTGATCCAATACGGAGTCTATTCATGACAAACCTAAATTTTCTCAAGATCCGTCTTCCAACAGAAGGCATAAACATTGTTTTTACTGTAAAGTTATCAGCTTTGTAATGAGTTAAAAAAAGCTCTGGGTGTGTTAGGGGAAAGGGCATAGGGGATACTGACATGTTTGCGTAGGGAGTGACTCCTTGAGTATGAGTGGCATCACTACCGAATCCGATGTTTGATATCAGGTTTACAGATGGTATGATTGAAACCATGTTGTTGATATAACTTGCAAAATCCACTTGATAATCCCAGGTGTCAATTTTGCCTTCGTAGACAGTCTGAAAGATGTCAGACCAAAATCTACATTCACGCTGATTGGGTATTACCGACTTGAGCCATTCTTCAGCATTGATTGTTGGCCACAATTTAATATCACGGTCATAATGCTTCCAGGCTCTCCGCCACGAGGCCCAACCCCATATGTGATTATAACGCGTAAAATAGTAGCTTGCATTTGTTCTTTTTTGACTAAATTGAAAATTTGCTCCGCAAATCATAAAAATACGTTCATCATGTCGATATTTTTCTAGCAACTCCTCACAAAACCGGAAGAACGTTGGGTCAGGCAGGCAATCATCCTCTAAAACAATGGCCTCTTCAACCTGTTCAAACACCCAATCAAGCCCACTTGACACCCTCATCTTACAACCAAGATTTACATCGGAGTAGTTTTTTAAAATATCACAGGGCCAGTCAACAGTATCAATAATCGCACGTACGGCCTGGCACTTTTCTTCCTCTTCTGGTCTGTCTACACGTGGACCATCAGCTACAATCAGCAATTTAGGAGGACGTGCGCGTCTAATTGCTTCGAAAACCTGTTGGGTCGTATCGGGGCGGTTGAATACCAAAAAGGCTACAGGTGTTGTAAGTTGGAAATCATTTATCATGGCGAAGGTATATGGATATCATGGAACTGATCGTCAATTCGTTTGGATAGTACATTTATCCACTTACAGGGGGTCTTACAGACAAAAGAGTGAATTTCAAACGGCTCAATCACAAATATGGCCCCTGGTCCAACCGTGAAGCTTTTATTAGCACCGCCGTTGATTTCAGAAATAGTAATTTCAATATCTCCCTCAATTATAAAGAAAAGTTCACGTGTTTCTTTGTGGTAGTGCCCACCGCGCACCTGATTAGCTGAGGTTTCTACAAAGTTTATCTCTTCCCAGTGCCCTGAATTTACAATGCCAAGGAAACTGCCTCTGCTGTCTTCAAATTGTTTATATGCTTCAAGGTGCTTCATCTATTCTCCTTCTTTAACTTTGTTAGAGCTTCGCGGATTCCGGTGTTTCTAAACTTGAATGTTTCAAGTGACCAATCGCAGTTTAACGATAGGTTGGGGAAAAGATACTTTCCTCCATTGACAGCACTCGTTTTTTTCACCAACCTAGTTTCGAGGCCAAAAACTTCGGCATAAATGAGAGCAAAATTGTAACGTGACGTTGCTTCGCCACAGATGTGATACACAGGCCCGGTCAGGCTTTGATCATAAAGTAAAGTATCAATGGCTACTAACAAATCTTGGTAATATGTTGGTGAATATATCACGTCTGTAAAACAGTCGATCGATTGTCCTTGTGACAGCTTTTCTTTAATAAATTGTGGAAAGGCTGCTGCGTCATCGTACAGTGCACTGAGTCGAATGGTTACGAAATTGCTCCCAGCTATGCGTCGACCTTCTGTTTCTCCACATAATTTACTCTTCCCATAAACTGTCTGAGGTGATGGTATATCATTTTCTTTATATCCACCTTGTATTCCATCGAAAACATAGTCCGTTGAAAGATAAAAAATTCTGGAGGTTGAGCCAAATGCTTCAGCCACATTTTTTACTGCATTACAATTGATCTGAAAAGCGTCATCTGGGTGTTCTTCACAGAAGGCAATATTCTTGTTACCTGCAACATGGATTACCACTTCAGGTGTAGTAAGCATCGCAAGCGATCTTACAGCGTCAGAATTGGTTAAATCGCATGAGATCTGAGCAGCATTGACTGAACCGACTTTATTAGTCTTAATTAAATTATGGTGTTCGGCAAGATAACGGCTTACGATAGTCCCAATATATCCTGACGCGCCGGTTACAAGAATTTTCACTATTTATCCTTCCGGGCTTTAACCTGTTTCATAATGGTATCAGTGCCACCATCATATAACTTAAAATCATCAACTTTTATTCCATCTTTCAGCAAAGTCTCATACATTTCTGTACCGGGGAAGGGTGCACACGCAGCAAGCTGATAATTTCGGTATTTATCTTTCAGAGAGAACCCCATTTCCTTTAATAAACACATATCCCGTTTGTGAATATCATCTGTCTGTCCAGGTAAATCCTTCATCATCGTCACATGTAGCATGAGTTTTGGGTATTTGTGGCTTATGTGCCGAAGAGTTTCAACCAGTGCTTCCGATTCAAGACCTTTTTTGATATTTTTAAGTACCTGCGTATCGAATGTTTCTATCCCAAAGCGCATACCAACACATCCCGATGCAACCATTTTGTCGTAAAGCCACAATGGTGAACAGTCAAGTCGTCCCATCATAGTCCAAGGCAAACCTATTGCTTTTAATTCATCACAAAGCTGGCTTATGCGATCATTGCCAACATTGAAGGTGTCGTCATCAAAAAAAATACTTTGATAGCCATACTTGGCTATACATTCTCGAATTTCAGCGGCAATGCACTCAGGCTTACGATATGAAACCTTTCCCTGGTACATGGTTTGAGGCCAGAGACAGAACGTGCATTTAAACGGACACCCCTTGCTGGCATAAATCTGCAGCTGTGGTCTTGCAGTTGGCATAGTCGGATCATAATAGCGTGTAGCAGCCGAATAATCCCGGTAGGGAAACGGCAACAAATCCAAGTCGTCAACAACGGTAGACTCATAAATGCCAGCGCGGCGAGTACGAACCATCTCCAGGCAGCTGCGGATGTACTCGCCTTTAAGCAGATAAGTGATACTTGGGTGTTTTAAGTGAATTTTTTCAGCATGGCTTGTTAGGTGAGGACCAGCAAGGCAGACCGTAGCAAACGTCGCAACCTTTTCGGCAAACCAGATGTCTATATCTATGGTAGGGGTAGAACATTCAATTACAACTATGTCAGCCTTAAAATTTCTAACGTTTTCAAGACAGGCAGAGTATGAATACTCCTCGTCTGCAACAGCATCAATAATAGCTACGTCAAAACCATTAGATTGGAGGTTCGCTGCTGCATAGCCCATAAAAAAAGGATAGGGAGGCCCACCGTGCGGTACATCCATCGTCCATGGCCAGCGGGAACCAGCACGAACACCATACCTGATTCCTTTTCCTGCTCCGATCATTTTTTTTAATTTATTAAATCCTGGTATTTTTCTATATCTCGGATGCGATATTAACCCATCGATTTTAAAATCATTCTCCGGAGACGATTGAGCAGAACGAATTACAGGTGGATTAACAAAAAGAACTTTCATGCTATTCCTTTTAAATACGCTAAGAATTTCTCTGCCCTTCGTTCTATAGTTGCATGTTGAATGACATACTGATAGCCTTTTAAGGCTATTGCATCTCTTTCTTGCGGGTGGTCAAGATAATATCTGATTTTTTTTACAAGATCATCGTCACCATCTGTAAAAACTACGCAACCGTCGAGCTCTCTCTCTGCAGCTGAGACTCGGTCGGTAATAAGAAATCCTTTGCAGGCTAAAACCTCTAAGGTACGGAGTGTAATAACATCCCAATCAACACAATCCTGGGCCGTGCAGTTAAGGTTTATTTGAGTACTGGAATACAGTATAGGTACATCTGCCTGAGGGATCTTGCCGCGAGATAGCTTTTCAAAAGTTTTTTGATAATTAGGACGTTTCCCCCAATTTTTCCAAATTCTGAACCTAGATCTCGGTATGACCCAGTTTCCAAATAAGCCAAAATTATATCCTGTTGCAGGTACAAGATAGCGAACGGTACGTTCTTCTCCTTTTATATCACTGCCCACATAAGCAACATCAAAGGCATAACAAGCTTCTTTGGGCACAGGCCTAAAGGTTTCAACATCCACACCAAAAGGGAGAAAAATGCCACCATAACCTTCAGCTAAATGCAATTGAAGCAATCTTTTGGAAATAAATGCATACCCATCATATTTACGAGACTGGAATTTGCGAAGAACAGCATCAGATCCATCACCATAAGCGTTTTGCATATAAAGCACATGACGTCGTGCCCATTCTTTAACGGGCTCATTTTCGTTCATATATATCATAATATCAAGAGCACGATCAGGCAGATGATTGGGTGCATAAAGCTCACACCAATCTATTTCTGGCAGCCTTCTGAATGCCCTTACAAGTGATTCACCGATTAATTCATCGCCCAGCACATTACCTTTTGAATTCATAGAATTTTTGGGCCACTGAATATAAAAACCTATTTTCATGGCCGTCTCAATGTAGGGTTAGTAAGAAAATCATAGTATGTTTTTTCAAGGCCTTCACGCAGAGATGTTTTGTGACGCCAGCCAAGAGAGTGAATTTTAGTTACATCCATAAGCTTTTGTTGGGTCCCATCTGGTTTTGTGACATCCAACTCAATTCCGCCATTAAAACCAACCACTTCAGATATTAGCTGTGCAAGCTCCATGATGGTGCAATCTTCTCCAGTCCCTATATTCACTAATTCGCCTACAGCGGCAGAGGTATAATTTTCCATCAAGAACACACAAGCCTCTGCCAGATCATCTGCAAAAAGAAACTCTCTTCTTGGGGTACCAGTGCCCCAGATAACAACACGATCCAAACCATTTATTTTTGCCTCATGAAACCTACGCAGAAGCATTGGAAGTGCGTGACCATTTTCAGGATGGTAATTATCATTTAATCCATAAAGGTTCGACGGCATAACGCACATAAAATCTTTGCCATATTGCCTGTTCATAGCACTACATAGCTTAATGCCAGATATTTTTGCGATAGCATATGGCTCATTCGTCTGCTCAAGCAAAGATGTTAAAAGGTATTCTTCTTTAATTGGTTGTGGAGCCGCCTTTGGATAAATGCAACTTGAGCCCAAGAATAGTAACTTTTGAACCCCATGCCGCCAAGCAGCTTCAATTATATTGTTCTGAATCTTCATGTTACCAAGTAAAAAATCGACAGGGTATGTACTATTACCGTGTATGCCACCAACTATCGCGGCGGCAAGATAGACCGCGTCAGGGCGTTCTGACTCAAAAAAGCTATTCACTGCAATAGCGTCAAGTAAATCAAGCTCATCATGGTTCTGGGTTATAATATTGGTGTACCCATTTGTTGATAAACATCTGTGAATAGCACTTCCAACTAAACCTTTGTGGCCAGCTATAAATGTTTTTTGAAAGAGTTTGCTCATTTAAACGCCTATCTTAAGATAATATTTTCTGCTGTTTAATCGCTTTTCTTTTGAAAAATGCACATTATATCAGATGTACCGGCTCGCAAAACAAGTCGATATTTTTTGAGTAAAAAAGCTCTTCCACCTCCAAGGTAAAAATTGTTTGCGGCCTCATCAATATGAGTCAGTTGACCACGCCAAGGTGCTTTCAAATATAATAGTCCATTTATTTTTAACATAGGATGTATATTGTTAATAAAAATATCTGAAGAATTTTCAAGATGCTCAAGAACATCAATACAGTATAAACCAGAAGCAATATGGCTTTTTTTAAAAGAAGTTACCTCATGAAACAACGACCTAGTACCAATATTATGTTTATTTATTCTAAATTCAACGAATTTATTTACATCATTATAAACATCTAGCATTATGATATTTGGTTTAAATAATTCTTGTATGATAAATGATATACTTAAGGTGCCAGTACCACATCCGAAATCTATAATGGTATCACTGTAATCGAATGATTTAGCAAAATATTTATCTATAATTCTAAAATTGATAGTATCGTAGTGCTGATTTAAAACATTCGCACATATATTATATTTGGTATAATCACCGCTCCATGACTCATAAAAACTTGAAATATTACTTTTATTAGTGAATAGTTTTTCTTCTTGCCTTGACCACTCGACAGCATAATTAAAAAAATCATCGGTGCTAATTCCTAAATAATCCTTTACATCGTTTACAGATGATATAAGGCTTTTTGAAATAATATTATTGCAGCTAGGGAGAGAATTTATTGTACTGCGGTGAACAAGATAATAAGCTAACAAAGCCTTTTTCTGGCACCACTTTTCAGTTAAACTTGGCATAATTTTCCTTGTTTAGTACGTAATATATCGATTCTATATGTGTTGTTAATATTCTTTTGTCTACAAGTAAACCTAATGATACTGTTGGGACAATATAACTGACTAATGTAGAAATTGCAGCTCCATTAATTCCATATTTATCTATTAGCCATAGATTTAGCAGTACGTTTGCTATAGCACCTAAAGCTGTGCCAATCATGCTTACTCTTGTAGTATTGTCAAGTATATATTTTTGGCTGAATACAATTCCCATACTTACAACGACACCAGAATAAATATGAATAGACAAAACTGAAGATGCTTCTGCATAACTAGCTCCATACATAAGCGCAACTATTTCTCTGCTGAATCTTGTAATTATCATACCTAGTAATAACGAGCCCCAAAATAAATAACCCATAATCATTTTAAGTTTATGATAAAATAACTCTTCCGACTTATGATAAGACTCGATTAACGTTGGATAAATAGATACTGAAATTACAGTAGGTATAAAATACCAGACTTCTGAGACCTTTGTTGCTGCAGAATAAACTCCAACCGCTTTATCACCCATCATGCTTCCTAACATAATTTGATCAATTTTCATGTAGATCATTATAAGCATCCCTGAAAGAATCAACGGCCAACCACTATTAAAAAGTCTTATTGATCTATCAAGGCTAGGATGCCATAACATCCTAAATGTTTGCTGTTTCAAATAAAATAACAGTAAACCAACGCCAGCAAGTATGATCTCAGCCAAGGCAGCCCACGCAAATGTCGTTAAAGGCGCTTTATTTAGAATCAAGATAACCTTGACACATGCCAACACGACAAATGCACCATTCTTTGCCAGAACAGTGTATTTAGATTGCACCTGTGACTGGAACCAGAGGTCTATTGTATCAAGAGATTGAAAGATCATACCTGAAGCAATAATGCCGACCAACCAGTGGGCCTGAGAGTCTGCAGGGCGTATGACAAAAATAGAGGCCCATGCCATTATAAAAGCTATGCAGCCACCACATAGCTTCAGTACAAAGGCAGAAGAAAGTATTTCATGCTTTTTCTCAGGTTCACGAACTATATCACGAACAACAATGCTATCCAGCCCCAGCGAAACAAAAGCACCAAAAAGAGCGACAAAAGCAATGGCAAAATTGAAAGCGCCAAACTGTTCCGGCCCCAGATAGCGGGCTACCCAGACGCCAACAATCAGACCAATACCCATTCTCAATATCTTGTCAAAGAATAACCAGCCAATATTACCTAGTATCTTTTGTAAATTAGGACGGCCTTCAATTCTCTTTCGTATGAAGGAGGGGAGATATGTAATCAAAGTGTTATTCAAGAAAGAGCCCCGCTGTTGCGTGGGTGTTTAACATTATTCATTGAATTACTCCGGCTGTATCTGCTCTTTCAACAGACGCACAAGATACTGTCCATACCCGTTTTTTGCAAGCGGGGACGCAAGTTTTTCAAGTTGTTCTGCACTGAGCCATCCCTGTCGCCAGGCAATCTCTTCAGGACAGGCCACTTTTAGCCCCTGTCTGTTTTCAATGGTGGCAATAAACTGCCCGGCCTCCAATAGGCTTTCATGGGTACCGGTATCCAGCCAGGCATAGCCGCGGCCCATGATCTCTACCGACAAATTTCCTTCGTCAAGATAGAGCCGGTTGAGGTCGGTAATCTCCAGTTCTCCCCGGGCAGATGGCTTCAGACTTTTAGCTCGCTGCACCACGCTGTTGTCGTAAAAGTAGAGGCCGGTAACGGCAAAATTTGATTTTGGCTGTTGAGGCTTCTCTTCAAGGCTCACTGCTTGCCCTGCCTTGTCAAAGGCAACCACACCATACCTCTCTGGATCGTGTACATGGTAAGCAAAGACCGACGCCCCTGATTCTCGCTGCATGGCGCTGCTCAAAAGCTGATTAAAATCATGCCCATAGAAAATATTGTCACCTAAAACCAGGGCAGAGGGGCTGTTGCCGATAAACTGTTCACCGATGATGAACGCCTGGGCCAGGCCATCAGGGCTGGGTTGTACGGCATATTGCAGTTTCAGCCCCCACTGGCTACCGTCTCCCAATAGCTGTTCAAAGCGTGGTGTGTCCTGTGGTGTTGAGATGATCAGGATCTCGCGAATCCCTGCCAGCATCAGGGTGCTGAGGGGATAGTAGATCATTGGTTTATCGTACACGGGCAACAGTTGTTTCGATACGGCCAGAGTTGCCGGATGCAAACGGGTGCCGGCTCCTCCGGCCAGGATAATGCCTTTTCTGGTCATAGCATGTTTCCTTTCGGGGTGGCTAAGCGGCTAGCTTGTAGTATTCCTGATACCATTTAACAAAATGTGCAATACCTTCTTCTATGCCGGTGGTTGGCCTGAAGCCGGTATCAGCAACCAGATCATCGATATCGGCAAAGGTCGTCAGTACATCACCGGCCTGCATCGGTAGAAAGTTTTTCTGCGCGGTTTTCCCTAACTGTTGTTCCAGGATCGCTATGAACTGCAGCAGCTCAACCGGCTTGTTGTTGCCGATGTTGTAGATACGGTAGGGGGCAAAGCTGGCACCTGGGTCCGGCTGACTGCCTGACCATGCTGGATTTGCCTTTGCAGGCTTGTCAGCTATGCGGACAATACCCTCCACGATGTCATCCACATAGGTAAAATCACGCTGTAGCTTACCCTGATTGAAGATGTTGATCGGTCTGCCTTCCAGGATCGCCTTGGTGAAGGAGAAATAGGCCATATCCGGCCTGCCCCAGGGACCATAGACCGTGAACAGCCGCAGGCCGGTAACCGGCAGGCTGAAGAGGCTTGCATAGCTATGGGCCATCAGCTCATTGGCTTTTTTGGTGGCTGCATAGAGAGAAACAGGGTGATCAACATTCTGGTGGACAGAAAAAGGGATGGCGGTGTTGGCACCATAGACCGAGCTTGAGGAGGCAAAGACCAGATGTTTGACTCCAGCGTGGCGACAGCCCTCCAGGATGCTCATAAAACCGGTTAGATTGCTGTCAACGTAGGCGTGAGGATTTTCAAGTGAGTAGCGGACACCAGCCTGGGCTGCCAGATGAATCACGAGATCAAACGGTTCCAAGCTAAACAGTTGTTCAATTACAGGGCGGTCTGCCAGATCCGCCTGCACAAACCTGAATCCGTTCCGGGTCGTCAGTTGTGCAAGACGGGCCTGTTTCAGGCTGACATCATAGTAGCTATTCAGATTATCCAGCCCCAGGACAGCATCGCCCCGTGCCAGCAGTCGCTGGCAGAGATGAAAACCGATAAACCCGGCTGCGCCGGTAACAAGAATCTGCATGGTGCTTATTGCTCCGTTGTAACAGAATAGCCGCGCTTGGCAAGCAGTGCCAGTACCTGATTGGCATGATCCTGGCCACGGGTCTCCAGCAGCAACTGTACGGCAGTGGTACCCATGACCAGCCCCTTGGTACGGCGATCATGGGTGATATCATGGATGTTGGCGCGGGTAAAGGCAAGGTCTGTGGCAAGATTTGCCAAGGCACCGGGTGTGTCCTGCATCTCAATCCGCAGTTTCAGGTAGCGACCTGCTGCCAACAGACCACGCTCAACCACCAGGGCCAGGGTGCGGACATCAATATTCCCACCGGAAAGCAGACAGACCGTTTTGCCCCGGATTCCCTTTGCACGGCCATTCAGCAGGGCAGCCAACGGCACAGCACCAGCCCCTTCCACCAGCAGCTTGCTTTTTTCCAGCAGCGCCACAATGGCCAGGGCTATCTCTTCCTCTTCCACCAGCACCAGATCATCCACCAGGCTCTGGATAATGGGGGTGGTTAACTGACCGGCTTTTTTGACCGCAATGCCATCGGCAATGGTGGTGCTTAACGGGACTTCAGAAATTTGGTTGTCATGCACGGCCCGGTACATGCAGGGGGCAGCCGCAGATTCAACACCGATGATCCGCACCTGAGGGTTATACTCCTTGATGGCGGTTGCAATGCCGGCCAGCAGACCGCCACCACCAATCGGCACCAGCAGGTTGGCAATATCCGGCAGGTCTTTCAGGATCTCAAGCCCGATGGTGCCTTGCCCGGCCATGACCAGCGGATCATCAAAGGGATGGATAAATACGGTGCCGTTCAGGTTGCTGTCTGCCTGGGCTGCTGCAAAGGATTCATCAAAGTTGGCGCCGGTCAGCACCACCTCTGCCCCAAGGTCGCGGGTGGCCTGCACCTTCTGGGGCGGCGTGCTTTCCGGCATGAAGATCTTGGCCGGTACCCCCAGCAGATCAGCTGCATAGGCCACCCCCTGGGCATGGTTGCCAGCCGATGCTGCCGTAACCCCCTGGGCCAGTTCAGAGCGATCACGGGCAGTCATAAAATTCATGGCGCCACGCAACTTGAAAGCACCGGTGGTCTGCAGGTTTTCGCACTTAAGCAGCAGGGGATAGCCCAGTTGCTGGCTGAAATGGGTTGAGCTGATCAGTTCGGTGTGGCGTACCCGTTTGCGCAGGCGATCCTGGGCTTCCAGTACCAGTTCATAGTTGAGGTGTATTGATTCCATGGCCTATGCCCGTTCCAGTCCGGCAAATCTCAGTAGCAGCTTTTTCGGGCCGCAACTGGCAAACCAGACGACCGCCTTCTGTTCATCGCCTTTGCCTTCTATCTTGCGGATGGTGCCCACGCCGAATTTGCTGTGGCGCACCTTGAGCCCCACATAGATACCGCTACCATAGTCATCGCTTGGCTCCGGCACCATTTCCACCTCGGCACTGGCCGAAGCCACTGCAGCAAGGTTGTGGGAGGGAGCAGGGGTAAAAGAGCTTGTATGCTGCACTGCTGCTGACGGTTCAGAGCTGTAGGAAACATGATTGCGTTCCATCAACTCTGCCGGAATCTCCTTTAAAAAGCGTGAAGGCAGGTTGGCCTGTTCCTGGCCAAAGATCATTCTACGCCGGGCATAGAGAAGGTAGAGCCGTTCCCGCGCCCTGGTCATCCCCACGTAGCAAAGTCTGCGCTCTTCTTCCATGCCATCAGGGTCATCCAGTGAACGGACATGGGGAAAGAGCCGTTCCTCCATCCCCACCATGAAGACCGCCTTGTATTCCAGGCCCTTGGCAGCATGCAGGGTCATCAGGGTCACGGAAGGCCTGCCAGCCTCGCCCCGCTCCAGATCAGACACCAGGGCCACCTGTTCCAGGAAGTCAGCCAAGCCGGCCTCAGGGTTTGTAGCGCTGAACTCCTCCACTGCCGAGACCAGCTGGGCCAGGTTTTCCAGCCGTTCACTGTCCTCTTCATCCCTGCTTTCCTTTAAGCGCGCCAGATAACCGGATTCTTCCAGTATGGCTCGAACCAGTTCAGGCATGGTTGTGGTGGCAGCAACCCGCCGGAACCGCTGCAGCAGCTCCACAAAAGCAGCCACCTTGCTACGGGGACCGGAACCCAGCAGGTTTGAATCCACTGCCCGCTCAAAGGCCTCAAACAGGGTGAGCTGCCCCTGTCTGGCCAGTTCTGCCACCCGTTCCACCGTGGCAGCCCCGATCCCCCGGGGCGGCACATTAATGACCCGCTTCAGCGAGACATCGTCTGACGGATTCTCCAGCAGGCGTAGATAGGCCAGAATATCCTTGATCTCAAGCCGGGCATAGAACCGGACACCGCCCACGATGTGGTACGGAATCCCCTCGGCTGCCAGCGCCTCTTCCAACAGGCGGGATTGTGCATTGGTGCGGTAAAAGGCTGCCATCTCCGACAACGGCAGTCCGTTGCGCTGCAACAGGGCGATCTCTGATGAAACAAAACGGGCCTCGGCCCGGTCAGACTCCAGCCGCTCACAACGGATCGGCTCGCCGTCCGGGTTGTCTGTCCAGAGCGTCTTGGCCTTGCGCCCAAAGTTTCTGGCCACCACGGCACCTGCCGCCTGCAGGATGGTGGGGGTGGATCGGTAGTTCTGCTCCAGCCGGATCACGCTGACCTGGGGGAAATCCTTCTCAAACTCCAGGATGTTGCGGATATCTGCCCCGCGCCAGGAGTAAATTGACTGGTCATCATCCCCCACCACGCAGAGGTTCTGACGTTCACCGGCCAGAAGGCGGATCAGGCGGTACTGCACCGGGTTGGTGTCTTGATACTCGTCCACCAGCAACCACTGAAAACGGCCCTGCCAGCGGGTCAAGGTATCTGGAAACTGCTCGAACAGCCGCACGGTCTGCAGGATCATATCGCCAAAATCAAGGGCATTGCAGCGCTTGAGGCGTTCCTGATAGGCAGCATAGATCCTGATGAACTGCTGGTTCCAGAGATCCCCCGCTGGCAGTTCTTCCGGCAACAGTCCCCGGTTCTTGCAGTCATCAATCCGCGCACCAATCCCGTTTGCCGGATAGCGTTTGTCATCCAGATTCAACTCTTTGATGACATCCTTCAGCAGCCGTTCGCTGTCCTTGTCGTCATAAATGGCAAAGGATGATTCGTAGCCCAGCTGATAGATATCCTGGCGCAAAATCCGGCCACAGGTGGCATGGAAGGTGGCAATCAGCGGGGTATCATGGGAGCCGAGCAGATGCTGCACCCGTTCAGCCATCTCTTTGGCAGCCTTGTTGGTAAAGGTCACGGCCAGGATGTTCCTGGGACGGATGCCATGCTCCCGGATCAGATGCACGATCCGGTGGGTGATCACACGGGTCTTACCGGAACCGGCACCGGCCAGGATCAGCAGCGGGCCTTCAGTGTGGAGAACGGCCTGTTGCTGTGGTGGGTTTAAATGGGCTAATAAATCCATAGACTGGTTGTAGTATCGTGTATCTGCAGCGTCAAGAAAAAGTAGTGCTTGCGGCAGCGGTCTCCCGCAGATAGGCCAGAATCCCGCTGAAGTCCTCCGGCGGTTCACTGCTGAACTCCAGGTACTGGCCGGTGACTGGATGGATAAACCCCAGTACCCGGGCATGCAACGCCTGCCGTCCCAGGTGGGAGATCATCCCCTTCAGACGGGTGTCTTTGAGGTTGTTGAAGCGGCCACCATCAGGATAAAGCGGATCACCCAACAGCGGCATGTTGGCTTCGGTCAGGTGGACCCTGATCTGATGGGTGCGACCGGTTTCCAGCCGCAACTGAACCAGGCTGGCTGCGCCAAATCGCTCCAGTACCCGCCAGTTGGTGGTTGCTTCCTTGCCGTGCTTTGCCTTGCTTGACATCCGTAGCCGGTCAGAAGGGTGACGCCCAATGCTGTTACTGACCTTGCCGGTATCTTCACTAGGGGAACCATAGATCAAGGCCCAGTAAAGCCGTTTGATACTGTGTGCGGCAAACTGTTCTGCCAAGCCCCTGTGGGCAATATCATTTTTGGCAGCCACCAGCACACCGGAGGTGCCTTTATCCAGACGGTGCACAATGCCAGGCCTGATCTCGCCACCAATACCGGACAGGTCAGTGCAATGGCCCAGCAGCGCATTCACCAGGGTGCCGGTAGCCGCCCCGGCTCCGGGATGGACCGTCATGCCAGCTGGTTTGTTGATCACGATCAGATCATGATCTTCATAGAGAACATCCAGGGGGATCTGCTCTGCCAGCGGCACTGCCGGGGCAGGCGGTGGTATATCCACCGTAATCTGCTCGCCACCAGCCAGCTTCATTGACGACCGTGGCTTTCCCTCAGCCAGCAACACCTGGCCTTCGTCAATCAGACGTTGTACCGCAGCCCGGCTTAAATCAGGCAGTTGGGTGGCCAGAAAGGCATCCAGCCGCTGCCCTGCTGCCTCAACCGGCACATCAAAACTGTAATGAGTTATTTCCACTGACACTCCAAACAGAAGAGGCGCGCCACCAGGACACGCCTCTTTCTAACTATATACACATTGGTTTAAAACGCTACCAGATGGCCGATTCAATCTTACCAGCCCGCTTGATCAGAATATCAACCAGGTTCAGATCAAACATCCGTTCCGGGTTCAGTTCCGGGGCAACGCGCGAATAAAAATGCTGACGACCTTCTTCGATCTCTTCAGACAGCACGTCAAAGATGTTGTCATTTTTGATGCCGCTTTCAACCTTCTCCTGATTGTAGATCGCCACATCGGAGATAATGGCCCGTGCCAGACGCGCCGCCTGTTCCTTGGTGGTGAGAATATTCATGATTCTTCCTTTCGGAGGGAAGTCATCCAAACATTTTGGTACTCTAGCCTAGTTTTATCGCAAAGTAAATCAATTGACTTATCGTGCGCCCTCTTCCTCATTAATTCGACGCGATGAACTGGAGCTGTCGGCGTTGCCAGGCTTAACGGTTACCGTCATTTTGCGCCCTCCACGCAGAATCACCACCGGCAGCGCGGCACCGATAGGGGTTACCGCCGCCAGTTGCTGCAAATGGGAGGGATCGCGCACTTCGTTGCTGCCAAGCATAAGCACGATATCGCCAGCGCGTATGCCTGCCTTTGCTGCCGGACCATCACCTTGTACGCCAGCTATCAAGGCGCCAACCGGCTTGGATAAGCCTAAAGAGCGTGCCTCTTCATCGCTGACCGGTTTGATGCTGACCCCCAGCCAGGCCCGTGTCACCTTGCCCTTTTCAACCAGCTGGGCAATGATCGGACGGGCCATATTGGTGGGGATGGCAAAACCGATCCCCTGGCCTGCTGCCACTATGGCGGTGTTGATTCCCACCACCTCGCCATGGATGTTTAGCAAAGGACCACCAGAGTTGCCGGGATTGATGGAGGCATCGGTCTGGATGAAGTTCTCAATACTCTCAATCCCCACATTGGAACGCCCCGTGGCAGAGATAATCCCCACGGTCATGGAGCGTTCCAGGCCAAACGGGTTGCCAATGGCAATTGCCCATTGTCCCACTTCAATCCGGTCCGAATCCCCCAGCACCGCCACTGGCAGATCAGTTGCATCAATCTTGATCACCGCAATGTCGGTTTTGGGATCACCACCCACGACCCTAGCCTCATAGACCTTGTCGTTGGAAAGTTTAACCCGGATACTCTCTGCATCCCGCACCACATGCTGGTTGGTAACAATAAAACCATCGCGACTGATGATAAAGCCTGATCCCAGACTCTTGTCGCGACGAGCAGCGCCGCCGCCAAAAAACTCTTCAAACAGGGGCGGCATGTCAGGAAGAGGACGCACCAGCTTTTTGCGACTGATGGTGGAGATGTTAACCACAATCGGGGTCACTTTTTTGGAAACCTGACTGAAGGCACGCTGGGTGGACAGGATATCAGCCGGCACATCCTTAACCGGCGCTTCAGCTTCAGCAGCCGGGCGCTTTGACTTGAAAAAGAGCGGTTCATCCTTGGACGATGAACAGGCGCTAACTGAACCGATGATGAAAATCAACAGAAGAAGGCGGGATAGATCTCTCATCATATTGACAACCTTACTGAATGGAATGTATACAGGATAGCATCTGTGTCGTAGAACAGGGTTAGGCTAGCCGAAAGATTGCTGGCTGTCAACTGCCTGGCCCGGCATGGCAATGGTAGCACCCAGGAGGCGTACGGTGACCGATATCAAGGCACAAATCAAGGAGTTCCGGATTGGCGAAAAGATCCGGGGACAACGACAGCAACGGCGTTTGACCCTGCAGGAATTATCAGAATTAACCGGTCTTTCCAAGCCGCTACTGTCCCAGATTGAAAATGAACAGGTTGTGCCTCCCCTGGCAACCCTGCTAAAGATCTCCCGCGGACTGAAGGTTGATATCCATTTCTTTTTTGAAGACGAGGGCAATCGCCAGAAGCTGGTGCTGACCAAGGGCGACGACCTGCGGCCTGACCTGCAGCGTCAGGCGGTTAATGCGGAAAACCGTCCCTATACCTACCACTCACTGGCCCACGGTATGCGCCAGAAGCATATGGAGCCATTTCTGGTGGAGGTTAAAAACTCAACTTGGGATGACAAACTCTTTTTTCGCCATGAAGGGGAGGAAGAGTTTCTGTATGTGCTGGAAGGTGAGATTGATCTGCACTATGGCAATGAAATTCACCGGGTAAAGAGCGGTGACAGCGTCTACTACGATTCCAGCGAACCCCACGGGCTGGTGTCGGTGGGGGACCAGAAGGCCCGGATTGTTGCGGTGCTCTACTCCAAGTAATCGGGTTGTTTGAAAAAGAAGAGGGGTGCCACAGGTGGGCACCCCTCTTCTTCTATTCTATCTATGCCATCTCAACCACGACCTTGATACACTTCCCAATCCCTTCATACACCTCTGAAATCCTGCCAGCCAGCATGTACGCCGGTGTGGAGACGATCTTGTTGGCCTGATCGATCACGATATCATTTGCCGGGCAGTCCTGATGCCTTGCCCCGGTTTTTTCAACCTCTGCAGCAGTGCCCGGATCGGTGCCGATGGTCAGAGTTGGGTGCGCCTCTTTACCCAGAATGGCGGCGATCAGGGCCGGTGCAATGCAGATGGCGCCGATCGGCTTGCCTACAGCATGGATCTCCCGTGTCAGACGGGCCACTTCAGGGTTGACTGAGGCAGCCGCACCTTTCTGGCCAAAATCGCACAGGTTCAGGGCAGCGCCAAAGCCGCCGGGAAAGACCAGAGCGTCTAGGTCAGCAGCCTTGATTTCGGCAATATTTTTGATCTTACCACGGGCAATCCTTGCTGATTCCACCAGTACCTTGCGCTTGGCGCCGGTCAGCTCCATGCTGCAGTGGTTCATCTCATGCAGCTCTATGTCCGGGGCCATACAAATAGCCTCGGCACCGGCCTGGTCAATGGCCAAAAGAGCACAGACCGCTTCATGGATCTCACTGCCGTCACGAAAACCGCAACCTGAAAGTACCACACCGATCTTTTTCATAAAGGACCTCCTGCATGTTGTTCGGCCAGAGCCGTTCGTATGGCGTCATTATAGGGGGTCAGCCGGATCGGCAACAGTTCCTGAATCCGGTTGTCCCGGCAGATTACTTCATTTTTAAGTCCTTCAATCAGGGCGATGGCAATGGCTGACTTGACCGGTGTTACCAACCCCACCCAGTAGGAAGAAAGTTTTGGTGTCAGCACCGGCACCGGAATGATCCAGAGCCGCTTGCCTTCCAGTGCCGCAAACCGTTCCATCATCTCTTTATAGGTCATGATATCAGGGCCACCAATATCAAAGGTCTCGCCAGCGGTTTTGGGCTCTTCCAGGCAACCAGCCAGATAAGCGATCACATCAGCCACAGCAATCGGCTGGTTACGGGTGGCAACCCAGCGGGGGGTAATCATGACCGGTAGCCGTTTTACCAGACTGTGCACCATCTCGTAGGATGAACCACCGTAACCGATGATCACTGCAGCCCGCAGGAAGGTAGTACTGAAACAACCGGTCTGCAGGATATGAGCCACCTCAAGACGGCTGGCCAGGTGGTGGGAAAGGTTGTCGCCGGTCTCACCCAGTCCGCCCAGATAGATGACCCGTTTGACACCAGCCAGATCAGCGGCAGCAACAAAGTTGCGGGCTGCCTGGCGATCCTGTTCAGCAAAATCACCTTTGCTCTGCCCCATTGAATGCACCAGGTAATAGACCGTATCAATCCCGCTCAGGGCAGCAGTCAGGCTGTCAGATCTCAGCAGATCAGCCTGAATCTGTTCAACCTCATCAGGGAAATCTGAAGGGCGGCGTACCATGCAGCGCACCCGGTAGCCCCGCTGTAGCAGTTCTTTCACCAGGCGCCTGCCTATAAAGCCGTTTGCGCCGGTGACCAGTATGGTGGTCTGTTTTTGTACACTCATAGTAGCGCTATTCTGCCACAAATTCTGGTGCTGGCAAGTGGACAGTTTGTGTGGCACACTGTTTGCCATGTCAGCCAAGGCTCCGTTACAGATCGCCTGTCAGCAGGTGCTGCAAGAGGATAGTTCGGTCTTCTCAATCCAGTGGACCGACCTGCCCCT
Organism: Trichlorobacter thiogenes; assembly: GCF_900167465.1. Taxonomy (GTDB): domain Bacteria; phylum Desulfobacterota; class Desulfuromonadia; order Geobacterales; family Pseudopelobacteraceae; genus Trichlorobacter; species Trichlorobacter thiogenes. The sequence goes on along the minus strand of NZ_FUWR01000005.1, from coordinate 154,802 downwards.
TGAGCTTGCTCAAGGGATGACCCCGCAACGCCTGCTGGAAGCCTATCTGACAGCCATCAGGCGGCTGACCTGGGGACTGATTCAACCAGATCAGACTGCAGAAGGGATCGCCTTCAAGCTGTTGGGTTGTGTTCCGCTGCTTTGCTTTCTGCAGCCTGTACCAGAGGCGGGCGGGCTGTCCCTGAGGATCTGTGGCGGGCTACTGGTGCAGCGGGACCAGTGTGATCGAGGTGAGTTGGCTTTTTGCTGCGAAGCCAAGCCTGATAGCTTTGTCAGAGTCACCCTGCGGCTGTCGGATTACTGCCCGTTGCTGCTCGGTTCGCAGCGCCCGTCCGTTGTGCGACGCTGGTTGTACCGGCTGACCCAGGCGACCCTGCACCGCCTGGTAACGATCCGTTTTCTGGCCCGGTTGTATCGGCAACTGGGTGGCACGGCCAAAAGGGTTCAAACCGTGCAAGTGCAGGTACAACAGGGGCGGAACACCTGATTGAAGATTGCCGGTTGTCATGGTACTATGTATCCCCTGAATTTTACTGATGCAAAGAAAGAAACCAGATGCCCCATAATGAACTGACCATACCTGCAATCCTGCCGCTTTATCCGTTAAAGGATATGGTGGCCTTTCCCTACATGGTGTTTCCACTCTATCTGGATGAGCCGGAGCTGGCCCTGTTCCGTGCCGCCCAGGATCAGTACGACGGTTTTGTTGCGGTTTCATTTCCCCGTAAAGAACCGCAAGGCACCGATATTCTGGCAACCTTGCATGAGATCGGTACGGTCTGCCGGGTAACCCAGATCAAGAAGGTCTCTGGTGGTCGCTACAAGGTGACCCTGGAAGGGATCAACCGGATCAGGTTGATTGAGCTGGAGCGGATGGCACCCTATCCGCTGGTACAGGCGGCAGTGGTGCGGGAATTTGCTGAAAAGGGGCTGGTGTCCGAGGCACTGGTGCAGTCGTTGATCGGCCTCTTGAAGATCTCGCTCTCCTATGGCAAGCCGTTGCCGGATGATGTGATGAAGATGATCGACTACATCGACAACCCGGCCCGCCTGTCTGACCTTGTGGCGTTGTACGTCAACCTGCCCCAGTCCGATCTGCAGGAACTGCTGGAAACGGTTGATCCGCTGGAGCGGCTTAAAAAGGTCTATGTCCATCTGACTAATGAAGTGCAGAAGCTGCAGGTGCATGGTGAGATGAAGACCGAGCTGAACAAGCGGGTCGGCAAGAACCAGAAGGACTATCTGCTGCGTGAGCAGATGAAGCAGATTCAGGAAGAATTAGGGGATGAAGACCCCCGCAATGCTGATGTGGCTGATCTGCGCAAGCGGATTGATGAGGCTGAGATGCCGGAAGAGGTGCGCAAGATCGCCATCAAGGAGCTGAAACGGCTGGAAAAGATCAATCAGGCCTCCCCGGAATACAATGTCAGTCGCACCTATCTGGATTATCTGGCTGGCATGCCCTGGGCGATATCCACTGAGGATTCGCTGGATATCACCAAGGCTGAAGCGGTGCTGGATGAGGACCACTACAACCTGAAAAAGGTCAAGGAGCGGATTCTTGAGTTTCTGGCTGTGCGCTCCCTGAAAGATACCATGAAGGGGCCGGTCTTGTGCTTTGTGGGGCCGCCAGGGGTGGGGAAAACCTCGCTGGGGCGCTCCATTGCCCGCAGCCTGGGACGCAAGTTTGTGCGGGTTTCATTGGGCGGCGTGCGGGACGAGGCCGAGATTCGCGGCCACCGCCGCACCTACATCGGCGCCCTGCCGGGCCGGATCATCAAGGAAATCTACCGCTGCGGTTCCAACAACCCGGTGCTGATGCTGGACGAGATCGACAAACTCTCCCATGATTTTCGGGGCGATCCTTCTTCGGCCCTGCTGGAGGTGTTGGACCCGGAACAGAATTTTTCCTTTCAGGATCACTACCTGGATGTGCCGTTTGATCTGTCCAAGGTGATGTTCATCACCACAGCCAACCAGATGGACCCGATCCCCGGTCCTTTGAAGGACCGGATGGAGATTATCCGGCTGGCAGGCTACTCCAGTGAGGAAAAACAGCATATTGCCAACCGTTTTATCATCCCCCGTGAGATTGAGGAGAACGGCCTTGCCAAGACTCAGCCAACCTTTACCGAAGAGGGCCTGATCAAGCTGATCCGTGAATATACCCGTGAGGCAGGGGTCCGTAACCTGCAGCGCACCATTGCCCAGGTACTGCGCAAGCTGGCCAAGGAGATCACCCAGGGCAAGGAGCTACGGGCTGAGATTACCCCTGAACTGGTGGCTGAACTGCTGGGGCCGCGCAAGTTTCATGACGAGGTTGCTGCCGAGTCCGACCGGGTGGGGGTGGTGACCGGCCTGGCCTGGACCGAGACCGGCGGCGATATCCTCTTTATTGAGGCCACCAGCATGCCGGGCAAGGCAGAACTGATCCTGACCGGTTCCCTGGGTGATGTGATGAAGGAATCGGCCAGGGCTGCCCTGTCCTACATCCAGGCTCATGCAGCAGAGTTTGGCATACCGGATGGTGTCTTTGAAAACCGCACCATCCATATCCATGTCCCCTCCGGTGCCATTCCCAAAGACGGCCCATCAGCCGGTGTTACCATGGTCACCGCCCTGGTTTCTCTGCTAACGGGCAAACCGGCCCGCCGTACCGTGGCCATGACCGGCGAGATCACCCTGACCGGACGGGTACTGGCCATTGGCGGCCTGAAAGAAAAAGTGCTGGCTGCTCACCGGGCCGGGGTCAAGACGGTATTGGCCCCTACCCGCAACCGGGACGATCTGGAAGATATCCCGGATAATGTCCGTAATGAGCTGGAGTTTATCTTCATTGACGAGGCAGCCCAGGCAGTGGAAGCGGTGTTATAATCATGATCCGGCTGTCTGCCATTGACCAGCAGTTGCTGGGATTCTTTGCCCGGTTTCAGGCATTCTTCTTCCTGGCATGGCAGGCCTTTGTCCGTATCTTTCACAAGCCGTATTACTACCGGGATTTTGCGATTCAGTTTGACAAGCTGGGTTTTTCCTCCCTTTTTATCTGTGTCCTGACCGGCCTGTTTACCGGCATGGTCATGGCCCTGCAGGCCCTGATTCAACTTAAGCCGTTTGCCGCCACCAGCTATGTGGGCGGTATGGTGGCGGTGACCATGATCAAGGAACTGGGGCCGGTGCTGGCCGCCCTGATGGTGGCTGGCCGGGTTGGATCAGCCATCACCGCCGAGCTGGGCACCATGGTGGTGACAGAGCAGGTGGATGCCATGCGGGTGGAAGGTACCGACATCATCCAGCGTCTGGTAACCCCCCGCCTGAAGGCGATGCTGGTGGCCCTGCCACTGCTGACCATCATTACCGATGCAATCTCTATGCTGGGGGGCTACCTGATCGCCTCCGGCTACGGTATCAGCCCGATTATGTACCTCTCTACCTTCACTCAATTCATGGTGCCGCTGGACTATCTGGAAGGGGTTACCAAACCGCTGGTCTTTGCCTTCCTGATCACCATGATTTCGTGCCAGACCGGCCTGAACACCGGTGGCGGCGCCGAAGGGGTCGGGGCGGCTGCCAAGCGGGCCGTGGTGCTCTCATCGGTACTAGTGCTGATGTGTGACTTTTTTATTGCCAAGATCTTTGTGGTGTTCAGGTGAACCAGGTGACGGAAGAACAGAGCATACGGATGGAAAAAGTCTGCTACACGGTTGGTGGTCGGACGATCTTGAGCGACTTCGACATGGAACTGGAGCGGGGGGTGAACCGCACCATCCTGGGGGTGAGCGGCTCTGGCAAGACCACCATCCTGAAGTTGATCTTGGGGCTGATCCATCCCCAATCCGGCAGGGTTTTTATCAACGGTCTGGAGATTACCAACAGGGCTGAGGCAGAGTACCGTGAACAGCGCAAGAAGATTGCGATTGTGTTTCAAGGCGGTGCGCTGTTTGATTCCATGACCGTGGGGGAGAACGTGGGCTATCGCCTGTTTGAGGAAGGGCGCTTGTCCCAGGCCGAGATTGAAGAGATCGTACAGGAGAAACTGCGCTTTGTGGGGGTGGAGCCGGCCCTTGATCTGTATCCGGCAGAACTGTCCGGCGGTATGAAGAAGCGGGTGGCCATTGCCCGCGCCTTGGCAGCTGACCCGGAATATATCTTTTTTGACGAGCCGACCACCGGCCTTGATCCAATTGGGGTCTACAATATTGTCTCTCTGATGAACCGGCTGCAGGAGGCGGGCAAGACCACCCTGATGGTGACCCATGACCTGCCCACGGCCTTTGCCACTTCGCAGCGGTTTTCTCTGATCCATGAATCCAGGCTGGCCTTTGAAGGGACTGAGGCAGAGCTGCGGGACTGCCCGCTGCCCAATGTGCAGGAGTTTTTACAACCGACAGACAAGTCGCTGTTTGTATGAAAGGGATTGCAGGCCATGAAGCTCATCCCGTTAGTGTTTTTGCTGTTGCTGATGGCAGGCTGCGCCCATAAGCCGCTGCATGAGAAGGATTATCAACGCTGGTGGTGTGAAAAACATGCTGGAGAGCTAGAATATCGGCTGCCGGACAAGACGCGGGTTGATTGTCTGACCAAGGAGTATGCGGTTGAGGTGGAGTATGCCTCCAAATGGGCAGAGTCGATCGGTCAGGCATTGTACTATGGGCAGAGTACCGGACGTAAACCGGCTGTGCTGGTGATTGTGCGGGACAAGGATGACGAGCGGTTTTTGAAGCGGTTGCGGACGGTGGCAAAAGAGCAGGGGATCAAGGTCTGGACCGTACGGCCAAAGGATCTGGAGTGACTATTTGGAAGTGATGTTTATTTTGGAGTGTTCGCCATAAAGAAAACCGATAGGTCGCCGTAGTGGGGAAAATGTCCTATGATCACGCGCAAACGTTTCACCCTTGGATTTGTTATAACCGTGCTGTTTGTGCTGGCAGTCACCGCCGGGGTGTATTATGTGGTTCAAAAGCGGATTCTTGACCGGGCCGAGCAGAGTGTTGAAAACCTGATCCTGTCCCAGCGTGGCCTGCACCATTATATCCAGCGGGTCATGCATCCCACCTTTTTTGAGGGCATTGAACACGGAGACGTTTCCAGGACGTATTACACGCCTAAAATATTTTCTTCCACCTACATTGTCAGGACTATGCACGGTTTTTATAATGAAGAACTGGTGAAGCATGGTCAGCATGAAATCTACTATAAACTTGCTGCAAAAAATCCGCGAAATCCTGTCAACAAGGCCAATCAGCATGAATTGGCCCTGTTGGAGAGGTTTAATAAGGACCGAGCGTTAAAATCACATCGTGAAATTCTCACGATTGATGGTCAGAAATACCTTTACTATGCCATACCGTTTCTGGAAAACACCCAGGCCTGTTTGCGGTGCCATGGCAAAAGGGAGGATGCTCCGTCGGGACTGCTTGCACTGTATCCCGGTGAAGGCGGTTTCAATGAGAAAGTGGGCGACATCCGCGCCATAGAGTCAATCCGGGAGCCGCTAAGCGGGGAATACGAAACTATCTTTATCATTTTGGCGGCGGTTGGGTCAGCGGCACTCGCGCTGCTGGTGCTGTTCTGGTTCAATAAACGGCTGCGCTCGGAGGTGGAGACAAAAACAGACAGTCTGCAGCGGGAACTGTTAGCCCGTACTGCAGCTGAAAATGAATTGCGTATCCAGGCAACGCTGCTTGAAGACGAAATAGCTGAACGCCAGAAAACCCAAGAGGCGTTGCACAATGCAAAAGAGATGGCAGAGGCGGCCAATAAGGCCAAATCCCTGTTTCTGGCCAATATGAGCCATGAGCTGCGCACTCCGCTTAACGGGGTTGTGGGGATGGCGCAACTACTCGCCATGACCGAAGTAAATCAAGAACAAAAAGAGTACCTTGAAACGCTTCAATGTTCTGCCGACAATCTGCTGGCGCTTATCAGCGATATTCTTGATATTACCAAGATTGAAGCAGAGCAGTTCCAGATTTACCACGCCGAGTATTCACTTCGCAGTTGTCTTGATGAGATCATCATGATGCAGCAGGCGGCCATAGATCAGAAAGGGCTGATGCTGGAACAGGATATTCCGGATACGGTACCTGATACCATTGTTGGAGATCGTCTGAGAGTTATGCAGGTGCTGTCCAACCTGCTTTCAAATGCAGTTAAATTTACTGAACAGGGTGGCATCAAGCTTTCAGTGACCGTTAAAGAACAGCATGGTTCAATACTGCTGCTTGATATGGCTATTACTGACACCGGTATAGGTATTGTCCCTGAAAAAATCGGGTATATTTTTAGCGCCTTTACCCAGGCTGACGAAACCTTTACCCGCAGGTTTGGCGGTGCCGGTCTGGGGCTTGCCCTGAGTCGCAAGCTGGCTGAACTGATGGGGGGCAGTATTACCGTTGAAAGCACACTTGGTAAAGGCAGCACGTTCCATCTGCAGCTTCTCTGTACCGTGCCCTCCCGGCCGAACGGTAAACTCTACGATGTCTCCGAAGCGTATGCTGAATCCTCAACGAGATCGCTGTCAGTGCTGATTGCAGAAGATAATCCAGCCAACAGTGCCTATGCCCAAAAACTGTTAAAGGCCCTTGGGCATCAGGTTGTGCTGGCAACTGATGGTAAACAGGCATTGGAAGCATGGGAGCATGGTGCCTTTGACCTGATCCTGATGGATGTTCAGATGCCGGTTATGAATGGGGACGAAGTAGTTAGGCTGATTCGTCAGCAGGAAGTGGACAAACGAATCCCGATCATTGCCGTGACCGCCCATGCCTTGGTGGGTGACCATGAGCGCTTGCTGGAGGCGGGCTGTGATGGGTATGTTGCCAAGCCGTTCAAGATTGAAAAACTGGCAGCTGAAATCAAACGGGTAATGGCCTGATATCCCGGACCGGGTATGTCGGGTAATGCACGTAGAACTGCGTGACAGTAAAGAGGATACCTAATGGAACGAAGTAATCAGATCGGTTGGGCCCAGGTCAGGGCCGGTGTATTTATTCTGATCACCCTGCTGCTGGCAGCAGGGGCGATCCTGCTGATGGGGCAGAAGACCAAGCTGTTTATCCCTACCAGCACCATCCGCATCACCATGAAGAACGTGATGGGGCTGAAGGAGGGGGCACCGGTCTGGCTGGCAGGGGTTGACGTGGGGGTGGTACAGCAGATCCGCTTTGAAAACCCTCGCGACACCAATGAGGTGCTGATTGTTGCCGAGGTGGATTCCAAGGCCCACAAAAAGATCGGACCGGATTCGGTGATTACCATCAAGACCCGTGGCCTAATGGGGGAAAAGTATGTTGATATCCTGCCCTCTGCCAGTTACCACGAGCGGCCGATCACTCAGTTTAACGGTAAGGCGGTGCATACCCTGGATGACGTGGCCCAGAAGGCCGGTACCACTTTTGAAAAGCTGAACAGTATTGTGGATAACGTCCAGTCCGGTAAAGGAACCCTGGGTCTGCTGGCAACCGACACCAAGTTGTATATCAATGCGGTGCAGCTTTCCAGTGAGCTGAACATCCTGGCCGGTAACATCAACCGTGGTCAAGGTACTTTGGGCAAGCTGGCCCGCAGTGGTGAACCATACGACAAGCTGATGCAGATCCTGACCAGGGCAGACAAGACCCTGCAGGATATCCAGACCGCAGATGGCAGTCTGAATCGGTTGATTCATGACAAGACACTCTATACCAAGCTGGTCAGTCTGGCGGAGAAGAGCAACCAGGCTGCTGATGATGTACGGGAACTGAACCGCAGGCTGACCTCTAAGGACAATACGTTGGGGATGCTGATTAATGATAAAGAGTTGTATGATAAGAGCCTGTCGCTGATCTCCCGGGCGGATAATTCCATGAAAGATCTGGAAAGCGCCACGGCCCGGATTAAGGCTGGTGAAGGCACTGCCGGGAAGTTGATCAATGAAAAAGAGCTGTACGAAAAACTGAACCGCGCAGTGGATAACATGGATGCCCTGATGGTGGATATCAAGAAGAACCCCGGCCGTTATGTCAAACTGTCATTGTTTTAGAAAGGGATACTGAATCATGATGCAGCGTGTTGTAAAAACCATTGCCAGCCTTTGCCTGGTCCTGTTGCTGGCTGCACAGGTGGGGGCTGCCAACCTTGAAGATAAAGTGGTGGAGCATACCTTTAAAAACGGTCTGAAACTGTTGATGGTGGAGCGTCACAGCTCCCCCACGGTTTCGGCCTGGATCCGTTTCAAGGTGGGTAGTGTCCATGAACGCAGTGACGAGCGGGGGCTGGCTCACCTGCTGGAACATATGCTCTTCAAAGGCACCAGGACACTGGGTACGAAAGACTACGCTGCTGAGGCTCCGCTGCTGGAAAAGATCGAGCAGACTGCTCAACTGATGCTGGCTGAAGAAGCCAAAGGGGGCAAGGCAGACAAGGCGAAGCTCGCAGCCTTGCGGGCCGAACTGGCAAAATTTGAGAAGCAGGCTGAACAGTATGTGATCAAGGATGAGTTTTTTGATCTGTATGCCCGCAACGGCGGTTCCGGCTACAACGCCTTTACCGGTCGGGACGGCACCACCTATCTGATCTCCCTGCCTGCCAACAAGCTGGAGTTGTGGGCAGCCATCGAGTCTGACCGGATGAAGCATCCGGTGCTGCGGGAGTTTTATACCGAGCGTTCCGTGGTGATGGAAGAACGCCGCCGTTCCTATGATGCCGAACCATCAGCCAAGTTGTGGGAGACCTTTGTGGCAGCAGCCTATCAGGCCCATCCCTATGGTCAGCCCACCATCGGCTGGACCTCGGACATCAGGCAGCTTTCCCGCACCAAGGCCGAGTCGTTCCTGAAGCGCTACTATGCCCCCAATAATGCCATTATGGCGGTGGTGGGCGATATCAAACCTGCTGTGGTAATTCCGCTGGTTGAGCGCTATTTTGGCGACATTCAGCCCGGTACACCGGTACCTGATGTGCCGGTGCAGGAGGAACCGCAACAAGGTGAGCGGCGGGTTGAGCTGCTTGGTGATGCAGAGCCGGAGCTGGTGATCGGTTTCCATAAAACCGCCATCGGCAGTGATGATGACTATGTCTTTGACCTGATCAGCTCGATTCTTGGGCAGGGCCGCACCTCACGGCTGCACCGTTCCCTGGTGCTGGAAAAGCAGTTTGCTACCCAGGTTTCAACCTTTGATGCACCTGGGAATCGGTATCCCAATCTGTTTGTGCTGTATGCATCCCCCCGAGCCCCCCATACTGCCGCTGAGGTTGAACAGGCCGTGCTGGCCGAACTGGAACGTCTGAAAAAGGAACCGGTCAGCCAGCAGGAGCTGCAGCAGGTGCTGAACCAGCTTGAGTTTGAAGAGGCGCGGCGGATGGGGACCAATGGCGGTCTGGCCCGCAATCTGACCGAGTATGAGTCCATAGCCGGTAGTTGGCGTTACATGACCACCTATCGGGCCAGGGTTGTAAAGATTACCCCCGCAGACATTCAGCGGGTGGCGCAGCAGTACTTTACCCGAGAAAACAGGATCGTGGGTACCCTTGTGACGAAAAAGGCAGGAGGTGCCCAGAAATGAAAATTCGTATACTTTTTGTCTGCATCATCTGCCTCTTTGGTCTTTCAGCTGCCTATGCTGCGGAACCCGCCAATCCGCGCAGCATGAGCTTTCCTGCCTTGAACTTCAGTATCCCCAAAGCAGAACGGGTGGTGCTGAAGAACGGCACGCCGGTTTACCTGCTACAGGATCAAGAACTGCCGATTGTGACAATCTCGGCCCTGATCCGCACCGGTTCGGTCTATGATCAGAGCGACAAGAGCGGCTTGGCCAGCCTGACCGGCTCGCAACTGCGCGGCGGCGGCACCCACGTCCTGGCCCCGGCGGAACTGGACCGCGAGCTGGAGTTCATGGCCTCTGCTGTGGAGAGTTCCTTTGGCACTGATCTGGGGACGGTTTCACTCTCCAGTCTGACCAAAAATCTGGACCGCACCCTGCAGATCTTCACTGATGTCCTGCTTCATCCCCGTTTTGATGAAAAGCGGCTGGAGGTGGTCAAACGCCAGGCATTGGAGATGATCCGGCGCCAGAATGATGATCCCAAAGAACTGGGGGATCGTGAGCTGCAAAAGGCGCTCTATGCCGGGCATCCGCTGGGGATTGTGCCAACTGCTGCAACGGTCACTGCCATCAAACGCAACGACCTGCAGGCCTTTCACCAGCGTTTTGTCCGGCCTGACAACATGATCCTGACCGTTGCCGGTGATTTTGACCGGACAGCCATACTTGCTGCGCTGAACCGGCTGATAGGACAGGTCAAGCCAGCAGGACGTTTGCAGCTGCCTGAGGTGCCGCAGGTAAAGACGCAGTTTGCGCCAGCGGTGCTGCATGCCCCCAAACAGGTCAACCAGTCTGTGATCCGCCTGGGCCATCTGGGAATCACCAAGGATAATCCTGACCTGTACGCCATCCGCGTACTGGATTTTATCCTGGGCGGCAGTTTTACCTCCCGCCTGATGATGGAGATCCGCACCAATCAGGGCCTGGCCTACAATGTGGGTAGCCATTTTGATGTGGGGCGTCGCTTTACTGGCAGCTTTACCGCAGAGACCGAGACTAAGGCTGAGGCTACGGCAAAAACTGTCGGTTTGATGACCTCCATCATTGCAGGGGTACGCAAAGAGCCGGTGACTGAGCAGGAGCTGAAGCTGGCAAAGGACTCAATCATCAATTCCTTTCTGTTTGGCTTTACCACGCCGGCCTCTATTGTAACGCAGCAGGCACGGCTTGAATTTTACGGCTACCAGTCTGATTATCTGGATCGTTACCGGGATCGAATTGCTGCGGTAACCCGTGAAGATATCCTGCTGGCAGCCCGCAAACACCTGCATCCTGATGCCTTCAAGCTGGTGGTGGTGGGTGATCAGAAAGGGTTTGACAAGCCGTTGGCGACATTTGGAAGCGTGACAACCCTGGACCTGAAATAGGTATGAGTTCAAGGGCATTTCTGAAACATATGCCTTTTACGATTTAAGGTTTTTGAAAAGGTTGCCGAAAGGATAAGTAATGGAGGGCAAACCATGCGTATAGATAGCTCAACAACCGCAATTTTTGGTGCTCAACCGGTCATGAAGACCGCTAAAAGTGAGGCCAGCCGGGCAACACAAGCAAGCTCTGGGGTGCAAAGCCCGTTTAGTGTTCAATTAACCAATATGGTTGAAAAACTTTCCAGTGTTCAGCCATCCAGTGGCGATGTACGTCTTGATAAGGTGCAGGATATCAGTCAGCAACTGGCCAATGGCAGTTACAACATCAGTGGTCAGGATGTGGCTGAAAAGATGTTAATGGCTCTACAGGGCTAAATACTGTTTATTCATCTTGTTGCGTAAAGGCCCCACCGGTTAGCGGTGGGGCCTTTTTCTATTTAGTGTTTGCAAAGTACAGTTCTAGATCACTGACAAGGGCACCCAACGTAGCCTGTTCCGGTTCCACTGCAACGCTAAGCCCCAGCTCCTGACAGGCCCTGGTGGTGACTGGCCCGATGGAGGCAACTGCCAGATTTTCCAGCATCGCCTGCAACTGAGTGACACCACCCACCAAGGTGGCCAGATTACGCACTGTTGAAGGAGAGCTGAAGACAACAGCATCAAGCTGGTGCTGCTCCAAAGCCTGACGGGCAGCGTCAGGCAGGGCCTGGGGAATGATGTTGCGGTAGACCACTGGATCAACCACCTCTGCCCCCATACTGCGCAACTGTTGCGGGATCAGCTCTCTGGCACCATCCGCCTTGGGAAACAGTATCCGCCTGCCCTGTAGATCAATCCCTTGAAATGCAGCCACAACACCTTCGCCGGTAAACTGTTCAGGCACCAGGTCAGGCGTGATGCCCAGCTCCAGTAGCGCCTCTGCGGTCTTTGGTCCCACCGCACAGACCTTGCAGTTCTGCAGGTCATGGGTACTACGCCCCAGCTCCTGCAACCGGGTAAAGAAAAACCTGACCCCGTTGGTTGAGGTCAGGATCAGCCAGTTAAAGCTGGGTAAATCGTTGATGGCAGCATCTACCTTGGTCCAGGCTTCAGGTGGTACCAGTTGTATTGTGGGGCATTCCACCACCACAGCGCCACGTTGACGCAGCTGTTCTGTGAACTCAGCCGCCTGTTCCGCAGCGCGGGTTACCAGTATCCGGCGACCCTGTAGCGGATTAGTGGGCAATTTCACGCTGGTACACATCTTCAAGAATCGCCTTGCCGCCAGCTGCCAGCAGTTTATCTGCCAGCTCAATTCCCATCTTGACCGCATCTGCTGTTGAACCACTGATGCTGTCCCGTACGGTCTGCTTGCCATCCACTGAGGCGATGAAGCCAACCAGTGTCAAGGTGTCACCACTTACCGTGCCATGGGCTGCGATCGGTACCTGGCAGCCACCTTCACAGCGCTTGAGCAGGGCACGCTCTGCTGCCACAGCAGCGGCGGTGTCGGCATGGTTCAGGAATGAGAGCGCCTCAATGGTGGCAGCGTCATCCAGACGGCATTCCAAACCCAGGGCGCCCTGGCCAATGGCCGGGATGGAGAAATCCACATCCAGCAGTTCGGTGGCCACATCTGCAAAGCCCAGCCGGTTCAGACCGGCAGCAGCCAGGATCACAGCATCCAGATTGTCTTCCTTCAGCTTGCGGATACGGGTTTCCACGTTACCACGGATGATCACCATCTCAAGATCAGGCCGAGCCTTGAGCAGTTGGGCCTGACGCCGCAGGGCACTGGTGCCGATTCTGGCACCCTGACGCAGTTCGCTGAATTTCACCTTGTCAGAGATAAAGGCATCGCGGGGGTCTTCCCGCTTGGTGGTCACCACCAGCCCCAGTCCATCAGGAAACTCAGTGGGCACATCCTTCATGCTGTGGACAGCCAGGTCAATCTCGCCACGCAGCATCGCCTCTTCGATCTCTTTGACAAACAGACCCTTGCCGCCGACCTGAGCCAGGGGTACATCCAGAATCTTGTCCCCCATGGTCTTGATCTTGAGCAGTTCAACTTCAATGCCGGGGTAGACTCGCTCCAATTCAGATTTGATCCAGTTGGCCTGCCAAAGGGCAAGCTGGCTGGCGCGGGTTCCTATGCGAAGGCGTTTTGGTGCCATGTCTGTTCTCTCCTTGTGATCAGTTATTCTTCAAGTTCAAGTGAATCATCAGTGTCAGTGGTGCCAAGCTCCAGATCAAACAGGGCGCGCAGGGCATCCAGGTACAGATCGTTACGGTTTCCCTGTCCGGCTTTTTTCAGCACCATGGTGGGTTGGTGCAGCAGTTTGTTCATAAAGGCACCCGTCAATGCATCCAGTCGTTTTTCTGCATCCGCTGGGGCATCTTTCCAACCGGCCAGGGTGCGCTCCAGTTCCGCTCTGCGCAGTTCTTCAAAACGGTTACGCAGCGCCACAATGGTGGGGGTTACCTCAAGGGTGCCCACCCATTTGTAAAACTGGATGATCTCTTCGGCAATGATCGCCTCGGCCTTGTCAGCCTCCTGCATCCGGCCTTCCAGGTTGGCCGCCACTACCTGCTGCAGGTCATCCATATCATACAGATAGACCGCATCCATCTCGTTCACTGCCGGGTCAATATCGCGGGGCACGGCAATGTCGATCAGGAACATCGGGCGCATCCTGCGGCGTTTGATCACCTCTTCAAGATCAGGCGGGGTGATGATGGCATGGGGGGCGCCGGTGGAGGTCAGGACAATATCTGCCTTGTGCAGATGCAGAAACAGCTCCTCAAAGGGGATCGCTTCACCGTTGAACTCTTCGGCCAGCTTCTGAGCCCGCTCAAAGGTGCGGTTGGTGACCATCACCCCTTTGGCGCCGTTGGTCAGGAAGTGACGGGCAGCCAGTTCACACATCTCACCAGCGCCGATCAGCAGCACGGTCTTGTCGTTCAGGCTGCCAAAAATCTTTCTGGCCAGCTCAACGGCAGCAAAGGAGACCGAGACGGCTGACGAGGCGATCCTGGTTTCAGTACGCACCCGCTTGGCCACGGAAAACGCCTTGTGCAGGAAGCGGTTCAGGATAATGCCGGAGGATTTGTACTCGGCAGCATAGCCGTAGGAGGTCTTGATCTGCCCCAGGATCTGGGGCTCACCCACCACCATGGAATCCAGTGATGAGGCCACCCGGAAGACGTGACGGATCGCCTCTTCGCCGTGGTAGCTGTACAGGTGCGGATCCAGCAGGTCATGGGCCAGGTGGTGATAATCGGCCATAAAGCGGCGGATGCGGGCAATGCCACCGGCAATGTCGCGGGTGGTTGCGTAGATCTCCACCCGATTGCAGGTTGAGACAATCACCCCCTCAACAATGCCTTCAAGGGACACCAGTTCACGCAGCGGTTTTTCAATACTGTTGGGAGAAAACGCGACTTTTTCGCGGATATCAACCGAGGCTGTTTTATGGGACAGGCCAACCACAATAATGTTCATGGTCAGAGTCCTTTAGGTGTAGCTGTGCAGGCCGGGTAGCCAGAGGTTGACCCCGATGAAGGTAAACAGCATGATCAGAAAGCCGATGACGGTCAGGATGGCAGCCCGCTTGCCACGCCAGCCGGTGGTCAGTCTGCCGTGCAGCAGTGCCGCATAGATGAACCAGGTAATCAGCGACCAGCTCTCCTTGGGGTCCCATGACCAGTAGCTGCCCCAAGCTCGGGAGGCCCAGATGGCGCCGGTAATGATTGCCACGGTCAGCATTGGAAAGCCAAAGGCCAGGCAGCGATAGCCGATTTCATCCAGAATATCCAGTGAAGGGAGCTTCAGGAACAGGTTGCCCAGATGTTTTTTCTTTAAAAAGTGCGACTGAATCAGAAACAGAACCGCCACAGCGCAGGAGATGGTGAAAAATGAATAGGCGCCAAAGGCCAGAATGGTATGGGAATAGATCCAGGCTGATTGCAGGGCCGGATTAAGCGGCTTGATGGTTGTGGGGACCAGTCCGGCTCCCAGCGTTATCAACAGGGCAAACGGCACCACAAACGATCCCAGGGAGTTGACCTTGTAGCGGGTCTCAAAGTAGAGATAGATGCCGACAATGGACAGGGCAAAGAAGGACAGCGATTCATGCATGTTGGTGATCGGCAGATGTCCGGCAGCTATAAAACGGTGGATGACCGCCAGACAGTGGGTGAGGAAGCCGACGATAAGTATCCGGCGGGCTATGGATGCCTGGCAGGGAGTGGTACGCAGCAGGCAGGCAAGATAGGCCAGTGTGGCAATGCCGTACAGCGCCAGGGTAAGATAGAAAGAGATCTCTGTCATTGAATAGTGTCCAAAACTCCTCAGTAGAAACGGAACGCTGGGGCAAAAGTACTGATCGGGTATTGTAAGGGCTGGCTATTACCAGCGTCAACAGCTTTTCGTTGTCTGCACATCTCTGTTGGATTTCCTGCTTGCATTTTTTCTGAAACGCGGTAGTATTCAAAAAGTTGAATACATTCACCTAGCTTAAGGAGGCTTTCCATGGCCAGCGATGCGGTTCTTACCCTTACTGACGCAAATTTTGATCGTGATGTGCTGCAGTCAGACCTGCCGGTACTTGTAGATTTTTGGGCTACCTGGTGTGCCCCTTGTAAAGCGATAGCTCCCTTGATTGACTCCGTTGCTGCCGACTATGCCGGTAAGGTAAAGGTTGGCAAGGTAAACGTTGATGACAATCAGGCTACTCCCGGTAAATATGGTGTGCGTGGTATTCCTACCCTGATCCTGTTTAAAGGTGGCAAGGTGATTGATCAGGTGGTTGGCGCGGTTCCCAAGTCGCAACTGGATGCCCTGATTGCCAAGGCCCTCTAGGATGCTGCCACGGTTTAATCAACGCATTTTCAGGGCTGTGACGCTGGTTGTCACAGCCCTTCTGCTAAGTCTGGCCCCGCTGGATTCAGATGCGGCGCCACGCCGTAACCAGCCTGCACCCGCCTTTAAGACCTTTTCTATCAAAGGACAACCGATTTCCTCAGAAGGGCTGAAAGGCTCCGTGGTTCTGCTGGATTTTTGGGCCACCTGGTGTCCTCCCTGTCGGGAGTCAATCCCCCATCTTGCTGAACTGCATCGCAAATATGGCAAGCAGGGGTTGGTGGTTGTGGGGATGAGTGTGGATGAGGGGGGCGAGCGGACCGTCAAGGAGTATGTGGAACGTCAAGCCATTCCGTACCAGATTGTCATGGCCAGTGGCAAGATCAGCTCAGATTACGGGGTGCGGGCACTGCCGGTGCTGTATGTGATTGATAAAAACGGCGTGGTTCGAGAACAGGTCATGGGGTTTTCTGATCAGGCCGGTAAGGTGATCGAGAATCTGATTAAAAAGCTACTGAATGAAAAATAGGGCGAGGTAGTAATGCCTCGCCCTGATCTTGCTACTGACAGCCCAGTCGTCCCTTTAGGTAAGCCGTAAACTCATCCTTAAATTCATCCCGCTTTAGTGCCAGATCCACCGTTGCCTTCAGGAATCCCAGCTTATCTCCGCAGTCATGGCGTAACCCTTCAAAGAGACAGCCATACACCGCCTCATCCTGAGACAGACGTTTGATGGCGTCGGTCAGCTGGATCTCGCCGCCCCGTCCCGGCTGCTGCTGCTCAAGAATCGGGAAGATGGCCGGGGTCAAGACATAGCGGCCGATAATGGCCAGGTCAGAAGGGGCCTCGGACCGCTTCGGTTTTTCCACCATGTCAGTCACTTCCATCACCCGGTCTGTGATCCGGTTAACCGCCACACAGCCATAGGAAGAAATCTGCTCCATCGGTACCTGCTCAAGGGCCAGCACACTGCCCTTGTAATGCTCATATACTCCCAACAGCTGGCGCAGGCAGGGGTTGGCTGGGGCATCGATAATGTCGTCACCCAGCAGTACGGCAAACGGTTCATTGCCGATAAAGTCGCGGGCACAGAGGATGGCATGTCCCAGGCCAAGGGCCTTTTTCTGGCGCACGTAGTAGATATCCACCAGATCAGAGATCTCGCGCATGGCCTGGAGGGTATCTTCCTTGCCCTTTTCCTCAAGGTGGCTTTCCAACTCAGGTGAGCTGTCAAAGTGGTCTTCAATAGCCCGCTTGGTGCGACCGGTCACAAAGATGATCTGCTCAATGCCGGCTGCCACCGCCTCTTCAACCACGTACTGTACCAGCGGCTTGTCGATCAGCGGCAGCATCTCTTTGGGGGATGATTTGGTGGCAGGCAGGAAGCGGGTTCCCAAGCCAGCCACCGGAAAGATCGCCTTGCGGACTTTCATGGCACGTCCTCTCAATTTTTTTCAACGCAGAGTCGCAGAGATGCAAAGAAAACCAAGGGAAAAGCAAAAACCTGGCTTTGGTTCTAAGGACTTTAGCCTGAAATAGTATGCAGTTGTCTTTCTCTGTACCTTTGCGTCTTTGCGTTAAACGGTTTTGACTTTTCTCTGTGCAGACTCAAGCGTGTTTTGTAGTAGCATGGCGATGGTCATGGGGCCGACACCACCCGGTACCGGAGTAATGGCGCTGGCCCGCTCAGCAGCAGCTGCGTACTCCACATCACCCACCAGTTTTTTCTCGCCAACCCGGTTGATCCCCACGTCAATTACTACCGCGCCCGGCTTGATCCAGTCCCCTTTAACCATCTCTGCCTTGCCCACCGCAGCAATAACCACATCGGCCCGGCGGACAACATCAGGCAGATCTTTGGTGCGGGAATGGCAGATGGTGACCGTGGCATGGCGGGAGAGGCACATCAGCGCCACCGGCTTGCCCACGATGTTTGATCGACCAACCACCACCACCTCTTTGCCCTTCAGGTCATAGCCGATCTCATCCAGCATCACCATCACGCCATAGGGGGTACAGGGCTGGAAGGTCGGTTTACCGATCATCAGACGGCCGACATTATAGGGATGGAAGCCATCGGCATCCTTGTCCGGCGAGATCGCCTCCAGTACTTTGTCAGTATCAATATGGTCCGGCAGCGGCAACTGCACCAGAATGCCGTGTACCCGTGAGTCAGCATTCAGTTGCCCGATCAGTGCCAGCAGCTCTGCTTCAGTGGTGGTTGATGGCAGCTCATGGTCAGCCGAGTACATCCCCAGCTCTATGCACATCTTCTTTTTCATGCCGACATAGACCCGGCTGGCCGGATCATCGCCCACCAGCACCACGGCCAGGCCGGGGGTAATCCCTTGCTCTTTCAGGGTTGAAACCGTGCTGCCGATCCGTTCACGAACCTTTGCGGCAATTGCCTTGCCGTCAATAATCTGTGCTGCCATAGCTGTCTCCAATCGATGCCTTAGAATATCTTTATATGATACGTTCAGGTCTGCTGCTTGTAAAGGCGGTATACCGTGAAAAATAAAAAAATCCCCTGATGGGTATCACCAGGGGATCAGGTTTGCAGTTGTTTCCGACACCCGGCCGGAATCTTACACGCCTCAGCCACCGGCTGAGCAGGCTGCCGGTTTGGGGCCGCCGCTTGAGGGGCAGTAGCCGGAGTTGAACCAGCCTTCGCCCTTCAGGCTGAAAGCGGTCTGGGAGATCATCTTTTCGACTACGCCGCCACATTGCGGGCATTCAGTGGCAGGTGCGTCAGAGAACTTCTGGCGCAGTTCAAACTGGTGATTACAGGATTGGCAACGGTATTCGTACATCGGCATGGCAACAGCCTCCTTCTGATATATCTCTTTTTGAATATAGTAGTTCTTCTGGCTATTTGTCAAGGGGACGCAGAAAAATGACAAAGGCGCCGCTGCCGCCCATTTCTTGCGGGGCCGGGGCGTATTCAGTAATCAGGTCTCGTCCCTGATCGCGCAACCAGCCAGCCACCACCTGTTGCAGAACCGGGCCTTCAACAGAGTGGGTACCCTTGCCGGTAATTACCAACACCCCTTTTTCGCCACCTGCTCTGGCTGCCTGCAGAAACGGCCCCAGTGACTCGACAGCCTCTTCACGGGTCAGGCCATGCAGATCCAGCTGGCGATCCAGCTGGATGATGCCCCGCTTAAGCTGCCGCAGGCGGTTGCCGTTTAGCGGGCGTAATTCATCATCCGGCAGGCTGTCTTCAAAGCGGACATCCAGCTGCAGCTTTTCCACCTCTTGCAGAAACGTCTTGCGGGCGGTGATCTCTTCTCTGGCCAGTGGCTTTGTTGGGCGGGCTTGCGGTTTGCTGGCAGTGGCTGCACGCTTTTTGGGGCTACTGTTTTTGGGGGATGCGCCTGTGACGTCATCATCCAGTCGGCGAACCCCGGACATGGCCTGTCTGAAGAGATCTTCGCCAGCTGGTTCCGGTTTTGGCACTGCCACCTTTTTAACCGGTTCAGGTGGCGGTGCTGCTGCCTCAACGGTAATTCCTTTCAGCGTGGCAAAAGGGTTGTTCCGAAACGGGGCTGGTGCTGCCGGTTTTTGCTCTTTCTGTTTCTTGGGCGACATGAGGCATTCCTTAACGGTAGAACAGGTACGGGATCAATACGCACCGTGGAAGGGTTGTGCTTAGTCCTCCTGAACGGCCTTCTTGCTCAAGGAACTGAAGATCATGTCCAGCACCGCCTTCTGGCGTACTTCATGTTTGTTGAGTACGGCAAGACAACTGCCCATGGGGCACTGTTCATGAAGAAAATCAGCATCCCTGCTGGAGAGGATTACTATCCGGTTTTTTTCTATGCCGGATTGAACGGCAAAATTCATCAGTTTGCGGCCATCAAGGGTCGGCATCTCAAAGTCAATCAGGATCAGGTCATAGGGGGCACGACGAATAGCGGTCAGTGCTTCAAGGGGATTGTTGCAGACATCCACCGCGAGAAGGGGATACTGTTCGGCAATATACTCGCCCAGCAGGCGGGTAAAGACAGGATCATCATCTATGAGGAGTATCTTTCCCATATAATCCTTAGCCCCTGTTAAAACAGATAGGGTGAGTGGTTGGTGAACTGCTCACGCTGCCGTTGAATCACCCAGCTGATCCAGAGGATAATCCCTACGGTAACCAGATTGCTGAACAACATGCCTGTGGGATCAATCGGACGTTCCAGCAGACGCTCCAGCTCTTTGTGCGGTACCAGCCAAAGGTTGAGCAGGGTGTTCAGCACCTCATAGCCGTTATAGATCAGTAGCAGGTACCAGGTCAGGCGCTGGCGTTTTAACAGCCCCAGAAACAGGTGCAGGCAGACCAGGCTGTCCACCATGATAAAGATCCGGGCCGATGTGCCTTCCAGCAGGATACCGAAGAGCGGCACCGGCTGACCATAGCTCATCAGGGTCATCAGCAGCAGGAAGAGGTACAGGCCGGTCAGCATCACCATGGTCTGTGAGCGAGGCTGTATCTCTTCTGTATCAGGCAGGTCTTCGGTCATGACTTCTTTTTGCGCATGTCGCTGATCGCTACACAAAAGGCGATTACCAGCAGGATAAAGCCGATAAACAGCCAATCGGCGGTGCTAAAGCCGAACATCTAGCACCTCCCCCGCACTGCATCAGCCTTGTCGGTCAGGTTAAGTGCCCGGTAACACTGCTCCAGAAAATGGTAGACCCCGGCCATGGGAAACTGGGCGCAGAAGACGGTGTCCAGCAACACATCCTCTACAATGGCAGCTGCCTCATGCAACTGGTCATCCTGATGCTGCTCAAAGGCAACCGAGAGAGCGGTCAGGTAGTCCACCGCTGGTACCTTGGGCAGCTCGCCACGCTGGATGGCGGCAATCCGTGCCTCAAGGCTGCGGCGTTCACCGTCCTTAAGCTGTTCCACCAACGGCTGCCACAGGGCCAGTGCCTGATCATAGTGGCCCAGTACATAGTGGGTCTCGCCTAGTTGGTAGCAGGTATGCAGGTCATCCGGGGCAAGCTCAAGGGAACGGGTCAGGTATTTTTCTGCGCCGTACCAGGACTGGACAGCCAGGTGGGCAGCCTCCATCCGGCTCCCTTTTTCCATCAGGGTGCGGCCGATTTCGCGCCACAGAGCAGCATTGTCCTGTTCCAGCAGCGCCATGATCTTCAGCAGGTTGACCTTGCGATCAAGATAGGGCGAATCCACTTCCTTGGCATCCAGCATGATCGCCTCACCGCCGATTTCGGCAATGATGTGGGGATAACCGGCTTGCAGTACCCGCGCATAATCAACCCCGTAGGTGCAGTCCGGGTTCTGGCGCAGGGCAAAAAACATTCCCTGTCCGATCTGGTCGTAGCTGGGGGCTCCATGCTCCAGGGCTGCGCGGTAGCTTTCCTCTGCCAGGGGGATTGGGAACTCCCACGGAATGTTAACCCGGCCATCACGGCCGGTGATATGGAACTCTGCAGGGGGCTGAAAGTAGCTGATCCCGTCCAGCGGGGTTGGTGCGATGCAGTTCTGCATTAGTGCTGCTCCTCAATCCGACGATCCGGGAAGGTGTTTAACCCGGCATCTACGCCGATCATTTTATAGATTCTGATTTCATCCCAGGGTTCGTCCAGTATCCCGTCATGGATGGCCCAGCTGCGGCCTCGCACGGTCTGTTCCATCCCCGGCATCCTGAACGGGCTGGAACCATCCAGCCGCTTTTGCAGCCTGCCACCGGGCTGGAACTGGCGATCAATCTCCAGCATCAACCGTTTACCGGTCAGATAGTCAAAGCCGTAACGTTCATAGCGGATGGCGTTATCGTAGGAAAGCGGTTCCCCAACGATCATCTCCATCCCCAGGCTGTCGGTAAACTGCTCCAACAGCGCGAAAAATTCACCAAACATCCTTAGGCCCTGTCGGGTCTGGTGCGGAAACAGCCCGGCCTGCATGGCTCTCAGCTCTTCCTGCAGGTTCCTGCCTTGGGAAGTGAAGTAGTTTACCGCCCCTGCTTCGGTCACGTCAACCGCAAAGCGTGGGGCAGCAGGATCACAGATGATGCAGAAGGCCAGTTCCATCTGATGAAACTGGGTGTCAGTCAGCTCAACGAAAAAAACAACATCAGCATCTTCAGGTCGGGCACGGACCTCGATCCTGACAAAACTCAGGCCTTCCGGCGCGATCACCTGCACCAGCTGTTCGTTGGTATGGTTGCGGAGGGTGACAGTATCAAGCTGTAGGAGATCAAGCAGCCGCTGCGGTAACAGCCTGGCGTAGATTGACTCTTTTTCCGGAATGTCCAGCCGGTTAATGGCAGCCAGAGAGGTCAGTGGATGACCATCCCGGCTCAGCATCGGCCTATTTCCCGGCAGCTTCGGCATCAGAGCAGCTCCGCCAGATCCCCGCCGATAATGACCGGGAAGACCTGCTTTTTGATGGTGCTGATACTGCGTTCCAGGGCATCCAGGGCCAGGCCGCGATCATGTTCATCTGCCCAGTGCAGGGCATCCAGCAGCATGGTGTGGGGGTAACCCTGCTGTTGGATCTTTTTTACAAAAGTAGCCGGCAGCCGTGGTGGCAGTGCCACCTTATTCATGGCGCCCCAGGCAATGGTCCAGGCCCGGGCCGTGTTCATCAGGTCGTAGCCGCCACCCCCCAGTGCCACCCAGGGGATCTTCAAGGCCTGCAGCTTGCGCATAATGTAGGCATAGCTGTGGGTGGTAAGCTCCAGCCGGGTCAGGGGGTCGGTGCGGAAGGCATCTGCACCGATCTGGGCCACGATGATATCTGGGTTAAAGGCCGCCAGCAGGGGATAGACCACCTCATCAAAGGCCCGCATGTAGAGCGGATCATCGGTGTGGGCCAGCAGTGGCAGGTTCACCGTGTAGCCCCGCCCGCAACCGGTGCCGATCTCATCCTCAAACCCGGTGCCGGGAAAGAAGTAGACCCCGCTTTCATGCAGCGAGATCGTCAGCACCTGATCATCAGCGTAAAACCCCTCCTGCATACCGTCACCATGGTGGGCATCCAGATCAAGGTAGGCCACCCTGCGGCCCCGCTCCCGCAGCCAATTGATGGCGATTACCGCATCATTTAAGTAGCAGAACCCGGATGCCTTTGCACGGTGGCCATGGTGCCAGCCACCAGCCAGCGACAGTACACTGTCAAAACGTTCCTCCTCAATCAGGCGGCAGGCCTCCAGGGTGGCGCCTGCACCCAGGGCAGCATAGTCGTACAGCCCTTTAAAGACCGGACAATCGGCATCCCCCAGGCCAAACATGAAATCAGCC
Organism: Trichlorobacter thiogenes; assembly: GCF_900167465.1. GTDB lineage: Bacteria > Desulfobacterota > Desulfuromonadia > Geobacterales > Pseudopelobacteraceae > Trichlorobacter > Trichlorobacter thiogenes. Next base: position 131,754 of record NZ_FUWR01000005.1, on the reverse strand, counting down.
CGCGGTTCATCCGAGGCGCTGAACTCCTTCAGTCGTTGCAGGTAGGCCGGGCTATGAAAGGTCAGGATCTGTTCGTCAGTCACCGGACTGCAATCACGGCGCTCCATGCCGGGCAGGTCAAGCAGACCATAGGCCTCCAGCAGTTCCAGTGCCAGGCCGTAACGATGCAACTGGAACGGGTGGTGACTACCATAGCTGAACTGTTCAAAACGGGATGAGTAAACCAGGGCAGTACGGGACACAGGCGGCTCAGGCAAAGGAGGAGATCAGCGACGGGATGTCGCGTACAGAACGGTCTGGTTGACTGAAACCGGTTGCGTTTGATGAAGAAGAGTCAGGGCCTTGGACCGCAGGATTGCCATAGGCGCTCTTTATCTGGGCGTCGGTTGCTTTGGAACCGGATTGGGCGTTGTTCTCACCGGATTTTTCTGGATTAAGGGCCGTGTCAATCGCCTCTTGAGCGGGATCAACCGGCTGGGCGGGATCTTGTCCGCCAGTTGGGCTGTCAGTCTGCAGTTTTTGCTGCTGTGCCTCTGCCATCCGGCTGGCAGCTGCAGCAGCAACAGCACGGTCCTGGCCGGATGGATCAGAGGGGGCCAGTGCTGCCCGGATCACCTGCTGCATGCGGGAGATGGTCTCCTGCGGGGTGCGGCCATCAGACATATCAATCTGCACTTCACCGCCGGTGATATAGCTTTGGCCATCCGGTCCACGGGTATAACTGTAGGAGGCCGAGCTGGCCAGATTGCCACCCACTGCCTTGTGGGCCGCCTCATGGGCCTTGACCTTCTCTTCGGTCTGTTTCAGCTTGGCAATTTGGGCCTGAATGGCCGGATCTTCAACGCTTTGGCCGGTGGCGGTGGTTTTTTCACCCGGCTTGGCTTCTGACTGGTCAGCCTCTGGGGAGTCAGAGGTTTTCTCTGCCGATTTCGGGTCAGTCTTTGTGTCAGGCTGTTTGCCAGAAAGGGTAACGGTATCTTCTGGAAGTTTGATGCCTGAAGCGGTCGTAGCTGTAGTGGTTTGCTCAGCTCTGGAAGCGGCCTGACGTTCATCCGTTTTTCCAGAGCTGCCTGTTTGCGTTACGGTTGTGTAATCACTGTTGGTGATGCTACCCAGGGGTTCCATGACCGCCATTCCGTTTTAGAAATATGCTGTCTTATTCAAATTATACAAAATCAGTGGACAAAACTGCAATAAAACATTGTTGGGTCTTACAGGCCTGCCTTGGCCAGCTCTTCCACCAGCTTTTTCTGGCTGCTGTTCAACCCTTCCGGCACATGCACACTAATCTTCACGTACAGATCTCCCTTGGCATTGGAGCCAAGCGCTTTGATGCCGCAGCCCTTCAGGCGGATCTTCGTGCCGGGCTGGATACCTGCCGGTACCTTGATCCGTTTTAGTTCTTCAAGGGTCGGCACCTCAAGGCTGACCCCCAGACAGGCCTCGCTGAAGCGGATGGTCCGCTCCACAAACAGGTCGCCACCGTCACGGGTAAAGACCGGATCATTGGCAACCCGGATCTCAAGATAGAGATCGCCATTGGGACCGCCATTTTCTCCGTCACTTCCCTTACCGGCAATCCTGATCCTGCTGCCATTATCAACCCCGGCCGGAATCTTTACCTTCAGCTCTTCCCGTTGCCCGTTGCGGCGGAAGGCCACCAGACGTTCACCGCCGGTGGCAGCATCACGGAACCCGAGATCAACGGCCAGGGACAGATCACCCCCCTGGCGGGGAGCCCTGCCAAAGCCCCGGCCACCGCCGCGACCAAAGGCACCGCCGAACAGGCGTGAGAAGATATCCTCACCACCGCCCATCCCCATATCCTTGAAGGTGCCGGAGAAGTCAAAGTTGCGGAAGATATCCTCCTGGCTGTACTGCTGGTGGAAATCTGATGATCCAAAGGTATCGTATTTTTTGCGCTTCTCCGGGTCAGAGAGGACGGCGTAGGCCTCGTTGATCTCCTTAAACTTCTCCTCTGCCGCTGTGTCGCCCTGGTTACGGTCCGGGTGGTATTTGACCGCCAGTTTGCGGAATGCCTTTTTGATATCGTCAGCTGAGGCGTCTTTGGCAACACCCAGCGCCTCGTAGTAATCTTTCTGTGCCATTGTTTGGTACTCCTTTCATCCAATTCGTATAACAATTTAGGCAGGTTTTGCCCAACTGTCAACGTTGCTTGACAGTCCTGTGGGGCCACCGTACTATCTTTAGCACCACAGTATGAGAGGACTACCATGAAAAAGGTGCTGGTGATTGGCGGTGGCATATCCGGACTTTCAACCGCATGGCTGCTGGACAAGCGGGCCAGAGAAGCAGGGATAAGTCTTGATCTCTGCCTGTTTGAGCAGGAACAACAGCCTGGTGGCAAGATTAAATCGGTCCGTGAAGAGGGGTTTCTGTGTGAATGGGGCCCCAACGGTTTTCTGGACAGCAAGCCCCAGACCCTGGAGCTGTGTGCTGCCTTGGGGATAACCGATCGTCTGCACCGCAGTAATGATAATGCCCGCAAACGCTATATCTTCACCGGTGGAGAACTGCACCGGCTGCCGGAAAACGGCCCTTCGTTCCTGAAGAGCCGCCTGTTGTCCTGGCCGGGTAAATTCAGGTTGCTGGGGGAGCCGTTTGCGGCCAATCCGCCGGGCACAGACGAAAGCCTGGCTGCCTTTGGCCGCCGTCGTCTGGGGGCAGAGGCGCTGCAGAAGCTGATTGCGCCGATGGCCTCCGGCATCTTTGCCGGTGACCCCGAAACCATGTCGCTGGTCTCCTGCTTTCCCCGCATTGCTGAGTTGGAGCGGGAATACGGCGGCCTGTTTGTGGCCATGCTGGCCCTGGCAAAGAAAAAGAAGCAGGAGCGCAAGGAAGGCAAGATCAGCAGTTCTGCTGCCGGACCGGGCGGCACCCTGACCTCATTTAAAGAGGGGATTCAGTTTCTGACTGATACCCTGGCTAGTCAACTGGGGAAGCGGGTCAGGACCGGGGTTGCGGTTGCTTCGGTTAACAGACTGGGCGACGGCTGGGAGGTCAGAACCATGGCTGGCGAAACCCTGCAGGCAGATCTGGTTATCTCGGCAGCGCCGGCCTTTGCTGCTGCCAACATGTTGGAAGGGGTTGATGCCAGCCTGGTTGATACCTTACGCCAGATCCTCTATTCCACCCTGAATGTGGTCTGCTGTGGTTTCAAAACCGAAGGTTTGGGACATCCGCTGGATGGTTTTGGCTATCTGGTGCCCAAGGAAGAAGGACGTACCGTGTTGGGCACCCTCTGGGATTCCAGCATGTTTGAACAACGGGCACCGGACGGCATGGCGCTTTTGCGCAGCATGGCCGGTGGTGCCTGCAAGCCGGAACTGATGGAACTGCCAGAGTCTGAACTGCTGCAGCGGGTACGGGATGACCTGCAGGTTGCCATGGGGATCAGCCAGCCCCCCTGTTTCAGTCGAATCATCCGCCATCAACAGGCGATCCCCCAATACACCGTGGGACATGGCAAGCGGTTGGAGGCGATTGAAGGACGCTTGTCCAGTCTGCCTGGCCTACTGCTGACCGGCAACGCCTTTAAAGGGGTGGGCTTGAACGACTGTGTGGCTGCCTCACAGGCCACCGTTGATAAGGCACTGGCGTTTCTTGGAGGGTAATCATGAAGATCAGAAGAAAACTGTTTGCTGATTTTGAGTATGAAGAGGTGCTGGACAGCAAGACCCGCGAACTGATCCGGGTCGGCTGTGCCGTGGCGGTTGGGTGCCCCACCTGACTAAAGAAACACTTCGCCCTGGCGAAGGAAGCCGGCGCCGGGAGCGCCGAACTGAAGGAAGCCATGGCCTACGGGGTGATCGCTCCGGCTGGCAGGGCCAAGAATTTTGCACTGGAACTGATGGGGGAGTTAGAGCAGTCCTGATTCCACAAAGCTGAAGTAGCTGCCATCCCCGATAATGATATGATCCAGTACCTTGATCCCCAAGATCTCGCCGCCCTCTTTCAGGCGGCGGGTGATCTCGCGGTCCTCCCGGCTGGGGGCCGGGTCGCCGGAGGGGTGGTTGTGGATGAAGATTACGGCAGCGGCTGATTCCCGCACTGCCGGGGCAAAGACCTCCCGCGGGTGGACAATGGACTGATTCAGGCAGCCTTCTGATATCTGTACCTTGCGGGTGATCCGGTTCTTGCCATCCAGCAGCAGGATCAGAAACAGTTCTTTGCGGTTATCCCGCAGTTCATGGTGGAAAAAGTCAAAGACCTGGGCCGGTGCCGTAAATCGTTCCAGTGTCTCAAGTTTGCGGGCCTGGAAGCGACTCCCTAACGTAAAGGCAGCTTTGATTGAGGCTGCTTTTGCCAACCCCAACCCCTTGATCTGCTGCAGCTCATTCAGTTCAGCCTGTGCCAGTTCCCGCAGGTTGCCGTTACATCGTTCCAGCAGTTCCCGTCCCAGATCAATGGCGCTCTTGCCTGCAGCTGCATCGCCAGTACGCAGCACCAGGGCCAGCAATTCTGCATCAGACAGGGCTGCTGCCCCACGTTTCAGCAGCTTTTCCCGTGGCCGCTCATCTTCCGGCCAGTCTTTGATGGCGTTGCTGCTCATGGCATCAGACCTGCCCCCAACAGCGCCATAACCCCGACTCCAGCTGCAACCCGGTACCAGACAAAGGGCCAGAGGGTGCGGCTCTGCACAAACTTCAGCAGAAAGGCAACGCTGATGTAGCCGACAATCGCCGAGACAGCTACCCCCACCAGCATCGGCATGGCCATACCCGGTTCAATGCCATGCTTCAGCAGATGAATCCCTTTCAACAGTGCAGCGCCAAACACAATCGGCAGCGAGAGCAGGAACGAGAAACGGGCCGCATCGGTCCGGGCCAGCCCCAGCAACAGTCCGGCGGTGATGGTGATGCCGGAGCGGGAAACTCCCGGTATCAGGGCCAGACACTGGAAACAGCCCACCAGCATGGCACCCCCCAGGGTAATGGAGGCTACATCGCGCAGTTGTTTGCCGTAGCGGTCAGACAGACCTAAACCCAGTCCGAACAGGATCAGCATCAGGGCGATCATCAAGGGGCTGTTGCGAAAGATTGCCTCTATCGGCTCTTCCAGGGTCTTACCAACCACCGCTGCCGGAACCGAGGCCAGCACAATCATCCAGGGCAGCCGCAACTTCTTTTGTTCGCCCGGCTGATACAGGCCGGTCAGGCCATCCTGTACCAGTGTAACCACATCCTTGCGGAAGTAAAAGAAGATGGCCAGAAAGGTGCCAAAGTGCAGGGCAACATCAAAGGTCAGGCCGGAATCGGCCCAGCCCAGCAGACGGGGGATCAGGATCAGGTGGCCCGAGCTGCTAATCGGCAGTACTTCGGTGGCACCCTGAATCAGGCCCAGCAGGGCGGCATGCAGCAGGTCCATTGATTGTTACTCCTTGGGGAGGGTTTTCATGGTGGGGTGTAAGCGTAGAGAAGCGCCATCCTGTCTGCCTTGATGGAAGGCCTCTGACACAACGGTGGAGCTGCGACTGCGCCGGGTTCTCAGTTCGCCGATATGCTCTTCCCGGTACTGCTTGATCAGGGCGTCTTTAATCGGCACCAACGCCTTGCTGGTGGTGGGGGTCTGGGCCTTCTGGGCCTGCAGGGCCTGTCGTATGCCATGCACACCGCCCAGCAGATAGGAGGTGCGAACCCTCTGGCGGTCAGTGGGGTGCAGTTTGTCATCACGCAGCTCCAGGCTGCTGAGATAGCCTGAGGCCAGCCGACGTAACTCCTTGATCAAAAACTGCAGGGTGCAGGCTGCCACACCGGGATCTTCTCCTACCCCGATGAAACGCAGACGGCTGTTTTCCGGGGTTGTGGTGACAATTGGGAAACAGTCAAAGGCATTGGCCACGGTGGCAAACAGGGACGAGAGCCATTTGGCAACGGTCTTGGCCACCACCAGCTCTGCCTCGCCAGCCCCTTCTTCCTGAACCTCCAGCTCTGACATGGCCAGGTTGTGTTCAGCCAGCAGGCGTTGGGCATGGGCCGCAGCCAGGGCTGCTTCATGCTCGTTACTGCTGTTTGAAAGGGCCAACAGCTTGCGGACCCGCTCAATAATCCGCTCACGGGTCATGCTTCACCTGCTTTGGTTCCAACTCAAGATCTTCACCGGCGATGATTGATTCACGGGTCAGTTCTGCCAGACCAGGGTCTTTACGGCGGAAGCGTACCACCAGCCAGTAGCAGAGAAAATAGGAGAGAACTGCTGCAGCAAGGCCGATGATGGAACTGCCCAGCAGCACAGCCTTGGCATAGGGCTTTAAAGCTGTCCAGCTGAGTTCAGTCAGATGGAACGGTCGAGGCGGAATGTTGAGTAGCCATTCGCCAAATTTGTAGCTGGCGGCCAGAACCGGCACAACGGTCAGCGGGGTGTTGACCCAGGCCCCGGTAATGGTGGTTAGCTTGTTGAGGCGAAACAGAAATGCTGCAGCAATGGCCAACGGCGTGTGGACACCAAAAAATGGCGTAATGCTGATAAAAACCCCCACCGCAAAACCGGCGGCAATATGGCCGGGGTGGCTGTCCAGGGCAAGAATTGCCTTCATCCGTTGTTTTATCTGTTCTTTATTCATGGGAAAGCCCACTCTAAAGAGCGGGCTGCAGGTTTGTCAATCGTCAAAAACAATTGCAGCATAATTGTAATAATGGTAACCAGTCCGCACCAACCATTACAGACTACTATTCCTGTCGGGAGTAAACCATGCCCCATCGTGAGCTGACCCATTATGCTGTTTCAGTAGTTGGTGCTGATCGTCCCGGCATTGTTGCCGGAGTTACCGAGGCACTCTACAAGTTGGGCTGCAATATTGCCGATTCCAGCTGCGCCATGCTGGCTGGCGAATTCGCCATGATCCTGATTGTCTCCCACAAAAAGCCGTTTACCAAGGCCCTGCTGATTGAAGAGTTGAAGCCGGTTTGTGAGCGGATGGCCATGACCCTTTCGGTGCGTCATCTGCCGTTGGGTGAAGAAGATCGCAAGGAAACATCGGGCGAGATCTGCCAGATCACCGTCTATGGGGCTGATCAGCCGGGGATTGTCTACCGGGTGACCAATACCTTGGCAACACACCAGATAAATATTATGGATCTGCAGACCAAGCTGGCCGGAACAGAACAGGAGCCGGTTTATATCATGCTACTGGAGGCAACCCTGCCGGATGGTTGTGAGCCGGAAGCGGTGGAGCAGCTTCTGGATGGACTGAAGCAGGAGCTGCAGGTTGAAATCAGTGTGCGGATAGTTACCCCGGTGGAGCTGTAATGGCGGTTCAACCGATTCTGAAATACCCGCACCCGCTGCTGAAAAAGATGGCCCACCGTGTTGATAGTTTGGATACAGCTATTCAGAATTTGGTGCAGGACCTGCTTGACACCATGGCGGCCGGTCCCGGTTCGGTGGGGGTGGCTGCGCCACAGATCGGGGTGGGGTTACGGATCTGCGTGGTGGATGTGTCCAACAGCCGCCACGGCAAGGATAATAATCACGGTCTGCTCTGCATGGTTAACCCGGAAATTATCAGTCGCAGCGGTAACGCCGTGATGCGGGAAGGCTGCATGAGTGTGCCGGATTATACCGGCGATGTTGAGCGGGCCACCGAGATAACGGTCCGTTTTCTGGATAGCCAAAGCGGTCTGGAGCGGGAAGTGGCTGCCTCCGGGTTTGAGGCGGTGGCGATCCAGCATGAGATGGATCATCTGGATGGTCTGCTTTTTCTGGATCGGGTTATTAGTGTATCAACAGGCCTGTTTCGCAGAAAAAGCTACCGTTAGGGAGCAAAGATGAAAAAGACTGAACAGAAGCTGTTGCTGCAGCTAGCCAGGACAACCATCGTGGCACAGGTGAACGGACAGCCTCTGCCCGGCATTGAAAAACCGTCAGAGGCGCTGCAATCCCATTCCGGCTGTTTTGTAACCATCAAGCAGCAGGGGCAGTTGCGTGGCTGTATTGGCAGTTTTGTGGCCCAGCAGCCACTCTGGCAGACCGTGCGGGAAATGGCGGTTTCTGCTGCCACCCGGGACCCCCGTTTTTACCCGATGCGGCCTGCAGACCTGGCTGATTTTCAGCTGGAGATCTCAGTGCTTTCGCCGCTGCAGCTGATCCAGTCGGTTGATGAGATTGAGGTTGGCAGCCACGGGCTCTACCTGATCAAAGGACATGCCCATGGTGTGCTGCTGCCCCAGGTGGCCACGGAGTACGGCTGGGATCGGGAGACCTTCCTGCGCCATACCTGCCTGAAGGCCGGCCTGCCGGAAACGGCCTGGAAAAAGGATTGTGAGATCTACATCTTCTCTGCCGAGGTGTTTGGAGAAGGGTCTTGATGTAAGGTCTGTCTGCGATTTTGTGTGTTGTATACTGATTGATATCCCGCCTCAATACGATTATCTGGTTGTCCTATCATTCTTGTCAAGTTATACTCATTAAAAGTCCCCGCTGTCGTTATTGTGTTTTTGTTACGCCTACTGAATGCAATAGGGAAACATCACAGGAGTTGTGATATGCGACGTGCCCTTGTTTCTTTGGTTCTGCTACTGGCATCACTGCTGCTCTCCGTTGCACCTTGTCTGGCCGTAAAACTTAACAGTCCGGCCCCAGACTTTGTTCTCAAGGATCTGCATGGGGTTAAACAGGCCCTTTCAGCTTACAAGGGTAAGCTTGTACTACTTAACTTCTGGTCAACCACCTGTCCCCCCTGCGTGCAGGAATTGCCCTCACTGAACGAACTTTATAAGGAACAGAAACAGGCTGGCTTGGTGGTGCTGGGCATCGCCCTTGATCCTGCTGAAAAGCCGGTTCGTGAGCTGGTCGGCAAGCTCAAAATCGAGTATCCGACCATGCTTGATAGTAACAAGGATGTTTACTTTGACAGTTACGGCCTGTTTGGCCAGCCGGTGAGTGTGATTGTTGACCGTACCGGTCTGGTGCGTGAAAAGATTATTGGTGCCGTAGACTGGAACTCGCCTCAGATCAAGGCAAAAATGAACAGCTATCTGAAAGGACGGTGACCCTATGCAATTCTGGATGAAGTTTGGTGTAGTGCTGATTGCAGCTCTTGGCATTAGCGGCTGCAGTTCCGGGAATTTTATGGTCTACAAGGATTCCAAACATTTTTATGTGACCAGTACCGGGCCAGAGCTTAAGAGAATCCTGTGCGATACCGGGGATATGGATAAAATTGCCAAAGAATCTCAGCTGCCAGCCCCCCTGCAGAAAGATCTGAAAGATGGCATCTGCAACAGTAACAAGGTTAAGGAACGTCTGTTAGCAACCCTTGAAGGGATGACTAAAGAGCAACGTACGGCACTGAAGACCGCATTCCAGCAAAATGGTTACGATATCAACGTTGTGGCCAACTGTTGAGGCAGCGGCTACTAGCGCCCGTGTGGCGCATCAGGAACCGAGGCAGGAAGTAGTCTTCGAAACAATGGCCGGGTGTTTACCCGGCCATTGCCGTTTAAGCAACGGACAGTCTTTGAGGGGCTGACGTGTGCCGTTTCATTGACAGCTTTTGCTTTTACGGTAAGCTTCTCAAGCGACACGCAAAGAACGGGAGGTATATATGTTCCTGTTTCGCATAGCCGCAGTTTTCTGTTGCCTTTTAAGCCTGCTGATTGCCTGTTCGCCCAAAAAGCCCGTTAAGATCGGTTTTCTGGGTGGCATGTCAGGTCGGGTAGCCGATCTGGGGGTGGCTGGCCGCAATGGTGCCATGCTGGCCATTGAGCAGAGAAACACTGCCGGTGGTATTCATGGGCAGCAAGTGGAGCTGGTGGTAAAGGATGATGGACAAAATTCGGAAGTTGCCCAAAAAGCAGTTGCCGAGCTGCTGAACAGCAACATTGAGCTGATCATTGGCCCCATGACCAGCAGCATTGCCTTGGCGGTGCTTGATCAGGTTAATGCCTCAAAGGCGATTCTGCTTGCTCCTACGGTGAGCACGACGGCCCTGACCGGCAAGAATGACAATTTTCTGCGGATTATTGGCGACACCAGTACCTACGCGACCAAGCTCGCCCGCTATCAGGCGCAGAAGTTTGGACACCGCCGCGTGGCGGTGATCTATGACCTGAACAACCGTTCCTACACTGAAAGCTGGTTTGGAGATTTCAAACGTGAATTTGAACTGCATGGCGGCTCAGTCGTTGCGGTAGAAACCTATCATTCCTTACCCACAACCTCTTTTCATCAACTGGCAACAACGCTTTTAAAACAGAAACCAGAGCTGGTGGTTATCATTACAAACGCTGTTGATGCTGCCCTGATCTGCCAGCAGATCCGCAAACAGGATGCTGCGGTGTCGATCGGTATGGCCGAATGGGCCTCAACCGAGCGGTTTATTGAGTTGGCAGGCGGTGCTGCGGAGGGGGTTCTTGTTTCCCAGTTTGTAAATCGCACAGATCCTTCAGAACGTTATCAGAGATTTCTAAAGCAGTACCGTGAGCGTTTTGGTGGTCAGGAGCCTGGCTTTGCAGGGCTTGCTGGCTATGATGCTGCCCTGGCAGCCATGGATGCCTATGCTGCGCGCAAATCAGGAGAGACTCTTAAGCAAACCATAATCCGCCTGAACAGCTTTCAGGGGGGGCAGCAAAAGTATCAGATTGATCGTTTTGGTGATGCAAACCGCTTAACAACGGCCACCATTGTGCGTAACGGAATCTATCAAACTCTGGAGTAGGCATGGCTATGGCTGTCCGCCCGCTGCGTCATATGCTGGTCCGTTTTGCTGCGCTGGTTACCCTGTTGCCCCTGGGGTTAAGTGCGCTGCTGGGCAGTCTGTGGCTGTTGCCCCAGGCGGAGCAGGAGATCGCCTCCTACCATCGCCAACTGGCATTGACCATTGCCGGACAGGTTGATTCGTTCTTTAAAACATCACGTGTCACCGCTGTTTCCGTGGCAGGCGTTATTGATCATGACGAACATGTTGCTACTGTCCAGAAGGCCATTGCAACCAACCTGCAGTTACTCAAACGTCTCCGCGCCATGTATCTTGTTGATGCTGGCGGTCGGGTGCGGGCGGTTGGGGTTAACAAAATGTCTGCGGCACTGCAGAACGATCTGCTTGGGCTTGATCTTTCCCGCAATGAGCTGTTTCAAAAGGCAAAAAGCACTGGTGCGGAACAGTGGTCTGACAGTTTTCTTTCGGTGGTTGGCGGAGGACTGTCGGTTGCCGTAGCCGTACCGACAGGCACTAACGTGGTGATTGCCGAGTTTGATCTTGCCTATCTGAGTGAGTTTTTGCAGCAGACAACCCCCGTTTCTGACCAGGTGATCATGCTGATTGACCGGCGTGGACAGGTGGTTGCCGATCAGGCAGGGACCTGGACCGCTCAGCAGCTGAATCTGAGCAACATCCCGCTGATCCGTGATCGTCTCAACTCCTCGAAAGAGGTGCATGGACGTCTGGTGCTGAATGGTGTTGAAATGGTGGGCAGCCTGCACAGAATTGGCACGGTTGACTGGTGGGTGCTGGTGGCGCGCCCCACGCAAACGGCCTACCGCCAGCTCTGGACCTCACTGGGTATCATGGCGGTAGCACTTTCAGCCACCACACTGGCCGCCTTTGGGGTGGCCATGGTGCTGACTCGCCGGATGTCACAGCGTTTTGAATCGCTGGCTGAACATGCGCAATTGATCACCCGTGGTGGAGCAGCAACGGACTGGCCGCATTCCAATGTTGCTGAATTTAATGCGTTGGCCGACAGTCTGCAAAAGATGTCAGGAAGCCTGCATGAACGGGCCCGACTGCTTGAAGATGAGATTGCAGAACGCCAGCAGGTGCAGGAACAACTGCATGAAAAAGCGTTGCTGCTGGAGCAGGAGGTGGCTGAGCGGGTGTTGGCAGAGCAAAGTCTGCAGGTTAAACAGACGCAGCTTGAGACGTTGAATCTGACCCTTGAAGACCGGGTCCGCCAGGAGCTGGCCAAAAACCGCGAAAAAGATGCCATTATGATTCAGCAGGGACGTCTTGCTGCCATGGGGGAGATGATATCCAACATTGCCCACCAATGGCGGCAGCCGTTGAATGAACTGGCAATCATGGTCCAGACCCTTAGGCTGGAGTATGATGATAACCTACTGAATGGTGAACGGATTGATGAGTTTACCGATGACTGCATGAATACCATTCAGCACATGTCTCAAACCATCAACACCTTCCGTGACTTTTTTAAGCAGAATCGCGCAGTACAACAGTTTGATCTGTCGACCGCCATCACGGCAACCGCTAATCTGCTTCAGGCCTCGCTGCAGGCCGCTGGTATCAGCCTGAAGCTTGATCTGCAGCCAGGTTGTCTGCTGCAGGGACAGCCCAATGATTTTTCTCAGGTTGTGCTGAATATTTTAAATAATGCCAGAGATGCACTGCTGACTCGAGCGGTGCCTGCTCCGGCGGTAACGGTGACAACCCAGCAGGTCCAGGGGATGGCTCAGATCACCGTAGAAGATAATGGCGGCGGTATTGCAGCCGATATTGTTGATAAGATCTTTGATCCGTACTTTACCACCAAGCATAAGGCCCAGGGCACAGGTCTGGGGTTGTATATCTCAAAAAAGATCATTGAAGAGAACTTTAACGGTACGATAGAAGTGGAATCCTGTTCAGGCGGTACCCGCTTCAGGATTGTCGTGCCGGTGAAGGCGCCTGATCTGCAGCAACAGAATTCTGCCTAGCCGCATTAACAGGCAGTACACATACTTTCATGCCGTAGCCGGGCCGCCTTTTTGTGAGAGGCGGCCCGTTTTGTGTTTAAGAGTCTGGCGTGTCCAACAGCCCGTCCTTCAGGCGGATGGTGCGCTGGGCGTAGCGGCCGTTATCCGGGTTGTGGGTCACCATCACGATGGTCTGGCCAGCCTGATGCAGCTCTGCAAAGAGTCCCATGACCTGGTCGCTGGTGGCGCTGTCCAGGTTGCCGGTCGGCTCATCGGCAAACAGGATCGCCGGGCGGTTGACTACGGCCCGTGCGATTGCCACTCGTTCCTGCTCTCCACCGGACAGGCGGCTGGGCAGGCGTCCGGCGCAATCTGCCAGCCCCACCCGTGTCAATGCGTCACTGGCCAGCTGTTGTTTTTCCAGCGCTGACATCTTCAGCGGGGCCAGCGGCAGCATGACGTTCTCCAGTGCGGTCAGGTAGGGCACCAGATGAAAGGACTGGAACACGAAGCCGAAATGCCCGGCCCGGAAATCCGCCAGACCATCGTCATTCAGGCTGTAGATGGCAGCGCCATCCACCTCGACACTACCGGCACTGGGGTGGCACATCCCTCCCAGAATGGTCAGCAGGGTACTCTTGCCGGAGCCGGATTGCCCCATGATGCAGACAAACTCGCCGGTCTCCACGGTCAGATCAACCCCCTTCAGGGCAGCCACGTTGCCTGCACCAGAGGGGTAGTTTTTTGTCACATTGGATGTGGTTATCATGTGGTTCCTCGTTTTCAGAAAAAGGCCATTTCCTAAAGACTTCTGAGTGCGTCTGCCGGGTCCATCCTGCCTGCCCGCCGCGCCGGATAGACCGCTGCCAGCAGACTGACCAGTCCCACGGCAGCAATGGCGGCAAGGGCCACCTGCCACTGTAGCAGCAGGTGCGGGTGATCGGACTGAGCCAGCAGAGGTAGCGCAATCGCCGCAGCCCCAAGCCCCAGCAGATAGCCTGCCAGGCCTGCCACCAGCCCCACCAGCCCGGCCTCCAGCAGGATAATCCCCATCACATGTCCGGTGCGGTAGCCGATGGCCCGGAAGATGCCGATCTCCACCTTGCGCTCATTGACATTGCCCATCATGGTGATGAAGACCACCAACAGACCGATCAGGGCGATCACACCGCCCATGCCCAAGGAGAACCGCTTGAGCTGGCCGATGGTCTGCAGCCGCCCCTCCACCACCTGTTTGATGGCGCTGACCTTGGCATCCGGCAGCACCGCGGCAATCTGATCCACCATCTCGCCAATCGGACAGCCGGAACAGAGCGCTGCCACCTCGATCAGGGTGATTTTACCCTGTTTGGCGGTAATGGCCTGGGCAGCTGCCAGCGGCACAAACAGCAGGCCGTCATCCTGGGAGCCGGTCTCCTGCAAAAGCGCCGCAACCTTGAACGACCTGTCCCCTACGGTAAGCCGGTCACCCGGCTTTACCCCCAGCACCCGTGCGGCGTTGCTGCCGAGTAAAGCATCGTCAGCTGCCGACGGCTCCGTACCGGTCAGACGCCACCAGGGCTTCATCCGTAATTCAGCCGCAAAGTCCACCCCCACCAGTAGTAGCTCCTTGCCCTGCAGGGTGACTGCCCCCAGCACCTTGGGGGCAACGGCGGCGATGTTCTGGTGGTTCTTGATGGTGCGGATCCGCTCCAGCACCGATGGATCAAGCTCACGCTGGTCAAAGGAGACCCGTCCCAGGCTGATGCCACCGTAGGAGAGGGCCAGATCATTGCTCTTGGGGGTGATCAGGATATTGGCCCCGAACTGATCCATGGTGTGCTCAATATCAGCAGTCATGGAGTTTGAGAGGGTGACCAGCGCCACCACCGCAGCCAGCCCCACGGCCAGTGCCACGGTCAGGAAAAACATCCGGGCAGGTCGGCGGATCAGGTTTTTTAAGGCGATCTGATAGGGTCTCATGGGAAGAACCGTGCCCCCTGTTTCAGTTCAGCCACCGGCAGGAGCAACTGATCACCTGTCACCTGTGAGGGCAGGAAGTGGGGGTTGCAGCCACCTACAGATGATGGACCGATCCGGTCAATCGGGAAGGTCAGGTTGCAATTGCGGCAGAGCATCACGTCCCCCTGCTGTTGATAGCCTTTGCGTTCCTTAAAGCAGACGTCGCAGGCATCCAGCGCGGTCCTGATCCGGCCATCACTGCCTTTGACCGCAAAAAAGCGGATCTCTTTGCCGTCCAGGGTAATCCGGTAAAAGGAGGCCTGCTGCGGTTGCAACTCTGCCAGCGGAATCTTTACTACGTTGCCGTCTGCCTGCACCGTCTTGTGTGAACCACTGCTGCAGGCTGTTACAACAATCATACAGATCACCATCAAAACCTGTTTCATAGCGAATCTCCTGATGTTTTATGTGGGTATGGCGTCTCAATACCGTTATTGCAGGCAGCGCAAGGTGCCTGCGGTCCAGTATTGGGCCACTACTGCAGTATATGAGCTTGTGTAATAGGGACTTTTAGGGTTTAGAAACGGTTTTGAGGAGGAACAAAAATGGAGATATAGACCTGTGGCGGTGCTTGTGGGGTTGGGAGGTTAAAGTTACTGGCAATGGCAACCGGCAAAGGAACTGTAATGGCTTTCAGGGTCAGGGGGGCATGGCAGGCGCAGGCACAGGCGGTTGTTGCGCAGCAATCGTCCTGCTGGGTATCCGCTGCATCATGATGACAATCATCACAACCAGTGGCTGCAGCTGCAGAACTGACAGTTTTGGGCAGATCCTGATGGCTCAGTGCAGCCACCGGAGCCATCAGGATCGTTGCCAGTGCCAGTATGCTCAGCAGGGTGGTGCTGAATATGCGGATACGTTTTTGTAGCATAGTTAAATAGTAGGGATTCCCCTGGATGTTTGTCAAGCTGTTTCCAGCAGTTCATCGGTTTCCGGTTTCCGCAAAAGCAGCGAGGCAACCACTGCAATTACCAGGGTTACCACGATCACTGCAAGCGACAGGCTGATCGGGATATGGAAGCCCAGCATCATCAGGATCATCTTCACCCCTACAAAGGCCAGGATCAGGGCGATACCAAACTTGAGGTAGGCGAACATCCCCATCAGATTTGACAGCAGGAAGAAGAGTGACCTGAGTCCCATGATGGCAAAGATGTTGGAGGTCAGTACAATAAACGGATCCAGGGTGATGGCGAAGATAGCTGGAATGGAGTCCATGGCAAAGATCAGGTCGCTGCTTTCCACCACCAGCAGCACCATGAAGAGCGGACTGGCGATCCAGAGCTGCATGCGACGGGTAACAAACCAGTCGCCCCTGATCCGTTTGGTCATTGGCAGAAAGCGGCGGGCCAGTTTGACCAGCGGGTTCTTGTCCGGCTCGATCTCGTCATCGCCGCTGAAGGCCATCTTCCAGGCGGTGTAGACCAGCAGTGCACCAAAGAAATAGAAGAGCCATTGAAATTCCTTCAGCAGGACGCTGCCAGCGAAGATGAAGGCCAGCCGCATCACAATCGCCCCCAGAATACCCCATTTCAGCACCTTGGCCTGCAGTTCGCCCCGCACCCCGAAGACCGTGAAGATCATGATGAATACGAACAGGTTATCCACCGAAAGCGACTGTTCAATCAGGTAGCCGGTCAGAAACTCCAGCGCCTTCTGCTGGCCCATGGTGAACCAGATTCCGCCACCGAACAGCAGAGCCAGGAGCATCCAGACCACGGTCCAGGTGGCTGCTTTTTTGAAGCTGACGTGACCGCTCTTACGATTCAGGCTCAGGTCGATGACCAGCATAAAGCTGATCAGTACGGCAAATACTATCCACATCAGTGTTGTCGGGGACATATACAAACTCCAGATTTACAGTGAAAAGAGGCGCCAGCCCATGGCAACGCCAAATACCAGAAACATGAATCCGGCAGTGCGATGAATCCAGCAGACCGGGATATATTTAACCAGTTGTTTACCGGCAAATATGCCGATCAGCGAGACCAGCCAGAGTGCCAGGGTTGAGGCCACAAAGACCGTGCCCATGCCGCTCAGGCTGCCGGAATGCTGGGCTGCCTGACTGGCGGTAACCAACTGGGTCTTGTCACCCAGTTCCGCCATGAAGATCATCAGAAAGGCGGTCCGCACTGCATCAGCCGCTGTGGGGGGGGGACCATCTTCATCTTCAGCATCACAGGCATTTTTCAGGGTGCTGTAGCCAAAGTACAGAAACAGCAGGGCAGAAACCAGGGTGACCCAGAAGATCGGCAGCACCAGAAACAGGATCTTGCCCACCAGTACCGCTGCAAGATTCAGCACGGCAAAGGCAGCGGCAATGCCGATGAAGATCCGTTTCCAGGGGTAGCGCAGCGCCAGGGCCATGGCTGTGAGCTGGGTCTTATCACCCAGCTCTGCCAGAAAAATCAGCCCAAAGGTGCTGATAAAGGTGGACAGCTCCACCTAGAACTTTACTTTCGGTGCAACCTTGGCTCCCTCTTCAGCCTTGAACGGTTCCTTGCGCTTCAGGTGCAGCATCAGGGAGTTGGTCAAAGAGTTGGGGAAGGTACGGATGCTGGTGTTAAAGGCCTGTACCTGCTTGTTGTAACGCTCACGGGCCACGTTGATCCGGTTTTCAGTCCCTTCCAGCTGTTTCTGCAGGTCAAGGAAGTTCTGGTTTGCCTTCAGGTCAGGATACTTCTCTGCCACCACCATCAGGCGGGACAGGGCGCCGGACATCTGACCCTGCATCTGCTGGAACTTGGCAATGGCAGCCGGGTCATTGATGACATCCTTGCTCACCTTCATGCCACCCACACTGGCACGGGCCTCGGTGACCGCCTTCAAGGTGTCGGCCTCATGTTTGGCATAGCCTTTGACCACCTCAACCAGGTTGGGGATCAGGTCGTTACGACGCTGATAGGCAGATTCCACATCACCCCAGGCAGCAATTACCGCTTCTTCATTGGCCTGCATGGAGTTGTAGCCGCAGCCGGACAGCATGCTCATCAGCAGGGTTCCCATAATCAACAGCATGATTCGTTTCATTGTGATTCCTCCGTTTTCTTTGGTTTCTTTACTTTCTTCTCAATGTAGGTCTTGACCTTGTGCAACAAATCCTTGGCCCAGACAAATTCAGTGGCCAGGATCCCCAGGCCCAGTGGTATCACCACGATTGCCGGGCCAGGGGTAAAGATCATGATGATACCGATGATCACCACCGTGACACCTACCACCGCCACCACCAGTTGGCGGGCCTTGCGCAGGGTCCAGTGCAGCATTAACGCTGGGCCATGGCCTGCAGCCGGGCGATCCGCTCTTCCATGGGCGGATGGGTGGAGAACAGGCTCATCATACCGCCGCCGGTCAGCGGATTGACGATGAACATATGGGCTGTGGCCGGTGTGGCGTCATGCATCGGAATCTGGTACGATGCGTTCTGCAGCCGTCCCAGGGCACTGGCCAGGGCGCGGGGCTTGCCGCAGATCTCGGCGCCGGTTGCATCAGCCAGATATTCCCGCGAGCGGGAAACCGCCATCTGGATCAGCATCGCCATAAACGGGGCGAGAATTGCCATAGCCAGTGATCCCACCAGGCCGCCAAGACCGCCACCTTCTTCATCATCCCGCCCAGCGCCCAGCATGGCTCCCCACTGCAGCATACTGCCGATCATGGAGATGGCACCGGCAAAGGTGGCAGCAACCGTGGAGATCAGGATGTCGCGGTTCTTGACATGCCCCAGTTCATGGGCCATCACCCCTTCCAGTTCTTCAGGTGAAAGAATCCGCAGGATCCCTTCCGTGGCTGCCACTGCAGCATGGCTGGGGTTACGACCAGTGGCAAAGGCATTGGGTGACTGGTCCGGGATGATGTAGACCTTGGGCATCGGCAGATTGGCCCGGCCAGCCAGCCGCTCCACCATATCGTAGAAGGCCGGGTTCTCAGTGCGGGTGATCTCCTGGGCATTGTACATTCGCAGTACGATCTTGTCTGAAAACCAATAGCTGCCAAAGTTCATGACTGCCGCCATGACAAAGGCGATCAGCATGCCGCCTGATCCGCCAACAGCGCCGCCCATGGCCACCAGCAGCACCGTCAATAGTGACAGTAGCAAGGTTGTTTTAAACTGGTTCATCATTGTTTGGTTCCTCCGTTAGGTTGCTTTGATAAAACCGGGGAAGGCCAAATAAAAAAGACCTTTACCCACGGCGAAATAAAAATTTTGCACCTGGATAAAGGTCTTGCTGGCGATTTCTCGTCCCACGTCCGAGCCCTTTTTACAGGACTGTCTTGACGAATCGTGGGCCGACCATGTCTCCGGTCGGTAGCTACTCCCCTTTACGTAGAGAAATCATAATCAGCCTTGGTATGCTTGTCAAGGGGATTCGATAAGTTGTTTTTTATGTCATTTCAGCAGGTTTTAAACAAGCAGCGTAAATTCGCCACTGGCAGGGTGGTAGCTGTACAGGTTACCGGACTCAATATCAAAGTACCAGCCATGCAGGTCCAGTTGTCCGGCATCAACCCGCTCCCGTACCCAGGGGAAGGTCAGCAGGTTTTCCAATGAAACCAGTATCGAGGCATGTTCGCAGGCCTTGGCCTGGCGCTCCGGCGAGTCACCGGCAAAGTTTTCCAGCACCTGCTGCTTGGCCCGCTCGGCAATGCTGACCCACTTGCTGATATACTCACCGTTTTTATCAGACGGAATCCCCTCCATTAAAGAACGGATGCCTCCGCAGTTGGAGTGACCCAGCACAATGATATGCTCCACCTCAAGATGGCAGACCGCATACTCAAGGGCGGCGCTGACCCCGTGGTAGGCCTGGTCATGTTCGCAGGGGGGGACCAGGTTGGCCACGTTGCGGACAATAAACAGATCCCCCGGCTCCGAGCGAACCATCATGGAAGGATCGACCCGTGAATCACTGCAGCCGATCAGCACCACCTTGGGGCGCTGCCCCTTTTTCAGACAATCAAACAGCTCGTGGTCTTCATGGAAGTATTCTTCCTGGAAGTTACGGAAGCCGTGGATAAATTTTTGGATTTCCTGCATTGCAGCTTCTCCCTCAAGCCTGCTTCAGGCGGGTCTGCAGCTCGCTGGATTTTGTCTCCAGCTCCTGACGGGTGGAGGCACGGAACTGCTCCAGCTTCTCTGCCAGCTCAGGTCGTTTGATGGAAAGGATTGAGGCAGCCAGATAGCCGGCATTTTTGCCGCCATCAATGGCCACGGTGGCTACCGGAATGCCGGGGGGCATCTGCACTGTGGCATAGAGGGCATCCACACCGGCCAGGGCACCTGATTTCAGCGGTACGCCAATCACCGGCAGGGTGGTATGGGAGGCGACAACGCCAGCCAGATGGGCAGCCATACCTGCCCCGCAGATCAGGACCTCAATCCCCCGTTCGCGGGCGGTACGGGCATAGACAGCGGTCTTGTCTGGCAGACGGTGGGCAGAACTGATATCCATTTCCCAGGCGATTCCCAATTGGCTTAAAACCTCGGCAGCCTTCTCCATTACCGGCAGATCACTGTCGCTGCCCATCAAAATACCAACCAGCGGCTTGTTCATGGCGTACGTCCCTTTCAAATGTTGTCGCAATTGTATGAAAATAAAAAAGCCTTTATCGCACAGTTTGGATCTCTGGACAAAGGTTGGCACAACCTAACGAAACAGCCGTTTGCTGTCAACAGCTTTTGGGCCATGCAGGCGTTGATGCAGCTGGATTCTGGTAATCAGCTGTGGCATGATGCGCCATGCCCATTTCAACCTCAGATACAAGCCGTTCACTGCACTACGGCTGGGTCATTGTGGCGGTCGGTGCCTTGGTGCTGTTCTCCTGTCTGGGGCTGGCCCGTTACGCCTACACCATGCTGCTGCCTGCCATGCAGGCCGGTCTGCAGCTGTCCTATGACCGGATGGGGCTGATCGGCACCGCCAACTTCAGCGGCTATCTGGTTGCCGTGGTGCTGTCCCCCTGGCTGATCCGCCGTTTCCGCCCACGGGCGGTGATCAGTGCCGGTCTGCTGCTGATCTCACTCTGCATGGCCGGTATCAGTCAATCCCACGGTTTTCTTCCGGTTGCACTGCTCTATGCGCTTACCGGTCTGGGTGGTGGTTTTGCAAACATCCCCCTTATGGCGCTGGTTCCCTGCTGGTTCCGTAGTCAGACCCGTGGCCGGGCAGCCGGGCTGATTATTGGTGGTAATGGTCTGGCCATTATCTGTGCCGGGTATCTGATCCCTCTGCTCAATCGCTCTTACGCTGCCGATGGCTGGCGTATGGCCTGGCTGCTGCTGGCAGCCATGGCTCTGCTGACTGCTTTGATTGCGGCCCTCTGGCTGCGTAATACCCCTGCAGAAAAGGGGCTTGAACCGCTGGGGCCGGTGCAGCACGAACAACACGGCAGCATGCCGGTACCCCATGAACATCGTGGTGATGGCGGGCTGCTTGTCCGGTTGGGATTGCTGTATCTGGCCTTTGGCGCAACCTTCATGGTCTTCGGCACCTTTATTGTCACCAGTATGGTGCGGGAGTACGGTCTGAGCGAGGTCCGGGCAGGGCAGTACTGGTCATGGGTAGGCTTCTTCAGCGTTTTTTCCGGGGTTGGCTTTGGCGCCCTGTCTGACCGGATTGGGCGCAAGCAGGGGCTGATACTGGTTTTTCTGGTGCAGAGTACCGCCTATCTGTTAGCCGGTCTCAAGTTGGGAAGCGTTGGTCTACTGTTTGCCATTGTCCTGTATGGCTCCGCTGTCTTTGCCATACCGGCCATCATGGCCGCTGCCGTGGGTGACTATCTGGGCAGCGCCCGGGCTGCTGCTTCATTTGCCACCATTACCCTCTTTTTTGCGGTGGGGCAGGCCATCGGGCCAGCCGTTGCCGGGCTGCTGGCGCGTCTGTACGGTTCATTCAGCCCTGCCTATCTCTGCGCTGCTGCTATTACACTCTCTGCAGCCCTGTTTGCCTTTTTTCTGCCCTCTCCAAAACAGCGTGGAATAGCTTGACATCTCATGGTTTAATGGCAGACTTTTACACGCCTTTAAGCTGATTTAACAACACTGGGCACTGAAGTCTTAATGCGGGTGAGGCCTCCCGTTGAGGTTAAACTAGATGATCTATCTTTCCCTGATTCAGAACATCGCCCTGCTGGTGGCCTTAACCTTCCTGCACGGGCTGCTGCTGCGCCGCATCCGGCACCAGGGGCTCGGGTATGCGCTGGTGTCCGGCCTGCTGTTTGGCGGAGTGGCCCTGGTGGGGATACTGACCCCGATAGTCCTGCAGCCCGGCCTGATCTTTGACGGACGCAGTATTGTTATTGCCGTGGCCGGTCTGTTTGGTGGTCCGGTTACCGCCGGGGTTGCCGCCGTTATGGCTGCCGGCTACCGCTATTGGCTGGGCGGGGTCGGGGCTGCCATGGGAATCGCCGTTATTATCGGCGCTGGCGGCATCGGTGTGATCGGTTACTACCTGCGCCGCCGCTATCCCGGTCTGGCTGGTCTGCCCGGTATCTATCTGTTCGGGCTGCTGGTGCACCTTTGGATGATCGGCTGTACCGCTCTGCTTCCTTCGGCTGTAATTGCCAAAACACTGGCAACCATTACGCTGCCGGTCCTGGTTATCTATCCCCTTGCCACCCTGCTGGTCTGCCAGCTGTTTCTTCAGATGGAGCGCCATATTGCCGTTGAACAGGCCCTGGAAGCTGAACGTGCCAGCCTTAACAGTCTGATTCAGGCCATACCGGACCTGTTGTTTGAGTTGGGGCTGGATGGCCGTTACTATGCCTGTTATACCCGTGATCCAGACAAGCTGGTTGCACCGTCTGAGCAGTTATTGGGCAAGACGGTGCATGAGATGTTGCCGCCCCAGGCAGCAGAGGTCTGTCTTGAAGCATTGCAGGAGGCCCATATAACCGGCCATTCCCATAGACGGCAGATCATGTTGCCGCTTCCAGATGGCGATGCCTGGTTTGAGCTGTCTGTTGCCCGGAAGTCGGGAACTGGCGGCGATCAGCCACGCTTTGTGGTGCTTTCCCGTGATATTACCCTGCGTAAGCAACATGAGGCGCAGTTGCTTGAAGCCCGTTACGCTGCAGAGGCAGCCAACCGGGTGAAAAGTGAGTTTCTGGCCAATATGAGCCATGAGATCCGCACCCCGATGAACGGCCTGCTGGGGATGGTGCAGCTGATGCGCTATACAAAACTGAATCATGAGCAGGAAGAGTATTTGGAAAACATGGAGCTTTGTTCCAGCACCCTGCTTTCTCTGATCAGCGACATTCTGGATCTTTCCAAGATTGAAGCAGGCCGGATCGAACTTGAAGAGATCACCTTTCCAATCCGTCTGGTGCTTGAAGAGGTCGTTGCTATCCAGAGTGCCACTGCCCGACAGAAATCGCTGCAACTACAACTTGATCTGGCGGATGATCTGCCGGAGCAGATGCAGGGCGACCCGTTGCGCTTCAAGCAGATTATCCTGAACCTGTTGGGGAATGCCGTCAAATTTACCCAGCAGGGGGGCGTTACAATCAGTGCTTGCCGTCTTGCATCAGAACAGGATACACCGGCCAGATTGTTGGTAGCAGTCAGAGACACCGGCATCGGCATCTCTGAGGAACATCAGAAACAGATATTTGCCCCTTTTACCCAGGCCGATGGAACCATCACCCGTAAGTTTGGCGGCTCCGGTCTGGGGCTTGCCATCTGCAAGCGTTTGACCGAGTTGATGGGAGGGCAGATCCGGGTTGAATCAGAGCCGGGCAAAGGAAGCTGCTTTTATGTCGAACTACCGCTAGCAAAGGAGCTCCCATGACAGAACGTATCATCCTGCTCTGTCTGCTCTGTTTTCTGTCTGCTCTGGTGCTTATGTTCCGTAATCTAAGCAAGCGCCTGCAGACAGAGATTGATGAACGGGAAAAAACCGAGCAAGAGCTGGTTGCCAGGGAAGAGCAGTTACGCACCCTGATCAACTCTGTGCCTGATATTGTCTGCTTCAAGGATGCCGAAGGCAGGTGGCTTGAGGCCAATGAGTTTGATCTGCAGCTGTTTCAGCTGGAAGGGGTTGACTACCGGGGCAAGAAGGATTCAGAACTTGCCGCCTACAGCGGATTTTATCGGGATGCCTTTTTAGGCTGCGAAGACAGCGATGAAATCGCCTGGCGCAAGGGCAGCCTCTCCCGCTCTGACGAGATTATTCCCCGACCTGATGGCAGCAGCAAGATCTTTGATGTCATCAAAGTACCCACCTTTGACCAGCAGGGCAGGCGCAAAGGGTTGATCGTGGTGGGGCGGGATATTACGGAGCGCAAACAGATTGAGCAGAAGCTGGAGACCGATCGCAACTATCTGAAGGCATTGTTTGAGTATGGCGGTTCCGGCCACCTGATTGTCTCTTCGCAACGGATTATTGTGCAGGTAAACCAGCAGTTCTGCGAGATGCTGGGCTATACGGAACAGGAACTGCTGGGGCAGTCGGTGCGGATGCTGCACCTTGATGAGCAGCACTATCTGGATTGGGCCCCGCGCTTTATCCAGGCCCGTAACGGTGTTACCCATCTGAGCGCAGAACATCCTTCATTGCGTAAGGATGGCAGCATTATCTGGTGTGTCTTTACCGGGGTGCGCTTAACCCTGCCTGATGGCGATCAAGGGGTTGTCTGGAGCGTGATCGACATCAGCGACCGCAAGCAGGTTGAGGATGAGCTGCTGCACGCCAAAGAGGCTGCCGAGGCTGCCAACCGGGCCAAGAGTGAATTTCTGGCCAACATGAGCCATGAACTGCGTACCCCGATGAATGGGGTGATCGGTATGGCCCATCTGTTGGGTGCCACGGAACTGAGTCCTGAACAGGAGAAGTATCTTGGCTGCATTGAAAGCTCAGCAAACAGCCTGATTACCTTGATCGGTGATATTCTGGACCTCTCCAGGATTGAGGCAGGCAAGCTGGAGCTAGAGCAGGTTCAGTTTTCGCTACGGCGCATGGTCGATGAACTACTGGCAAGCCAGCAGTTTGAGATTAACCAAAAAAATATCAGCGTCCATATTGATCTGGCTGACAGCCTGCCGGAGATCCTGCTGGGTGACCAGATGCGGACGCGGCAGATCTTGCTGAACCTGCTGGGCAATGCGATTAAGTTTACCGGGCAGGGCAGGATTACCATTGCCGTGGAACTGGTGGCACGCAGAAACGGTAGTGCAGTGGTCCGTCTGACTGTTGCCGATACCGGCATCGGCATGTCGCCGGACAAACTGGCGCGGATCTTTGCCCCCTTTGAGCAGGCTGATAACTCAACCACCCGCAGGTACGGCGGCAGCGGATTGGGTCTTGCCATCTGCAGCCGTCTGGTTGAGCTGATGGGAGGACAGATCTGGGCGGAAAGCCAGGAAACGGTTGGCAGTAGCTTTCATGTTGAACTGCCGTTTACCGTGCCGGATCAGTCAACCATTCAGCAGCAGTGCAATGGGGCGGAGACGGATAGTGGGGTGGTGTTGCGGCCATTGGCCATCCTGCTGGCAGAGGATAATCCGATCAGTAGAGAGTTTGTTGTAAAATTACTGACACGGTTGGGGCATCAGGTCACTGCAGTGGCTAATGGTCAGGAGGCGCTTGAACAGGTGGAACAGCAGCGGTTTGATATTGTCTTGATGGATATCCAGATGCCGGTACTGGGGGGTGATGTTGCCACCAGGAGTATCCGCCAGCAGGAGCAGCAGAGCGGCGGCCACCTGCCGATTATCGCCCTGACGGCCCACGCCATGCATGATGAACGGGCACGATTGCTGGAGCAGGGGTTTGATGCCCATGTGTCCAAGCCGGTGGATGTCGCTTTGTTATTGGATGTCATGAAGCGACTGACAGGTATCGCGTCATGACGGCATCTGTCCTGGTCTATGGTGTTGGCATGCTGATTCTGGCTGCTTTGTTTCTGTTGTATAGCTGGCAAAAACGCCAGTTGCAGCACCAGGTAGCATTCAAGCAGGCGTTGCTGGAACGCACCACCGCAGGGATTCTGATCGTATCATCAGAGCGGATGATCGTTGAGGTGAACCGACGTTTCTGCGAGCTGTTCGGGTATGGTCGCGATGAACTGGTTGGCCAGAGCGTGGAGATTGTGCATCCTGACCACGAGCAGTATCTACGTTTTGGTCAATGGTTCGCCAATGCCCGTGCCAATGGACCGCTGGTACAGATTGAATGGCAGTACCGACGCAAGGATGGCAGCCTGTTCTGGGCGGTTATTTCCGGTGGCGCCATTACCCTGCCTGATGGTGATGGCGGGGTGGTCTGGAGCCTGACTGACATCAGTGATCGTAAACAGGCTGAAGAAGAACTGCTGGCTGAACGCAGCCACCTGCAAGCCCTGTTTGAACATAACGGCACCGGCAACCTGATTGTCTCGTCAGAACGGCTGATGCTGAAGGTCAATCAGCAGTTCTGTCACCTGTTCGGGTATCAGGAAGAAGAGATGGTGGGGCAGTGCGTACGGATGCTCCATGTTGATCAGCAGCACTATGAAAACTGGGCGCCCACCTTCAGGCAAGCCCGGGATGGCAAGACGCACCTGACTGCTGAATACCCGATGCGCCGCAAGGACGGCAGTGTCTTCTGGTGCTTCTTAACCGGGGTCAAGTTGCCGCTGCAGGATGGCGAGATCGGGGTCGTCTGGAGTATCATTGATATCACCGAGCGTAAACAGGGAGAGATCGCCCTGAAACGTCTTTCACTTGCCGTGGAACAGAGTGCCAATATAGTGGTGATCACCGATCCCCACGGGGTGATCCAGTATGTGAACCCCCGTTTTAGCGAGGCAACCGGTTACAGCCCGGAAGAGGCCATTGGTCAAACCCCCCGGATACTCAAATCAGAGTATCATCCCCCGGAGCTGTATGCCGAGCTCTGGCAGACCATTACCGCAGGCCAGCCCTGGCGGGGTGAGCTGCTGAACAAGACCAAGGATGGCACGGAATTCTGGGAGCAGGCCACCATCACCCCGCTGCTTGATGATAGCGGAGCCATCATTAACTTTGTGGCGATCAAGGAGATTATTACTGAGCGCAAAGAGGCAGAACGGCAGATGGCCCTGCTGAATTTTGCCCTGGATACGATCCATGAGGCGGCCTTCATGGCCGACAAGGATGCCCGTTTTTACTATGTCAATCAGGAGGCCAGCCGTGCCACCGGGTACAGCCGCGAAGAACTGCTGACCATGGGGATTGGCGATATTGATACTGATTTTTCACTGGATGAGTGGCCTGCCCTTTGGCACCAGCTGATGGCACAGCGCAGCATGACCTTTGAGGGATCTCACAGAGGCAAGTCAGGTAAGCTCTATCCGGTTGAGGTTACCGCCAATTACCTTGAGTTTAATGGAGAGGGCTACAACCTGGGGCTGGTACGGGATATAACCGAGCGGAAAAAGATTGAGGCAGCACTGCAGGAGGCCAAGGAACGGGCAGAGACTGCCAACCGGGCCAAGACAGAGTTTCTGGCCAACATGAGCCATGAACTGCGTACGCCAATGCACGGGATCATCAGTACGATACACCTGTTGCAATCAACAAAACTAGATCATGAACAGGATGAGTACCTGGAGAATGTTGAGCTCTCTGCCAAAAGCCTGTTGGCAATAATCAGTGATATCCTTGATATTTCAAAGGTTGAGGCAGGTAAGCTTGAGTTTGAATATGTTGATTTTTCCCTGCGCCAGACACTGCATGAAATTATTGGGTCCCAGACCTATACCATCAGCCAAAAGGGACTGGAGCTGATCTGTGACCTGCCGGAGGAGCTGCCGGATACCCTGCAGGGGGATGCGCTACGGGTCAAGCAGATCTTTCTCAACCTGCTGGGCAATGCCATTAAATTTACTGCACAGGGGCGGATTACGGTTGCGGCCCGGCAGATTTCCCGTGATCGCAACAGTGTCACCCTGCGTCTATCGGTCAGCGATACCGGTATCGGCATGTCGGCAGCGGCAATGGAGCGAATCTTTGCCCCCTTTGAACAGGCAGACAGCTCCACCACCCGCAAGTATGGCGGCACCGGTTTGGGGCTTTCAATCTGTCGCCGACTGGTTGAGCTGATGGGGGGACGGATCTGGGCAGAAAGCAAGGAAGGGGTTGGCAGCAGCTTCCATGTTGAGCTGCCGTTCCTGCTTCAGAAACAGCCGGAACGGTCCCTGAGCCAGGTGGTTAAGGAGAATCTCCCGGAACAGAGGCCAACCCGTTCTCTGAAGATCCTGCTGGCAGAGGATAATCAGATTAACGCCCGCAGCATGACTGCCATCCTGAGCCGGATGGGACATCAGGTCACTGCAGTGGAGGATGGCCTTCAGGCGCTTGAGCAATGGCGAACGACTGAGTGGGACTGCATCCTGATGGATGTGCAGATGCCGGTAATGGATGGCATTGAGGCCACCCGTCAGATCCGCCAGGAGGAGCAGCAGCGGGGGAGCCACACCGCCATTATCGCCCTGACCGCCCACGCCCTGCGGGGTGACCGCGAACGGATCATGGCAGAAGGGTTTGACAACTACATCGCCAAGCCGGTGGATATGGAACTGCTGCTGGCAGCATTGGCATCACTACCAGGAGGTACATCTGCTTCTGCTCATCGGGTCTGATAGAAGCACAGTGTAACATTGCCTATGGGCCATGTGACGTGGCATCGGAGCCTTACCTATGACCAGCCCATTTAAACTGCCCCGCCTGAGTTTGTTCACCCGCCTGCTGCTGGTCAGCGGTTTTGTCATGTTTGTGATTACCTCGCTGTTGGTCTGGTTTCAGGCACTGCATGAACTGGACAGCCTGCGTGAACGGATCAGGGAAGAACTGCATGATCAACTGCGGGATCTCAGTGCTGTTGTTGCCGGTAATGCTGCTTCAGGTGATTATCACAGCATTGAGCAGGTCTTGCGCAGTACGGTAAAACAGGAACGTATCTATCTGATTCGTTGGACCGATCAGTCAGGCAGGGTGCTTGAAGTGGTTGACAATGCTTCAAGGAGGCATGCTCCGGCGTGGTTTGAAAAACTGACTGATATTCATAAACGTCGTGAAAGCACGTTGGTAGAAGCTGGTGGGCGTTCCTACGGCGAATTGGTCCTGGGCTACTCACCCGCTAAAGAACAGGCACTGTTCTGGCGTTTGTTGCAGTTGCAAGGTTTTTTTCTGCTGGTTGGTCTGGCCTCCTTCTGTGGTCTGATGGCGCCTGTTATCAGGCAGGCATTACGGCCACTGCGTAGTCTGCAACAGGCTGCAGAGCGGTTTGGCAATGGTGATTACCGTATCAGGGCAGAGCTTTGCCGCCTGCCGGAGATCGATACCTGTGTCACCGCCTTCAATGAGATGGCTGCTACCATTGAAGATCTGATCCACCAGCGTGATCTGCGGGAGCAACATCTGCAGGATCGTCGTGCCTTTCTGCATACCCTGCTGGATACGATCCCGGCCCTGATCTTCTACAAAGATGTCAACGGCTGCTATCTGGGGTGTAATACCCTGTATGCCGAGCGTTTTATCGGCCTGCCCAGAGAGCAGATTATCGGCCATTCTGATCTGGAACTGATTAAGGATCAGGAACTGGCCGGCTTTATTCGACACAAAGACCGTGAGGCGCTGGAAGCCGGACAGCCGATCAGCTATGAGCTGCCGGTAACCATGCAGGATGGCAGTCAGGTGCAGGTGGAAAGTACCAAGATGGCCTTTCGCGACAGCGCCGGGCAGGTGGTTGGGCTCATCGGTATCAGTCATGACATCACGGCACGTAAACAGGCAGAAACCGAATTGCGCCGCAGTCGTGATGAATGGGAGCGGACCTTTGATGCCATGGCTGATCTGATTTTTATCATTGATGCCAACCACCGCATCATCAGAGTCAATCAGGCTGCTTTGGATGCACTTGGTGTCACCAGGACCCAGGCGGTGCAGGCCCCCTGTTACCTGTGCATGCATGGCAAAGAAGCGCCCCCTGAGTCGTGCCCCCAATCCCAAACCCTGCTTGATCATGACAACCATTGCGTTGAGACGCTGGTGGAGCGGCTGGGGCGGAGCTTCCAGGTAACCACCATTCCGATGTTTGGTGCAGATGGCAGCTACGAGGCCACGGTGCATGTTGCCCATGATATTACCGAGCGGAAGCAGCATGAGGCAGAGCTTGAGCTGGCCCGGGAGGCAGCTGATGCGGCCAACCAGGCCAAAAGCGAGTTTCTGGCCAATATGAGCCATGAGATCCGTACGCCGATGAACGGTGTCATCGGTATGTCCCAACTGCTTCGCTTTACAGAGCTGACCCCGGAGCAATCAGAATATCTGCACAGTATTGAACTGTCTGCCGACAACCTGCTGTCGTTGATCAATGATATCCTTGATCTCTCCAAGATTGAGGCGGGCAAAGTTGAACTGGAATATGCCGACTTTTCCCTGCGCAAGACCATCAACGATATTGTCAGTACCCAGATCTCCCGCATTCACCAGAAGCGGTTGCAGATCAAGGCTGATCTTTCAGCAGCCGTGCCGGATCTGCTGGTGGGTGATCAGTTGCGTATCAAGCAGATTCTGCTGAATCTGTTGAGTAATGCCATCAAGTTCACTGATTTGGGCAGCATTACCATTGGGGCAACGGTTGTTTCAGAGGATGGTGGTCAGCTGGTGCTGCGCCTGAGTGTGAGCGATACCGGCATCGGTATCTCGCCGGAGGCGATGGGGCGGATCTTTGCCCCCTTTACCCAGGCAGACAGTTCCACCACCCGCCGATACGGGGGCACCGGTCTGGGGCTGGCAATCTGTCGTAAGCTGGCAGAGCTGATGGGGGGACGGATCTGGGCTGAGAGCAATGATGGAAGCGGCAGTGTGTTTCATCTGGAATTGCCCTTTGCCGTACCACAACAGCTGATCTGCAGCAATGATGACAGATCAGCTGCAATACCGGTCTGGAGCGGAACACCACTCACACTGCTGGTGGCAGAAGACAATCCGGTTAACGCCCGTTTTATCTCTACCCTGCTGACCAAGATCGGGCATCAGGTCACCACGGTTGAAAACGGCAGGCAGGCGCTTGAACGGTGGCAGCGACAGCGGTTTGATTGTATCCTGATGGATGTGCAGATGCCGATCATGAGCGGTACTGAGGCATTGCAGACAATGCTGGCCATTGATCAGATCGGCGGCGGTCATACGCCGGTTATTGCACTTACGGCCAACGCGCTGCGTGGTGATCGTGAACGCCTACTGGCTGATGGATTTGACGGCTATGTCACCAAGCCGGTTGATATCAGACTGCTCTGCGCTGAAATGCAGCGGGTAACCACAAAGGAAGGGCCATGACAAACACCAGCTTCACCGACCATTTTGCCAAGGTAGCGGCCCACTATGCCAGCCACCGTCCCAGCTATCCGGCAGAGCTGTTTCGCTGGCTGGCTGATCAGGCTCCGGCCCGCAAGCTGGCCTGGGATTGCGCCACCGGTACCGGTCAGGCCGCGGTGGCACTGGCTGATTATTTTGAGCAGGTCTGGGCCACCGATGCCAGTGGGTCACAGATTGAGGCAGCTACCGCCTGCGCCGGGGTGCAGTATCATACCGCACCGGCTGATTGTTCCGGTCTGCCGGATCAGTCGGTTGATCTGGTAACCGTGGCCCAGGCCCTGCACTGGTTTGATCTTGAGCGCTTTTATGCCGAGGTACGACGTGTGCTGAAGCCGGGCGGTCTGCTGGCGGTCTGGACCTATGGTGTCTTTCAGGTTGAAGGGGCTGATACGGTCGGGATCCAGGCGCTGCTGGACCGCTTCTACTACGAAACCGTTGGTGACTGCTGGCCACCGGAACGGCGTCATGTGGAGAACGGCTATGCCGACCTGGCTTTCCCCTTTCAAGAGTTAAAACCACCGGTTTGTGCCATGGCGGTTGACTGGGATCTGGATGACCTGTGCGGCTATCTGCGTAGCTGGTCTGCCACCAGTCGTTATCGTGATCAGCATGGCAGTGACCCGGTGGTAAGCCTGTCAGCAGAGCTTGCTCCCTACTGGGGGCCGGGCTGTCAAAGGGTGGTCTGGCCGCTGTCGATCAAGGCGGGTCGGATCTGATTTTTTCTGTCTTCATTGTAAACCGTTAAACCGGTGGTACACTGATCTGACAATGGTCTTAACCGCACGGGAGCTGCCATGAAGTTCCGTACCCGACTTACCATAACCTTTGCCGTGATTATCCTGCTGATTGTCAGTGTGGAGCTACTGGTCAGCTATCTGGGGGCCACCCGTAATGATCAACAGGTGGCGACCCGCAACCTGCTGGGTACCAGCCATCAGGTCAGCCATACCATAGATCTGCTGCTGCAACAGGCATCCCGTGACCTGGCAATGGTCTCCCGCTCTGCCTTCCTCAATGAACCGGGCCGTAGTATTCCCTCCATTAACCGTCGTCTGTTTGACTTCCGTGAAAGCTCTGCTTCCTTTGGACACCTGACCTTCTGTGGGCCTGACGGCACGGTTCGGGCCGATGCCGATGGTCTGAACCTGGGGCAGCCGATGGATAAAGCGCTTTGGCAGAAGGGGATGGCTGGTCAGAGCGGTTTCCTGATTCAGCCGGGCAGCGGCAGTACAGCGGCCGGGGTGTTGTTTTATGCGCCGGTACGCCGTGAAGCAGGGGAGCAGCCCAAAGGGGTTATCGTTGGCAGGCTGCAGGAAACCCGGTTGAGTGCCTTAAGCGAGTATTTTCAAACCTATCGAATGAGCGGGGCAGATCGTCTGCAGGTTGCGTTGCTGAACCAGGCCGGGCTGGCGCTGTTTACCAGTGGCGGTAATCAGGCGCCGGTTAGCGGACCGTCCGGCAGCGCAGGACAACTGGTGCGTGATAGCGGGTCAGAACTGCAGATTATAACGCCGGTGCAGGGGCTGAGTAGTTCAACAACAGGAATCTGGCATCTGCAGGTGAGTATTCCCAAGGCCCAGATCTATGAGGTGGCCCGTCAACGGCTGAAGCGCAAGCTGGTGGTAAATGGGTTCATGTGTGCGGTCGGCATTGTGATTGTCTCGCTGATGGTGGGCAGGATCAGCCGTCCCCTTGAAGAGATCTCCCGTGCCGTCCGTCGTCGGGGTGAGGGTGATACCACGGCGCTGGAGCAGCTGCCGGTCCGTCGTGATGAGTTTGCCCTGCTGCAGGAAAGTCTGCAGCAGATGTCTGCCCGCCTGCAGGAAAGCATGGAGCGTCTGGCCGCCAGTGAAGAACAGTTCCATGCCCTGTTTGATGCCATGGCTGAAGGGGTGGCATTGCATCGGATCTGTTACGATGCAGAGGGTACTCCTTGCGATTACCGGCTTGAAGAGATCAATCAGCGCTATCGTGATATTCTGGGGCTTTCCCGCGATGAGGTGGTGGGGAAGCTGGCCACAGAGGTCTATCGTATCTCCCATGCCCCCTACCTGCAGGAATATGCCACCGTGGTGGCAACCGGTCAGCCCTGTAGTTTTGAGGCGTATTATGAGCCGCTGCAACTGCACTTGACGGTTTCAGTCTGTCGGATCGGGGCGGAGCGGTTTGCCACCATCTTCAGCGATATTACTGCCAGGATCTGGCAGGAAGACGCCCTGCGCAGCACCATGACGCAACTCAAGCAGGCCAACGAGGCCAAGAGCCGTTTCCTGGCGGTGATGAGCCATGAAATCCGCACCCCGTTAAACGGTATTACCGGCATGGTGCAGCTGTTGCAGGATATGGAGATGCCTCCTCTGCAGCAGGAGTTTCTGGATAATATTGAAACATCAGCAGAAAGTCTGCTGAGCGTGATTAACGATATCCTTGATTTCTCAAAGATCGAAGCTGGCCGGATGGAGCTGGAGGAACTGCCGTTCCAGCCCTGTGGACTCTTGAACGATACCCTGCGGGTGATGCGTCTGCGGGCACAGGCCAAAGGGCTGCAGCTTACCCTTGCCTGCAGCGACAGCCTGCCGGCAGCACTGACCGGTGACCCCCACCGGTTGGCGCAGGTGCTGAGTAATCTGGTGAATAACGCCATCAAGTTTACGGTGGGTGGTGAGGTCGCGGTCCAGGCTTCAGCCAGAGAGGTCAATGAGGAAACGGTGCTGTTTCTGGTTGAGGTCAGGGATTCCGGCATCGGCATGGATGCAGCAACCCAGCAGGCGGTGTTTGAGCCGTTTATCCAGGCCGATAGCTCCACCACCCGCAAGTACGGTGGTACCGGCCTGGGGCTGGCGATCTGCAAGCAGCTGGTTGAGCTGATGAACGGCAGTATCAGTCTGGTCAGCAGTCCGGGCCAGGGTAGCACCTTCAGCTTTTCCGTGCCGCTTAAACGTGCGGAACTTCGGGAGGCTATGCCGGAAGCAGTCCCCATTATTACGCTTGATCAACCGTTAAAGATACTGGTGGCAGAGGACCAGCCGGTGAACCAGCGTTTTGTGGCAGAGATCCTGCGGAAACAGGGGCATACGCCGCTGTTGGCCAATAACGGGCAGGAAGCGGTCGCCCTCTGGCAGGATGAGTCAATTGATCTGGTGCTAATGGATATCCAGATGCCGGTCATGGATGGTCTGAAGGCGTTGGCGGTTATCAGGGCGGCAGAAGACTCGATCAGACGGCATACCCCGATTATCGCCCTGACGGCCCACGCCATTGTGGGGGATCGGGAACGGCTGCTGAACGCCGGTTTTGACGGCTATCTTGCCAAGCCACTGCAGGTCAGCAAACTGTTTGAAGAGATGGCACGGGTGCTGGAACTGATCAGCAAGGAGAAACGCGGATGACAACGGCTGAGCATCGTGCAGAACTTGAACGTCAACTGCTTGAGTCGGAACAGCGCTATCATGCCTTTACCGAGCTGACCTCCGATTTCTGCCATGTCTGCAGTCGTATCGCAAACGGAGCCTATCGCGTGCAGTGGATCGGCGGACAGTTTGAGCGGATTACCGGCTATTCCGAGCAGGAACTGTATGACTTTGGCTGCTGGTTGCCATTGGTCCATCCCGATGATCGGGAGCGGATAGCAGCCGGGCTGTTGAAAATGGCAGATGGTGATGAGGTCCGTACCGAGTTCCGCCTTGTCCGCAAAGATCAACATGTACGCTGGATCCGCGAACACAACAAATGTGTGCAGCACCCCTCTGATCCAGATCAGTTGCTGCTGTATGGCACAGCCCGGGATATTACCGCTGCCCGTGAAGATGCCCTGGCGCTGCAGGCGGCAGAGAACGCCTACCGGACCATCTTTAATGCCACCAATGACGTGATCTTTATCATGGATGCCCAGCAGGGGATGATCATTGACTGTAACAAGCAGGCGCTGGAACTTTTTGGGCGTCCACGGGAGGAGCTGATCGGGGCTAACCCGGCGCAGCTTTCTCCGTCGGATCATTCTGCATTCAGTTTTGAACAGGCCCAGCGTTATATACTGGCAGCATTAGAGGGTGAACCGCAGCTGTTTGAATGGCTTTGTGCGCGCCCTGATGACACGACCTTCTGGGTCGAGGTCAGCCTGCGGGCCGCTGAGATCAACGGCCGACAACGGTTGCTGGCGGTGGTGCGGGATATCAGCGAACGTAAAAGGCTGGATGCCGTGCTGCGAGAAAGCGAACACCGCTTCCGCGCCCTGGTGGAGAATGTGCCCCATCTTCCGGTGCAGGGATATGACAGCCAGCGCCGGGTCATTTTCTGGAACCATGCCAGTGAGCTGTTTTACGGCTACAGTAGCGAAGAGGCGTTGGGCAGACAGCTCGAAGATCTGATCATCCCCTCTTTCATGCGGGAAGCGGTTATTCAAGGGGTGCAACAGTGGATTGATGAGGATATCCCGATCCCTGCCGGAGAGCTGCAGCTGCAGCACAAGTCAGGTCAGTTGCTGGATGTTTTTTCAAGCCACGCCATGCTGCGTAATATCAATGGCGAGCTTGAGATGTACTGTGTTGATCTTGATATTACCCAGAGAAAACTGGCTGCCCTTGAACTGCAGCGGACGCGGGATGCAGCTCAGGCCGCTACGGTTGCCAAGAATGAATTTCTGGCCAATATGAGCCATGAGGTGCGCACCCCCTTGAACGGCATCATGGGCTTGAGTCAGTTGCTACGGACCACCAACCTGACTGAAGAACAGGCCGGTTATATGGATATGCTGGATGGCTCGGCCCGTAATCTGTTGACCTTGATTAACGACATTCTTGATATTTCAAGGATAGAGGCCGGCAGCCTTGCCATTCAACAGACACCGTTCAGCCTGGCCAAGCTACTGCGTGAGGTGGCTGCCCTGTATGAGAAACCTGCAGCAGAAAAAGGGATCGACCTTACGGTGCAGCTGCCGGATGATCTGCCCCCGGCCCTGGTGGGTGACCCCCTGCGTCTGAAACAGGTCTTGATCAACCTGGTGGGGAACGCGATTAAGTTTACCAGCCGTGGCGGGGTCAGCGTTCAGATTCATCGGCTGCATGATTCTTCCCAGGGGAGTCGGCTCCGGTTTGAGGTGTGTGACAGCGGTATCGGTATGGCGCCGGAAACCCTGCAGAAGATATTTAATCCCTTTACCCAGGCTGATGCATCCACCGCCAGGAATCATGGCGGCAGTGGGTTGGGGCTGGCGATCTGCAGACGCCTGTCTGAGTTGATGGGGGGAAGTATCCGTGCTGAAAGCAGCCTGGGACAGGGCAGCTGTTTTATTGTGGAACTGCCTTTTGGGCGCTATGCAGGTGAGCAGGTTGCCGATGATACTCAACCGGCAGTGTCAATCCTGCAGCTTGAGCCGCTTCAGATTCTGCTGGTTGAGGATCAGGAGGTAAACCGTACCTTTGTGCAGCGGCTGCTGGAGCGGCAGGGACATCGGATAACACCGGCGGTCGATGGCCTGATGGCTCTTGATCTGCTGGGACGGGAACAGTATGACCTGATGCTGCTGGATATCCAGATGCCCGGTATGGGTGGTGAAGAGGTGCTGGCTCGTCTGCGTCAGACTGAACAGGCCAGCGGGCTGCATCTGCCGGTTATCGCCCTGACCGCCCATGCCCTGGCAGGGGACAAGGAAAAGTTGCTGAAAAGCGGTTTTGATGGCTATATCAGCAAGCCGGTCCAGATTGACCAGCTGATGGCTGAAATGGCACGAGTCGTTGCGATGAAAGGGACGTTTCATATATGAGTGATAGTGACAACCAAGCGCTGCCAGAGTCTGAACTACTGGATAACAGCGGTGATGAGAGTACAACCGACTGGCAGCCGGTTACCGATCTGCTTCGGCGCGTTCTGGGTATAGATTTTGGCTGTTACCGTTCCGGTACGGTAGGGCGCCGGATTTCGCGCCGGATGGAGATGCTGCAGCTTGATGATCCGGCTGATTATGTCACCCTGTTGTCAGCGGATCAGGAAGAGGTTGAGCTGCTGGGTCGTGATCTGCTGATCGGCGTGACGGAGTTTTTTCGTGATCCCCAGGTCTTTCGGGGGCTTGAAGAACAGCTGCGGGAGCTGTTGCGCGGACGGTCGGCATCCGATGGGTTCCGGGTCTGGTCCGCCGGCTGTGCAACCGGTGAAGAGGCCTATTCACTGGCGGTGCTGCTGCACAGCATTGCCCAGGAGGTTGGGTTTAGCGGTGATCTGAAGGTGTTTGCCACTGATGTCCACAAAGGTGCGCTGGAGATCGCTTCACGGGGGGCCTATTGCGAAGATTTGATTGCAGGGATGCCAACCCCGTTTCTTGAACGTTACTTCCGTGCTGAAGAAGAAGGCTGTTACCGGATAGATCCCCAGATCCGGCGTATGCTGGTCTTTGCCCACCACAACCTGTTGTCTGATCCTCCTTTTACCCGGATTGATCTGGCGGTCTGCCGTAATATGCTGATCTACCTGCAGCCCGATGCCCAGCAACGGGTGTTGACGGCCCTGCAGTTTTCATTGGTGCCTGGCGGCCTGCTGCTGCTGGGTCCCAGCGAAGGGGTCAGTCATCTGCCCAACGCCTTCAGTAGCGTACAGGCCGGGATCAAGCTGTTTCGGAAACAGGCCACCCCCCGTGACAGCATCACCGTGCCGGGTATCCCCTGGATGGCCCGTAATCCCTTAATCGCCTCGCTGCATCAGGGGCCGCGCAATGCCATCGCCCTGGACCGTCACCTGCTGCATGACTATGACCTGATCCTGGAACGGTATGCCCCGCCCGGTATGCTCTTAAACAGCAACCGCCAGGTGCTGCATATCTTTGGCGACCTGACCCGCTATCTGCGCCCTCTGACCGGTCGTTTAAGCGGTGATATTCTGGGCAGCCTGCGTGATGAGCTGCGGCCTGCCCTCTCCACCGCCCTGTTGCGGGCGGAGCAGCAACATGAAAATTCAGTGGTGGACCGGATTCCACTGCTGCAGGATACCGGCTGCAGCTATGTTGATCTCTCGGTCAGCTGCCTGAGGGATGACCGGAGCAATGAGATGCATTTTCATGTCACCCTGGCCCCTTCAGACTGGCAGCCGACCCAGGAATCTGATCGTGTCAGCTGTCACCATGATGCTGCTGATTCAGCTGCCCACCACCGCCTGTCAGACCTTGAGCAGGAGCTGCACTCCACCCGGCATTCCTTGCAGTTAACCATTGAAGAACTGCAGGCCAGTAACGAGAAGCTGGATCTGGCCAATGAAGAGCTGATCTCCTCCAACGAAGAACTACAGAGCACCAACGAAGAACTGAAATCGGTCAACGAAGATCTCTACGCCGTTAATGGTGAGCTGGAACGGCGCAATGAGGAGTTGCTGCGTCTGAATAGCGACCATGACAACCTGCTGGCCAGCACCGAAGTGGGCACTGTTTTTCTGGACCAACAGCTCTGTATCCGCAAGTTTTCCAGTGCCATCAGCGGGTTTATGAAGTTGTTGCCCCAGGATCTGGGACGTCCCATCGATCATATTGCCTATGAACTGAGTTCGCCCCAGGAGTTCAGGCGAAACCTTATTCAGGTGCTTGAGACCGGCCTGCGGATGGAGCAGGAGATTCAGTCCGGCCCTGATCAGTGGGTGCTGCAGCGTATCCTGCCCTACAAGGGTGAAGACGGCACGGTGGATGGTGTGGTGCTGACCTTTACCGATATCAGTGCGGTCAAGCAGGCCCAGGCTGCTGTGGCAGAGATGAACATCCAGCTTGAGCAGAAGGTGCAGGAACGGACCCGGGAGCTGTCGGCCAGCGAAGCCAATATGCGTGCCTTTATTGAAAGTTCTGTTCAGGGATTCTGGCAACTGGGGCCGGACCGGTTAACCATCAAGGTTAATCCGGCTTTGTCTGCCATGCTGGGCTATAGCCCGGAAGAGATGCTGGGTCGTTCTCCGGTTGAGTTTGCCGTTCAGGAATCACGGCCTGCCTTCCTGTACCAGCTGGGTAGGGTTGAAGGGACGCTTCACCGTAACTTTGAGCTGAACCTGCAGCACAAAAACGGCGATCCGGTGCCGGTCATGTTTCATGCCACCACCCTGTTTGATGAAAACGACACGGTCAAATCATCCTTTGCCTTTGTCACCGATCTGTCAGAACAGAAAAAGGTTGAGCAGGAGATCCGGCTGGCCAGGGATGCCGCTGAATCTGCCAACCGGGCCAAGACCCAGTTTCTGGCCAACATCAGCCATGAGGTGCGTACCCCCTTGAACGGTATTATGGGGATGAGCAACCTGCTGCATATGACCCCGCTGGTGGATGAACAGCTGGACTACCTGCGCCATCTGGATGATTCTGCCCAGAGTCTGTTGTCGGTCATCAACGACCTGCTGGATCTGACCCGGATTGAGTCTGGCGGATTTGGCATGGAACAGGCAGACTTTGATCCCGATGAACTGGCCAATGACATCCTGCGGATTCACCAGCCGGTTGCCCAGCGTAAAGGGGTGGGCCTGCAGCTCAAGCTGGCCCCGGACCTGCCTGCCACCATGCGCGGTGTGCCTTCACGCCTGAAGCAGGTCCTGCATAATCTGGTGGGGAACGCGGTCAAGTTTACCGATCAGGGGCAGATTGTGCTGCAGATAGAAGCGCTGTCCCAGCCGGGGCAACCGCTCCATGCCCGCTTTCGTGTGACCGATACCGGCATCGGCATGGAGCCGGATACCCTGAGCCGGATCTTTGCGCCGTTTACCCAGGCAGATGAAACCATCAGCCGCCGCTATGGCGGCACCGGCCTTGGGTTAGCCATCTGTCAGCGCCTGACTGAGCTGATGGGGGGGAGTATTGAGGTTGAAAGCACGCCCGGTGTCGGAAGTTGCTTTACGGTTACCCTGCCGATGAAGGTACCGCTGGGGGCCATCATGCCCCACAATCTGGCTGAAAAGGCACCGGTTCATACGCAGGGACAGTCGTTGCGGGTGCTTCTGGCAGAGGATCAGCCGGTGGGACGGCTCTATGCCACCCGGCTGCTTGAACGTCTCGGACATCGGGTGACCGCAGTGGAAGATGGCAAGGCAGCCCTTGAAGGTTGGGTTAAGGGGGATTTTGATCTGATTTTGATGGATGTGCAGATGCCCGGTATGGATGGTGTTGCAGCCACATCGGCAATCAGGACGCAAGAAAAAGGTGGTGATCGTCATACGCCGATCATCGCCCTGACCGCCCATGCCCTGACCGGCGACCGGGGTAAGTTGCTGGAGCATGGGTTTGACGGCTATGTGGCGAAACCGATTGATGTTGATGAGTTAGTGACGGAGGTGAGCCGTTTGATGCGGCAGGATGGTAGCGGTTTCAGCCAAAAGGAGGAAACGCCATGAAAACAGTTGCGGGGTTGGTGATGCTGCTGATGTTGGCCATGGGACTGCCTGCCCAGGGGGCAGAACAGAAACCGTATATTTTTGCCGTGCTGCCGCAACGGCCGCCGGTGACCATGCATACGACGTGGCGACCGTTTCTGGATCAACTGGAACAGGAGACTGGAGTCAAGTTTAAGTTAAAGCTGTACGAGACCATGAACCAGTTTGAGGCTGAATTTAAACAGGGGGTGCCAGATTTTGCCTTTTCCACCCCCTACCAGCTGATGCTGGTGCATCGCAGTCAGAATTACCGGCCGCTGGTGCGGGGCAGTCACCTTCTTGCCGGTATGTTGATTACCAGAGCTGATTCAGCCATCAAGGTACTGCCAGACCTGGATAACAAGCAGATTGCCTATGTCGGTAGTCGTAACGTCTGCAGTCTGTCATTGCGGCAGATCCTGTCACAACAGAATATCAAGCTGAACATGAAAGAGGTTTTTGTCGGCTCCAGCAGTAATGTCTATAAAATGGTCTTGTTGGGCAAAACCGATGCCGGAACAGTGCTGAACGTTGATTTTGATGCTCAGCCGGAAGATGTGAAGGCGAAATTGCGTGTCTTGATGAAAGCACCCATGATAGCGCCACACCCGATCTCAGCGCACCCCCGGACATCAAGGCAGGTTCAGCAGGCGGTGGCTGATGCGGTGCTGCGGATGGCCGGCAAGCCGGAAACAAATCCCCTGCTTAAGCCGGTACAGTTGGGTAAGCCGGTTGTGGCGGAGTATGATCGTGATTACAAGGCCCTGGAAAAAATGGATTACGAAGCAATGACCAAAGGTATCTAAACAGATGCAACTGCTGCCGCAGCGTTTGTATACCCGCATGTTGCTGGCGATTACCCTGGCCATGGTGATCGGGACTCTGGGGCTGTCCTTCTGGACCGCTGCAAGTCAGTCAAATCAGCTGCTTGCCGCACGTCTTCAGCAGGCAATGCTGTTGTCTGAAAATCTTGCCGAGGGGTGTGCCCATCCCCTGGCCCTTGAGGATTATGCGGCACTGGATCAGTATCTTCGTCATGCCACCGGCCTGCCGGGGTTGCGTAAGGTAGTTGCCACCGATGCCAGAGGAGTGGTGCTGACGGTATTTCAGCGCACCACTGATACCTCTGCAGCAGAGTTGGCTGATGGACCACCTGCGCTGCAGGTGCCTGGTACCGCAACGCAAGCGACGCAGTTGGCCGGTACTACCCTGCTGGTTTGGCAGCCGGTGCAGGCGGGCGGCATGTTGGGGTGGCTACAGATTACCTATAGCCTGGAGGAGATTACTCAATTACAACAGCAGATCTGGCGGCACGGTATTATTCTCAGCTTTGTAGAGAGCTTGATCGGTATCAGTCTGGTGGTCCTGCTGCTGCGACGTCCCCTGCGATCCATCAGCACGCTGTCCGGTTTTGCCCGGGAGCTGCCACAGCATAAAGGTGCAACCGTGCCGGTTGAGAGTAGTGTGACAGAGGTGCAGGACCTGGGGGCATCGCTCAACTATGCCTCGACAGAGCTGTGCCGGATTGAGCAGGAACTGCTGGAGTTGAATCGCACCCTGGAGGCGCGAGTTGAGGAAGAGGTTGCCAAAAGCCGTGAAAAGGATGCCCTGTTGCTGCAGCAGGCCCGCTACCAGACCCTGGGTGAGCTGCTGGTCAATATTGCCCACCACTGGCGACAGCCGCTGAATAACATCGGGGCGCGGGTGCAGGAAAATGCCTGGTTGCTGGCAAATGGTGAACTGGCCCCTGAAAATGCCATGGCCGCTGCAGATCTGGTGATACAGGATCTGAAGCAACTGTCCCGCTCGATTACCGGTTTCCAGTTGCTCTGCAAGCCTGCGGTTCCTGATGAAACGGTCTTGCCCTCAGACGCCGTGAAGCGTTCTATCTCAATGGTGCAGGACAGCTACCAGCAGTC
Organism: Trichlorobacter thiogenes; assembly: GCF_900167465.1. GTDB lineage: Bacteria > Desulfobacterota > Desulfuromonadia > Geobacterales > Pseudopelobacteraceae > Trichlorobacter > Trichlorobacter thiogenes. The sequence continues at coordinate 89,484 of NZ_FUWR01000005.1, read as the reverse complement.
GGGGATCAGTTTTGAGCTGAACCTGATCTCGGAACAGGAACTTCAAGGGGCTCTGCAGGATCTGGTACAGTGCGTATTGAATGTTTTTACGAATGCCCGTGATGCCATTGTGGCCAGTCAGGCTGCTACTGGACGTATTACGGTAACTATTGCCAGGCAAACCCCGGACGTTTTATGTATTGTCGTGGCTGATACGGGTGGCGGTATTCCGCAGCAGCTGCTGGGCTCTCTCTTTGATCCCTACGTCACCAGCAAGTTTCGTACGCAGGGGGTTGGTCTGGGGTTGTTTGTGGTGCGGCAGATTATTGAACAGCGCTTTAATGGCACGGTTACGGCTGAAAACCAGGATGGTGGTGCCGTCATAACCCTTGCCATTCCGCTGAAACAGGGAGAAGTCTGATGGACGCTACTGAAAAACTGAAGCAGTTGACCCTGCTGTATGTGGAAGACGAAGATATTGCCCGTCTCTCCATCGGCAGTTTTCTGCGCCGCTATATGGGAGAGCTGCTGCTGGCTTCAAACGGCAGCGAAGGTCTGCAGCTGTATCAGGAGAAACGGCCTGCCGTGGTGATTACTGATCTTGAGATGCCGGTTATGAACGGGATGGAGATGATCCGTAAAATACGGGAGCTTGATCACAGCATTCCGATTATCATTACCACGGCCTACGATGATGATGCCCACTACTGTCCTGAGGCAGACCTGACCATCCTGAAGCCGATCAGTTTTATGGAACTGCTGCAGGCGGTGAAAGACTGTCTGGCAGCACGGGAGAAAGGGTAGTTGGTAAGAACTGAAACCAACCCCCCTTAGTCCCCCCTTGTCAGGGGGGAATCCTTTAAAATTGCTACGTTGCGCCCCTCCCCTGACAAGGGGAGGCTGGGAGGGGTTTGATGTAAAATAAATTGGTTGTCTGGCTTACTTTACCGCAGTACCGCCTCTGCCATAATCTCTGCAATATCCTTCACCTGCACCTTTTCAGCCTTTAGATCTTTCATACCGTCATCCAGCATGGTCAGACAGTAGGGGCAGGCGGTACAGATCGTATCCGGCTGCTGTTCCAACGCCTCGGCTGCCCGCACCAGGTTGATCCGGTCGCCGGTAAACTCTTCCATCCACATCCGTCCTCCACCGGCACCGCAGCAGAAGCCGTCTTCACGGTTGCGGGGCATCTCCAGCGGCTCTGCACCGGTGGCAAGGGCCAGTGCCTCCCGTGGTTCGTCATAGATGCCGTTGTGGCGGCCCAGGTAGCAGGAATCATGGTAGACCAGTTTGCCCAGATCAGCCTGCTTGGGCAGTTTCAACCGGCCATCCTGCACCAGATACAGCAGCAGCTGGCTGTGGTGGATCACCTCCAGCTCGATACCGTACTGCTTATAGTCATTTTTCAGGGTGGTCAGGCAGTGGGGGCACTGTACGATCACCTTCTTGATCCCCCGCTCTTTGAACAGGGCCACGTTCTCTTTGGCCAGCTTGTCAAAGACATACTCATTGCCCAGCCTGCGCAGGCTGTCTCCGCAGCACTTCTCATCCTTGCCCAGCATGCCCCAGGAAACCCCGGCCTTGTCCAGCAGCAGGGCGGTGGCTACGGTAATCTGCTTGGCACGGGCATCAAAGGAACCGGCACAACCAACATAGAAAAGATACTCGCTCTTGCCCGGCTCATAGGGACGCTCGCCCAGCTGGGTGGCCCACTTGCCCCGCTCAGTGGGGGCGATACCCCAGGGGTTGCTGCGTCCTTCCATGTTTTCAAACAGGTTCAGCAGTTCTTCCGGGAAGCGTGATTCCATCTCCACCAGATGTCTGCGCAGTGGGATCAGCTTGGGCATCTGCTCGATAAAGACCGGGCAGGCCTGCAGACAGGCGCCGCAGGTGGTACAGGACCAGATCGCTTCTTCAGAGATGGAGGCCTCACCTTCGCCGATCAGCGGCGTGGTGGCTGCCTTGCCCTGCTTCAGCTGGGGGCCGTTGGCCATCAGGTTATGCTTTAACTGGGCGATCACCCCCCGCGGGTTCAGCGGCTTGCGGGTCTGGTCTGCCGGGCAGACATTCTGGCAACGGCCACACTCGGTACAGGAAAAAGAATCCAGCAGTTCTTTCCAGGTATAGCCGTCAACCTGACTGATGCCGAAGCTGTTGCCAGCATTAAACTCTTCCCGTTCCGGCAGGGGCGGATGCTCGCGCCGCCGCAGAAAGACGTTGGGGATGGCGGTAATGATATGGAAATGCTTGCTTAACGGCAGCAGGTTCATGAACAACAGCAGCACCAGGGCATGGGTCCACCAGGACAGGTCATGCACCAGTCTGCCCATGCCTGGCGGCACATAGGGGGCAAACAGGCTGGAAACCGGCATGATGTTTTTTGCCATCTCCAGCATTGAACCCTGCATGCGGGAGATCTTGGCGGCATTCACGCCAAAGTTTGCCATCATCAGGGTGGCGATCAGAAACAGGATGAAGAACGCCTCAAAGGTACGGGCCTCAGGATAGGGCGGGGCCACCAGCCTGCGGATGGCAGCCGCAGTCACCGCCAGCAGGGTGATCAGCGAGACCACGTCAATCATCTGCATCAGCGGCATGAAGATGCCGTCCGGCAGCTTGGTGAAGCTGACAGCAGGGAACAGGCCATGCAGAATAAATTCAGTGTTGGCAACCATCAGCACCAGAAAACACCAGAAGATGGCCACATGGATCAGGCCGGACGGCTTGGCCAGGACCCGTTTCTGGGCAAAGGCGTAGCTTAGGGTGTCGCCGATCCGTTGGCCGATGTTGTCAAGGCGGTTGTCAGGCCTGCCCAGTGCGGTGAGCGAGAGTCGTTTCCAGCAGCTCCAGATAAACAGGGCGGTGGCGGCAATAAAAAGTGGTGCGAAGATGGTCTGGGTTGATGTCATTGTTTTTTGCCTCGTGCTTTCAGCTCACGAATTTTTCGCGTCAGGACAGGTACCACCTGGAACAGGTCGCCCACAATGCCGTAATGGGCCACTTCAAAGATCGGTGCATCCTTGTCCCGGTTAATGGCGATAATCAGATCAGCATCCTGCATTCCCACCAGATGCTGAATAGCGCCGGAGATGCCGCAGGCGATGTAGATCTTGGGCCGCACGGTCTTGCCGGTCTGGCCCACCTGCCGGTCATGGCCAAGCCATCCTGCATCCACTGCAGAGCGGGAGGCCCCCACCACGCCGTTCAGCTCTTTGGCCAGCTCTTCCAACATGCCGAAGTTTTCCGGTCCCATCATGCCACGGCCGCCAGAGACAATAAATTCAGCGCCGCCGATATCCACCTTGTGCTTGCTGTCCCCATCACGGATGATCTCCAGTACCTTTGCCAGTACCTGATCTTCCGGGGTGGTAAAGCTGTCTCTGATGATCTGGCCGGTTGCCCCCGGTAACGGTTCCGGCATCTGCATCACATGGGGCCGGACCGTGGACATCTGGGGCCGGTACTTGTCACACATGATGGTGGCCATGATGTTGCCGCCAAAGGCCGGGCGGGTCTGCATCAGGTTGCGTTTGTCATCAATATCCAGGCCGGTGCAGTCAGCGGTCAGGCCGGTGCCGACCCTGGTGGCCACGGCCCCGGCCAGGTCACGGCCCATACCGGTGGCCCCCATCAGGATCACCTCCGGCTTGTGCTGCCCGATCAGGTGGCACATCGCCTCAAGGTAGGATTGGGTGCGGTAATCGGCATAGAGCGGTGCATCCAGCAGATAGGCCTTTTCTGCGCCGTACTTGAATGCCTCATGGCAGAGTGGTTCCACCTTGTGGCCGATCACCACGGCAGACAGGCCGACCCCCAGCTTGGCAGCCAGCTCCTTGCCCTTGCCCAGCAGTTCCCAGGAGACCTTGGCCGCCTCACCATCAGCCTGTTCAATAAAGACCCAGACCCCGCGATACTGGGCCTGCAGTTTGGCAATGGCAGCAGCTTCAGGATCCTCATCTTCAGCCTGTGGTGCTGCCCCTGCTGCGGCAAGCTGATCCAGAATCTTCTGCTCTTCAGGGGTGAAGAACATCTCAATCGCCTGGGCCGGACAGACCTTGACGCACTTAAGGCAGCCGATACACTTTTCAGCATCCACCACCGGCTCGCCGGCCTCATTCATGCTGATGCAGTTGACTGGGCAGGAGCTTTCACAGCGGGCACCGCAGGCGATACACTTGCCGTCCAGCAGGCGGGCGCGTCCACGGGGTTTTTTGATCTTTGGTGTGGTTTCACTCATAGCGGTAGCAGATCCTTTTCCATCAATTTGCCCAGCAGCAGGTCAACGGTCCCCTCCGGGTCAGCGTAGCCGTCCCCCACAATTTCGCCTTTGTCACGTTCTGGTGAGAAGATCTTGGATACCCAGGTGGGTGAGCCTTTCAGGCCGATGGTCTGCGGGTCCAGTTGCAGCACCCCGTTATCCCAGACCTCAACCTCGGCAGTGGCCGCAGCCAGCCGCATCGGCACGGTGGGGTAGCGGGGGCGGTTCAGCTCCCGTACCACCGTCAGCATGGCCGGTAGCGGTGCCTGCACCCGTTCGTGGCGGCCTTCCAGCTTACGGCTGACCACCAGCTTTTTGTTGACCAGGTCCAGTTCTTCCACCTTGTCCACCAGGGTCAACTGCTGGTAGCCCAGCCGAACCGCTATGCCCGGTCCCACCTGGGCGGTATCGCCATCAATGGTCTGCTTGCCGCAGATCACCAGTCCCACCGGCTCCACCTCGGCATTCAGCTTGGCAATGGCAGCGGCCAGCACCTTGCTGGTTGCCAGAGTATCGGCACCGCCAAAGACCCGGTCAGACAGCAGAATGGCACGATCAACACCGGCAGACAGCGCCTTGCGCAGGGTGGCCTCGGCATTGGGCGGCCCCATGGAAAGTACCGCAACCCGGCAACCAAACTGGTCTTTCAGTTGCAGCGCCGCCTCCATGGCATGGGTGTCATAGGGGTTCATGATGAAGGGGATCCCTTCACGCACCAGGGTGTTGGTGACCGGGTCAATCTTGACCTGGGTCGTATCAGGGACTTGTTTGATACAGGCGACAATCAGCATGTTTTCCTCGATATGACTATTTAATGTGCAAAATGCCGGGTTGCGTTTGCTCGTACAGCTGGACTGATGTAAATACTGCATCAAAATAAATCATGCAATACCTAAAGTGCTGATTTTGCTATTAGTGGTGCGGCTCGTTATTTGGCGCATGAGTTACATTCTGCGCCAAAAGTGAGCTGATAAATAACTCTAATTCAACTGTTACGCTGCTATGGCTGCGCGGGTGTCGTCAGTGTAAAATAAAATAGTGCCCATATTGTGTGCTGTGCTGCGAGTTATCTGTATAAAACGTATGCAGCTGAATATTTATTGGGCATATATACTGCATGCTTGATTCGGTTTATACATCCAGAGCCCAAGGTTCTGCATATTAAGGAGGCATTTATGGCCAAGCTGGACGAAAAGATCGAAGGTATCTACAACGACGTACTCAAACGCAACCCAGGTGAAATCGAGTTCCATCAGGCCGTGTTAGAGGTTCTTGAATCCCTCGGGCCGGTCGTGGTCAAGCATCCTGAATATCTTGAGCGTAAAATTATTGAGCGGATCTGTGAGCCGGAGCGTCAGATCATCTTCCGGGTGCCCTGGCAGGATGACAAGGGCCAGGTACATATCAACCGTGGTTTCAGGGTTGAGTTTAACAGCTCTTTGGGACCTTACAAGGGCGGCCTGCGTTTTCACCCTTCGGTCTATCTGGGTATCATCAAGTTCCTCGGTTTTGAGCAGATCTTTAAAAACTCACTGACCGGCCTGCCGATCGGTGGCGGCAAGGGCGGCTCGGACTTTGATCCCAAGGGCAAGTCCGATGACGAAGTGATGCGTTTCTGCCAGAGCTTCATGACCGAACTGTACCGTCACCTGGGCGAGCATACCGACGTACCTGCCGGTGATATCGGCGTGGGCGGCCGTGAAATCGGCTATATGTTTGGCCAGTACAAGCGGATTACCAACCGCTATGAGCCCGGCGTCCTGACCGGTAAAGGTCTGACCTGGGGTGGTTCGCTGGTTCGCACCGAAGCGACCGGCTATGGTGCCACCTACTTCATCAACGAAGCCCTGAAAGTACGCAAAGAGAGCTTTGAAGGCAAGACCTGTCTGGTGTCCGGTTCAGGTAACGTGGCCATCTATACCATTGAAAAGATCCATCAACTGGGTGGCAAATGCGTTGCCTGTTCAGACTCTAACGGTGTGATTTATCATGAAAAAGGCCTGGACCTTGATCTGATCAAGCAACTGAAAGAGGTAGAGCGCCGTCGTATTTCCGACTATGTTAACGCCCACAAAGATGCAAAGTATATTCCAAATGGCAATATCTGGGATATCCCCTGCCAGGTGGCCATGCCCTCTGCAACCCAGAACGAAATAAACGGTAAAGATGCCGCAACCTTAGTGAAGAACGGCTGTATTGCTGTCGGCGAAGGCGCCAATATGCCCACCACGCCGGAAGGGGTAAAGGTGTTTCTGGATGCCAAAATTGCCTACGGACCAGGCAAGGCTGCCAATGCAGGCGGCGTTGCCACCTCGGCGCTGGAGATGCAGCAGAACGCCCAGCGTGATTCCTGGACCTTTGAGGATACCGAGGCCAAGCTGGAAAACATCATGAAAAATATCCATGCCAACTGCTACGAGACCGCAGAAGAGTATGGCGCACCGGGCAACTATGTCCTGGGTGCGAACATTTGTGGATTTATCAAGGTCGCCAATGCTATGGTAGCCCACGGTCTGATCTAACCTGAAACGGCAATCAGCCACAGAGGTCACAGAGAAACACAGAGAACTGCAAGAAAAATCGGATGGTAGTGCCTCATCCAAAAGCAAACAGGTAGTGCGTTGTATTTTTTGTTTTTTCTCTGAGAACTCTGTGACCTCTGTGGCAACTGTTTTTGTTTGTAGTACCTGCGTTCTGTTTGGTATCTAGCCCAGCCCACAGCTGGGCTAGATCTGTATCAGCAGAGATGACAACACGGTTATCACGAGGTTGCTATGGCATCGGTAGTTCAAAAATATGGCGGTTCTGCAGTCACCTCGCCGGAGCAGATCAGGAAGATCGCCCAGCGGATTATTCAGTCGTACAACGACCGCAACGACGTCGTGGTGGTCATCTCGGCCCGGGCAGGTGAAACCAACCGCCTGATTGAGATGGCGCAAGAGATCAGTCCGGCCCAGACCGGCAGCCAGTATGATCTGCTGATCTCTGCCGGTGAACAGGTCTCCATCGGCCTGCTGGCGCTCAGCATCAGCTCGCTGGGCTACAAGGTCAAGACCTACCTGGGCTGGCAGGTGCCGATTATCACCGACTCGCTGCACACCAGGGCCTCCATAGAATATATAGACCCGACAAAAATCAGGGCAGACCTCAACCATGGCGCCATTGTGCTGGTTGCCGGATTCCAGGGGATTGATCGCAGCGGCACCATTACCACCCTGGGACGGGGCGGCGGTGATACCTCTGCCGTGGCCCTGGCCCACGCTCTGGGTGCAGAGGTCTGTGAACTGTACTCCGATGTTGATGGCATCTTTACCGCTGATCCGGCCATCTGCGAAAATGCCCGCAAGATTAAAGAGATCTCCTATGATGAGATGCTGGAGCTGGCCAGCCAGGGGGCGCGGGGTGTCCAGATCCGTGCCATTGAATACGCAAAGAAGCATAACGTGACTATGCATATCCGCTCGGCATTCACTGCTGAAAGCGGCACACTGGTCGTAAAGGAGCATATGCCAATGGAAGGTGTGGTTGTTACCGGGATTGTGGCAGACAAGAATGAGGCGAAGATTGCGGTGCTGGGCGTACCTGATAAACCGGGCAGTGCCGCAAAGATCCTGACCGGCCTGGCTGACAAGGATATCTCCGTTGATATGATTGTCCAGAACGTGGGGCAGGATGGTCTGGCGGATATCACCTTTTCCGTCTCAAAGACCGATCTGGACAAGGCCCACCAGATTACCGCCCAGATCGCCAAAGAGGTTAATGCGCGGGAACTGCTTGCAGACCGCAACATCAGCAAGGTCTCCATTGTCGGCCTGGGGATGAAGAACCACGCCGGTGTGGCAGCCCGGATGTTCACCGCACTGGCCTACAACAATATCAATATTCAGATGATCTCCACCTCGGAAATCAAGGTCTCGGTGGCCATTGAAGAAAAGTACACTGAACTTGCCGTGCGGGTCCTGCATGAGGCGTTTAAGGTGGATCAGTGCAGCGAGTGATGGGGGCTGATGCTTGAAACGGCAGTTACTCACGCGGAGCCGCGGGGCCGCGGAGAAAATCTGATGGTTAGGAGCTTGCAAACGATAACCCTGTTGGAGAAACGGAAACATACGTGAATAATCCTATAAAAAGCATTTGAAACTGGGATGAATAGGATAAACACAGATACATCAAAGAGTTAAAGGCAAAAGACAGTCAGGTTTTATCCGTGTTCATCCTATGTATCTGTGGTTAACTGCCGTTTTATAGATAATAGCTTGATTTTTTCTTCGCGTCTCTGCGTCTCCGCGTGAAATGGTTTTTCTGGGGGTATTGTTTTGTTCTGTCAGCAGGCTGGCCGCAAGTCAGGCTTCCGTGTCCCCAGATCCTGCAGTACCAGCCGCTCCAGCGAGGCATCCAGCATCGGGCGATGGCATTCCACGGTGTCGATTGCTCCATTTTTCTGTAGCGTCAGCAGCCGGCAGCCACCAAAGCAGATCGGCAGGTAGGCGCAGTCCAGGCATTCGTCATTCTTCCAGATATCCAGCCGGTGAGATTCTTGGTAGTCACTCACCCCCTCGGCCAGGGTGCCGACACAGAACTCCGGCCAGCCCATCAGGCTGGGGCATTTGTACAGGCTGCCATCGTAGTTAACCACCAGAGTCTGTTCCAAATCAATCATGCAGATGCCCATCTGCAGTTTGTCCATCGCAAAGCCGCGCCGCAGTATTTCTTCCCGCAGAAACAGGTTCGCCTCAATCAGCCACGGTTCGTTAGGAAGGACACAGGCTGCGGCGTGGGGATCAAACAGGCCGGACTTGGGGTGGATTGGTGAAAACTGCACCGGTCCCAACCGAGACGGATCAATACCAGCCTCCAACAGCAGGTCCAGCATTTCCGGAAAACAACGGTAATTGTCGCGGGTGAAATTGCCACCGGGCTTGATGGTGACCAGATCGTACACCGCTGCAAGATTGTCGATGATGGTCTTGAAACTTCCTTTGCCTGATACAAACGGACGCTGCTGGTCGTGGATCTCCGGCGGTCCGTCCAGAGTAATGATGGCGCTTTTCAGGCCAAGGGGGAGCAACTCTTCCACCATTGCCCGCGTTAACAGGGTGGCATTGGTCACCAGGCTGAATGAAAAGGTTTTGCCTGCGTTTGCAGCCGCTGCCAGCAGCGGGGTGGCAATCTCCTTTAGTCGCGTGGTAGCCATTAATGGTTCGCCGCCATAAAAGCGCAGTTCCACATTGCGGCCCTGATCAAGATGATTCCTGATAAGATAATCAACCAGCACCCTGCCGGTTTCTTCAGTCATCTCCTGGCCGTCCCGGAACGGTTCTTCAAAACAGTAGGGACAGGCCAGATTACAGGCCAGGGTCAGCACCACTGTGGCGGAAAAGAGCGGGGCATGGCTATTGGTATGATCAACAATGGCTGCCATCTCGCTACGCTCGGCATCCAGATCATTGGTCCAGAGCTGGAGCTGCTGCAAGGTGGCGCGTTCTTCATCTGTAAGGGTGTTGTTTGTAATAGCGGTTAACAACTGCTCAGAAACCCTGACCAGAGACCCCTTGCGGGTGGAGTACAGAATTGTAAAGCCAGGACGCTGCGGGTCGGGAAATGAGATGGCGTAACGGGAAAGCGGCATGGTCAGGCTCCTGAAAAAATGAATGGGGAGCAAGCGCCCCCCATTCAAATACAGCTTTTTGTTTTTTGTTACTTGCGGGCGCTGTTGGCACCGCCGGTGCAACAGCCTGCCACTATCTGACACTCTTCCACTCCCTGATTCAGCACTTCAATTTCCATGACGCACCTCCTTTTGAGTGTAATACCATCCAAATAGATGGAATGTAGGGTGTTTACCCTAGACGAATGCCTATAAATTTGCTAGTAAGAATTTGCACTGCAGGCAGGTTTACCAGGAGTGGTCATGTTGATCCGTATCAACTGCAAAACATCATGGTTGCTTCTGCTGATGCTGTTGTGGCACACAACAGCCGCTACGCTGTGTGCTGCCGATGACGGCCTGGAGGATCTTGGTATTATTGAGGCCCAGGCTGAATCGGTTGTTGCTGCCTCTCGCAGTCCCCGTCCTACCTCCCGCGTTGCTGAAAACATCACTGTTATTACTGCTGATGATATTGAACGACTGAATGCCCACACCCTGGCTGAGGTGTTGCAGACCGTGCCGGGCATCCAACTTGACTACCTGCGTACCCCTGGCACCTTTAGTTTTTTCAATATCCAGGGGGCATATAACACCACAATTCTAGTGCTGGTGGACGGTATCCGCCAGAATGATTTTGATCAGAACATGGCCATTCCCGGCTTGATTCCGGTGCAACAGATTGAGCGGGTTGAGATCATCAAGGGGGCTGCCTCGGCTGCCTGGGGGCCGGCCCTGGGCGGGGTGATCAATATCATCACCAAATCCCCTGATGCTGAGCGCAAATTCAGCGGCATGGTGTCCGGCTCTACCGGCTCTCAGTTTACCGCAGATTCCCGCGCAGAGGTAAGCGGTACTCTGGACCGTTTTGGCTATTACATGACCGTCGCTAACCTGCGTTCTGATGGTCTGACCCCCAATGCAGGTACTAACCAGAATAACCTGTTTACCAAGCTTGCCTACCAGTTACCGCACAATGGCAGCCTTACCTTTGGGCTGTCCTATCTGACCGCCAAGCCGGGTCTGGATGAAGGGGAAACAGTTAGTTGGGGCTTTGTCCATGACAATAACCAGTACCGCCGCACCAATGCCTACCTGAAACTTAACCAGCCTCTGACTGATCGCTTGACCCTGGAGCTGGACAGCTACCTGACCAACCGTGATGACCATACCAAATTTGGTGCTCCTGATGGTCTGGGTGGTTTTGCTTTTTATAGTGATGGTGTGGTGAGGGACACCAGCCAGGGGATCAATGCCCGTCTGCGCTGGGGTGACTACCAGAAAAGCCTGCTGCTGGGGCTTGATTATAGCCATGCCTGGGCCATTAACAAAGACGTCTTGAGCGGTAGTCCTCCGCTCTACGAACGAAGCTGGGACCGTTGGGGCATCTATGCCAATGGCGCCTATACCCTGGGGCAGCTGACTATTCTGCCCGGTGCCCGTTATGACATTACCGGTACATCCGGCGATGTTACCAGTCTGACCCTGGGGGCCACCTATCAACTGGCTGAACATACGCTGCTGCGGGCCTATGCTGCCCAGGGCTATACCCTGCCAACGCCAAAGGCCGACAACAGGCTGCAGAAGATCAAGACCGTTCAAGTAGGGGTAGAGAGCGAGGCACTGCCTTTTGTCTGGCTGAAGGGGACCTACTTTTTTAATGCCCTGCGTGACAGCCAATCTATCGGTACCGTAACCACCACCAGCAACCAGCAGCGTCAGGGGGTTGAGCTGGAGGCCCGCACCACGCCGCTGTTCGGCCTTTCTCTGGCCGGCGGCTATACCTATCTGGATGCCTGGGATAGTGATACTGGCCAGCGGCTGCATACCAACAGCAATCAGGCGGTTCCCCCCCATACTGTCAAGCTGGCCTTGAACTACGATAACCGTGAGTTGGGGTTGCGTGGAACGGTGACCGGCAACTATGTCTGGTGGAACCGGGATGAAAGCACTCTTGCCCGTGACACCGGCATGATCTGGGACCTGCACCTGAACTGGCGGATAAAGTCATGGTATGGCCTGACACCTGAACTGTTCTTCTCTGCCCATAACCTGTTCAATGGCGTACAGACTACAGACACCGAACTGTATCGTAACGCTGGCCGCTGGTTTGAAGGCGGCATGCGGGTGAAGTTCTGATGCGGCGCCTGGTCCTGTGCATACTCGCCCTGGCGTTGCTGCTCCCCTCATTGGCCCAGGCCTATGACGTGCTGGTGCTGCAGAGTCAGCGTAACCCGGCCTATGATGAGGTGTTGAAAGGTTTTTACCGTGATCAGGGGATTACCCGGCGGTTGGTGCTGCTGTCTGACTATGCTGAGGTGGATGTTGTGCGTCTTGTGCGTGAAGACCGGCCCCGTATGATCCTGGCGGTGGGGGATGCTGCCCTGGCCCTGGCCCGCAAGATACGGACGATTCCGGTGATCGCCCTGATGTCCCTTGATATCCATCGCCTGAAGTCTGTTCAGGCCAACCTGACCGGTATCGGTATGGTTGCCCCGCCTGAACAGTATTGTAATCTGCTGCGGCAGATGAAGGTGCGCCGGGTGGGGGTGGTCTATAATCCTGCCAGAAGCGGCTGGTACCTGCGGCAGGCACAGCAGGCAGCGGAACAGGCCGGTATCAGTCTGGTGCTGCGGGAAGTGACCACAGCCCGCGATACCCTGCCCCAGCTGGCCTCGCTGGCCGGCAAGGTGGATGCGCTCTGGATGCTGCCGGATCTGACCGCAGTAACCAGAGAGACAACCGAGGCCTATTTCTACTTCAGCCAGCAGCACGGGGTGCCGGTGGTCTCCTTTACCGCCAGTTATCTGGGGCTGGGGGCTGCGGCGGTGCTGGATATTGATCGTGCTGCCCTGGGGCGTCAGGCAAGGGATATGGTTGATCAGCTGCTTGAAGGTGGCTCTGGTGACAGCATGTCACTGCGCTTCCCTAAGGGCGTGACCCTTAAAACCAATGCCGGTCTGTTGAAACGTCTGAAAATCAACGATACTCTGGTTAAACAGTTGGTTGAGTAGTAAGGAATCCTCCATGATTACCCGCCTGAAACAGTTAGATATCCGTACCAGCTTTCAGCGCAAACTGCTTACGATTTTTACCCTGTTTACCTTTCTGATTGTCCTGCTGTTAAGCACCCTGTTTATTACCCGGGAAATTTCAAAAACAAAAAATGAGGCGGTTAAGCATCTTCAGCTGCAGGCCCAGTCCCTGGCCCAATCGATCCGGTTGCCGCTGTTTGCTGAAAATACCTTTCTGCTGCGCCAGATGGCAGAGCAGGTGGCAGAGTCACCTGAAATCTACCGGGTGGTGATCGCTGCTGCAGATGGCAGGGTGCTGGTTGATCTGCATGCCAAACCCACGGTGCCCACTTCAGAAATCATCAGCCAGACCGTGGAGGTGCGTAGCAATCCGCAGCTCTCCTCTATCAGTTCATCGCTGGGGGCCGGGGGGGATGTGCAGTCTGTGCTGGGTAGCCTGCGGATCGAGCGCAGCACGACTGATCTGTCCCGTTCAGTGCGGATGCTGGTGGGCTGGTCGGTCAGTATCGCTATTCTCTTCTGGGTGGCTGTCTCTTTCCTGAGCCATCTGGTGCTGCTCCGGTTGACCCGTTCTTTTAACGCACTTATGCGTGGCATTGATACCTTGCAGAAGGGTAATTTCAGTTCCCGGATTGCTGTGGAATCCGATGACGAACCGGGCCAGGCGGCGCTTGCGGTTAATGAGCTGGCAGATTCACTGGAACAACGCTTTGAGGAAAAACGGCTGGCCAGGGAAGAGTTGCTTAAGGCCAAGGCTGAGGCAGAAGCGGCCAACAATGCCAAGACCGAGTTTCTGGCCAACATGAGCCATGAGATCCGCACCCCCATGAGCGGGGTGATCGGTAATGCCCAGCTGCTCCGCTTTACGGTTCTTTCTGAAGAGCAGTCCAAGTATCTTGCCAATATTGAGGCTGATGCAAAAAACCTGCTGTCGATGATCAATGATGTGCTTGATATCTCAAAGATTGAGGCAGGCAAGCTGGAGCTTGAGAGCGCGCCGTTTAGTCTGCGCAGCTGCATCACGCAACTGATCAGATCCCAGGAAGCGCGGGCTCAGGCAAAGTCTGTTGCCGTTGTGCATGAGATAGCTGATGGTGCCCCTGACAGTTTGTTTGGTGATCAGTTGCGCCTGAAGCAGATCCTGTACAATCTGGTGGGCAACGCCATCAAGTTTACCAGTAAGGGTGAGATTCGGGTCAAGGTCCAGTTGCTGGATCGCCGTGATGACAAGGCGCAACTCTGTTTCAGCGTCAGTGATACCGGGATTGGTGTCAAGCAGGAGGCGCTTGAGAAGATATTTGCCCCCTTTGCCCAGGCCGATACATCAGTAAGCCGCCGCTTTGGCGGCACCGGACTGGGGCTGTCCATCTGCAGCCGGCTGGTCCATCAGATGGGTGGGGAGATAACGGTTGAAAGTCAGGAAGGCAAGGGCAGTACCTTCTCGGTTACCCTGCCGTTCCTGATCAACTCTCAACCGGCACCCCAGCAGGAAACCCTTACGCCTGACCGGAGTAAGTCACTATGGGATGGGCCGCCGCTGCGAATTCTGCTGGCGGACGACAGTGAAACCAACTGCATGATGCTGAGTCTGCTGCTTTCACGCTACGGCCATACCGTTACCCAGGCGAATGATGGCGGTGAGCTGCTGCACCACTGGCAAAAGGGTGAGTTTGATGTGGCCCTGATGGATATTCAGATGCCGGTTATGGATGGTATGGAGACCACACGGGTTATCCGTGAGCATGAGAAAAAGAGCGGCGCGCATCTGCCGATTGTCGCCCTGACCGCCCATGCGCTGAAAGAGACCCGGGAACATATGTTAAGTTCCGGCTTTGACGGCTATGTTGCAAAACCGGTTGATCTGAAGCTGCTGCATGAGGAGATGAAGCTGGTGATTGCGCAGGGTGGGGGGCAGGCGTCGAAAGAATAGTCCTGAGAAAAGCAGTTGTCCACGAAGTTCACGAAGAAACACGAAGAAAAACGTATTGTTTAAAAAAGAGCAAACACCTTTTGGGTGAATCGTTTGTTTGCTGTAACTGCTTAATCTTCGTGAAACTTCGTGTCCTTCGTGGATATGAGCTGCTGTGTTTGTTGTTGGTTAATTTGCTGCGCCAGTTCCTGACTGACCCCTGCCACGGTGGCAAGTTCCTCAACCGTGGCATTTTTAATCCCTTCCAAAGAACCAAACTGCGTCAACAGCAGCCGCTCCAGTTTCGGCCCGATGCCGGGAATATCCCGCAGGGCGGAACGGAGCGTTGCTCTATCCCGCAGGCTGCGGTGGTACGTGATGGCAAAGCGGTGGGCCTCATCACGGATAGCTGCCAGTAGTTTTAGCGGGGCTGAATCCTGCCGCAGTCTGAGCGGGTTACGGCGGCCCGGCAGAAAGACCCGTTCTTCAGTCCGCTCTACGTGGATATCTTTTCCATCCCCTTTAACCCTGCTTTTTGCCAGCGACACAACCGCCAGCTGTTCTGAAAGTCCCAGTTCTGTCACCACCGCCAGGGTGCTGTTCAGCTGCCCGATGCCGCCATCCACCACCACCAGATCCGGCAGGCCCCATTGCTGGATCCGCTCCGGGCTGAAACGCCGGGCAAAGACCTCCTGTAGCATCCCGAAATCATCCTGCCCCTGGCTGTTTCTGATCCGGTAACGCCGGTAGCGGGCCTTGTCCGGCAGCCCATCCAGAAAGGCAATGCCGCTGCCGACGGAGTGCCGTCCCTGCAGGGTAGAGATGTCGTAGCATTCAATCCGGCGGGGCAGGCTTGGCAGGGACAGTTTTTGCTGCAGCTCTTCCAGCGTCCGGTCCTGTGAGCGACTGGTTGCTGTTTTTTCAAGCAGTGCAGCCTGGGCGTTACGGCCAGCCAGGTTGACCAGATCCAGTTTGTCGCCGCGCCGGGGCTGATGCAGGCGGACCTTTCTGCCCTTCAGTTCACTGAGCCATTCTTCCAGCGCCTGGCTGGCTTCAACAGGCAGCGGCAGCAGCAGTTCATCAGGGATAAACCGCTCCTCATGGTAATAGCGCTGGATAAAGGCGGTCAGGGCATCCGCGGTATCCAACCCGCCGGAGCCATGCAGGGCCGTGCTGCCGGACAGGTTGCCGCCCCGCACAAACAGTACCGCAACAGTCAGGCTGTCGCCATTGCTGGCCAGCCCCAGGATATCGCTGTCGCCCCCCTGGCTGACCATCTTCTGGTGCTCCAGGGTGGTGTCAATCGCCCTCAGCAGATCACGCCAGCGGGCAGCCTCTTCATAGCGCATCCCTTCGGCAGCATCCTTCATCCGGGTTTTAAATCCAGCCACCAGATCCTTGCTTTTGCCTTCCAGAAACAGCACCGCACCTTCCACCAGCAAGCCGTACTCCTCGGCTGAAATCAGCTTGTGGCAGGGGGCGCTGCACTGGCCGATCTGGTGGTACAGGCAGGGGCGGGGACGGTTCATGCAGCTTTTGAGCGGGTAGTGACGCAGCGGAAACATCCGCTGCAGCTGGCGCAGCACTTCACGGGCAGCACTGGCAGAGGCGTAGGGGCCAAAGTAGCGCGCACCGTCCCGGCTGACCTTGCGTACCACCTGAAAGCGGGGAAACGGCTTGTGCAGGTCAATCTGCAGAGAGAAGAAGGTCTTGTCATCCTTCAGGTTGAGGTTGTAGCGGGGCTGATGCTGTTTGATCAGGGTGTTTTCAAGCAGCAACGCCTCTTTTTCAGTATCGGTGATGGTGAATTCAATGGTGGCCACACGGGCCATTAGAAAGCGGACCTGGGGCCGCCCATCGGTGTTGCCGAAGTAGTTACTGACCCGCTGGCGTAGGTTACGGGCCTTGCCGACATACAGGATCGTACCGGCGGTATCCCGCATCAGGTAGACGCCGGGGCTGGTGGGAAAGCTGCGGATGGTGTCACGAAGTTCCATGGGGGCGGGGTTATGATCTGGTGCTGTTCAGCAGGATGACGCCTGGAATAGAGGCGGCCTTGCGGTCAAAAGTAAGCATTGCAGAGCAGCCGGAACGCTTGTAGCCGGTGGCGATCAGGCAATCGGCAAAATCGGCGTTGTTGTTTTCGTACAGGTACAGGGCATGTTCAAGGTAGTCCTCATGTTCAATCAGCAGATCACGGGATTCGAGCAGCATTCTGAAGGTGGTTATGATGGTCTTTTTATCAAGTTTTGCGCATGAACGCAGAACCCATTCTGTCTCCAGCACAACCGGCAATCCGACTGCCACCTGATCACCAGAAGCCAGAGTCTCTTCAATCACTCGCCTTGCCTGTTCTGCCTGTACCGGATCGTCTTTAAGCAGAAAACGGACCAGTACATTGGTATCAAGTCCAAATATGCTCATCAACGGCACCGCATATCTTCAAGCGGAATGGTTGATCTTTTCGGGTCATGCAGCGCACCAAACAGCTCCCGGATAGCCCGCTTTTTTACCCTCATGATGACGGTTTCATCGGCAATCAGGGTAAACTGAACCTGGTCTTTGGGCTGTAGGCCAAGACAGTCTCTGATCTCTTTGGGAATGGTTGTCTGTCCTTTTGAGGTGATCGTTGCAAGTGACATGGCTCATCCCTCCTTACTTTTTAATATATGGTAAGGACGCGGGCGTTGTCAACGATCTCTGTTGTTACATTGTTGGCAGGAGGCTGCTTCGATCAGAAAACGAAGCGGTTTGGTGTGATGGGAAAACTGTAGATGGTGATCAAAATAAAGGCATATATGCATATATTTTATGCAGACATGACTGCCTTTATTTTGTACTAAGGCTCCATTTTTCAGGCAGTTGCAGCGTAAGTTGCTGATTGGCCACATTTTTGCTTGTCTGGTTGCTGCCATCTATTGATGCAGTGCAGTTTAAATTATGCCCAGGAGGCAGCAACAATGGAGTTGTCACCCCTTACCCCCCTGAAACAAAGTGGAGATGTCCTGTTCTTGATGCTTGGTGCGGTGATGGTCTTTGCCATGCACGCCGGATTTGCCTTTCTTGAAGTGGGCTCGGTCCGCAAGAAGAGTCAGGTGAATGCCTTTGTAAAGATCCTGACCGACTGGTCTGTTTCAACCATTGTCTATTTTTTGATCGGCTTTCCGCTGGCCTATGGCATCTCGTTTTTGAAACCGGCTGATCAGCTGATGCAGGGCGCCATGGGCTATGACCTGGTCCACTACTTCTTTCTGCTCTGTTTTGCCGCCTGTATCCCGGCCATTATCTCCGGCGGTATTGCGGAACGGGCCAAGTTCTGGCCCCAGGTGATCGCCGGGGCGATCTTTGCCGGTCTCTGCTATCCCCTGTTTGAGTCCCTGATCTGGGGTAAGAACGCCTCGCTGCTACAAGGGATCTTTAAGTCAATCGGCGGGCTTGAGTTCCATGATTATGCCGGATCGGTGGTGGTACACTCCATTGGTGGCTGGATCGCCCTGCCTGCGGTGATTCTGCTGGGGGCACGTAAGGGGCGCTATCAGCATGGCAAGTCCCACCCCCTGCCGATCAGCAATATCCCGTTTCTGGCGCTTGGCTCCTGGATTCTGGCGGTGGGCTGGTTTGGTTTTAACGTGATGAGCGCCGGTAATCTGGAGAAGATCTCCGGTCTGGTGGCGGTCAACTCCTTGATGGCCATGGTGGGTGGTGTGCTGGCAGCACTGATTGCAGGCAAAAATGACCCCGGCTTTGTGCATAACGGTGCCCTGGCAGGCCTGATTGCGGTCTGTGCCGGCAGTGACCTGATGCATCCCCTGGGGGCGCTGGCAACCGGTGCCATTGCAGCAGTGATCTTTGTCTATGGGTTTACCTTTGAACAGGAAAAGCTGAAGATTGACGACGTGCTGGGTGTCTGGCCGCTGCATGGGGTGATCGGTACCTGGGGTGGTATTGCCGCCGGTATCTTTGGCCAGAAATTTTTTGGCGGGATGGGCAACATCAGTTTTATTTCCCAGCTGGCCGGTTCTCTGACCGCGGTACTGTTTGCGGTTGCCAGCGGCTTCATTGTCTATGGCGCCCTGTCAAAAACAGTCGGTATCAGGATGCATGAAGAGGATGAGTACAACGGGCCTGACCTGGCAATCCATAAGATTGGGGCCTACCCAGAAGACCATATACGCTAAACCTGTTAAACGGTCTTTTTCGCTTCAGACCTCGTCATACAGCAGAAGGGCTTGTGCGACGTACTGTACCGTACGTCTCCGCGCCCTTCTTTGTCTGCCAAGCCCTGAAACGAAAAATCCTCGTTTCGTCAATGCTGGTGATTGTTTAAAACCCTCTGCTGCTCGCTTTCCGCGGTTGACAAGGGACGGTGAAGATGCTAAGGAATACCCATTTTACCCAAGTATTTCTTGGCAGTTACCACCGCCGTCCCGGTCAGCCGGGGAAAGGGTGCCCCCCGTGAAGATGCTTAGATACTGCCGTGCCTTAACGGCATTTTTTACCTGCCTGCTCATTGCCACCCTGCTGTGTGCAGCAACGGTCGTTGCTCAAGAGACCGAAGACTCCCAACTGTTCCTTTCCGGCTTCAATGCCTACCAGCAACAAGATTTCTCTGCAGCAGTGACCCGCCTTGGCGATGTCCTGAAGAAATATCCTGACACCCCCCTGCGTGACATGACCCTGTTCTGGTTGGCCCGGGCCCACTTTAAGGCCGGTAGCCGTTCTGATGCAGCCCGCTATATGGCCCAGTTTTCCCGCGAATATCCCGATAACCCCCTGAAAAATACGGTTGAAGAAGATCTGCTTGCGTTGGCGTCCCAGTATGAAAAGGGTCAGGGTAGTGCTGTTCAGGTTGCCGCTGCAGCGCAGCTGGAGGCTGAAAAACAGCGTGCTGCAGAAGCCACGGCGCAGGTTGCCCGCGAAAAGGCTGAGGCTGATCGCCTGGCAGCCGCCAAACTGGAATCAGAGCGTCTGGCTCAGGAAAAGGCGGCCCAGGAAGCAGCCGAGAAGGCCCGTATCCTGAAGGCCAAGGCAGAGGCAGACCGGATCGCCCGCGAGAAGGCGGAAACAGAGCGACTGGCAGCCATCAAGCTGGAACAGGAAAAACAGCAGGCCGCAGCTGAGGCAGAGCGGGTTGCCCGTGAAAAGGCTGAGGCTGATCGTCTGGCAGCCGCCAGGCTGGAGTCAGAGCGTGTAGCCCAGGAACAGGCAGCCCGGGAAGCAGCTGAGAAGGCCCGCATCCTGAAGGCCAAGGCTGAAGCAGAGCGGATTGCCCGCGAAAAGCTGGAAGCTGAACGTCTGGCGGCTAAAGCGCTTGAAGATAAGCGTCAGGCGGATCTTGCAACAGAGAAGCAGAAGCTGGTTGCGCTTGAGGCGGAAAAGATGCGTCAGGCGGCGTTACAGGCAGAGCAGCAGCGTGCGCTTCAGGAAAAAGCAGAAGCTGATCGTCTGGCAGCCGCCAAGCTGGAGGCAGAGCAGCGCTTAGCCCAGGAAAAGGCCGCTCAGGAGGCAGCCGAGAAGGCTCGCATCCTGAAGGCTAAGGCAGAGGCTGACCGGATCGCCCGTGAAAAGGCAGAGGCTGATCGTCTGGCAGTAGCCAAGCTGGAGGCAGATCGCCTGGCCCAGGAAAAGGCAGCCCAGGAAGCAGCTGAAAAGGCCCGTGTCCTGCAGGCCAAGGCCGAGGCAGACCGGCTTGCAGCGGTGAAGGCTGAAGAAGAACGACTGGCCAGGGAAAAAGCGGCAGCGGATAAGGTGGCAGCCGAGAAGGCAGCTGAAGAACGCCGTGTAGCTGAAAAGGCTGCCATGGCTGCAGCCGAGCAGAAAGAGCGTGAGCTTGTGGCGGCCCGTAAGGCGGATGAGGCCAAGGCGGCTGCAGAGAAGCTGCGTCAGGAACGGGCCGGGCTGAAGGAAAAGGCGATTGCAGGATACAAAGGGATTCTGGAGCGTTTCCCCAATACGCCGGCAGCCCGTACTGCGGCATCACGCCTGAAGGAGTTGGGGGTGGCAGTGGCATTGCCACCAGCATCAACGCCGTCCCAGCCGGTTGAAAGTAGCGCCACTGCCCAGGTGCTGACCCTTGAGGTTGCCCAGTATGCGGCCTTTGAGTTTGATGTGCAGTCTCCCCAGGCTCCCCTTGAAGTTGCCCGCAAGAATGTTATTCCGTTTGAGATCCAGAACCGTGGTAACGGTCAGGATAGTTTTTATCTTGCTTCAGGGTTCCCTGCTGAGTTTGGTGCCCGCTTTGCTGCTGCCGGAATGCCAGAGCAGTCCATCAACCAGACCCCGCAGCTTGCGCCCGGTGAAAAATTCAAGGGTCTGCTGGTGCTGAGCGTGCCTGCAGCTTCAATTGACGGTCTGAGGATAGCCCATCCGATCAAGGCAGCTTCTCAGTTTATGGCTGAGGCATCCCAGAGCCGGACGGTATCACTTGCTGCTGCTGCTCCGCTGCTGCGTGCTGTGGTCAAGACTGACAAACCCCAGTTACTGCCCGGTGATACGGTGCAGTACCGGGTTGCGGTGCTGAACGTGGGATCAACACCGGCAGAGGATGTTACCCTGCGCCTGAATTTCCCTCCCCAGTATCAGGCGGTTGATTTTGCCGCCGCAGGCTTCCGGCAGGAGATGGGAGCGGCACTGGTACTGGACGGCCTTGCACTTAAGCCGGGCGAAAGCCGTGATCTGACCGTGACCTTCCAGCTTAAGGCTGAGGCGCTGGCAAAGGAAGAGCTGATCGTACGGGCTGATCTTATGAATAATCCGCTGCAGATCAGAGGCACCTTCCTGTCCAATGCCAGCTTTGTGCTGCCGGTTAGTGAGCTGGCGGTGAAGATGGCAACGGAGCGGGTCAAGGCGGTACCTGGACAGGTGGTGACCGTTCCGGCCCGGATTGTGAACAAGGGCAACCAGCGTGAGCGTTTCAGTCTGGTGGCTTCATCGGCACCGTTCCAGAAGGTTGTTGTCTATCATGACCTGAACCGTGACGGCCTGCGTCAGCCGGGTGAGCCGGAGGTGGCGGTTATCGGCCCACTGGGTCCGAAGGAAGAAGCTACACTGTTGCTTGAAGTGACCACATCAAAGACGGCACTGGACGGGACGGTTGAAAAACTTTCTCTGAGTGCCGCACCTGAAGCGGTGCAGGGTAAGGCCGTTATGGTTGAAGCCGAGATCGGCTATTCACGGCCAGTGCTGCAACTGGCGATGAAAGGGCGCGAAGGCCGGATGGTTCCGGGGGATCTGCTGACGATCGATCTGGATATCCTTAACCGTGGTTCCAACCTTGCCAAGCAGGTGGAGTTGGCAGTCACCTGGCCTGAGCAGATTGAGTTGGTGGCCATTGATCAGGCTGCCGGTAAAGCCGAGGCAGGTACGTCTCTCTGGCGTTTCAGTGAGCTTGGTGCCGGTGAAAAGCGGGTGGTGAAGGTGTCATTCAGGATTAAGCCTGGTACCGGTGTTGGTACCGGTGTTCAGCTGAAAAGCATCCTGACCTACCAGGATCAAGTGGGGAACAGGTACTGATATGCATCTACCAGGTGTAAAGATTCCATTGTTGATGGCACTGTTGTTGTGCGGGGCAACCGCAAGCTGGGGCGCTGATTACCTCTATTTACCCCAGCCGTTTAACGGCGAAGCCGGTGAAGGGGTGCTGGTGCGGGAGGTTACGGTTAAGAAGGGTGACAACCTTTCGCGGATCTCCAAGAGGTATTCTGGCCGTGATTACTACTATCCCCAGATTCTGCTCTTTAATGATATCAAAAGACCCCATTGGATTCAGATCGGACAGGTCCTGCGGGTACCGCTTTCCCGCAAAGCCGCCGCGAAACTTGGCCAGCAGGCTGTAGAAGAAAAAAAGCCGGAGCAGAAGTCTCTTACCCATGAGTTGACCGTGGATGTTCCTAAGAAGAGATCTGAAAAGCAGCGCCCCTCTGCTGGTGCCAAGGGCGAGTACAATGCCTATAACCGTGGGCTTGAAGCCTACAAAAAGGGTGATTGTGAAACAGCCATTGCCCAGTTTGATCAGTTTATCAGCAGCTACCCTTCATCGGCACTGCTACCTGAAGCTACCTTGAACCGGGCGGAGTGCTATCTGAAGCTTTCGGCAAAATAGAACGACACTGTCGTTGTCTGCTTAACAAAAGAACGGGCACCCCAATCAGGGCGCCCGTTCTTTTGTTGTTTATCCTTAAAACAGCAGTTTCTCACGCAAAGCCGCAACGCTCGCAACGAAAACCAAACAGTTACAGAAACATTCAGATACATCCGTTTGGTGAGAGGCTTTGTTTATGCAAGATTTTGCTTTTATTGCGTAGCGTCGTTGCGCCGTTGCGTGAACTGCTTTTTTTAGTTTTATGGTTATTCTTCCCGTTAGGGCCAGGTAATTACAAATCCCCGCATCCTGCCCCCCTGGGCATCCCGATACTGTACCAACTGTAGACCGGCCAGCTCACCACGGCGGATCTCATAGCCTTCCTTGATCTCTGAAGAGGTGGGGCGCATTACCGTCGCACCGGCCAATTCTTTAAGGATGGTGGTGTAAAAAGATTCCTGGATACCGGCGCCACTGCGGTCAATGACCTGAATCGCCTTGATGGCGCCATCCTTTTCGCGGAAAACACGGTATTCACTGGTCTGGCCGCGATAATTTTCCCAGCCGGGATTGTCTTTGCCATAGCCCAGCTCCAGACCTTCTTTGGGAATAAAGCTTGGCAGACTGCGGGGACGTCCGGTGCCATGGGAGGCAAGAGCCGGTTTCTGCTCTGGTTGAGGAGCAGCAGCGGGGGCTGCCGGAGGTGGCGTTGGCGCCGCTGCTTTTTGTTCTGCAGCAATCTTGGGAGCTGGTGTTGTCGTGCGGTTTGAACGATGCTGGAACAGGCTTACGGCCACCACCACAACCAGTGTGACGCTGATCAGCATGAACGATGTTTTGCGATACCAGGGCTGCGGCTCTTCAAAATCTGCAATCAGATGCGGTTCCTGGTGCAGGTCCCTGATCTGCAGTTCTCGTTCGCGGTGGCTGAACGGTGCGGCTACAGGTTCAGGTTGGAGGGTGTCTGATCTGGTGTCGAGCTGCTTGCTGAAATCAGAAATAATCGAGAGACCGGTGCGGCGCGGCATTTCGTAGGTGAGTGGAGTTGCCGGTTGTTCCTCATCTGCTTCAGCATCACCTGCTGCATCAGATAGCGGGGGCTGCTGCTCCAACGGCAGTTCTGGTTCCTGTGCAGGGGCAGCAGGCTGGCTAAGAGCTGCAATCTCCTGCTTTTTTGCGGGCTGGCGCTGCAGGATTCGTTCGAGTGCCTGCTCCAGCTGCGTATCGTCCAAAGCCGGGTCCAGGATGGTTTCAAACTGTGCAGAGGTGTCAACATCCAATGTTGCTGAGCTGCTGATCAGACCAAAGCGGGCCTTGTGCTGACCCAAACGGGATTTAAGGTGCTTCTGCAGAATATCGGCCGACAGACCGGAAAGGTGATTCTGGATAATCACCACGACCGGTTTGCGGCTTTCAAGCTCCTCAATGCCGCGATGAATCTCGTTGACCACGACCAGATCAGGGTACTGTTGGACCAGGCGTTCAAAAAAAACAGTCATGCGCGGTATGTCAGTGATGGCAACTATCTGCATGGGTGTCCTGTGTGTATCCGGGTTAAATGTTTAGGGCTCCTAGCCGGCTAAGGCTGCCTTGGCCCGTTGGATCCGGGCCACTGCCTCTGGTACCCCTAACGCCATGACAATCTCACCAATACCAGGGGCCTGGGTGCTGCCGGAAAGTGCTATCCGCACCGGCTGGCCAACCTGGGGCATCTTCCAGCCACCTTCTGTGCAAATTTCCTTGAACAGTGCATCGCACTCTGCGGCAGTGGTGATTGCTGCAGCTGACAGTTTTGCGGCAACTGCCGTAAAGACCGCTGCCAGATGGGGTTTCTCAAACTTGGCCAGGGCTGCCTCATCATAGCTTTGGGGTACCTGATAGTAGAAAAGAGCCCGCTCGGCCATCTCTTCCAGGGTCTGGGCCCGTTCCTGCAGGGTGCTGATTACCCCGGCAAGATCAGGGGCTGTTGTGTCAGTTACACCACGGCTGGCCAGGTGTGGTTTCAGCAGCTCTGCCAGTCGGGCAGGATCGCCGGTCTTGATGTAGTGGGCGTTCAGCCAGTTCAGCTTGTCCGGGTTAAAGACAGACGGAGAACGGCCCACATTGGCGATATCAAACTTCTGTACCATCTCTTCACGGCTGAAGATCTCGTCATCGCCATTGCTCCAGCCAAGCCGTACCAGATAGTTGTTCAGCGCCTCCGGCAGGTAGCCCATATCACGGTAGGCGATTACGCTGGTGGCTCCGTGGCGCTTGGAGAGGCGGGCCTTGTCACTGCCCAGGATCATCGGCACATGGGCAAAGATCGGTACCGGATAGCCCAGTGCTTCGTAGAGTTGAATCTGGCGGGGGGTGTTGTTGACATGGTCATCGCCACGAATGACATGGGAGATCCGCATCAGGGCATCATCAATCACCACGCAGAAGTTATAGGTGGGGGTGCCGTCAGTACGGCTGATGATCAGGTCATCCAGTTCAGCATTGGGGAAGGCGATCCTCCCCTTGATCAGGTCATCAAAGGCGGTTTCTCCCTCTTCAGGGGCCTTGAAGCGGATTACGTGGGGCTGATCAAGCGGTTGATCCTGGCGGTGGCGGCAGGTGCCATCATATTTGGGCTTGCGCCCTTCTGCCATGGCTGCCTCGCGCTTGGCCTCCAACTCTTCCGGTTTGCACCAGCAACGGTAGGCCTTGCCTTCCTCTAACAACTTCTGCACATGCTGCTTGTAGAGCGGAAAGTTGTCGGTCTGAAAGAACGGCCCTTCATCACAATCCAGCCCCAACCACTCCATCCCCTGTAAAATAGCATCCACCGACTGCTGGGTGGAACGCTCGGTATCGGTATCCTCAATCCGTAGGATAAAGGTGCCGCCAAAGTGGTGGGCGTAGAGCCAGTTAAACAGGGCGGTGCGGGCGCCACCAACATGCAGGTAGCCGGTGGGGGATGGGGCAAAACGGACACGCAGATCAGACATCGGGGGAAACTCCTGAAAGATTTTTGATAGTCCTGCTTAATGATAGTATTGGCAGACAAGATACTACAGAACGTATTCGCAAGATACGCACTTTTTTTGACCAAGGTCATGCATTATCTAAAAGGACTGCTATACTCTTCATACCATACAAACGACCAAAACGCATCTGATGAGGATGTACCTAACCCAAAGGAGGATTCGAGTATGAGTATGTTCTGTAACCAATGTGAGCAGGCAGCAAATGGAACCGGCTGTAACATTTCCGGTGTCTGTGGCAAGAAGCCTGATGTGGCAGCCCTGCAGGACCATCTGTTATACGGTCTGAAGTCTGTCGCCCTGTATGCTGATAAAATGGGACGTGATGCCGAGATCGACCGCTTTACCATTGAGGCGCTGTTCAGCACCGTCACCAACGTGGATTTTGATCCTGAAGATATCGGCAAGCTGATTCAGAAATGCTACCGGTTGAAGGAAAAGGCCAAGGCAGCCTCCGGCGCTGCAATCGCCTGCCCGGTTGCTGATTGGAAGCCTGCGGCCGACCTGGCCGGCATGGTGGCTCAGGGTGAGCAGCACGGCATCAACACCCAGCATATTAACGAAGATATCCGTTCCGTGATCGAGATCCTGATGTACGGCCTGAAAGGGATGTCTGCCTATATGGATCATGCCATGATCCTGGGTCGCAGCGATGACGCAGTAATGGCCTTTTTTCAGAAGGCGCTGGCAGCCACCACGGATCCGGCTCTTGGTCTGATGGATTTCGTTGGCCTTTGCATGGAGTGCGGCAAGCAGAACCTGACGGTCATGGCCCTGTTGGACACGGCCCACAACGAGACCTACGGCGCACCGACCCCGACCTCGGTTAACCTGGGCACCAAGGCAGGCAAAGGGATTCTGGTTACCGGTCACGACCTGAAGATGCTGGAAGAGCTGCTGAAGCAGACCGAAGGCAAGGGGATCAACATCTATACCCATGGTGAGATGCTGCCTGCCCACGGTTATCCCGGCCTGAAGAAGTACCCCCATCTGGTGGCCAACTATGGCGGCGCATGGCAGGATCAGGCCAAGGAGTTCCCTAACTTTCCCGGCGCCATCATCTTCAACACCAACTGCATCCAGCGTCCGGCTGATTCCTACAAGGATCGTCTCTATACCTGGGGACTGGTGCAATGGCCAGGCGTAACCCACATCAGTGGCTGGGATTTCTCCGAGGTGATTAACAAGGCGTTGGAGTGCCCAAGTCTGCCGGAAAATCCGGGCCAGGAGATCCTGACCGGCTTTGGTCACAAGGCAGTTCTGGGTGTGGCTGACAAGGTGATCGCAGCGGTCAAGGCTGGCCAGATCAAGCATTTCTTCCTGGTGGGCGGTTGCGACGGCGCGAAATCAGGTCGTAACTACTACACCGAGTTTGCCGAGAAGGCACCCCAGGATACCGTGATCCTGACCCTGGCCTGCGGTAAGTACCGCTTCAACAAGCTGGAGTTTGGCGATATCGGCGGTATCCCCCGTCTCCTGGATATCGGCCAGTGTAACGATGCTTACAGTGCCATCCAGATCGCGGTGGCCCTGGCAGGTGCCTTTGAGTGTGGCGTGAATGATCTGCCGCTCTCCATGATCCTGTCCTGGTACGAGCAAAAGGCGGTGGTGATTCTGCTGACCCTCTTGTCACTGGGTATCAAGGATATCCGCCTCGGACCTTCACTTCCGGCCTTTATTACGCCAAACGTACTGGCCTTCCTGGTGGAGAACTTCAATATTATGCCGATTACTACGGCAGAGGAAGATCTCAAGGCCATTCTGGGGTAGAAGGGCAACGATCTTTTTTCGCCCTGATGCAGGTCAAGCAGCGGGGTGAGTTGTGCGGCGTACTGCTTAGTACGCCGCACAACTCACCCCTTGCTTACCCCGCACAGGCCGAAAAAATCTTCGTTGCAAACGTTCAACTGTTTATGAAACATTTTAGAAAGCGGGCAGTCCCTTGGCGGGGCTGCCCGCTTCTGTTTTAATAACGCAACTGAAACTTTACATCTCCGTCACATACCTGTAACATGCCCTCGCTTGTCATGATCTGTCAGTTGTCTGCATTGAAAAAGGAGAGCAGCATGTTTGGATTGATCCCGAAGGAAGAGAAGTTCTTTAAGATGTTTCAGGATATGGGCGTGATCATTACTGAAGGTGCCCAGCAACTGAAGGTGATGTTGGATGATTACGTTGATCCCCTTGCCAGTCAACGTCAGATTAAAGATACCGAGCATAAAGGTGACAACCAGACCCACCTGATTATCAAGACCCTCAACAAGACCTTTATTACCCCCCTTGACCGCGAAGATATCTATTCGCTGGCCTCGAAACTTGACGATATCATTGACCTGATCGATGCCTCGGCCCAGCGTTTCGTAATGTACAATGTTGAGAAACCGACCCCGGAGGCACAGCAGCTGGCCTTTATTATCCTGAAGTGCTGCCAGACCGTTGAGCGGGCACTGAAGCATCTGGGCGGCAAGTTTGAGGATATCAATGACTGCTGTGTCGAGATCAATGCCCTGGAAAACGAGGCAGACCGGGTCTGCCGTGAGGCGATCAGCCGCCTGTTTGATGAAGAAAAAGATCCGATCAACCTGATCAAGTGGAAAGAGATCTACGAGACGCTGGAAAAGGCCACTGACAAGTGTGAAGACGCTGCCAATATTCTTGAAAGCGTGGTAGTGAAAAATGCCTGATCTTGCCTTGATCATGCTGGTGCTGGTGATTGTTGCCGCACTGGCTTTTGATTATATCAACGGCTTCCATGATACCGCCAATGCCATTGCCACCTGTGTCTCTACCCGTGCCCTGTCGGTTAAGGCTGCCATCTTCATGGCCGCCTTTCTGAACTTTGCCGGTGCCATGGTTTCAACCAAGGTGGCATCAACCATCGGCAAAGGGATTGTCGATGCGAATAATGTTACGCAACTGGTGGTGCTGGCCGGAATTCTCGGGGCCATTATCTGGAACCTGATTACCTGGTATTACGGTATGCCCTCCTCTTCATCCCACGCCATTATTGGTGGCATCATGGGGGCGGTTATTGCCCATTCCGGCACTGCCACGCTGCATTGGAAGGGGTTGCAAAAGATCGTGATGGCCTTGATTCTTTCACCGATCATCGGTGTTGCCATCGGCTTTGTATTTATGATGATTGTCATGCGACTGTTTCATGACAGCAATCCTGGGCCACTGAATAAAAATTTCCGTAAGTTACAGGTTGCTTCAGCCGCATTTATGGCCTTCTCGCACGGTACTGCCGATGCTCAGAAATCAATGGGTGTTATCACCATGGCCCTACTTTCCTATGGCCTGATCCCCTCTTTTGATGTGCCTACCTGGGTCAAGATCTCCTGCGCCATTGCCATGGGTCTGGGAACTGCTGCCGGTGGCTGGCGGATTATCAAGACCATCGGCAAGGACTTTGTTAAATTGCAGCCAGTGCATGGGTTTTGTGTTGAAACCGCGGCAGCCGGTGTTATTCTCGGCGCTTCCTCCATCGGCATGCCGGTCAGTACCACCCATGTCATCACCTCAACCATTCTGGGGGTGGGGGTTTCCAAGCGGTTGACCGCAGTTAACTGGAACGTTGCCAAGCGGATTGTCTGGGCCTGGGTTCTAACCATTCCGGCAGCGGCGTTGGTTGCCTTTATGACCTATCAGGTCTTGCTGCCACTACTTGGCTGAGTTTCTTCTGTGGCGAATTAATGGTCTGTACAAGGCTGCTTCTGTTTGGAGGCAGCCTTTTTGCATTCTGCCACAAACTGTTTGCACCGGCGTAACAAGCCTGTAACCTTGCTCTGATACTGTTACAATCTAAAATAAGCTGTTTTCTGGTTTAGTGGCACAGGAGATGACCATTATGAAGAAGGTGTTGATCGTTGAGGATGAGCGTGATCTGGCGGAGTTGCTGGCCTATAACCTTGAAAAAGAGGGCTATCAGGCGCTGGTGACCGGAACCGGTCTGGAGGGGTTGGAGACCGCCCGGCGGGAGTTGCCGGATCTGATTCTGCTGGATCTGATGCTGCCCGGCATGATGGGGACCGAGGTCTGTTCATCCCTGCGCCACAGTGACAAGACCCGTGGCATCCCGGTGCTGATGCTGACTGCACGGGGTGACGAGATTGACCGGGTGGTGGGCTTTGAGATGGGGGCCGATGACTATATCGTCAAGCCGTTTTCCATGCGGGAGCTGATGCTGCGAATTCGTGCCATTCTGCGACGCAGCGGTCAGGAACCGGTCAACACGGAACGGCAGATCACCATGGGGACGATAGCCATTGATTGTGGCAGTCATCGGGTCACCGTGGCCGATGCAGAGATTGAGCTAACCAGCACAGAGTACAAACTGCTGCTCTATCTGGCTGAGCATAGCGGGCGGGTCATGAAGCGTGAACTGCTGCTGCAGGATGTCTGGGGCTATAATTTTGTGGGTGATACCCGTACCGTGGATACCCATGTAACCCGTTTGCGGAACAAGCTGGGGGATGCCGGTGAGATGATCAAGACCGTGCGTGGCTTTGGCTATAAGCTGGAGGAGTAGACCATGTCATTTCGCTGGAAGTTGTTTCTATCGTATATCTCCCTTTCGCTGCTGATTGCCGGTGGCGGGTTCGGCTATGTCAATCATCTGCTGGAACAACGGCTGCTGGATGAAAGTCGCTTAAATCTCCAGCAACAGGCCAAGCTGGCCAAGCTACTGGTTGAACAACAAAAGGAGCTCCCTCCCCAGAAGCTTGCCCACAAACTGGGAGCAGCGATCAAGTCGCGGGTTACCCTGATTGCAGCCGACGGTCGTGTGCTGGGTGAATCAGACCTGCGTGATGACCAGCTGTCCGGCATTGAGAACCACCTAATGCGGCCGGAGGTGCAACAGGCCCTGAAGACCGGCAGCGGCAGCGCCATTCGCTATTCAGAAACGGTACGGGCTACCATGCTGTACGTGGCCCTGCCGGTTGCAAGCGGTCAGGCGGCGGTGCTGCGGCTTGCCCTGCCCCTTGAATCGTTTGACGCAGCTAAAGAGAACCTGCATGGCCTGCTGGGCGGTACGTTGATTGCGCTACTGATCATCTCGCTGATTTTAAGCGTCATTTTCTCAAAGATCACGGCCCGTCCGCTTCGTGAGATCGCCGATGCTGCGGCCCGGATCGGTATTGGTGAGCGGGGTGTGCGGGTGCCCACCGGTAAAGGTGAAGAGATCGATTATCTGGCCCGAGTCCTGAACGAAATGGCTGCCCGGATTGAAGATCAGATGCACAAACTTACCTCGGAACAGCAGCGTCTGGCTGCCATTCTGCGGGGCATGGGTGAAGGGGTGATGGTGACCGATACCCAGGGGGCCATTATTCTGGTCAACCCGGCCTTCCGCAAACAGTTCGGCCTGCCTGGCGAGGTGGAAGGCCGACCACTGGTGGAGGTCTGCCGACATCCTGATCTGCTGCAGGCCTTTGAGGAACAGCGTGAATCCGGTGATGAAGTGACCTGCGAGATCACCATCCCTGCCACCAATCTGGTGCTGATGGCCCACTGGGTGCCGCTGTCTGGAGAACATGGCAAGCGCGGTACCGTGGCGGTCTTCCACGATATAAGCGATATGAAGCGGATTGAGACCATGCGCCGTGATTTTGTGGCCAACGTCTCCCATGAGCTGCGCACCCCGGTGGCGGTCATCAAAGGCTATGCCGAGACCCTGCTGGATGGCGCGCTGGAAGATGTACCTGAGCGGGGGCGACATTTTGTCTCCATTATTGCCGGTCATGCCGAGCGGCTGACCAGCCTGATCAATGATATTTTGACCCTGTCCAAACTTGAAGCGCGGGATGCCGCTTTGGCCCTGCATCCGCTGGACCTGTGCGGAACCATTCGTAAGGCCCAGATGCTGATGGAAGATCATGCCCGTACCAAGGGGATCCGGTTGACTGCTGCCTGCCCGGAATCAATACCCAAGGTGCTGGCAGATCAGGGGCAACTGGAACAGGTGCTGCTGAATCTGCTGGATAACGCCATCAAGTACACCCCGGATGGCGGTGATATTGCGATACGGACCCGTCAGGAAAACAAGCGGGTGGTAATTGAAGTCAGCGACACCGGCATCGGTATCCCCCCCAAAGACCTGAAACGGATTTTTGAACGATTCTACCGGGTTGATGAAGGACGTAGCCGGGAACAGGGCGGCACCGGCCTGGGGCTGGCCATTGTCAAACATATTGTCCAACTACATGGCGGCGAGATTGCCGTGACCAGTGAGGCGGGCAAGGGCAGCACCTTTACGGTAACACTGCCAGCGGCTTGAACTCTTGGCAAAATGCGTTAGACTCTACGAAGAGGAGACTACCGATGGAGATCTATCTGGTACGACATGCAGAGGCGGTAGAACAGGCTGAAGGGCTTGAGGACAGTACACGCTGGTTGACTAAAAAAGGGCGTAAGGCCATGCAGAAGGCGGCCTCTCGTCTGCATAAAAAGCGGGTGCGGCCTGATCAGATCATTACCAGCCCCTTGACCCGGGCTGTGCAGACAGCAGAACTGCTGATGGCTGAAGTTGGCAGCCATGCCGAGCTGTCGGCTGATAGTCGGCTTGCGCCGGAATCTACTGCTGATCAGGTGGTGGAGCTGCTGCATAGTCGTCAAAAGCTGAAGAGTATCATGCTGGTGGGACATGAACCATTGCTGAGTCAGACCGCTGCCCTGTTGCTGGGTAAAGAGCAGGTGGCCGGATTGGGTAAAGGGAGCTGTCTCTGTCTGGAACCGCGTCTAAAACCGGGCAAACCGGCCCGTTTTCTCTGGCTTGCACCAGCCGGCGGCAAGCTGATCAGTTCAGTAAAGAAAGTCCTTGTCCCTGTCCAATAGTCCGCATAGAACGGTTCAACCGCCGTTACCCGGCAGCCGTCAGCTGCTGGAGGCCTTTGCTGCCTGTCTTACCTCCCGTTGGGATGATCTCCTGCAATTACGCCATCAGACCCTGAACTGTTTTGATGTTGAGCATATCCACGATCTGCGGGTGGCCAGCCGTCGTCTGCGTGGCGCGGTTGAACAACTGGGGCCGTTTATCGGAACAGAACGGATGGACCGCCTGCGGCGGCCTATCAGACGCCTGACCCGTGAACTTGGACTGGTGCGGAATCTGGATGAAACCCTGCTCTATCTGGAAAAGACCGGCGAACAAGGGCTTGAGCCGTTGCTTGCCTCATTGGGACAACAGCGGAAACAGGAGGCGGCCCAGGCCAGACGTTTACTGGAAACGCTTGATTGCATGAAGCTGGAACGCCAGCTCCGTGCTGCGGCAACAGCGCTGGTGACACCGGATAATATCGCTTCGCAGGGGCTGCTGGCGCTGTTGTCCGAACGCAATCTGGCCTTGTACTACCCGATCCATGCCCTGCTGCCGTTGGTGGCTGCCCCAGAGATGGTGGAGGAACGCCATGCCCTGCGGATTGCGGTCAAAAAGTGGCGCTACTTCACCGAGCTGCTCCATGCTATACTGGGTGGCAAGCAGCAGGTCTTACTGGATCAGCTGCGCCAGTATCAGTCAGTGTTGGGTGATATGAATGACCGGGTGGTGATTGCAGCCCTGCTACAGGGGGCGGCTGATCTGCCGGAACCGGTGCGGGAAAAACAGCTGAAAAATATTGCCAAAGAACAGCGTAAACTGCTGAAGAAGTTGTGTGATCTGCTGATTGCCAACCCGATTGCCTATTGTTTTGAGCTGTAGGGAGTATCCATAATGACCAAAGACCGTCTTGCCGCCATAGATATCGGTACCAACTCCATTCGTTGCATCGTGGTTGAATGTAATCAAGACGGTAGTTTTCGTATTCTTGATGACGAAAAGGATACGGTACGGCTGGGAGAGGGGATTGCCGAGACCGGCGAGATCTCCGCTGCAGCGGTGGCACGGGCCGAGGCAGCCCTGATCCGGATGCACAAGCTGGTAACCGGCCTCAAGGTCAAGGCGATTGATGCGGTGGCCACCAGTGCCATGCGTAAATCAGCCAATGGTCCGCAGTTGGTTAAACGTTTTTCCGAACTGCTGGGGAGCGAGATCCGGGTCATCTCCGGCGATGAAGAGGCCGCCCTGGCAGCCCAATCAGCCCTGCGTAACTTTGATACCCACGGCAAACGGTTTGGTGTGCTGGATGTGGGTGGCGGCAGTGTTGAGCTGATCACTGCCCAAGGTGTGCATGTGGAGGAGTTCTACTCTTTTGAGCTGGGCGCGGTGGTGATGACCGAGCAGTTCCTGAAGGCTGATCCGCTCCGCTCCACCGACTACCGCAAGTTTCAGAAGCATATCCGAGATACGGTCAAGAAGCAGCTGGATGGGGATAAGCTGACCCTGCCGACCCTGATCGGCTCTGGCGGTACCATCAACGCCATTGCCCAGATGGCCCTGCAACTGCGTCGCAACCCGGTGGAAGGGGTGCATGGGTTGGAGGTGCTGCGCTCAGAGGTGGTGCATCTGCTGGCCATGCTCCAGCGTCGTGACCTCAAGGGACGCCGTGAGGTGCCGGGGCTTACGCCGGACCGGGCTGATATTATCGTGGCCGGTGTCGGGCTGGTGGATACCATGATGGAGCTGTTTAACGCCAACACCCTGTTGGTAAACAGCCACGGTATCCGGGAAGGGATGATCGTCGAGGCGATCAAAAGGCGCGGTCTGGCGCCGGATGCACCTTCGCCCCGTTCCTGGCGTGAATCAGTGGTCAGCTTTGGCCGATCCTGTCAGATGGATGATATGCACTCCCAACAGGTGGCAACCCTGTCACTGGCCCTGTTTGACGGGTTGGCCGATAGCTATGGGCTGAAAAAACGTGAACGGGTGCTGCTTGAGGCAGCTGCCCTGCTGCATGATATCGGCTACTACATCAGCTACCACAGCCACCACAAACATTCCTGCCACCTGATCCGCCATGCCGACCTGTTTGGCATCACCCCTCGTGAACGTGAAATGGTGGCGGTCATCGCCCGTTATCACCGCAAGTCGTTGCCCAAAAAGAAACATGATGAATTCCAGCGTCTCACAGTCAAGGAACAGACAACGGTGATCAAGCTGGCTGGCATCCTGCGGTTGGCCGATGGGCTTGACCGGCGGCGCTGCTCAACGGTCAGCGGTCTGCAATGTTGCGTTGAAGGCAGTCTGGTGCGGCTGACTCTGTCCGGTACTGAAGATCTGGCCGTGGAACTGTTTGGTGCCAGCGCCAAAAAAGACCTGTTTGAAAAGGCCTTTGGTCTGCAGGTACTGTTTGCAACAGAGGGTTGCCTGCCATGATGCGCTATCAGTTTACCGCCTTTGCCATTGGCGGCGATCTTGACCTGAACCGTCTGGCAACGCGATTGGGGATTGATCGCAAGTACCGCTGGGAAGAACCGATGCGGCTGAATCCGGTTACCTTCACCCCTTCTGCAGCAGGTGACGGGGTCTGGGTCTACCTCTATTATTTCGGCGGTATGGTCTTTCTGAACTGCAGTGACGACATTGTTGCCCGCTGCATTGAAGGGTTGAAGCAGCACCTTGAACAGCTGAAGGAACAGCCCCAGCTCCCTTTCCGTGAAGACTATCAGCTGGAGATCAATCCGGCTGCTGAGCCCTCCATAACCAACGACAGCGCCAGTATGCCGGAGTTCAAGCAGGAGCTGCTGGAGATCATCTGTTTTGTGATTGCCAAGTCGGTTGCCCTGGAGCGGATTGAAGAGCATGTGGATGCGGTCTTTGACGAAGTCGGCGTCATGATCAACCGCCTGGGGCAGGGTGTGCTGGAACTGCCGGACAAGCGGCTTGCCAAACTGGCCTCAGTGATACTGGGCTTCAAATACACCTCAATCGCCCATATCATGGTGCTGGATAAGCCGGAAAGCACCTGGGATGACGCTGAGGCAGACCGCTTTTACCTGACCATCTCCAACCTGTTTGAACTGCGTCCCCGCTATCAGGAGATCAAGCACAAGGCAGAAACTCTGATGGATGTCACCGATGTCTTTTCAAACCTCTCCCATGCCCGCCGCTCCGCCCGCCTGGAATGGATCATTATCATCCTGATCGCCTTTGAGATCATTATGGCCCTCTGGCAGAAGTTCTGGGGTGGTTGATGTCTTTTTTGGTAATCACTCTTGTTATTGCGGGAATCTGTGCTAGTTAAAAAAGATAACGTATTTTTTGATAAGGACGATATGTGATGAAGAAGCGCAGCGTATTGTTGATGACCATGTTTGTTTTTTTGTGGTCAATACTACCAGAGATATCTATGGCTAACCCTTCTTCGAATTTGTCAACAATTAGCCTTGCCGGAGTTGTAAAAGACCGCGTAAATGCCTCGGTGGCAGGTGTCCTGGTTGAAGTTGATGGCAGCCCCACATTATTTAACGTGACTGACGAAAATGGTTTTTTTGTTGTGTCTGGCATTCCTCAAGCGGCACTCTTTCGTCTCAAAATAACGAAGGTTGGCTACCTGCCTGTTTATACCCAGTATTATTCATCTTCCCAGAGTTTTGATAACTCAAACTATCCTTATTATCTCTTTACCCCTGACGAATTAGAACTATTACCAGGGCGTAGTGCTGTCATAGTGGGCGTAGTTGATAGCAATAGTGGGTCTCTACTTAGCGGTGTTTCTGCTAGTACTAATGTAGCGACGACCCAGATTATGTATGTTGATGCAGCTTCGCATAATATTGTTCCTGGTACGGAGACTGATTTAAGCGGTGTCTTTGTGGCCATTGTTCCCTCTGCTCATGAAGTTACACTATCCGGCATGAAGTATGGGTATTTCATGAACAGCCTGACCACTACGGTCCCAAATGGTTCAATTATTGAAGCTGTATTGCCGCTTTCTCTCAGACCTACATATTCCCTGACTTTGCAGCAAA
Organism: Trichlorobacter thiogenes; assembly: GCF_900167465.1. GTDB lineage: Bacteria > Desulfobacterota > Desulfuromonadia > Geobacterales > Pseudopelobacteraceae > Trichlorobacter > Trichlorobacter thiogenes. The sequence goes on along the minus strand of NZ_FUWR01000005.1, from coordinate 52,717 downwards.
CAGGCTCTGGGAATGGTTTTCTTTCCAGTTCCCCTGGGGGTACATGCACCGAACCTTCTTGTACTATTTCTATAGTTGCCAACCTGGGCTCGACAATAACTGCAGTTCCAAGCGATAATTCAAGTTTTGGCGGGTGGGTGGACAGTAATTGTTCAGGCCAGAGCAATCCGTGCGATATTTGGATGAGCGACAATAAAACAGTCATTGCATCTTTCTCTTTGCAGCCGTTTAAAATAGAGGGTGCAGCGAGATATTTTTCTTCGTTAGCGGAAGCCTTTTCTGCTGTTCAGAATTATGAGACAATTTTTGCACAGAAAAGCTACACTCCAACAGGAACCACCTTTAACCGACCGAATGTGTTGGCCACTTTAAAAGGTGGTTTTAATGATTCATTTAATAGCTCAACTAGGGAAGTAAATGATTTTACTTTAATCGATGATACGCTGGTTGTCAGTCACGGGACCCTCGTTGTGGATCAGATCATCATAAAATAGCCTGAAACAATTTGTGCAACGTTGTAATTGATTAATCAGGTTGCTCTTGCGGGCTGTTTTGAAAGCGCTATGCCCCTCTAGCGAAGAAACTGGGGTAGTTGACGTCTTAGTGATGCCTGCTACACTTGGGACGAACCGAGGAGGTTCGTCATGCTTCCCAACGCCCCACCACAGGTACGATTGGCTGCATTGCGTATTGTCGGCATTTACGCCTTCTTTGCAGCGGTCTGGATTCTTGTTTCCGACACTATTGTTGGTTGGTTGGTGTCTGACCATGACACCCTGACCAGGATTGCGCTTTTCAAGGGCTGGCTGTTTGTCCTGCTTACCTCGTTGATCCTCTATAAACTCATCTATTCCGATAACCTGAAACTGGCAAAGGCAACTGCCCTGTTGCAGGGTAGTGAAGAGCGCTTTCATACCATTTATGATTCTCTTAACGACGCCGTATTTATCCATGATGCAGAGTCAGGGCGTATTCTTGACGTGAATGAGACCATGTGTCGGCTCTACGGTTACAGTCGAGATGAGGTGCTGAACAAAGGTCTCTATCAGGTAGGAACGGGAGAGTCGCCCTATAGCGAAGTTGAGGCACTGGAATGGATTCAGCGTTGTGCAGAAGGCGCTCCCCAGACCTTTGAATGGATCACCACCACAAAATATGCCAGCCGTCTGTGGGTTGAGGTCAGCATGCGCCGGGCAACCCTTGACGGTGAAAACCGGATTGTGGTGATGGTACGGGACATCTCTGAACGCAAGCGGGCTGAAGAACAGCTCAGTTTGCAGCAGGCACAACTGGAGGAGCTGAACCACACCCTTGAAATGCGGGTTGCTGAGGCGATTGCAGAGTTGCGTCAAAAGGATGAACTGCTGTTACAGCAGAGCCGCCATGCCGCCATGGGAGAGATGCTGAACAATATTGCCCATCAATGGCGGCAACCATTGAACAATATTGCAATTTATGTCCAAAGCATGCAGCTACTGAAGGCCTCTCATGAGCTGACCGACGAGCAGATTCAGAGCGATGTCCAGAACATCATGGCAATCATCAATTATATGTCGAAGACCATTGATGATTTTCGTACCTTCTTCAGAAACGAAAAACAGAAACATCCGTTTTCAGTTAAAGAGGCGGTCAGCAAGGCGATCAGCTTTGTCTCGGCGCAGATGGAACATTACGGCATAAGCTGTCAGTTGAATGTCCATGACGAGCTTATGGTCAACGGCTATCAGGCCGAGTATATTCAGGTGGTGCTGAATATACTCAACAACGCCATTGATGCGCTAAATCACAGCATCAACCCGGATAGACGGATTCTGGTCAGAATCAGCGCAGAAAACAACAGGGCAGTCCTGTCGGTTCAGGACAACGGCGGCGGGATCGCCCCTGAAGCGTTGCCTCACATCTTTGAACCGTACTTCACCACCAAAGGGCCGGGGGAAGGAACCGGCATCGGTCTCTATATGGCAAAGACCATCATTGAGAAGCATATGGCTGGCAGCCTGTCGGCACGGAACAGGTCCGAAGGGGCAGAGTTCATTGTCAGTTTGCCGTAGGCTGCCAGCCACTGAAAGCTTTGTGAATAATGCATAGACGTAAAAAACCGCATGGTCCCTTTGGCAGGGCGATGCGGTCACAGGAAGCAGGTGTCAGTGTCATCACTGGCTTCAGATCGGTGATACCTGCTCTTCAAGCTGGCTGCAGCCTGACAGACAGAGCCTGCCGGTGTTGCCATTGCTGGAATAGATGCTTTTCAGCTCAGCGCCACAGGCGTAGTTGATGATCTCCATTTTGAATTTGGGCAGGACGTTGTCAATGGTTTTAGAGACCGCCCTGCTGCCGCACTCCAGACAAAATTCCTTTAGATTTTTCATGGTTTGTTTCCTCCCTACGATTTGAATGTATGAAGGAAATGTAGCATGCAGATGTGTCAGACAGGTTGAGCTGTCCTGAAGGTTGTGCAACGCTTTTCAGGTCACCAGTCGATCAAGTTCTGCTGCAAGCTGCTGTATATCAACCGGTTTGGCAACATATCCATCAAAACCGCTACTCAAGAACTGTTCCCGGTCACCACGCAGGGCGTGGGCGGTCAGGGCGATGATCGGCATATGCTGCCCGGTCTGCAGCTCGGCTTCACGGATAATGCGGGTAGTCTCATCGCCACCAAGAACCGGCATGGAGATATCCATCAGGATGCAATCATACCTGCCTCTAAGCAGGCAGTCCAAGGCCTGTTGGCCATTGCTGGCCAGCTTAATCTGGTGTCCGAGCTTCTTCAGCATAGCGATAAGTGTGGCGGCGTTCAGTTCATTGTCTTCTGCAAGGAGCAGTTTGAGGCTTCTTGTGCCATTGCTGCAGGTCTGCGCAGCAGGCTCGGGTTGCTGCGTCTGTTGTTCTGTAGGTAGCTCAAACGGCAGTTCAACCAGGAAACAGCTGCCTTTTGCCGGTTCTGACTCTGCCCAGATTCTACCCCCCATCAGTTCTGCCAGGCGGCGACAGATGGTTAAGCCTAATCCGGTGCCGCCGTATTTGCGGGTGGTGGAGTTATCGGCCTGCTCAAAGGGGGCAAAGATTCTTTCCAGTGCTTCAGGCGTCATGCCGATACCGGTGTCCTGCAGTGACAGCTGGAGTTTCAGGCTGCTACCCAGACGTTCGATTGTGCTGACGGTCAGGGTGATACTGCCGGTTTCGGTAAACTTGATGGCGTTTGCCAGCAAGTTCAGCAGAATCTGTTTGATCCGCAGTGGGTCGCCAAGCAGGAAGTCAGGAAGTTCATCAGCAATATTGGTGGTAAATTTGAGTCGTTTCTGATGTATCTGAGAGATCTGGGTGGTAATCACTTCCTGGATACTCTGGCGCAGTGAGAATCTGGTGTTTTCAAGTGTGATCTTGCCTGATTCAATCTTTGACAGATCCAGAATGTCGTTCAGCAGTGACAACAGGTTTTTGGTGGAGCTATCCAGGCACTGCAGATACTCCTGCTGTTCCGGGTTCAGGTCGGTAAATTGCAGTAGCTGCGCCATGCCGATGATGCCGTTCATCGGGGTGCGGATCTCATGGGACATATTGGCGAGAAACTCGCTCTTGGCGCGGTTGGCAGCGTCGGCTGCCCTGCGGGCCTGCTTCAGTTCTTCTTCGTACTGCTTGCGCTCACTGATATCACGGGTGATGTTCAGCAGGCACTGCTCGCCATTTACGGTAATAATGCAGGCCGACATCTGTCCGGTAATTATTGATCCGTCTTTACATCTGAACTGTGTTTCAAGGTTTTTAACAACGCCGTACTGCCTTATCGCTTGCACCAGTCGCTGACGGTCTTCCGGGAATACCCAGATGTTCAGATCAAGGGATGATTTGCCCAGTACTTCTTCAGCTTGGTAACCGACTATACTGGTGAAGCCCTCATTAACCTCCAGATAGGTGCCGTCTGTGAGCCGGTTGAGGTTGACGGAGTCTGGAGAAGCCTTGAAGGCACTGGCAAACTTTTCTTCAGACAGGCGTAATTGTTCTTCAGCCCGTTTTCGCTCCGTTATATCCCGGACAAAATTAAGCAGGCATTCCTCACCATTAATCATAATCAGTGCGGTGGACATCAGGCCGATTTGAATCTGGCCGTCCTTGCGTCGGAATTGTGCCTCCATATTTCGAACAGATCCCTTGTCCCTGATCTGCTGTACCATCAGATCCCGATCAGTCGGGTTTACCCAGATGTTCAGATTAAGAGAAGACTTGCCGACGACATCTTCCGACCGGTAGCCGAGCTGCTCGGTAAAACTCTCGTTGATATCCAGGAATACGCCGTCTCGGAAGCGGGTCAGGGAAAACGCATCGGGTGATGATTTGAAGGCGGTTGAAAATTTTTCTTCAGACAGTCGCAGCAGTTCGTAGGCCCTGGTTCGTTCAGATATATCACGGGCGACTCCCAGTACGCCGATCAGTGTGCCCTTACTATCAAACATGGGGGTTTTGATTGTCTCAAATCGGCCATGGTAGCCGCTTGCAGCAAAGGTCAGCCATTCCTCGTTAACGGTTGGCTTTCCTGCTTCTGCTGCCTTACGGTCGTTGGCGCGGAAAAAATCACCCAGTTCTTTGTCAACAAAGTCGTAGTCAGTCTTGCCGATAATGTCAGATTCTTTTGCTCCGTACAGGTCTTCAAAGCGGGGGTTACAGACAAGGTAGACGCCTTCTGGATCTTTAAGCCAGACCAGGTCTGGCAGGGTTTCAATCAACGTTTTTTGGAACTGTTCATTTTTTTTAAGCAGTTGAACAGCTTGATTGTGTTCACTGATCTCAGCTCCAAGTCGTTGATTGGCTTCCAACAGACGCAGATTAAGTCGTCTGATACTGAAAAAACGCCATATCAGTGCCCCTGCCAGGAGCAGGATACCGCTGCTACCCACCACCATTACAGCACGCTGTACGGTCCACCACGGTTTGGGTTTACCCATCCAGTGCTGGAAAATTTTTACATGTTCAGGTGATTTGTGAAAGGCCTTGATGGCATTGTTGAGTTGAAGTTGCAGAATCTGGTTGCCGGGATGCACTGCTATGGCACGTCGTGACTCCAGTGCCGGTGGTTCAATCACCCGGATTTGATCGTCCAGGCCGCTTTTCTCGGCCATCTGCATAATGGTGCTTCTAAAGGTCAGTACCAGATCAAGCTGGCCAGACACCAGATCAACCAGCAGATGCTGCAGACTTTCATAGGGAATGACCGTAATGTCGTTGCGTTCCCGCAGCATGCTGTAGGCGGTGCTTTTGTTCATGACCCCCACCCGTTTGCCGGGTGTCAGGCCTTTGGTGCTGTGGTCTGTGGCGCGTACTAAATAGTTGATTGGCGCGACATCCAGCACCTCAGTGAATAGAAACTGTTTTTCTGTTGCCGGGTTAATCACCCGTAACGGAATCAGGTCTGCCTGACCTTTTGCCACCAGCTGATCTACCTCATCCCACGCCTTGGCAAAGCGGTATTCAACGGTAAACCCGCCATGGCGGGCCAGGGCATTGGTGATGTCAACGGCCAGTCCGGCAGGCTTGCCGGTGGCAGGGTCACGGAAATAATAGGGGGCAAGGTCGGTGGGAATGACGGCGATCAGCGGTTTGGTAACCGGCGGTGCAGCAGTGGTGGCTGCTGTAAGGGCCTTCCCCTGCAGGCAGAAGAGTAGAAACAGCAGGATTCCTATGATGCAGCTGCTACGTTTCATGAGCTGGCCTCTAGTAGCGGTAGCCGTACAAGCTCTTCTGTAACACAGTTTTTTGATAAAACAACCGGCTGTTCTGCAATTTCTACCCGGTTCCTGCCCTTGTGCTTGGCCTGATAGAGTGCGGTATCGGCCCTGGCTACAAACTCTTCAGGTTCTTCTCCATACCAGTATTGGGTTACCCCGAAACTGACCGTTATTTTAAGGCCATTGCCAAAGTCAAACTGTTCGATCGCCTCACGCAGGATTTCAGCCAACTCTGCTGCCTTGCATACATCATTTTTAGGGGCCATGATGACAAACTCTTCCCCGCCCCAACGGCTGAAAATATCGTAATTCCTGATTCTGCCTGAAATCAGCTCTGCAATTTTTTGCAGGACATGGTCGCCGGCGGCATGTCCCAGGGTGTCGTTAACCTGCTTAAAGTGATCTATGTCCATCATAATCAGCGATAGTGAAGAGTTGTAGCGGTAGGAGCGGGCGATTTCGGCAGTCATCAGGCCATCAAACATCCGGCGGTTATAGATGCCGGTCAGATAGTCGATCCGGGCATGGTTAGCCAGCAGCTCATTGGCCTGTTTCAACTCTTCCTGAGATCGGCGACTGTCAATGATTTCCCAGGTGACATCTGCCAGATACAGCACCTCTTCGGCATCCTTCAGCGTGTAGTCGCTTTCTTTGTTGCCTACCCCCAGTACTGCCACAATCCGCTCATCCCGAATTACCGGCACCACCAGCTCACGCATCACCGGCGCATGGCCCGGCGGCAGCCCCTTTTTGTTGGGTAGACCGGCATAGTCATTATGGATAGCTGGTGCCCTGGTCTGGATGCATTCTGCCCAGACACCGGCCTGTTCAACACCATAGTGCATGCCGTGCCCTTCAGCCCTGCAGAACTCCTGCAGGGTACGGGTGGACCAGGCTTGCAGGGTCAGGGCCTGTTGGTCAGGGTCAACAAAGTGGTAGAATCCGATCGGACTGTCGCTGATCCGGCAGACTTCATCAAGGCCGTACTGCAGCAGTTCATCCACCGTATGCATGGTGGCATATTCCAGCAGTTCATAGCGGATCTGCACCATCGCCTCTGCCCGTTGTGCCTGCTTTTCAAACAAAGACTGGCGCCGGTGCAGTAGAAATAGCCCGATTGAGCTGCCGATGCAGGCCACCAGAAACAGCAGCCCCTGAAAGATCGCCTCATTTTTCCAGCTTTCCAGGACTGCATCCGGGCTGCGGCTGATGATGATCACCAGCGGTTTATCCATTTTAAGTTCTTTGGGCTGGAGGGTCAGCAGGGCCACCATACGGTACTCGCCGGTGGCATAGGCGGTGTCGGTAAAGATGTTTTCCGGCTTGCCGCTCTCTTTATGGCGGGTAAACAGGGAACCGGGTACGGCCAGATTTTTGCCAACCTGCCCCTCGCGATACGGCATGGTCATGAAACGGAGGCCGTCACCATGGTTAATGGTGTTCCACATATCCGGTGCATAGAGGGTTGATGCGAGAATCGTTTCAAAATAGTCAGGATCGACTCCGGCGGTGACAATGCCGTTAAACGAACCGTCAGGAGCGGGGATGATCTTGGTAAGATCAAAGACGTATCTGTTCAGGACTGATTTGAAGGGAGGAGAGATATAGAGTGTATCAGGATCAGGATGTCGGCGCGGTTCATCAAAAAACTGTCTGGTTGTGACGTTACGTCCGATCAGTTCCTGTCGGTTAGAGGCCAGAATAGTCCCTTTGGCATCAGTATAAAACAGGGTGCGCACGCCGGGCATGGCATCGGCCAGTACGCTTAGACGTTTGTTGGCTTGTGCATGATTTTGTGGGCGATGCAGCTCCGGCAGATCATCAATAATTCCCTCAAGAGTCAGGCTGGTTGCCGTAAGCTGACGCTCGATATTTTTGTCGATTACTCTGGCCTGGTTTGTCAGCCTCTGATGTTCCTGGCTGATAATCCGCTGACGCATGGAAACCAGATTGTAGGCAACAATACAGCCAAGCAGGGTAAGCGCAACAGAGAGTGCCAGCCAGTGTTGACGCATTCTGTATTGTGATGATCGGTCCAGTGTTTTGCTCATCGTTCTGGAAAGCCGATACAGGTATTGGGCTGGTGTTGTGGCAGGTGGCTCTGGAGTAATGCTTCGCATGCCACCACCAGTTGTTCCATATTCTGATGATGGGCTGCCAGGGCTGTACCGGCAACACTTACGGTGCAGGCAAGTGAGTCTTCAGCCGCAACAACTCGTATCTGTGCAGCCTTTTCCCGTATCCGTTCAGCAACCGGCAGGGCATCGGTAACTGCAGATTCTGATAGCAGGATGCCGAAGGAGTCTTTGCCGACCCGGCCGATCAGGTCTGTGGTGCGTACCGATGCGCGACAGATCTCGGCCAGTTGCTGCATGTACTGGTTGCCGGCCGGATAACCGAAGCGGTCATTAACCTCTTTAAAGTGGTCAATATCCACAATCAACAAGGTCATGGATCGCCCGTAACGCAGAGCTGCGGCAATGTCACGATTTCCCAGTTCAAGCAGGATTTTACGGTTATACAGACCGGTAATTCTATCATTTATGGCGTAGGCGTAGATCTCTTCTTCCAGCCTCTTTTGGCGGGAGATGTCTTCCATGACCCCTACATAGCGGGAGATGCCGTTGTGGTGGTTGCGGATCGGTGCAATATGGAGGTGTTGCCAGTAGCACTCACCGTTCTTTTTGCGGTTAAGCAGCTCGCCGCTCCAGGCATAGCCCCGGCTGATGGTGCTCCAGATGCTTTGATACAGCTCAGGGGGGGTCTGGCCGGATTTGAGAATCCTGGGGTTGGCGCCCACAAGTTCTTCGGCAGTGTAGCCGGTCATCTCTTCCGCCCGTTCGCTGACATGCTCTATGGTGCCCTGGGTGTCAGTGACCAGAATCAGGTTGGGTGATTGGTTCATGGCGGCAAAGAAGCGGGCAACCTGTATCTCTTTATGCATGCGGGGCGAAAGGTCTTGGGCCAGAAACACCAGATAGGTGCCTTTGTCCTGTTTCACCAGGGTTAGGTGGGCCTGTATCCAACGTTCTCGCTTGTCAATGGTTACGGTAATGTCGCGACGGATCTCCCGCCCTGTCTCAATCACCTCGTCTGCCATGGCAAGCAGGCCAGAATCACGCCACCAGTCAGTTTGTCTAAAATTGCCCTTGCAGCCGTCCCAGCTTGGACAGCCCATCAGACGGACCATGGCCATGTTTTTATGGATACATTCGCCGGTGGTACGGAAGGTGGCAATGGCCACCCCGCTCATATTGTTAATCGGATGCAGCGCAAACGCCTCGTCACTGCCACCTGATTTGAGTTGGGTCAGCCTGAAATTATTCAGGAAGCGGTAGCTTTTGTCTCCCTTGTCAAAGTAGATCGGATAACCGGCTGCCTGCAGGTGGTTCAGATAACGGTAGATGGTGCGGACCCCGACATGAAAGTCCTGCGCCAGCAGCTCTGGGTTCAGTTGTTCTCCGGTATCAAGCCGTTTCAGTATGGCAGTGAGTGCATCAATTTTATTGGCATACTTGTACATAAAAAGGGCGTTGTCCTTTGGAGATGCAGGATTTTCGACGTAGTTGTAGGGGAATTATCCTGATTTTAACGGATAGCTATAGCAGACTTCGGTGACAGGTGTCTGTCACTTTAAAAGGAGTTGTTTAAAATAATCTTATTTGTTGTGACGAATGGTTGAAAATTCACCTGATTGTTACCTGTTGCCAGCAGTTCCGACATACTGAAAGGGTACGGTTACCGCATGTCATCCTTTCAGAGTAGATGAGGCCCCCATGCCGGAATTGTCACGCCCGTGGTGTACGACAATCAGCAGAGAACACAAGCATCAACAGACAGGTATAGCTCAGGCCCTTTCATTGGCCGGTGTCTGCCTGGAGCGACCTGAAACCATCATTGCCTCACTCCCTTTTTCAGCCGGAGATGTGACTGCCGGGTCTGAAAGTGAGCTGCAGGCGGTGGTGGCTGGAGACAAGCGGCATGTTGATCTGCCGCTGATTATTGAGCAGTCAAACTACTTTGCCAATATGATGAAGCGGGCCGCATCGGGCGAAACCTCCCATCGGGCGGTGGCTGATCTGGAGCGGTTTTTGGCAGACAACAGCAGTGCTGTCTGGGAAAACAGCTGGGTTCGCTTTCCCCTTAAACGGCTTTCAAGCTATGCCAGGCAGGTGCTTGATCAGGATCTGCTGGCAGACAAGCAGAACCCGGCGGCAGGACAGCGGGCCGATGCCGCACGCTTCTTTTTCCATGCTGCAGATGGCAAGGTTATGCTGCGTCTGCCGATCAGTTATCTGATCAAACTGGCCCTGGCCGACCTGATCGGATCTCAACAGATCCTGCCGGACCTGATCCGCCAGACCGGTATCCGGTTGCTGGGGCACTACCTGAACGACAACACCTCGCCTGAAACCTTCTCCTTTAACGTGGTTTCCCTGACCCCCCAGAGCGGTATGGGGGCAGCCATTGCCCGGGAGACCGCCATCCGCTTCCTGATGACCCAGTTGTTGATCCTGTATGCCAATCAGGCCTTTGGCATCACCGAACATGGCCAGCAGGCCATGGCCTACTTTGCCCCCCATCCGCCGGTGCGTCAGAAAGAGCTGAACGACCATATCCCGGACAGCTTCTACCGTGAGCTATTCATGAGCCCCTGCCTGTCCGGCTGGGATCGTGGAGAAGACAAGTTCCGCTACATGCAGCTCTGCCATCAGGTCCTGTCCCGCAGCCAGCTCAACGCCGTGGCCAAGCTGAAGGATGCCGGGATCATCCTTAATAATCTGGTGGTGCTGCCCAATGTCTCCAATGTCAGTCTGGCCAACAACGGCACCCATATCAGCATTGGCAGCCGCAGGTTGACCGCTGCCCTGCAGGACAGTGGATCAGGCTTCACGGCAGCCCATGAAAAGCTGCTGGGGGATCTGACCATCAAGATCAGCGAGCATTTTCTGCCGCTGTTTGTTGGCTCTTACACTGCTGCACCGTTCCGGCTGGCCTTCAGTGATTTTCACCCTGAAAAGGCGCTGGGCTTCCTGCCCCATGAGCTGGATTACACCCACCTGCGGATGCTCTGGCGGCGCTGGCGCAAGAAGGCGGATATCTCCATCTTTGGGCAATCAGTCACGCCGTTTGGTCCTCCGGCAGTGGATTCATTTCTCAGCCGTGCCTTTGGTCTGAAGGGTGATTTTGTGCCGGATTATCGCCTGGTGGATTATCTGGTCTGCCTGCTCTCAACCGACCGCAGCCCGGCCTTGAATGGTCAGCCGGGCAATACCGATTTGCTGCGGCGTGACCTGGCTGATATGGGGGTCTTTGATGAGCAGATGTCGGTCTACCTGCTCTACAAACAGCGAGAGTTTGCCAAAATGGGTTTTTCCGGGTTTGAAGGGCGTCACTACAGTCTGTTCCAAACCTTTAGTGGTGATATGGGGCGGGCGGCTGACCTGCAGACCCTGATCACGGCCCTGGCCTACAAGTATATGGCGCAAGGGGTTGATCACCGCAGCATACCTGATGATCCTACGCTGGAGAGCGAGCGGCGGCAGATCTTCTTTGGGGCAGCCATCGGCCTGCCTACCTTCTTTGTCCGTAAGGATACCGCCAATGGCTTCCTGCAGCGGATCATTGCCAAAACCCAGGGGGTGCGCCCCAGTAAACGGTATCCCGGCTATCTGCGGGTCCAGATTCATGAATACCGGCTGGCGCTGCTGCGTGTCCTGCGGGAGGATGCTGCTGACCTGATCGAGCTGATGGGGCTGCAGGATACCATTGCCGATCTTGCATGTCGGCTGAGAGAGCCGGAACAGTACGCTGCCAGCGGCCGCCTGACGGGCGGCATCCTTGAACAGATCGGCAGCAGATCTGCCCTGAAAACCGAGGCCCGTGACTTCAATAGCGGGGCTGAAGAGTATTACCGCACCACCCTGCGTAAGGAGCAGATGGCTGAGGCCTTTGATCTGCTGCAAGACGAATGCTGCAGGCTTGATCAACAGGCAACAGAGCTGGATGAACCGCTGCGCAAGGCGTTGTTGCTGACCCTGCAGGGGCAGAGTGCGGATCAGTTTATGGGCTTGATCAGACAGGATATCCTGCAGGAGCAGGCTGATATCCCGACCCTGCAACGTCTGATGAATCTGCTGCTGGTGAAGGTACACCATGATCAGCAGCAGTCCATGACCAGAAGGAGTGAACAGGATGCTGCAGCACCAGTATATCGAGCGGGATAGCGGCGCAGTGATGACCGAACAGCTGCTGGGTGACCGGATGGTGCAGCTGCTCTACCATCAGGTCAGGGAAAACAGCAGTGGGCTGTTCCGTCTGCTGACCAGCAGCTGGTCATCCAGAATCCTCGGGGCGGTCAACTTTGATCGTCCGCTCTTGAACCGGCAGAGCTTCGCAGCACGCTGCGGCATTGATCTGAGTGAATGCCTTGATCCGCCGGAACAGCTGGACACGGCCCGCAAGGTCTTTGAACGCCGGATCAGGTACGAACAGTGTCGGCCGATGCCGGATGATCCTGCTGCGGTGGTCTCTCCGGCCGATGCACGGGTGATTGTGGGTTCGCTGCAGGAGACAGAGCTGTTCTTTCTGAAGGATAAGTTTTTCAGCTTTGAAGAGCTGATCGGCCCTGAACGCAGCTTCTGGCGCCATCGTTTCGCAAACGGTGATTTTGCCCTGTTCCGCCTGACCCCGGACAAGTATCACTACAACCATGTCCCGGTCAGCGGTAAGGTGGTTGACTTCTACAGTATTGACGGTGCCTACCACTGCTGCAATCCCACCGCCGTGGTCAGCATGGTCACCCCCTATTCCAAGAACAAGCGGGTGGTGACCCTGATCGACACCGATGTGGAGGGCGGCAGCCGGGTCGGGCTGGTGGCAATGGTGGAGGTGGTGGCATTGATGATCGGCGATATTGTGCAGGCCTACAGCCACCAGGGCTACGATGATCCCCGGCAGGTCAGGGTCGGTATGTTTCTGGAAAAGGGACAGCCCAAGAGTCTCTACCGCCCTGGCAGCAGCACCGATATCCTGCTTTTCCAGCCCGGCAGGGTCAGCTTTGCCGCAGATCTGCTACAGAATCAGTTGCGTAGCGGGGTGGCCAGCAGATTTACGCAGGGTTTCATCCGGCCTTTGGTGGAGACCGATATCAAGGTGCGCTCACTTTTAGCAACAGGGTGCTAAAACTGTTGCCTGGGGTGTCAGACCCTGATCACCTCTCTGCTACCTCCAAGAAAACGGCTCGTTTGTCCCGCTCCCTCTGCGCTGTTACCTTGCCGTTTCTGCTGCTATGGCTGCTGCTGTTTTCCAGCACCGCAGATGCCGGTTCCCGCCGTCTCACCATCTCAATCCATGCATCACCCCAACTGATGGCCTCAGCACCTGCCAAAATCGCTGTGGACGATACGCTGCAACTGCTGCAGCGCGTGTTTCCTCAGTCAGACGTGACGCTTAATCGTGATGGCGCGGTGATCCTGCAGTTGCCTGACCGGACAACACCGACGGCTGCAGGGAAGGTGCCGGATCAGCGCTATCGCTGGAGTTCCAGCCGTCAGGGGGCACGAACTGTCCTGCACCTGCAGGCCACTACGCCTGAGGGGGTCAGCGCCGGTCTCTACGGCCTGCTGCAGGAACAGCTGAAGATCAGATTTGTGCATCCACGCCAGACCATTTTCCCTCGCTACCGTGCCTGGCCGCTGCCGGCGGTATTCAGTTTTTCCGGGCAACCGCGTTTCCGGCATCAGGGCTTTCATCTGCATACCCTGCACCCGATGGAGTTGACGGAGCAGCTGCATGATCCGCTGCATCCGGGCGGCTTTGAGGATATTGCCGCCTATCTGGACTGGCTGGCCCGCAATGGTCAGAACAGCTTTCAGTTCTTTCTGCTGCGGGAGGTGGACCGTGCTGCCTGGCCTAGCCATGCCCGCCGGATGGTCGCCTATGCCCATGGCCGCGGCATTCGTTGCGGGGTTGAGATCTCGCTGGCCATGCTGCAGCAACAGGCCTTTCAGGCAATAACTCTGCTGAAGCCGCTGCCCACCCATCGCCGCCAGGTTGAGCAGACCCTGGGCTGGCTGTTTCAGGTCCCCTGGGATTTTATCACCCTTGAATCGATGATGGGTGAGCACCTGCCCTTGATCAGCAGGCTGCTGCCCAGCGCCCAGCGACATCTTGAGCAGTTGGTGGAGCAACAGTACGGACGCCCCCTGCTCTACGCCACCCACGTCATCAGAGGCAAGGGAGAGGAAAAGGTGCGGCGTCCCCTGCATCCGGCAAGTGGTATCCTGATCCATACGGTGATGTGCTACTCGGCATCGGAAGACAAGGCACCGGTCTATGGCAATCGCAACCAGTGTTTCATGCTTGAGGCAGCCAAGGCCGAGGTGTCCGGGCGTCAGACCTGGTACTGGCCGGAATCCTCCTACTGGGTCGGCTTTGACAGTTCCGTGCCGCTACTGCTGTTGCCGTATCTGGACAGCCGCTGGGACGATATCAATCTGATGGGAAAAGTGGGCGTGCATGGCCATCTGACGTTCAGTACCGGCTGGGAATGGGGCTACTGGCTGGTGGACTGGAGTATTGCCCGCTGGTCCTGGCAGTACCGCGACAACGGTCGGTTGCGGGGCACGTCGCCGCTCTCCCGTCTGGCCGAACTGCTGCCGGATCGGAAGCTGAGCAGACAGTGGCAACAGGCGTTGCAGCTGCAGAATCGTTTTCTCAAACAGCAGGAGCTGCTGCGGTATCTGGCGGCAGCCACCCCCTTTTCAGAACTGCCCGCCCCCTTTGACCTGCCGTTTCAGCCTGCGCCGGAGTTTTCATACCGTTGGCTGCTACACGATGCCGATGACACGGCATCTGTGGCACTGCTCAACGGACCGGTGGCAGATCTGAGGAGCTATGCTCAGCAGATGGCGGCGGTTACGGACCGACTGGCCGCCCGGATCAGCCGCCTGCGTCGGAACAACAGCGTTGACGAGGGACCGCTTGCACTGGCGCAAGAGTTTTGTGATGCCCTGCAGATGACCGCCTTGCGGGCACAGCACCGGAGTCTGACCCTGCAGGCCTTGATCGTAAAACATCGAGACGCGCTGGGCGGACAGCAGGAGTCAGACCGGCTGCTGCTGCAGGCCCGGCTGGTGCGGCAGAATGCACTGCAGCTGGTACACCAGCGTGAGCTGCAGTACCGCTATCCGGTGGAACTGCTGGCACGGCAGCGTCCCAGCCTGACCGCCTATCCCTTCGGCTACCTCTACCCGGTATCCGGGCTGATTTTCTGGCAACGGGAAGAGGAACAGGTCCGCCATGAACGTTTTGATCCCCTGTTTATGAAGCTGTGGGATATTCGCCGGACCCTGGGGCTTGGGAGCGCTTTCACGCATAACTAATCAGGGCGCAACCTGATTATTGCACCACCTTAACCTGAACGTAACAGTGGGCTGTTAGGATGAAAATCAGCAGAAGAACCGTATGGAACGCAACCGTGACCCTGTTCAAGCCAACCGTAGCCGCCGTAACCAGTGAGAGGCAGCCGCCATGAAGACCTATAAAGCCGACCTGCATGTCCATTCCAGCTACTCTAACAAGCCAACCTACTGGGCGATGCGTAAATTCAACTGCCCGGAGAGCTATACCTCGCCCCGGCAGTTGTATCAGACCGCCCTGGCCCGGGGTATGGACTATGTCACCATCACCGATCACAACGCCATCGGCGGGGCATTGGAGATCGCCCATCTGCCCAGGACGTTTATCAGCGCCGAGATTACTACCCACTTTCCTGAAAATGACTGCAAGGCCCATGTTGTGGTGCTGCATATCTCCGAGGCCCAGTTTGGCGAGATCATGCGTTTGCGTAAAAATATCTATGATCTGGTTGTCTTTTTGAACCAGCAAGGGATTGCCCATTTTCTGGCCCATCCGCTCTATGCCCAGAACGACAAGCTGACCTTGGAGATTATTGAAAAAAGCCTGTTGCTGTTTTCAGTCTTTGAGATTCGGAACGGCTGCCGGGCCAGCCGGTTCAACAATTTTACCGCGACATTGGTGGGAACCCTGACCCAGACGCTGATCGAGCGATTGGCCGACAAACACAACCTGACTCCTCTGGGTGATGAACCGTACCGTAAGGGGGTGGTGGGGGGATCTGACGATCACGGTGGCCTGTTCATTGCGCGGGCTCACACCTGCAGCCGTCGGGGTGAGGATCTGGATGCCTTTCTTGATGCGGTCCGGGAAGGCGGCACCTGGGCAGAGGGGGAGCATGGCGGGCCTCTGACCATGGCCCACAGTCTCTATGGTGTGGCCCACAATTTTTATCGTGAACGCTTCGGCGAGCGCAGGCGGAGCGCCACCCCCTTTGTCAGTGCCCTGCTGGACCGCTTTTTTAATCTGGGCACGGACAAAGGTTCCTTTGTGGAAAAGATCAGGCTGTTTGTGCTGAAAAACCTGCCGGAAAAACGTTCATCGCGGGAGCTTAGCTTTGAAGAGCTGCTGGACAGTGAGGCCCGACAGCTGCTCAATGACACCCTCTTTCTGGAGGGGATCAAGGGGGCTGACCTGAACCGGAAGATATTCATGGTCACCAGCCGGTTGGCAAACCGGATTCTGTACCAGTACACCAACCGCTTCATGTCACTCTCCATGCAGGCCGGTTTTTTCGATTATCTCAACACGGCAGGCACCATCGGTCTGGTGCATCTACTGATCTCCCCCTACTACCTGGCCTTTCATCATCAGCACAAGGGCAAGGAACTGATCCGTGAGATAGCGGAGCAGTTGCCGGAGATCCCGTTTCCACCTGCAGAGGAGAAGATCGCCCTGTTTACCGACACCCTGGATGAGATTAACGGCGTGGCCATGACCATCCGGCGTCTGATCAAGACCGCACAGGAACGCGGCATTAGTCTGACGGTGATTACCTCCGGCGATGGCAGTCAGGCGGTACCCGCAGGGGTGAAACAGTTCCAGGCGGTGGGCGACTTTGTGCTGCCTGAATATCCTGAATTGAAGCTGAGCTTTCCGCCGATTCTGGATGTGCTGAATTACATCGAGAAAGAGGGAATTACCCGTATCCATGTCAGCACCCCCGGCACGGTGGGTCTACTGGGGCTGCTGATCGCCCGGTTGATGAACATCCCGGTGGCCGGTACCTACCACACCGACATCCCCCAGTATGTCCGCAGTCTGACCAATGACGAGTTTCTGGAGCAGGCGGCCTGGAGCTATATGATCTGGTTCTACAATCAGATGGAAGAGGTGCTGGTCCCGTCTGCCGGTACGCGGGAACAGCTGCTCTCCCATGGTCTGCCGCTGGAGAAGATGAAACCGCTGCCGCGCTGGGTCGATACTGATCAGTTCAGGCCGGACAAACGCGTCGAGCAGTACTGGAAACAACGGGGACTGGCTGACGGTACCGTGCTGCTGTATGTCGGGCGGGTTTCAAAGGAAAAGGCGCTTGACCTGCTGGTGGAGGCCTTTTGCAGGCTGTTTGACGAAGGGGCAGAGATAGCTCTGGCCATTATCGGCGATGGTCCTTACCGCGAAGAGATGGAGGCCGCCCTTGTGGGCTATCCGGTGCTGTTTACCGGTTACCTGCAGGGTGAAGAGTTGCAGCGGGCCTATGCCTCGGCAGACCTGTTCGTCTTCCCCAGCGCCACCGATACCTTTGGCAATGTGGTCCTCGAAGCACAGGCATCAGGCCTGCCGGTGATTGTCTCTGATGCTGGTGGGCCAAGGGAGTTGATGGTTGCCGGAGAGACCGGTCTGGTTTTCAGTGCCGGCAATCTGGATGCACTGGTTGCAGCGATCCGGCAGCTGATCGCAAACCGACTTGTGCTGTCCCTGATGGGAGACAGTGCACGGGCCTTTAGCGTTGAAAAAGCTCCGCATAGTTCAGATACCTACAGCACCATCCTGCAGCCCGGCCTCAGGCTGGATGCCGGTTATTCCATCTCCGGGGAGAACCCATGTCCGCAGCCCTGTTCCTGCTGATCGCAACATTTCTGCTTGGCGCCTACCTCTGGTGGGGTTTTCGTTTTTTACCGGCTGAACGCTGGCAGATCGTTGCCGCAGTGCCAACCGCCAGAGACCCCCACGGCAACGGCTGGCTGGGGATCAATATTACCTGGTACGGCCTCTTGACCGCCAACGCCTATCTGGTGGCCGTTGCCGTGCTGCTGGTGCTGCTGGGGTCGGTGGGGGTGTCGCCGCTGGGCACGGCGTTGCTGGCTGCAGCCATGCTCTGCTGCTGTGTACCTGCCTCCCGGCTGGTGGCGCGGATCGTGGAGAAAAAGGCCCACACCTTCACCGTGGGGGGGGCAGTCTTTGTGGGGATCATCATCACCCCGTTTCTGATCGGTCTGCTGAACCGGCTGGTTGGTCCGCAACTGGGCTTTCAGATTCCGGTCATGGCAGCCTATGCGGCCATTGCCATTGCCTATGCCTTTGGTGAGGGGCTGGGGCGGCTGGCCTGCATCAGCTTTGGCTGCTGCTATGGCAAGCCGGTTCCGCAGGATGGAGGATGGTTACACAGACTTTTCAGTGGTCGCGGATTTGTCTTTAAGGGCAGCACCAAGAAGATCGCCTATGCAGACGGTATGGAGTCAGTGGAAGTACTGCCGGTTCAGGCGCTGACTGCCGTGCTCTACACCGTTTGCGGCCTGCTGGCAACCGCGCTGTTTCTTTCCGCTCACCATGCCGCTGCCTTTCTGCTGGCCACCACGGTGACCCAGGGCTGGCGTTCCTTTTCAGAGACCATGCGGGCCGATTACCGTGGAGAAGGCCGGATCTCAGCCTATCAGATTATGGGAATGATCGGCGTGCTCTATGCCTTTGCCATGGTCTGGCTGCTGGGTGGTGCCACAAGCGCACCTGCTCAACTTGCAGCAGGCCTGCAAAGCATCTGGAGTCCGGCCCTGATCCTGTTTCTGCAGGGGATCTGGTGCATCATCTTCTTCTACACCGGACGCAGCACCGTGACCGGGGCCACCCTCAGTTTTCATGTTCACCATGATCGGATCTGACCCGAATACCAGGCCACTGCTTCAACGGATATCCCAACCTTTTATCTGTCGCATTAGGGCAATCGCAACCTGTGGGCTCTCCCCGCGTCAACTTATCATGACACTCTGTATCGGCGGAGCACTGGGGGTGCTACCGCTACTCTGGGGCACCTCGTTGATCTGTCTCTGGCTTGCCCAGAGATTCAGGCTCAACCATCTGGTGCTTCAGTCGGTAAATTATCTGCTCTATCCGGTTCAGCTGGCACTGCTGGTGCCGTTTTGCAAACTGGGCCAGCTGCTTATTCCCTGGGGGCCGAGCGTTGCACCTGATCAACTGCTAACCGTCCATCACACAGGCGTTTTTGCTGCCTTATCATTGCTGCTCTGGTTGTCATATAAGGCGTTGCTGGGCTGGTTGATCACGGTCCCGCCTGTGACGCTGCTGGTGTATTTGGTGCTGACAAGGGTGGCCAAAAGGTTGGAATCAGGGGCTGTAGATGTTGCCGGATTGTGACACACAAAGGGTGAAATTGAGCCTATTCTGGCAGCTTAACACAATGAGGTTGCCATCATGATACACCACCCCAATCAGCTTTCCCCTGAAGAGGCGCAGGAACTGTTGAAGCAGCTGGTGCTGCTGGACGGGCCGGGTTCAACCGGTCTGTCCCGGCTACAGGTGATGCAGCTTTTGTGTGCGCGGAAACGAGCCCTGGCAGCCGGTGACCAGTCCTTTGACGGGCTGCTGTTTGAGCTGGGTAAACAACTGGATGAGCAGATCCGGGACGGTGCCCCATTGGCGCTTAAAAAGCGCTTTACCCTGCTGACCGACTACTTCCAGAGGTTGGAACTGGCCACCGGCCACCTGAACCATCTGGCTTTTATGGGCAGCTCCCAGCTTGATCTGGAGCTGTTGGTGGAGCTGAAGCATGATATGGAGTGGTTCGAGTCAATTGATGGCGGGCTTTTTGCCCGCTTGATGGTGGATGACCTGCTCAAGAGCCAGCTACTGGACAGCTACGGACGGCGCAGGGTCAAGCTGCTGGTGGATGGTCTGGCCAGGATTCAGACGGTACAGACCCAGAAAAATGATATGAAGTTTTTTGATCTGCAGGCGGTGCAGGGGATTATCTACCGGCTGCAGCAGCTGGAAAAGGAAGAACGGCTCTTCATGCTGCTGGCTGAAATTGTTGCCGAACAGTCCAAGTTGAATCAGGCTGCCATGAGTACCCCGCAAGGACAGGAGGTAATCCGGCGGGTTACCACCATTGAGCTGCGCCAACGCCACGGGGTGGAGGGTGATATACCGGATGCGCTGTTTCAGAAGGCCTTTGAACTGGTCAAGCTGGAGGCGATCTATTCCAACGCCATCCTGCCGCAAGTGGTGCGCGGCAATGCCGCCCTGCGGCAGGATTTTATCGAAAAATCAGGGCTGGATCTGTTTTATATAGAAGATCTTGAGGATCAGTACTGCAGCAAAAACAGACTTTCGTCTGATATGCTGAAGATGATTCGAAGTGTCTGACCAGAATCACCGTGGGCTCCCGCACCGCCCCCCTCCAACGGACAGACCATCAACTACCCGCGACTCCTGCCTCTGGATTACTGCCAAATGTATATTCCAGTGTAGCGAAATAATTCTTGCTCATACTTCCGTCATGCGGTAGCATTGGCCATGATCGTTTCATTCCATGACAACGAAACCCAAAAGGTTTGGGAGGGGCAGTTCTCCCGCAAGCTGCCCCACGACATTCAGCAGGTGGCCCGGCGTAAGTTAAGGATGCTTAACAACGCCGGCAGGGTGGATGACCTGCGTATCCCCCCACAAAACAGGCTTGAGAAGCTCTCTGGCGATCGAGACGGTCAGTGGAGTATTCGGATTAATGACCAATGGCGAATTTGCTTCCTCTGGAATGAAGGAACAGCTTCGCGTGTTGAGATATGCGATTATCACTGAGGTGAAGCTATGGCACAACTAGCAAACGTACATCCTGGGGAAGTATTGAAGGAAGAGTTCCTGATACCCATGGGGATCAGTCAGTACCGGCTTGCAAAAGAGATCGGGGTGACGGAATCCAGAATATCGGCTATCTGCCAAGGCAAACGGGCAGTTGGAGCAGATACTGCCGCCCGTTTTGCCCGTTTCTTTGGAACAACGGCTGCTTTCTGGCTGGGACTTCAGGCCGATTTTGATTCAGAGGAGGTGGAGCGTAACCTTTCCACCGAGCTGAATAAGATTCATCCGTGGAAGATGGCGGCGTAGCCTTGGACTGAAAGAACGTGAGAAAATTTCAGAGCCGTTATATTAGGTGGAGGTGTAACAGTGCTATTTCACTGATGCTTTTGGGTGCTCATCAAAGCACAATCCCCACCCCTCATCGCGGACTATAGTGCCGCTTAAGCCAGCGGCTCAGACCATCAAGCCCTGGAAACAGTACCCGTTCCGTCACGTTGGCTTGGTCCAGCTTGTCGCGGATTTCCCACTTTAAAGCAGCTGGTATGATGATCTTGCGACCGGTGTCGGGATGTTGTTCCAACCAGCTGTCCAGCGCCATACCGGGTGAGGTCATGACTGAGCAGAAGGCAAACTGGTTGACGATCCGGTCATCTATGGAGGGTGGTTCAAAAAATACGGCAACATCATCCTGGGTAATGGCATCCAGTTCAGGCAACGATGTAATCACTTCAGATAACATCTCTACCGTGAGTACATTGGCCCCTTCCTGCTCAAGTTTGTGACGTAATACGTCGGGTAATAGCTGGTGCGCCTTGACGTAGTTGACTGCCCAGACCACTCCATCAAGATCACTCTTTTCAATATTGGCCGTGGCAAAGTGCATGGCAATAAATGGTGAATAGGTCCAGTCCAGCAAGCGGGTGGGCAGGCCGTAGTGCTGCGCCACCGACAGCCAGTGCCAGATGGAGTCACGTTCAACCACCCGCTGATGGGCATATTTTTTGAAATTACGCATCAGGTGGTGTTCCAGATCGGCGTATTGGCCGCCCAACCGCATCAGGGTGGTTTCAAGGCGGTAATCAACATCGGACAGGCCCCGAAAGGCAAAGCGGGAACGGTAGCGGCCCAGCTCTTCGTTCCATGAATCGGCAAACAGTGCCTGCTGGAGTTCATCCCAGGAGTGGACGGTAATAGTTTCAATCATGGGAGTCAGGCCACATTCTTTAAGCGTTGTTTATACGCTTCATAATCCTGCATCATCCGGTCGTAGGGGTCATGCATCAGGGATGACGAGATCATGAAATCAGCGGTGGCGCGGTTGCAGGCCACCGGAATGTTCCAGACAACGGCTATCCTCAAGAGCGCCTTGACATCCGGGTCATGGGGCTGTGGTTCCAGCGGATCCCAGAAAAAGATCACAAAATCAATCTCCCCCTGGGCGATCATGGCGCCGATCTGCTGATCGCCACCCAGCGGGCCGCTCTGCAGCCGGGTTACCTGCAGGTCTAACTGCTCACAGAGCAGTGCGCCGGTGGTGCCGGTGGCGTACAGGTCATGCTCCACCAATATGGCCCGGTTAAAGCGGGCCCATTCAATCAGATCCCGTTTCTTATGGTCGTGGGCCACCAGGGCGATCCGCTTGCGTGATCCCATTTCGATGATGTTGTATGACGGCATGGCTGTTTCCCTTTCCTGCTGGTGGTGTGTCATGGCAACAGTACACCGTTTAGCGGATTGGTTCCAGTAGCAGTTATCCAGAAAAAGCAGATACTCACGCGGAGCCGTGGGGCTCGCGGAGAAAATTAAACCTGATGAGCACCAATCTTCAGAAAATCCCCTCGCCCTTGAGGGAGAGGGTCAGGGTGAGGGGGAAAAGGGTCACATCAAGCCGCTGCTGTCCCCCTCATCCGGCCTTCGGCCACCTTCTCCCTCATGGAGAAGGGGCATTCTACATCTCAGTGCTCATCAGGTACCCATTTGGGTTAAGCGCTAAATTTAGTAACTGATTGATTTGACTCTGCGAACCTTTGTGCCCTCTGCGGTAAAATCGTTTTTACGGTTATCGTTTTGCCAGCCAGATTTCTACCCGGTTATTGCGCTGTTTGCCCTCTTTGGTGCTGTTGTCGGCCATCGGCAGGCTGGAGCCGAACCCTTCTGCAGCGGCAACCATAATGCCTCGGGAGCGCAGTTCCTGGGCTACCTGTCCCACCCGCTGATTGGAAAGCGCCAGGCTGGTGTTGGTATCACCGGCATCATCGGTGAAGCCGAACAGCAGCAGTTGCCGTCCTTGCAGCTCTTTTGCCGACATCGCCCGCACCAGACGGTCAAGATCGCGGTAGGCCTTGTTATCAAGCTGGCCGTCTGCTGCAAATTTAAAGGTGATTGAGAGCCGATCTGAACCGCTGGCCAGCTGGCGGTAGCGCTCCGGCGCGTTGGTGGGGATGTATGAGTTGCCGATCCGTACGTTGAGCGGCACGAATCCGGTCTTTTCGACAATGGCCTGGCCTTCCGGCGAGAGGGCAAACTCGACAAAGTCCCTGATCTTGGGATTCTTTGGCTGCCCCGGCGTGTAGAGGTAGAGGCGCCGTGCAAGACTGTAGTCCTCGGTGGCAACGGTGAAGGCGGTGGGCAGGATCGGTTGGCCGCCGCTGCTGATGGCCACCGCCTTGGATGACTTGACATAGGGCAGGCCGATAAAGCCGATTCCGTTGGGATCTGTGGATACCTCTCGTGAGAGCTTAACGCTGTCTTCAAACCGTTTTGCCGCCTTGGTAAGCTCTTGCTTGTGCAGTACCAGGCTTTTGAAGGTGTCGAAGGTGCCTGATTTGTCATCACGGGCGTAGAGATGGACCGGTGCAGCCTTGGCAATGCCGGTCAATCCCTTCCAGTCAGGGGTCTTACCGGTAAAGAGCGACTGGGTGTCGTCCAGTGAAAGCCGGGAAACCGGGTTTGCGCTGTTAACGATTACCGCCACCCCGTCCAGGGCCAGAATATGCTCGTTTGCGCGGGAGGTCATAGTTCCCAGCAGTGATAGCTTCTTTGTTTCGTCATCCTTGACCCTGCGGGAGGACATGCCGATATCGCAGGCATTGGCCAGTAACCCCTCAAAGGCGGTGGTGGAGCCATGGGCCTTGATCTCCACCGCCCGGTTGCGACGCCCTTCCATGATCCCTTCCACCAGCAGCTCTTCATGATTCTTGCCCGGCACCCGCCGGGTGCGGACCGCCCCGTTCTTTTTCAGAAACTCTTCAGCCAGCGAGGGGGCCAGTTCTGCACCGATGGTGTTTGATCCCTGCAGTTTCAGGATGATGTCGTAGGAGTTGATCCAGTTGTAGTAGTAGCCGCCACTACTGGCCAGCAACAGGGCTCCCACCAGTGATGACATCACCAGGCCACGGCGACGTTTGAACCATGAATCGGCAATGCCGTTGGCAGGGGTGCTGGGCAGCATGGCGATCCGGTGTCTTTCCAACGCATTCAGGAATTCAAGGCTGCTCTGGTAGCGGTTAGCCGGATCTTTTTCCAGGGCCTTGTGGAGAATCAACGCCAGTTCTTCATGGGTATCCTGCGCAAACTCCCTGATGTCAGGAATGGTGCGGTCAAATTGGTTCAGCAGGGTGTCAACCGCAGATTCTTCCTGAAACGGCAGACTGCCGGCCAGCATGTTGTAGAGAATCATCCCGACGGCATAGATATCGCTCTGGGGGGTAACGGTAAAGGGGTTTAAAATCTGCTCCGGGCTCATAAAAGCGGCATCGCCCCCTTGTCCCACCTCTTGCAGGTCTTCACCATACTTCAGCAGAGCTACGCCAAAATCGGAGATCTTCAGTCCGCCGTTACGGTCAACCAGAATAATTGAGGTACACAGACCACGGTGGACGATCCCTTTTTCATGGGCAAATCTGAGCCCTTGCAACAGCCGTATGGTAAAATGCAGGGCAAAATGTTGGGGGAAAGGGCCGTTATGCTCAATCATCCGGTCCAGGGCCGCGCCGTTGTAATACTCCATCACCAGCCAGAATCCACCATTGTGCTCAAAAAAGTCAGTGGCCTGGAGGATATTGGGATGCACCATGCCGGCCAGCAGCTTGGCTTCGTTGTAAAAGCGTTCCCGATAGGATTCGGTGCCGGGTTGCCTGCTGGTCAGCGATTTAAGCAGGAAGCGTTTGCCCAGCAGAACATGCTCGGCTGATAACAGGGCCCCTTTGCCGTAGGGGGCCGGTCCTTCAATACGATAGTGGTACAGCATTTCTCCCTTTTGCATTGTAAAAACTCCTGAATGTATGGTTGGTTACGATTCTGCTGACAATGCTCCAAGCATCACACGGGGGGCTTCATTGTTGTCTTTGATTACCACCGATGATCCTTTGACTTTTTTAGCGGTTTTTTTGACCTCGCTGGCCATGGAGGCCAGTTGCGCGTAGGAACCGATCTTTAGGTTGGCGGTGCTGATTGCCGCTACAGAAAGGGACAGCAGGTTAAAGGTCTCCAGTTCTCCTTTGCGGTTAAAAGAGGTGTAGCAACCTTTGGCATAGTCACTTGCGCCATGCAGCAGGGGTAGCCGGGCATCAAATTCCGCAATCATTTGCCGTGACAGGGCCACGGCATGGCCGGGACCGGTGATGATGATGAAGTCATCGCCGCCGATATGACCGCAGAAGTTTCTGGACGGTCGATCCTGCAGCAGGTCATCGGCGTACTGTTTCAAGATATCTCCCACCACCTGAATCACCATGTCGCCCCGTTCAAAACCGTAAAAGTCGTTGTACGGCTTGAAGTGGTCAATATCGATATAGGCGATGTCAAACGGCATGCCTGATTCCAGCCGTCGGGTGGTTTCCCGCTGGATACTCTCGTTACCCGGCAGACCGGTCAGCGGGTTGGCCCCCTTGGCCAGCTTCAGGTTCAGGGCGGTGATCGCCTCCACCAGGGTGCGGACGTCCAGAATGCCTCGATAGACGCCACGTTTGGCAACGCAGATGTTCTCCAGCCGCATGCTGCCAAAGTTGCCGTGCAGTGCCTGGGCCGCCTCTTCAATGCTGGCTTCAGCATCAATCACCAGCGGTACCGGCTGCATCAGATCACGCACTTTTTTGGAATGGTTGATATGAAAGGCGTAGCCGATCCGCCCCACAATCTGTTCTTCAATGAACTCGGAGCGGTTCAGTACCCCGGCTACCCGGTGCTGGTCCACCACCGGCAGTACCTGCAACCGTTTATCGGTCTGAAACCGTTCCAGGGCGGTGTTCAGGCGGTCTGCCGGTCTGAGGGGCTCGATATGCAGGGTGATATCTGCAACGGTCTGCAGTGAGCGATCAACTTCTTCCGGTGCAGCCGCCAGGGGAGGGCAGGGATGCAATTCCTGTGTTGTCTGATCTGCACTCACGTCGGTTGGATCACCAACAAGCAGTGGCGTGCCTGCCTGTAAAAAATCTTCAAAGGTTTCCCGTGGCATCGGTTTGCCAAAGTAGTAGCCCTGCATGGTGTCGCAGCCCAGCTCCTGCAACAGTTGGTGCTGATGGGCGGTTTCTACCCCTTCTGCAGTAACCTTGAGGTGCAGTGAGCGGGCCATGGCGATGATGGCAACCACAATCGCCCGGTCATCAGGGTTGCTGTCCAGCTCCTTCACAAAGGAGCGGTCAATCTTAAGGCGGTCCACCGGCAGATGTTTCAGGTAGGTCAGGGATGAGTAGCCGGTGCCAAAGTCATCAATGGCCAGTTTAACCCCCAGCTCCTTCAGCCTGAAGATCTGCTCGGTATTTTCATTGGAATGTTCCATCAACAGCGATTCGGTCAGTTCGCAGCAGAGTGCATCAGGTGGCAGCCCCACCATCTGCAGTTGACGGGCGACCCGCTCGGCAAACTGGCGATCCTTCAGCTGACGGGTCGAGACATTAACCGCCACGGTCAGATGGGGATAGCCCTGTTCCCGCCACTCTTTGCAGTTTTGCAGGGCCAGCTCCAGCATTCGGTCCCCCAGCTGCACGATGGCACCGTTATCCTCGGCCACCGGAATAAACTTATCCGGCCCCACCAGCCCCAGGGTGGGGTGCTGCCAGCGGGCCAACGCCTCCATACCGACCAGTTTTTTACCATCCTGGCTGAACAGTGGCTGATAACAGGCAAAAAATTCCCCGGCCCGAATCCCCCGCAGGATGCTTGACTCTATCTGCATCTGCTCACTGACCGCCTGGTTCATCTCCTCTGAATAAAACTTGAAGCCGCATTCCCCACCAATTGACTTGGCCTGTGCCTGGGCCAGTGCCAGATGGGCATGCTGCAACAACACCTCACCGGTGCGGCCATCATTGGGAAAGATGGCGATACCGATATGGACGTTCAGTTGGAACTCTGCGTCATGCAGGTTGATCGGTTCATTGAGGGCATCAAGCAGTTTGGTGATGACCGGTAAAATATCCCGTTCACTCTCGGTCTTTGGCAGCAGGATGCCAAATTCACCCTTTTGCAGCACTGCCAGACTGTCGGTTTCGCGCAAAACACCCTGCAGGCGGTCTGCCACACAGCGCAGCAGCTCATCGCAATCATCATTGGCCCGGGCACTAATGGCGCCGGGACAACGCCCCAGGGCAAGTTTCAGCACGGACAGCGCCTGTTCATCACGGTTGCTGATGGCCAGCAGCTGACTAAGCCGGTCATTGAGCAGTTTCTGGTTGGGCAGCCCGGTGATGGCGTCATAGCGGGTCAACTCTTCCACCTTGCGGGCCGCCTGTTTCAGCAGGGTGGTATCTTCCAGAAAAATGATGGTGCAGGAATCTCCTTCAAACAGAATCCGGTGGGCAGAAACCGCGCCGTTCAGCAGTGTCCCATCCTGTTTCCGCAGGGTGACCTCAAGCCCCTGCACAACACCGTTGTCACGGATCTGGCGGATCAGATCCAGCCGTTCTGCGCTGTTCTCCCAAAGGTTAAGGTCGCTGTCGCTACGGCCAACAATGGTAGCAACCGTATAGCCGGTCATACCGGCAAAGCGCTGGTTTACCAGCAGGATCTGGCGGTCATGATCCCGCACCACCGCAATACCGTTAGGGGAGGCATGAAAGGCCCTGATGATCAGCTCATGGGATGAGGCGTTGTTTTTGGTAAAGCGGCGGATCAGAAGATAGAGCGATATGGCGGTGATGATAAGCAGGCCGATACCGGTAGCAATATGCGGCAGGGTTGACAGGCTGAACTGCTGTTCAAGCAGCCCGGCTGCAACGGTCCAGGCGCAGCCGAACAGTAGAAATGCGATGGTTGTGTTGCGGGCTGTCAGCGCAATCGGTATGCCGAACAACAGGATCTTTTCCTGTCGTCCCGGTATATCTGCCTGTTGTGTGGTTTTCTCTGAAGACCACAACCTGCCTGCTATCTGGTGCTGCGTAACGCTATGCATAGGTGGTTCCTCTGTGAGCAAGGTTGACGGACAACGTTCAGTTGCGGCTACGCTGCTGCAGGGAGGTTGTTCAGCATGTTAAAAACAGGCGGCTGGTAGCGCTGCTGCGGTGACGGTTCGGTGGTTAAAACCGGTGGTTCGTCATACTGAAACTGATTCAGCTCGGCCTGTAGTTCCTGTGAGATGGCTGCCAGCCGGATTGATTCTTCCGAGATGGCACCGGTGGCCTGCAGGGTCTGCCGCAGTGAGCTGTCAATGGCAAGGATGTCATCGCTGATCTGGCTGGAGGTGGCAGACAGCTCTTCCGTTGCAGTGGCGATCTGCTGGGTCATCCCCTGCAGACCGTCAACGCTTTCAACAATACTGGCAAGGGCAAAGCCCGCCTTTTCAGAGTAGCGAATACCTTGATTAACCTGTGTCAGGCTCTGCTGCATGGTCTCAACGGCCCTGCTGGTGTCACTCTGGATAGCGGTGAGCTTTTCGGCGATTTCAGCTGTGGCTTCCTCGGCACGACGGGAGAGGTTGCGTACCTCATTGGCCACCACGGTAAAGCCAAGTCCGTGTTCGCCGGCCCGGGCCGCTTCAATGGCGGCATTCAGCGCCAGCAGGCCGGTCTGGTCGGCAATGTCACGGATGGTTGCAAGGATCTCACCGATCTGTTGAGATCGCCCATGCAGGCTGGCAATGGTAGTTTGTGACTCCCCCACCGAATCGGCTATGGCCTGTACCTCTGCAATGGTTCGGTTCACCACCTTGGCACCGTCCTGAGCGGTCTGTCGGGCCATTCCGGCTGAATCAGCAATCCGTGCCGTGTGCTGCGCGACATCTGCCACGGTCTGGTACAACTCACTGCCTGCCGTGGCAACCTGGCTGACCCGTTCACTCTGTTCCTGTACCTGGCAGGTGATCAGGCTTACCGTGCCTGAAAGTTCCTGTGAGGTGTTGGCCAGGGTTCCGGCGGTTCCGGCTATGGTGCCTACAATACGTCTGAATGAGCTGATCAAGCGGTTAAAGGCATTGATGGACTGACCGATTTCATCGTGGTTCTGGACCTCAATACTGCGGCGCAGGTCACGACTTTCTGCAATCTCGCCGATAGTTGTTTGCAGCAGAGCAAGGGGCTTGCGGATAATTCTGGCCACCAGCCAGTTAAGGGTCAGTACCAGTATGCCGATTGTCAGCGCACCACCCAGCATGATTCCAGTCCGTTTGCGTGAGGTGCTGGTCATCTCCTCAACAAACGTATGCTGCTCGCTGGTGGTGGCTGAGACCTGGGCCTCACTCTGGCGTGCCTGCTCCATGGTTACCTGTCTGACTTTGGCTACAGTTGCCTCAACCTGCCCCATGCTGGCCAGCACATTGCGCTGGGCCGTGGTGATCCGCCTGATTGCAGCGCCTGCCCGTCCTGTGCCGTTGCCGATCTGCTCAATGGCATCCTTGACCACGCCACCGCTTTTGACTGACATGACTTCTGTTTCTGCCTGCTTTAAATGCTTACTGATTCTTGCTTGAACACCATTGATCTCTGCCACCAGTCTGTCCAGCTCCGCTGCAGAGCTGCTGAGCATTACCATCCGGGCCTTGGCATCCAGCAGGCGCAGGTCAATATGAATGCTGTCCACTGCTTCAACTGCAGTCATGACCCGCTTGTTGATCTCCATGTCGTTTTCAACACCATTACGATAGTTCTGAATCTTGTCCTGCAGGGTCGCGGTATCGTTCAGACCGGTTACGGTTTCACCTTTCAGGGCGCGGTCAATATCTTTTGAATAGGCTGAGGCACGCCGTGCTGCCGTGCTGCGCAGTCCTGAGATAACGTCACGAATCCCTTCAAGTGATTTTTCAGCAGCCTTAATGGAACCGCTCAGATTGGTAGCCTCTGCCTTAAATATCTCCAGACTGGCGAACTTGTCGCGCAACGCCGCAGCCACCTGCTGTTCAAGGGTTGCAAAGGCAGACACATCCAGTTGTACCCCCTTCAGCTCCTGTATCTCTTTATTCAGTTGATCAAGCCTTTTACGGCGCTCTTCCATCACAGCGGTCTGCTTCTGCAGCTCTTGGGGATCTTCCAGCATGCCGGTTTGCAGCAGATCACCGGAGAGCCGTTCCACGGTCTGCTGGAACTGCAGCATCTTGACCTGCAGTGGGGTGGAGCGGGTGGTCAGCTCCCGTATGTTGGTCTGAAATCCGGCGATGGTGTAGTAGCCCAGCAGCACAACAGCAGCAAAACCGGCAAAGGTAATCAGGCTGTTGATCAGCAGTTTCAGGCGAATGGTCATGGCGTGTTTTCCTCCCTTTTGATGCGTGAAACAGGACAGTAACAGGCCGCTGTTACAGCCCTGTGACAATAGAGAAAAATGTCTGTGGCATGCCCGATGGCCGTTTTCAGGCTTCTGGCCGTTGTTGCAGACTCTTTGGAATCCCGACACCCAAACGTCATGTTTAAACGGTATGGTCTGACAAACAAAAAAAGGATGCCAATGAACGAGGCAGGAGGATGACTGCGATGAGAACAAAGACCCTTGATGATTACTATGCCTGGACCTGTGACTGGTGTGACAGCGAAAACCGGACCCTCTGGGTACGGGTGGCAAACGGTGATGTTGCCTGCGGCGCCTGCCACCGCACCACCAGTTTTCCTACTTCAAGTATCGCGCTGGCTGGTGGACAGCGGCAGATGATGGCCGGACAGTGCTAACGAGGTGGACTATGTTTCTGGTGCGGATTTTGACGATGAAGCGGCAGTTTGATCTGATTGACCAGCAACTTGAGCGCCTGCGGCGCTTGACCGGCCGACAGGCCTAATTCCAATTCCATTTCAAGGTGTTATCTTCGTTGGCTCGTCTTCGGCTCCTCAACGTACTGCGTGTACGCCTACGTCGCCGAATTCCTCGCCGCCTTGATCTCATCCTTGAACTGGAACCGGAATAAGATCGGGGAGATCACCCATGAAGCAGTTGTTAAGCAGGCACCTGCAGCCGTTAACTGAGCGTCACCCGGCGTTGATGACCATGGCCACAGCCACGGCCGGATTTTTCCGTTCCATAGCGATCAAGCCGTACAAGCAGCGTCACCGTCCACGGGAGCTGGCGTTGTGGGAGCGGTATCACAGTCTGCATGCGGTGCGCTGCCAGGTCTATCGTGAAAAGTCTGCTGGGGGGCGGCCCACCATTGTGGTGGCTGGGTTTGTACCGGATGCCACCGAGGTGGTGGAGTTCCAGCGTCCGATCCTGCGTAGCCATGGCAGCATCTACTATCTGAATTATCCCCGTAACGGTTTTAGTCAGGAGCTGTTTGAGGCCCAGTTGGCAGACCTGATTGATGAGCTGACGCTGAAGGGGCAGCGGCCGGTGCTGATGGGGGTCAGTTTCGGGGCCGGTCTGGTGGTTGATTTTCTGCGCCGCGCCTCAGAGCAGCTGCATGATCGTTTGCGCGGCCTGCTGCTGGTCAGCCCGGTGCTCTGTACCGCTGACCTGATTCGGCCCGATGACCAGCGCAGTGGCGGCGTGCGGATGCTGGAATCAAATCTCCGTAAAATATTGAAGGCCGACCCCAATGATGAGACCAACCTGAACCGCCAGCTTGAACGGGCACGGCGCTGCTTTCAGGCGCTGTTTGAGGCAGGGGCGGAAAATCGTAACCTGACCACCCGCCATCTGGCCATTCGGCAGCGGATCTTTGGTGTGCTGGAACATACCTCCAACCTGGGAGGCTATCAGCGGGTACTGGCCTTGCGCAGCTTTGCTGAGCCAGCTCCGGCCAGGACCATCTTTAGTGGACCAACCCTGGTCATGCTGGCAGAGGATGAGCAGAGCATTCTGGTGCCTGGTTCACCCACCCTGCAGCTCTGTGCTGACCATGCTGCCCTGCGGTCTGTCTTTCCGGAAGGCAAGACCTGCCTTATTGCATCCAACAGCGATGCCGATCCGGTGGCCCATGCCTCGCTGATCTTCCATCAGCACTGTTACAATCCACGTATGGAGCAGTGGTTGCAGAAGCTGCATAATCAACCGCTGTTGGCGGTTGTGTAATGAAACCTGAAAATGATGACTTGCCGCAAAAAACACAAAGAAATAAGTAACTATTCAGTAGTAATGCAACAGCTTGAACTTCCAAAGGCTTTTTGACAGGGATAAAAAGGATGAACAGGATAAAACCATCTAAAACAGGCATCCTAATGTGATTTTTGGATCTTATCCGCTTGTATCCCTTGTATCCCTGTTACATTGCCAGTTTTTGACTTTATTTGCTGAATAGGTGTCTTTTTTAGGAGACTCATTGAATCTCTCATCACTACTTTCCCTTCCGCTGCATGCCGCTGCTGATATCCGCGCCCGGCAGTTTTTGCGTAAAGATCCACTGGACAGCCAGCGTGAATTGCTGCCGCGCCTGCTGCGCAAGGCCGCTGCCACCCGCTTTGGTGTTACCTATGGTTTTGCCGGCTTGGCCGGTCTGCCGTTTGATACCTGTTATCGCCGTTTTCAACAACAGGTGCCGATCCGTACCTATCGTCAGTTCTGGGATGACTGGTTTGCAGCCAGCCTGACAACCACACCACAGGGGCAGCAGTTGCGCTTGCAGGACCAGACCTGGCCCGGCCTGGTCCCCTGGTTCTGTGAGACCTCCGGCACCACGGCGCCAACCAAGTTCATCCCCTTTACTGCCGAGATGTTCAACATGAACCAGCGGGCAGCCCTGGATATGCTTTGCTGCTATCTGGCTGCCAAGCCGGGTAGCAACATTCCAGCGGGCAAGATCCTCTATATGGCTGGCAGCACCCAACTCAAGCAGATGGGAGAAGGGGTGCTGGCCGGCGATATGAGCGCCATTACCCTGCAGCAGCGCCCCTCCTGGCTGAATCCGTTTGTGGAGCCGCAGGAGCCGCTGACTTCGGCCCCCTGGGACCAGCGACTTGAGGGGATGGCCCGTCTGCTGCTGGATGACCAGAAGATCCGCATCATTTCCGGGGTGCCGCCCTGGATCTTGCTGCTGTTGAAGCAGGTGGAGGCCCTATCAGGCCGCTCTGTGTCTGAGGTGTTGCCTAATCTTGAGCTGATCATCCACGGTGGCACCAGCATGGCCCCCTATGCTGCTGAATATCAGCGCCTGCTTCCTTCAGGCGGTCCTGATTTTCTGGAGCTGTTGCCCTCATCCGAGGCGTTCATGGGCTTTCAGGTGCAGGGTGAGGCAACCATGCGGCTGACCCCGTTTTATGGTGCTCTTTTTGAGTTTGTGCCGATTGAGCAGCTTGATGAGACCGGTGCGCCGTTGCCAGATGCCCGAGCCGTATCCTTGGCCGAGGTGGTGGTGGGGCAGCGCTATGCCGTGATCCTTTCCACCTGTGCTGGTCTCTGGCGTTACCACATCGGTGACACCCTGCGCTTTCTGGACAAGGATCGGTTCAGATTTGAGTTTACCGGCCGGGATAAATTTTTGGATCGTTTTGAAGAAAAGGTGACCCAGAGTGAGGTGGAGCAGGCGGTTGCCGGGTTGAACGGTAAGCATGACGGTATGGTGCGAGAGTTTATGGTAGGGGCTGATATTGGTGGCCGCTGCCACCACTGGGTGCTGGCCTGCCGTGGTGATGGGCTGTTGTCTGATCAGGCAGCAACGCTGCTGGATGAACAGCTACGTGATTCAAATGCCGATTACGACACCTTCCGCCAGCAAGGTAGGATCAACAGTCCTCGTGTGCTGTTGGTATCGGAACAACAGATTTACGACTGGTCTGCCCAGGTGCGTGGCAAACTTGGTGGCCAGAGCAAGATCCCCCATATCGACCCGACCCTGACCGGAGAGCTGGTACAAAGCCTGTCTGCCTATGCCTGTAACAATAGTCACCAACCTTTTGCCTCTCCGTAACATGCCTGTCACAAAAGCTGTGTAAGGTGGCAATCAAGCTACACACAACCTGAAAACACGAACAATACCAAGGAGGATGTACCAATGTTGAAAAAGAGCGTTCTGGCGCTGTGCGCCACCTTCTGTATCGCCACTGCGGCCCATGCAGAAAAAGTGAAGGTAGATGCCAAGCTGCCAACCTATAAGGCAACGTCCGGCGTATCCGGCAACCTGGGCAGTATCGGTTCCGATACCCTGAACAACCTGATGACCTACTGGGCAGAAGGGTTCAAGAAGAAGTATCCCAACGTGAACATTCAGATTGAGGGCAAAGGCTCTTCAACTGCTCCTCCGGCCCTGATCGCCGGTACTGCTCAACTGGGTCCCATGTCCCGCGAGATGAAGGGCAAAGAGATTGAAGATTTTGAGAAGAAGTACGGCTACAAGCCGACCAAGATCGGTGTGGCCCTGGATTCACTGGCTGTGTTTGTCAATAAGGATAACCCGATTAAGTCCCTGTCTCTGGATGAGGTTGATGCCATCTTCTCCAAGACCCACAAGCGTGGTCTGGCCGATATCACTACCTGGGGCCAGGTTGGTGTAAGCGGTTCACTGGCAGCCAAGCCGATCTCCCTGTTCGGTCGTAACTCTGCCTCTGGTACCTATGGCTACTTCAAGGAGCACACTCTGAATAAAGGTGACTTCAAGAGTACCGTAAAAGAGCAGCCCGGCTCCGCTTCGGTTGTTGAAGGTGTTGCCAAGGATATCAGTGCCATGGGCTACTCCGGTATCGGCTACGCCACTTCAGGTGTTAAGGCAGTGCCCCTGTCTGACAAAAAAGGTGGCACCGTCTATGAAGCCAACTATGCCAACGTGTTGTCCGGCAAGTATCCCCTGGCTCGTATGCTCTACATCTATGTAGCCAAGAAGCCGGGTCAGCCGCTGCCCAAGGTGACTGAAGAGTTCCTGAAATTTGCCCTTTCCAAGGAAGGTCAGCAGATTGTGGTGAAGGATGGCTATGATCCGCTGCCTGCCAAGGTTGTTGAGCAGCAACTGAAAGCACTGAAGTAGAAACGGTCTTTTTCTAGCCTGAGCGTGTTAATCGATGGAGTGGCTTGTGCGGCGTACAAAGTAGTACGCCTCCTCGCCACTCCTTGATTGCCCCACTCAGAACAAAAAAATCCTCGTTTCATTCCATTTGCGTATATGAAATACAAAGACAGTACCCGGATTTTCCATGGCCTCCTCAATTGTAGATAAATCCCGCCGTAATGACCGTCTGGCTGCCTGGCTGATCAAGGCTGGTGGTCTGTTCGTTATCGTTGCCGTTATCGGCATTCTGTTGCTGATCGCCAATGTTGCCCTGCCGCTGTTTTACTCGCCTTCTGCAGAAAAACTGGCCGATGTTCCGGCTGAACTGCAAAGCCTGGTTGCAAGTGACGCTAGTGGCACACACCAGACCCGTGAACTTGGTGAAAAAGGCAACATCTCAGTGCGGCTTTTGCCGGATAACCGGATTGACGTGCAGCGGAAGATGATTGAAAAAGATCTGCTGGGTAACGAAAAGGTCAGTCAGCAGAGCTATCAACTGAGTGACAGTCTGCCCGGTGCCATCTCTGCCGTCTGGTTGGGACGTAAAGGGCAGAATCTCTACGCTGCCACGGCTAACGGCTGGCTGGTCCGCTGGGATCTGGCCGATGAAGGTCAGGGGCGGCTGGTGGAGACAGTGGAGGCGTTTAAGGATCACCGCAAGATTACGGCGCTGACCACCCTGCTGGGAGATACCTCTTTGGCAGTGGGTGATGCAAAGGGGCAGATCACCACCTGGATGCCGGTACGCAAACCGGGTAGCGGTGAAGATAAACAGTTGACCCTGATTCACCATCTGCCCGGCTTCATGCAGCCGGTCCAACGGTTAGTAGCCTCCCCCCGCGACAAGTCTCTGGCGGCCTTTGATGCAGCTGGGACGATCAAGCTGCTGCATATGACCAGTGAACGCCTGCTGCTGGAACTGAAGGCCGGTTCCGGGGTAGCAGCTGCTGCCTTTGCTGATAACGGCAGAAAACTGGTGGTGGCTGGCTCAGATGGCAAGGTATCAGTCTGGAAGCTGTCCATACCTCACCCGGAGGTCTCGTTCTCTACCCTGTTCGGCAAGGTCTGGTATGAAGGGTATGACAAGCCTGAGTATGTCTGGCAGTCCTCTGCTGCCACCGATGATTTTGAAGCTAAAATATCGTTGATGCCGCTGATCTTCGGTACCTTTAAGGCCACCCTGTTTGCCATGCTGTTTGCGGTGCCGCTGGCGCTGTTGGGGGCGCTCTACACCAGCCAGTTCATGTCTTCAACCCTGAAAGGCCGGATTAAGCCAGCGGTTGAGATCATGGCGGCAGTGCCATCGGTGGTGATCGGTTTTCTGGCCGGTCTCTGGTTGGCGCCGCTAATGGACAAGAACCTGTTGATGCTGTTTCTTGCGGTGGTAATCGTGCCAGCCATGCTGTTAATAGCGGTCTTCAGCTGGAAGGCGGTTGCAGACACCGCTGTCGGGCGACGACTGAAGGGGTATGAGTTTATCTGCATGATGCCGGTGGTACTGCTGGGACTCTGGTTATCCGGTCTGATCGCCCCACCGCTTGAGGCCACCCTGTTTGGCGCTGATCTGAAACAGTGGCTCTACTCGAGCCTTGGGGTGCGCTATGACCAGCGTAACAGCATCATTATTGCCATTGCCCTGGGCTTTGCCGTGATCCCGATTATCTTTACCATTGCCGAGGATGCCCT
This sequence comes from Trichlorobacter thiogenes, assembly GCF_900167465.1. Lineage (GTDB taxonomy): Bacteria > Desulfobacterota > Desulfuromonadia > Geobacterales > Pseudopelobacteraceae > Trichlorobacter > Trichlorobacter thiogenes. Next base: position 16,033 of record NZ_FUWR01000005.1, on the reverse strand, counting down.
CTCTAATGTGCCACGCAACCTGGCTGCCGCTTCACTGGCTCTGGGCGCCAGTCGTTGGCAGACCGCCTGGCGGGTGATCTTGCCTTCTGCCCTGCCCGGTGTTTTTTCTGCCATTATGATCGGCTTTGGTCGTGCGGTGGGGGAGACCATGATCGTGCTGATGGCCACCGGCAATACGCCCATTATGAGCTGGTCCCTGTTCAATGGCTTGCGGTCGCTTTCAGCCAACATCGCGGTGGAGATCCCTGAGGCTCCTCTGTTCGGCACGCTGTACCGGACCCTGTTTCTCTCGGCAGTGCTGCTGTTTGTGCTGACCTTTATCATCAACACCGCTGCAGAACTGCTGCGGCAACGGTTCCGTAAGAAGTACGGAAGGTATTAAGGATATTTCACCACAGAGGACTCAGAGGTTCGCAGAGGAAAGGCTTTAAAATTGTCAAAGTGATTTTACAAAAGTTTTTTGTTTCCCTCTGCGTTCCTTGGCGTCCTCTGCGGTAAAAAACAAAGGTGTAACGTGAAAAACTACTGGAAACGTGGCGAACCAATGGTGCTGACTGCCGGGGCAACCCTGGCAGTGATCCTGTTTATGACCCTGACCTTGATGGCCGTTATCCTGGGCAACAGCCTGGGCTACTTCTGGGTCAAGGGACTGGTGCGGTTTAAGCTGAATGACGGCTCATACGTGATGGGGCAGTTGACGGCTGCCGAATCCCACGCCCTGACCAAGGCCAAACGGCTGCAGTTGAAGGTGGGTAACCGTGACCTGTACAGCCAGGATTTCAGATGGGTGGATGAAAGTGAGATCAGCAGTAAGGATATCCCCAAGGATGCCTATCTGTTGGAACGGTTTGAACATGGCAATTTCTTCGGTTTTTTAAAAGAGCTGAAAAAGGCAGATGGCAGTACCGTTGCCGCCGATGCTGCGGCTTTGCAGCAGGCCCACAGTGAAATCATGAAAAAGCAAAAAGGGCTGAAGCAGATCAAGGGTCAGATGTCTGATCTGAACCAAAGCTCTGAGGCGTTACGGCTTAAGATCCAGAAACTGGAATACCGTGGCGCAGAGGCCAATAGCGCAGCCATCAACAGTCTGAACGAAGAACGGGCCAAGCTGACAGCAACCTTTGATGGGCTGAACGAGAAACTGAATCAACAGCAGGCGGAACTGGGCAAGGTAACAGCGGTTTTCAGCGATGCAGCCGGTGCTGACAAGGAACTGCCGCTGCTGGAGATTGTCCGTTTTTACCAGCCTAACAGTATGTCGATTTTTGCCAAGGCTGGTGCCTATCTGGTCAAGATTAACGAGCTGCTGTTTGATGATCCCCGCGAATCAAACACCGAGGGCGGTCTGTTTCCAGCCATCTTCGGCACCGTGATGATGGTGCTGCTGATGTCGGTTTTCTCGCTGCCCTTTGGTGTCATTGCAGCCATCTATCTAAGGGAATACGCCAAAGAGGGCAAGCTGGTGCAGCTGGTGCGGATCGCGGTCAACAATCTTGCCGGTGTGCCATCGATTGTCTATGGGGTGTTCGGTCTGGGCTTCTTTGTTTACGGCATTGGCGGTTCACTGGACAAACTGTTCTTCCCGGAGCGGCTGCCTACTCCGGTCTTTGGCACCGGCGGCATCCTCTGGTCATCCCTGACCCTGGCACTGTTGACCGTGCCGGTGGTGATCGTGGCCACTGAAGAGTCGCTGGCCTCAATCCCCAAAGGAATCCGAGAAGGATCGCTGGCCCTGGGTGCCACCAAGTTCCAGACCCTGACCAAGGTGTTGCTGCCAATGGCCACACCGGGGATCATGACCGGCCTGGTACTTTCCATGGCCCGCGCCGTGGGTGAAGTTGCTCCCTTGATGATGGTGGGGGTGGTCAAGCTGGCCCCGACCCTGCCGTTTGATACCCAGTTTCCGTTCTTTCATATGGACCGCAAGTTTATGCACCTGGGCTTTCATATCTTTGACGTGGGCTTCCAATCCCCCAACGTGGAGGCAGCCAAGCCGATGGTCTATGTCACCACCCTGCTGCTGCTGTTGATCGTAATCGCAGCCAGTAGTCTGGCGATCCGTTTCCGTAACCAGATGCGGCGCAGATACACCACATCGCACTTCTAATCACCCAAAGGATACTGACTGATGAGTCCTGAACCTGTTGATCTGAGTAAACACCCACCCCTGATTGAGGTGGATAAGCTACACCTGTACTATGGTGCCTCCCACGCCCTGAAGGATATTTCGCTGACCATGCGTAAGAACCAGGTCACCGCCTTTATCGGTCCCTCCGGCTGCGGCAAGTCAACCCTGTTGCGTTGTCTGAACCGGATGAACGACCTGATCGATTCCGTGCGGATCGAAGGGAGTATCCGGCTGGATAAGGATGAGATTACTGGTCGATCCACCGACGTCATCTCGCTGCGTCGGCGGGTGGGGATGGTCTTCCAGCAGTCCAACCCGTTTCCCAAGTCGATTTATGAGAATATCGTCTATGGCCTGCGGATCGCCGGGATTAACGACAAAGCAACCCTTGATGAGACCGTGGAGCGGAGCCTGAAAGGGGCCGCGATCTGGAACGAAGTCAAGGATCGTCTGCACGACTCAGCCCTGGGGCTGTCCGGCGGCCAGGCCCAGCGGATCTGTATTGCCCGTGCCATTGCCACCAACCCGGAAGTGATCCTGATGGACGAGCCCTGTTCGGCCCTTGACCCGCTTTCAACGCTGAAGATTGAAGAACTGATTGACGAACTGAAGGAACAGTATACGATTGTGATTGTGACCCATAACATGCAACAGGCAGCACGGGTTTCCGATTCAACCGCCTTCTTTTATCTGGGGGAGCTGATTGAGATGGGTGACACCAAGAAGATCTTCACCAACCCGGAGAAGCAGCAGACAGAAGATTATATCACCGGGAGGTTTGGTTAATGAGTGGACATCTGGTGGCATCCTATGATGCCGAACTGAAAGACCTGAAACAACACGTTCTGACCATGGGTGGGCTGGTGGAAAAGATGATCACCGATGCCATCAAGGCACTGGTTGATCGTGATACCGAGCTGGCAGAGAAGATCATCGCCATGGATCATGAAGTTAACGGCCATGAGGTCGCCATTGATGAAAAGTGCCTTGAGTTACTTGCCCTGCGGCAACCCACCGGACGTGATCTGCGTTTTATCACCCTCGCATTAAAAATTGTGACCGATCTGGAGCGGATTGGCGACAAGTGTGCAAATATGGCCAAGCGTGCCCGGCAATTGAATCAGGAACCGCCACTTAAGCCGTACGTTGATATTCCTCGCATGGCCCACTGGGTTGAGCAGATGATTAAAGAAGCGCTGGATGCCTTTGTTCGGGGCGATGCAGAGCTGGCCATCAAGGTCTGTAAGGATGATCAGATGGTGGATGATCTGAATCAGCAGGTGCAGCGTGAACTGTACACCTATATGCTGGAAGACCCGGCCACCATCAGCCGCGCCATGCGGTTGACCTACATCTCAAAATCTCTGGAGCGGATTGCCGACCACGCCACCAATATTGCCGAGATGGTGATCTTTATGGTGAAGGGTAAGGATATTCGCCATACACTGCCCTGATTGTTAAGCATGTAGCCGACAGGATAAACAGGAAGCGGCGGCCTCAAAAAAGGTCGCCGCTTTCAGTTTCAGGACAGGTAAGCTGTAACTCTACCAGCCCCCCACCTTCTGTGCGGCGAGCAGCGTGTAGATCTGCTCAAGCAGTTCCGGTGCAAAGCGGGTCTCACCTGATGCGGTACAGCTGCAGTCAGGTTTTCCCTGTCTGACAACCGTCAGTCTGCGGTAGGATGTTGGGGCTGTCTGGCCATGCTGTGGTTGTTGGTCATTGGGCAGCAGTTCTGCAGCCAGCTGCATCAGGTTTGACAACTGTGCCAGTTGATCCGCTGGCATCCGGCCTTCATTGCGGTAGATGCGGGGTGGCATGCCGGACAGATGGCCGCCGCTGAGTGTACCATCGGCCAGAACCGTCTTGTGGGCCCTTCCATCCCTGCCAACAGATTCAATGGTAATAGAGCTAAAAGTCATTTCTGTTGCCTGAGATATGGAAGATACGCAAACCAGAGACACCGTGAGGAACAGGAATAAAAGGATACGAGACATAGTGGCGTCCGATCAGTGTTCGTGATAGCCCAACACCACCAGTACACAACTGTGGTCGGCAATCACGTTGATCCCGACAGCCTTGCAGCGTGCAATGGCCGCATCACTCTCCGCCCCCGGCTGCATCCAGATGTTGGTAATGCCGCGGCTAATGGCTGCCTCAACCACCTTCTCAGTCACTGCTGGAGGGGTGATGACCGAGATACTTTTAACGTTGTCCGGCAGGTCTGAAACCGTGGCAACGGTGGCAATCCCCTCAACAGATGCTACTTTGGGATTAACCGGAATGGCGATTTTCTTATTTTGCAGGTAGCAACGCAGCACCTTGTTGCCATACTTACTGCGGTCTTCCGATGCCCCCACAACACCAAACGCCTCTGACTTCAAAAAGGTCTCAATCGCGTCAGTCATTGTTTTTCTCCTTATCTTGATCTTGCACCGTTTTTATAGTTGCCGTATGCTGTCGGCATGACAACATTAGCCACTATTAAAGAAAAAGTCCATGCCGGTCAACGGCTCTCTGAAGACGATGCACTGGCACTGTATGCTTCCAATGACCTGTTGGCCATCGGCGAGCTGGCAGCCTGGGTAAATGAGCAAAAGAACGGTGCAAACGTCTATTTTAACGTTAACCGTCATATCAACCCCACCAATGTCTGTGTCAACCGCTGTGCCTTCTGCGCCTTTTCCCGCACTGCCGATGCTGACGACGCCTATACCCTGGCCATGGACCAGATGGTGGGCCGTGCAGTTGAGGCGGTTGGGCAGGGGGCTACCGAGGTGCATCTGGTGGGTGGACTGCACCCTGACCTGACCTTTGAGTTTTATCTGGAGCTGTTGCGGGATATCCGCATAAGCGCACCGTCCCTGCATATCAAGGCCTTTACCGCGGTTGAGATTGATTACTTTGCCCAGATCAGCCAGCTGACTGTGGAACAGGTGCTGGCCCAGCTGATTGAGGCCGGGCTTGGTTCCATGCCTGGTGGCGGGGCCGAGATCCTGGTGGAGGAAGTACGCCAGAAGATCTGCCCGGAAAAGATCAGTGGTCAGCGCTGGCTGGAGGTGCATCGTCTGGCGCATCATGCCGGACTTAAGACCAATGCCACCATGCTGTACGGTCATGTTGAGACCGCTGCTGACCGGGTGCGCCACATGGCGCTGCTGCGTGAGCTGCAGGACCAGACCGGCGGGTTCCAGGTCTTTATCCCCCTGGCCTGGCAGCCGGAAAATTCACCGCTTAAACTGGATACCAAGGGCACCTCCGGTCTGGATGACCTGAAGACCCTGGCCATTGCCCGGCTGTTTCTGGACAACTTCCCGCACCTGAAGGCCTACTGGATCATGCTGGGGGAAAAGATCGCCCAGGTGGCGCTGGCCTTTGGGGTGGATGATCTGGATGGCACCGTGGTGGAGGAGAAGATCGGCCATGATGCAGGCGCAGCCTCGCCCCAGTCGTTAACACTGGAACGCTTGATCAGGTTAATCAAGGTTGCCGGGAAGACGCCGGTTGAGCGGGATACTCTCTATAATCAACTACGCAGTTTTTGATGTGCCTGCCTGTCCATTAATACGCCAGCCTGACCCAACCCGGTTTCAGGCTGGCCTGCGGAAGCTAAACCAGCGCTTTACCACCTATGCTGCCACCTCACCACAACCGCTACCGGCTCCGGGGCTGATCATCACTCCGGAGATCCGGTTGCAGTCCGAACTGTACCTGCCGATCAACGAGATCAGGCGACTATTTAATCGCTTGTACGATGCAACCCTTAGCCATGCTCCCATTCTAAGCAGCACCCCGTTTCATGCCAGTCTCAGTTGGGCTGATTGCTTTGTTGATCTGCCTGTCTGGCTGCAGTTTTCAGCCGATCCAGCCTGTTTGCTGGATCGGTTGCTAGCGGATCAGCAGTTGTTGATCCGCTTCCTCTTTTTTTCTTTTCTGCCGGGCCGCTTTAATGGCGCCGGATTCGGACGTTATCCTGCACAGCTTGACTGGTTACAACAGTATCTGTCAAAGCGGAGCGATTCTCTGCGAATACTTGATGCTGCCTGCGGCAGTGGTGAAGGAACCTGGGAGTTGGCAGAGGTATTGGATGGGAATGGCTGGCAACCGGAGCAGGTTCAGGTTGAGGGCTGGACCATTGAGCCGCTGGAGGTATGGGCAGCGCAGACGCAGCGCCTGCCCCATGAACCGCAGCGGGAGAAAAACTATCAGCAGCGGATACAGCCATTACTGGAACAGGGCTGGGAAGAACGGATCAGCTTCAGGGCTGCGGATCTGTTGGCAGAGCAGATCGAATCAGCTCCCTTTGACCTGATCCTCTGCAACGGCCTGCTGGGAGGACCGATTATTAATCAGCCCTCTCGGCTTCAGCAGGTACTGAAACAGCTTGCAGGGCTCTTGTCCCGAGGAGGCGTGCTGCTGGTTGCTGATCATTTCCACGCTGGCTGGAAAAAACAGCTGCCGGAAGCAGTTTTGGTTAAGGTGATGGAAGAGGCAGGGTTGTCGATACAGCAGGCAGGAGAGGGGTTGGCTGGTGTCAGACGGTACACATGATCCGCTTGACCAGATAATCTCCACCTATCACCAGATACTCTCCCTCGCCCTTTAACAGACTGGTGGGGAGTAGTTCATCAAAAAAGAAGATCTTTGAGGTGGGAACCTGCACCCGCCAGACTACGGAACCAAACTCCCAGGCCCGTTCTTCTTCATCAGTAAAGGAAACCAGGTTGTTCAGCCGCACGATCTGCTCCCGTTTGCCCACCTGCTCCAGGATTTGATCTTCGGTTGCGCCGTTGGTGCCACGAAACAGGGTCAGGCAGGCCAGATCACCATGGCTGCGCTGCAGCTCGTACTGGCAGTATTCGTACAAAAGATCAAGCTGGGCATTGATGGCGTTGGTCCGCTTGCTGCCACGGGTCCGGTCCATAATATAGCGGTAGTGGGCCTCTGAATCAGTGCCGTTGATCCGGCCATTGTGGAAGGTGGGGGCGATCCCCATTCTGCTTTCTACCCAGCTTTTCAGCACCGCCCCTTCCACCGAGTTGCTTTCCATCATCCAGCCCTTAAGGAAGCGAAGGTAGCTGTTACGCAGTGCCCTGCGGGCAGAATCGGTATGACCATCTTCATGGTGGAGCTGGAATTTGACTGAAAGGTAGTCACTGAACACCTGACCACGCTCTTCACGGCTTGCAACGGCATCAAGTTTGTTGAATAGAAAGCGGTTGGCATCCCGCACCCCCTGCAGAAACAGCGGTTGTGGATGTTCATTGAAGTGACGCGAGGCGATCACCCAGGGTGGCAGATTACAGAGATTAAAGATGGACATCGGCCGTCACCCCGTTGAGATGGCCTGCAGAGGATTCAATACAGTTTAATTACTTCTTTCAACACGTCAATAACCGGGCCACTGATGCTGATTATATCAACCCCCAGTCGCTCCATCTCCTCTTTGGGAGATTCGCCAATCATGGCAGTCACCACCACTCTGCACGCGCCTAATCCAGTGGCAATAGCCGCCAGCTTGTCTGCCATCAGACTGTGCCCCGGTCCGGTACCGCCGCAGTAGCGGGGGGCCTGCACCTCATACAACAGTGCAGGCTCTCCCACTCCTACTTCGTAGACCAGAAAGCGATCAGCCTTGCCGAAATGGGTATCAATATGTTTGCCATCGGATGATGTTACGGCAATCAGCATCACAAACCCTTTCTTACGTATGCAGGAGCGAGGAGTTTTTCGTCCTGGCCAGGCTGCCCGAAGGAGTGCGGCGGAGGCTTATGACCAATACGTCGAGCACGCACGACCGAAGGGTAACGCAGCCAGGGCGAAAAAGAACCACTCCTAGGCTGCAACCGGTGCAAAGGTGAAACACTTCTTGGAACAGGTCTTGCCACAGGCCTCACAGCCGATACAGTTACCGGCGTTAGCCACCCGCATGAACATCTTGGCTGAATCATCCTCATCCAGTTCTTCAAATGCCAGCACGTCGTGGCTGCAGACCTTAAAGCAGCGGCCACAGCCGATACAGGTCTCTTCGTCGATTGAAACAATATACTGCGGGGTCCATTCCTGCTTGTCTTTGGTTAATCCGGTGATGTAGGCCATTTGGCACCTCCTGTGTGGTTAGTGAGTCTATTCTTCATCTTCAAATGATGTTACCTGTCCCTTGTTCATCGCCTTGCGCAGCCAGGGTGGGGGATTACCCCGTAATACCTCTTGCAGCCTTGCCACAGTCTCCGGCAGGCTGACTTCGGTGTTGGTCTTCATCGGGTGAATCTTCAGGGCCACCAGTTTGGCTGCAGCCGGACCACCGATCTGCATGGTGTAGACAATGGCGCAGTCGGATAGAATCTTGGCCCGCGCTGCGATCCGGTCCTCTTCGTCAGAGCCGTGTGCCTCGGTTGTCACAGATTCAAGAAATGATGCCTGATCCGGTCCGATCTCCCAGATCTGGAAGCTTTCACACTGGCCAAAATGCTGATCAATCATGCTGCCGTTGGTGGTGGTAAATGCAATTTTCATAGTCTGCCTCCTTTGCGAAAAGCACACAAAACGGCTAGCACAGAATGTGCCAATGTGTAACTTGCCAAAGTTACTTGGATTTGGCTGGTGGGTGCTCTGGTGATTGTCTGTTTATTCAGCAGATAAAGGAGGTAAAGTGGCAGCGGTGTGGTGGGCGGCCAAACAAAAACGCCCCGGAAAGCGGGGCGTTAGTTCTCGTTAAGTATACATGTTGTTTTCTGGAATTATGCTCGATAATCTGCCTTATCAGGATGCTTATTGATTAAAGAACAGCGTGTTTTGTCTGAAACCCTGGAAAATAACTATTTTTTACGGCGATCCGCCAGGGAGACGACTTTCTGGCCTGCGTCGGCAGGAACAGTCTTTTGGACTTCCTGAACCTGCTTTTCCAGCTGGCGCCGTTCCTCATCAATGGGAGAGACCAGTTTTTCAAGGCGTAGCGGGGTGCCGCCCATGGTGAAGGGGGCCTCGTCCAGTTGTTCTTCATCCAGAATCCAGGTGAAGACCTGCAATGGAAAGGTCAGTACCAGCAGTTTTACCTGCCACCAGCCAGCCTTGACATCAGGGCTTATCTCTTCTGCTCGGGCGTAAAAGCCGGGTTTGTTGTCCACATGTACCAGTACCAGATCTGATTCTAAAATCATGGAGTATTCCTTGTGAAATTGAAAATATTGGTTGGAGCAGGCCGTAAGCCGGGTTCTGTTCCTGTTGGCGGTTACCCGCGTGCAGGTGACGATCATTCATCTAGGATCACCGTTACCGATGACCTCAAGCAACCAACCCGGAGACACGGGCGGGCCGCCCTTAACGCCTCCCTATTCGGTCTTGCTCCTGGCGGGGTTTACCTGGCATCCGATGTCACCACCGGACCCGGTGAGCTCTTACCTCACCCTTTCACCCTTACCCGTCGAAACGGGCGGACTTCTCTCTGTGGCACTTTCCCTGGGGTCGCCCCCGCTGGTGATTACCCAGCGCCCTGCCCTGCGGAGCCCGGACTTTCCTCCCTCTGACGGTGTCAGACAGCGATCATCTGGCCTACTCCAACCAATCTGTGGCAAACGGCCTTTCTTTGTCCCGACTGCGACACGCTTACGTTAGTGTGTCATATCCGGGACAGAAAGTCGCCGTTTTCATTTGCTGTTACTCTGCTGCTGCTGCCGGTTCCTGCTTCAGGATCAGAATACGCTGGCAATGGGGGCAGAAGTACATCTCATCACCTTTAAACAGGGTGTTGTACAGCTGTGGTGGAAGTTGCATGTTGCAGCCCATGCAGGAACCATCGCGGGCTTCTGCCACGGCCTGGCCCCGGCGCTGATCGCGCAGTTGTGTGTAGCGGCGCACCAGATTACTTGAAAGCTCTTTCACGATTACGTCACGTTTGGCAGTGGCAGCGTCAATAATGTCTTGCAGGGCGGTGATGGCAGCCTGCTTTTCATCGCTACCATTTTTAGTGCTGTCGGCGAGGGTGGCAAGTTCGGACTGGCAAGTGTCGATAGTGGCCTGCAGTTCTTCAATCCGGGTATCAATCTGCAACTGTTGCTCTTCAAGGTCGCTCACCTGTTTGCGGGCAGCGGTAATCTCACGGCCAATAGCCTGAAATTCCTTGTTGGTACGAATCTCCTTCATGTTTGTTTCAGAGCGTTTGATGTTTTCCTGCTCGGTGTGCATGGCGGCATCCAGGTCAGCTCTTTCGCGGCGCAGCTCAGTCATCTGGGTCTGATGCCCGGTAAGGGCTGACTGAACTGAAGCTAAAGCTTGCTCAAGCTCTGTAATGTCCGCCTTGAGCGTCGTCTGCTCAGCTTTTTTACCGTCAATGGTCTGATCAATGCCTTGTAGCTCTTCCAGCAGGTCAAGTTTCTTTTTCACTTCTGACTCCTTGTTTGAAATGCGGTCTTCTAGAGATGCCTGGTTATGGTCCTGAATGGGTCCTGTTCACAATCTGCAGTGAGAATTTCTATCGTATGGCCAGCCTGCTGCAGTGCGTTGGTAAGGAAATCACGTATAGCTGCCACCATGAGGATCTCGGTGCCAAAGTGTCCCGCATCCACCAGGGCGATCCCTTGGGCCTCTGCCTCGCGTGCCTCATGGTATTTTACGTCGCCGGTCAACAGCAGATCAGAGCCGGCGCGGATCGCATCCCGTAGCAGCGAGGCACCGCTGCCGCTGCAGAGGGCAATCTTTTGTATCATTCCAGCTGGATCGCCTACAAAACGGACGGATCTGCATTCCAGTGTCTCTGCCAGGTTTGCAGCCCAGTCTGCCAGTCTGACCGGCTCTGTCAGTGAGCCGATTCTTCCCAGCCCCTTTGGCGGGGCTTCGTTCAGCAGGGGATAGCAATCAAAGGCCGGTTCTTCGTAGGGGTGTACCGCCAGCAGCGTGCGGATCGCTTTAGAAAGCTGATCGCGTCGTAGCAATAGTTCAAGTCGTTGCTCTGCCACTTTTTCCAGTTTGCCAATGGTGCCAATGGTCGGCTGTGCCCCGGCAAGGGGGAGGAAGGTGCCTTCACCAGCAGCGCTAAAGGAACAATCCTGATAGTTTCCAATCGACTCTGTATGGGGTAGTAATGCCGCACGTACTGTTGCCAGTTGTTCTTCTGGAACAAACACAACCAGTTTGATCAGCTCATTCCGTCCGGTAATCTTGAGCGGTCGGGTCTGCTCAAGGCCGATGCGCTTTGCCAACAGGTCATTTAATCCATCTTGTGCAATATCATAGTTGGTATGCATGGCCAACAGGGCCAGGTTGCTCTGGGCTGCCTTGAGTATGCTGCTACCGGTGGTGGTTGAAGAGGTTATCTGGCGGAGCGGAGAGAAGATCAGGGGGTGGTGGGTAATCAGCAGGTCGCAGTTGCTGTTGATGGCGGAGGTGATGACCTGGGGGAGCGGGTCAAGTGCCACCATGATGCGTGTTATCTCTGTTGCCGGATTTCCCAGCTGAAGCCCTACGTTGTCCCATTCTTCAGCCAGTGCAAAAGGGTATTTTTTGTTAATGATTCCGGTTATGTCTGATAGTTTTAGATTGGTCATGCCATATAAATGAAAAGAGTGCATCCTGGTGAGATGCACTCTTTTTGACCTATGGTCGTTATTGATCGGTAATTGTTTGACCGCATCCGGTCTGAACCTCTGCTGGGGGGATTGGTATGGTGGGCCCACCAGGACTCGAACCTGGGACCAACCGGTTATGAGCCGGTGGCTCTAGCCAACTGAGCTATAGGCCCGTGCAGTAAAGTGTATTAATACAGCGGTGTTGCTCTGTATGTCAAGGCATTTCAGGTCAGGCGCGGCTGACAAACCTGCCTTCACGGGTATCGACCTTGATCTTTACGCCATTTTCAAGGTAGGGAGGCACCTTTAGCTTTAGCCCGGTTTCAAGGATAGCATCCTTGGTCTCTGCTGTTGCGGTCGCATTTTTGATGACCGGTGCTGTTTCGGTAACGGTCAGTTCAACCACCATTGGTGGCTCTGCCATGACCATGCGGCCTTGGAAAAGCCCCAAGGTTACTTCGGTTCCCTCCAGCAGGTAGGGGGAAATGGCAGAAAAGGCCGCCTCTTCCATCTCAAACTGCTCATAATTTTCCATATCCATAAAGACGCCGCGATCACCATCGGCATAGAGAAACTGCCCTTTGTGGCGCTCGTAATCTGCCTCATCCACCTTGTCGCCGGAACGGAAGGTGCGATCAAGTACCTGGGCGGTTAACAGGTTGCGATAGCGGGTCTTGACCATGGTGTTGGCACCACGGGCAGAGGGTGATTGGACAGTGACATCCAGTATCAGGCAGGGGGCGCCATCCAGTTGAATCACCAGTCCCTTTTTGAAGTCAGAGGTGGTAAGCATTGCTACAACTCCTTGGTAAAATAAAATGAAGAGGTATCATAGCTGTTTGGATAAAAAAACACCAGCCCTTCGACGTGTGCCGATGGGCTGGTGTTGAGTATGCCGGGTAGTTGCGGGAAGCTGATCAGGCGTTGCCGGCTTTGCTCCGCTCTGCTTTTTTAAGCAGGGTTGCGGCAACCGGATGGCTGTTGTTTTCAGCATACAGCACAGCGGTATTGCCGCACTTGGTCTTTGCGCGAGGGTCGGCCCCCCCTTCCAACAGTGCCTGGACGGTCAGGTTGCAGCCATAAATGGCGGCCAGCATCAGCGGGGTGTGGCCGTCACGATCCCGGGCATCAACCTCGGCACCGCTTTCAATCAGCATTTTGACGATCTCGGTTTTGCCGTTGGCAGCAGCGTAGTGTAGGGCGGTCTTGCCTTTATCGCTGGAGGCGGTAATATCGGCGCCACGGTGCAGCAGGTCTTTAACGCTATCAATCTGTCCCTGCTTGGAGGCGCAGATTAACTGGGTGTGGCCGTTACGATCTTTGGTGTTTACGTTCTCCATTGGTCTTTCCTCCCTTTGCTTGAAGTGGTTTTGCTGGTTACGTTGGGGTAACAACAGGTAGAGGGGCGGGATCTGAACTGACTGCCATACTGGTGATACATGCGGTGTAATCGGATCTTTTGCTGGATAAAAAGGTTCTGGTTGCGGGGCACATGAGAGAAGCAGAGGGATACACAGATGCGGTGGAATTGGTGCTATCCTGGTGTGACGCCATGGGGGGGTAAGGCAAGCCATCATGGTCAGCAGTAAGGGGGGCACTGCTGCCATAACGGCAAAAAACGCTATGTCTGCGGCCTGATCCATCATGGACACCTGCCGTGACAATAAAGTAGTTGCAGAGAGTTTTTCTATACCACATCTTGTGTGTCGCTGAAACTAAAAATTCGGTAACCCAAACCTGTTTTTACTGTCCATCGCTTGCCCTTGAGGCAATCTCAAGGTATAGAAGAAGGTGGATTTTAGACATTTTAAATTCACCGGGAGGTGTCAACATGAAAAAGTTGTTCTGTGCTATGGCTTTGTTGCTGGTCTGGGCGGTGTCTGCCCAGGCATCAACGGTCTATCTGAAGTATGGTGGCACGATTAAGGCTAAGCGGGTCTGGCGAGAAAAAGGGAAAGTGGTGGTGCTGGTCAACCGGGACTCAATTACCAGTTTTACTCCCGGTGAGGTTAACCTTAAGAAGACCTTTCCTCCCCGTAAGAAGCGGGTGAAGCGTATTGTCGCCACTCCGGCAGTTTCAACAACAACGCCTGGCGTTACGGCACCGGGGGCGGCACCGGCTCCGGGGACACCGACAGCAAAAGGGGATAAAAAGATTTCACTGCCAAGTTTGCCCAATAAGCTGCCGGAACGTCCAATCCCGCAGGCATCAGAAGAGGGAGCGATACGCAAACAAAAGCGGGAGATGGAAGAGCGGATGAAAGAGTAGTCTGTTTTAGTGGGAGATCAACAGTGGCACCGGTGTCTTGATCAGTAGTTCTTGTGTCAAGGGACTTAACACCGGTGCCCGGTTTGATTTGTAAGCGAATCCGCCCAGAACAATCAGATCAACTTTTTCCTGGGCGGTCTGCTCCAGTAGTACTTCCGCCACAGTGCCTTTCTGCATGAATACCGTTTCTGTGCGGACTGCAACTCGGCAACGCTCCAGGTGCTTTTGCAGTTTGAGCATGGATTGTTCTTCCAGGGATTGATCCGTGTGATTGCTAACTACTGCAATAATTGAAACATCAGCAGCTGTCTGAAGAAACGGCAAGGCATCGTTAACAGCCCTTACCGATTCCCTGCCACCTTTCCAAGCCACCAGAATCCGCTCACCAAACTGAAAGATATCGCCACTGGCTGGAAATACCACAACCGGTCGCCCGGCCCCGAGAATCAGGCTTTCGTGAAAATCTAGGCTTGTCCTGCGGTTGTGCAATTGGGCTGGTTGTCCGACCAGAATAGTGTCGGCGTAGTAGCAGTGGCTGGTAACAACCTGTGAAAGTGGCGTGCCGACGGTGGCCCAGTCAACCAGCAGCCATTCTGCTTCAATACCGGCTTTTGAGGTGGCATTGATGAAAAATTCACGCACCTGGGCAAAGTCGGTCAGATAATCAGAGTTTGAAGCGTAATGAGGGTGGGTAATGACGTAGAGCCCCTTGAGGCGAGCGCCATGGCGGAGTGCAAGATTGATTGCAGCCATCAATCTTGCCGTGCATCCGGCACCCCTGTCCATATGAGCGATGATGTCGGTTAGCATCCGTTGTTCCCCCCCCCCACTACAATTCAGTCCATCGTTGGCACCAATATCAGGCTGCGCCTTTCAGCCAGCGCGCCACATCTTTGGCGTGGTAGGTAATAATCAGATCAGCTCCGGCCCGCTTGAAGGCCAGCATGGTCTCCATCACCACCCGCTCTTCATCAATCCATCCGTTTGCTGCAGCGCCTTTGATCATGCTGTATTCGCCGGAGACGTTATAGACCGCCAGCGGCATGGTGTATTCATTGCGAAGGTCGCGCAGGATGTCCAGATAGGGTAGGCCTGGCTTAACCATGATGATGTCGGCCCCTTCGTCAATATCCTGCTGTGCTTCACGCAGTGCTTCACGGCGGTTGGCCGGGTCCATCTGGTACGAACGGCGATCTCCGAACTGTGGTGTGGATTCGGCCGCTTCACGGAATGGGCCGTAGTAGCCTGAGGCATATTTTACGGCATAGCTCATGACCGGGATATGGCTGAAACCGTTCTCGTCCAGGATCTGGCGAATGGCCCCAACCCGGCCATCCATCATATCTGAGGGAGCCACCATGTCGGCCCCGGCCCGGGCGTGGGAAAGGGCTTCTTTGGCCAGCAGATCAACGGTGGCGTCGTTATCTACATCACCATCTCTGATGATGCCGCAATGGCCATGATCAGTGTACTCACACAGGCAGACATCGGTGATTACCGCCAGCTGCGGGACTTCCTTTTTGATGGCCCGGATCGTTTCCTGAATGATGCCGTGTTCGGCATAGGCATCACTGCCAACAGCGTCTTTTACCTCGGGGATGCCGAACAGAATAACGGCTGGTATGCCCAGGCCGTAGACTTCTTTTGCTTCAGCAACGATATGTTCAATGGATTGCTGATAGATACCCGGCATGGAAGAAACTTCTTTTTTTATGCCACTGCCAAAGGCAGAGAACATGGGGTAGATAAGGTCATTGGTCGAGAGAGTGGTCTCTCTGACCATACGGCGGAATACCTCTTTCCCACGGATTCGACGAGCCCTGAAGCGGGATGAAAACATACGTTCGGACCTCCAATTATACGCTTTTATGCTGCTGCAGCATCATACAACGTCTGTTTTGACGAATGCAAGATCAGCAGAGTAATTGACAATAAAAAAAAGAGTGGTAAACATTAACCATTAGAGTGTTGTAAAAAGATATAATTGAAGGTTTTCAGTAAACCACCGGCTCTGCCGGTGAGACTTGAAAAGGCTCTGCCGTTCCAGCGATAGTTCCTCCTGAGGAAAGCCCCTAA
>NZ_FUWR01000010.1 GCF_900167465.1 Trichlorobacter thiogenes | reverse complement strand
TGACGTTACCCCATTGACTGAACCAGTTTTAGCTTAGTGTTTTCGGCCTTTTGGTTCTGATTATGTTTTGCAACAAATTCTTCTGGCGTCATTTTGTTTAACGACTTGTGTGGTCTTTCAGAATTGTAGTCCAGCCGCCAGTTCTCGATTATCTGTCGTGCGCTGTTCAGGCTGACGAAAACATTGTCATTGAGGCATTCGTCCCTGAACTTTCCATTGAAGCTTTCGATGTATGCGTTTTGAACCGGTTTCCCCGGTTGAATAAATCTGAGCCTGACGTTGTTTTCAAAGGCCCACAAATCCAGTGCCTTGCTGATGAACTCCGGCCCATTATCAACGGTGATGACTTCCGGCAGACCTCTGGTCAAGGCCATGCGTTCAAGGATTCTGGAAACCCGCTGGCCGGTCAGCGAGTGGTCTGCTTCAAGCACAGGACATTCACGGCTGAAGTTGTCTACCACGGTCAGAACCCGGAAACGTCTGCCGTTGTAGAGGCTGTCAGATACAAAGTCCATGGACCAATGCTGGTTGATC
Organism: Trichlorobacter thiogenes; assembly: GCF_900167465.1. Classification (GTDB taxonomy): domain Bacteria; phylum Desulfobacterota; class Desulfuromonadia; order Geobacterales; family Pseudopelobacteraceae; genus Trichlorobacter; species Trichlorobacter thiogenes. The sequence goes on along the minus strand of NZ_FUWR01000010.1, from coordinate 139,892 downwards.
CGTTCTGGTTTGTCCAAGACCACACGGAGATGGCTGATACGCTTCCTGCGCTTCTTTAGTCTGAGTGAGAGGCCTTCCTCGCGATAGAGCCGTTCTGTGCGCTTGTGGTTAATCAGGTGCCCTTCCCGACGCAGCAGGGTATGCAGACGGGGAGCGCCAAACTTGCGACGTTGTTCAGCAAGCTCACGCAGGCGTGATCTGATGGCCTCATCGTTCTTTGGCTTCGCCTGGTACCGATGACTGCTCCGGCACAGCCCGACTATTACACAGGCCCGTCGTTCACTGAGCTGGTGGATCTCCATGAGAAAGACCACCACCTTTCGCCGGGCGGCAGGCGTTACCACTTTTTTGAAAGAACGTCCTTGATGGCTTTATTCTCAAGCATGCTGTCAGCAAGCATCTGCTTGAGTTTCCGGTTCTCGTCTTCAAGCTGTTTCAGGCGTTTGGCGTCAGAGACTTCCATGCCACCAAATTTGCTGCGCCAGTTGTAGAAGGTTACATCACTGATACCGTGCATCCGGCAAAGGTCAGCCACCTTCATACCGGCCTGGGCCTGTTTCAGGATGCCGATAATTTGCTCTTCTGTAAAACGCTTCGTTTTCATGTCTAGTCTCCTCTGGGAGTTCTAGACCGAAATCGCTAAGCTGGCAATGGATCAGTTACAGGGGGTAACGTCAAATAACGGAAAGAAATCATTTAGTGAGCTCAGAAATAATAAGTAATATTCGTTTTTACCATCACTGTACTGCTGTTTATTCTTATAAAATCAATAAAGCAATTGAACTTAGTACTAACGAATGCAAACAACTATTTATTACATTATGACTTATTTCGCATATAAAAATATTTATTGCTATTTTAAACTCCGTTTAGCCGCCCCAATTTAACAATTCCTCAAGATGAGCAGACCACCTTGAAAGCCACTCTTGCTTCTCTTTGTCATACCTATAGCGGTTGTATGTCCTAATAATGCCGCGCTTTTTATGATTTTGCACTTCATCAATTATCTCATCAGAGCAACCAAGTGAAGCAAGACCGGTTGCAGCTGTTCGCCGCAGATCGTGAGGGGTCCAGCGAGGCAAACCAAGATATGCTGGCTTTATGTGGTGAGAGACATGATGAGAAAGCGTATTTACATAAAGCGGCCCATGTGAACCACGACTAGCAGGAAATACATATCCTTCAGTTTCAGGTAATATCGACATTGCTAGGTCTGTTAGATATACTCGATTTTCACGCCCATTCTTGCTGCGCTCTGCCGGTATAGTCCAAACTCTTCCTTCGATTTCACTCCAATGCAGCCTTGCGACTTCTCCCGGTCGCTGGCCGGTAACCAAAATCAACAAGATTGCCCGCCGGATGTATTCTGAGTTCCCCCAGCAACTTAAAGTTTCCCAAATATGCTTTATCTCTGAATCCGACAGCACCCTATCGCGCTCTTTAGATGATGCTTGGGGAACGGCAACGCCAACCCCCGCAAATGGATTATATTCCACCATCTCGCGTTGTACCGCATAAGAAAACATAGCGCGGCCAGATAGCAAAATATTCCGCGCTGATCCAGGCGTGCCTAGTGCCGCTATACTCTCAATAAGCGCGATAGCATCGCGCCGACGGATAGCGGTTATCGGCTTATCACCCCAGGCTGGTATTAAATGTTTTTCCATTCGGTAGTCATGATTTTTTACCGATTGTTCAGCAAGGTGGGTTTTTACGTGACCAAGATACAGTGCCTTTAACTCGCTCACTGATATCATTTGTGATTCAGCTTGAGTGGGAACTTTAGTAGATGCCAGTGGGTCAATACCGTTAGCGACCGACTGTGCAGCGGCTAAATATTTTTCACGCGCTTCAGCCAAAGACGTGTGGGGATAATTACCCAAGTTCAACCTTCGGCGCTTACCGCCTATCGTATAAATATACTGAAAGGTCTTAACCCCCGATGGCAAGACACGGATGGTAAAGCCATGCCCCTCTCTTTTGCAAAACTCCTTCTCAGCTGCTTTGAGCGAAGCTATAAACTTTTCAGTAAATTTCATGGAACCCCCATGGAACCTCCAGCTTGTTTGCAAGAGGTGACACAAGATAAATAGCCATGAAACACCATACCAGATATTTTTATTTATTATCAATCATTTATTTAACAAAAAACCATGGCAGTCCGAACTTACTAAATAGCACGAAACCACTCTTTACATTTCTGCAAAACCTTTATTAAGCGGTTCAAATCCGCTCGTCGCCTCCAAACAAAAACAACGGGTTAGCTTACACAGCTAACCCGTTTTGTTTTTGTCACGGGCCTCTTCTGGAACAGCTACCCACCTCTCACTCCCGTTCTTCTACACACCGGTAATGTTATTAAGTAGGTATTAAGCAACTATACGTGTATAACCCAAAACATCTTATGTCATTTCGAGCAGATGGAGCCTCCATGCCTATTACCAGAACGCTGCAAGAACTGGCAGATCATCTCGGTGGACAAACCATGGGGGACCCTTCCCTCATCATTACGGGCCTCGGCACCCTTGATCATGCAAAGGAAGGCCAAATAACCTTTCTAGCCAACCCCAGATATGCAGCAAAGGTCGAAACCACCAATGCCTCGGCAATAGTCATGACTGCTGCAGCTAACGGGTTTGGCCGCAACGGAATTGTCGTAACAAACCCCCATCTCGCGTTTGCCAAACTGCTCGCCCTTTTTACGCACCGAAAGCGAACCGCCAAAGGTGTTATGACCGGAGCTTTTATCGGTGAGAGGGTCACGATGGGTGCCGATGTATCTGTCTACCCCGGTGCCTACATCGGCGACGGGGTAAGCATCGGTGATCGGGCAACCATCCACGCTAACGTCAACCTGTATGAAGGAGTGACACTTGGTGACGATGTCACATTGCACGCAGGCGTATCAGTACGGGAAGGCAGCCGGATCGGCAACCGTGTTACCATTCACAATGGCTCAGTCATAGGTGGTGACGGTTTCGGCTATGCACCGGATGGTGATGGCTGGTTCAAGACCCCCCAGATCGGCGTTGTTATTATTGAAGATGATGTAGAGATCGGGGCAAACAGCACCGTAGACCGGGCAGCGCTTGAAACCACCCGCATCGGACGAGGTACCAAGATTGACAATCTGGTGCAGATTGCCCACAATTGCCAGATCGGCGAGAACTGTATTATTGTGGCCCAAGCTGGAATTGCCGGAAGCACCAAACTAGGAAAACATGTCACTCTAGGTGGCCAGGTGGCAATTGTAGACCACTTGGTAATAGGCGATAACGCCATGATCTCTGGTCAATCAGGTGTCTTTAACAATGTTGCAGCAGGCGCTGTACTAAGTGGCACACCAGCCATCCAGCATCAGTCACGGCTTAAGTCTGCCGCCGTTTTCCCCCACCTGCCGGAGATGCGTAAGACCCTCTCAAAACTGGGAAGTCGCATGACTCAGGTTGAAGAGCGTCTGGGGGCACAGCCTGATTCATTGTAGCTACCCCAGTTTATAACTCTTTACCGCCCTGCAAATGGATTTTTGCAGGGCTTTTTTATGTTCCTTAGAGCGATCCCGTGCTATGCTTTGCACCAGTAGATCACCTTATACAGACTGATGGTAACAGCTATGCTCCTGCACAAAAAAGAGATCCTGAACCTGCTGGCTGAAGAGACTGAGGCGCTGCACTTTGCCTCATTACTCCGTGCCTTTGGTGGCCGCCATATCAAGAACGATCTTAAAGAGTTGGTGGATGATCTGGTTCGTAATGGCGAGGTTCTCCGCCTGCGCGGAAACCGCTATACCCTGCCAGGGACCGACAACAGCGGTACCGTACAGGGCAGCATCTCGATCCATCGTGACGGCTACGGCTTTGTCAAACCGGAGAGTGGTGGGGAAGACATCTTTATTCCGGGCAAGAACATCAATAATGCCCTGCATGGCGACAAGGTATCGGTCAGGGCCGAGAAGAGCCGTTCCCAGCGTGGCAAGCTGGAGGGCCGGGTGGTTGCGATCCTGGAACGGGCCAACAGCCGGATCGTGGGACGCCTGCAGCAGAGCAAGCGCGGCGCCACCCTGGTTCCTGAAGAGCTACGGATCGGCACCTTTTTTACGGTACCGGGCAATGCGGTTAACGGAGCGGTTGATGGGCAGCAGGTGGTGATTGAAGTCACCGCCTGGCCGGTTGGAGGCCGCCCGCCAGAGGGCAAGGTGGTTGAGATCCTAGGCTGGCCCGATGATCCCGATGTTGAGGTGCAGACCGTTATCCGCAAATTTGCCCTGCCCCACAGTTTTGAACCGGAGACCCTGGCAGAGGCCCAGGCTGCACCGGCACAGATCAGCAAAGATGACCTGAAGGATCGGGTGGACCTGCGCAAGCTGCCCACGGTCACCATTGACGGTGAAACAGCCAAGGATTTTGATGATGCCGTTGCCATCCGCCCTGAAGGCCGGAATTTCCGGCTCTGGGTCTCCATTGCCGATGTCTCGCATTACATTAAACCAGGCAGCCTGCTTGACCGCGAGGCCTACCTGCGGGGCACCTCGGTCTATTTCCCGGATCGCTGCATCCCGATGCTACCGGAACGGCTTTCAAACGGGATCTGCTCCCTCAATCCCCGCCTTGACCGCCTGACCATGACCGCTGAGATGCTCTTTGACCAACAGGGCACGATGCTGGAATCCAGCTTTTACCCCAGTGTGATCAAGAGTGATGCCCGCCTGACCTACACCAAGGTTAAGCAGGTCATCGTCGATGGCGATGAAAAAGCACTTGAAGAGGATCGCGCTCTGGCTCCGATGTTGCTGCAGATGAAAGAGCTAGCGCTGATTCTGCAGGCAATGCGCAAACAACGGGGCAGTATTGACTTTGACCTGCCGGAACCGGAGATCATCCTTGGCCTGACCGGACAGACCGAGGCGATCATCAAGAGTGAACGGAACCTGGCCCACCAGCTGATTGAAGAGTTCATGCTGGCTGCCAATGAGGCCGTGGCCCGCTTTGTAACAGCACAGGAGATGGCCTTCATTTACCGAATCCATGAGCCGCCTGATCCGACCCGTCTGACCGCCTTCCGCGACTTTATCCTGCCCTTTGGCTTTACCCTTGAGATGAAGGGTGATCAGGTTGAGCCATCTGCCATGCAACAATTGATCACCGATGCCGAAGGCAAACCGGAGGAACGACTGGTCAACTACGGCCTGCTGCGCTGCATGAAACAGGCCCGCTATGCCGCTGAAAATCTGAAACACTTCGGTCTTGCCTCCAGCTGCTACACCCATTTCACCTCACCGATCCGCCGCTACCCGGATCTGATCGTGCATCGCCTGCTGAGACTGGCCCTGGATCGCAAGGCGGGCACACTGGACAAAAAAGGACAGCGGGAATTGGAACGGATCAGCAGCACCCTTTCCGAGGCTGCCGAGCATACCAGCACCCGGGAACGGGTGGCTATGGAGGCAGAGCGGGATATTGTGGAACTGAAAAAGCTCCAGTTCATGCAGGGCAAGATCGGACAGGAGTTTGACGGATTCATTGCCGGAGTAACCGGATTCGGCTGTTTTGTTGAACTGTCCGAGGTCTTTGTGGAAGGATTGGTACACCTTTCCACCCTGTCAGACGACCTCTACTCCTTTGATGAACAGAACCACTCCCTGGTGGGACGCCGGACAGGACGCACCCTGCGGATCGGCGATCCGGCACGGGTACGGGTGGTGGCGGTCAATCCCCAGGCCCGCAGGATTGAGTTTGTGCTGGAAAGTCACAGTACGGTACGCAGAGATGTCACAATCGCAACAACGACAACCGAAGAATATCCGCGCATACCGATCAGGGGCAAACGGCCGGTACTGAAAGGTACCCCGAACGGAAACCGCCGACGTTAGTTGCACCTTTACGGGGCCTGTGTTAGCGTTGCCCAATCATTTCTTATTCCGATTCCAGATCAAGGATGATAGCAAGGCGGCAAGGAAATTGGCGACGCAGACGTACACGCAGTACATTGAGGAGCCAATGACGAGCCAACGAAGATAGGGCCTTGATGTGGAATTGGAATTACAGGAGCTGTCATGTCTGAAGAACCATCCAAGGTCCTCCCTTTTATCGAACATCTGGTAGAACTACGCAAACGCCTGATCATCATTGTGGTGGCCGTGGTCATCGGCATGGGTTTCGCCTGGAATCTGGCCGATGAGATCTTGGTCTTCATGGAAAAGCCGCTGACCGGTACAACCTATCTGGATACAGCCAAACAGAAGGGCTACCTCTACCTCAAAGAGCACTATCCAGCCATCTATGGTCGTGCAAACCTTGAAAAGGAGCTGAACAAACCCAAAAAACAGCATTCCCTCAACTACACCGCACCACTTGAGCCGTTTTTCATCCAGTGCAAGATATCAGTAATTGCCGGTTTTGTGCTGGTGCTGCCGATTGTCTTTCATCAGCTCTGGGCCTTTATCGCCCCTGGCCTAACCCGCAAAGAACGCAGACTGGTGGTGCCGTTTATCACCGTGGCCACGGTTGCTTTCTGTCTCGGTGCGATGTTTTTCCTAACCACCATCTGGCCCTTTATTATTAATTTCTCCCTCTCCTACGAAACCGAGGGGCTGCGCAGTTGGCTGTCTCTTTCAGCCTATGTTGATTTCTGCCTGCGTCTGATCCTGCTGTTTGGCTTGATTGCCGAGCTGCCGATTCTCACCCTGCTGCTTTCCCGTTTCGGGATTGTAACCTACGAGTTTCTGGCCCCCAAACGGAAATACGCCCTGCTGGCCAGCTCCATAGTGGCCGCCTTCCATGCGGATCTGGTGACCATGTTTGTGATCATGATCCCGCTCTACCTGATGTATGAAGTCAGCGTTTGGGTGGCACTGATCTTTGGCAAGAAAAAGGTCACTCCCCCGGCTGAGCCGGAGCCGGATACGGTATAACAACCGGGGACCATGCCGGGGAGGTAACAGGACTTGACAAGTCTTTTGCCACCACGGTATAAAGGGATCATCAAAGTCCTTTTAGGAGCCTCCCATGATGGAACTAACCCGTAAGGGTGACTACGCCATACGCGGTATTATTTACCTGGCAAGCCAACCACCCAACAAGATTTCACTGTTAAGTGAAATTGCGACAGCGGTGGATGTACCCCAGACCTTTTTGGCAAAGATATTCCAGCAGTTCAGCAAGACCGGCATTGTCAAGTCGTTCCGCGGCACCGGCGGCGGTTTTCTGCTGGCCGGCCCCCCGGAAGATATTACGCTGCTACAGGTAGTTGAAGCGGTTGAAGGTCCTATTTTGCCAAACCGTTGCGTTCTGAAACCAGGCGAGTGTGAACGGGATCTCACCTGTACCGTCCATCCCGTTTGGCGCCAGGTACAACAACAGGTACGCGGGCTGCTGGGAAACATCACCCTCAAAGAGCTGACAACAAAATAAATTGCTGTTTTTATTGCATTTTAACTGTTTTTGATTGACAGACAACACGAGGTTTGCTACAAGTTTTGCACAATTCAACCTAACGGTTCAGCTTAAAGTCTCGCGTCTACCTGCGGGACTTTTGTCGTTTTTCAACCCGGTATCAAAATTTTACCGGTAATTTCAGCATGAAAGGAGTTAGCCGGACAAATCCTCCCATCACTTCCGGCCCTGGTTGCCTGTCCGGCACCACCCGCCCAGTCTTCCCACACAAAATTCTATGAGAAAACAAACTATCATTAAAAAAATCAGCTGTTTAACCATTGGTCTAGCCCTGTTCTGGACCCCTGTTCTGTTTATGGCCTGCAGCAAGGGGCCTCAACCTGCTGCCTCCCATGCTTCACTTGACCGTGACCTGTCAGAGACATCCCTTGAAAAAGAGATTCGCAATGTCATGGAAAAAGGGATTTCAATGGCAGAACGTAAGCGCCAGGTACCGGTTATTGAACTGGCCTTTGCCCGTCAAACCACCCCTGAGCGAGCCCGCAACCTGGCAGCACTCTGTTATTTCAAGACTCTGGGCACCCCCTTTTCTCCCCTCGACTTGGCTGAGATTGCCCTGGCTGAAACCGGTGGACATAGCCTGTCTTCAAAAGCAACATCCACTAAAGGAGCCATTGGTGTCTGGCAACTGATGCCGAAACAGGCACGCAGCCATGGCTACACCCCCGAAGAGATGCGCAATGACGAAAAATGTGCAGAGGCAGCAGTGCGCACCCTGCTAAGCAAACTGGATGTTGCCGACGGTAACATGGACCGTGCCAAGAAGTTTTACTGTGGCGTTGGTCCCCAGGCGGATGCCTATCTGAAAAAGCTGCGTATTATTCGACAGGCGCTGCTTGAAGAGCTTGACCAGACTAAAGAGAAGGTTGCCTTGAACGAAAAGGGAAGCAGTATCCAGTGAAGCGGTTTCTGCTGCTCATCATGCTGCTTTCAGGACTATCTGGTTGTGCTGCAGTCGTCACCTCACCGAAGGTACGACTGCAGCAGATCAACCCGACAGGAATTGATTCAGCGGGTCTGAATATTGAGGTCAACCTGCTGGTTAACAACCCTAACCGGTTTGATCTGACTCTGCAGGACTGTTCCTATACCCTGCAGGTGGCTGGCCTGCCGTTTAGCTCCGGTGCGACTCATCAAACGACACTCTTCCCAGGCAACAAAGAAACGCAGATCAAAATTCCTGTGCGAATCCGCCATGCGGACCTGCTTGAACTACTGAAACGCCAGCTTGATCTTGACCATACCCCCTACCATCTGACAGCTGTCCTGCAGGTAGACACTCCCTTGGGAGTATCATCCATCCCGCTTGACCATCAGGGACAACTCCCCATTCCACCCCAATATCGCCCCGATGCAGCGCTACAGCGTCTAAAAAGCCTCTTCGGCCCACGCTGACAGCCCCCCTTTTCGCTTGCCCTGCTCTGCCCGGCTCTGCTATAGTTCTTCGGCTTTTTAAGGCATCTGCACCCTCGAAAGGAACTGTTCTCCGTGGAAGACAGCACCCCCGGTACAACCTGCTCTGGCTTGAAACTACGCACCAGAATGTTCCTGTTGTCGATGGTCTCCTTTACCGCCATTTTGATTGTTTTGGTGTTGGGAACACTGTTGTTGAACGAAGTCAGGATCAATGGCAGCAACTACAAAACCATCCGCAACAGCAAAGATGCCCTGGAAAAAATCGCCCTGCTTAAGTCTGACATCTACCAGTTAAACGGTGAAGTACTGGCCTTTATGGCGGAACGGGATCGAAATGATGCCCAGGCGCTGCTGGCTAAAATCAAGGACCATACCGATGACATCGATTTTAAATATGATGATGTCCAGGGCCTGATCGAATCACAACAAAAGCGGGAAGCCATAATCAAGGCTGAAGCGATCTGGAACGATTACAAGAAGACCCTGCTTGAAGAGATTATTCCCTCAGTTCAGCGTGGCGACATGGTCCGTGCCAATGCCTTGCTGAGTGGCATTCAGGAACAACGTTTCAGCTCCTTCACCTCAACCGTCGCCCTCATGGTGGACAACCTGCGCCGGGACGTCTATCAGACCGAAAAGCAGATTACCGCCATTACCCGTAGCAAGACGATAACAACTGTTGTCGTTATTGTTATTTTAATTACCCTGATCGCCATCCTTTCCACCTACATTACTGAATCGGTTACCCGCCCCATCAAACGTTGCGTAGAATTTGCCAAGCAGGTGGCTGGTGGCTCACTGGAAGACCGACTCACCATCAAGGCCTGCGGTGAAGTAGGTGATCTGGCTGCAGCCATGAACACCATGGCCGAGAATCTGCACAACATTGTCACCCGCCTGAATGCTGCAACTGGTGAACTGACCGCAATCGACCGTAACATTGAAACAGCCGCCCGTCAGGTAGTGGGGGCAACCCATATCCAGGAAGAGGCGGTCAGCGAAACAACTCGTACGGTAGAGCTGATTAATGCTTCGGTTCTTGAAATATCAGAAGGGGTTGATCAGCTTTCCTGCTCAGCAACCGAGACCTCTTCATCCATCCTGCAGATGGCAGCCAGCGTTGAGGAAGTGGCATTGAATACGGATAAACTGGGCGAGTCAGTGGATGAAGTCAGCTCCTCAGTAATCGAAATGGCAACCTCCATCAAAGGGATCGGCAATAACATTGTCAGCCTGCTGGATGCCTCAACCACCACCGCTTCATCGGTGGCCGAAATGGATGCCACTATCCGTCAGGTTGAAAAGAACGCCATGGATACGGCCATCATCTCTGAAACCGTCAAGACCGATGCCGCCAACGGGCTTAAATCCGTACAGGAAACCATTGCCGGTATGCAGGAGATCCGACGGGCATCTCAGATTACCGCAGAAGTGGTGGAACACCTCTCCCTGCGCGCCCACGATATCGGCGCAATTCTATCGGTGATTGATGAAGTGGCAGAGCAGACCAACCTGCTGGCCCTGAATGCCGCCATTATTGCAGCCCAGGCCGGTGAGCACGGCAAAGGCTTTGCCGTGGTAGCTGATGAGATCAAGGAGCTGGCCGAACGGACCTCATCCTCCACCCGCGAGATCGGCGAGGTGATCAAAGGGGTCCAGGAAGAGACCGGCCGCGCTGTGGCCGCTATTAACATGGCAGAACTGGCCATCGGGGCAGGCGAAGAGCTATCAGAACGATCCGGTGCTGCCCTTGAAAAGATCGTGTCTGGCGTTCGTCAGGCAGGTCTGCAGATTGACGCCATCGCCCGTGCAACAGTGGAGCAGGCCAAGGGTAGCCAGAGTATCCGGGTAGCCATGGAACAGGTTGAAGAAATGGTGGAACAGATGGCCAACTCAGCCCGTGAGCATAGCCGCGGCAGTGACCTGATTACCGTTGCCGTTGAACGGATGCGGGAAATGACCGGTCAGGTGCGGGGCTCCACCAGAGAACAGAGTAAAACCAGTATCCTGATCGCCAAGGCAACCGAAGATATTATTGTGATGATTGACCGGATTCGGGAGGCCTGCGGCGCCCAGACGCAACACAGCCGTTCCATTGACAAGATGGTGGAAAACATCCGCCAGTCATCCGCCACCACCTCCCAGGCGGCACAGGTCATGAACAGCGCCGTTACCGGTCTTTCACAGCAGATTGATCAACTTGAAAAAGAGATGTCAGGATTCAAGATATGAAAAGTCGTATCCAGACCCGGTTCAACCAATTGCACAAGCAGGGTGGCAAAGCACTGGTCACCTTTATCACTGCCGGAGACCCTGATCTGGCCACCACCGCAGCCCTGCTGCCACGTATGGCAGAGGCCGGCGCTGATATTATTGAGCTGGGCATTCCGTTCTCTGATCCCATGGCAGACGGACCCACCATCCAGCGGGCCTCAGAACGGGCACTGGCAAGCGGCGTCACCCTTGAGGCCGTCCTGGCAATGGTCAGTAGTATCAGGGACCAAGTTTCAGCGCCAATTGTTTTAATGGGCTACAGCAACCCGATCTATTCCTACGGTTGGCAGCGTTTTGCCCAGGATGCGGTTAAGGCAGGGGTAGATGGCCTGCTACTGGTTGATCTGCCACCGGAAGAGGCTGGCGAACTGCTCCCCGCCTCAAAGGCAGCCGGTCTTGAGGTCATTTTCCTGCTGACACCCACCTCCGATGAGACCCGGATCAAACAGGTTAGTCGTCACGGCAGCGGTTTTCTCTATTATGTTACCGTTACCGGGGTTACCGGTGCCCGTCAATCGGTCTCAAACAGCCTTGCTGATGAACTGGAAAACGTACGGAACAGCATTAAACTTCCGGTTGTAGCAGGTTTTGGTATCTCAACCCCGGAACAGGCAGCACAGGTGGCTGCAGCAGCTGATGGTGTTGTGGTCGGTAGTGCCATCGTCAAACTGTTTGAGCAGTACCAGGGAGAACAGTTGCAATCTGAGGTAACCGGGATGATCAGATCACTAAAAGACGCACTTTCGTCGTAAGATTTTTCCTGAGAGGATTATATTATGAGCTGGTTCAAACGCGACAAAACAGGAATTGAAAAAAGTAATACAAAACATGTCAAAGTCCCGGAAGGTCTTTGGACCAAATGCCCGGGCTGCAGTGAATCTCTGCTGACCCAAGAGATTGAAGAGAACCTGCAGGTCTGCCCCAAGTGCGGTCACCATTACCGGATCGCCCCGCGCAAACGGCTGCAGTCGATACTGGACAACGGCACCTGGCAGGAGTTTGATGCAGAATTGACCTCGGTTGACTTTCTGGATTTCAAAGACACCAAGAGTTATCAGGAACGGATCAATACCACGGTTGCCAAGGGCGGCTCCCGCGATGCCGTCATATGCGTTGAAGGTTCCATCAAGGAGATTGCAACCCAGATCGCTATCTTTGACTTTGCCTTTATGGGCGGCAGTATGGGCAGTGTGGTGGGTGAAAAGATCACCCGTTCCATCGAGCGCGGCCTTGAGAAAAAGCAGCCGGTAATCGTCATCTCTGCCTCTGGTGGTGCACGGATGCAGGAGTCTATCCTGTCACTGATGCAGATGGCCAAGACCTCCGCTGCCCTGGCTAAGCTGAAGGCAGCCGGTCTGCCGTTCATCTCGATCCTGACCGACCCCACCACCGGCGGTGTTACTGCCAGCTTTGCCATGCTGGGAGACCTGAATATTGCTGAGCCCAAAGCCCTGATCGGCTTTGCCGGACCTCGGGTGATTGAGCAGACCATCCGCCAGAAACTGCCAGCCGGATTCCAGCGTTCCGAATACCTGCTGGATCACGGCATGGTGGACATGATCGTCTCGCGGCTGGAGATGCGTGACACACTGGGCCAGGTTCTGGCAATGCTCACCAGACAGTAGGCGTGCCCGTTTCACAGCACCTTGCACAGCTTTTTGGCCGGCGACGTTTCAACATCAAGCCCGGACTTGAGCGGATCACGGCTCTACTGGAGAGACACGGACATCCAGAGCGATCCTTTGCCGCTGTACATATTGTCGGCACCAATGGCAAAGGTTCTACCGCCGCTTTCCTGGCGTCCATCCTTGAACAGGCCGGTTTCACCACCGGCCTGTTTACCTCTCCCCACCTTGTCAGCTACACTGAACGATTCCGGGTTAACGGGGTTGACAGTTCACCGGAACAGCTGGAACTACTTATTCAGGAGCTGCTTGCACAAGCCACCCCGGATGAGACCTTTTTTGAACTGACCACTGCCCTGGCCTGCCACTGGTTTGCACAAAACCGAGTCCAGATAGCCGTACTGGAAGCAGGTATGGGAGGGCGGAGTGACGCCACCGCTGCAGTACCGGGCATGGCCACGATCATTACCCCGATTGCCCTTGACCATTGTCAATGGCTGGGCACTGATCTTCAGACCATTGCAGCCGAAAAAGTGGGGATCGCAGTGCCGGGTACCCCGATCATCTCTGCTGCGCAGGCACCGGCAGTACTCAACGTACTCGAAGACTATTGTCAGAAAAACGGTAACCGCTTGTTTCTGGCAGAGCGCGACTTCAAAGCGACACGCAACGTCACGGATGGCAGCCTAACCTATCAGGGGCCTGCCGAAACCGTAAGCGGACTGTTTCTAAGTCTCAACGGTAGCTATCAGACCGGCAACGCAAGCCTTGCCCTGGCTGCAGCTGAGCAGCTGGCCTCCCTCGGATTTCCGGTTTCAACTCTGGCCTTGCGCCAAGGTCTGGCATCAACGCGCTGGCCTGGCCGGATGGAGCTGATCAGGCTACCTGACGGGAGTGATCTGCTACTGGATGGAGCACACAATCCAGCCGGTGCACAAGCATTGGCCGATGCACTATCCGCATACGGTACGCGCAAAAAGATCCTGCTGCTGGGGATGATGGAAGACAAAGACCTGCAGGGGGTGCTCCAGCCGCTGTTGCAACAGGTTCAGCAGGTTATTACGGTCAGCCCTTCGCAGGAGCGAGCCATTCCTGCTGAATCTCTTGCTGGCAGCTGCAGGACAGCGGGGGTTATGGCTACAGCTGCTGACTCGGTAGCTGCTGGATTGAAAGCTGCACAGGCAGCAGCCAAACCGGGAGATTTAATTATTGCTGCTGGATCACTCTTTCTGGTTGGCGAACTAAAGGCACTGTTGGCAGGCATACCCTGCGAAGCGGTGCGGGGATAATTTAAACTCCAATTCAAGGCGCTATTTTGAAACTACGTACCTGCATTCTCATCCTGCTTTTGCTGCTGCCTACTCTGCTACAGGCTGCCGAACAGACCACCGGCGCACCCGGTATGACCATCCGCGCCGATGTCATGACCCATGATGCTGCCACTGACCTGATCAAGGCCAACGGCAAGGTTGAAATGATCTGGCAGGATATGACCATGACCGCTGATGAGGCAACCTTTAACCGTACCAATCAGACCCTGGTTGCCAAAGGTAACGTCTATCTGGTCAAGGCCGGTGATATCCTCTGGGGCGATCACCTGACCATGGACACGGAAACCGGCCGGGCGGAAATGGAGAATGGCCAGATCTTCATGACCCAGGGCAACTTTCGGGCTAACGGCAAGCAGATCGGCAAAACAGGTGAAGAAGAGTACGCCCTGCGTAACGGCGGCCTGACCACCTGCGATGCAGCTGTACCCAGCTGGAAATTCGGGGCAACGGAACTGGATCTCAAGCTGGAGGAGTTTGCCACCGGCAAAAACGTCATCTTCTATGTCAAAGACATCCCGGTCTTTTACTTCCCCTACATCATCCTGCCGGTTAAGAGTGAACGGCAGTCAGGCTTCCTGTTCCCCAAATTCGGCAGATCAACAAAACGGGGAGAGTTCATTGATATCCCTTATTACTGGGCCATCTCCCCCTCCCAGGAAGCCCTGATTGATCTGGATGTCCAGACTAAGCGGGGAATCGGCCTGGGGGTAGACTACCGCTACCTGCGCAACCGTAACAGTGACGGCTCCATCGGCGGTTACCTTATTTATGATAACAACGAAAAGAAGGAACGGGGGCAACTGGTCCAGTTCCACAAAGAACAGTTCTCCGACAGTTTTAACCTGATCACCAGCCTGAACCTGACCAGCGACCGCACCTTCCTGACCGACTATGGCGAAAAAAGCGGTGAGTATAACCGCCAGTACTATGATTCACGAATCGTACTGACCAAGTTCTGGGATCACTGGCTGACCAGCGCCCAGACCATCTACACCCAGGATTTCTACTCCGGTAGCAACACCACCACTCTGCAACGGGCACCGGAACTGTCGCTGTACGGGGTTCGCGAAAAGGTCCCCTACATCCCCAACCTTTATTTTGATCTGGACCTGCTGGCCACCAACTATTACCGGGAAAAAGGGACGGATGGACAACGGGCGGTGATGGAACCACGCCTAACCTCTGTCAACAGCCTGTTTAGTGGACGGCTGAACCTGTCCCTGTTTGGCAGTCTGCAGCTGCGGGGCTACAACACTAACAAGCCGGATCCCGGCATCAAAGATGACCAGCTGGTGGCCATACCAAAGGCCGGGGCAGAGCTCAGCAGCTCCTTCAGCCGGATCTATGATACATCGTTCCTGGACCTACAGCGGTTGCGCCATGAACTGGTGCCGACCCTTTCCTACCTCTATGTGGGTGAAAAGGATCAGAGTAACGTGCCGGTCTTTGACCAGCTTGATCGCGTCAATGCCCAGGAGACCGTTACCCTCTCCCTTGCCAGCCACCTGGGAGGCCGGATAGCAAAACAGGGCCAGGGAACTGCTGAATACCGCAATCTGCAGACCCTGCGTCTGTTGCAGGCCTACAACCTGAGTGGCACCCGCCCCAACCTGTTGACCCTGCTGGATGATTCCCGGCGTTGGAGCGATCTGGTTCTTGAAAGCGAAACCTGGATGCATCGATACCTCCGGCTGCTTGCTGATCTGCGCTACAGCCACTACGATCACCGTATCTCCAGCACTGCCAGCGGTGCCGAGCTGAACGACCAGCGCGGTAACACCGCCCGGATCAGTTACCGGATGGTGGATCGCCAGCTTGACTACCTTGAGGCCGGAGCAACTATTGCCCTGACCAATCCGTTTTATCTGGGCTATACCACCCGTTACTCCTTTGACAAAGGGGACATCCTCGAATCCAACTACACCGTTGAATACCGACACCAGTGCTGGAGTGTCATTGTCGGCTATCAAGATCGCCCCAACAACCGCACTTGGACCATCAACTTTAACCTGGCCGGCCTGTTTGGCATCGGCACCGGTGGTACAACCGGCTACAGGGCTCCAGCGCCATGAGACGCCAGTTACCTAAACTGGTCTATGCCGACGCCCAGGGACAGATCTACGATCACCCTTATTTGACCATGGCCGGTATGAGCGGCCCTGAAGCGGTCCTGCCGGAATCAATTGAACTGATCCCGTTACCGGAAGGCAGCCGTCTCTTCACCATTCCCGCCACTCCGCCGATTGCCTGGGATAGCCGTGCGAAGCGATTTACCACCGTGGAAAAGGCACCGGGCATCAGGGGTAAACTGCAGGCGGTCTCAGCCTTCATGGCACCTGGTTATGCCCGCACCCTGTTGCCTGCCTGCGATTACGCGCAGAAGCAGGTGGTGTTGCCGCTCTGGTCTTACACCGCTGTTGGATGGGATGAAGCGCAGGACTGTTTTGTGGTGGCCGCCACCAAAGTGGACAGTAACCAGAACTGGAACCCGGATAACTACGATGATCGACTGCTGGATCCGCTGGTACGTCAGCGCCTAACCGAGAATCCCAACAACCGGCTGCTGGAGCAGTTGGCCCGCTGCGCCATTGATTATCACTGCTTTGCGGCCAAAAATCTGTTCTTTAAACGTTGGGAAGCGCCGCTGCCCACCTCACCGGTCTGTAACTCCGCCTGCCTGGGCTGTATCTCGCTGCAGGCATCGGAATGCTGTCCCTCCAACCATGACCGGATCAGCTTTGTACCAACACCGGAAGAGATCGTTGAGCTGGCCCTGCCCCACCTGCAACAGGCGGAGCAGGCGATTGTCTCCTACGGCCAGGGCTGCGAAGGTGACCCGATCATGCAGGCCCCTACCATTGCTGAGGCCACCCGTCGTCTGAAGGCCGCCACCAGCCGGGGTACGGTCAACTTCAACTCCAACGGCTCCATGCCTGAACAGGTACAGGAACTGATCGACGCCGGGATGGACTCCTTCCGTTTCTCACTCAATTCGGTTCTGGAAGAACGCTACAACGCCTACTACCGCCCCAAAGGGTACAGTTTCAGCAACGTCATCCGTTCGCTCAAACTATCCAAACAGGCCGGACGCTTCACCATGATCAACTACCTGATCTCCCCCGGTGTTACCGATGCGCCGGAGGAGGTGGAAGCACTGAAGCGGTTCGTGGCTGATACCGGCGTGGATATGCTACAACTGCGTAACCTCTCCATTGATCCAGACCTCTACAACAAGGCCATGCAGGTCACCGGACGGGGAATCGGCATGTACCGACTGCTGGTTGAGTTAAAGCAGGAATTCCCGCGCCTGCAGTTTGGCTATTACAACCGCACCAAAGAAAACTTTTTCCCAGCCGGCTTTGAAACCGGCTGGCCGATCAGGGGGTAATCATGACCAGATTGATCACACGATATGCAGTGACAGCAGGAGCCCTGTTTATTCTATCCACATCGCCTCTACTGGCAGCAGAGCCGGTCAGCATCCAGGTTGCAATGCCGTCGCTTACCTGCGGTAAAGACGGGGTAGAGCCAAACGAATGTATCCTGAATGGCACCATACGGCTGCGTGGCGCAGACAACCTAAATGGCCCGGTTCGGTACTACTGTGATGTGCGCTACAGTTATGTTGCTGCGGGGAATGAAAGCCAAGCGATCCGCTTTAATGGGCGGGTACTGTTCCATGGTGAGGAAAAACTGGTGCAGGGGCGTGCAAAACGTGAACTGGCAGAAAAATTGACGCTCAAGCTGTCCAGTAGCGCCAGACAGATAGAGGTGGCAGAGATCGGCTGCGAACGGGAGTAATCGTTACGATCGTGATGCCTCACGCGTACGCCGCGTGAGACTGTTTTCCCTGAATCTACTTGAGGGTTTTCAGATAGCTGATCAGCGCCTGCATCTCGCCAGCCTCAAGGGTGGCAAAGGAAGGCATTGATGTGCCAGGGTGGGACTTCTTAGGATAAGCAATCTTGGCCTGCAGCTGGGCATCTGTCATCCGCGCTGCCACCTTGGTCAACTCTGGCCCAATCGCCCCGCCGCGTCCCTTGACAACATGGCACATGGTACACTTACGATGAAACAGCTTCTCTCCGGGCGTATCTGCCCAAGCAACACCGGACAACAGTATGAACACCAACAGCAGCAGACCTGATCTCATGACAACCATCCCCACATGTAATAATTTTCAGCATCCTAGCCCTTCAATCAGCCGGTTGCAACCGGTTAATAGATAACCAGCTATGTTTTCGCGCCTTTACCTGCACATTCCCTGGTGTTTAAGCAAATGCGGTTATTGTGCCTTTAACTCACAGCCGCTTGAACCGGAAAAGCTGGAGCAGACCTGCGACCTGCTGCTGCGGGAAATGGAGATTGCTGCCAAAACCTATCCAGTCAACCAGCCACTCCGTTCCCTGTACTTTGGGGGCGGCACACCTTCCCTGCTTGATCCTGAACAGATCAGCCGTCTGATCTCCCGTTCACAAGAGCTGTTTAGCCACACCAGTAGCATTGAGATCACCCTGGAGGCCAATCCTGGCACGGTCAACCGTGACTCACTGACCGGCTATTACCAGTCCGGTGTCACCCGGCTTTCACTGGGGGCGCAATCCTTCAACGACCAGATGCTGCAGACCCTGGGCAGACGCCATACTGCAGCCGACACCCGCAGCGCCTTCCAGCTGGCACAACAGGCCGGTTTCACCAGCATCGGGCTTGACCTGATCTGTGGCCTGCCCGAGCAGACCATGGCTGCTTGGCAGCAGGATCTGGGCGAAGCAGTGGCACTGCAGCCGGACCACCTCTCGGTCTACGGCCTGACCATTGAAGAGGAAACCCCCTTTGCCGGTCGCTACCCGATTGGTTCAAGCATGCTGCCGGATCATGATCTGTCAGCCAACATGCTTGAAGAGGCTGATAGTATACTAACTGCCGCAGGCTATGAGCATTACGAGATCGCCAACTTTGCCCGGCCCGGTTGCCGTTCCCAGCACAACTGCGGTTACTGGCAGCGGGACGGCTACCTGGGGATCGGCCCCGGTGCCCACTCATTCCTGCGCCAGGGATGGGGAATCCGCTGGGGCAATCAAAGTGCATTTGATCTCTGGTCCACATCAATCCAGAACAACAGGCTTGCTGCCGTAGAACCACAGACACTGACCCGTGATGATGCCCTTTCTGAACATATCTTTCTGGGACTGCGGATGGCAGACGGCATCAGCCTTGACGATTTTGCAGAAGAATTTGGAGAACGGCTGGAGCTTCGTTTCGCAGAGGCAATCCGCCAGCTGCAGCAGGCAGGATTACTGACCTGCAGCCCTGATCGCCTCAGCCTGACCAAGCGGGGAATGTTACTTTCCAATCAGGTCTTCGTGCGTTTTATCTAAACTATGTTATAAGATCTTTATGATCTCCAATCACTCCACCAGATACCGTAACTAATGACCATGAAGAGCGTCACGGTCATCTTCCTGTTCCTACTGTATTTTTCCATCGGCCAGCCTGCCCTGGCCGCTGATGACGCCTTCAGCCATATCTGGGGCGGCTTCAGCACCTCACTACAGCTTCGCTCAGACCAGCAACGTCACAACACCGCCACCGCAGCCCGTGACCTGGATCACGTGATTATTGCACCGGGGGAGACCTTCAGCTTTAACGAACGGGTCGGCGCACGGGACACCGGCAAAGGCTATCGCGCTGCACCGATCATCACCGCAACCGGGCTGCTGGAGGATATCCCCGGTGGCGGCATCTGCCAGTTGGCCTCCACCATCTACAATGCCGGGCTTCTGGCTGGTATGGAGGTGGTTGAGCGACACCCCCATTCCCGCACTGTGGGCCATGTGCCACCGGGCCGGGATGCCACCATCGCCTCCTGGCGCAAAGACCTGAAGCTGAAAAACCCCCACCCCTACCCGCTACAGTTGCGGATTGTCCTGAATCAAAACCGCCTGACCACCTCATTGTACAGCCCGGTTGAAAAGCCGTTCACGGCAGAGCTGAACGTCAGCCGAACCAGGCTGGTGCCGGATACGGTTGTGATCACCGGCACTGCCCATGCAACGCAACAACAGGGGGCCAGCGGCTTTTCCACCGAGACCAGGCGGATTATCAAGGAAAACGGACAGACCAGGGATGAGCTGATCTCCCAGGACATCTATCCGGCGCCCAGCCGGGTTTTAACAGGGGCCAGACCATGAAAAGCAGGTTGCTGTTGATCTTCCTGTTCTGCTGTTTGCAGGTACTGCCTGCTTCCGGCGCAACCTTCAGCCAGCCAGACCAGACCGCCCTGCTTGCATACGCCAGAGCAGTCATGGTCAGCCGCCTGGAAAAGAGTTTAGCGCCCAGCCCACCGACAATCACCGCTGGGAACCAGCGGGCCTGCTTTGTCACCTTCTTTGTCAAGCGGCAGGTGGTGGCCTGTTTTGGCAGTTTTACCCCGCGCCACACCACCCTGCTTGATGAGATCAGCGACAACATCCGGCTGGCCCTGAAGAATGATCTTCGCGCAACCCGGCTGACGCCAGAACTGGCCCGTACCGCCAGTATCCAGATCACCTTTCCCGATCAGCCGCAACCGATCAGCGATTGGCGTCTGGTTGATCCGCAGCATGAAGGCCTGCTGGTGGAAGGGCCGGATGGCCGTGGCGTGGCCATAGTTCCGGGTGAGGCCCGCACCGCCCACTACGCTTGGCGCTCTGCCCTGCAGCGGTTGGGGCTGAACGAGCGCAGCAGCGGGGTCAGGTTGTATCGGTTTAAGGCCGCGTATATCAGGGATGGGCACTAGGATCAGTAGACAGACACACTACGGAGGGTATTCCCATGTACAAAAAAGCCACTTTTTTCACCATGCTGTTGGTGTTTGCTCTGGTCTTTTCCGCCGGTGCTGCAGACCTAGCCGCTGGGATTAAAGCCTATAAAGCCGGTGACTTTAAGGGCGCTCTGGTGGTCTTTCAAGCCTTGGCAGCAAAAGGTAATACCGAAGCACAGACCTATCTGGGGGAGATGTACTCCCGTGGTGAGGAAGTATCCCTCGACTTTGACGAAGCAGCTGCCTGGTATAAAAAAGCAGCCGAAGGTGGCGATGCCAGGGGCCAGTACCTGCTGAGCATCGCATACTCTCTGGGTATGGGGGTTGATCAGAATCCTGCTCTGGCTGACAAATGGCTGCGCATGGCAGCTGACAAAGGGCTGCCTGAGGCCCAGAACACGCTGGGCCTGGCGTATTTTGAAGGTAAAAACGTGGCAAAGGATCTGGTGCAGGCACTGGCCTGGATTATCAAGGCAGAAACCGGTGGGCTTGCCGATGCCAAACAAAATCATGTCGTGCTTGAGCGGGAGATGACACCCGAACAGGTAGCAGCAGCCTACAAGTTGGCCAAGGTAACGCCACAAACAAAATGATAAATAAGAGCATACCAACAGAACCGAGTACTCCGCAGGAGCTGCGAACCATCCATGATTTTACCGATGAATTTCTGGTTGTCTGCCCCCGCTGTGGTCACAAGGCGGTTGTAAAACCATCAACGGATGGGCTACCGCCACGGCTTACCTGCCTCAACTGCGGTTCAGTGCGTCAGTGGACATCCGCCCAAAAGGGTGTACTCTTTTCAAAGCAGTCCGGTACCTGGCCAGAGGGGCAGTATGCCCTGGGTGATGCAGCAGACCCCTATTTTCACCTTCCGCTCTGGCTCCAGACCTCCTGCTGCGGGCATACGCTCTGGGCCTTTAATCAACGGCATCTTCAGTACCTGCGTGACTTTGTTGCTGCTAAAGACAGGCATACGCCGCCTCGGGAAACCAAAGATCCGTTAAACTCGCTTTTAACAAGCCGCTTGCCTAAATGGATGCAGTTGGCACGCAACCGGGATGCCGTGCTCCACGCTATTGTGGTTCTGGAGACAAAACATAACAACGGGAACAGCCAGGCCAGTACAGCCGCAGGCCGCTAACAAAGTGATCTATCGAACTTCAGACATCAAGCAATTGGCCGCAAAAGAACGCTAGGATCGCAAAGAATACTGCATATTTAAAGCGGGTTTAAGACAGACCGGTAGGGTGTTTGGGTTTTCGTTTTTATCTGTCTGATTTTCCTTTATTTCTTTGCGTTCTTTTGCGGCAAACAGTGGTTTTCAGGATTAATGGTTGAAACAACCGGCAAGAAGATCGGCAGCATGACTTTGGAAGGTTGTATTTTTTTAAATACGGGGAGCGTCCCTAATTTACCCAATATTATCAAGAGATAGTAAGCATCTTATATAGGAGACCTAGCTGGCTTCTTATATTAGAAACAAGCATCCTATATTATAGGAAACAAGTTTCTTATATAGAGAAAACGTAGATTAACGATGAGGCACGAAGACATGAGAAAACCACATGAAATATAGAGAAATTAACACACTTGAGCGGTTCTTGGACGACGTAGAAGCAGAGCTGTTGCAGGAAGAAAATAGATGCGTTGTTTCCTATCCGCAAAATTGCATTTCCCCTTGGGATGCAGATGCGCTAGACACTGCAAACAAAGAACTTCTGGGTGCAGTTTCCGGATGTGCAAACGTGTACGCAATCTTTACAGCCCCCAGCAATTCTAGCCACTTTTCCCTGCGATACATCGGCAAAACAACAAGAAAACTCGCCCGACAAAGGATAAGGAATCATCTTATTAAAAAAAATGAGCGAACTGGCGCCAAGCTGCAAGATGTGACGGAGCACGTTCTGTTAGGGGGGCAAGTGAAAATATCCTGGATCGAAATTCAGCCAGAATCTCTTCGAAACTACATTGAAGAAGAACTTATTCATAGGCATAAAGATGCCGATTGGAACAGAGAAAATGCCTAAATGTCGAACATGCCTAGAAAAATGCCAGTTAGCTTTAACGCGTTTTGCATCATATAGAAGACTAGCTTTGGATTATTTAAAGCAAACAGAGAGCCCATATGTCTATTCCATGGAAAGAATATCAAGAAGAGGCGGCTTCATTATTCCGGTCACTTGGTCTGGACGCCAATACTGACATTACTGTCAAAGGCGTGAGAACTAACCACGACATTGATGTGCTTGTCAAATCTCAACATGTAGGCTTTGAAATTACATGGCTTGTCGAGTGTAAGTATTGGAAGACACGCGTATCGAAACTTCATGTTCTTGCTCTACGCGAGATTGTTTCAGACGTAGGAGCTGATCGTGGAATAATTTTGTCAGAAGCCGGATTTCAAAGCGGTGCAATTGAAGCAGCTCATCTTACAAACGTTCAGGTGACCTCACTTGCTGAAATTAGCACTTCAGCTAGAAATGATATTTTCTCGATGCGTTTAAGAGAACTTTTTGATCGGATTGAAGATTGTAATGATCGTTACTGGAACATTCCTAAAAAGATGAGAATTGAGTATGGACTTCGCCCTGATGTTGGTGCAATTGGCTATTCAGGAAATCATATGATTGATCTATGCAGAGATTTATTGTCGCGAGCGTTTCGAGGAGTTTATCCCTTTAACACTGAAGCCATCATGGCCCTTCTAATCCCAAGTTTTCAGACAGTTTTCAATTCTCCTAATGAAGTTGTTGACGCAGTGGAACCTTTGGTAAGCGAGTTGGAACAAAAGCTGGTTGCTTACGAGGCGGGAAATCAGGCCTAACCAGCGGCGGCAGACGGGCAAGCCGCTGAGCCTTTAAGACGTTGGAAGGAAAAATCAAGAAGTCAGAAAAAGACGAATACAAGGTTTGCTTTAGCGGGGCGACAATAACCCAAAGGGAATCCAATAAGGCTGGAAGTGGCTTTACTCTTTGGGTTCATAGGAGTCGCTGTAATTGGTCTTATCTTTGAGATTCAGAACAAACTGGGCTATTCGTAATTGCGTTGATTTTGGTGTTCATTGGATATTTCGGCATTGCCAATCGGCTCTTCAAAAATGACAGGAAACGGCAATGAATTTTGATACATTTCAATAATGATCGCGACACTGTGCAATCAGGAGAGTATCACCTTCAACGGCATATACCAAACGGTGGCAGCTATCAATTCTTCGAGACCAGAAACCGGTAAGCTGGTGCTTGAGCGGTTCAGGTTTACCAATACCGGCAAACGGTTCGCGCTGAATGTCCCGAATAAGAATATTTATGCGCTTGAGCATTGCCTTGTCGGTCGTCTGCCAGTAGAGGTAGTCTTCCCATGCTACCGTTGAGAACTTGATCATGATTCCATCAGCTCTCTAACTTGACCGCCTCCCGCACGTAGTTCCTCGACCGAATCGAGCAACCGTTTGGCTCCGTGCGGATTCCGAAGCAAGTATGCGGTTTCTTCAAAGGCTTGATAATCTTCAAGAGAGAGGATGACAACCGGCTTGCCACGCTGGCTTGTTACTACCACAGGATTATGGTCATCATTGACTGATCGCATAACATCTGCAAAGTGCTGTCGTGTGTAAGTATAGGTTAGTGCATTCATCGCTATCATCTCCTACGTGCATTAAGTATGTACATAACTTAGTACAATGAAGTTCAAAAATCAAGAATGGAAATTGGAGTGGGGTACCTGCCCTGAAACCTGCAGGTATTCATTTAACCACGTGAATAAAACAAACGCCACAGCCACCCATAGGAGTCTGTTATGCACCGCCTACTCACCCTGTTGTCCCTCCTGATCCTCTCATTACTGACCTGCGCCCCGCTGTCTGCCGCTCCTGTCGCAACCGGCCCGATACCGGTGCAGGTCACGGTGATGGCGGCCGAGACCAACAAGCCGCTGGCAGGGGCAACGGTTGAATTCCGGGAGAACAAGACCCCGGGCAAGGTTACCGCTACCCTGACCGTTGATGGCAACGGCAGCGGTACGATCAGCCTGCCTAAGGGAAACTACTCTTATCTGACCAGGGCCGCTGGCATGGGAACCACCCGCAACTACCTCTATCTGGATGGCCAGGAAAAGGCTGATATCAAGACTTGGCTGAACAAGGCGGCCTCCCTTTCCGGGCGGTTGGTTGATGCTACCGGCAAGCCGCTGGGCGGGTTCAGGATGCTGGTTGACCGGCTGTTCAGCGCCACCACCGATGCCACCGGCAGGTTCCGTTTTGATTGCCTTGATGCCCGTGGCCATGACCTGATTCTGGAGCAGCCGGACTGGGTGCTGGAAAAATCTTACTATCCCCAGCCAGCTGTTGGAGAAGACAAGCAGTTGGGTGATCTGACCGTGCGCCGGGCAGGCACGGTGGAGATCAGCGCCAACCTTTCCGACCACCAGCATATGGGCTCTGCTGCCGGTGTCTCTGTATCGCTGAACGGCGGCAGTGTCTGGCGCAGCGGCAAGCTGGACAGCAATGGCAAGCTGAAGATCGGGATGCTGCCCCCTGGCGACTACACGGTTGCGGTTTCTGACAGCCGGATGGAGCGTACCGAGCAGCAACTGACCCTGCAGGAAGGGAAACAACTGCAGCTTAGCCTGGTGGCAACTCCAAAACCTCCCTCACTTGATGTTGAGCTGTACGGTGATGTGATCCTGTCCAACAAGGCAGTAGCGATCAGGGTCTATGGCCTCTGGGTTGACAAGGCCCAGGTCACCATCAACCGGATTCAGCCGGAGGCGATCATCAACAACTCGGTTAACCTTGCCAAGCCGGAAGAGATCCCGGATCACCTGCTGAAACTGCATAAAAAATTCAGCATTACCCTGAAGCCGGACAACAAGAACGACTACCGTAGCCGGGGCAGATTCAAGCTGCCGCCACTCCCCTCTGGCGCCTATCTGGTGCAGCTGCAGGGAAGCGGTGCAACAGGCAGTGTCGCCTTTCTGGCAACCGATCTGGGGCTGGTGGCCAAGACCGCACCTGACCGTACCCTGCTGCAGGCGTTGGACCTGAAGAGCGGGAAGCCGCTTGGCAAGGTGGCTTTCTACGGCTCTGACCCTGCCAAGGCATCTGCAACCAGTGCTGCAGACGGCACAACGACCTGGAGCATCAAACAGCAGGGGCAACGGGTTGTGGGACGCCTGGGCAACAGCCTGGCGGTACTGTCACTGGGTGCGGAGGAAGGGGAACAGAAATCCAACGCCATCAAGGGGTATCTCTACACCGAGCGGACCGCTTACCGGCCGGGCCAGGCCGTATTCTACAAGGGGATACTGCGCAGCACTGCCGGTGATGACTACCAGTTGCCTGCTACTGACAACATCAGCATCAAGATTGTTGATTCCGGTGATAAGACCGTCTTTGAAGAGACCGTTAAAAGCGCACCATCCGGTTCGTTCCATGGCCAGTTTACGCTTCCTGCCGCACCTACCCTGGGTGAGTACAGCATTGTGGCCAGCAATGGCTCAAGTCATTGGCGAGGAAGCTTCAAGGTGCTGGAGTACCGCAAGCCGGAGTTTGAAGTGAAGCTGCGTACCGACCAGCAGTTCCCACTGTCCGGCAGCCAGATTCCGGTTAAACTCTCAGCCCGTTACTATTTTGGCTCACCGGTGGCTGAAGGCAAGATCGTCTGGCGGGTCTATTCCCAACCCTGGTACACTGAAGAACGGGCCGGAGGCGGCTTTGGCGAGGAATCATTACAGTATGACGGCTATAACGAGTTTGTCAGCGAAGGTGAGGCAAAGCTTGATCCCAACGGTGAGGCCACCATCACGGTAACTGCCAAGAACCATGAGCAGCCGGTCAGATACTCCATTGAGGCTGATGTGACCGATATCTCATCCCGTCAGGTAACCGGTTCAACCAGCCTGACCGTGGTGCCGTCCCTGTTGGATATCAGGATCAAGGGAGAGCAGTATCTGCTGCAACCGGGCAAACCATCCGGCTTCATCCTGCGGGTGGCTGATTGGCAGGGGGTTGCCAAGCCCGACACAGCGGTTGCGCTGATTGTTGAAAAGCAGGTCTATGACAAGAAAAGCCGCACCTACAGCTGGAAGACCCTCACCACCCTGCATGATCGCACCGCCAAGGATGGGGCAACCCGGATCAGTTACAGCTTCCCTTCCTCTGACTACTGGCGGCTGCGGGCCGAGACCTTTGATGAAGGCAAGCGCCGCAGCTATGATGAAACCTATGCCTGGGTCTGGCAAAAAGGGAGCAGTTGGGACGGCAGCTACCGCGAGCTGGAGGCTGAGTTTGACAAGAAAAGCTACAAGCCGGGTGAGACGGCCCGTCTGATCCTGCGGGCTCCGGCGCTGGGTGGTTCATTGCTGCTGACCCTTGAAGGACGGCGCATCCATCAGAGCCGGATTATCCCGATCACCGCAGCGGTGCAGGTGGTTGAGATCCCGGTGACCAAAGATCTGGCCCCCAACATCCATGTCTCAGCCAGCACCATCTCCAATGGGCGCTTTTACCAGCAGCAAGGGCTGTTAAAGGTTGATCATCAGCCAGGCAAACTGAATCTGACCGTGACGCCACAGCAGCCGGTCTATGCCCCTGGCGATACCGTAAAGATCGTCATCAACAGCACGTCTGAAGGCAAGCCGGTTCCGGCTGAGATATCGCTGGCTCTGGTGGATGAGGCGATCTTTGCCGTGGCACCGGAGACCCGTGAAGAGATCTACCGCTTCTTCCGTGGACGGCGTGACCATCTGGTCCGTACGATCCATTCCTTCCCCCGGCTCTACCTGGGGGGTGCATCAAAGGATCTGGCAAAACTGGCCGGTGATGATGATCTGAAAGGGATCAAGGTCCGCAAGGTATTTAAGGATACCGCAGCCTGGTTGCCGATGCTGGCCAGCGACAGCAACGGCACGGTGGTTGCCGAGACACAACTGCCGGATAACCTGACCAAGTGGCGCGCCACTGCAGTGGGGCATACGGCAGAGCAGCAGTTTGGCAGCGGACAGGCCAGCTTTATCAGCCGTCTGCCGTTCATGGCCCGTCTGGCGCCACCCCGTTTTATGGTGGCTGAAGACCGGCTGGAGATTCCGGGGCTGTTAAACGATGCCACCGGCAAAGAGCAACAGGTCAAAGGTCGTTTTGAGGCCACCGGTCTGACTCTGCTGGGGGATACCAGTTTTAGCGGCACGGTTCCGGCTGGTGGTTCTTTGCGTAGGAATATCGAAGTTACGGCGCAGCAGCCCGGTCAGGCACTATTGCGGCTGACCGCAGCGGGAAGCGACGGTAAAGATGCCTTGGAGTTGACCTTCCCGGTGCTGTCCCGCTCCCTGCAACGGGAACAGGCCGGTAGCATTGCGCTGCGCAGTGGACAGGCACAGACCATGATTACGCAACCCGGCTCAGCACTGCCGGACAGCGGCAGCATCAGCACAACCTTTTCTCCCACCGTGGCAGACAGCCTGATCCCGGCGCTGGAGTATCTGATTTCCTTCCCCTATGGCTGCGTTGAGCAGACGGTTTCCCGCTTTGTCCCTGCGGTCTATGCCCAGCAGATACTGACCGCCCAGGGGCGCAACGTTTCCCCCTCTCTGCAGGCCAAGCTGCCACAGATTGTGGCTGAAGGGCTGCAGCGTCTGGCTGATCTGCAGCACGACGATGGCGGCTGGGGCTGGTGGAAGAACGACAGCACCAACCCGCACCTGACCGCCCTGGCCATGCAGGGTCTGGCAACCGCCAAACGGGCCGGTTTGAAGCTGGATGAGCAGCTTGTCCAGCGGGGCACCAAGGCGATTGAAAGCCAGCTTGACAAGGCCCGTCCTGAACAGGCTGCCGTGCTCTACCGGGCATTAACCGCCCACGGCGGTTCCAATCCTGCTGCGAAAAAACGGCTGATTGATAGCCTGACCAGCCTGCCGCCAGAGGCAAAGATCGCTGTTGCCGAAGCACTGGACAACCGGGGCGAACGGCAACAGGCAGCACAGATCCTAAAGGGGCTGCAAACACTGCTACAACGGGATACAGAGGCAGCCTGGCTGCCTGAAAACGAAACCGGCTGGCGTTGGGGCAGTTCGTCCCTTGAGACCACTGCGGCACTGCTGTCAGCCACAAGCCGGATCATGCCGGAAGACCAGACTTCACCGGCGCTGGCCCGCTATCTGGCCCGCAACCAACGGGGCGGCTGGTGGCAGACCACGGTTTCATCGGCTGCTGGGGTACGCGGACTGGCTGATTTTATCGCTGCAAGTGGTGAACTGAACGCAAGCTACACCGCCCGTCTGCTGCACAACGGTAAAGAACTTGAGCAGTACACCGTTGATAAAGGCCGCCTGACTGCAGGTCGCGCCACCCTGACGGTTCCGGCAGCAGCCGGAGAAAACCGGCTGCAACTTGAAAAATCAAACAACAACGGCAGCGCCTATCTCAGTGCGCGTCTGACCTACCGGGTGCCGGTTGAGCAGGTAGCCAAGGCCGATGGCCTGCAACTTGAGCGCAGCATCTACCGGATTAAATCAGTACAGAAAAACGGGCAGTGGCGGCACGAATATGAACCGCTAAAACCGGGTGAACAGGTTACGGTTGGCGAGGATCTGGAGGTCAGGCTAACCGTTAAAAACAGTGCAACACTTGAGTACCTAATCCTGGAAGACCACCTGCCGGCCGGCTTTGAAGTGCGTCAGGCAGACCGCGATCCACGCTATGCCAATGAGGCCTACTACCAGGGTTGGTACGATCACAAGGAGCGCCGCGATACGCTGATGGCTTGGTTTGTGGGCTACCTGCCATCGGGCAGCCATGAGTTCCGTTTTGTGGTCTACCCGGAGCTGAAAGGAAAGATCATGGCGCTGCCATCGGCCATCTGGCCCATGTACCGACCGGAACTGCGGGGTGAAAGCAGCCCCTGGCAGGTGGAGGTGCGATAAAATAGCTAACGGTCGGTTGTGGTTTCTCTAACATCTGTTACGCTGTACAGAACGATACATTGGTGGCCGGAAATGCCGCCAGCAACTTATATTTTTCAGGAGGTAGTAACCATGCAATGCCAGTTCTGCAAGGCCCAGGTTCCAAACGGCAGCACGACGTGTCCCCAG
Organism: Trichlorobacter thiogenes; assembly: GCF_900167465.1. Lineage (GTDB taxonomy): Bacteria > Desulfobacterota > Desulfuromonadia > Geobacterales > Pseudopelobacteraceae > Trichlorobacter > Trichlorobacter thiogenes. The sequence goes on along the minus strand of NZ_FUWR01000010.1, from coordinate 109,912 downwards.
TGTGGAACCGCAGTTGCGAATCAACCAGCGACAGATTTCGGGGCGGCCTTCAGCAATGCAACTAACCTGTGGAAGGACAACCTTGGGGACTTGATTCTGCCCAGTCTGGTTTTCTGTCTGGTGGCCTGGGTACCCATTGCCAACGTCGGCTTCATTGCCGGTTACAACCGGTCGCTTATCGCCTTTAAAAGGACCGGAAAAAAACCGGAAGTGGGCGATATATTTAACTCCTGGGACTGCTTTGTAAACCTGCTGTTGTACATCTTAATCCCCTTTGGCGCGTTTGTGGTGCTGTTTATCATCTCAACTATCCTGGGAAAACTGATCGGTTTCCTGGGGGCGCTGTTCGGCTTTGTGTTGATGCTGGCCATACCGGTAGCAGCGCTTGCCCTGTCACCCGGCATGTATGCCGTCATTGACAAGAACATGGCTCCGATGGATGCCTTGAAATGGAGCATCCGTACCGTACAGAAAGATCTGGTTAACTGGTTGCTGGCTGTTTTTGTCGGCGGCATCATCGGCAGTCTTTTTGCTATTATCACCCTGCCCTGGGGTCAGCTGATTGTGATCAGCCAGTATGAGGCCCGCAAGGACGACTGATACCCGATTGAACCACCAACACGAGAACAGAGGATCACGATGCCGTACAAACCTGCGGCATCGTGATCTTGTTTTAGCCCTTCACACTCTGCCGCATTCCCGGTCATCTGCAATAATTTTAAGCATATAGTACGGTATATAGTTGCCTGCCTTCCCTCGCTTACCAACGCTCAATGCCCTGCCTTAACCGTTCTCCACCATTACTGATGCTCGGCATGGTTTATGTAAGGTAGCAACCGGCATAGAATGAAATACCGACACACTCTTTTGCCGGGCTCTGTGCAGCTCAGCAGCAGCTTTTTGAAAAGACGGGAGCCTTTAGCTCACAAGCCAGGGGACCATGGTGATGATTCAACACCATGCAGCGGCTTCTTCTGCTACCTCAAACAGCTCTCGTTCACTGCGGTGAACCAAAGGAGACTATTATGAGACAGGTAGCAATCTACGGCAAAGGCGGCATCGGCAAATCAACCACCACCCAAAATACGGTGGCCGGGTTAGCATCAATGGGCAAAAAAGTACTGATCGTCGGCTGCGACCCAAAGGCGGATTCAACCCGCCTGATCCTGCATGCCAAAGCCCAGAATACGGTTATGGATCTGGTGCGAGAGCTGGGTACGGTGGAAGATCTTGAACTGGATGCTGTGTTAAAAGAGGGCTATGCTGGCATTAAGTGTGTCGAGTCCGGTGGGCCTGAGCCGGGTGTTGGTTGTGCAGGCCGCGGCGTTATTACGGCAATCAACTTCCTTGAAGAAAATGGCACCTACACCGAAGATCTTGATTTTGTCTTCTATGATGTTCTGGGCGATGTTGTCTGCGGCGGGTTTGCCATGCCGATCCGTGAAGGTAAAGCTGAAGAGATTTATATCGTCACCTCTGGAGAGATGATGGCCATGTATGCCGCCAACAACATCTCCAAAGGCATTTTGAAATATGCAACATCGGGCAAGGTCCGTCTGGCAGGCCTGATCTGCAACGCCCGCAAGACCGACAAGGAGTTCGAGCTGATCTCGGCTCTGGCACGCAAGCTGGGCACCCAGATGATCCACTTTGTGCCCCGTGACAATCAGGTTCAGCGGGCCGAGCTGAGAAGAATGACCGTCATCGAATATTCCCCTGAGCATCCCCAGGCGCAGGAATACTTAACCCTGGCCCAGAAGATCAACGACAACAAGATGCTGGTGATTCCTACCCCGCTGGAAATGGAGGAGCTGGAAGAACTGTTGATGGAATTCGGGATTATGGAGGCTGAAGACGAAAGTGTGGTCGGCGTGGTAGAGGCAGCGGCCTGATACTCCTGTACTCACAAGCCAAGCAATAACAGCAAGGGGGCCGACGATCTGTCATTAGCCCCCTTGCAGTTTCTCTTCCCCTACTCTCGCACGCACATTACCCCTGCGCAGACAAAACACTAAATTGCAATTTATTCACCCCGATCACTTGAGAAAACTTCAATCTGCGCTATGCTGATTTTTCCTACCAGTTAATAAACCGTCAGGAGAAACCGTAGCATATGGCAAACCTTGAAGAAACGAAAATTGGCGATTACTTTATTCAGTCAAACACCATCACCCCGGAGCAGTTGACCATTGCCCTGAAACGCCAGAGCCAGTCTAACGACAAGCTGGGGTCAGTTTTGTTGCAACTGGGCTATATCACAACAGAGCAACTGCTGATGTTTCTGAAGGAATGCTTTCACACCCCTTCCATTGACCTGTTTAATGTCTCCATTGAATCAACCGTGATCAATGCCGTTTCCCTGGAACAGATGAAACGTTTCAAGGCTATCCCGATCATGTTTTCACCCAAGTTGATCTTTGTTGCCATGTCAGATCCCAACAACATTGAAGCGGTTAATGAACTTGAATTTTCACTGGGCAAAAAGATCCAGCCGATTGCTGCACCACATGCCCAGATCAACGCCATCATCGGCTATCTGAACCGCAAAGGGGGCAAACATCAGGGCCCGCTACTCGGCTCTGAAGTGGCGTCTGACGCACGATCAAAAAACTGTACAGAGGAGTCCTACACCATTGAGCAGCTCCTGCGCACACTATACCAGCGCAAGGCATCGGATCTGCTGATCTCAGCCGGCCTCCCTCCCTGTCTCAAGATCAACAACGAGGTAGTCCGTCTGCCATTGCCACACCTGACACCAGAGGCGGTTGAGCTGTTCGCCCTACAAGTTATGACCGATGAGCAGAAAAAAGAATTTGAACAAACCGGAGAACTGGATTTTGGGCTACTCAAGCCGGAAGTCGGCAGGTTCAGGATCAACGCTTACCGTCAGCGTTCGTCAATTTCACTGGCTATACGCAGCATCAACGACACCATTCCATCATTGGAATCATTGGGCTTCGGCACCGACCTCAATCAATACATCCTGCAGCCGGAGGGGCTGATTCTGATTGCCGGCCCAACCGGACACGGCAAAAGCACCACTGTTGCCGCCATTCTTGATGCCATCAACTCGCAGCGCAAGTGTAATATCATCTCAATTGAGGACCCGATTGAGTTCCTGCACAAACACAAAATGAGTAACATCAATCAGCGGGAGGTGGGACGCGACACCCGTTCATTCAAGGAGGGGCTCAAACATATCTTCCGACAGGCCCCTGACGTGATTGTGATCGGCGAAATGCGCGATGCAGAGAGCTTTGAGATTGCAGTACAGGCCGCATCCACCGGACACCTGGTAATCAGTACCCTGCACGCCAACACCACCACCAATGCCATTGAACGGATAATTGAGATCTGCCCCAGTGAGAAACAGGACCAGATCCGTTCGCAGCTGGCAGAAGGCCTGCTGCTCTGCATCGGACAGCGCCTGCTGCCATCGCGGGACAAATCAAAGCGGGTGCTGGCCTATGAAAAACTGGCCACCTCCAACCGGATCAAGAACATGATCCGCGAAAACAAGTGTCACCAGATCCGCACCTTCTTCCAGCAATCAATCGACGAATTTGTACCGCTGGATATCTCACTGGCAACTCTGGTAAAGACAAAACAGGTGAGCCAGGAAGAGGCGCTGAAGTATTGTGAAAATCCAGCATCACTCAAGATGATGAGCCAATAAAGGAACGTTTGCATGGCAAAAGGGTACAACACCAATCAGGAACGTCTGGCAGAGATCAGCCGGCTGGGCAAAGATCTGGCCAAGCGGGCCGGCTTTCGCTGCGAGTGGTGTGAAAGCAAGGATGAACTGCGCCCCTGGGACCATGACCCGGATCGGGAACCGGAGCTTTCCGGCCTGGCCCTGCTCTGCGACCGCTGCCGACAGTTGGCCGACGGTGCTACTGCTGATCCCAATGAGTTGCATACCCTGCGCAATGCGCTCTGGTCGGATATTCCGGCAGTGGCGGAAGGGGTAGCGCTGGTGCTGATCCGTTCCCGCCAACCCTGGGTGCGGGAAGCGATTGAAGAAAGTCTGATCGAGGAAGCAAAAAAGTCCCGCCTGCTGGCACTTCTCTAAACTCTTCCCCCTGCATGAAAAGCTAGCCCCACTGCAACAAAACATGCTATAGGAAAAACTTTCAAACAGACGACACCATTATTTATTACAGGAGTATCCCATGCCTAAATTCATTGAAGGCAATCTTGACGCCAAAGGCCTTACCTTCGGTATCGTGGTCAGCCGTTTCAACAGCTTTATCTGCGAACGTCTGCTGGAGGGGGCCGTTGATGCCCTGGTACGCCACGGTGCCAGCGAAGCTGATATCACGGTGGCCCGTATTCCCGGCGCATTCGAGATCCCGTTGGCTGCCAAGACCATGGCTGAATCCCGGAAATTTGATGCCGTGATCTGCCTGGGTGCGGTCATCCGCGGTTCGACACCCCACTTTGAGTATGTCTCTTCCGAGGTATCAAAAGGTGTTGCCTCGGTATCCCTGGACAGCGGCATTCCGGTTGCCTTTGGCGTACTGACCGTCGACACCATTGAGCAAGCAGTGGAGCGGGCTGGCACCAAGGCGGGCAACAAGGGCTTTGAGGCCGCAGTGACTGCCATTGAGACCGTCAACGTGATCAAGGCGCTGAAATAGTATGGGACTTCGACGCGAAGGACGCGAGCTGGCGCTGCAGATGCTGTATGCACAGGACACCCTGCAAGGCAACCTGAGAGACACCCTGCGAGGCTTCCGTGAGGGGGTTGAGACCGGAGAGCGGACACGGGAGTTTGCCGAGGCCCTGGTGCAAGGGGTGATGGATAACCGTCAGGCGATTGATCAGGCAATTCTTGCCCGTTCAAAAAACTGGGCGCTGACCCGTATGCCACGGGTTGACCTGAACATCATGCGACTGGCTGCCTATGAACTGATGTTTAAACGGGACATCCCCAAGAAGGTCAGCATCAACGAGGCGATTGAGATCGCCAAGAAATACGGAGACAAGGAATCTCCCGCCTTTGTAAACGGCATCCTGGATGATCTGGAGGCCTGTGCCAAGGATGAGGAGCGGAGTGATACGGAATGAATGAGATCAAGGTTGGCCTGATTGGTTTTGGCAATATCGGTGCAGGCGTGGTTCGGCTGTTACAGAAAAATGCAGAGACGGTACAACAGAAGGTTGGACGTGGCATCAGCCTGAAGCGGATTGCCGATCTGGACATCACCAGCGATCGCGGTGTTACCGTTGATCCTGCCATGCTGACCACCGACGTAAACGATATTTTTAATGATCCCGAGATCAGTATTGTGATTGAACTGATCGGTGGTTATGAACCTGCCAAGAGCTTTGTTCTGAAGGCGATTGAGGCGGGTAAACATGTGGTGACTGCCAACAAGGCGCTACTGGCCCTGCATGGCGATGAGATCTACGCTGCTGCCGCCCGCAAAGGGGTAGAGGTTCAATTTGAGGCAGCAGTAGGGGGCGGGATTCCGGTTCTGTCTGCCATCAAGGGCAACCTGTCCGGTAACCGTTTCAGTTCGGTCTTTGGCATCATGAACGGCACCTGCAACTACATCCTGACCCGCATGACCCAGGAAGGTGCAGACTTTAACGATGTGCTGCAAAGTGCCAAAGAGCTGGGCTATGCCGAGCCAGACCCCACCTTTGATATTGAAGGGGTTGATACGGCCCACAAATTGGCGGTGCTGGCATCGCTCTGTTTTGGCACAAAAATAGATTTCAATGCCATCCACACTGAAGGAATCACCGCCATCTCCGGCATAGATATCCGCTTTGCCGAACAGTTCGGCTACCGGATCAAGCTGCTGGCCATCGGCAAGCTGACCAGTGACAACCAGCTTGAAGTGCGGGTCCATCCCACCATGATCCCGCTGCGCAACCCACTGGCAGATGTGAACGGCGTCTTTAACGCCATCCACCTGACCGGTGACTTTGTCGGGCCGGTGCTGTTCTACGGTCGCGGAGCCGGACAAAACCCCACTGCCAGCGCTATTGTGGGGGATCTTGTTGCCCTCTCACGCAGCATCTGCGCTGGCGTACAGAATCGCAGATCCGCACCGTTGGGTTTTCAGGACAGCAGTATCACCACCCTGCCGCTCAAGCCGATGGAAGAGATCGTCACCAGCGTCATGCTGCGCTTTACCGCCCAGGACCAGCCCGGTGTACTGGCCGGCATTGCCGGTGTACTGGGTAAAAACGGCATCAGCATTGAATCCATGGTGCAGACCGCCCGTCACAATGGCGGGCAGGCCGTCCCGATTGTGATCAAGACCCACGAGGCCCGCGAAGGGGCGATCCGTGCTGCCCTGGCCGAGATTGACAGCTTTGACTTTATCAGCGAAAAGAGCCGCCTGATTAGAATTGAAGACAATTTGGAATAGGAGCAATCAACATGCAGACCAAGATAATTTTGCCAGAGGATAAACTCCCCAAGCAATGGTACAACATCATCCCCGACCTGCCAGGTCCGCTGGCGCCGGTCATCTCCCCCCGTACCGGAGAGCCGGTCACCCCGGAAGAGCTGTTGGCCATCTTCCCGCCTGCCATCCTTGAACAGGAGATGTCCAGCCAGCGCTGGATCGACATCCCTGAGCAGGTGCGTGATATCTACACCATGTGGCGCCCTTCCCCCATGTTCCGGGCACACCGCCTGGAAAAGGCGTTGGGTACGCCAGCCAAGATCTACTACAAGTACGAAGGGGTTTCTCCAGCTGGTTCTCACAAGCCTAACTCAGCAATTCCACAGGCCTTCTACAACAAGCAGGCCGGGATCAAGCGTCTGGCAACCGAGACCGGTGCCGGTCAATGGGGCAGCTCACTGTCTCTGGCCTGCTCCCTGTTCGGCCTGGAATGCACGGTCTACATGGTCAAGGTTTCCTACTTCCAGAAGCCGTACCGCAAATCCATGATGCAGATGTGGGGCGCCACCGTATACCCATCCCCTTCTGAAATGACAGAAGCTGGCCGTGCTGCCCTGGCAGAAAACCCGGACTCCAACGGCAGCCTGGGCCTGGCCATCTCTGAAGCGGTGGAGGATGCAGCCACCCACGGTGATACCAACTATGCACTGGGCAGCGTACTGAACCATGTCTGCATGCACCAGACCGTGATCGGCCTGGAAGCGATTGAACAGATGAAGATGGTTGGGGATTATCCTGATGTGGTGATCGCCTGCTGCGGCGGCGGCTCTAACTTTGCCGGTCTGGCCTTCCCATTCCTGGCTGACAAATCAGCCGGCAAGCAGGTCCGTTGCCTGGCGGTAGAACCAGCCTCCTGCCCTACCCTGACCAAAGGTGTCTATGACTTTGACTATGGCGACACCGCCAAACTGGGGCCGATTGCCAAAATGTACACCCTGGGCCATGACTTCATGCCCCCTGGCATCCATGCCGGCGGTCTGCGTTACCACGGCGAGTCCCCGCTGGTTTCACAGCTTTACAATGCTGGCTTGATTGAGGCTCGCGCCGTGATGCAGACCGGCTGCTTTGAAGGGGCCATCCTGTTTGCCAAGACAGAAGGCATTGTACCGGCACCGGAATCATCCCACGCCGTCAGGGCAGCCATTGATGAAGCGTTGCTGGCCAAGGAAGAAGGTAAGGAGAAGACCATCCTGTTTAACCTCTCCGGCCACGGCTTCATGGATATGACCGCCTATGACAACTATCTGGCCGGCAACCTTGAAGACTATGAGTATCCGGCGGAGATGGTCCAGGAGTCGTTGAAGCATCTACCGAAGGTGAAACTGTAAAAAATAATCAAACACGGAGTCACGGAGACACTGAGAAAGGCATTTTAGGGGATTTTTTGTTTTCTCCGTGTCTCTGTGTCTCTGTGTTAAAATTCGATGACCAAAGTTAAAATCTGCGGCATAACCAGCCCCGAGGACGCCCTGACCGCTGTTGAAGCGGGTGCGGACGCCTTGGGGTTTGTCTTTTACAAGGAATCCCCCCGCCACATCTTCCCAGAAGAGGCGGCCCGGATCATCAATCTGTTGCCACCATTTGTTCAGGCGGTGGGGCTGTTCGTGAATGAGGCACCTGAAGTCGTTAATCAGGTCAGCCGGAACTGCAGGCTGGGACTGGTGCAGTTGCATGGTGACGAGACACCGGACTACTGCAGGAAGATTGAACAGCGGGTCATGAAGGCCTTTCGGGTCCGTTCCCTGACCTGTCTTGATCCGATCGCCGACTACCGGCTGTCCGGCTGCCTGCTGGATGCCTACTCACCATCATTTTACGGCGGCACCGGCATGAGTTTCAACTGGGAGATCGCCTGTGAGGCGATCACACGCAGTCACCGGGTTGTGCTGGCTGGCGGACTGACCCCGGATAATGTGGCTGAGGCGATCCGTCAGGTTCATCCCTATGCCGTTGATGTCTCCAGCGGGGTTGAGTCTGCACCCGGCAAAAAAGATGCAGACAAGGTACGGCAGTTTATACGCAATGCAAAGGAAGCCTTATAATGAAACAACCAGATAAACACGGCCATTTCGGTATCCATGGTGGCCGCTATGTGCCTGAAACCCTGATGCCTGCCCTGAAGGAACTGGAAGAGGCCTATGCCCACTATCGTAATGACAAAGAGTTCAAGCAGGAGTTCCAGTACTACCTGCGGGAATATGTCGGCCGTCCTTCCCCGCTCTACTTTGCCGAGAAACTGACCCGCCAGCTGGGTGGCGCCAAGATCTACCTGAAGCGGGAAGACCTGAACCATACCGGCGCCCACAAGGTCAACAACACCATCGGCCAGGGTCTGCTAGCCAAGCGGATGAAAAAGGGACGGGTGATCGCCGAGACCGGCGCCGGACAGCATGGCGTAGCCACCGCCACCATTGCTGCCCTGTTTGGGATGCAGTGCGAGGTGTTCATGGGGGCAGAGGATATCCGGCGTCAGGCCCTGAACGTCTTTCGGATGAAGCTGCTGGGGGCCACGGTTAATCCGGTAACCGCCGGTACTGCCACCCTTAAGGATGCCATGAACGAGGCGCTGCGGGACTGGGTCACCAACATCCATAACACCTTTTATGTGATCGGCACCGTGGCCGGACCCCACCCCTATCCGATGATGGTGCGTGATTTCCAGTCAGTCATCGGTACTGAGGCAAAGAAGCAGCACAAAAAGGTTGAAGGCCGCCTGCCGGATGCCCTGGTGGCCTGCGTAGGTGGCGGTAGCAACGCCATGGGGCTGTTCTACCCCTTCTTAAAGGATACCGGCGTCCGCCTGATCGGCGTAGAAGCTGCCGGTCATGGCATAGCCTCCGGCGCCCATGCGGCACCACTTTGCGCCGGTCGCCCCGGCATCCTGCATGGCCAACGCAGCTATCTGTTGCAGGACGCCCACGGACAGGTGGCCAATGCCCATTCCATCTCTGCTGGCCTGGACTACCCCGGAGTTGGGCCGGAGCATGCCTGGCTGAAGGATACCGGCCGGGCAGAGTATGTCTCCATTACCGATGATGAGGCACTAGAGGCATTCCAGCGCCTGACCCGTGAAGAGGGGATCATGCCGGCTCTGGAATCATCCCACGCCATTGCCCACACCCTTAAACTGGCCCCCACCATGCCTAAAGATCAGACCATTGTGGTCTGCCTCTCAGGCCGGGGTGACAAAGATATTCATACGGTGGCAGATGCGCTGGGCGTAAAGTTCTGATATACTCCTCACCCAGTTACCAACCTATCCTGGAGGATTGCATGCGACTGATTACCCGCTCTGATTTTGATGGTCTGGTCTGTGCCGTACTGCTTAAAAATGCCGGCATTATTGATTCATACAAATTTGTTCACCCCAAGGATGTACAGGACGGCAAGATTGAAGCAACAGAAAATGATATAGCCGCCAACATCCCCTACATCCCCGGCTGCGGACTCTGGTTTGATCACCACATGAGCGAGGATGAGCGACTCAAGTTTAACTGTGACTTCAAGGGTGAAAGCCGTTGGGCTAAAAGCTGCGCCAGAGTGATCTATGATTACTACGGTGGTGTCGCCAAATTCCCCGGCATTGAAGCGATGATGACCGCAGTCGACAAGACCGACTCCGGTGATCTAACCGTTGATGAGGTACTGACCCCCCAGGGCTGGCTGTTGCTCTCCTTCATGATGGATCCCCGTACCGGCCTGGGACGTTACAAGGATTACCGGATCAGCAACTATCAACTGATGGAAGAGCTGATTGAGATGTGCCGCACCATGCAGATTGAAGAGATCCTGGCCAACCCAGATGTGAAGGAGCGGATTGCCCGCTATACCGAGCAGGAGGCGGCGTACAAGAAAATGATTCAGGAAAACGCCAAGGTCGATGGCAAGGTACTGATCATTGATCTGCGTAATGTTGAAGAGATCGTAACCGGCAACCGCTTTGTGGAATACAGCCTCTACCCGGAGGTATTAACCTCTGTCCGTATCATGTGGGGCCTGAACCAGCAGAATACTGTCTTTGCGGTGGGACATAGCATTATCAACCGCGGTTCCAAGGTCAATGTCGGTTCACTGATGTTGAAAAATGGTGGCGGCGGACATTTCCAGGTTGGCACCTGCCAGGTGGAGAATGATAACGTTCAAAAGGCCTTGCAGGATGTCGTAGACAAGCTCAACTCATAGCCAAATCAGCACACTGTTTAGCATCACTAAAAGCCGCGTTTTCGCGGCTTTTTTTGTTGACGGCAAACGCTTGTTCAGGTATCTAGCAAAAACTTGTTTTATTATTTAAGGGAGGTAGTTTGCATGCATCTAGTTGACCAAATCAAGGAAAAGGCCAAAAAGAATCTGCAGACCGTGGTACTGCCGGAAAGTTATGATGAGCGGATGCTGTACGCTGCAGAAAAGATCGTCAAGGAAGGACTTGCAAAGCTGGTCATCCTTGGTGACCCGGCCAAGATTCAGGCCGAGGCCACTGCCAAGGGGATCAATCTGGCTGGCGTGGAACTGCTTAATCCGGCTGACTCACCAAAGCTTGATCAGTACATCGCAGAGTTTGTTGAGCTGCGCAAATCCAAAGGAATGACCCCGGAAGAAGCTAAGAAGCTGTTGATTGCCGATGACAACCTCTACTATGCCGGCATGATGGTACGCACTGGCGACGCAGGTGGTGAAGTAGCCGGCGCCACCGGCACCACCGGTAATGTGCTGAAGGCAGCCTTCCAGACTGTGGGACCTGCTGCAGGAATCAAGACGGTATCATCCTTTTTCCTGATGATCACCAAGACACCCTCCTTTGGTGAAAACGGTATTATCCTGTTTGCCGACTGTGCCGTGAACCCTAACCCGGATGCACAGGCCCTGGCAGAGATCGCCGTTGCCACAGCAGGCAACTGCAAAGCGTTCCTGGATGTTGAGGCTCGTGTAGGCATGCTTTCCTTCTCCACCAAAGGCAGTGCCGCCCATGCTGATGTGGACAAGGTTACCAAGGCAGCCGAGATCGCCAAGAGCATCAAGCCTGATATCCAGATTGATGGCGAGCTGCAGGCCGACGCAGCCCTGCTGCCCAAGGTAGGTGAGAAAAAGGCACCGGGCAGTCCGGTTGCTGGCAAGGCCAACGTCCTTATCTTCCCAGACCTTGATGCTGGTAATATCGCCTATAAACTGGTGGAGCGGGTGGCTGGCGCCGAGGCGGTGGGACCGATCATTCAGGGTCTGGCCAAACCGGTCAATGACCTCTCACGTGGCTGTTCAGTGGATGATATCGTCAACGTGGTGGCCATCACAGCGGTGCAGGCCGGGGCATAAGCCTTAATCGAAAGACAAAGACCAACAAAAAAGCCGACCCTTTGCAGGGGCGGCTTTTTTTGTGTGTAGCATAAAACAGCTTAGTATGCGTCGTGATTATCCAATACATCCTTCTCGGTAACCGGAGCTCTGAAGAGCCGGTAGGCCCAGATTTTATACAGGATGACCGTTGGTACAAAGATACCGGCAACCACCGTCATAATAGCCAGCGTGTACTGACTGGACGATGAGTTAAAGATGGTCAGGCTGAATGCCGGATCAAGGCTGGATGGAATCAGGTTCGGAAACAGACCTGCCACACCGGTTACCACCACAAAGACAATCGTAAGACAGGAAGCGGTAAAGGCGCTAAGCGGCTTCTTCAGCATCATAAAGCCCTCAACGGCAACCAGTGACAGTACAGCAATGGCTGGTACCACAAACAGAACCGGAAGCTTCATGTAGTTATTATACAGCTTGGTTGCATAGGCGGTGTAGCCCAGGAAGACCACAGCAATCAACAGCAGCGGAATCCAGAGTAGCTTTGCCAGGGCAAAGGCACGGGCAGACAGTTCACCGGTGGTCTTAACGGTGGCGTACAGGGCGCCATGTACCGCAAAGAGGAAGACAAACAGCAGACCGGTCAGAATACCATAGGGGTTCAGCAAGGAAATCAGTCCACCATGATAGCCAGCTGCATCCATCGGCAGACCGCTGAAGATGTTACCAAAGGCGACACCGAACAGCAGCGCGGGCAGGAAGCTGGAAACAATGATGGCGATATCCCAGCCACTCTTCCATGCAGCGCTGTCGATCTTGCCACGGAACTCAAAGGAGACACCACGGACAATCAAGGAAAACAGCAGTAGCAACAGGGCAGTGTAGAGATAGCTGAACATCAGGGCGTAGGTGGTAGGGAAAGCCGCAAAGGTGGCCCCGCCAGCGGTCAACAACCAGACCTCGTTACCATCCCAGACCGGTCCGATGGAGTTGATCAGAACCCGCTTTTCAGTATCATTCTTGGCGATGAAGCCGGAAAGAAAACCCACACCAAACACAAAGCCATCCAGCATGAAGTAGACAGACCAGAGTACTGCCCAAAGCACGAACCAGGTAATTTGGAGTATTTCCATGTTACGCTACCTCCTTTGCCGGAATCATGCCGGGTACGGCCTTTTCAGGACCAATTTTCGCGTATTTAATCAGCAGGTAGATATCAATCACACCCAGCACACCGTAGAGTACCGTAAAACCGGCCAACGAGAAGGCAACCTGAGCTGCAGAAACAGCTGATGATGTTGAACCTGCAGTTTTCAGAACACCGTAGACAATCCAGGGTTGACGTCCCAGCTCTGCCACCAGCCATCCCAGCTGAACAGTAATGTACGGCAGCGGCAGGGCGGCCAGCATGATGTAAAGGAAGATCTTGAAATCAACAAAGCTCTTCCAGCGAGGCATGATTACCGCCAGCAGGGAAAGGCCAAGCATCAGACCACCCAGAATAGCCATCAGGCGGAAGCTGAGGTACACCGGCAGAACTGGCGGACGCTCTTCTTTAGGGAATGACTTCAGACCCTTGACCTCTGCATTGGTATCATGGAAGGCGAGGAAGCTGAGCGCACCGGGAACGGAAGCGCCAGCAACAGCATTACGCTCATTTGCCTCATCCGGCCACAACAGCAGATGCATAGGAGCACCTTTCTGGGTTTCCCAGACAGATTCCATGGCAGCAAACTTGGTTGGTTGTGACTTGGCGATCTCAACAGCATGGAAGTCACCGGTAGCAGCAACGGCAATACCGGCAAGCAGCGAGAACATGGCAGCGGTCTTGAAAGAACGGGTAAAGAAGTCAATCTCATTCTTTTTAATCAGGTGCCAGGCTGCAATCCCCATCACAAAATAGCCTGCAACCATGTACCCGGAGGTCAGGGTATGGGCAAACTTGATCAAACCATAGGGGTTGGTTGCCACAGCCAGAAAATCATTCAGCTCAGCTCGGTTGTTACGCAGTACAAAACCAACCGGCTTCTGCATCCAGGCGTTGGCCAGCAGGATCAGCAGCGCAGAAAGGTTGGTACCGAAGGCAGCCAGACACATAACGGTTGCATGTCCTTTTTTGGAAAGCTTGTCCCATCCAAAGATCCAGACACCGATAAAGACCGACTCAAGGAAGAAAGCGGCGGTTGCCTCTATGGCCAGTGGCGCACCAAAAATATCACCCACATAGCGGGAGTATTCGGCCCAGTTCATACCAAACTGGAACTCTTGAGTAATACCGGTGACCACGCCCAGGGCAAAGTTGATCAAGAACAACTTTCCCCAAAACTTGGTCATCCGCAGGTAGGTTTCGTCACCGGTCTTCACATATCTGGTTTCAAACCAGGCGGTCAGCACAGAAAGACCTAATGTGAGCGGAACGAAGATAAAATGGAACATGGTGGTGACTGCGAACTGCAGTCGACTGAGGGCAAGGACGTCCATGCTTCCTCCTCGTGTGGGTAGTCAGACGGTCATCGTGTGCCGTCGATAAGGAAGCATACTCGGACTTTTTTAAAAATCAAGCACAAAAAGACCAACTTTGTCTTTAATACTGGAATACATATATTTCGATATAACGAAACACATTGTTATTGCTATTTTTATTACGTGATTAAAACCTGGGTATCACGCACAAAAAAGTGGATTACTTTTTAGGCATAGCGTAACGGGTCGCTTAATCCTGCCTCGCTGAATCCCTTGAGCCGCAGACGGCAGGAATCGCAGGTACCACAGGAAAGCCCTTCCGGGGTTGGGTCGTAGCAGGAATGGGTCTGACTATAATCAACCCCCAGCGCAGTGCCTTGTTTGATGATTTCTGCCTTGGTCAGATTGATTAAGGGGGTATGGATGGTGAAATGGCCGGTACCCTCTACCCCGGCCTTGGTTGCCAGATTGGCCATCCGCTGATAGGCTTCAATATATTCGGGACGGCAATCAGGATAGCCGGAATAGTCCAGGGCATTCACACCGATGAAGATATCATAGGCCCCCAGCACCTCGGCCCAGCCCAGGGCAAAGGAGAGGAAGATGGTATTGCGGGCCGGCACATAGGTAACCGGGATGTCGTTACCAACCCCCTCTTTAGGCACCTCAATCTCACTGGTCAGAGCGCTGCCTCCCACCTGGCGCAGATCAAAGGCAACCACCAGATGCTCAACCGCCCCCAGCTTTTTTGCATTGGCGCGGGCCAGATCAAGTTCATGGCGATGGCGCTGACCATAATCAAAGCTGATGGCGTAGGGGGTAAATCCCTGATCCTGGGCAATGGCAAGACAGGTGGTGGAATCAAGACCTGAGCTATAGAGAATAACAGCTTTACGCATAACAAAAACCTCCCTGACAGATAACTGTTCAGGGAGGATAACGGGTCAGATCAAAAGGGTCAAGGATTACACGTTTCGTCAAGCACCTGCTTGACCTCTTGGGCACATCATCTGCCCCGAGGTGAAAGTTCTTTGCAGCGCCCGACGGTGCAGACGCCGGTCATGCGGCGGATTGCATCCATCGTCGTTGCACCGTCACGTTTAGCCTGCCGGATGGCGCCAGCAGTTACCTTGCTGCAAAAACAGACCAGTTCGTCATTATGCATGATTGCCCACCTCAATGGTCATGACCACAGCACACTTCCTGTCGTTGCCGATGCTGCAGCGGCTTGATCAGTGGACCACCGTTGCAGTCACTGCACTCAAGCTGGATGGTGGTGTGGGTGATATGAAAACGGTGTTCAAGGGCATGTTCAATCTCATGCAGCAGACCGCTCCGTCCATCTTCGTAGCCTGCTGCGACCTCAACATGCACAGACAGCGCCGTGATATGCGAACAGACCGACCAGACATTCAGGTGGTGCAGATCCCGCACCCCTTCTACAGCGCGGATGGCCTCTGCCACCTCTGCCAGATCCAGCCCCCGAGGAGCGCCCTCCATCAGGATATGGGTGGCATCCCGCAGCAGGCGTCCCGCTCCGGCAAGGATCAGCAGGCCAATGGCGGCTGACAGCAACGCATCCAGCAGATACCAGCCGGTATAGTACATCACGATCCCGCCGATGATCACCCCCACCGATGCAGCCGCATCCCCCACCACATGCAAGAAGGCGCTCTTCACATTCAGGTCGTCATGGCTGTGGCTATGCAGGGTCTTGGCGGCCAGCAGGTTCATAACCAGGCCGATCAGGGCAATCAGCAACATCGGCCCGCTCTTGACCGCCTGCGGCGCTGCAAAGCGGCCCCAGGCCTCGTACAGGATTCCCGCCCCCATCAGAAAAACGGTCAGACCGTTAATAAATGAGGCAAAAACCTCTGAACGATGAAAACCGAAGGTGTGCCGTTCCGAGGTAGGCAGACCGGCCAGTTGTACGGCAGCAAGGGAGAGCACAAGGGCAAACAGGTCCAGAAAGACATGGGCCGCGTCGGACAGCAGTGCCAGTGAGTTGGTCCAGATACCGCCCACCACCTCGGCTACCAGGGTTACCGCAGTCAGGGCAATGGCGATCTTAAACTTGCCGGTTATGCGGGTATCCAGTGAGGTCACAAACCAGTCTCCCGAATAGAGCTACAGGAACAACTGCAGGAGCAGCTGAGGCCTTTCGCCTTGCCAAAGGCCTCGCGCCCCTCTTTATACGCCAGCCAGGCGATGCCAAGCGCTCCGATCGCATCCAGCCAGCCCAACCCGGTCAGCTCATACCCGACACTGGTAATCATCAGCACCACCGAAAGGTAGAGACAGGCACGGGAGCAGGCTGCATCAGCAAGGATGGCCGGTGACTCCAGGGCATGCCCTACCTTGTTCTTCTGGTGGATCAGGAACCACATGAACGAGATTGAAATCAGGGAGATGATGATCCCCCAGACCGTTGTCTCCGGTTTATGACTACTGTAGAGGTTGATGCCTGCAGTCAGCAGCAGCCCGACCGTCAACAGGTAGAAGGCTGCACCGGTAATCCTGAGCGCACGCTGTTCAAACTCATCCCGCTGTTCACCGCCATTCTGCCTGATCCTGCGCAGCATGTGCCAGACCCCCACGGCCGAGATGACCTCAATAAAGGAATCCATCCCGAAACCGAACAGCGACAGGGTCTCATCAGCCAGACCAAACCAGACTGATCCGGCACCTTCCGCAATGTTGTAGAAGATGGTAAACAGCGCCAGCCAGTTTGCCCGTTGTAACCACTGCTCTCTGGTCATACCGTTCCCTTTGCCTTACTACTTTGCAAACCGGGCAGCCCGCTCTGTTGCCTCATGGGCTGCAATCAGACCGGCCAGCTGTACTATCTCCAGCACCTCCGGGTGCCGCAGGGAGTAGTAGATCTTCAGGCCATCCTTGCGTTGGTTAAGGATACCGCTCTTCAGCATGGTTTGCAGATGACGGGAGGTATTGGACTGCTCATGACCAATGGCCGGAAAGATCTCGCAGACACAATGCTCGCCATCACGCAGCAGTTCAATGATCCTTAAACGGGTTGGCTGAGCAATCGCTTTGAGGACTTCAGCGCTATATTCCAGCGTATCAATTGCCTGATTCTTTTCTAGGGGCAGCATCCGGTATCCTCACGAAACTCTTTAGCGACATCTCCGCGCAACACCTCGGCCAGACCGGTCAGGCCATCGGTCAGATAGCGCGCATTGTACCCTTTGGTGCGCAGATAGGCCATGGCAATTGAGGAGCGATCCTTGTGGGGACAGGCAGTGACGATGATCTTGTCTTTGGGCAGTTCTTTGTAGCGTTTGGGCAGTTCATTGAGCGGAATAAACAGGCCAAAGCCCATCCGCCAGGCCTTGACCTCTTCAGGAAAGCGGATATCCACCAACACCGCCTTTTTCTCTTCAATCATTTTTATCAACTGTTTGCTGCTGGCCTTCATATCGGCGCGGGTTTCGTAATCAAATTTGGTTAAAAACGTATCAAAGGTATCTTCAGCAGCAAAAACCGGCAGAGCAGAAAGACCAACTAAAAGTAGGAAAAGAATGATGGTTCGCCGCATAAAACGTCTCCTTTGCAGAACGGCTTAAGGCAACCGTTTTTCACCAACAAAAACAAGCTTCAAAACCTCAATCGGCAGTTCTCCACGCTCCTCAGCGATCTTTTTCAGGGTATCATCCGGAGCTGCACTGATTTTGCGTGCTGCAAGCTTTTTGATAATTGCCGCCTGATCAAGATGGTACTCCAGACAGATAGCAGCCAGTGTCTTGCGCCCCGCTCCCTTGCCTTCAAACTGCTGTTGCACCTGCTCAGAGGTCCAGAGCTGCGCTGTTGGCGTCTGCTTTGCTTCAGCCGGAATAACTGGTGATACCGGCGAAGGCTGCTGCACAACAGGAACAGCAGGCGTTTGGGCTGATGTTTTCCCTTCCAGATGCTTCAGCAATTTAAAGATCGCTGCCGGCGATTTACCATTGTTCCTTGAGATATCAAGCAACTTCTGATCAGGCCCGCTAACCGCAATCCCCTGTTTCTTAAGCTCTGCCAATGCTGGTTCCAATTCAATATCAGTTTTTTGTAAAAAGTTTTTAAGTGGCAGCAGCTCGGCATGGCTGATAATCGGTTCATCATCGGGGCCTTTGACCCACGAATCCTTGATCCAGTCGTTAAACTCAAGGACATAGCTGAGTGGAGGGGTTTTATAGATGCCACCCACCGTGCAAAACAGGGTGATCACAGCTGCCACCGCCAGCTCTACCTTCAAAGCTACTGTTTTTTTCACCTTATCCTGAAAGTAACTGACCAGTGCTCGCCAGTTTAGCCAGGTATGCCACAGACCGGCCAGGGCGAATAACAGGCTGGTGGTGATATGCATGTCACCCCACTGCGACTTGCTGATCCCCCAGAAGGTCCAGTCCAGCCAGTAGGCAACCCTGCCCTGGGGAGTAATGAACAGGATAATGCCTGATACCGTCATGATTAAAAAACTTAGTGCGGTCAAGAGCGAGATAAATCCCCTCAGGTGCAGGCTTTGTTTCTGTTGGCTACACATCAGAGCATCCCCGCAATCTCTTCCGGCGTGGTCAGCTTGCCGGAGAACAGCACCTTGCCGTCCTTCACCAGGGCCGGGGTACTCATCACGCCGTACTTCATGATGGAAGGGATATCTTCCACCTTGACGATCTCAGCCTCTTTGCCAGAGGTCTCAACCGCCTTCTTCACATTTTCCAGCAGGGCCTTGCACTTGGCACAACCGGTGCCCAGCACTTCAAGCTTCATGACGACCACTCCTTTTACAGTATGATATTAAACAGATACCCGACAAATACGATGGCAGTTGCCACAATACCAAAGAAGGTAAGCAACAGCCTCCGCTTCAACACGTTACTCAAAATAATCGCCTCCGGCAGTGACAAAGCCGTGACCGCCATCATAAAGGCCAGCACCGTGCCGATTGCCATCCCCTTTTGGGTCAGGGCAGATACGATCGGGATCACCCCGGCTGCGTTACTATAAAGCGGCACCCCCAACGCAACCGCAATTGGCACTGCAAACGGGTTATCACGACCAGCCCATTTGGCCAGAAAATCCTGAGGCACATAACCGTGGATGAAGGCCCCAAGCCCCACCCCGATCACCACATAGGGCCAGATTTTTTTCAGCAGATCACGGGTGTAGCCACGGGCATAGACCAGCTTGTCACGGAAGGTCAGTTCTTCGATCTCCTGCTGTCCCACCTGCATCTCCCAGACATAATCCTGGACATACTTTTCCATCTTCAGCCTGCCGATCACAATGCCGGAGACAATCGCCACCAGCAGTCCGGTGCCGATGTAGATCAGGGCGATCTTCCAGCCGAACATCCCCCAAAGCATGATCAGAGCCACCTCATTTACCATGGGTGAAGAGACCAGAAAGGAGAAGGTCACCCCCAGCGGCACACCGGACTCCACAAACCCGATAAAAAGCGGCACTGCCGAGCAGGAACAGAATGGCGTAACAATCCCCAGCAGGGCTGCCATGACATTGCCAACATACTCGCGGTTATGGGAAAGGATCCGTTTGGTGCGTTCCGGCGGAAAGGATGAGCGGATAATAGCCACCACAAAGATGATCGTGGTCAGCAGCAGGAAGATCTTGATAGTGTCGTAGATGAAGAAATCAAGGGCCTCACCGCCATGGCTGCCTGGCTTGAGACCAATAAGCGAGAAAGTAACGTAATCGGCAAACTGTTTAAGCATGGTTTACTCCAGTCAGATAAACAAACTGTGTATGACTAAATACTCATATACTATTTTAGACTGACAGGAGTCAAGGCATTAAAAAGCACGCCCACGACAGTAAGAACAGGAAAGGATTCCCGGTTATGCCATCACCTCAGCATTGTCATACCCAGGCAGGCAAGGCAGCCAAAGAGCCACCGCAGGTCGTGTATTTCAGCGACGTGGGTAAATCTCAGGAAAACAGTTTTACGAAAAAATGCGGGGGATGCCACAAGCTGCTGTCAAAGCGGGAGGGAGACCTGGGTAGCGGCACAGCAAGGCCAAACCGGTCCGGCCTGGTGGCCAGATTTTATCCGCGTAATGTTGAAGGAAATAAACCCTGGGATGAAGAACATCTGAAACGCTGGCTAAAGAACCCGCGTGAGGTTAGACCTCACGCAGTGATGCGGCCGGTTATGCTGACACAACAAGAATGGAACAAGCTATGGATCTCGTTTCTCACAGATATGAAGCCCTGGACTACCTTGGACTTGCAATAAACTCATCCACCGCAGCCCGGATCTGATCCCGAATCTGCCTGGTCTCTGCAAGCTTCTCGTCCCAGCTTCCCTGCAGTGCTGCGGGGTCAGGAAAGCTCCAATGCAACCGTTGGGTAATGCCTGCAAAAATCGGACAGCGTTCTGCATTGGCACCGTCGCAAACGGTAATGACGTAGTTAAAAATTGTCCCCTGCTTAAACATACTGAAAACATCTTTCGCTGTATTCGCAGAAATATCGATACCGACCTCTTGCATGGCCTCAACAGCCAATGGATTAAGGACTCCCGGTTCAAGGCCGGCACTCTGTGCATCGAATCGATCTCCGGCAAGCTGGTTGAGAAACGCTTCCGCCATCTGGCTCCGGGCACTGTTATGGACACAGACAAACAACACCTTGATTTTTTTCTGAACTGACATGAAATACTCCTTTTTTGAATAATCAGAGGCAGAAGTTATCAGAGGAATGTTACCAAATGTTGTTCGTTCTCCAACGATTGTGTCACATTCAGGTGTTGCGTAACACGGCCTCAATCCCTTTCCTGATCAGCTCCGGTGTCAGTTCCTCAAAGGTCTCACCGCCACATTGCACGGTGCGGCAGCTGGTTTCAGAACCGGTCAGACAGCTGCAGGAGGGACAGTCAGACTCCCCGGTGGTCGCAGCCAGCAGTTCCTCCAATGCTACGCCATTGATCAGCACCAGGTTTGATTCGCTGATCTGCTCTTCGTTTAAAAGGGTTTCCTGCAGCTTGATCACCACCCCTTGCGCCCCATACTCAGCTATCACCTGTTTCAGGTTGGCGCCGGTGTCGCCGCAACGGTCGCAGGTTGCGCCAGCCTTGTCATAGTGCCGCCATTCAATTTTGATCGGCGCAGCGACAGCCTCTATCCGGTCCCCCGGCTTAAGAGTGCCCGGCCTGATCACCTTGGCAAAGATCCCCTCTTTAGGCATGACACAATCACCGGCCTGGTAAAAGATGGCGCAGCGGGTGTGACACTCCTTGCCAATCTGGGTCACTTCCAGCAGGGTTTCACCGATCTGCAGACGGCTGCCGATCGGCAGGAAGACCAGCTCAATCCCGCTGGTGGTGATGTTCTCGGCAAAGTCACCGGTGGTGACATCCAGCCCCAGGGCCCGCATTTTATCAATACTCTCCTGGGCCAGCAGGCTGACCTGACGGTGCCAGTCACCGGCATGGGCATCCCCCACAATACCGTGGTCCACCCGCAGTTCAACCGATGCCACCGGCTTCTTCCGCTCGCCCTTGTTTTCACTGATGCAGACTGCTATCACCTCTGCCATATCCCTACCCCCCCACCTGGGCCATACTGAAGTTACTGTGTTCATACTCGCCACATCTGATGCCATGCCCTTCCGGCTTTGAGGCAACAATCCGCTGCAGCGCCGAACAGAGTGCCTGGCAGTCGGGTGGTCGCAGAAACGGCAGCAGATCAACCTTTTCATCACTGAACAGACAACCCTTGGCCTGTCCCCGTGCCGTAACCCGAATCCGGTTGCAGTCAACACAGAAGTGGCCGGACACTGCCGTGATAATGCCGATACTGCCAGCTGCACCGGGTATCCGGTAATCCTGGGATGGCCCGGCAAAATCCCCTTTGTTGACCGGTTCCAACGGGTGCTGTTCTCTGATCCGCTGCAGCACCTCCTGGCCGGAAAAACAGAGCCGTTGCCAGCCATCTTCCTTGACCACCGGCATATACTCAATAAAACGAACGGAACAGCCCCTGCTGCGGGTCAGCTCTGCAAAATCAAGGACCTCACCATCATTGATCCCTCGCATGATCACCACATTGATCTTGGGGGGCGGAAAACCGGCCGCCACCGCAGCATCAAGCCCGGCCAGCACCTTGTTAAGCTCTCCGCCACGGGTGATTTCTTTAAAGCGCTGCGGATTCAGGGAATCAAGGCTGACGTTGAGACGTTGGACACCGGCCCGGTACAGGTCAGCGACCATCTGCTCCAGCAGCAGACCATTAGTGGTCAGGGCCAGGTGACGCAGGCCGGGAATGGCAGAGAGCTTTGTCAGAAACCCCACCAGACCCGCCCGTACGGTTGGTTCACCGCCGGTGATCCTGATCTTCTCAATCCCCAGACCAACTGAGCACTCGGCAATCATCTGCAGTTCTTCAAAGGAGAGAATCCCGCTGTGGCCGACATCGGGCACCCCCTCATGGGGCATACAGTAGAAACAGCGCAGGTTGCAGCGATCGGTCACTGACAGACGCAGGTAGTTGATCTTGCGGCCGTGGGTATCTTTCAATCCCATGGGCTCACCGCCTGCATGCCAACGGTGGTATCCAGCACCAGCACCGTTACCGCATCACCGGGCTGATAGCTGCTTTCCGGCGCCAGCAAAGCCAGCCCTGATGCCAGGGTCAGTGAGCTGATCCGCCCGGAACTTTGACTGCCGGTAATGGAAACCTCCCAGCCATCTGAGCTACTGTTCAGTACAGCACCCACAAAATGGGGCCGTGCCCCCTTGTTACGTGCAGGCTCAGTCAGCACCGCCTGGACAGAGGGCCTGAAAACCTGCTGCCTGCCGCCCCCCTTCAGCAGCATCGGCCTGACAAACAGCTCAAAGATCACCATGGCTGCCACCGGATTGCCGGGCAGCGAAAAGACCGGCTTGCCCTGCAGCAGTCCCATACCAAACGGTTTGCCCGGCTTGATATTAACCCCGTCAAACAGCATGCTGCCACCCAGCTCCAGCAGGGCCGGTTTGACATAGTCATGGTCGCCGGCTGATGCGCCACCGGTGACCAGCACCAGATCAGCCGACAGGCAGGCCCGTAACCGCTCACGGGTAATCTCCGGTTGATCCTCGGCAATCCCCATCAGCAGCGGCTCTGCACCGGCCTCCCGCACCTGGGCTGCCAGGGCGTTGCTGTTACTGTTGATGACCATCCCCGGCCTGCGCTCTGAACCCGGTTCCAGCAGTTCATCGCCGGTGGCCAGGATCGCCACCCGTAACGGCGCATAGACCGGCACCGTGCTAAGGTTCATGGCTGATAGCAGGGTTATTTCCTGAAAACGCAGTACCGTACCTGCCGTAACAGCCCGCTGCCCCTGCTGCAGATCCTCACCGGCCCGCCGGATATTGTCCCCAACGGAGAACGGTTTGATAAACTGCAGTAGGCCGTCCAACACTTGCAGATTTTCCAAAGGCACCACCGTATCGCAGCCAGGGGGGATCGGCGCGCCGGTCATGATCCTGATGGCCGTGCCCGGGGCAACCGTTTCCTGTCCGGCTTGCCCGGCAGGCAGAAACCCCTCTGCCCGCAACGCCCCCTGCCCGACATCGTCATGACAGAAGCCATAGCCGTCCATGGCCGAGTAATCACAGGACGGGATGTCAAATTGAGCAATCTGGTCTTCGGCAAGCACCCGGCCCAGGGCATCCAGCAACGGCAGACAACAGACGCCAGCCTGCACGCCATGCTCCAGTACGGTGCTAAAGGCCTGTTTAACAGAGGTCAGCGGCTGCTTACCTTCCTGCTTTTTTGCCAGTTCGGTCACAAGACTGTTCTGCATGGCATATTCCTCAATAAAGGCGGCAATTTCAGCCGGGTTGTTCAGATCAAGCAGCGGGACATCAAGCACAAGTGGAACATCACTGGCCACCGCCAGCAGGGCTGGATCATGGTTCGTACCGCGACAGATCAGCTCCCGGCCCAAGGCTGCACGGTGCAGCTCTATCTTGGGCAGGCTGCTCTGCTTGAACCCTTCAGTCAGAATGATATCCAGATCCACCCCGCAGATCGCCAGCAGCTCCTCAACGGTTGGGGCCTGCTGATGCTGACGCACCAGAGCCAGCTTTTCACCTGAGCAGATCAGCATGCTGTCTGCACCGGCAACGGTCAAACGGTGACTATCTTTACCGGGATGATCGATCTCAAAGCGGTGGGCATCATGCTTGATCGCCCCGACCCGGTAGCCACGAGCCTTCAGGATCGGAATCAGCTGCTCCAACAGGGTGGTCTTGCCGGTGCCGGAATGGGCCACAAAGGAGACAACCGGTGGTTTCTTCATGGTTTCAGCTCCTTGCAGGCCGCATACTCGTCAGGGGTGTTGATGTTCAGCAGTGCCCGGCCATCGGCATCAAGCTGCCTCAACTGTTCCGGGGCAATGGTTTTAATCTGCAACTGCTGAAGAACGGCTGTGATCCGAAAGTTGCCGGCCTCAAGTGCAGTCTGCATGGCCGGTAGGCAAGACTTGTGGTAGAGGGCAAACAACGGCTCCAACCCGCCTTCCGTGGCAGGAATCACCGCATCGTATGGGTTCGTATCAGTGCAGATAAACCGGATTAGCTCTGGATTGGAAAACGGGATATCGCAGGAAGTAACAAAGATCCGGTCAGTTCCAGCATGCTGCAGGCCGGTATACAGACCCCCCAGGGAGCTACCGGGGTAGAGATCCGGTACCACCGGCAGACCGTAGGATTCAAACCGCTCAGGGCGATCACCCACCAGCAGCAGATCTTTGAAACAGCCCTGCATGGTTCTGATAATCCGCTCGATCACCGGCAGACCTTCGATCAGCAGGAACGCCTTATCCTGCCCCATGCGACGACTCTTGCCACCCACCAGGATTACGCCGGTTATGTCGTTACATTGGCTGATCATACAGGCAAAAGACTTTGCCACAGAGCACACAGAGTTCTCAGAGGAAAGAAAAACAAAACGAACGATTGGCAAAATTCACAATCGGCCTGATCAGATAAAAAAGATTTACCTGTAGTTCCTCTGTGTTCTCTGTGACCTCTGTGGCTAAATATTTTTATCCGATTCATTGTCGGCGTCCGATCCCGTCGCAATCTGCACTATCACCCCGGATCTTACTGACCGCATGGGGAACTGCTGCCCAGATTGCAGCCAGATTCTCAATCGCCCCTTTTGGGCTGCCGGGCAGATTGATGATCAGGCTCTGTTTGCGGATACCAGCCACTGCCCGTGACAGGATCGCCATGGGGGTGATCTTCAGGCTCTCAGCCCGCATCAGCTCACCAAAGCCGGGCAACAGTCGATCCAGCACCTGCAGGGTCGCCTCAGGTGTCACATCCCGTGGAGATACGCCGGTGCCGCCGGTGGTCAGAATCAGCTCCGGCTGGTCGTGGTCAGCCCATTCCCGTAGTGCTGCTGCAATCTGTTCCAGCTCATCCGGCACCATTCCGGTGCAGACGATCTCCACCCCCTGCCCTGCCAGCCACTGTTGCAGCAGCGGTCCACCGCTATCTTCCCGCTGGCCACGGGAGCCTTTGTCACTGACCGTCAAAATTGCCGCTTTCATAGGGCAGCATCCCGTTGATAGGTGCCGCTCTTGCCACCTTCTTTAAACAGTAGCAACGTCTCTGTAATGCTGATCCCTTTATCCTGGCCTTTGCACATATCATAGACCGTCAGCGCCGCAACCGATGCGGCCACCATCGCCTCCATCTCCACCCCGGTCCGCTCAAAGGCCCGCACCGTGGCCTCAACCGCAATGCTGCCAGCTTCAAGATTCCAGTTAAACTCAATCCCCACGGCATGCAGGGCCAGGGGATGAGAAAGGGGGATCAGGTCCGGGGTCTTTTTGGCTGCCGCAATACCGGCCAACCTCGCCACCCCCAGCACATCCCCCTTGGCCAGTGCGCCATCCACCACCATCTGCAGCGTGGCCGGTTGCATCTGTACCGTTGAGCGGGCTATGGCGGTGCGCAGGGTGGGCTGCTTGGCACTGATATCCACCATGATTGCCTGTCCCTTGCTGTCAAAATGATTGAATGACATCAGATAGGATCTCCCTTATACAAAGTAGTTGCATGCAGTCCTAATTGTTTTGATGCAGGTCAAACAATCAAAACTTGCTGTTTCCTACCTTCAGTATTCATGAAACCAGCGCTTTTGCAACCAGAAGGCCACATTAACCAGTCCGATCATCACCGGCACCTCCACCAGTGGCCCAATCACTGCGGCAAAGGCAGCCCCGGAGTTAATGCCGAACACAGCCACTGCCACGGCGATGGCCAGTTCAAAGTTGTTGCTGGCTGCGGTAAAGGCCAGGGTGGTGGTCTTTGAATAATCAGCACCCAGCTTTTTACCCATCCAGAACGAGACCAGAAACATCACCACAAAATAGATCAAAAGCGGAATGGCGATCCGCACCACATCCAGCGGTAACTGCACGATCAGGCTGCCCTTCAGGCTGAACATGACCACGATGGTGAACAGCAGGGCGATCAGCGTCAGGGGGCTGATCTTGGGCACCAGTTCACGGTGATAGCGTTCTTTACCCATCAGCTTCACCCCGATCAAACGGGTCAGTGCTCCGGCAATACAGGGGATGCCCAGGTAGATGAAGACGCTCTCGGCAATCTGGCCGATTCTGACATTAACCGCCATCCCCTGCAGTCCCACCAGCGGCGGCAGCACCGTGATAAAAATCCAGGCATAGACGCTGTAGAACAGCACCTGAAAGATGCTGTTAAAGGCCACCAGCCCAGCAGCGTACTCGGTATTGCCTTTGGCAAGCTCATTCCAGACAATCACCATGGCGATGCAGCGGGCCAGGCCGATCATGATCAACCCCACCAGATACTCCGGCTTGTCCGGCAACAGCAGCGCTGCCAGCACAAACATCAGCACCGGCCCGATCAACCAGTTCTGCACCAGAGAAATGCCCAGAATTTTCTTGTTCTGAAACACCTCCGGCATATCCTCATACTTCACCTTGGCAAAGGGTGGATACATCATCACGATCAGGCCGATGGCGATCGGAATGTTGGTGGCGCCCACCTGAAATGAGTTAATAAAGGCTTCCGTGCCGGGAATGAAATAGCCCAGCCCGACCCCCAACGCCATGGCAGCGAAGATCCAGAGGGTCAACCAACGGTCAAGAAACGAGAGACGTGATCCAAGCTGCTGTTCCATGAAAAAAACCTCACAACAATTTACTTCACACCAACGCTGTTTTACCCTATCATCCGCTTAAGCGGATACATATAGAGCAAAAAATATATTCAGATAGTTATATACAGTTCTTTTCGTGTTTATAAGCCAGCAACCGAACCTGATCAGCAGCACACTCAGGTAGCTCTGCACAACGGCTGCGAACCAGTGTCGACAGTTCGACAAACAGACCGGTCAGACCCGGCCGGATTGAGTAGTACATCCAGACACCGCCACGGCGATCATTCAACCAACCGCTGTTATTCAGATAGGCCACGTGACGGGATACGGTTGACTGAGGTTGTTCCAGTGCGGTCATCAGGTCACAGATACAGAGCTCGCCATGCTCCAGCAACAGAAACAGAATCCGCAGGCGGGTTTCGTCAGACAGGGATTTAAAGAGTTTAACGGTGTTCTTCATGGAACGACTATAGCCAGCAGACAGGACAAACGTCAAGACCGTTGCACAGTTGTAACAAAAAGTTTTTGGACACTTTTGACAGTAGCAGGGATTGCGAAAGGAGGAAACGGTATGGAGATTAATCGCAGAGATTTTCTGAAGGTTACGGCAGCGGCCGGCGCTGTGGCAACCGTGGGACTGCCGAAGCTGAACGCCTTTGCTGCAAGCGAAGGCAAGACATCTGGGGTCACAGCAGGGGAATGGATCCCCTCCACTTGCCAGGGTTGTACCGCCTGGTGTCCGGTGGAGTTCTTTGTGCAGGACAACCGGATCAGCAAGGTACGGGGTAATCAGCTTTCCAAGGCTAACAACGGCTACTGCTGTCCCCGCGGCCACCTGATGATCCAGCAGACCTATGATCCTGACCGGATCAAGGTACCGATGAAGCGGACCAACCCGCAAAAGGGCAAGGGGGTTGACCCCAAATTTGTGCCGATCTCCTGGGATGAGGCGCTGGACACCATTGCCGACAAGATGATGGAGCTGCGCAAGAATAACGAGCCCCACAAGTTCATGTACATGCGTGGCCGCTACTCCCCCACCTCCACTGATCTGGCCTATGGCAGCATCGCCAAGATCTTCGGCTCACCTAACTCCTTCTCACACAGCGCCATCTGCGCAGAGGCTGAGAAGATGGGGCCTGGCTATACTCAGGGGTTCTTCGGCTATCGTGACTATGATCTGGCCAAGACCAAGTGCCTGGTGGTCTGGGGCTGCGACCCGCTCTCTTCCAACCGGCAGGTACCCAACGCCATCAACAAGTTTGGCGATCTGCTGGATCGCGGCACCCTGATCGCCGTAGATCCCCGCATGAGCACCTCCACCACCAAGGCCCACCAGTGGCTGCCGATCAAGCCGGGTGAGGATGGCGCCCTGGCCGCTGCTATTGCCCATGTTCTGCTGACGGAAGGGTTCTGGAGCAAGGAGTTTGTAGGTGACTTTAAAGAGGGCAAGAACCTGTTCAAGGCTGGCGCCGTACTTGATGAAGCTGCTTTTGTCGAAAAGCAGACCCACGGTCTGATCAAGTGGTGGAACCTGGCACTGAAAGACGCTACGCCAGCCTGGGCTGCCAAAAAGAGTCTGATCCCTGAAAAGCAGATCATTGCTGTAGCACGCACCATGGGCAAGGCTGGCAGCGCCTGCGCGGTCTGGATGGGACCTGGGGTAGCCATGTCCCCCCGTGGCACCTATGCCTCCATGTTTATCTATGCCTTAAACGGCATCCTCGGCTCAGTTGAAACAGAAGGGGGCGTATTCCAGTCCTCCAGTGCCCCCGGCACCAAATTCCCGGAAATCAGTGACAAGTTTCTGGATGAGACCGCCAAGAAGTTTGGCAAGGAAAAGAAACTGGACGGTCGCGGAGCCAAGGATATGCCGGCCATCATGGGCGGCTTTGATTCCAAGAAGGACAAGGACGGCAAGGTTACAGAAAGTCCCAAAGCCGGTGTAGTTACCAACAACATTGCCAACGGCATGCTCAAAAACCCTGGTGCGGTCAAGGTCTGCATTGCCACCTGGAACAACTTCAACTTCTCAGCAACCGGGGCAAGTCGTTGGGATAAGGCAATGGCCCAAGTGCCGTTTTTTGCCCATGTCGTCACCAACGCCTCTGAGATGTCACAGTTTGCCGATATCGTACTGCCAGCCACCTTTGCACCTACGGAAAAACTGTCGATTCTCAACAACATGGCCAACCTGCATGGCCACCTCTCCATCCAGCAGCCGGTGGCAAAGCCGCTCTGGCAGGTAAAGTCAGAAGAGACCGAGTTTGTCTGGCTGTTGGCTGAAAAACTGAAGGCCCGTGGTTTCAGTAATCTGTATGACTACTACGCCTCATTTGAAGACCCTGAGACCAAGCAGAAACCGACCAATGCAGCCGAGTTCTGCGAGATAGCTGCCAGGATCTCCAGCCAGAAGGTCTGGAACGGCAAGGAGAAGCTGAAGGGTGACAAGATCGCCAGCTGGGCTGAGTTCAAGAAAAAGGGGATCTACAATTCAGAAACCTATGCCTACAAAAAGAACTGGGGCAAGTTCAAGACCGTGACCCAGAAGTTTGAGTTCTACAGCGAGACCCTGAAAAAGACCCTGACCCTGTTTGCGGCCAAGCACAAGACCAGTATTGACGATGTACTCAAGTCAAGCGGCTATGAGGCCCAGGGTGAACTGGTGTTTGTCCCCCACTATGAAACCCCCAAACGTTGGGGCAGCGAGAAGGAATACCCGTTCACCTTTATTGATCACAAATCCCGCCTGAACCGTGAAGGTCGTTCTGCCAACACGGTCTGGTATCAGGAGTTTAAAAAGCTTGATGCCGGTGATGTCAGCTGGGACGACGTAGCCAAGATCAACCCGGCCGATGCCAAGAAGCTGGGGATCAAGGATGGCGACACCATTCGCCTGACCTCCCCCACTGCCTCGATTATCACCAAGGCCAAGCTGTGGGAAGGGGTACGTCCCGGTACCGTGGCAAAATGCTTCGGACAGGGCCATTGGGCCTATGGCCGTACCGCAGCCAAGGACTATGCCAAGGCCCAGCCCCGTGGCGGCAACAACAACGAGCTGATGCCGGATGATTATGATCGTCTCAGTGGCGCTACAGCACGCAACGGCGGTTTTACCGGCGTCAAGATCGAGAAGGTTTAGGAAAGGGGGGATTAACAGATGGCAAAACAATATGGAATGGTCATAGACCTGCAGAAGTGTGTCGGCTGTGGCGCCTGCGCCCTGGCCTGCAAGACCGAAAACAACACCCAGGGCCGTGCCGATGGGCAGAGCTTTAACTGGGCTGATTTTATCTATCAGGAAGAGGGAAAATTCCCCAATGCGTCCTACCGCACCATCCCGGTGCTCTGCAACCACTGCAGCGACGCCCCCTGTGTCAAGGCCTGCCCGGTAAAGCCCAAGGCTATGTTCAAGACACCGGATGGCATCACCATGCATAATGATGAGCGCTGCATCGGCTGTCTGCGTTGCCAGAAGGCCTGTCCTTACAGCGTATCGGATATAACCAAGGAAAAGGCTCAGTACAGCGTCATCAGCGCCAACATGGCTGAAGCTCACCCGGCTTCACAGGACAGCAGCGAAATAATCAAGGGCTGTACCGCCTCCGGCGCAGAGACGGCCAAGGCAGCCGGCGCTATCCCTCCCCATAAGCACAATTACCAGCACCCTGACTACGCCAGCGTCCGCAAGGCAGGGGTAACGGAAAAGTGCATCTTCTGCGAGCACCGGGTAAAAAAGGGAGAGCAGCCCTACTGCGTAGCTGCCTGTCCCTCAAAGGCCCGCATCTTTGGCGATCTGAACGATGCAACCAGCGCACCGGCCCAGGCGTTGAGGAAGCACAAGCCGATGCGGCTAAAGGAAGAGAAGAAGACCAAGCCCAATGTGGCCTACATCAGGTCATTTGACACCAAAAAGAAGGCTTGATAGCGCTACATTCGCACGCTGAATCACGGGGGATGGAGCGGTTTTCCATCCCCCGTCTGTATCGGAGTATCCATGAACACCCTGCATGAAGACACCTACCGTTTGCTGGCAGCCTGCTTTTATCCACCCACGGAACAGCTGCGGGAGGAACAGAGTTGTGACATCCTGGCAGATCTGCTGGATCAGTGCTGCCCGGCTGCTGCGGCCCATGCCAATCAGGCTGCAGCCTACCTGAAGAGCAGCACCGATGAACAGCTGTTGGTGGAGTACAGCCGCCTCTTTTTAGGACCGTTCAAGCTGGTTGCCCCGCCCTACGGCTCGGTCTGGCTGGACCAGTCAAAGACGGTCATGGGAGCATCTACGGCACGGGTCGCGGCCTTCTACCAGAAATATGGGCTACAACTTGCCGATGACTTCCCGGAGCTGCCTGACCATATTGCGGTTGAGCTGGAGTTCCTCTCCTATCTGGCCTTCAAGCAACGGGAGGCGGCGACTGCAGGAGACAGTGCCGGAGCAGCAGCCTATATTCAGGCACAGCAGGATTTTCTTACCACCTTCCTGCTGCCCTGGCTGACACCGTTCTGCGCAGCGATTAGTGATGACGGCGAGGCCCCCTTCTACGCGGCCATTGCACAGTGTACTGCATCCTTTTGTGCTGCAGCGGTTACAGAAGATGCCTGAACAGACCGGCGGCCGCAACGATCTGCGGATTGATCATTCGCGCTGTCTGCCGATCCGCTACAGCGAGAGCAGCTGCCGCCGTTGTATTGAGGCCTGCCCGCACGGCGCCATCAGCATTGATGAACAGATAACGGTTGATCAGGAACGCTGCAAAGGGTGCCTGCTCTGCACGGTCGTCTGTCCCTCCGGTGCCCTGGAGATCAACCATGATTTTGCAGCCTGTCTGGCAGCACTAGCCAAGGTCACCAAGCCGGTACTGGGCTGCTGCCGCACAACAGAATCAGCCAACGCAACCCTGCCCTGCCTGGGAGGGCTTTCCGATGAGCACCTGCTGACACTCATCCACCGCCTGAATACCGACCTTACCCTGCATCTGGGCAGCTGCCCTGACTGCCCCAACAACAGCATGGTAGCGCTGCTACAGGAAAGAGTATCGCTACTTGACGAACAGAAACGGGATCAGGGGGGATGCCGGATCATCACGGCAGAGGCAGGCACCAACGTAACGCTTCAACATGAACAACTTGACCGACGTAGTTTCTTCAGCTCATTCCGCAACGCCCTGTTTCAAACAGCGGCTGTTGTCATGAACAGCGCAACAGAGCCGGTTGAACAAAACGGTAGCTACGGAGACAAACGACTGCCGCAACGCCGTGAGTTACTGAACCAAACCATCTCAAAACTATCTGCAGATCTACAGGGACAGGTCAGCAAACCGTTTAGCCACCAGATAACCTTCTCCCCGGACTGCGCCGCCTGCCAGGGCTGTGCAGCCATCTGCCCCACCGGTGCCCTGACAACCACAGACCGGGCACAGCATCCCGCCTTTAAGCAGGATCACTGTACCGGTTGCGGTCTCTGTGTGGAGTTTTGCCTGGATCAGGCGATCAGCTTGTAGACTTTAAAACGGCAGTTACTCACGCAAAGCCGCAACGCTCGCAACGAAAACCAAACAGTTACAGAAACATTCTGTTTTACCCGTTTGGTGAGAGACTGCGCTTATGCAAGACACTGCTTTTTATTGCGTTGCGTCGTTGCGCCGTTGTGTGAACTGCTTTTTGTAGGATAAACACCTATCGGAACTGTTCCGGGTCCAGCCCGTGACGACTCAGTTTATCGTACAGGGTCTTCTTCGGCATCTGGAGCAGCTCTGCAGCATCTGCGACATTTCCTTTTGAACTCTTCAACGCATCCCGGATCAGCCCCCGCTCGTACAGCTCCACCTTCGATGTCAGGGAGGTAGTAACCATCCTGGATGGTTCCAGGCTGTCACCAACACCAAGACAGAGCCGTTCTGCCACGGCCTTCAGTTCACGGACATTGCCCGGCCAGTCATGTTGCTGCCACCGGAGCAGATCCTGCTCATTCCAATCCACCGGTTCACGTTTGAAACGGGCGCAGGCCTGGGAGATGAAGTAGGCCATCAACGGTGCAATGTCACCGGGACGCTGTCTGAGGGGCGGCAGTTCGATCGTGACCACATTCAGACGGTAATACAGGTCGGCACGGAAACCGCCTTGCTCGGACAGACGTTGCAGGTCAACCTTGGTTGCCGCCACAATCCGGCAATCAACCGGGATGGATTTGTTGCTGCCCAGCCGCTCGACACAACGGTCCTGCAGCACCCGTAGCAGTTTGACCTGTAGCTGCAGCGGCATTGATTCGATCTCATCCAGAAAAAGTGTGCCGCCATGGGCATACTCGATCTTGCCGATCCGCTTCTGGGTCGCCCCGGTAAAGGCCCCGGACTCATGGCCGAACATCTCGCTTTCAAAGATCGTCTCAGGTAGCGCCCCGCAGTTTAAGGCCACAAACGGCCCGCTGCGACCACTTCTGGTATGGATCGCATGGGCCACCACCTCTTTGCCGCTACCGGTCTCCCCCAGGATCAGCAGATCCACGTCGGTGGGGGCCAGGGCAGCGATGGAACGACGCACCTTTTGGATACCGTCTGAATGCCCGATCAACGGCATTGCGCCGCTATCAGCCAGATCCTCATGCAGCCGACGCAGTTCAAGGATCAGATGCCGTTTTTCAAGGGCCCGCCTGATCACATCCAGCAGACGCTCTGAATGGAACGGCTTCTCAATAAAATCATAGGCATTCTGGCGCATGGCCTGCACCGCCATGGAGACATCACCGTGGCCGGTAATCAGGATAACCGGAATATCACGGTCGTAACACCGCATTGCATCCAGCAGCTCCATACCGGAGATACCGGGCAGCCTGACATCGCTGACCACAATGCCGGGCGGCAGATCATCCATGGCGCTCAAGGCAGTCTCAGCAGCGGCAAATGAACGGACAGTCAGACCGGCCAACCGAATTGTCTGTTCGCACCCGCAGCGGACCGCCTCATCATCCTCAATCAGATAAATCGGAAGATTATTCTGGTGGTTGTTGTGGCTGTCCATCAACGACCTCCTCCAGCGCAATGGTAAACTCAGCCCCTCCTGTAGCAGGATTCCTGGCGGTGAGTCTACCACCAAGTTCAGTGATGATCATCTGGGATATGGCCAGGCCAAGCCCTACCCCCTGGCCAACCGGCTTGGTGGTTACAAACGATTCAAAGAGCTGCGGCAGGACCTCCTCAGCAATGCCCGGCCCGCTGTCCTGAATCATGATCAGCACCTCTGCCTGCTGCTGCAGAACCGTCACGGTCACCCGCTTGTCCGGCTGGTCGCTCACCGCATCCAGACCATTGCGCAACAGATTGACCAGCACCTGTTCAAGCCGGACCACGTCAGCCCAGACCTGCAGGGTTTCCTGAAACGGCTGCACCGCAACAACCGCATTCAATTGACGACGTTGCGGCTCCACCAGCATAACCGCATGATTGACGGCAGTAACAATACTGACCCGTTGCCTTTCAGCAGGTGATTTGCGGGAGAACGACTTGATTTCCGAGACAATGGCAGCGATCCGGTCTGTCATGCGGCTGATCACCCCGAGGTTTTCCAGCGCCTCTGGCAGACGCCCCTTTTCAAGGAAACTGACCGCATTATCGGTAAAGGTATGAATGGCGGTCAGCGGCTGGCTGATCTCATGGCTGATCCCGGCCGACATCTGGCCCAATACCGCCAGTTTTCCGGCCTGTACCGCATTGTCACGTGACTCGCGCAGGATCTTTTCCGTGGTTTTCAGCTCCTCAATCTTCTCCAGGAGCGAACTATTGGTTGCCGTCAGTTCTGCGGTACGTTCGGTGATCTTCTCTTCAAGCTCCTGGTGGGCTTTGCGCAGGGCCGCCTCTGCCATGCGGCGTTCTTTGTAGCGTCTGGTGGAAAGTTGAAAAAATACGGTCAGCAAGGCACCGGCCAAGGCGATGATGGTGAAGGTACGCTGAATGGTCTTTGAAAACTGCTGATTCGCCAGCTCAAACCGGAGATCGGCGTTCTGGATGATGGCCCTGAAGCTTGCCCGCGACTTCATGGCCAGCGGGGTGGCCTCCTTCTTGTACGCTGCAAAGGCCCGGTTACGTTGGGAGGGCGGAGTAGCGCTGATCCGCTCCATCCGCTGGATGCAGTTGTCAACAAAGGCCATGGTGTCACGTCTGGCCTGTTCAACCAGCTTGCGGTCACCGGCGTCATGGGCGGCCCGGTTAAGCGCCTCAAAGGAATTGTCAATGTCGGCGGCTGTCTCTTCAAGCTCCTCCATATCCTCTTCGTAATCAGCCCCCAGCATGATGTCGCGGGTCAGGCGGGAGACATAGTTGACATCACGGGCAATATTGATGGTTTGCAGCTTGGTGCTGATCTCATGGCGATGAAGCGACTCAAAGGCATTGTTCAGGCTGTAGATACCCCAACCGGCAACAACAGCCGCCAGCGCCACAAAGGCAACCGTCACCCCGCTGAAAAATGCCAGATTGCGATTCATGCCCATATCGCCACCTCTTTCTACAATCTAACGAAAGCCTGAACAGCGTTGCAGCCTCACGCAGACGGTCGGCCACAATTACATCTGTCAAGACACAGGAAGGACCATACCACAGTCAAAACTGATCATACGACATTTTAGACTCAAAACGTTCATGGCATAGGATTCCTCTAGGCTGCCCGACAGCCCCCGCGCCCCTCAATCTGCTCCACCATCGCCTCCCGCATCAGCTCTGAAACAGACTTACGGGTATGCCGCACCAACGATTCAAGATGCTTGCGTTCTTCATCGCTAACCCGCATTGAAATAACATTGTAACGGGGATTTTCTCTCATTCTGCCCATTTACTTTTTCTCCTCATGTTTTTTACAGTCCCCACACTCAACCTGCTTGTCGCCACCATCGGCTGCAGTACGAAAGCTCTTGATAGCGCCTCCCAAAGAAGAAGCGAGTTGCGGTAACTTGCTCGGCCCAAAGATAACCAGCATAATTCCGCCAATCACGGCCAGTTCCGGCATTCCCAATCCAAACATGCTGTTTCTCCTATCTGTCAGAAAACCATCTGTTGTAATTTTCCCCTGAGTGAAGGTCCCCCCTCCTTTGCAGGGAGAGGGGACCGGGACAAAAATATATCAACCTGAAATCACTATTTTTTTGACGCAATAATCCGCTCATCCTTATTTCCTGAAATCATTGAACCGACCATCCCAAAGGCCCAGGAGGCATAGGCATGAATCATGATGTACACGACAATCACCATGGACAAGACCATATGGATGACTCTTGTTGCCGCAGTGGCATGCTTGAAGGCAGGCAACAGCCAATGACACAGCCGGTTTGTTATACTGAAACTCTCGGGAAAAAGCAGGGCCAGACCGGTTACGGCCATTGCGATCCACAATGCCAGCCAGCCCCACCAGGCCAGCACTTCAGTCGCCATGATCTTTTCGACATACCGCTTTTCATCGACTTCATAGCCAACCGGATTTTCAATCTTCTTACCACCCACAAGACATCTGATTTCGTGCACAAAGAAGTCAAAGGCATTACCTATCTTGGAGACGCCAAACCAGTTATATTCGCCACTCATCACAAAATTGTAGACAAAGAACGTGATCGTACCCATCCAGCCCAAACCAAGGACAATATGCAGGCTCCTCCCCGCCCCTCTGCTCATAACGCCAAACGGCAGATAGTCACTAACTCCCAGTCCTGACAGCAACAGCAACAACACCTCTGCCACAATCAACCAATGCAGCATCCTGTAGAGAAAACTGTGTCTCTTAACGGTTATGGTTTCATTCTTCACCATCGTTTTCCCCCTTGCTGGCGCGCTTACTAATCGCATGGGCGCCAATACCTGCAACGGTCCCGACCGCTGCAGCGCCGGCCAAGGTGCCGATATCCATGCCATAAGCCGTTTTTATTTTATTTTTTGACTTATGGGGGCTCATATCGGTGTGGCAACTGTTGCACTCCATTTCACCCCGGGTAAAGTTACCTGTTTCATACTTTTCACCTTTTGTATGGCAGGTCATGCAGCCAGCGGTTTCCTGCGATAGTTTCATGGGGAATGCGGTTTCCAGATTTCCTTTGTAGTAGGCGTTCAAGAGTGTTACCGCCATTGCAGCCACATCTCCTGTTACTCGTGCACAGCGTTCTGATCGTTCACTGGACCCACTGGCATAACCGGCTTTTTCGCACCATTTTCCAACGCTTACATGGCATAGAACAGAATGGCTTGGCGATTGTGGCAACGATTTCTCGCTTTTATATTTTGGTGGGAAAAACTGTTTCTTGACCGCATATTCATTGGACTTATCGGTTGGGAACGCTTCTATTTCATAGTAGCGCATCAGCCGTGGGATGATCTTTTCTGCAGCCTTAAAAGGCGCCACAAGTGTAATCGCAGAGGCTGACCCGTTGGGCGCTCCACACAGAGATCCGAATCCTGCCACCCCTCCGACACCATATTGCATCAAGATCGGAGCGAAGGGACTTTCCTTCTTTCCGCTGGCAAGGTGCGCGATAAACTGTTCTTTGGTCGGCATAGGCAAAATGGTGTAGGGGTAGCCGATTTTTTCTTTTAATGCAGTCATGATCGCCCAGAAAGCGCCACCGCCACACTCTTCAAGGTAGTACCCCAAATGGCCGAGTTTTCTGACGTATTCAGGATCAATCTCCTGATATGGCCATGGAAATGGAGGCGCCACAAACTCTTCTTTCGGAGCAGCAGCCTTTGCAATAGTCGTCGTAGCCACACCACAGAGCGCCGCTCCTGATAAAACAGCGATCCCTTTGATAAAATCCCTTCTCTGCAAATCCTTCATTTGTTCCTCCTGTTTTTCAATTTGTGAGATATACCCAAGGGCATTTGATACTTAGAAGCCTTGCTATCCGTGCTTACAGCGGAAAGCTTCAACAGGTTACCGTGCGAGATCTACATCACATTCTGGCTGCCCCAAAAGTATCTGTTCCCGACAGAGTACGGTCAGACAAAGACTGAGCGTAACGGCATCAACATAGAAATCGACGCAACTGAAGTCGGCAGTCGTAATAGCAGACTGAAAAGGGGGTAACATAATCAGCATGGTATCGGTCAGTTGCAGCAGGCGAATACGACCATCGGCAGCCTCTGCAGGATCATCCCCGTGGGCTTTGCGACACAACACACCTGCAAGTTCCAGCACAGTGGCTAGATGGTCTTCCGGTTCCTTCATCGCCGGATCGGCAACACCACCCTCCACTGCCAGAAGTTGTTGGATCATCAGTCTGCCGCCCCCTTCAATCCGCCCTGGACCTTCCAGATAACAGGAGAGATATGGAGACGCCGTCAACCCGATAGGATTGGTGCAAAACAGTGCTGTATAGGTCTGTTCAAGCGATTGCCGAGGCGGCAGAGACAGTGGACGTCCAAGCAGACTTGATGAGAAGAGCTCTGCTGCTGGTAACGTCTCTGCAAGCGCCTGCCAGATTGGCTCATCGGGATAGCGGAACATCGATGCCAGCAGTTGAAAACCGTTTTCAAGAACCGGCAGTTCCCGAATGCCGGAAACCGGTTCAGACACTGCACAGCTTGATGGGGGAAAAGGTGTCATAGGCAACGCTCCAGACATAAAGTCGTTCTACTAAACCGCACTACAGCTGAACAAAACCTTTTAACTGCAGTCTGAATAGCAAGGCGTATGCCGAATAACAGCGTTTCCAAATTTAATGCTAACACATTAAAATTCAGCAACTTTTTACCAAGGGATGGTTTGGGAAGGTATTACATCAGTGCGGTTTTCCAGAATGGGGGTGTTTCCCTGTGCGGGAATCCGCACAGACAGGATGAATGAAGGTTAGAGGGGATGGACTAGGGGAAAATGTAATAACCCGGATTTTCCATTGGGACACGAGATGCTGCCGAGATGGTTTGCGAGCAGATGTTCGTCCGTTTGACAAGCCAATAGCTGGGTCTATTGGCGCGAAAAACGGGCGGATAGATGCCGAAAAACATCCGGTAGGGCTCGTGTAGGCGCTTTGTGCCGCCTAATGGAATATCCGGGTTTAAAGGCTGTTCCAGACCAATGCAGCGTCCGGAACAGCCCAGTACCTACTGCCTGCTACGGCAGGCCACAATCAGCTCCGGTACCGTCGGATACCGCATCTGCTCCAGCCGGGAGAAGATCTGCTCGCCATCCACCAGCACCGCCAGTTCACTCTGCTTGGGACCACGCTCAATCTCAACGATTACATCTTCCAGGTTTTTTTCAAGTTCAGCGGCAAGACCTGCCGCCATCTGTTGCTGGCCTCAAGATGCGCAGTACTGGATTAAAATCTTCATCAGTTATTCCTCCTCTGGTTAGTTCTGTTCAATAAGCCCAGCCGGTGTCCTGCCCTGTCGCACCCGTTTCAGCAGCCTATCCATGTAATAGTAGACCACCGGCGTGATGTAGAGGGTCAGGAGCTGGGAGGTGAGCAGACCGCCCACCACTGCCAGCCCCAACGGTTGCCGTGATTCGCCACCGGCGCCGTAGCCCAGGGCGATCGGCAGGGTTCCCATCAGGGCGGCCATGGTGGTCATCATGATCGGCCGAAAACGGACAATCGCCCCCTCGTAGATCGCCTCAAGCGGTGTCTTGCCCTGCTTCCGCTCTGCCTCAAGGGCAAAGTCGATCATCATGATGGCGTTCTTTTTGACAATGCCGATCAGCATGATGATCCCCACAAAGCCGTAGATGTTCAGGTCACTCTTGAACAGCAGCAGGGTCAGCAACGCACCGAATCCGGCTGCAGGCAGACCGGACAGAATGGTGATCGGGTGGATATAACTTTCGTACAGCACCCCCAGCACCAGGTAGATCACAAAGATGGCCAACGCCAGTAGCAGCCAGAAGCCACGGAAGGAGTCCTTGAACGCCTGGGCCGTGCCCTGGAAGCTGGTGCTGACCGTGGGGGGCAGTTCTTTTTCTGCCTTGGCCTCGATCAGCTTGACCGCATCACCCAGGGCCATGCCGGGACGCAGGTTAAAGGAGATCGTCACCGACGGCAGCTGGCCGGAGTGGTTAACCGCCAGAGGACCCAGCTCTTTCGAGAGGGAGGAGATCGTCTCCAAAGGCACCAACTGCCCGGCTGCAGAACGGATATAGAGCAGTTGCAGGGCTGATGGATCACCCTGCCAGCGGGGGTCAAGCTCCATGATCACCTGATACTGATCAGCAGGGGCCAGGATGGTAGAGACCTGCCGACTACCATAGGCATAGGACAGGGCATCCTCCACCTGCAGCATGGTTAAGCCCAGGGCAGCCACCTTGTCGCGGTTGATCGAGACCTTGATCTGGGGGTTGCTGATCTGCAGGTCGCTGGTCACATCCTGCAGTTCCGGCAGATCACGCAGTTTTGCTTCAAAGCCGGCAGCGGTGCGATACAGTTCAGCAGTATCCTGCCCCTGCAGGGTAAACTGGTACAGGCTTTTGGAACTCATGCCGCCGATCTGGATTGAGGGGACGTTCTTGGGATAGGCACGGATACCGGGCACCCTGGCCAGCTTGGGCCGCAACTGCTGGACCACCTGATCAGCGGTCAGCTTGCGTTGGCTGCGGGGTTTCAGCCGGACAAAAAACATACCGTTATTGATATTTCTGATACCGCCGACTGATGACATAAACCCGTCAACATTGGGATCTTCAGCCAGAATACGGGCCAACGCCTCCTGATGCTGCTTCATCTCTTCAAAGGAGCTGCCCTGGGCGGTCTCGGTATCAATGTTGATCCTTCCCGTATCCTCCGATGGCAGGAACCCCATCGGCACCACTTTGAACAGCCAGACCGTCAGCAGCGTGATCAGCAGTGTCACCACCATGGTACTGCGACGATACTGCAGCACCAGTTTCAGTGAGCGTTCGTACCCGTGCAATAGAGCGTCAAAAAAACGTTCCATGGCCAGATAGAAACGACCGTGCGATTGGACGTGAGGTTTCAGGAACCGGCTGCAGAGCATCGGGGTCAGACTGAGGGAAACAAAGCAGGAAACCAGAATGGCCGCGCTGATGGTGATGGCAAACTCATGCAGCAGACGCCCCAGAATCCCGCCCATGAACAGCACCGGCAGAAAGACCGCCACCAGCGAGACCGTCATGGAGATGATGGTAAAGCCGATCTCCTTTGATCCTTTGAAGGCCGCCTCACGGGCATCCTCCCCCTGCTCCATATGGCGGACAATGTTCTCCAGCATTACAATCGCATCATCCACCACATAGCCCACCGCCAGGGTCAGGGCCATCATGGAGAGGTTGTTGAGGGAGAAACCGAACATCTGCATCACGCTGAAAGTAGCGACAATGGAAAGCGGCAGGGCTAGAGAGGGGATCAGTGTTGCCCGCAGGTTGCGCAGGAACAGGAAGATCACCATGATCACCAGCCCGATTGTCAGCACCAGGGTAAACTTCACATCATGCATTGATTCCCGGATGGTGAGGGATCGGTCATACAGCAGATCAATCCCCACGGCGCCGGGGATCTGGGCACGAAACTGGGGCAGCAGCTTTTTGACGCTGTCCACCACCTGAATGGTGTTGGTACCGGGCTGACGATAGACCGCCAGGATGAT
This sequence comes from Trichlorobacter thiogenes, assembly GCF_900167465.1. Taxonomy (GTDB): domain Bacteria; phylum Desulfobacterota; class Desulfuromonadia; order Geobacterales; family Pseudopelobacteraceae; genus Trichlorobacter; species Trichlorobacter thiogenes. Next base: position 68,008 of record NZ_FUWR01000010.1, on the reverse strand, counting down.
GCCCCGGTTCTTGTTATACCAGGCAGCGGCCTTGTTGTTTTCCACACTGTCGGTCACCCGCCCCAGCTCCTCCAGATAGACCGGTGACCCGTCGCGGTAGGCCACCACCAGTTTACGGTAGGCCGCAGCCTGCATCAGCTGGGCATCGGTCTCAATGGTATAGGCCTGATGGGTGCCATCCAGGGTGCCGGTGGGTAGTTTGACGTTGCCAGCGCTGATGGCAGAAGCCACCTCATCAATACCGATCTGGCGGGAGGCCAGCTGTTTTGGATCAAGCAGGGCCCGCACGGCATACTTCTGGGCACCAAACACATTGACCTGGGCCACACCATTGATGGTGGAGACCCGGCGGGCGATCATGGTCTGGGCGTACTCGTCAATACGGGAGAGCGGCAGGGTTGGTGAGCTGAGGGCCAGATACAGCACCGGCTGATCAGCCGGGTTGACCTTGCGGAACCAGGGAGGCGTGGTCATGTTTTTGGGCAGGAAGCGGACCGCCTGGGAGATGGCTGCCTGCACATCCTGGGCAGCAGCATCAATATCACGATCCAGACCGAACTGGATGGTGATCCGGGTCTGACCGACACCGCTGGTGGAGGTCATGGAATCGACCCCGGCGATGGTGGAGAGCTGATTTTCAAGGGGGGTGGCCACGGCCGAGGCCATGGTATCCGGGTTGGCGCCGGACAGGCTGGCATTGATCTGGATGGTGGGGAAATCCACGTTGGGCAGGTCATTGACCGGCAGTTGATTGTAGGAGACCAGACCAAAGAGCAGGATAGCAATCATGACCAGCGAGGTCATGATCGGGCGCCGGATAAAGGGATCAGCGAAATTCACTTCTGCTTCCCGCCAACCTGGGGAATCTCTGAGGTAACTACTGCACCGGGGGTCAGACGCAGCTGGCCGTCAATCACCACGGTCTCACCGCTGGCCACCCCTTTTTCTATCACGGTCTCACCCTCAGTGGCCGGAGCAGTCACCACCTGGCGCAGCTCAGCCTTTTGATCCTTGGTCACGACATAGACATACTCCCCCTGCTGACCGTTCTGGACCGCCGAGGCCGGCACCACCACCGCGTTCTGGCGGCTGGCCAGGGTAAGCACCAGATCTGCAAACTGGCCCGGCCAGAGCTTGCGTGCCTTGTTGGCAAACAGCCCTTTCAGCTTGATGGTGCCGGTGGCCGGATTAACCGCGTTATCCAGAAAGCTGATGGAACCGGTTTCGGCAGCTCCCGGATTCTGGGGGATCATCGCCTCCACCTTCAGTTGCCCGCCTGCCATGGCCTGTTTCAACTCTGCCAGTCGCTTCTCCGGCAGGTTAAAGGTGACATTAATCGGGCTGATCTGATTAACCGTCAGAATGGTCAGATCATTGGCCTTGACCAGGTTACCGGCATGCAGGGCTATTGTGCCGGTGCGGCCAGAGATGGGTGAACGGATAGAGCAGTAGCCCAGCTGGATCTTGGCATTGGCAACCGCTGCACGGTCTGCGGCAACCGCTGCAGACAGGGATTCGGCATTGGCCCGCAACTGATCGTACTGGTCATGGGTAACAATCCCTTCTTTGACCAAACCATCATAACGTCTGGCCTGATCTGTCGCAAACCTTGCCTGAGCCTGGGACTTGGCCAGGGTTGCCTCAGCCTGTCTGAGCGTAGCAAGAAACGGCTCAGGATCAATACTGACCAACAGTTGCCCTTCCCTGACATCACTCCCCTCAGCAACCTGTATCCTGCTGATCTGCCCGGTTACCTGAGCCTTGATCGCCACCGTGCTGAATGCCTCAATCGTGCCGATCCCCTTGATCTGAACCGGCACGTTTTTTTGCACTGCCTGGGCGGTCTTAACCGGAATTGCCGGTTTCGCTTTGGGTTTCTCTTTGACTGGACTGCAGGCCAGATTAAACAGCAGCAATGCAAAGCAGAACAGGAGCAGTGCGATACGTTTCATTGAGGCTTCTTTCTTGTCAAAATCTGAATTAATTCCCTATACACCCTGCCCCGCTTCCTTGCAATGGCAACTGCCGATGTGCTACAAAACAGCGCTATGAGTTCAGCCCTTCAAACACCCATGATGAAGCAATATCTTGAGATCAAGGCCCGCTATCCCGAGAGCATCCTGTTCTTCAGGATGGGTGATTTCTATGAGATGTTTCTGGATGATGCCCTGATTGCAGCCCGCATCCTGGATATTACCCTTACCTCCCGCAACAAAAACAGCGCTGACGAGATCCCGTTTTGCGGAGTGCCGTTCCACTCGGCCCAGCCCTATATTGCCCGGTTGGTTGAGGCAGGCCACCGGGTGGCGATCTGTGAACAGGTGGAAGATCCCAAGCAGGCCAAGGGGATCGTTAAGCGGGATGTGGTGCGGGTGGTGACCCCGGCACTGGTGACCGAGAGCGAAAGCCTGATCCCGGATGAGAACAGCTATCTGTTGGCGCTCTGCCAGCAGGAAGGACGCTGGGGCTGCGCCTGGCTGGATCTCTCCACCGGCGAATTCAAGGCATCTGAAGAAGACAGCCTGACCGGCGCTGCTGCCATGCTGGCTGCAATCGGGCCACGGGAACTGCTGCTGGCAGAAGGGATGCGCAAGGAACTGCCGGAAGAACTGGGGCTGCTGCATGGCGAACGGACCCGCTCCAGCGTGGCAGACTGGGTGCTGGATAAGGATTATTGCTCCGGCCTGATCTGCAACCGTTTCGGCATCGCCTCACCGGATGTCTTTGGTCTAGACAGCCTGCCGCTGGCCCTGTTGGCGGTTGGGATGGTACTGTACTACCTACAGGAAAACCGTCACGCAAGCCTGCCCCACCTGCGGGATATCAGCATTATCCGCAAAAATGATTTTCTGGCCCTTGATCCGGCCACCCGCCGCAACCTTGAACTGACCGCCACCATGACCGACAACAAGAAGGCAGGTTCCCTGCTGGGTTGTCTGGATCGCACCGCCACTGCCATGGGGGCCCGAACCCTCAAGCAGTGGCTTTCCTACCCGCTGGTGCAGGTTGATCCAATCCGCCAGCGCCTGTCTGCGGTTGAGGAACTGGTTGAACAGGGGCTGCTGCGGGATCAACTGGTGGCCAGCCTGAAAGGGATGCATGATCTGGAACGGCTGAATGCCAGGATCAGCATGGCCGGAGCGGGCGGTCGTGACCTGCGCGCCCTGCATGATTCGCTGGAGCGGATACCGCTGCTGCGGGATGCGCTGGTTGGCGTGGAATCAGCCCTGCTCTGCCGGTTACTGGAACAGCTTGATCCACTTCTTGATCTGCAAGAGCTGATTAACAGCGCCATCTCTCCCACTCCACCGTTTTCGCTGCGTGAAGGGGGAATCATCGCTGATGGCTATAACCCTGAGCTGGATGAGCTGCGCTCCATCAGCCGGGAAGGCAAAGGCTACATCGCCAGGCTGGAGGCGCAGGAGCGGGAGCGGACCGGTATATCGTCACTCAAGATCCGCTATAACCGGGTCTTTGGCTACTACATTGAGGTGACCAAGAGCCATCTGGCCAATGTCCCGGACAACTATATCCGTCGCCAGACCGTTGCCACCGGCGAGCGCTACATTACGGAAGAGCTGAAGAACTACGAGGAAAAAGTACTGGGGGCTGAAGACCGGATCTGTGAACTGGAATACACCCTGTTCCAGCAGGTGCGGGAAACCGTGGCTGCTGCCGGAGCCCGGATCAGCCGTACTGCTGCGGCAGTCGCCAGTCTGGATGTACTGTCAAGCCTGGCCACGGTGGCGGTGGAGCGCAGCTACTGCAAGCCGACTGTGGATGAGAGCGACTGCCTGGAGATCATTGAAGGCCGTCACCCGGTGGTGGAGGCGATGAACCTGGGGGAGCGGTTTGTCCCTAACGACACCCGGCTGGATGGCGAGGCCAACCAGATCCTGATGATCACCGGCCCCAACATGGCCGGTAAATCAACCTACATGCGTCAGGTGGCGCTGATCGCCCTGATGGCCCAGGCTGGTTCATTTGTCCCGGCCACCGCTGCAACCATCGGCATCGCCGACCGGATCTTCACCCGGGTCGGGGCTGGTGACAACCTGGCCAAGGGACAATCTACTTTCATGGTGGAGATGATGGAAACCGCCCATATCCTGCGCACAGCCTCTAACCGCAGCCTGGTGGTGCTGGATGAGATCGGCCGCGGAACCTCCACCTTTGACGGTCTCTCCATTGCCTGGGCCGTGGCGGAATTTCTGCACGATGATCAGGTCTGCCGCCCCCGCACCCTGTTTGCCACCCACTACCATGAACTGGCTGATCTGGCTGCCGCCCGGGAGCGGATCACCAACCTGACCGTGGCGGTGAAAGAATGGAACGATCAGGTCATCTTCCTGCGCACCATCATCCCCGGTGCTGCCTCACACTCCTACGGCATTCAGGTGGCCCGCCTGGCAGGCATGCCCCGCGACGTCATAGAACGGGCTAAAGAAGTGCTCAAAACACTGGAAGAAGGGGAGTTTGAACAGGGCTCACCCCGCCTCTCCAAGAGCAGCATCGCCCCACCCAGAAAAGAGACTGCCCAGTTTACCCTGTTTGAACAGCAGGGGGACCTGCTGCGGGAACGGTTGAAAAAACTGAATATTTCTGTTATGACACCGTTGGAAGCATTGAATCTGCTTGATGAATTGAAGAAAATGGCATGATGATCAGACTAAGATCGATTATATACCTGCTGCTGGCACTGTTTACTCTCGCTGTGTTCACCCCTCCTGTCCATGCCGCCAGAACAGCCAGAAAACAATCCACTTCTGAAAACAGAATAGCCCCTCAAGCCCAGGTGCTTGAGCTGAAACATTGGTCAAACCCTGACTACACCAGGATTGCCATTGCCCTTGAGCGGGATGTTACCTGGGAAAGTCGAGAGCTTGACAAGACTGCCGGGCGCAACGGCAAACCGGGACGGATTGTTATTGACCTGCACAATGTCCGACTGGGCAGCAGTATACGGGACATTACCATTGGTGACGGACTGCTCAAAGGTGTGCGGGCAGGGCTATACAAGCCGGGTGTGGTGCGGGTAGTGCTGGATACCGACAACATCCGCGACTACAAAATTTTCCCCCTCTCTGACCCGGCCCGGTTGATCATTGATGTGCGCGGAGAACGGCGCACCGAAATCAGCCAACTTGAAAGCAGCCTGACTAACCGCGTACAGGAACCACCTAGCGCCCCCACTCCCACACCCAAAACTGATCGCCCTCCCAAAACAGCAAAGAAACCGTCGGCTATCTCAAAGATCCGCCGAATTGTAGTAGACCCAGGCCATGGCGGCCATGATCCCGGTGCTGTGGGACACAGCGGTCTGCAGGAAAAGGATGTAGTGCTGTCCATAGGACTGAAACTGCGGGAGAAACTGAAGGAAGAGTTGGGGCTGGATGTCGTGATGACCCGCTCCACCGATGTCTTTATCCCACTGGAAGAACGGACCGCCATTGCCAACAAGGTCAACGCCGACCTGTTTGTCTCAATTCATGCTAATGCCGCCCCCAACCGTAATGCTGCCGGCATTGAGACCTACTACCTGAACCTGGCCAAAACAGAAAAAGTTGCCCAGCTGGCAGCCAAGGAAAACGGCACCAGCCTGGAAAAGGTCAGCACCCTGCAGGCGATCCTGTTTGACCTGATGGCAAATTACAAGCTGAACGACTCGGCCCACCTGGCAGAAGAGATCCAGAAGGCGATCTATAAAACCGCGAAAGCCAAGTACCCTGACACAAAAAACCTGGGGGTCAAACAGGGACCTTTCTACGTTCTGGTAGGAGCCAGCATGCCCAGTATCCTGACTGAGGTCGGATTCCTGAGCAACAACACTGAAGAGGCTCATCTTAAAGACCCGTCCTTTCATGACCTGACTGCAGATGGTATTCTTGACGGAATCAGAGCCTATATCAATGCACTGAAATAAGACTTGTATAACATTCATTAAGCCACTTACAAAACAACGATAACTCACTATCATTCCTATTTATTGACAGATGTAAAATTAAACTTTATATCTGTCAGCATGTACCTGCAACGTCAGCTCAACACCATACTTAAAACCGCAATGCAGCAGTTCCCTGCTGTACTGGTCACCGGTCCTCGCCAAGCCGGGAAGACAACCCTGTTGCAGCACGAAACCGGAGAAGCCTGCGCCTACGTCAGCTTTGACGATCCGGTGGAACGATCCTTTGCCCAAAACGATCCAAACGGTTTTCTCGACCGCTTTAATGACCAGCCGGTAATCCTTGACGAAATCCAATACCTGCCAGACCTGTTACCTTCTCTTAAACTGCGGATCGACCGGGATCGTCACCGTAACGGACGCTGGTTATTAACCGGTTCCCAGCAATTTCACCTGATGAAGGACATCGGTGAATCACTGGCCGGACGGATAGCCATCCTTGACCAACTGCCGTTCAGCCTGCATGAATTACAGACGCATCAAATCCATAACAACCTGGAATCATTGTGCTGGAACGGCTGTTATCCAGAGCCAGCACTTGCCCCGGGAAAGCGTGATCTTTGGTTGCGGGCCTATCTTCAAACCTATATCGAACGGGACGTACGACAGCTGCAAAACATCAAGGACCTGCGCGCATTTGAGCAGTTTGTTGCCCTTGCCTGTGCCCGCCACAGCCAGGAATTTAACAGCGCCGAATTTGGACGGGAGATTGGCATCACCCTGCCGACAGCCAAGTCCTGGATCGGTGTTCTGGAAGCATCCTATCTGCTCTATCTTCTGCCACCCTATTTCAACAACCTGGGAAAGCGTTTGACCAAATCCCCCAAGTTGTACCTGCTTGATCCGGCGATTGTGACCTACCTCACCCGCCAGCCGAGCGGAGAAGCAGCCCTGTCAGGCGCCATGGGTGGGGCGTTATTTGAAGGACTTGTCGTGATTGAGGCGGTCAAGGCATATACCAATGCGGGGCGCAAACCAGCGCTCTGGTACTGGCGCTCCCATGATGGGCTTGAAGTTGACCTGATTCTGCAGTCTAAGGACAAACTTGTCCCCATTGAGATCAAACTTACCACCACGCCTACCGCCAACCACCTGGACAGCCTAAAACGTTTTCGCACCCTTGCCGGCACGGATCTCTGCGAACCTGGCCTACTGGTCTGCCGCGTCCCGCAACGGCAGGCAATGCCCTATGGCATTAACGCGATCCCCTGGCAGGAGTTTGCTGGCTGGCTCAATGAGAATATTGCATGAGTGGAACCCTCTACATTGTGGCTACACCGATCGGTAATCTGGAGGATATCACCTTCCGGGCTGTCCGTATTCTCCAGGAAGTGGATTTGATCGCTGCCGAAGACACCCGGCACTCACGCAAACTACTCTCCCATTTTGGCATTACCACAGCCCTGACCTCTTATTACGATCACAATCAGGCATTGAAAGGTGAGCGAATTATTACGACCCTGCGTGAAGGCAAACAGGTGGCGCTTATTTCTGATGCCGGAACCCCCTGCATTTCTGATCCTGGCTACCAGTTGGTTCGGGATGCTCTGGCAGAGGGGATAAAAGTAGTGCCGATACCGGGTCCTTGTGCCGCAATAACCGCACTTTCAGCCGCCGGACTACCTACAAATTCCTTCACTTTTGCCGGATTTCCGCCGAATAAAGAAGGTAAGCGTCGTTCCTTCCTGGCCTCGCTGGCAACTGCCCATGGAACGGTGGTGCTCTATGAAGCACCACATCGTCTGGCAGCTACCCTGGCTGATATCAACACCATACTGGGTGAGCGGCAGGTAGTAGTAGCACGGGAGCTGACCAAAATTTACGAAGAACTGCTGCTGGGCAACACTGTTCAGGTCCGTGAGCTGGTACAGGATGGCCGCGAGCGGGGCGAAGTTGTTATCCTGATAGCACCGGCAGATGAAAACAGCGTGGTTCAGGAAGGCTTGTCAACAGAAGAACAGCTGGCTGCCACCCTGGCCAAGGGACATACCGTCAAAGAAGCAGCGGCCCTGGTGGCTGCCGCAACCGGCTTACCGCGCCGGGAACTGTATGCCCAGGCGTTGCTTTTGCGGGGCAGAGAAGAACAATAACATGCAAGGAGTTGTTTGATGAAGATATCCGTATTTGGCGCTGGTTATGTTGGTCTGGTAGCTGCAGCCTGTTTTGCAGAAAGCGGCAACACCGTCATTGCCGTTGATATAGATCAGAAAAAGATCGAAGGACTGAAAAACGGGATTATCCCGATCTACGAACCTGGCCTGAAGGAACTGATCCTGCGCAACCAGTCTGAAGGCCGTCTTTCCTTTACCACTGACATGGTTGAAGCAGTAGAACAATCCCTGATCCAGTTTATAGCCGTTGGCACCCCTCCTGGTGAGGACGGCTCCGCTGATCTGCAGTATGTTCTGGCTGTTGGCCGCACCATTGGCCAGCATATGAACGGCTTCAAGATCATTGTTGATAAATCCACCGTACCGGTTGGCACTGCCGACAAGGTCCGGCTGGCGGTACAGGAAGAACTGGAAAAACGCAGTTCCCACCTGGAATTTGATGTAGTCTCCAACCCGGAATTCCTCAAAGAAGGGGCTGCCATTGACGACTTCATGAAGCCTGACCGGGTGGTGGTAGGTACCGACAACGTCCGCACTGCCGAGATCATGAAAGAGCTGTACGACCCGTTCATGCGCAAGCAAAGCCGGATGATCATCATGGATATCCGTTCTGCTGAAATGACCAAATACGCTGCCAACGCCATGCTGGCCACCCGGATCTCCTTCATGAACCAGATTGCCGGTCTCTGTGAACGGATGGGTGCTGATGTTGCTGCTGTTCGTGAAGGAATCGGCTCTGACTCCCGTATCGGTTATGACTTCCTCTTTCCCGGCCCTGGCTACGGTGGCTCCTGCTTCCCTAAAGATGTCAAAGCACTGATCCGCACCGCTGAGGAAAGCAACTACGACTTCCTGCTGCTAAAAGCGGTGGAAGAGGTTAACGAACTGCAGAAAGAAGTCCTGGCCAACAAACTGATCAAGACACTGGGCTCTGCAGACGAGGAACAACCGCTTACCGGCAAGATTGTTGCCTGCTGGGGCCTCTCCTTCAAACCACGCACCGACGATATGCGTGAGGCACCATCACTGACCATCATTGAGCGCCTGCTGGCTGCCGGTGCAACCGTCCGTGCCCATGACCCCGAGGCCTTGGCCGAAGCCAAAAAACATTTCGGTGATAGGATCGAATACAGCACCAACCAGTACGAGATACTGGACAACGCCGATGCCCTGACTGTCATTACCGACTGGCATGAATACCGCAACCCTGACTTTGACCGGATCAAGGCTGCTCTGAAGCAACCGCTGATTGTTGACGGACGCAACCTCTACAAGCCGAACCGAATGAAAGAAACCGGCATCCGTTATATTCCACTTGGACGGGCTGGCAACGGCATCAGTGAAGCGAACTGAACAAGGATGAAAAAACTAAAAGTACAGGGATGAAGGGGATTAAAGGGATTGACAACAAACCAAGACAAGCTTTTTCAATCCCTTGTATCCAACTGAATCACTGTTTCCTTGCTAAGTTATGAAACTACAGGAACTTACCGATAAAATCCTTGCAGCCTGCTTTGAAGTTAGTAATGAGCTTGGAGCTGGCTTTGTAGAATCAGTCTACGAAAAAGCGTTACTGATTGCTTTGAAAGCCAAGGGACTTGAAGCCCAAAAGCAGTTTCAGTTGTCAGTTACATTTCGCAATGAGCCAGTTGGTAGCTTTTATGCAGACATTATTGTAAACCAAACTGTAATACTGGAGTTAAAAGCAGTAAAAAACCTGCTACCAGAACACCAGGCCCAACTCTTGAATTACCTAAAGGCATCAGGATTGCCAGTTGGACTATTGATCAACTTTGGTATGCCACGGCTTGAATACAGACGGTTTGACAACAAATTTAACAGGAATAGCGAGGATAAAAGGGATTTGTTTTTAACTTGAAGGGTTATCGCACAAACAGTTTGTATCCCTTCCATCCCTTGTATCCCTGTTTATCAGGAGATTTTTATAATGCGTATTCTAGTCACCGGCGGCGCAGGTTTTTTAGGAAGTCACCTTTGTGAACGACTGCTTAACGAAGGTAACGACGTCATCTGCCTGGATAACCTCTTCACCGGCAGTAAAGATAACATCATCCATCTGATGGACAATCACCGCTTTGAGCTGATCCGCCACGACATCGTCGAACCGATCCTGCTGGAGGTAGACCGGATCTACAATCTGGCCTGCCCTGCCTCACCGGTCCACTACCAGTACAACCCGGTCAAGACCGTCAAAACCAGCGTGATGGGGATGATCAACATGCTGGGCATGGCAAAACGGGTCAAGGCCCGCATCCTGCAGGCATCCACCTCAGAAGTCTACGGTGATCCCCAGGTACACCCCCAGAGAGAAGACTACTGGGGCAACGTCAACCCGATCGGTATTCGCAGCTGCTATGATGAAGGCAAGCGGGTGGCTGAAACCCTGATGATGGACTACCATCGCCAGAACAAGGTCGATATCCGTATCATCCGCATCTTTAATACCTACGGCCCCCGCATGGCAGAAAATGATGGCCGGGTGGTGTCCAACTTCATGCTGCAGGCACTCAAAAACGAAGACATTACGGTCTTTGGTGAAGGCAGGCAGACCCGCTCCTTCTGCTATGTCAGTGACCTGATCGACGGCATGATCAAGATGATGGAAAATGAGCAGGGCTTTATCGGGCCGGTCAACCTGGGCAACCCGGTTGAAAACAGCATCCTTGAATTTGCTGAAAAAATCATTACAATAACCGGCTCAAAATCAAAGATTATTAACAAACCACTGCCCCAGGATGATCCAAAACAACGCAGACCTGATATCACCCTGGCGCAGGAAAAACTTGGCTGGCAACCTGTCGTAGACCTGGAAACAGGGTTGAAGACCACGGCTGATTACTTTGCCGCACGTTGTAACAGGGGATGATATGACCGGAATCCGTATAACACGCCGCACCTGGCTGATCCCGGCAGCCTGCCTCTCCTTTATCCTGTTTTTTACGGTATTTGGTGAACGCGGTCTGTTACGGATTTACGAGATGAGACAAGAAAAACAGCGTATTGAGCGCACTGTTGCTGATCTGCGTGTAGAAAACCAGAAGCTGCGCCTGTCAATAGAGGCACTACACAGCGACCGACACCAACTAGAGCGGATTGCCCGCAAAGAGCTGGGGCTGGTTCGCCCCAATGAAGTTATCTATCAGTTTCCACCTTCCGGGAGCAAGTGAGGCCCAAACCTATGCAGCGACAAAATTGTGTTATCTGTGCCTGGCGTGCAACCTGTGCAAAACGTTTTTCCGTCTCGGATAGCGGTGCCCGTTGCCCTGATTTTTCCAGGGATATCACCATAAAAGACCAGGATGATGCAGCCCCATCCACGACCAACGATTCTTCCAAGGAAGCTCCTCAACAATGATCCGTCAGAAACTTGCTGAACTGGTATCCCAGGCCCTGATAGCGGCCCGCACTGCAGGCACCCTCTGTTCTGAAAACTTTCCTGATGTTGTTATCGGCACCCCGGCCCAGGAAGCCCACGGTGACTTTGCCTGCAATATAGCCATGCAGCTGGCAAAACCGGAACGCAAGTCACCCCGCCAGGTAGCTGAAACGGTACTGCTGCACCTCCAGGATGCTGATGGACTGATTCATCGGGCAGAAATAGCCGGGCCGGGGTTCATCAACTTCTTTATTGCACCGTCTGCCTGGCAGCAGTGTCTACCCCTGATTGCGCAGGCTGGTCCAGGCTACGGCAGTACTGACAGCGGAGCCGGACGTAAGGCACAGGTTGAGTTTGTCAGCGCCAACCCCACCGGTCCACTCCATATCGGCCACGGTCGCGGCGCTGCCATCGGCGATGTGCTCTGTCGCCTGTTATCCGCAACCGGCTGGCAGGTAACCCGCGAATTCTACTACAATGATGCCGGAGCCCAGATCAGCAACCTGGCCCTGTCTGTTCAGGCCCGCTGCCTTGGGATCGAAACCGACGATCCACGCTGGCCGGCAGATGGCTACCAGGGTGACTACATCAAGGAAGTTGCCACCGCCTATCTAGCTAAAGAAACCGTCTCTGCGGGCGATCAACAGGTTACTGCCAGTGGTGATCCTGATGATCTGGATGCCATCAGACGTTTTGCAGTTGCATCCCTGCGGCGGGAGCAGGATCAGGATCTGCAGGCCTTTGATGTCTGCTTTGATCGCTATTTCCTTGAATCAAGCCTCTACGCTGACGGTAAGGTTGAAGCTGCAGTACAGAAAATGATTGCCAATGGCCATACCTACGAGCAGGAAGGGGCGCTCTGGCTGCGTACCACCGACTTTGGCGACGACAAAGACCGGGTCATGCGCAAAACCGACGGCGGCTACACCTACTTTGTGCCTGATGTGGCCTACCACCTGGACAAATGGCAGCGTGGTTTTCTGCGGGTTGTTAACGAGCAGGGAGCTGACCACCATAGCACCATCACCCGGGTACGGGCTGGACTGCAGGCTCTGGATGCAGGCATCCCCAAAGGCTGGCCGGAATATGTCCTGCACCAGATGGTTACAGTCATGCGGGGTGGCGAAGAGGTTAAGATTTCAAAACGGGCAGGCAGCTATGTCACCCTGCGGGATCTGATTGATGAGGTGGGGCGTGATGCGACACGCTTCTTCTTTGTCATGCGCAAGCCGGATTCCCAACTGGTTTTTGACATTGATCTGGCCAAGCAGCAATCACTGGACAACCCGGTCTATTACATCCAGTATGCCCATGCTCGTATCTGTAGCATCTTTGAGAACGCAGCTGAAAAGGGTATTATTCTGCCCCATCAGACACCAGCTTCAGATATACTTGCACTGCTTGAAACCCCTGAAGAACTGCGTCTGATCAAATGGCTTGAAAGTCTGCCGGAAACCATTGATGATGCCGCCCAGGAGTTTGAACCGCACAAGATTGTCTATTATCTGACAGAACTGGCTGGCCAGTTCCACAGCTATTACAATAAGAGCAAGGTAGTTACTGAAGACACCACCCTGAGCATTGCACGCCTGTACCTGTTGGCCCGCACCAGACAGGTGATTCAGAATGCATTGTCCCTGCTGGGTGTCTCAGCACCGGAAAAGATGTAGGAGACCAGCCATGCGGATCGACTATAGCGAGCCACGCCAATCCTCTGGTTCCAGCAGCTCAAGTATCAGCAGCAGTCCACGCAAGACTGACAGCTCATCCTCTTCCAACCTGATCTTTATGTGTGTTCTTGCCGGCTTTATTTTTTTCACCGGTTTTGGTACCGGCTGGTTTTTTTCACAGAAGGCTGCGAAAAAGGCCTTCAGAGCTGCGATGGAGCAGCAGAGCCTTGAATCAAACCCGAAAGACACAAAAAAACAACCTGATCAACCAGCACCGCAACCACCACAAGCCGCCGCAACACCACCTGCCGCAATCCCCTCCGCTGGCAAGCCTGCGCAACAGGCAGCCCCCACGGGACAGGTGCCGCTCTCTTTCTTTGAAAGTCTTCCCAAGGGTCAGAAGCAGACCGTGCTTGGCAGCGGCATAAATGAGAAGCCGAAACCGGCAGCTTCGCCTGCCCCACAACCGCCTCAAACGCCTGCAGCCGCAACCAAACCATCAGACACAAAAGCTGGAAACTCCGGCTTTCTGGTGCAGGTTGCTGCCTTTGCCAACGTAAAAGAGGCTGAAAACACCAAGGCCAAGCTTGCCGCAAAGGGCTACAGCGCCTCTATCTCAGAAACAAATCTTAACGATAAAGGCACTTGGTACCGCGTCCGTATCGGCCGCCATCTTGATAAAGAGGCCGCTTCCGAGATTGCCGGCCGGGTAGGTAGCGGAGCAAAAGTGCTGCCTGATCAGGAATAAGAAACTTTTATATTGACTTCGCCTTGCGATTACTGCTATAAGTTCAATTCCTCACGTCGCGGGGTGGAGCAGTCTGGTAGCTCGTCGGGCTCATAACCCGAAGGTCACAGGTTCAAATCCTGTCCCCGCAACCAAATTAACAACCGCCTCTTTGGTCTACCGAAGGGGCGTTTTCAAATGGCTGCTTAGCTCAGCTGGCTAGAGCATACGCTTCATACGTGTGAGGTCCGGGGTTCGAGTCCCTGAGCAGCCACCATTAGAGAGTCTGGGACAGTCCAGACAAGACCAAAAGCCCTTGAGTTTTCAAGGGCTTTTTCTTTTATGTTGTCCACACCAGTCTATATTGGTATGCTTGAATCTACGTTTTTTGGGGATATATTTTCGGTAAAATATCCCCAAAGCAAATTGGGTATCCCCAAAACGGAGGAAAGCGCCATGCCTAAAAGGATTGTACCCCTCTCCGATATTCAAGTCTCCAAGGCCAAACCCAAAGACAAAGACTACAATCTGTTTGACGGTGGCGGACTCTATCTACTCGTTACAACAACAGGCGGAAAACTCTGGCGAATGAAATACCGCTTTGAAGGCAAAGAACGCCGAATTGCATTTGGTTCTTATCCTGAAATATCCTTGGCAGATGCAAGGAGACGGAAAGAAGAAGCGCGAAAGCTCGTTGCAAACGGCACTGATCCGGCAAATGCAAAGAAGGCACAAAAGCAGGCTGGTGAAGACAGGGCTGCCAACAGCTTTGAAGTAATAGCAAGGGAGTGGTACGGAGCCTTTCAAGACCAATGGACTCCAGGCCATGCCACCAAACTCTTAAGCCGAATGGAACGGGAGCTGTTTCCCTATATCGGGTCAATGCCGATTGAAGAGATTAAGGCCCCGGACGTGCTAAAGGTTCTGAAACGGATTGAATCAAGGGGGATACTGGAAACAGCCCACCGGGTAAAGACGATCATCAGCCAAGTGTTACGCTATGCCATTGCACACGGCAGGCGGGCTGATCGTGACTGCACAGCAGACTTAAGAGGAGCATTACCCCCAGCAAGAGCAAAGCACTTCGGGGCACTAACAGACCCGAAAGAAGTTGCCCCCCTGTTACGGGCCATAGATAGCTTTCAGGGAAGTTTTGTAGTCAAGTGCGCCTTACAGCTTTCCCCTGCCCTCTTTTGCCGCCCAGGGGAACTGCGAGGCATGGAGTGGGCAGAGCTTGACCTTGATGCTGCTGAATGGAACATCCCCGTTGAAAGAATGAAGTTGAAGAACCAGACCAAGCAAGACCGCAAGGGGCAGTTTCACCTTGTCCCCCTATCCTCCCAAAGCGTTCAGATTCTTAAAGAGCTTCACCCCCTGACTGGTCACAGCAAATATGTTTTCCCCTGCCACCGCACACCGTTGCGACCAATGAGTGAAAACGCAATTACTGCAGCCCTGCGCCGACTTGGGTACACCGGAAGCGAAATGACCGGCCACGGCTTCAGGGCAACCGCCCGAACTATCCTTGATGAAGTGCTGGGGTTCCGCCCCGACATCATAGAACATCAGCTGGCCCACGCCGTAAGGGATGCAAACGGCAGGGCCTACAATCGAACCTCTTTTCTTAAGGATCGTCGGCAGATGATGCAGCAATGGGCTGATTACCTGGATGGATTGAAGGCTGGGGCGAAGGTGATACCACTTAGACAGGCGGGGTAAGTGGATTAACACAAGGACTTGATTTATACTTTTGAAAGGTATATTTTATGAGCTGGACAGTCAGGTTGTCACGCACAGCAGAAAAGCAAAAAAACAAACTACCGAAAACATTATCCCAGATCCTGTATGCGTTGATCGGAGATATTGAAGCCGGTGGCCCCGTCCGTGGAGACTGGCCGAACTACGGGAAACTTTCCGACACCAGACATCATTGCCACCTCAAGAAGGGTAATCCAACCTATGTAGCAGTCTGGGAAGTAAAGGACGGGAAGATTAAGCTGGTGGAGGTTACGTATGCTGGAACGCACGAAAAAGCACCATACTGATTCAGTTCGCTTTATTGGATCGACTAACAAGGTTCAAGAGCTGCGGGCATTTGCTGCCAAGATCGGCTTGCAGGAAGCTGATGACAGCATTCCCTGGCGCGAAGCGTTCCCCGAATTTGCAAACAATGTGGCAGGTACAACCCTTTCAGGATTTCGGCACCGGGAGGCCATGACCCAGACACGGCTTGCCGAAGTAACCGGCATTCCCCAGCGGCACATCAGCGAAATGGAGAACGGCAAGCGCATTATTGGCGTTGTCAGTGCCAAGCGACTTGCTGAGGCGTTGCACTGCGACTACAGGCGACTGCTATAGCTCATCATAGAATCAACACCACTTCACACCAAAGGCGACTACAGTTTATGCAGTCGCCTTTGTCTTATGCCCCACCTCCCACAAACCTATCCATGACACCCTATCACCATATCAATAGACCAAGATCTATTGATAGCAAAAACGTGATAGGTTGCGCTTATGTAAAATCAACAACTTACAAGAAGCAAAACCGGTGAAAAAATTAAAACCTTGACAGTACTTAACCCTATTGATAGGTTTATCCCATAGTCTTTAACTTGATGATAGCAACAGACAGGGAGGAACCACCATGGCTAACATCGGCTATGCACGGGTAAGCACAGAAGGCCAGGAACTGACCGCACAGCTTGAGCAACTAAACGGGGCAGGCGTAGACAAGATATTCAAAGAAAAAGCATCAGGCGTAAAGCAGGACCGCCCACAGTTGGCAGCAATGCTTGAACACCTCCGCGAAGGTGACACCGTAATCATCTGCAAGCTGGACAGGATAGCCCGCAGCACTAAACACCTGTTGGAGATTGTGGAAGCACTGGAAGCCAGAAAGGTCTCCTTCAAGGTCTTGAACATCAACCTGGACACCTCCACCCCCACCGGTAAGCTGATGCTTTCCATGCTGGCAGCTATCGGACAGTTTGAACGTGAAATGATGTTGGAGCGGCAGCGAGAAGGGATCAGGATAGCCAAAGACGAAGGGCGCTACAAAGGCCGCAAGGCAACCGCACGGGCATTGTCTGAGCAAGTGCTTGAACTGCTGGCCCAGGGCAAGACCAAACAGGCGGTAGCTGATGAACTGAAGATAGGTATTGCCAGCGTCTACCGGATAGCCAAGGCAGCAAAACAATAAACCACTTGCGGAGGCGATAGCACATACGCTATCATTCAAACATGGGAAAAAGTTCAATCAACTTTGATACACCCAGCAGTGTTGCTTTCAATGATCTGCTGAAGGTATGCCGACAGCACTTTGGTGAACCAAGGATTGTTGGCAGTCACCATATATTCAAAACACCGTGGCCCGGAGATCCCCGCGTAAATCTGCAAAGGGATGGTAAGATGGCAAAGCCGTATCAGGTAATACAGGTACGCAAAGCGATTGAGAAACTGGAGAAGAGCCATGAAGTATGATGTAAAAAAATACACCTACCGGATTGAATGGTCTGAAGAAGATCAGGCGCACCTTGCCCGCTGTCTTGAGTTTCCTTCACTTATCACCCACGGCAAGACACCAGAGAAGGCCCTGAAGGAAATTGAACTGGTAGTTGCTGAATCCATCAAATGGATTGAAGAGGAAAAAGGCATTGTTCCTGAACCTCTGGGAGCCAGACAGTACAAAGGGAACATCACCTTAAGGGTGCCGCCTGGTGTCCATCGTCAGCTTGCCATGCTTTCAGCAGAACAAGGGGTATCCATCAACCAACTAGTGCTTTCACGTCTGGCTGCTGCCTGATCATCTGCACCAGGTAAAAGTAGAAGCGTCGCAAAATGTCGCTGATTTCTGGCAACGGCACCTGCTGAATCCCCCCGTACTCTTCGCCTTATTTCGCCACACCTGAAAACACCAAAGGGCAACCGATAACGGCTGCCCTTTTTCTTGAAATACTTCTTGAAAATTCTTCTTTTTCACAAGGCGCAATGCGTCCTGAAATGTCCGGTTTTTTCCAGGGCGCAAGCTTGCTCTATGCGTCTTCTTTTGTCTTGTTTTTCCGGGAGAAGTAAAGGCGGCTATTGATTCTCCTTATTTCTCCTGTTTTGCTTCATCCGGTTCAACCGGTATGCGTTCGAGCTTTATGCGTGTTGCACCTGGCTTAATACTAGACTTTTCAAGCTTTTCATCTGCAGCGGCAGTGGCAAGCTGATCTGAATCACCATCATAAAGTTTCCGAAACTGATATGCTAAATCTATCATCTCGTGTGGCGGGAGCATAATCATATTGAGAAAATTTATATAAGCTGCCCACCCCAATACACCGCCCGTGTCTACACATGTCATATAAAGCTTAATTTTATCACGGATATCATTAAGCAACGCTGTATATTCAGCTTCTCCCAACGTCTCCGTTCCTGTTACCCCCGCAATCTTTGGGTAAGGTATGCCAGCTACGGAATACGCAAGCCTCTCTGGAACACCTATTTGTGCAACCGCCTTTGGTTCGCTTTCTAGCACAGGGGGTGCTTCCACTTTAGGAGTTTGCTCACCATACCCACCGCCTGGATACGGCTGCTCTCCAGGCCGGGCAAGCATCGGCTCTTCACCATCGTTAATCCACTTCAAACTAATACCTAACCTATAGCAAACAGCCTTAACAAACCTGTCTGTTAACGGAGTACTACCAGACAAAAGCTGCCTGACTGACCCTTCCGCATAATCAGTGGTAGTAGCAACAGTTTTATTGCGTTCCCCTCGCTTAACCCCAGCAGCTACAAGTGCCTCTCGCAGGCGAATTAACTTTGGGTTTGATGATTCCTCAGTTGCCACATTTCACCCCATCCGAAAGATCATCCGAAATTATCATCTGTCCGCAATAATTGCGGACAGATGATATCACAATTAAAACACAATGTTTTCTATATTACAACACCACAGGGACGAAATAATATATTATGTATTAAATCAGAAACCACAAAGTGCAAAAAAATACAAAATAGACGTTTACAGACTTCGGAAATTTGTGATATTAGTCAGACAAATAGATACATTATCTAACTTTAGCTCAGGGGGATATATGCAAACTACTACACCGCAGATTCAACCAGGCAGGCTGCTGACGATTAAAGACGTGCAATTAGCCCTATGCTGCGGCAAGGCGAAGGCGTGGAATCTGGTCAAGGCTGGCCACCTAACAAGGGTGCGTTTCTCGGCCCGCATGACTCGTTTTAAGTCTGACGAACTTATCGAATTGATTGAGAAAGGGGTTTTGCAATGAGCAACGAACGCCTTGCAGAGATCATCCGGCAGATTGAGGAGCTGCAGGCACTGGAGCCACCAGGTCCGCGCGGGGATGATGGACCGCCAACGGACATCGGGGCGTTCAATTGGTGGTGCGATTTGCTCCAATCAGACCACCAACCCACCATTGGCGGGAAAGCACCGGACAGCCTCAAAAATCTAATCGAATCCGCCTACAATAAAGGCCAAGTTTTTGAAGATGCTGGTGATTACAACCTTGCAAAAAAGTGGATGGACATAGGGACGCTGCTGCTGGCGATGTGCATTGAAAAATACGGATTTGAAGCCATGTAAACGAATAAAATAGTTAGGAAAAATTAGGTAATTCAAAAACCTTAACAAATCGTAACAAATCCTAGCGTTTACGAAACAGCCTGACCAGCCGCCTGAACGCTAATCAATGCTAACACTTTAAATCTTGGAGCATCAATGGCGCGCTGGGCACCTATCAATCTAACACTGCTGCAACATCTCAAGCCAGGAACCTTGCACTCAAAGGTTGATGCCGCGCTGGTACTGGCTTCTGACCGCATGAATGGTGTTGAACGGTCAGCTCGAGAGTATTCCAAAATTTGGGCATGGTCCCCTGCAAAGGTTTTGCGATTCATGAGCGATCCTGAAAACAGCATAAATTTACAACAAGTCAGTGACGAGACAAGCAAAGCCTGTTCTGGTGGTGGTTTGCGGGGAGACACGAGTCAACAACGAGACAAAATGTCAACAAATATCAGCGAGTCAGAAGCGAGTCAAACGCGAGTCAGTGACGAGACAGGCAAAACGAGTGTTGACGGTGCTTTGCTGGGAGACACGAGTCATAAGCGAGTCAGTAGCGAGTCAGTGACGGAACACCTATTTAATAAAGAAACAAAGAGAGATTCTTTTGTGCAATTTTATGCCGCCTACCCAAAGCACAAAAACAAATCAGCTGCAGAGAAGGCATTTACAAAACTCAATCCCTCCCCAGAGCTTCTCACCCAAATGCTGGCCGAACTCGAATGGCAGAAGCAGCAATCGGAATGGCAAAAGAACAACGGGCAATACATACCCCTGCCCGCATCATGGCTCAATGGGCGGCGGTGGGAGGACGAGCACCCAACAGCCCCCACACTCCCCGCAACTGGCACCGCCGACGCCGGAGGAGCCAGCGTCGAATACCTGCGCAAGGCGGGACTAATCGCATGATTCCGCATAGTTTGATCGATAAATTTTCAGAGCGGGAAATTATTGGCGGTCTGCTGATAGCACCGGACTCGTTGACTAACGTTCACGATTTACTGCAGCCAGGCCACTTTTACGCGCCGGAGTATGGCGCAATCTACGCGGCAATAGTTGAGCAGTACCGGGCCAAGGCTGAACCCAGCTTTGCCGCCTTGGCCAAGGCAGCCGGGGTAAAGCCCGACATGTTGGTGGAGCTGACTGGCGATGCAATCCTTGGGGCACGGCGACAGACCGCTCAACGGCTGGTGGAGCTGGCGCAAAAACGCAGCTTGCTGAAGCAACTGCAGGGGATCGCGGCCCGCCTGCCGGATATGACGCCTGACGAGCTGCCCGGAGAACTGATCGGTCCAGCCGTGAGCATCAACCTGGAAGGGTCCGCCAAGCGGGTCTACGGTGCTCCAGAGCTGGCAGCACGTGCGGCAGAGCTGCAGGCGGAGCGCCAAAAAGAACCGGGCATAATCCGGGGTACACGCACCAATTACACAGCCCTGGACTTGACGCTGCGGGGGCAGCGGCCCGGTTGCCTGACCACAGTAGCCGCAGGGACCGGCGTGGGCAAGTCCACCCTGGGGCTTAATCTGACCTATCTGGTAGCCGCCCAGGGCATACCCACGCTGTTGATCTCCACCGAAAATAACGCCGACGAGAACCTTGATCGTTTGGCCGGAATCATCACCGGCAAAGATATCAAAGACATCGAATCGGGCCGTTATGCTGCTGACATCACCGGCAGAGTTTCCGAGGCTCTTAAAAATGCCCCCCTCTACCTCACTGATAACCGCCCCCGCAACATCCACGAAGTGGTGGGCACCATGACCCGCTACGCTCTGCAGCACGGTATCCGGTACGTGGTGCTGGACTACATCGGCGAAATCGCAGCCGAACCCAGCGCCCCGCGCAACGAAAGCGAGGAGCAACGTTTGGCACGCTGGACCCAGATGCTGCTGGATGCCGCCCGGATGCTGGACATTCATCTGGTGTTGCTGGCCCAGCTTAACCGCAGTGGTAATTTACGGGGTCGGCCAACCAAAACCGAGCTGGCCGGTTGTTTCCGTATTGCCCAGAAGTCCGCCGCCCTCCTGATCCTTTGGCAAAACGAAAAATCACAAGACATCCTCACCGTAGACAAAAACCGGCAAGGAGCCGCGAAGGTTGATATCGCTGTGCGATTTAACCGGGCCAACCAGCGCATCCGAGAGCTGGGGTACTGGATCGAGTCAGAGGACCGCATTGTCCCACCCAGCAACGCTACCGGCAATGTCGCCGATTACGTTGACCTGGACGCCGAAGAGGACGCGCCATGATCAAGATTATCCGAGCCTGCAGCGTGAAGATAGACAACGTCATTCAGCACTTTGGCCCAGGGGAAACACTAAGCCTGCCGGTTGAAAAAGAATTACGCATCATCAAGGCCGGATATGCCGAAACCGTGCCGGACGCGACCATGTACCGCAAGCTCTGTCAGGAACTATCCCAAAAAGACCCACGGGGCGGCTGTTGGGATTGGCTGGTACAGCATCAACCCAATACATGGCGTAGCTTTATGCAAGGATTCCTTGCCGGTGATGTAGCCAAAGCCCGCACTGTTTTTGATCAGGCGGTAACCGCCTGGAAAATATCAACCAAGCAGCAATAACCACCGGCAGAGCCGGAACCAGAAAGGAGATACACCATGTTCGACACCGTAAGCGACCGCCTCCAACAGCTGTCCTATAAACACGCAATACTGAGGCTAGCACTTGTATCCGCCACAAAAGAAGGGATGCAGGAGTTTGAAAACGAAGCCTTGGCAATGTTCGCTATCAACCTCGAAACCGAGACCCGCAGCATCATTGAGCAGCATGACAAAGAAATGGAACAGCAGAAAGGACAGCACCATGCAGACAACCAAAATTAAGGACATTATATTTAATGTCCAGGACATTGTGGACAACCTGGAGTCCTTCAAAACTGAACAACGCTTGATCAGGTTGAGTCTTTCAGCGCTGCGGGAACCAGCCAATCAGGCCGACATTGCTTTCAGCATCCGTTCAATAGCTGCCTTTGCGGAAATGACTGAAGACAGCCTTGCCGGCACAATCGAAGTGATTCAGCGATCACTAGCTGAAATCCAGCAAACGGAAAGGGGATAACACCATGCAAAACGCCACCGAAATCCTTAATCAACTTGATGTAGTCAGCCGGAACCTTGAAATACTGCGTATGGCTCTTGCTGGGGCAATACCAGACGGCGGTATGGATGATTGGCACGCCCACAGTTTCTCTGCATTTTGCTGGGAACAAAAACACCAAGTGGAAGAAATTTATAACCTTATTAGCTTAAACCAGAAAGGACAGCACCATGACAACCAACCCACAGCTTAACCGTAACGTCACCCTTGACGAAATTGCACAACATGTACGCCAGACTGCAGACGCCCTGTTTGAAGGGGATCAGGACGCCGTAAGCGATCATTTTATTGATCTTTATGATTTGCTGTTCCCCGATGGATCACGACCCGCCACCGATGAAGAGATTGCAGGGCTTGAAATGGACCCCCCTGCTGACTACCTGATTCTACAGGACGACGACCTTACCCGAACCGACCGCACTGAGTCTGAAACCCTGGAACTGTTGCATGAAGTACAAAATCAAATCCTGGACGGCGAGCGGGAACCGGCAGCGTTTCTGGAGGCAATGGAGCTGATGTACCGGATATCCCGCCAGTACACCGCAGCCAGTGAACAGGCAGCACAGCGGGCAGAACAGGCCGAGGCCCGTCTTGTGCAGCTGATGCAGCAAAATCAGCACCTCTTGGGACTGCTCAGCCTTATTTCGAAAGGTGCAGACCAATGCACCCCCACCTACACCAACTGAGGGGATCAGACATGCAACTTACCAAAGAGCAATTATCCGGCGAACACAACCGCCTGATGGCAGCCAGGATCAAGCTTTTCATGCGTCGAGACGAGGGGCAGCAGCGGCTGGCAGAAATAGAACAGGAGTACCCTTGCCTGCTGGTTGAATACGCCAACGGCAGCAAGGACGCCGCTGATCTGCAAGCGCTTGAAATGGAAAAGATTCAACTGACCGCAGCAGCACAGGCCCCCTACAGTGCCGCCGCCAAACAGTTTGACGACCGCATGAAAAAGGTACGGCTTGCCCTTGACAACATCAACAACATTGAACGGTTGCGGAAACAGGATGCCGATTTCGGTATTTTCTTCAACACGATCCTACGCCGCCGCAGCCTGCAGACAGGCGACGAAGAACAGCTCCGGTCATACGCCTGCAATCAGTCGCAATTCAAAGAACCGGTTGACCGTTTAATTGATCAACTAAACGATTTTAGCATGCGGGGATACGGCGCCACGCCTGTACCGTTTGAACAGATCGTTACAGTACCTGAGCTACCGGAAGAACCTGACACCAGCGAAGTACTAATAAGCCTTTAAAGGAGAAACACCATGGCAGACGAAACAATGAAACAAGGAATAGCTGGTACCTCATACGACACCAGCAAGGTATTTGACCCTTCAAAACAGCAGAAAAAAACAACAGAAGCCCCTGCTATTGCAGGTTTGGCAGCTTCCCCCACGGATGGCTTCAGTACAACTGCAGGCTCCAACTACTACAAACAAAACCAGATACCAAGCACATCCCCTGTTGAACCCATAGCAGGCTATAAGCCGGGTACATCTCCACAAGGTGGGACACCACCCCAAAACCCGACACAGGCAATAGCAGGCCCACTGGCAACATCTGTCAACCGACCACAAGTACAGCCCATTGCCGGTTTTAGTCTCGCCGGTTCTGGTGCCTCTGCTCCAGGCGGCAATAGCCTTATCAGCACACCCAAGGCTATTGCCGGCATAACACCAGACAACCTGCAGACCCTGGGTAAAATGCAAGAATCAGGCATGTCTGCAGACGGTGTGCGCCGGATGGATGCAATCAACCAGCGTACCATTGCCGGTATCGGAACATCAGGCAACAGCCTGCTTGACGACAAGGGGAGAACCTATAACGAACAGGTGGCACACGCTGACAAGGTCAATGCAGTTAATGCTCTGCCGGTTATGAGCGGTAAAGAAACTGCAGCACAGGCTATTCTTAATGATCCCCGTGCCAGCAGCATTACCCGCAGAAATGCCGCACAGGATTTGGTTGGATTCAATAGCCGAATGGAAAGCGCCAAAACACTGCTGGGTAATCAGCAGGCCCAGACTATTGCAGGAATTAAAGCCCAGGGTGACCGGTACTCAACTGACCAGCAGCTTGCAGGCGTAAAATACAACGCTGATGCCCATGTAACGGCTGCCGGTATTACTGGTGATGCAAACACTGCCAAGGCGCAACAGGCTGCACTTGGCAAACAGCAGGAACAGGGCCAGAAGGACTACACAGACCGGGTGAAAGGGTTAATGTCTAATTGGTCAAAGCTTAATCTTCCCACCGATGTAGCCCCCAAGCTGAACTACTATGCAAAGTTGCACGCTGAGGCTGAAAACCCCAATGGCAAGCTGTTTATGATGCCACCAAACCGGCAAGGCGGGCAGTACGCAGTTCTTCCCAAAGCATATGAACCGCACTATCAAAAACTGCTGCAGCACATGCCCCACAATGATGCAGCAGCCAAAGTGTACGCCGTGGCCCAAAAGAACGGACATGCCATAGACATGCCAGACTTCAACCGCTTCCAAACCAAGCGGGATGCAGTCAATGGGGGTTAGGTTATGGGACTCTATGACCGTTTAAATTTTTTCGATGATGTACAAATTGATTCTGCAGATATTGACCGGCAGCTTGCGGCTTTCAAGTCACCAGCCCCACCACCACCCCAACCGGAACAACGTTCTGGCCTGGGGGAAATCTGGAGCCAGTTGAAGGCCGGGGCTTTTATAGACCTGCCCCGTATGGCCGGACGTGCAATGCAGTATTCATCAAGTCCCGGCAACAGCGTCTATGAAAAAGGCAAGAGCCTGGTTGAGGCCACTGACGCCATTGAAAAGCTACCGGATATGATGCCCGGAGATACGACAGGCCGCCCTGTTGTTGACGCTCTTTCCAAGGGTGCCCGGATGATCCCGCAAAGCATAGCCCCTGCTGCCGGTGTTGGCTTAACCTTGTCCGGTGTCGGTGCCCCTGCCGGTGTTGCCCTGATAGGCGGCTCTGCATTGGCTGCCCTGCCTGCCGGTATGGCACAAGCACAGGAGACCTTTGAAAAGGGACTTGCCAAGCATGGCCTGACCGCTGAACAGGCAGCAACCATGCAGGGCGATCCACGGGTACAGGACGCCTTGAATGCTGCCAGAATGACGGGCGGCATTGAATGGGGTGGAGAAACCGCAGCCGGTGCCATAGGTGGCAAGCTGTTGGGCATAGGTGGTAAATTATCAAGGCCGCTGTTTGGAAAGTTCCTTGCCCCGGTAGAGCAACAGGCCGCGTCTCAGGTTCTTAAAAACTTCAGCATTCCAACCATGGCCGCCAATTACGGCAAACAGGTCTTTAAAACAGCTGCCGGAGAAACCGCGACAGAGATGGCGCAGAGTGCAGCAGAAGCCGGGGTGGAACAACATTACGGCTATGATCAGCAA
The DNA here is from genome assembly GCF_900167465.1 of Trichlorobacter thiogenes. Classification (GTDB taxonomy): domain Bacteria; phylum Desulfobacterota; class Desulfuromonadia; order Geobacterales; family Pseudopelobacteraceae; genus Trichlorobacter; species Trichlorobacter thiogenes. Next base: position 42,041 of record NZ_FUWR01000010.1, on the reverse strand, counting down.
ACCCCGTGGAATGCTGCAAAAAGCGCCGTGCTTCCCAGCCTTGGTATGACGGCACTACTGGCACCCTTTGGCATACCTGCCCATGTGGCCCACAGTCGCGGCATGGTGCAGGCAGCAGACGCACTAAGCAACCCACAGGCCCCCCGTGAATTACGATCAGCAGCAGCAGAACAGGTATACTCAGAGCTGACCAAGGTATCACCAGAAGCAGCCAGCAACTTTGCCGCCCGCTCCTTTGATGCCATTCATGGCCACGAAGAAACCGGCAGCGCCCCCTATGGCCTGAATCTGGATGAAGACAGCATCCAACCATTTACCCCCGGCGTATTCCATCCAGCAGAACAGGAGCAGGACCAGACAGCGGCACCGATTCAGCCGTTATCTGATGGCCCGCTGGGTAAAGCCCTTGCTTCTGGTGGTGTGGGGATGCAGCAGGTACAGCAAGAACAGCAGGCAGAACAGCAACTGCAGCAACAGCAGCCACTGAACCGGCTGCAAGAGGCACGGTTACAGTTTCTGCAGAACAGGCTGGACAATGGGGCAGAGCTTTCAGAAACAGAACTCCGACAGATGGAAAAACTGAAGATCCGCAGCGCCGGGCCTGCTGTTACTGAACTGCTGGGCGGACCTTCTGAGTTTCGGACGCCGGTAACCATGCCGCAACCTGATGAACTATCCCTTGCCAACCACTGGGCAGATGAACAGATACGCAACGGCATGACGCACCTGATGAACGTCAGGGCCTTCGACAAAACCGGCCAAGCCCTGATACAGGAGTGGAAGCGGCTAACCGGACAGCAGCAGCAGGAGACACCATCAGCCGTGCAGCAGCTGGACGCGGTATCTCACCCATTCACCCTGAATTCTGTTGCGTCTCAAAAATCGCCCACTATGCACGGCAAGCCAAACCGTGCCGTCAATCCGGTGCATGATGATCTGGTAACCGCCATTGGCAAGTTGGGCGGTATCAACCGGGAACAGGCAATTACCCAATGGGGTGCCAGCATTAAAGACGCGGTTGCAGATTTAAGCCGCCACGCCAGCAAAACAGGTAAAGCGGGGATGCTGCATGTTATCAGCAGTAAGGGTAAGCCGCTGGATTCCATGCGCGAACTGCTGGAAGAGCACAGCTACAGCAACCAGCACCAGACCCACGTTGAACAAGATCTTTCTGCAGCCCCCTTTGATGTTTCTGACCTGAACCCGACACATGACAGCGCACCGATGTACTCTTTGAAAAACACCGACAACAGCGGTATACTGACAGCAGACACAACCGGAGGTGCCCACCATGAACGAACTGATGAAGGAAGAACTGCAGGCGTACACCAAGGGGCAACAACAGCTGCAACAGGTAAACCGAACCTTGGAGGAACCACCCTTGAGCGGATTACTGGGCACACTCCAGACCAGCTTGCAGAACAGGTTGAAAGCACCCCTATCATCGGAGAACGTTTCACCAGACCAATCAAACAAGCCCTTGTAGAGCATTACCACAATCCCGCTTTCTGGTCTGAAATGGCACGGCAACAGCCTGAACTCGCCCCGGACTTTAAAGCGGTTGCAGCTACCCTTGACAGCCCCACCAAGCCGCTGACCGTTGCAGCAAAGGCTGCTGCAAACCTTACTGCTGATGCTATCCGTATCAAGTTTGACCCCACCTTTGAACAGCAGGCGGCACAACATGACCCCCAGGCCGTGCAGGATCTGGCTGGCCGCTGGTACACAGAGCGTGGCGAACAATCCCCCTTTTTCCGTCTCTGGTCTCATAACGCCCCGGTCATATCCCTTGATGATGCTGTTCCAGCAAACAGTCTGGCAACCGGGAAGCCGGTGGTGGTGAAAGGCTGGCACACGTCGCCAGGCACAATCAATCGCTACCATTCAGAGTTTGCAGGCGCTCATTCAGGTTTTGAAACAAAGGGCTGGATCTGGATGGCACCCCATGAAGGGGCGGTAGATCACCTTGACGGTGTTGACGGCATGCACGGCAACCAGTACGCCACAGAGCAATTCTACCAGCGGATGCTTAACCCAAAGCGACTGCTTATGACCGGCAAGGCAATGACGCGGGCCGCGATGGAAAAGGCCCAACAACAAGGCCATGACGGGGTGCTGCTGATTGCAAAAGGCAAGCTGGTTAACTCTGTTGTGTTTGATCCCCGCAACTTTAAGGCGGTTGAAAACTGGGGCACCTTTAACACAACCGAATATTCACGCTATAGCCTTCAGGAAGGTTTGCAGGATCAAGACAGCACACAGACACCACCCCACCAGCAAAACCCAGCCACAGAGACAGCCAGCCAACAAAGCGGGCCGGTTTTCAATCTGACCATTGATCAGGTTGCCAAGGCTTTCCCTAATCAGGAGATTGAAGAAGGGGCTGAAGGTTTCACCGTATCCCTGAAAAACGGTTCAACAATCAGGATATCCGGCACAGATGAAATCCAGTTTAACAGCAAGGCTGCTGAAGCATCCTATGGCCGTACACCAACCGCCAACGAAGTACCGGTGGCCATGTTCCAACGTATGGGACGTGATGCTGTTATCTCTCTGACTGAAGCCGGTACTGGCGAGATCCACCACGAAACCTTTCACGCTGCAATGGCATTGGCACTGAATGAGAAACAGCGGACCACACTGCTTGCCAAGTTCGGCACCGAAGAGGCCGCCGCCCAGGAATACCAGCGTCTGAAAGATAGCGGCAGCTTTGACCAGAAAAAGGGGCACCTCTGGTTACGGGCTATCTATCAATTCTTCCAGAGGATTCGGAACCTGTTCAGCTCAACCGGTCAGATTATGGAACAGATAGCAACCGGCAAGGCTTGGGAACAACAGCCCGCAACCGCTACCGAATCCCCCCGCTACTCCCTGAAAGAGATCAACAACAAACTGACCCAGGTTAAAGCAACCGTGGACAGGCTGAACAAGGCAGCGGATAAATCAGCCTTTGTTAAAGACGATCTGAAGCCAGCCCTTAAAACAGCCAAGGAAGGTTTGGCCGCTTCATGGGATGGCCTGAAGGCTGCAACAGCCCCCATGCAGAGAAGTGAAGCAGCAGAAGAGGCAGGCCGTATCCTGATTGAAGGCATGGGCACACGGGAGCGGTACAAAGAGCAGTTTATCAGCAACCTGAACAAGGCGGTTAATCAGACTGAGAAAGCCACCACCAGCACTGCCAAGCTGCTTGACCTGATGCAGCACTCAATCACCCTTGCCGACAAACTGTTTAACACCATGCCGGAAGCCAAGCGTATTGACTTCATGCAGCGGATGGACACCGGACAGCAGCAAGCAAACCCTGAACTGCAGCGTCTGGCAGATACCATCAAGGCCATGTTTGAAGAGAAGGCAGCCAAGGTGCAGTCACTTGGTACCGGTGCCCTTGAGCAGACCCGCGAGAACTACTTCCCCCATATCTGGAAGCGTGGGGAGGATGCAAAAAAAGAGATTATCAGCCGCCTGTCCAAACGCCCGCTCGAAGGTGGTAAGGGCTTCACCAAAGGCCGGGTATTTGATGATGTGCTGGCAGGGATTGAGGCCAAGCACGAGCTGGTATCAACTAATCCGATTGACCTGGTGTTTTTGAAGCTGGCTGAAATGGATAAGTACATCAATGCCCATGTAGCCCTGCAGGCTATGGAAGCAAGCGAGCTGGTGCAGTTGATCCCGGCTGCAGAGAAAATGCCGGACGGATTCACTGACATTGCCGGTAAGTATGGGATTGTGACCAAGAAGGGCTTTATGACCCCTGAAAGCGGGACTGAAGAAGTGAGCAGCTACCGCTATGTTGCCCGTGAAGATGTGGCCCAGGTCTTTAACAACTATCTATCCCAAGGCCTTTACACCAACAAGTACGTGGGCGCTCCTTTCCGTGGCTACATGCAGGCCGCCAACATGCTGAATCAGTTTCAACTTGGTGTAGGTTCTGCTTTCCATGCCGGTTTCACCTCTCTGGAGGCGGTCATATCCCACGGGGCACTTGGTATCAAGGCCCTTGCACGGGGCGACTTCAAAGAGGCTGTCAAGTATCTGAAACAGGCACCGGCGGCATGGTATCTGAACCCTAAGCTGGGAGATACGGTATTAAAAGCATGGATGGGTGATGAAGCGGCAGCCAAGGAAATGCCCCAGATGATGGAATGGCTGCAGATGGCAGGGGCAAGGCGCTTGATGGATTCCCGCTTTCAAACCAATACAACCCAGGAACTGCTGCAGAAGTGGGCTGACGGTAACAAGGGCGGTGCTGCAATCAGGGCGCTGCCTGCACTGGTGGAACAATCAGCCAGACCAATCCTTGAATGGCTGGTGCCCCGGCAGAAATTTGGGGTATTTGCTGAAATGGCCCATTCATGGAGCAAGCAAAACCCTAACGCCAGCCATGACCAGACCCGTAAAGCCATGCAGATGATATGGAACCGCGTGGACAGCCGTCTGGGGCAAGTGGTGTATGATCGCCTCTTTGTTCATAGCATTGCGAAGAACCTTACCCAGGCAATCATCAGGGCACCCGGCTGGACAGGCGGCACCATTCTGGAAGTAGGCGGCGGTATCAAAGACCTGACCGGCTACCTGAAAGGCCTTGTTACCGGAAAGAAACCGGAACTGACAGACCGGGCAGCCTATACCCTGTCTATGCTGGTTACAACCGCCGTTGCCAATGCACTCTTAACCGCCCTGTTTACCGGGGAACCACCAGACGATTGGAAAGACCTGGTTGCTTTTAAAACCGGCAAGAAGGATGAAAAGGGCAACCCTGAACGGTTCATGCTGCCCACCTACATGAAGGACGTATATGCCTACGTCCAGCAGCCAGGCAGCACGCTACTACACAAGACACACCCCATGCTTTCACTGATCAGTGACGCAATCAGGAACAAGGACTATTACGGTACTGAGATCAGGCACAGCGGAGACAATCCGGCAATGCAACTGCTGCAGGTTGCAGGCTTTACCGCCAAAACCTTTGTACCGTTCTGGATGAAGGGAGTTGCCAAAGAACAAGAACGTGGTGGCTCAGTAGCAGCCATGCTGGCCCCGCTGATTGGCATAATGCCAGCCCCGGCAAGTATGAACATGACCAAGGCAGAAAAGCTGGCAAGTGAACTGGTACAAGGCAGGATGCCGCAAGGCACCAAAACCAAGGAACAGTTTGAAAAAGGCCAACTGATTGCACACCTGACCAGCCTTACCCGGAGAGATCCAAGGCAGGCAATACAGGAGATCAACGAAGCAGTACAGCAAAGAAAGATTAGCAGCATACAGGCCCACCATATTGCACAGAATGCACGGATGGCCCCGGTACAGGTGGCATTCAAACGGCTGTCACTGGAAGAAGCGCAGCGGGTATGGGAAGCGGCAACGCCTGAAGAGAAACGGCTTCTGTATCCGCTGATGATCAGGAAGAAACAGAACCGGCAGGGATAATGAACACCAGCATTCAGACAACAAGAAAGCCGCTCCGGGGAACCAGGGCGGCTTTCTTGTTTAATGGTGGTCTGTCCGTAATAATTGCGGACACAAAATAAGTAACATCAATATGTTACATGCAGACTACCAAAAGAAAATAGCTTACGCAATACGTTTTTTTCAGGCAGCGTAGTCAAAGAATTTATCACTCTCTTAACCAGAACAGGAGGACTTATGCCTAAAACCGCCAAGGATCAACTGCACGATATTCACCACGACTTGTTAATGGAAGTACTGAAAGTAAATATTTTATCCAGAGCTTCTGGAGGCAACCCAGACAACGACTTTGAAGTGGGCATGCACGAATCAATAAACGACTTAAGTGATCGCCTGCAACTCCTGTGTGACCGCCTCGAAGCATTTATTTAAAGGGGCGCACACTATGTCTAAAACAAACGCCAACACGAAAGGAGCAACAGCCATGGCCCGCAAAACAAACAGACAACAGCAGGGACAGATTACATCAGCCGAAACCCACAAAGAACTTGTTTCTGACTCGTGTTTCTTCGCCTGTCAAACCCGACTTAAAATGCTTTCTACTCTTGCACTTGAGGACCCGGACTGGTTACGAGAAGATGACGATATGTTCAGCGGATTTGTAAATATACTGGTAGACCTGAATGACCTGCTTGAGCTGGCAGTTGATAAGTCACACAGTGAATACAGTGAGCTATTAGAAAAACTGAGATCGGCAGGGCAGCAGCCATGAACACTACACAAACACCCACATTCTACACCGGATGCCTATTGAATATTCTGGATCGTGAAGTCAGTGACCTTGCTGAAGAGTGGAATCATTTAACCAAGGAAGAACAGGTAGACAGACTTAGTGACTTGTGTGTTATGGTAAGGACCATAAAGCAGACAGAACAAGGGCAGAATATTTAATCTATGGGGATATTTTTAGGGATATCACAACAAGCTATCCAAAAAACATTACATCAAATAACAGCATGTTACAAAATCAGTTCGAGAGACTGAGCACCAACACACAATCCGGCACCGTCCGGTTACATCCAAAAGCCCTTGAATTTTCAAGGGCTTTTTCTTTTGTCTTGTCCAATGCAATCGATATGGTATGCTTAAACCAATGATTTTATGGGGACTATTTACACAAAAAGGCCCCGCAAAAACAGAAGATAATACAGTAGAACTAGTGCGACCCACCACCCTCTGGAGGAAGCCACACTTTGGAAAACAAAAAGCTGCAGGACCATTTCCAAAAGACCGTTTTCAGCGACTTCCCCTTTGCTGCATGGATGAAGGACAAGGACGGGCGCTATTTAGCAGCAAACCAGAAATTAGCAGAATACCTTGGCGTAAGGTCTTCAGATGTCCTGATTGGGAAAACCATTCGGGACTTTTTTGACCCCACAGTTGCTGATCAAATCTCTGAAGAAGTGAAAGCCGTAGTAACCAACAGCACGCCGATCCATATAGAAAAAGAGTTTTCAGTTAATGACGGAAAGCGCTGGTTTGACATCTACCAAACGCCTGTCGTTATTGAAGGAGAACTGGCAGGCATGGTCGGATACGCCTGGGATATTTCAGAACGAAAGCTCATTGAAAAAGCCCTTACCGAAAGTGAAGATCGTTACCGGAGGGTTGTTGAAGTCTCACCTGACGCAATTTTTGTTCATTGTGAAGGTAAGTTCGTTTTTATGAATCAGGCAGCGGCAGCACTTTTGGGAGGTGAAAAACCTGAGGATTTTTATGGCCTGCGTGCTCTTGATTTCGTTCACCCGGCCATGCGTGATCTTGTAACGCAAAGGATTAAAAATGCCTGGTCACTGGGTGACAACCCTGTGATCGAAGAAGAACTGCTCCGTTTAGACGGCACAACGGTGTATGTAGATATGGTTTCCGTCTTTTTTTCTTATGAAGGCAAAAACTCTGTATTAGCCATCGCCCGTGATATTACCGAAAGAAAGAAAATCCAGAAGGAGTTTAATGACACACTTAAGGCCTTAGCTGATAGCGAAAGGTTCTTAAACACAATCATCGACACAGAGCCTGAGTGTGTCATGCTACTGGATACTGACCTCAACTTTTTGATGGTGAGCCGAGCTGGATTGGCAATGCTACAGGCAGATTCCCTTGAACAGATCAAAGATCAACCTTTTTGTAGTGTAATACCGATCAAACACCAGGAGTCTTTTAAACTTCTTGCAAAACAGGTCTTTCAAGGCAGCCCCGGAACACTTGAATTTGAGATTACAGGACAGGACTGAAAGGGGCTACGGTCTGGTTAGACATTCACGCAGTGCCCTTTCGCAATGAAAAAGATGAAATCATCTCACTGCTGGGAGTCATCAGAAATATCTCCGAGAAAAAGCAGTTTGAGCTGGCTTTAAAGGCTGAACGGGATCACTTCCAAGCACTATTTGAAAATGATGGTTCAGCCCACGTTATTGTTTCATTAGATCGCAAAATCACCAGAGTGAACAAATATTTCTGTGAAATGTTTGGTGGATATGATGAATCTGAGCTGGTTGGCCAATCAACCGAGATCTTGCACGTAGACAGGCAACATCATGACAACTGGGCTTCCAACTTCAAACAGGCTTTCGATGGCAAAACAAATTTCAGTGCCGAGTACCCATGGCGGCGTAAAGATGGCAGTATTTTCTGGTGTGTCTTTAATGGAGTCAGACTGGAGCTTGTAACAGGCGAGGTTGTAGCGGTTTGGAGTGTCCTGGATATAACCACCCGTAAGCAGGCAGAACAACAGCTGCAGATCGCAAAAGAAGCTGCAGAAGTTGCAAATTCAGCAAAAAGTTCTTTTCTTGCCAATATGAGTCATGAAATCAGAACCCCGATGAACGGGATTATAGGCATGGCCCACTTGCTCCACACGACAAACCTTACCGCCGAACAGGAACATTATCTTACAAATATTGAAACATCTGCGATCACCCTGACAAGCCTGATCAGTGATATTCTTGATCTTTCAAAGATTGAAGCAGGCAAACTGGAGCTTGAAAAGACCGATTTCTCCTTACGATGCTGCATTCAAGAGCTTATTACCAGCCAACAATTTCAAATACAGCAGAAAAATCTGTCAGTTCAGATCAAGATCGCTGACAATGTACCAGATATCGTACACGGTGATCAGCTCCGTACACGCCAAATACTATTGAATCTAATAGGTAACGCAATCAAATTCACAGAGCGGGGAAGCATATGTGTTTCCGGCCAATAAGTGGATTATAAAAGCCATTATGCCCTAATCCGGATGAGCGTCACAGATACCGGCATCGGGATGACAGCACAACAAAAGGAGCGAATATTCACTCCCTTTGAGCAAGCAGACAATTCATTTGCCAGAAAATACGGTGGAAGCGGTCTTGGACTTGCTATCTGCCGAAGATTAACTGAATTAATGGGGGGCCGGATTTGGGCAGAAAGCACTGAAGGACACGGCAGCAGTTTCTATGTAGAGCTAAGCTATGCGATCCCTGAGTCATTGACATCAGAACCGTTGCGAAAAAATGACAAACCGTGCAGTTCTTCTGACCTTCAGCCACTCACCATACTCCTGGCAGAAGACAACAGGGTTAATGCCGAATTCGTAGCCAAGGTTTTGAGCCGGGCTGGTCATACGATCACGACGGTGGAAAACGGCCTGCAAGTGCTTGAGCAGATCAACCACAATCAATTTAACTGCATTCTTATGGATATCCAAATGCCCATAATGGATGGTGATGAAGCAGCTCGTCTGATACGAGAGCAAGAACGAGGCACAGATCGTCACATCCCAATTATCGCCTTAACCGCCCACGCAATGTCCGATGAGCGGGCAAGGCTTTTAGAACAAGGCTTTGATGCACACATTCCAAAGCCGGTTGATATAAGCATGTTGATGGCAGAGATGAAGCGGCTAACGGAAGCAGCATCAAGCCCCTGATAGCAAATGTAGGCTAGTTTGTACTTTGGGCCTGCTCTCTGCATCCCCACAATCCAGTACACAAAAAAGCCCTGCAACCAATTTGGTGCAGGGCTTTTGTCATTTCAGGGGAGCAGGTATTTGAATGTTCAGCATGTACTCCGGGCTGCATTAAGAAGGGCGTACGCCATGGCACGGTTACAGTACCCGAGGTTGTGTACCAGCATATCAGCAGCCGTTTCAAGAGAGACCTTCCCTGATTTAAACAGCGCTACTACGGTACCGAATGCCATCCTGCTCACCTTCTTTCAAAATTGTTATCAACTGCAAAAGGACCTGTTAGTTATCTTTTCGTATCTCCAGAGCAGGAACTTTAGCCTTCATATTTTCTCCTGAAACTGATCAGGAAACCGTCTTAAATCCGGCCATTTCCTGTTCAAGACTCTTGATCTGACGGGACAGACCACTGACCGCCTCCTCCATCCCTCTGGTGGTTTTCAGGTTGCCGGTTGCTGCCTCTTCCATCTCTTCTGCCGTGTGGACGATCTGCTCGCTGCCTTCCAACTGCACCATACAGGCCCGTCTGATCTCTTCAATCATTCTGACAATGGTGTCGGTGGAATCTGCAATGGCAGATCCGGCATCATTATGGGAACGGGCATTGATATGCACGTTGGTAGCCAGTTGGCGCATACTTGCAGAGGCCTGATTGATTACCTCGGCATCGCGGGTCTGGTGGCTGGAAGCCCGCACAATCTGCTCAACCATGGCACCCATCTCTTCCATGGCAAGCCGCATCTTTTCACCCTGCTGGGCATGCTGTTCCGTTGCAGAGGCAATCTCATTGACCTGCTCAGTGGCGATCTTGACCCCTTTAACGATCTTGTGCAGAGCCTCTCCTGAACGGTGGGAGAGCTGTTCTCCCTCCACTACGGCCTGTTCTGAAAGGGTAATCGCCATAACCGCCTTATCAGTTTCTTCCTTAACACCGTTGACGATCTCGGCAATCTCACGGGTTGAGGCGGTGGTCCGACGGGCCAGCTCCTTGATCTCATGGGCCACCACGCCAAAGCCTTTGCCATGTTCCCCGGCCTGGGCAGCAATAATCGAGGCGTTCAGGGCCAGCAACTTGGTCTGCTCGGTCACCTCGTCAATTACCTGCAAAATAGTGCCGATACTGGCAGCATACACCGAAAGGTTGCCAATGGCCTGTTGCACCGTGTGGGAGGCACTGCGGATCTGATGAATGCCGCTGATGGTACTTTCGACCGAGGTGTTGCCTAACTCCGCATCCCTCAACACATCCACCGAAATGCGGGCTGTGGCCTGGGCACTCTCCTCAATCTGTCGCACCGAACGTTCCATATCAGCAACCAGCACCGTGGTACGGGTAGCATTCTCCATCAGATGCTGCACATTTGTATTAATATCATTCTGGCCGCCCGCCATCCTGACAATCGAATCACTGACCAGCTCAACCGAACGGAGCAGTTGCTCTACCAGTTGATTAATTTCAACGGTGCTGGAAACCATCTGCTGGATTGATGCGGCATTGGTTCCGGCAGCGCCAGAAAGCCCCTCCACTGACGAGGTCACTTCTTCAACCGAGTACTTAATCTGGCGAGCTGCTGCCTTGGTCCGGTCAGCTGTATCCTTCTGCCCCTCTGCCAGGGCCAGTCCCTGAGATGCCACATGGCCAACATTGGCACCGATTGCCCGCAGTTCATCAACCGCACTGCGAATACTCCCCACAACCTTGCCCAGGCGCTCCAGCATCTCGTTAAAATTACTGTTCAACATCCCCACTTCATCAGGCGAGAGATCTTCTCCTCGCACAGAGAGGTTTCCTTCAGCCGCCTGATCCATCACACCGGCCAGGCGTTTGACCCTGGTGGGCAGCTTCCGGGATGCCAGCACCAGCAGGACAGCCAGAAACAGTACTGCAGTAATGGCAAAGAAGAAACGTAGTCCATCCGGGGGAATCTGCCTTGCAAACAGCCCGGCCAGGGAGAGGAGGATACCGCTAACAAGCAGAGTTCTGATGAGCTGTGATCCAAATCCAAGGTTCTTTGCCATAGTAATATCCTTACGCAATGCCGGTGGGCATCAGAGTGGTTTTCCTTATACCGCAAATCTATCGCAAAACAAACGGTTCTTATAGCTTATACGGCCAGTGGTCTTGCTTTTTCCCGGTACCGCTCCTATACTGCCCGGACACTTTTCAGGAGGCACAGCATGATTGAGATTAATTTTGACAAGATGGGCGGGCTGATTCCAGCTGTTATCCAGGATTACGAGAACGGCGAAGTGCTGATGGTGGCCTTTATGGACAAGAAGACCCTGGATCTGACCCTGCGAGACGGCAAGACCTGGTTCTTCAGCCGGACCCGTAACAAGTACTGGATGAAAGGTGAAGAGTCCGGCAATACCCAGGATGTGATGGAGGTTCTGACCGACTGTGATGCCGACACCGTTGTCATCAAGGTCAAACAGAACGGCCCGGCAGCCTGCCACACCGGCAACCGCAGCTGTTTTTATGTAAAATGGGAGGATGGGCAGTGGGTTGAGCATTCCAACCCGTTATTTAATCCTGCGGAGGTCTACAAAAAATGAGTACGGTCCTACGATTCGGTGTTCCCAAAGGCAGCCTTGAAGAAGCCACGGTAGACCTGTTCAAACAGGCTGGCTGGCAGATCGGCATCTCCTCCCGCAGCTACTTTCCTACGGTTGATGATGGCGAGATGAAATGCCACCTGATCCGTCCGCAGGAGATGGGCAAATATGTGGAGCGCGGCACCATTGATGTGGGGATTGCAGGCCGTGACTGGATTCGTGAAAACGATTCCGATGTGGTTGAAGTCTGCGACATGGTCTACTCCAAGGTCTCCCGTCGCCCGGTCCGCTGGGTGCTGGTGGTAGCCCAGGATTCGCCGGTTCAGGGACCGGAAGACCTGCAGGGTGCCACCATCTCCACGGAACTGGTGGAGTTTACCAAGCGTTACTTCAAAGAGCGCAACATCCAGGTTAATGTTGAATTTTCCTGGGGCGCTACCGAAGCCAAGGTGGTTGACGGCCTCTGCGACGCCATTGTTGAAGTGACTGAGACCGGCTCCACTATCCGGGCCAATAACCTGCGGATCGTCTGTGATCTGATGGAGTCCGTACCGGTCATGGTGGCCAACAAAACCGCCTGGGAAGATCCCTGGAAGCGGGCCAAGATCGAACAGATCGCCACCCTGCTCAACTCTGCCCTGCGGGCTGAAGGGATGGTGGGGCTCAAGATGAACGCCCCTGCTGACAAAGTGGAAGCGATCATCAGTATCCTGCCCAGCCAGAAGGCGCCTACGGTTGCCCACCTCTACAAATCAGACTGGGTCTCTATAGAAAGTATCCTGCCGGAAAAAGAGGTGCGCCGGATCGTGCCGGAACTGCTGCGCCTGGGTGCTGAGGGGATTATTGAATATCCGCTGAGCAAGATCATCTGATACACAAGCCGCCGTTAGCAGATTATTGAAAAACGTTATGAGGAAGCACGGCTACAAGGCGTAGGTCGCACAGCGACTGAGGCATAACAATTAGTTAGACGAAGAAGCGAGCACCGCGCAACGCCGTAGACGGGCTCCGCAGTAGTTTTTCAACAGCCTGCTAGAAGCACTAAGCCCGCAGCGCGCCTCTCTCAAAAGGCATGCTGCGGGCTTAGTACATTATCACACAAAGTCTGTTCAGATAGCAGGGGCAGCAGGCAGAGCAAGCTGAAATCGAGCCCCTCCAGAGCTGTTGGCAACATCAATGTTCCCCGCCATTTTCCCTTCAATAATGATCTTTGACATGTAGAGCCCCAGACCAACCCCCTGGGATTTATGTTTGGTAGTAAAATAGGGGTCAAATATCTTTCCGCTGATGGCATCAGGAATACCGCCGGCATTATCTTCCACCACAACCATGATCTGCCCGTTTTCCAGCCAGGTGGCCACCGCTATTTCCGGTGTAGCGACCTCACGCTCCACCAGCACGTCACGGGCATTGTTAAACAGATTAAGGATAACCTGAGAAAATTCATTGGCATTGCCCTGTATCAGGCAACCGGAATCCAACTTCAGATTCAATTTGATTCCTGCATCCTGAAATGAGGCCTGCACCAGATCAACGGTTTTGCTAATGGCTGTTGAGACCTCAAAACGTGCAGAAGGCTGCTCTCTCTTAAAGAAATTACGAAAGGTATTGATGGTCTGCGACATATATTGAATAATTTCCATACAGCCACGGGAAAACTCATCAATCTTTGTATCATCCAGCAACGCCTCATCATAATCTACCCGCAACATTTGAACCATGATCCCTAATTCGTTCAGGGGTTGACGCCACTGGTGGGAGATATTGGAGATCATCTCACCCATGGCAGCCAGACGACTCTGTTGAATCATCATGGCATCCTTTTCCCGGTTACGCTGCAATTCCTCCTGAACCCGTGTCTCAAGGGTCCGGTTCAGGGCCTCAAGCTGAGTCTGTTTAACATGCAGTTCCTGCTCTGCAAGAACCCGTTCCGCAATTTCCTCTTCCAGCAGCAACGCCTTTTCATGCAGCTCACTATTGACCTGGGCCAACTCAGCTGTTCGCTCTTCAACCCGTGCCTCCAGCAACTCTTTTGCTTCCTGAAGACGCTTGGTAAGCTCCCTGTTGTGCAGATGGACCGCAATGCGGGCCAGCAGTTCCTCCCGCTGAAAAGGTTTGGTAATATAATCAACCGCTCCAGCCTCAAGCCCCTTAACCTTGTTACCCGTTTCCGCCAGGGCTGTCATAAACAACACAGGAATAGCATGGGTACTCTTCAAGGCCTTCAGTCTGCGGCAGGTTTCGTAGCCATCAATTCCCGGCATCATAACGTCGAGCAAAATCAGATCTGGTTGGGCATAGTCAGCGCGCTTGACTGCGCTTTCACCATCCTCTGCCACAAGGATGGTATAGCCGAAGCTAACCAGGCAATCCCGCACAACAGCAAGGTTGTTGGCATCGTCATCGACAACAAGAATAACCGATTGCCGTTCAGCGGATGAAGTCACCTGCGGTCCACCAGAAATCATGTAGCTGCTCCTCGGTATTGTTCCACCAACGCCAAAATTGCTTTTGCCTTAAACGCCTTTGCCAGCTCACGTAATTTTTCAGCAAAGCAGCGATAGGTATGATTCTGAGCCTCCAGCGCCGTTGCCCAGGCCTCAATCTTCAGCATATCGCCCATCATGGCTAACTCATACAGCACCTCCAACTCTGCTGAGGGAGGTACCACAAACGGCTCATCCTCTTTCCAGAATGTTTGTTCATTCTTGTCTTGCGAAGCTATGGCCTCATCAATTTCCCACTGGATATCAAACAGTACAGAGATTTTTTCCAGCAGGAGATCAATGCGGATCGGCTTGGTTACAAAGTCATCGCAAGCTGCAACAAAGGCCTCCTTACAGGCACCGTCTGTCACCGTGGCTGAGGCACCTATAATTTTTGTTGCTGCAAAATCGCTGTTTTTTCGCAAACGGGTAGCAAACTCCAAGCCATCCATTTCAGGCATCACCAGATCAAGCACCACCAGATCAGGCCGATGTTCAGACACCAGCTGCAGCGCTTCCTGGCCGTTCTGGGCCACGTACAATTCAAATCCCAACGGCTCAAGCAAAGAAACAAGCAATGCCGTATTCCCCACCGTATCATCAGCTACCAGTACACTTTTTCGCGTACCACAATAGCCAACGATATGTGATTCAGTCTTTTCAGAGCTGATCTGGTCAGCCACCAACGTAGGTAACGGCACCTCCAGCCAGAAGGTGCTACCCTTGCCAAATTCGCTTTCAACCCCCATGGTGCCCAGCAAAAGGGTCAGCAGACGTTTTGTGATATTAAGCCCGAGTCCGGTCCCTTCACGGGCCTGACGATCACTGGTAAGCTGGGTAAACGGTTCAAAGATAACACCCAGTTTATCAGCAGGAATACCGATACCGGTATCCGCCACTTCACACCGAAACAGACCGTCTCCGGCACGGCCATAGCTCACCCGCATGGTCACGCTGCCCCGACGGGTATATTTGACCGCATTTGAAAGCAGGTTCAGCAAGATCTGCCGCAGCTTGCGTTCATCGCCATGCACATAGGCCGGCAACGGGGTTTCCGGTTCGTAGTGGAACTGCAGTTCCTTCTCTTCCGCCTGCAGCTTGGTAAGGTTAAAGACCTGAGCGATCAACGCTGGCAGATCAAACACGGCATCTTCAACATCCATCTTATTGGCTTCAATTTTACCGACATCAAGCACATCATTAATCAATGTCAACAGGTGTTCGCCACTGTTGCGCATGATATCAAGCTGCTGTCGTTGTGCATCTGATAAATTATTATGCAGCCGGAGTATCTGGGCATAGCCCAGGATGGCATTCAAAGGTGTGCGCAGTTCATGGCTCATACTAGAAAGAAAATCACTCTTGGCCCGGTTGGCTGATTCGGCCTGTTCCTTTGCAATGGTCAGCTCTGCCGTACGTTCAGCAACCAGTTCTTCAAGATGATCACGATGGTTTATCAGCTCGTTTTCCCGCTCTTTTATGGCACGGCTCATCCGGTTGAACTCTGCGGTAAGCCGCCCTATTTCACTCTTTGGTGATACCACCGCAACCTCGGGATGTTCCCCTTCCCGCACCTCTTTAACCGCGTCGATAAGCGCATACAGTGGCCGGGTCGCCAGGGAGACAAACAGGTACAGTAACAGGGCACCAACCATAGAAAAAACAACGGCAAGTAGACTACCCCGAATGATAATACGTTGCTCGGAGCGGCTTACCACTTCCTTGGAAAGACCTATCCTGACCCAGCCGATCTGCTCCCTGACGGTTGCGTCGGAGCCATTCCCCTCCAATAGAAAAAAACCCTCGGCAGCTTTAATCGTAATGACTGGGGCAAGAAACTCAAAGACATCATCATGTTCGGAAAAGCTGATTAAGCGCTGAGTCCCTGCCGTCAGAGTTGCTGTCAGCGGGTACTGTTTTCCTTCATGCAGCAAAATTTCAGATCGTTTATTAAGGAAGGAAACAAAGGCAACATCCTTGATCTCCATCAACGGCTGGGCAGAAATCTTCAGTTGTTCAAAATTTTCAGACAGCAGCGACAGCTCTGCATTCCGTGCAGCAATCGCCGCAATGGTCTCCCCTTTTTTGATGATTTCATTTTTGAGGATCTTTCTCTCCGTTGAAATTGACTCAAAGGTATAGACCATGGAAATGATGACAATCATTGGAAATAGGAACAGCATCGCACGTCCCCTGAAGGTCAGGGGCACCAGCGAAGCCAGCCAACCGGACAAGCCACGACTCTGCTCAGCCGGCACAGGCTGCTGGTTGCTATTCATATCCACACTTGTCACAGGCCAGGCGATCTCATTGATAGACTCTCTTCGCCCTCTTCAGCATCTCATCCGGCAGCTCAACTCCCATTTTCTGTGCAGTATTGCTGTTTACATACAGGTTATACCGTCTGGGTGATGAGGCTGGCAGTTCTCCTGCATCTCCTCCGTTCAAGATGGTTTGGACCTTTTCACCAATCTGACGGCTGACTGCCTTTGGATCAAAAACCAGGGCAAACAGTGAGCCCTGCTTTACATTGGCTTCTGAGATACCAAATATTGGAATATTATTCCTGAAGGAAAACAGGTACACGCTTGACATAACCGGGGCGGTCAGCAGGTTGGAATCAGGCAGCAGAAGCAGTGATTTGGCATCAGTAAGACGATTAACGGTAGTCACAAGATCAGATGAGCTGACAACACTGTGCACCGATACCTGGGCATAGTCACCGCTTAACAGACTCCGTAGCATGGCTTGGCTCCCCACAACCGACATCCTGGTAAGCGCAGGGAGATAGCGACGAACCGTCGTAACATATTCACCCACCGGAGGAGACATATACACCCCGGTGACATTTGTTCGACCAGACCTGGGGGGCACAACTACAAGACCATAGACAACCGCAATTGAGGGAGGCAATCGCAATGCCTCATATACCGCATCAGCACCCAGTGCAACCACAACCTCGGCACCTTCCCGTTCCACGACCGTGCCAAGTCGCCCCCTGATCTCCGAGACAGCATATTCCTTGGCCTGCGACCTCACAGACAGCTGAATATCGGCAACAACACCGGCTACAAACGGATATTTGGTATCCCCCACAATCAGGACTTTGGCGGCCTCAGCAGTGACGGGGAACAGCTGCAGAATGCAAAGAAACAGCAGTGCCGCAAAATATCTGCGACACTGCTTCTCAACAACGGAGAGGTGTAATAACGGTATCTTCAAAGCAGTAATTCCTTTGTTAAAACTTGTACGAAGCGGTCACAAACCCGGATATCCCTTCACGGGGATAATCTCCTGGAACCTTCGCCGCTGCACCTGAGGTATCAGGGTCACTGTAGCGCTGATCAAAGAGATTGCGTACCGTCGCCTGTATTTCCAATGTTTTATAGAAATTTTTTAGCGTAGCGCTCAGATCTACCGTTGTATAGGCAGGCATCTCCGACCTGGTATCACCGGTATCCCGTGGGCGTGGCCCGGTCCAGAGCAGATCAGTATGCAGGTTCAGGTACCTGGTTAAGGCATAGTTTACGCTACCGGAAGCACGATGTGACGGCACATAGGGCAATCGTCTGTCATTGCTGATGTCACGCGGGTCCTGATAGGTATAATTCAGCTTCCAGTACAGGTCAGTCCCTACTGCTCCATTAAATCCCAGTTCAACACCTTGCGTCTCTGTTTTGCCGATGTTGGCATTAACAGCGGGTTGACCTGCAACCGTTGAGGGGACCCACCCGATCTGGTCGTTGATGGTACTGAAAAAATAGTTCAGGTTTGTTGCAAAATAGCGGTTCAAACGCCAGGCAACGCCTGCCTCATAGGTTTGGATCTTCTCCGGCTTAAGATGCGGGTTGCCGACCACCACGGGATTATTGATATTATACAGTTCCTGAAAATTGGGGGCACGAAAGGCCTGACCGTAAAGCAGCTTTAGATCAACACTTTCCAGAACGTTCCAAACCAGTCCTATTCTGGGATTCAGGGTGTCGCCAAAATCACTGTAATGGTCATAACGCAGGCCAGCCGTCAGGTTAACCTGCTCCAGCAATTGCCATTCATCCTGCAGGTAGGCAGCAAATATCTGGCGAGTGGCATCCTTGTTCCAGTTGGCTACCTCCTGTACTGAAGAGAGCGATGCAAAAGTCAGCGGATTGAAGTTGGCCAACTGCTGCACATCATACTGGCGCATTTCCTCAAAGGAGATCCCTGCAATCAGGTGATTCCCCGCAAAGGCATCCCAATCAACCTGCAGCTCGCCACCAATGGTACGATTCTTTACCAGCGGCTTGCCAATCATGCCGTTCGGATAAGTGAATACTGTTGGAGGAACCGTCGGGATGGTTAAAACGTAGCCGTTTGGATACAGCTTTACGTTCGGGTCCTGCTCATAATAGTCGTACGAAAGCTTAACGTTCAGGGCAAGAGTGTCGGTAAAATGCAGGTTATAGGCCAGCTCACTCCAGTAGTTTTCCAGCTGTTCCTTATTGGTATCATCGGTTAGAGCAGATGCAAGGCCGATATAAAAGTTCTGATGCTTTGACATATAATGGCTACGAAAGGAAAGATCACCGTAACCGACCTTCAGAAAGGCATCTGTCTGTTTAAAATTTTGGTTGGTGGCACCAGGAGCCTGAGAGAAAGGAGTGCCGGTCAGACTATCTGCAGCAACTGCCAACTTCTGGCCGTGGGTCTGATAGTGATCCAGGCTGCCTGAAACCGTCAACTTGTCACCAATTGCCTTACCTCCAACAAGGTTTCCCTTAAAACTGTCTGAGTCACCACCACCGGCTTTTATTTCTAACCCTTCAATTTCTTCAGCATTACGGGTAATGATGTTGATGGTGGCCACAAAGGCGCTATTGCCATACAGTGCTGAGCCTGGCCCCCGCACCACCTCCACCTGACGGATATTTTCCATCGGAAGCATACCAGCTACATTATACAAGGCGCTGCCGGTAAAATTTTTGTTCAGGGAATGGCCATCGATCATGACCAGAATTTTTTCGCTGAGCTGTGTCCTTACCCCCCGCACCTCAATCATGCTGGCACCAAACTCAGTGATTGAAATACCAAAGCCCGGTACCATCTTAAGGACGTCCAACAGATTGCGGGCACCCATGTTCCTGATTTCATCAGCTGTTATGACCGTAGCTATGGCAGGGGCTTTACGTAACGAGGTAGGACGTTTGGTGGCGGTAACCAGATCTTGCTCCTCAAAAAACATGAGCAACTCTTTACCATCGGTCTGTTCATTGAGGGCAACAACAGTATCTGGCTGGGCCTGAGGGGCATCAGCCCCTTGAGCCACAACACCGGTCCCCAGACACAACACAAAAGATACGCAGGCAGCAGATGCTTTCTTTTTCATGGGTTTATCCCTCTACGATGGTTGTGGTTACCCATTATTACTGTATCTGGTTTTTATACTCATTAAATTTTCAGGTGTAAAGTTGATTATCCTGCTATCAAAATTAACAGCTTTACGTTGGAGTTTCCACAAACATCAGCTATGGTACTGCTCCCTGCACGCCAAATCGATTATTTACTGACAGAAACTTTGAAAACTAAGCCATAAGGTACTCCCATGCTCACCTACACAATTACCACTGATGACCACTGCCGCCGCCTTGAAAGCTGGCTGCAACGCCTTCTACCAGCGGCTTTGCCTGCCTACTGCCGCAAACTGATCAAATCCGGCGCCTGCACCCTGAACAAGGCAAAATCCTCACCTGATACCCTGCTCACAGCTGGCGATATCGTTAGCCTCAAGGAAAGCGAACAGGTTATGCAACAGCTGAACAGACCGCTGCCGCCGATTGATCTGCTCTGGCAGGATGACCGCCTGCTGGCGCTCAACAAACCGGCCGGTCTGGCCATGCATCCCGCTGCCGAGGTGGATGAAAACCTGGCGGATATCGCCTCGGCTTGGCTGGAAAAAAAGGCCAACTATCCGGTACGGGCCTATCCGGTTAACCGCCTTGATCGCGGCACCTCTGGCGTGGTACTGCTGGCCACCAGTTCATCCAACGCTGGGATACTGGGCAGACAGGTTAAAGAAGAAGGGCTGGACAAAATCTATCTGACCGTGGTGGAAGGGATTCTGGAGGGCGACGGTGAGATTAACCAACCACTGGATGGCAAGGAATCCATCAGTTGTTACCGCTGCCTGTCTGTTGGAGAGAACTGCTCATTTCTGCTGGTGGAACCGGTTACCGGCCGTACGCACCAGATCAGGCGGCACCTCTCGTCAATCGGTCATCCGGTGGTGGGTGATAAGCGGTATGATGCCCAACCGCTGCCCACCCTGGCAGGCATCGCCCTGCACTCCTTCCGCACCAGACTGCAACACCCTACCCCTGAGACGCAGCTGACGGTCTGCGCCCCGCTGCCAACCGCACTGCGGGAGCTGATTATTGAACGCTGCGGAATAAACGAGAAAGAACTGCTCACGCTTCTGCAGAATCTGAGTTAACACCTCCAACACGACCGGCCTGCTAACAGGCCTGTGCTAAAGGCCGGTTGACGCCCACCTAACCTGTGGTAGGCTGTATACTTGCAATCAGTACAACCACCCTCAAATTCTGTCGGAGACCTGCCATGCGCACCCAGCTGTACCGCCTGTTGATCCTGCTTTCCCTTATTCTTCTGATGCTTCCCGGCTGCCAGAAAAAGGAATCGAACCAGCTTTTAGAAAAATCCAGATCGAAAGCAATGCCAGCTGCAGCTCCGGCAGCACCTGTGGCAGAAGCAGAAGCAGATGCAGATGCTGTTGCAGAGCCTGCAGGTAATGCAGCCGACAAGCCGTCTCAGCGCAAGGTAATCATGACCTATGACCTCACCCTGGAGGTCAAGGAGACCGTTGCTGTTATCCGGCAGATTTCTGCATTGGCTGAAAAAAGCGGCGGCTTCATCGTGAGCTCGCAAAGCCGTAAAGAAGAAGATGGTGTGGTACGGGGAGAAATAGCGATCAGAGTACCCACCGGCAAGGTGGGCGGCATACTGGAACAACTGCGCAAGACCGGCAAGGTGGCAGCAGAACAGGCCAATGCAGAAGATATCACAGAAGGCTATGTGGATCTTGAAGCCCGGATGAAGAATGCCCGCTCATCCGAAAAACGGCTGCAGGATATGATGAAGCAGGCAGGCAAGCTATCCGATGTGCTACTGGTTGAAAAGGAATTGACCAGGGTACGTGGAGAGATAGAGGCCTTTGAGGCAAGAAAACGGACCTGGGATCTGCAACTGGAGATGACCTCCATCAAGATCACTTTAACTGACCGCGCCGGGGCTCTGCCCACCTTCCAACGCTTCTGGCATCCGCTGCACGGCTCAATCGGCCAGGCACTGGAAGGCTTCTCCGGCTCACTACGTGCCATGATCATCTTTGTCGGGGTTGTGCTGCCCTGGGTGACTATCCTGTTGCCAATCTCAATCTTTATCTGGAAGCGGATCTCCCGCTGGCGAGAGGCCAGAAGACAGCGGAAAGTGGCAAAAGCGGCGGGACAACAAATTTGAAGCAAGAGAAGGCCGGTCATGAGCTCACCGGCCTTATTGTATCAACCCCAACCATTGCCAATAGGGGATTGAGGCAATGATGGCAACCTGCGCTGCAACCAGATAGGCAAACGCTGCCCGACGGGTCTGGTGGTGGTCAAACAGCGCCCCTTCAGTGGCTTCCATCAACCCGGCATAGATACTGTTCTGGTAGCTGGTAAACCAGGGATTACCCGAGATAAGCACGGTCAGGCAGATCACAAACGGATCGATACCGCTGTTGCCCACCACCGGCAGCACCGACAACAACAGCACCAGCTGGGCAGCAGGCAAGGGCAGAAAAAAGCGCAGGACAAACATCGCCAGAGAAACGGCTGGCAGCAGTAGATACGGGCTTTTACCTATCCCGTTCAGTAGCGGCCCCAGCTGCCCGGCAGCCGTACTGCCCAGGCCGCTGGATGAGATCAGTCCCCCATACCCGACCAAAGCGCCGAAGGACAACAGAAAGTTCCAGTCAATCTCGCTACGTACCGCCTTATCCTGCAATACCCCCCAGCTAAACAGCAGAAAAAAGCTGGCCAGTGCCACCCAGGCACTGTTGACGTGATGCCAGGACTGGGTCAAAAAACCCAGCAGGGAAGCACAGACCACCAGCAGGGTGATCCGTTCGTTGCGGTCCATGCTCCCCAGGGCAGACAACTGGGCCTGCACCATGGATGAACCTGCAACCCGTTGTCGCTTTGGACGATACAACATCAGCAATGAACCGTAGGAAAGCACAAAAAAGACCAGCCCCTGCACCAGTGCAGCAATCAGCCAGCTAAACCAGGTTACGCGGCTTACCACAGCATCCGGTAACAGGCCAAAGGCCAACAGGCAGGTGGCGGTGCCGTTCATAAACATAAACGACATATGCCCAAACCCCAGTAACGCCGCCATGGACATGCCGATTGAGCCGGCACTGCCCTTTCTGAAACGAAGAATCTCACTTAAATTGGCCACCAGTGGCCCGGACAACACGGCCCGCCCGTTGGATGAAGGGATCACCGGCGTCAGCAGCAGGCCACTGGCTGCCAGTGCAAAGGTCTGCCAACCGTAGCTGGCCGGGAAACGGCTAATCATCAACAACACCAGCCGGTACATCAGGCCGGTGCGGGAGATTGCCGCCGAGATGGCAAACACCCCTAGCACCAGAAACCAGGAGGGATGGGAAAAACCGGCAAAGGCCTCCTTGGGGCTGGCAGCCCCAAACAGCACCGCAGCCAGCGGCAGGGCAAGGGCCACGGCATGGTAATTAAAGGCATCCAGCGCCCAGGTGATGGTGGCCCCCAGCAACAGCTCCAACAGAATCAACCGCTGCAGCGGCATACCGGCCTTGTACAACAGCGGCCCGGTCGTTACAAACATGATCAGCGCCAGTGCAATACAGATAAACCGGCGGTTACGCAGCGCCATCCCCAGGCTCCAACCGGCAGTCAGCCCGGATGATGAGGGCAATTTGTCCTGTGCATCCTGCGGCAGCAACTCCTCCAACAACAGACCTTCATCGCTGGTGTATCCGTTGCCCACATGGCAGGTCGTGCGACTGACCCGCTCAGCCAGAAGCCGCGCCATCCGCTGTGCCAGATCATTATGCTGCTTCATCAGTTGCGAAAATCGATCACGGGAGAGTTTTAACACCGTGGTGCCGATCACCTCGGCAAGCACATCAGCAGTACGCTGCTCACCGGTTAAAAGCGCCACTTCGCCAAAGCATTCCCCCTGCTTTAAACGGGCTACCGTAACCTCGCTGCCATCCGGCTGCTTCCGCACCACCCGTGCAGAACCGCTGGTAATGATAAAAAGGCTATCCCCCCTTTCACCTTGCTTGACAATCGCCTCTCCGGCATCAAAGGCAATCACGGCACAGTTGGGGATCAGCCGGGCACGGTCAAGGCGGCTTAAGCTTGCAAAAAGCGGTATGGCGTCAAAGTTGATCTGCATGGATCTCCCCAAAAGCAAGGGCCGCACAAGGCGGCCCGTTCAGTTACTGGCAACTACGGTTTCAGGATGATAAACGGCCCATCTTCAGGTTTTTTGATGCTCCAAGTATAGCCACCAATCAGACCAAAGAACTTCGGTTTACCCTGTGCATTGGTCTGCAGTACCTTCATCCCCCGTGGCAGTTTCACCATAAGCTTACCGTCAATCTTGGCGTCTATCTGCTTTAGCTCTTTCAGGTCTTTTGCCGAAGGGCTAAACGAGCGCACTTCCAGCGTACCGTCAGATTTGGGCACAACAGAGATATAATTCAGGTCTTGAGAAACAAAATAGTACGGTTCGCCCTTCTTTCCTGTCTTTTGCACCAGCACCTTGTAACGGCCTTTGCCCTGGTAATCGACCTTTTTAAACTCTGGAATTTGAGACAACTCAGAAGTAGCCTTCTTCAGATCTGCCTCATCCTTTGCAGACAGGGCCTTTTCCTTGGCAGCGGCCAGCACCAGCCAGTTTGTCAGGGTGCCGTCGTAGGCAAAACTGTAGCTACCATCCTTGTTGATCACTATCTTGGCATCAAACTGCTCCGGAATGTAACAGCCTGCGGTGATCAGCAGCAGGAGAAGCAAGAGTATAGCGGATATTTTTTTCATAATAGAGCCTTTCATTTGTGGCATTCATCACAACTCCAGCATATCAACGACACGGTTCAGCAGTTCAGAACGCAGAAATGGTTTTCTCAACAGCCGGTCTTCAGGGACAACATCCTGCTTAGTCCCATCATAAAACTCCGGTATGCTGCTGATGAACAGAACCTTTAAGCCAGGACAACGGTTCTCCGCTATGCTGGCCATCTTTATGCCAGACATGTCCGGCATAGAGATATCACTGATCAGCAAACTGGGCTGTTCATCAAGTTCATCCATAATGGCAAGTGCTTCTTTTGCACAAGAAGCAGGCAGGGCACGCATACCGTGGTCATTCAGGATGTTGGTGACCATAAGCCGGATCAGCGTGTTATCATCTACCACGAGTATGGTTGAAGATGGTCGTTGTGCATGTTGGGATGGCATGTCCCTGCTTGGCTCCTGAGTCATCTATAATAATGTAAATACTGCAATTAAATAAGAAACGGGCCGCACAGGGCGGCCCGAAAAGACAATCTATGCACCTGTTTGTGAAACCCGGATCTCAACCATCTTGTCCGACTGAAACATGTAGATGATGATGTAGATAATCAAAGGAAACACTGCGAGAAAAAAACCTATAATTGCCATCAGTATGCTGAATTGTTTTTTCTTCGTCAAAATTACGCTGTCAGAATTTCGGTTTGCGACAATGTACCCTTGTGAGATGTACTGAGTTGTTTTACTCTCCATTTCACTCACGCTACTGACATGAACCAGTGAATTTTTAGCCATAATTTATTCCTTCCTATTATCGTAATGTTAAAGTAACGAACACTGCACATCTCAGGTCTAATGGCCCAAAGGAAACGTAAAGATCTCCGGGAAACCGCAAAACTACTCGTCCAAGCCAATTGAATCACGTGTTTTAGCTTTTCTACGGTCTTCTGCCGCACCAAACTCAGCAAGGCATTCAGGGGTTTTGTCCACCATTGAGCAAACCAGATAATCTGCAATACGGATTACAGCGCCCCTAATGGCCTTGCTGGCAGGTGTCTTTTTGTTTTCACCTGTAGAACCTCCGACCCCCATAAAGCTGCCGGAAAAACCGGTTGACTTACTCTCAGAGGTGCCTTCAATAGTACGGGTATCAACAATTTCACCTGTTTCAGTTTCAATAATGCGGAGGTCAACCGACAAAGAGGCTTTTTGAGATTTCTGGCCAACACCAAATCCCATAAAATTGAAATTACTATTTGAACCTTCTGTGTTCTCCTCAAAGGAAGTTACCGAGGCGGTTACCAGATACTTTGCCCCCTTTATCTTCCCGATTTTCTGCTTTGTTGATTTATCGACATATTTTGACTCATTGAAATCAAGCTCGCCTATGACAGAACTAATTTTCTTTCTTTCAAGCATCCTGAACTTTTTTGATGAAGCCAGTTCATTGGTAAGCATATTAGCCAAATCCCTACCAACCCCCGGTTTCCACCAATACGCATTCGTGTTGTTCGTAAAATCCAAAACAGCCATACTTGGCTTTTCAGAGGCCCATCCAGATGACGCAAACAAAACAACCGACAACAAACAAAGAACTGATTTTTTCATAACACATCCTTTCCTTTTAAATTCGCAGCTTTATACAAGCTGTCGTTTCACTAACGACTATACATGACACATTGCTGGCTAACGACATCACTCACCAAATCCTTCCTTGAACTGCCACAAGCTTATCTCGCCAGCCTGTCCAACAAAACACCAAGACTTTCATGCACTTCCGGGTCGCGCACTTTGCGCAGTTTTTTGATAAACAGGGTCTCAGGCGCGTTTAGCGTAAGATGGCTGCGATCACTGAAAAAATCTGCCACATGGATTTTCAGTGCTGCTGCGATAATCTGTAGTTTGTCGGTGGAAATTCTGGTTTTGGATGTTTCGTATTTCTGAATCTGCTGGGGGGTAACGCCGACCAGTTCGGCCAGTTTTTCCTGGCTAAGCCCGGCATCCTGACGGAACTGTCGTATTCTCATGCCGACATCTGAAAGTTTCTCAACTGGCTGCAACTGCATAGGCAAGCTGACCTCGTACTTTTAAAGGGGTGGTTAAAATACTTCTAACTGTTTACCGGCTACCACAAACCAACAGTTTAAAAACAAGACCACCAAAAACAACTGAGGGTTTGCAAACCTACAACAAAACCCATGCCAATCACCGACATCACAACAAAATCTACGATTTCAACATGTTAAACATCAAACAACTATTTACCCACAACAAACCAAGAAATATGTTTTCAAATATTGAAATACTAGCTATATATTTTCGAAATATATTTGGGATGGATATCATGAAGACACTGCACATATTCTGCGATTTTTGGGAGCCGTCAGTTTCACGTGCGCTTCATGAGGTACGCAGACATGAACGCTATGCAAAGCATGTTGAGCATATCCATTCCGGGAATCTGCTTGAAAAGCTGAATCTGCTTGTTGGAACCATGGGGGAGCAGGATCAGGCCCTGATCGCTCTCCTGCATATGGAAACAGCCGTGCTGGATCAGGCTGGCAAGTTGCTATCCTCCCAATCAGCTACCCTGCGCAGCCGCATCAAGGTTTCATATTCACAATATTCTCCCGAGATTGCTGGTTGGACCAAACGTGTTGGCGTTGTCGCCGAAGTGAACCTGTACGAGGCATCACGCCATGCCCCTTGGGAACCTGTTGACACCAAACACGGCACCACCCTGGCGGAACGCCGCTGGATACAGTACCGACTGATGCGGGTCTTGATCGGCGGTGAATGCCCGCTTGTCGTCTTTGCTGAAGTCTTTAAAAAGTTGCGCCATACGCGGCTTTCAGAATCTGACATCGCCCGGTCACAAATTTTCTATGAGCGGGATGAGCCGGATATGGCAGGCGGCAACTTTGCCCTGGAGCGCAAAGCTAATCCCAACGCCATTGATCTGCTGCGGGAAAGGGCGGTTCAGGTAGGGCGTTCCGGCCTGAACACCCTGATCATCGGCGAAACCGGCACCGGCAAGGAGTCACTGGCTTGGTATCTTCACGACTACAGCACCCGTTATGACAAACCGTTTCTGGCGCTGAACTGCGCTTTTTTTGAGGGTGAGCGGCTGGAGTCAGAGCTGTTTGGCCATGAACTGGGTGCGTTTACCGATGCCAAGCGGATGAAAAAGGGGCTGGTTGAAGAGGCCGATGGCGGCACGCTGTTTCTGGATGAACTACCGGAGATGGCTCCCCGCGTGCAGGCAAAGCTGTTGCGCTTCCTGCAGGACGGCACCTACACCCGACTGGGCGGCACCAAGACCATGCGTGCCAGTGTCCGGGTTATTTCAGCAGCACAGGCCGGACGAATGGGCACACTACGCCAGGATCTATATTACCGTGTTGCGGACGTTGAGCTGCATACGGTTCCGCTACGACAGATGAAGCAGCGCGACATTGCCAATATCGCCTGCAACCTGGCCTACCGCCTGATGTGGCGTCCAATCATTACGGCAGAAGGGCAACAGATCCTGACACCTGATGCTATCCGTGAGATCTGGAAAAAGCTTTCCGAGCCTGAACATGCCGCCTGTCTTGCCGGATACAGCTGGCCCGGCAACATGCGGGAGTTGTCAACCCTGATCAAACGGCTGGTGCTGTTGGGTGACGATATCTTTCAGGAAATACGCGGCAGACAAGACTCAGGAAGTAGCGCTGATGATGATTGGCAACGCTTCACAGTACCTGTTGCCTGCATGGATGACTTGAAACAGCACAACATCACCTTAAAAGAGCTGCAACCGGCCTTTGTGCAGCATATCGTCAATTCACTTGGTGGGCGTGACGCTATCCAGCCGACCAAACTGGCTGAGGCTCTGGGATGCAGCTACAACACCCTGATGAGCTGTCTGCAACACAAAGGAGAGAACCGTGCCTGAACATATCCTGAGAGGCATTGTCGGCGTTGCTGCCTTGATCCTGATAGCGACACTCTGCTCCTGCTCCCGCAAGGATATCCGCTGGAAGCCGATCGGCACTGCGCTGGCCTTTAACCTGCTGTTTGCCTTTCTGGTGCTGCATACGCCGTTCGGGAAAGCGGCATTTGGGCTGCTAAGCAGCGGGCTGCTCAAGATCATGAAATTTGCCGATGAGGGGATCAAGTTTGTCTTCGGACCGTTGTTCGGCGGGTTCAGTGCGATACCCGGCTTTCAGGGATCAAGCTATGTCTTTGTATTGCAGGCATTGATGCAGATCGTCTTCTTTGCCGTGTTGATCAATCTGCTTTACTACCTGCAGATCATGCAGCGGGTGGTAAGGGGGATGGCCTGGCTCTTCAGGATGTTATTCGGTCTGACCGGACCGGAGGCAACGGTAGCCTCAAGTAATATCTTTGTTGGTCAGGTGCAGGGCGCCATGACCGTTGCGCCGTACATCAAAAATCTGACTGAATCCCAGCTTTTTCAGATCATGGTGGTTGGCATGTCCACGGTTGGAGCTGGCATGCCGATTATCTATGCCAGCATGGGCGCCAAAATTGAGTATGTCCTTGCTGCAAACATCATGGCCGCACCTGCTGCAATGGTCTTTGCAAAGCTGCTGGTGCCTGAGCAGGAAGACTCGGTCAGAGATGAAGCGGTAGTCCATACAGATTACCAAGCCGGTATCAACCTGCTGGATGCAGCTGGTAAAGGGGCGATGGATGGCTATAAGGTGGTGGTGGCTATCTCGGTTATGCTGCTGGGATTCATCCCGTTGATTCACCTTTTAAACTGGCTGATTGTATCGTTAAGCAGCAACCATTCCGACCTTGAAACTATCCTGAGCTGGCTGTTTGCCCCTGCTGCCTATATTGTTGGTGTGCCGTCAACGGATGTCATGGGATTTGCTAAATTACTTGGGCAGAAGATCGCTTTTAACGAGGTGATCGGGTTTGGTGGATTGAAGGACACAGCTCTTTCACCAAAAGGGTTTATGCTGACCTGCTTTGCCCTGACCGGGTTTGCCAACTTTACCTCAGTTGGTATTCAGATTGGCGGAATCGGTGAGTTGGCTCCTACGCGGCGGAGTGATGTTGCGCGGCTTGGTCTGCGGTGCGTACTGGCTGCGACATTGGCAAATCTGCTCAATGCTGCCATTGCCGGGATGCTGTTTGGCGGTTAAGCTTTATCCGTTGTTATTGTTGTTATTATTATTGTTGTTATTGTTATTATTATTGTTGTTGCTGTAAGAGACTTCACTGTTGCTCTGACGTTTGCGCTGTTCTGCCTCAGCCAGCGCAGCGCCTGTCAGGGCTGCGGCTGCCACTGCGCCGGTGATCAGGATGGTCTTATTGCTCAGGAAGGCCTGGCGGTCCAGGATTGAGATCTTTTTGGCATCGCACTGCAGCACCCGGTCACCGTTTGCTCCAAGGCCGGGATAGTCTTTGACCAGGGTTTTGTCATTGTAAAGATAGAGATGGTCCTGGGCAAAAACCAGCGACGGCTTTTTATCCGCGCTGCCAGCCATCCGGCTCACCAGCTCCTCCTCTATCTGGACACGCTTCTTATCATCCGGTATCCCCACCAGATTCATAAACCGCTCCACGTTTGCCGCAATTTTTTCAAGGTTTTTTGATGACATATTCTGTCTCGCTATCCTGCTTAATCCCAATAGAATTCAAAGTTCTGAAACGGTAGGTTGATGGCCTGGATATGGTAAAAGGCGTTGTTCTTCTGCTTCTGATAATGATACTCCCGCAGCTGGCCGGTGGTCACGAACAAATTATTGAGTACGTTTTTGATAAAATACCGGCTGTTTACCTGCAGCAATCCGGCAAGGTCTGCAGCCAGCCATTCTTCCCCCAGCAGCAGGTCAGGCTGCAGCAGGTTATGGAAGATCTGGTGGGTGATCAGATGTTCCTGCTTGCTGCGCTGCTCATCACCATAGACCACGGTGGTATCCCTCAACAGCTGAATATACAGGGTATTGCGGATCAGCTCACTGCAGTTGGCCTCAAACAGAGAGCGCCGGATATGCAGCAGCAGTTGATCATCCTTGCCGATGCTGTAGAGGCTGCGTTGTGGCGCAAGAATCTGGGACTGCAGCGGAATCAACTCACCATTCAGCTCCAGCAGAAAGGCATCCGGGCTGTACAGTTGCTGCAGCAGCGGATCAGCTGTAATCAAGGCCTGCAGGCTATTCTTCTGGTCATACAGTTCTGCCGGGATCAGTACCACCGGGCTCTTCGGCTGCTCCTGCGCCACCAGATCCTGCAGCAGGGCCGGATGCATCCCCAACAGATACTCCCGTGCCGCAGCAGCCTGATCGCCACCGTACAGCGGCGGGTACGAGGCGGGATTATCCCGATAGATCGCCTTTTGCAGGGCACAGGTGTAGGATTTGCCCGACCGGTTCTGCAGCTTAACTGCCGGGCAGCCGGTGTGGCAGATCTGCAGATACTCGCAGGCCCGGCAGTCAGGATCAAGCCCCTGCTGCTGGTGCAGTAACCGAACCCTGCGACTGCCTTCAGCCAGGATATCCT
The DNA here is from genome assembly GCF_900167465.1 of Trichlorobacter thiogenes. GTDB lineage: Bacteria > Desulfobacterota > Desulfuromonadia > Geobacterales > Pseudopelobacteraceae > Trichlorobacter > Trichlorobacter thiogenes. The sequence goes on along the minus strand of NZ_FUWR01000010.1, from coordinate 10,977 downwards.
CCACACCGTCAGCAAAGATGTTGCCGTACTGCAGCTGCTCCAGCCCCTGCCCCCGCACGCAGGACCAGATTGCACCATCAGACTGCAGCAGATAAAACCGCTCACCACAGTTAAAGGCATTGGTGCAGTAGCTGGGCTTAAACTCATCAAACCAGTTACGCCGTAACCCTTCTTCCAGTTCTGTTCCGCCAAAGGCTTTATGCAGGGCATGGTACAGTTGCAACTGTTCTGCCTCAGAGGCCTGCTGCAGGCCAAGCTCAGGCTCTCCCCCGAACTTCTGGCAGTTCAACTCTGAGCCGAACCCGAACATGATGTTGAAGTTGTTCATATCAAAGCCCAGCTCGCGGTGGATGGTCCAGATATCATCAATCAGGGCCGGGATATCCTGCAGATGTTCTTTGTAAAGGGTTGCTGAGATCTTCTTGCTGTGGGGATAACGGGCCAGCAGACGCAGGTTTTCAATGGTACGGTTCAGCCATAACCGGCCACGACGATCAACCCGGTACTTTGCATGCAGCGACAACGGCAGATCAATACTGGCGCTGATGGAGACCCGATGCTGGTCAAACAGGTCATACAGTTTGTGGAAGTTAAACAGGTTAGTCTTCAGATGGGGGGCTGATTTACGGTAGCCCAGGGCATTCAGCTGGTCAAAGTGATCCAGATAATGGCGGTTGATGGTGCTGAACAGCTGATCCAGCACCTTTGGCGGCAGCGTGGTCACCTCGCCGCCATGCAGCGAGACATTAAACGGCAACACGCCGGCATCCAAAAACCGCTGCAGTGCCTGCTGCAAGGTGGCCACGGCCCTGCCTGCATCCAGCTTCAGGGTGGTTGGATCAGTCTGGCTGCCCAGATAGCAGTAGCGACAGGAAAGATTGCAGCAGAGGGTGGGCACATACAAAAGGTGGATATGCCGGGAAAACTGCCGGATGGCAGGGCTATCTTCAGCCGATGATGTCAGGGGTTACTCCTGAAAGCCGTGCCAGAATCTTCTCGCAGGCCTTGTCAAACTTGGCGGTCTTGTTGGCCTTGATCTTGAAATCCTTGCGGGCATTGGTGGGGAACTTCTCTGCCTCAATCGCCAACCGCTTGCCCTTTTCTGAAAACAGGGTCAGGACCTGTCGTTTCCGGTCCAGCTGTGCCTTGGCCACAGAGCTGTAGTAGATGATCCCCTCCCCCACAATCAGGTAGCGGGGAGCAATGATCAGGGTTTTACGCATCCCTTCCCGGACCAGGTAGATGGCAATCCCCAGCGGCACCAGCAGTCCCAGCAGACACCAGGCACTGAAGTTTGCAGCGCAAATAATCGAGCCAAACAGGCAGGTAATCAGTATCGCCACCAGTGTCGCGTTACTGCTGCCTTCCACCTTGTATTTGAATGCTGCCGGTCCCTTGGTTTCCATGCTGCCTAGAATACCGCTACTTTTGAGCCTTGGCAAGCAGACCAATCAATACATAAATTGCACCTACACATCACATTTAATGCACACACACCTCAACGCACACCAACCACAATACGCACCAAAAACGACACAACAGACAACAAATCAAGCCAGTTACACGATCAGCAGAATTTGGCATCCTCCCTGCTAATTACAACAGCAAGAACGACAAAGGAGGACGCCATGCACACACTTACCCTACGACTGCTGATAGCAACGGTTCCGCTGATCCTGTTGATGACCATCATCACCCTGTCCGAGACCATCAAAAAGCATCACGGCAAACGGACCATCAAGAAGGCAGCTGCTGGCGCACTCAGGGGCCTGGCCCAAGGGCCACATATAAAAATCTGACCATCCGGCGGTGCGATCATGGAATTACTGTGCTATTATCTCCGCATCCCCTGTTTATGGACATCACTGACACACTCTCTACGCGAGGTTTTCCCCATGCCAAAGCTGTCCCGCGGCTTAACCGCCCTGAACGCCACCCAGTTTCTGGGGGCCATGAACGACAACATCCTGAAGCTGTTGATTGTCTTCTTCCTGATCCATCTACAGGGACCGGAAAAGGCCGGGATTATCACGGCATCGGCCGGGGTTGCCTTTGTGCTGCCGTTTCTGCTGTTCTCCGCACCGGCAGGCGGGCTGGCTGACCGCTACAGCAAGGCGCGGGTCAGCGTCGGGGTCAAGCTATTAGAGGTTGTGGTAACCCTGCTGGCGGTGCTGGCCTTTGCCAAGGGGATCGCCTGGCTGCTCTACCTGATCCTGTTTATGATGGCCACCCACAGTGCCTTTTTTGCCCCGGCCAAGTACGGCATTATCCCGGAACTGGCCCCGCGGGAAGAGCTGTCACGGGCCAACGGCCTGATCGAATCATTCACCTTTCTGGCCATTATCTTTGGTACTGCCCTGGCATCAGTGCTAACCCAGGCTGCATCCGGCCGTTTCTGGCTGGCTGCCTGTTTCTGCCTGCTAGTGGCGATCATCGGCCTGCTCTGCTCCCTGCAACTGCCCAAGGTGGCAGCAGCTGCGCCGGAGCGTCGCATCCGCATCTTTCCGGCAGAGATCTTCCGCACCCTGCAACATGTCTGGCATGACCGCTGGCTGATGCTGGCCATTATCGGCTCGGCCTGGTTCATGCTGGTGGGGGCCTTTACCCAGCTTAACCTGATCGGCTACGGCATCCAGCAGTTGGGAATGACTGCCGATAACAGCAACTACCTGTTTCTGGCTTCTGCCCTGGGGATTGCCGGTGGTTCGCTGCTGGCAGCCAAACTGTCCGGCAAGGATGTGGAGTTCGGCATCGTGCCGCTGGGGGCCATCGGCCTGACCATTGCGCCGATCCTGCTGCACAACGCGCCGCCCAACCTGCCCACCGTGCTGGCCATCATCGTCCTGTTCGGCATCAGCGCCGGACTGTTCTCCCTGCCGCTGCAGACCTTTATTCAGATGCGCTCTGAACCGGCCATCCGGGGCGAGGTGCTGGCTGCCTCCAGCTTTGTCAACTGGGTGGGGATTCTTATTGCCGCCGGGCTGACTTATCTGTTCAGCGGGCCGATGCATATGACCGCAGCCCAGGGGTTCAGCGTGATGGGCCTGATCACCCTGCTGCTGACCCTTGTTACCATCCGCTACCTGCCGGATTTTCTGCTGCGCTTTGTGGCCCTGGCGGTGATGAACCTGCTGTACAAGATTCGGGTGGATGGCAAAGACAACGTACCGCTGGAGGGACCGGCCCTGCTGGTGGCCAACCATGTTTCCTGGATTGATGCCCTGCTGCTGGTTGCCACCCAGACCCGCCGCATCCGCTTTGTGATGGATCGCTCCATCTACGAAACCCCGGCCCTGAATCCGCTCTTCCGCCTGATGGGGGTGATTCCGGTCTCTGCCAAGGATGGCATTGCCGGATTCAAGGAATTTCTGCGCGCCACCAAACAGGTGCTGGATGAAGGCTACCTAGTCTGCATCTTTGCTGAAGGGGAGATCACCCGCCACGGCAGCCTGAACGCCTTCCGGCCCGGCTTTGCCCGGATAGCCCAGGCAACCGGCGTGCCGATCATTCCGGCCTACATCGGCGGCGCCTGGGGCAACATCTTCAGCTATGCCCGCAACCGCCATATCTACCTGAACCGTTATCCGATGCATATCCTGTTTGGCACGCCGTTGGCTGCAGATCTGGCAACCCAGGCCCGCACTGCGGTAATGGAGCTGTCAGTGCGCTACTTTGAGGCCCGCAAACATCAGCGCCTGCCGTTGGCTGATGCCTTTGTCCGCACTGCCCGCAGCAACTGGTCACACCCGGCGGTCAATGACACCACCGGCAAGAGCCTGACCTACGGCCAGCTGCTGACCGGTAGCCTGCTGGTTAAAAACCGGCTGCAGCCGCTGCTGTCCGGCAAACAGGTGGGGATTCTGCTGCCCCCCTCAGCCGCCGGTTTTACCGCCAACATCGCCCTGACCCTGCTGGGCAAGGTGCCGGTTAACCTCAACTACACCGCTTCACGGGATGCCTTTGCCTCATCTCTGGAACAGGCAGAGATCAGCTGCGTGGTTACGTCAAAGAAGGTGCTGGAGAAACTGCCTGACCTGCCGATGCCGGAAAGAATCATCCTGCTGGAAGAGGTGATGCAAGGGCTGGGGTCGCTGGAAAAACTGAAGTCACTGGCCGTTGCCAAACTGGCTCCGCTGGCAGCCCTGGTGGCTGGCAACCCGGCACCGGATGACACCGCCACCATCATCTTCTCATCCGGCAGCACCGGCACTCCCAAAGGGGTCATGCTGTCGCATCACAACATCCTTTCCAACATCGAATCACTGCGGGCCGTGTTCCAGCCCAACCAGAACGACCGGGTGGCTGCGGTACTGCCGCTGTTTCATTCACTGGGCTTTACCGGCACGCTCTGGCTGCCGCTTCTGTCAGGTTTCTCCTCTGCCTGCCACAGTAACCCGTTGGAGGCGACGCAAGTTGTCAAGCTGGTGCGCAATGAAAAGGCCAGCATCCTGATCGCCACCCCCACCTTCCTGTCCGCCTACCTGCGCAAGGCTGATCCAGAGGATTTTAAATCCCTGCGCCTGGTGATTACCGGTGCGGAAAAGCTAAAAACAGAACTGGCCAATGCCTTTGAAGAGAAGTTTAACCTGCGCCCCCTGGAAGGCTACGGCGCAACCGAGCTGTCACCGGTTATCTCCCTCAACATCCCGGATGTGGAAATCGGCGGCATCCGCCAGAAAGGGCAACTGCCGGGCAGCGTGGGTAGGCCGATCCCCGGCGTGGCAGTACGGATCAGCGACCCTGAAAGTGGCGTATTGCTGGCTGATGGCAAGCCGGGCCTGATTGAAGTGTCTGGCCCGAACCTGATGACCGGCTACCTGGGCAAGCCGGACGAGACCGCCAAGGTGATCCGCAACGGCTGGTACAACACCGGCGACATCGGCTACATCAATGATCAGGGCTTTGTGGTGATCACTGATCGCCTGGCCCGCTTCAGCAAGATCGGCGGCGAAATGATCCCCCACGGCGCAGTGGAAGAACGGCTGCTGGCAGCCCTGGCCAGCACTGACCTGCTGCTGGCAGTAACCGCTGTGCCGGATGAGAAAAAGGGAGAGCGGATCGCGGTGGTCTTTGATCAGACCCAACTGGATGAGGCCAAGGTTAAACAGGCCATAGAACAGGCCGAACTGCCTAACCTCTGGAAACCGTCGTTACTGGTGACAGCTGAGGCGATACCACTACTGGGCAGCGGTAAGCTGGATCTGAAGGGGCTGAAGAAGCTGGCGGAGATGGCAATATAACGACTGACGCCCAAGCCGAATAATATAATGAAGCGATTGAGGTAATATTACATGCCAAATGAGAACCTTGTGAAATGGGAAAAGATAATTGTGCTTGGAGTTGAAGGAGGATGTCTGACCCTTTACGGACATAAAAACGGAAATGCTATCTGGCAATTCAAGATTTTGTCTGATGAAACGACATTGATGGAAGCAGGTGATTCGAGAGATGATTACATGTCTGAATCAAGGATCGTAGAAGGTTGTGACAATGCAATAAGTATGCTGAATGATAAATACCCCTATTGGAAAAGATTTTACCTGCTAGAGATTCACCCTGATTTTGTAGCAACTTTTCATGAAGCTGGCTTAAGGCGAACGCGATAAAACTTTGCCTGCGATGCAAGCAAATTGAGAAAGGTCACTTATGTCAATCAAAATCGCTACATGGAATTTAGATCATGCCTCCAAGAACAATTCGCGAAAAATTGATCCCCAAGTTGACATAATCAAGGGCATTAATGCCGATATATGGATTCTAACTGAAACCTGTAGTCAAGTCGATATTTCACCACTTGGCTATAGGCCTGTAGTACCTGAACATAAGAATAAATATCAGAAATATTGGTCAACTATTTGGAGCAGGGTCCCTATTCGAAATGAAATTAGGACATACGACACTGAAACTGCAGTGTGTGCTGAAGTTGAAATTACACCAGATATCAGCATGATAGTATACGGGACAATAATAACATGGCAGATGGACAAAGGCCGTGATGGAAAGTCAAAGCCATGGGAAGAGCATAACAAATCTATAATTGACCACGGGGCTGATTGGTCGAAAATTATTTCACAAAATAAACAATCGATATTTTGTGTTGCTGGTGACTTTAATCAGCCACGAGATGGATCGAATTGGTATTTTGCGCATACATCAAACAGGAATGGAATTATGGAAATGAGCCGACAATTGGCTGGCAATGACCTTTCTTGTCTTACCTCCGATGATTTTCATACCCTGATTGATCGTCATAACGTTGACCATATATGCATCAGCTCAAGATGCAAAGAATTCTGCAAAACTGTTGATGCATGGTATGCCCCTGACCTTAGTGACCACAATGGAGTTTGGGTAGAGTTGCAATTATAGACGTATACCCGCTCGACTGGGCATAGACACTGATCTCCTGTACTCAGTCGCCCCTGCACCCTAAAATGGAGTGAATTATATGGCAATTATTGTCTCAAATAATGGAAAAGATGCTGTTAAGCTTGATCCATCGGAATTTCAGTTGGAAGATCACCTCCAGGAATACATCCATAATAACCCCGAGGCGATCCCTCTTTACGAGATTAACGAGGATATTAGGCTACTTGTTTTGGCACGAGAGTTCCCCACAGGAAGTGGCCCAATAGATGCTATTGGAGTCGATCAATCCGGCAACATATACCTCATAGAAACAAAGCTTTACCGAAACAACGACAAGCGCCTGGTTGTCGCTCAGGTGCTTGATTATGGCGCTTCACTCTGGCGGCACAGTATTGATTTCAATGAATTCATCTCATTACTTGATGCCAAGTCACATCGCGCATTTGACATGCCCCTTGACGAGAAACTACAAGAGTTTTTCAGCATTGACCTTGTGCAAACAGAACAACTACTTGCAAATATTCATAAATGCCTCAACACCGGCACCTTCAAGTTTGTCGTACTAATGGACAAATTGCATGACAGACTGCGCGATCTTATTGTTTACATGAACAGTAACAGCAATTTTGATATTTATGCCGTAGAACTTGAATATTATCGCCATAAGGATTTTGAAATTATCATTCCTCACCTGTATGGCGCTGAAGTCAAGAAGGAGCTCAAGGCACCGAAAAAAGGGCTGATGCTTTCTGATGATGAAATAATACAAGAGTACGCAGATGTTGGACTGAGGAAGCAGATGGAAGACTATCTTGCAATTTACAACAGCGTTAAGACAGGGAGTCACACAATATCTGGGATTTCAATAGCGGTCGCGGCCACAAAAATTATTTCCTTCATTCAACCCAATGACCCATATACAGCGGCATCGATAAGTATTTACCCTGGACGTATCCCACACATTGAAATTTGGACTATAAAAAACAAAGAAAGATCCGTAGCAGAAGCCCTGGAAATTCTTAATATAGAGCCAATTCCCATGAAAAAACCTACCGGTAAAATCGGGAAAATCCCCCTGCAGTCATTTGATCCACCGGCATTTATGAAATTCCTTGAGGCGTTAGGTCAAGTAGGCCATTGAGCAGGCAGAGCTGCCCAACCTCTGGAAACCATCCCTGCTGGTGGCAGCTGAAGCGATCCCGATGCTGGGCAGTGGCAAGCTTGATCTGAAGGGACTAAAGAAGCTGGCGGAGGGGCCATAGTGTAAAAGTGGATTTCTCACCAAGGCGCAAAGAACGCGAAGAGAAACATATAGAACCAAACAAGAATCTAAAGGATCAACAGCATGACTGAATCCCGAATCATCCTCTACACCACTCCCGACGGAGACATTAAAGTTGACACCGTCGTGCAAAATGAAACCATCTGGATGCCCCAGTCGGCGATGGCGGAGCTTTTTGGTGTCAATGTGCCTGCTATTTCCAAGCACCTGGCAAATATTTATGAAGAAGGAGAATTGAGCCGGGAGGCAACTGTTTCCAAAATGGAAACAGTTCAAAACGAAGGTGGGCGGCAAGTCTCCCGTAGCAAGGATTTTTACAACCTGGATGCCATCATCGCCGTAGGTTATCGGGTCAACTCCAAACGCGCCACCCAGTTTCGCATCTGGGCTACCAATATCCTGAAAGAGTACATCATCAAAGGCTTTGCCATGGATGATGAGCGGCTGAAAAAAGCCGATACTTGGGACTATTTTGACGAGTGGTTGGCTCGCATACGGGATATCCGGGCGTCAGAAAAGCGTTTTTACCAGAAAATCCGTGATATCTATGCCACCGCCATTGATTATGACAAAAACTCCGAGCAGGCCCAGTTGTTTTTCAAGAAGGTTCAGAACAAGATGCTCTGGGCCATTACCGGCAAGACCGCCGCAGAATTGATCGAATCGCGAAGTAATACAGAACTGCCCAACATGGGGCTGACCTCCTGGCAGGGTTCCATTGTCCGTAAGCCGGATGTGGCCATTGCCAAGAACTATCTGCAGGCCGATGAAATCAAGGATCTCAACGAGATTGTCACCATGTATCTGGACTATGCGGAAAGGCAGGCCCGGCAGCGCAAAACCGTCACCATGGAACAGTGGTCGGAAAAACTGGATGCCTTTCTGTCGTTCAATGAGCATGAGATCTTGACCCATGCCGGAAAAGTTAAGGCAGAGGTGGCAAAGGAAATCGCCGAACAGCGGTATGAAGAATTTAACCAGAAACGGAAGACCGAAGAAGCCCTAGCCGCTGACAGAGAGGATCTGCAAACCCTGGAAGAGCTGGAGAAACGACTGCTGGAGCAAAAGAAGACATGACCTTTACTAAAGAAAGCGACTTTTAACCAAACAGCTTCACCCCCCAAGGAGATTTCCACACATGGACATACCACGGATTTTCAACATCACCGAAAGCGCTCACCGTATCCATAACCCGATCACACCCGAAAAACTGGCCACCCTCGGCGCGGCGCTACGCCTGGAACCGGGAACCCGCGTGCTTGACCTGGGCAGCGGTTCTGGGGAGATGCTCTGCAGCTGGGCACGGGATCACGGCATCACCGGCACCGGCATTGACATGAGCCAGCTGTTCACCGAGCAGGCAAAACAACGCGCTGTAGAGCTGGGCGTGGCAGATCAGGTTACGTTCATCCATGGCGATGCTGCGGGCTACGTTGCTGACGAGAAGGTCGGTGTGGCAGCCTGTGTCGGCGCCACCTGGATCGGCGGCGGAGTTAGCGGCACTATCGAGCTGCTGAAGCGCAGCCTGAACACCGGCGGAATCATCCTGATCGGCGAACCCTTCTGGCGGCAGTTACCGCCAACAGAGCAGATTGCCAAGGGCTGCCTTGCCCATTCGATCTCCGACTTTCTGATACTGCCGGAACTTATCGCCTCTTTTGGTCAACTTGGCTACGACCTGGTTGAAATGGTTCTGGCTGATCAGGATGGCTGGGACAGGTACGAGGCAGCCAAATGGCTCACCATGCGCCGTTGGCTTGAAGCCAATCCTGACGACGAGTTTGCACAAGAGGTTCGAGCCCAACTGACTTCTGAACCGGAGCGCTACGCCAGCTACACCCGTGAATACCTGGGCTGGGGTGTTTTCGCGCTGATGCCGCGATGATGCAGGGCGTACATGGCCAGGAACTGCCTTGACCACAGACATCAACAAAACCATACAAAATCATATTTCAACTGTAAATTTGTATAAAAGTAACGATTCAGTTATTGCGGAGCTTACATACCCCATGCACCCAATCATCGACATACACTGCCACACTGCCGGAATCGGTTCCGGTAATTCCGGCTGTTTCATCTCCCCGGAGCTGCGCAAGAGCTGGAAGTACCGGGTCTACCTAAGCTCCTTTGGGGTGCAGGAACATGAGCTACTGCACCATGGCGACAAGCTGGTGCTGGAGCGGCTGTCAGCCTCCCTGACCGCCTCCGGCAAGGTGGACATGGCCGTGGTGCTGGCCATGGATGGGGCTTTGGACAGCCAGGGTGAGCTGGACCAAAGCTGTACCGAAATGTACATCCCCAATGATTTTCTGGCAGAGTCGGTGAAACAGCACCCCAACCTGCGCTTTGGGGCCAGTATCAACCCGTACCGCAGGGATGCGCTGGAGCTGCTGGACAAGGCGGTTGAGGCTGGTGCGGTGCTGATGAAATGGCTCCCTTCGATCCAGCATATTGATCTGGCTGATAAACGGCTGGTGCCGTTCTATCAACGGATGCAGCAGTATGGCCTGCCGCTTCTGACCCACACCGGTGATGAGGCATCGTTCACCTATGCCCGTAATGAGCTGGGAGACCCGCACCGGCTGCGCCTGGCGCTGGAGCAGGGGATAACGGTGATTGCTGCCCATGCCGCTGCCAATGGCAGAAATGAAGGTGAACACAACTTCAGCCGTTTCCTTCGCCTGTGCGACCTGCACCCCAACCTGCATGCTGATATCTCTGCCCTGACCCAGATCAACCGGCCCGGCCAGTTGCGCCGCCTGATCCAGCAACACCACCTGCATGGCAGGCTGCACTACGGCACTGATATGCCGCTAACCAACACCCCGCTGGTTTCACCCTTGGGGCACCTGACACGGCTGGCTCCTTGGACTGTGGCACGCTTACTGGCCATCAAAAACCCGTGGGATCGGGATGTTGCGCTGAAGAAAGCGCTGGGGGTACCGGAAGAGGTATTTACCAATCCAGCAAGATTGCTGAGAATATAGCCGCGAAAGAACGCAGGGAACGCAAAGAGTCATGACCACCGGCAGAGCCGGTGGCTTGAGGAAAGCCCCTAAAAGGGGCTAAGGGTTTTGGGTGAAGTCCAACTCCTCTTGTTTGTCCAGATGTTCTTGATCTCTTACATACGCCCGGATCATTTCTTCATCCAGGCCGATAGTGCTGGCACAGTAACCACGTGACCAAAAGTGCCGACCGATAAAACCTTTCTTGACCCCTTCGGCCTTACGGTGAATATGAATTGCCGACTTGCCTTTCAAATACCCTATCACCATCGAAACACTGTACTTCGGTGGAATACTCAACACCAGATGGATGTGGTCAGG
>NZ_FUWR01000022.1 GCF_900167465.1 Trichlorobacter thiogenes | reverse complement strand
AAATAAGTAAAGGGCAGGTTTTAAATTCCTGCCCTTAGATCTAGCATATTATCTGGTGATTCGGAACGGTTATTTCTTAAATTTCGGCAGTGGTGAGGCAATGCCAGCAGCGATGTCAATTGATCTGGAAGGATCTCCCTGGCTGTCTGTGCCGTTGGCAATCTTGGCCCGGATACGTGCATTTACCCGTGCCAGGTCAATGCCGGTTGCGGTAACGACCTCGGCCAGAACTTCTTCTGTGGCAATGAGGTGATAGGCCATGTTTTCAGTCTTTTGTACCAGGACATCAAGGGTTTCGCCAAGCGTCCCCACCAGACTGGAAAGGGCTGACAGGTTTTCTACAACAAGTTGCTCACTTGAAAGATCGGCTGATTTTACAGTCGCTGCCGGTTTTCTGGTGGCCTTTGTGGCGACCTTTTGTGGTGCCTTCTTAGCCGGAGCTTTGGGGGCTGCCTTTTTCGCTGATTTAGTTGTTGCCATGGTGGTAATGTCTCCTTTCGTGATGGTTGTTCATACGAAGAGTCAAAGTTGATTAGTTACAGAGTAGCACGGACCTGGAGCTGGTCAAGTACCTAGGTGAAAAAAATGCTGTTGCTTCTGCATGTTTTACGGTTGACGATTCGGGATTATGGATTATTATTACTAGGCTTGTCTGTTGATGTTGTGTGGATTCAGTAATTGCGTCAGTTAATCATCTTACATGAGGAGGAACAGGGTATGGCTTTGCGGGTTGCAATTAACGGTTTTGGACGTATCGGCAGGATGGTTCTCAGGGCGGCCTGCAAGGACAAGAATTTTGAGTTTGTAGCAATCAATGACCTGACTTCTGCTGCTACGCTGGCACACCTCTTTAAGTATGATTCTGTACATGGAACTTTTCCTGGTAAGGTTGAGGCTAAGGACGATCAGCTGATTATCAATGGCAAGGCAATCAAAATTTTTGCTGTTAAAAATCCTGAAGAACTGCCTTGGAAAAAAGAGAAGGTTGATATCGTACTTGAGTGTACCGGTATTTTCACCGATCGTGCAAAGGCTGAGCTGCACCTGAAGGCCGGGGCAAAGAAGGTGGTTATTTCTGCACCAGCTACCAATGAGGATATTACCATCGTCATGGGGGTTAATCATCATCTGTATGATCCCAAGAAGCACAATATTATTTCCAATGCCTCATGTACCACTAACTGTCTGGCTCCGGTGGCCAAGGTGCTGCACGAGACCTTTGGTATTGAGAAAGGGCTGGTTACTACGGTTCATTCCTACACCAATGACCAGAATATTCTGGATCTTCCACACAAGGACCTGCGCCGCGCCCGTGCTGCCGCTATGTCCATGATTCCTACCACAACCGGTGCTGCCAAGGCAGTCTCACTGGTGCTTCCAGAGCTTAAGGGCAAGTTGGATGGTATGGCTATCCGGGTGCCAACTCCGAATGTTTCAGTGGTTGACCTGGTGGTTACGCTGAAGAAGAAGACTGATGTAGCCAAGGTTAATGCTGCTCTCAAGAAGGCTGCGAAAGGCGCTCTGAAAGGTGTCCTTGGCTATGAAGAGGCACCGCTTGTTTCCATTGATTATAACGGAAATCAACTCTCCTCCATTGTTGATGCTTCATGCACCAAGGTTCAGGATGGAAACCTGGTAAAAGTCCTTTCCTGGTACGATAATGAGTGCGGCTTCTCCAATCGTGTGGTTGATCTGTTGAAGCTGATTGATAGCAAGAAGTAGGTTGGCGATATTCGATGCATGGAGGGGGATCTGCAATCCCCCTCTTTTTTTATCAGATTACAATGTGCCAGGGAGGATGCTTTTATGCCGATTCGTTATATTGATCAACTGAAGGATCTGAAGGGTAAGAAGGTGTTTATTCGGGTTGATTTTAACGTGCCTCAGGATGAGAAGGGCAACATTACCGAAGATACCCGTATTGCCGGTGCTGTTCCAACTATCAAATATGCGGTTGAACAGGGGGCAAAAGTGGTGCTGGCTTCCCATCTGGGGCGCCCTAAGGGGGAGAAAAAGCCTAAATATACCATGGCTCCTGCTGCCAAGCGGCTTTCTCAGCTGCTTGGTAAAAAGGTTGTGCAGGCCCCTGATTGTTTTGGCCCTGATGTGGATACACTGATTAATGCCATGAAGCCGGGTGATGTGGTGATGTTGGAAAACGTTCGCTTCTATCCTGGAGAAGAAAAAAATGATCCTGAGTTTGCTCGGCAGTTGGTAAACGGGTGCGAAATCTATGTCAACGATGCCTTTGCTGTTTCACACCGTGCCCATGCCTCGGTTGAGGCGATTACCAAGCTGGTGCCGACGGTTGTAGCCGGCTTTTTGATGAAAAATGAGATGACCTTCTTTGACAAGGCGATGAGCAATCCGGTTCGTCCGTTGGTTGCTATTCTTGGTGGCGCAAAGGTCTCCGGCAAGCTGGAGGTGTTGGAAAAGCTGGTCAATAAGGTTGATAAAATTGTGATCGGCGGCGGCATGGCCTTTACCTTCCTTAAGGCGATGGGCTACGGCGTTGGTAAATCTCTGGTTGAGGATGAGCTGATTCCGACTGCCAAAAAGATCATGGATAAAGCCAGGAAAAAGGGTGTTACCTTTTATCTGCCGGTTGACTGCGTGGTGGCCAATGCCTTTGAGGCCACGGCGACCAATTTTGTGACACCTGTGCAGGAGATACCGGAAGGCTGGATGGCGCTTGATATCGGTCCTGCATCAGCCACACTGTTTGCTGAGACCTTGCGTGATGCAAAGACCGTGATCTGGAATGGGCCGATGGGGGTGTTTGAGATGGACGCCTTCTGTCGTGGTACCTTTGCTGTTGCTGAGGCAGTGGGCAACTGCTATGCCACAACGGTTATCGGTGGCGGTGATACAGACGCAGCGGTCAACAAGGCGGGGGTTGCTGCCAAGGTCAGCTACATTTCTACCGGTGGCGGCGCGTTTTTGGAGCTGCTTGAAGGTAAGATTCTGCCAGGGGTGAAAGCCCTTGATGTGAAGAAATAGGGGGCTCCATGCGTACACCACTTATTGCTGGAAACTGGAAGCTGTTCAAGACGCTGGCTGAGGCAACAGCTTTAGTTGATGAGTTGGCTCCCCTGATTAGTGCTGTGGATGATGTTGAGGTTGTTGTTGCTCCTGTCTTTACAGCCATTAGCGCTGTCGCAAAGGCTGCTGAAAAAACGGTTATCAAGGTAGCAGCACAGGATTGCTACTGGGAAGAAGAGGGGGCCTTCACCGGCGAGGTATCGCCCAAGCTGCTTAAAGATGCTGGCTGCAGCCATGTTATTATAGGCCACTCTGAACGTCGCCAGTATTTTGGTGAAACCGAAGAGACCGTCAATCGTAAGACCAAAGCAGCTTTGAAAGCCGGTTTAGTTGTGCTGCTGTGTGTTGGTGAAACCCTTGCTGAACGGGAATCCAATGCCACGTTTAGCGTCATCAAGACTCAGGTTAGTGGCGGTCTTGCTGGTATCCCTGCTTCTGATCTGGCCCACGTTGTTATTGCCTATGAGCCGGTCTGGGCGATTGGTACCGGCAAAACGGCCAGTGATGCACAGGCCCAGGAGGTGCATGCCTTTATACGTTCACTGGTCGCAGAACTCTATAGCTCATCAGAAGCCGATGCGCTGCGTATTCTGTATGGTGGAAGTGTAAAGCCGGAGAATGTCAAAGGGTTGATGTCGCAAGCCGATATTGATGGCGCATTGGTTGGGGGCGCAAGTCTTAAAGCTGAATCATTTGCAGGTATTGTTCGTTTCAAGGGTTGATTTCATACTTTACATCAGCACTGGCGCTGTGGTATTTAATCAGCTTCATTTTTGAGAGGATACACGAACTACTATGACAACCCTCATTACAATTTTGCATGTGCTGATCAGTCTGTTTATCATTGGGATGGTGCTACTCCAATCTGGCAAAGGCGCTGAAATGGGCGCTTCATTTGGAGGCGGTGGCAGTCAGTCTGTGTTTGGCGCAGGTGGTGGAGGAAACTTTATGACCAAGTTAACCACTGCGGCAGCCATTATCTTTATGCTTACGTCACTGACTCTGGCATATTTTTCCGGCCATATGCCTGCATCGTCAATTATGTCTGGCAAGCAAGCCCAGAAGCCTGCCCCTGTTGCACCGGCGGCACCGACTCCTACTGCTCCGGCAACTCCGGTCGTGCCAGCTAAGTAGATTTAGGGTTGATTTGTTTTCAGGGATCTGATAAATATTTCAACTCTTGTGCCGAAGTGGTGGAATTGGTAGACACACCATCTTGAGGGGGTGGCGGGCGATAGCCTGTACGAGTTCGAGTCTCGTCTTCGGCACCAACTAACATTCTAAGGCTCCTTCTCTTTGTGGAAGGGGCCTTTTCTACTTTACATTACACCAGTTGTTCATTATTCTTCCAAATTCCATTCGTATCATCAAAAGTCAGTGAGAGTTCATGGATATCAGTAAGATTCGCAACTTTTCAATTATTGCCCATATCGACCACGGTAAGTCTACCTTGGCGGATCGTCTGCTGGAGTATACCGGCGCCCTGACTGCCCGGGAGATGCAAAGCCAGTTCCTGGACAAGATGGATCTTGAGCGTGAGCGAGGGATTACCATCAAGGCTCAGACGGTGCGTCTTAATTACACGGCAGATGATGGGAATACCTATATCCTCAATCTGATTGATACCCCTGGGCATGTTGACTTTACCTATGAGGTGTCACGTTCCCTTGCTGCCTGTGAAGGCGGTTTGCTAGTGGTTGATGCGTCGCAGGGGGTTGAGGCTCAGACCCTGGCGAACGTCTATCTTGCGCTGGATAACGACCTGGAAGTGTTTCCCGTGTTGAACAAGATTGACCTGCCGGCAGCTGAGCCAGAGCGGGTCAAGCATGAGATTGAAGAGATTATCGGGATTGATGCCCATGATGCAGTGATGGCTTCTGCAAAAGAGGGGATCGGTACCCGCGAAATTCTGGAACAGATCGTCAGGAAGATCCCGGCTCCGCAGGGTGACGCCGCTGCTCCATTGAAGGCGCTGCTGTTTGATTCCTGGTATGACCAGTATCAGGGCGTTATCATCCTGGTGCGCCTGTTTGAAGGCACCCTGAAAAAGGGTGATAAAATTCAGCTCATGTCAACCAACAAGGCCTATGAGGCGCTTAAGGTTGGTGTGTTTGCGCCGGTTATGGTTGAAGTGCCTGAACTAACAGCTGGCGAAGTAGGGTTTGTGATAGCCGGTATCAAGGATGTGGCAGATGCCAAGGTCGGTGATACGGTTACGCTGTTACACCGGCAATGCACTGAGATGCTGGGGGGATTCAAAGAAGTAAAGCCGATGGTGTTTTCCGGCCTCTATCCGATTGACACTGCCCAGTATGAGCAGTTGCGTGATGCCCTTGCCAAACTGAAACTGAATGACTCCTCGTTTTCCTTTGAGCCGGAGACATCGGTCGCCCTTGGCTTTGGCTTCCGCTGCGGCTTTCTGGGGCTGCTGCATATGGAGATTATTCAGGAACGTCTGGAACGTGAGTTTGGGCTGGATCTGATTACCACGGCTCCAACGGTTGTCTATCGTGTGCATAGGATGAGTGGCGAAGTGTACTCTATCCAGAGCGCCAATCAGATGCCGGAGCTGCAGAGTACGGAATATCTGGAAGAGCCGTTTATCCTTGCCCATATCCATGTCCCCAATGATTTTGTGGGTGGTGTGCTGGCGCTTTGTGAGGACAAGCGTGGCGTCCAGCGCGAGATTAAGTACCTTACCCCAACGCGGGTTATGATCATCTATGAATTGCCGCTGAACGAGATCGTGCTTGATTTTTATGATCGCCTCAAATCAATCACCAAGGGGTATGCCTCCCTTGATTATGAACATCTGGAATATCGTCGTAGTGATCTGGTCAGAATGAATGTCTTGATCAATGGCGAGGTGGTTGATGCCCTGTCGCTGATCCTGCATCGCGACAAGGCCTATTTCCGAGGACGGGATCTGGTTTCCAAGATGAAGGAGCTGATTTCCCGCCAGATGTTTGAGGTGGCGATTCAGGCTGCCATCGGTAGCAAGATTATCGCCCGTGAAACCGTTAAGGCGATGCGCAAGGATGTACTTGCCAAGTGCTATGGTGGTGATATTACCCGTAAGCGCAAGTTGTTGGAAAAACAGAAGGAAGGCAAGAAGCGGATGAAGAATGTTGGCAACGTTGAGCTGCCCCAGGAGGCGTTCCTGGCCATCCTCAAGGTTGACGACAAATAGGAAGGGACATTCATGGCAGATCTGAACGAACAGCAGCAACCTGAAGAGATTCAAAAGAAGAGTCTCTGGCGTGAGTATACTGAATCCATTATTATTGCCGTGCTTCTGGCGCTGGTGATTCGGACCTATGTGGTACAGGCCTTTAAAATCCCTTCCGGTTCCATGGAAGACACCCTGCTGATTGGTGATCATCTGCTGGTCAGCAAGTTTATTTATGGCACCCAAATTCCCTTTACTGACAAGCAGGTCATTAAGCTGCGCGACCCCAAGCGTGGTGACGTGGTGGTGTTTGAGTACCCTGAAGATCCCCGCAAGGATTTTATCAAGCGGGTGATCGGCGTGCCTGGTGACGTGGTTGAAGGCAAGGATAAAAAGGTCTATGTCAACGGTAAGCTGTATGAAAATCCCCATGAGGTACATAAAGAACTGGAGATAATCCCCAAAGAGCAGAATCCCAGGGATACCTTTGGACCGATTGTGGTGCCGGAAAACTCCTATTTTGTGATGGGGGATAACCGGGATCGCTCATACGACAGCCGTTTCTGGAAGTTTGTCCGTCGTGATCAGCTGAAAGGTTTGGCGTTCATTAAATACTGGTCCATTGATGGGCCGTGGTACAAGTTCAATATCCGCTGGCGAAATATCGGGCGGTTGATCGACTAATAAACTGGAGGATTAAGTATATGGATACATTGGGAAACTGGAAGCGTTCTGATTACTGCGGCTCTTTGACTGCCAAGGATATTGGCCGTGAAGTGGTGCTGATGGGCTGGGCTCTGCGCCGTCGTGACCATGGCGGTCTGATCTTTATTGACCTGCGTGACCGGGAAGGGATTGCACAGGTTGTGTTTGACCCGGAGGTTAACTCAGCTGCCCATCAGGTGGCTGAAGGGGTGCGCAGTGAGTTCGTGCTGGCCATTAAAGGCACGGTTATTCCTCGCCCTGAAGGTACGGTAAATCCTAATATGAAGACCGGTGAGGTAGAGATTCAGGTGGCTGAGTGCAAGCTGCTGAACCGCTCCAAGCCGCTGCCGTTCATGCTGGATGAGCATAGCGAAGTGAACGAAAATATCCGCCTGAAGTACCGCTATCTGGATATGCGTCGCCCTCAACTGGCTCAGAACCTGATTCTGCGTCACCAGGTTGCCCAGGCTACCCGCCAGTATCTGACCGAGAACGGTTTTCTGGAGCTGGAGACACCCTTCCTTACCAAGTCAACTCCGGAAGGTGCCCGTGACTTTTTGGTGCCATCACGGATCAATCAGGGGCAGTTTTACGCCCTGCCGCAATCCCCTCAGATCTTCAAGCAGATCCTGATGATCTCAGGATTTGATCGCTATTTCCAGATTGTACGCTGCTTCCGTGATGAGGATCTGCGTGCTGACCGTCAGCCTGAGTTTACCCAGATTGACTGCGAGATGTCATTCATCGACCGTGAGGATATCATCACGGTAATGGAAGGGCTGATTGCACGGGTCTTTAAAGAGGCCAAAGGGGTTGAGGTGCAGCTGCCGGTTGAGCGGATGACCTATCAGGAGGCGATCCGTCGTTTTGGTGTGGATAACCCTGATCTGCGCTTTGGTCTGGAACTGGTGGAGTTAACGGATATTGTCAAAGGTTCCGGCTTCAAGGTGTTTAACGAAGTGGCTGCTGGCGGCGGTATTATCAAAGGGATCAATGCCAAGGGCTGTGCAACCTTCTCACGTAAAGATATCGAAGAGCTGACCAGCTTTGTCTCCATTTATGGCGCTAAAGGTCTGGCCTATGTCAAGATGACTGCCGAGGGCTGGCAATCACCGATCACCAAGTTTTTTACAGAGGCCGAGATTGCAGCCATGAATGGTGCTTTTGGGGCAGAAGAGGGTGACCTGCTGTTGTTTGTGGCTGATAAACCCAAGGTGGTGAATGACTCACTGGGCAAGCTGCGCAACCAGCTGGCTTCTCAGCTTAAGCTGACCAATCCTAATGAATTCCGTTTTGTCTGGATCACCGACTTCCCGCTGTTTGAGTGGGATGAGGATGACAAGCGCTGGTGTGCCGTGCATCACCCCTTCACTGCACCGATGGACGAGGATGTTGACTATGTTGAGTCTGATCCGGGCCGTTGCCGCGCCAAGGCCTATGACCTGGTGTTGAACGGTAACGAGATCGGCGGCGGCTCAATCCGTATTCACCAGGAACAGGTGCAGTCGCTGATGTTCAAGATGCTGGGCCATTCTGAAGAGGACAAGCGTGCCAAGTTTGGTTTCCTGTTGGATGCTCTGGAATATGGTACGCCGCCCCATGGTGGTATCGCCTTTGGTCTGGATCGTCTGATCATGCTGTTGACCGGTTCTGACTCAATTCGTGACGTTATCGCCTTCCCCAAGACCCAAAAAGGGACCTGTATGATGTCTGAAGCGCCTTCAACAGTAGATACCAAGCAGCTGCGTGAGCTGGGAATTCGCCTTGCTACGCCTGCTGCGTCTCCTGCGGTTTAGCTCGTACTGATGTCTGTTCTGGTGCGCCTCATACTGCTGGTTCTGGTGCTTGTGACTATGGCTGGTTGTGGTAGTCATGACCCGGTCTGGCGTATGAAGGCGCAATTAACGCTGCTGCAACTGCAGGGAGAGAATGCAGCAGCATCTCACCCTGATGATTACGCCCATGTCAGTAGTACGTTTCAGCAGGGCGAGACATTGCTGCTTGAACAGAAAGAAGAGGACGAAGCTGACCAGCAGTATAAGTTGGCGTATCAAAAAGGGCTGCTGCTGAAGCAAGAGGTTACCCTTTATAAAGAACGGCTGAAAGAAGAGGCTCGGCAAAAGGCTATTGAGGAACGTGCTATCCGGGAGGAAGAGGAGCGGAGCCGGCTTGAGGCGGAGAAAAAACGTCAACAAGAACTGGATGAAGCTCAGAAGGCTTTGCAAAAGAGCCAGAAGAATGATGAAGCGGCAGAGTCTGCGGCCCGCGTGGCACAACCCACCTCATATACGGTGCGTCGAGGTGAAACCCTGCCCCAGATCGCTGCCAGACCAGAGCTCTACAATGATATGGCGCTTTGGCCTTTGATTTACCGGGCAAACAGAGATCAGATTCGTGATCCCTATCAACTCTGGCCTGGTCAGACCTTGAAGATCCCCCGCAATTTCAGTAGAGAAGAGGCACTGGAGGCGCGCAGGCAGGCCCATCGTCGGAACCCTTAGCTGGCGATCATAAAAGGGTCTGATTTTAGTCGCATTAAACCTTTTCCACTCTACCGACAAGTTTGGTTAAATAGAACAGATGTGTCACGATTTCCCCTTGACACTCCAAGTCCTTTTGCATACTGTATACACGATTTTTAGGTGCTGTAGTCTATACTGATTGTAACATGTTGCAATCAGTATATTAAATTCCATATATAAGTATTACACCAAAACAAGGAGAGAACATGGCAACTGAATCAGCAAAGATTATCTGGTCCAAGATTGACGAAGCACCCGCACTGGCAACATACTCTCTGCTCCCTATTGTAAATGCATTTACCAAGGCTGCCGGCGTTGTTGTTGAGACCCGCGACATCTCTGTTGCAGGCAGGATCATCGCAAACTTCCCTGACTATCTGACTCCTGAGCAAAGAATGCCAGACTATCTGGCAGAACTGGGAGATCTTACCCAGAAGCTTGAAGCCAACATCATCAAGCTGCCCAACGTCAGTGCCTCGATTCCTCAGCTGAAGGCCGCCATCAAGGAACTGCAGGAGCAGGGCTATAAGCTGCCTGACTATCCTGAAGAGCCTAAAACTGACGCCGAGAAAGAACTGCATGCCCGTTATGCCAAGTGCTTGGGTTCTGCTGTTAACCCGGTTCTGCGTGAAGGTAACTCTGACCGTCGTTCGGCAAAGGCTGTTAAGGAGTACGCAAAAAAATATCCACACAAGATGGGTGCCTGGAAATCAGATTCCAAAACCCATGTATCCTGGATGGAGTCATCTGACTTCTATGCAAATGAAAAAGCAGTAACCATGGAAAAAGCCGGCAATGTCAAGATTGAGTTTGTTGACAAGGCCGGTAACGTTACTGTGCTGAAAGAAAAACTAGCACTGCAGGCTGGTGAGATCCTTGATGGTACCTTTATGAGTGCCAAGGCTCTGCGCAAGTTTATTCAGGAGCAGATTGATGATGCCAAGGCCAAAGGGGTGCTGTTCTCGGTTCACCTGAAAGCCACCATGATGAAGATTTCTGACCCGATCATGTTCGGTCACTTTGTTGAGGTTTATTACAAGGATGTGTTTGAGAAGCATGCCGCAACCTTCAAAGAGCTGGGTGTTAACCCTGATCTTGGTATGGGCGATCTGTACCTGAAGATTGCCAAGCTGCCTGCAGATAAAAAAGCTGAAATTGAAGCTGATATCCAGGAAGTCTACAAGAAGCAACCGCCTCTGGCCATGGTTGACTCCGACAAAGGTATCACCAACTTGCACGCCAGTAACGATATCATCATCGACGCCTCCATGCCGGTGGTTATCCGTGACTCCGGCGGCATGTGGGGCCCAGACGGCAAGCTGCACGATGTCAAGTGCGTAGTGCCGGACCGTTGCTATTCCCGTTGGTATCAGGTGTGTGTGGACTTCTGTAAGGAAAATGGTCAGTTCGATCCGACCACCATGGGCTCAACTTCTAACGTTGGTCTGATGGCTCAAAAAGCAGAAGAGTACGGCTCACACGACAAGACCTTCAAGATCGCCGCAGACGGTACCGTGCGGGTGCTTGATGAGGCCGGTAACGTGCTGATCCAACATGACGTTGAAGCTGGCGATATCTGGCGTGGTTGCCAGGCCAAAGACCTGCCTATTCAGGATTGGGTCAAGCTGGCAGTACGTCGCGCCCGTGCCACCGGTGCACCTGCCATCTTCTGGCTGGACAAGGAGCGTGGTCACGATGCTCAGATGATTGAGAAGGTTAACAAGTATCTGAAGGATCACGACACCACTGGTCTTGACATTCAGATCATGGCGCCGGTTGATGCAATGCTGTTTACCTGCAAGCGCGCAAAAGCTGGTCAAGACACCATTACTGTTACCGGTAACGCACTGCGGGATTACTTGACTGACCTGTTCCCGATTCTTGAGCTGGGTACCAGTGCCAAGATGCTCTCTATCGTACCGCTGCTGGCTGGTGGTGGTCTGTTTGAGACCGGCGCAGGCGGTTCTGCTCCTAAGCATGTGCAGCAGTTTGTTGAAGAAGGCTATCTGCGTTGGGATTCACTGGGCGAGTTCCTGGCCCTGGCAGTTTCCCTTGAGCACCTGGCTGCAACCTTCAAGAACGAGAAGGCTCAGCTGCTGGCTGACACCCTGGATCAAGCAAACACCAAGTTCCTGGATAACAACAAGAACCCGGCCCGTAAGGTTGGTCAGATTGATAACCGTGGCAGCCACTTCTACCTGGCCATGTACTGGGCAGAGGCACTGGCAGCTCAGACCAAGGATGCCGATCTTGCAGCCCGCTTCACCAAGGTTGCCAAGCAGCTTCAGGAGAATGAAGAGAAGATCAATGCCGAGTTGATCGGTGCCCAGGGCAAGCCACAGGATCTGGGTGGTTATTACAACACTGATCCTGTCAAGACTGAAAAGGCAATGCGTCCAAGTGCAACACTGAACGCTATTGTTGACGCTATCTAAGCTTCTGTTGGTTCGGGGAGTCGGTCTTTCCGGCTCCCCTCGTAAGTTTCAGACATAAACTGCTGTTGGTGTAAAAATCGAAACACATACCAAACGAGGAGGAAGAAACAATGGGACGTAAAAAGATTTCATTGATTGGTGGCGGACAGATTGGTGGCGTTCTTGCTCAACTTTGCGCACTGCGTGAGCTGGGTGATGTTGTTCTGTTTGACATCGTAGAAGGTATGCCCCAGGGCAAGATGCTGGACATCGCTGAGGCATCCCCGGTTGACGGCTTTGACGTCTGCCTGCAAGGTACCCAGGACTACAAAGATATCGCAGGTTCCGATGTTGTTATCGTAACCGCCGGTCTGCCCCGTAAGCCGGGCATGAGCCGTGATGACCTGATTGCAACCAACTCAAAGATCATGACTTCTGTTGCAGAAGGAATCAAGCAGTACGCTTCCAACGCCTTTGTTATCATTATCTCCAACCCGCTGGATGCTATGGTTACCCTGTGCCAGAAGATCACCGGTATGCCTGCAAGCCGCGTTGTTGGTCAGGCTGGCGTACTTGACTCCGCACGTTTCAAAGCCTTCATTGCATGGGAGCTGGGCGTGTCTGTGAAGGACGTTTCCGCCATGACTCTGGGCGGCCACGGCGACGACATGGTTCCTCTGGTTCGTTACGCTGCAGTAAACGGCATTCCTGTTATGGAACTGCTGGAGCAGAAGTACGGTGCAGACAAGGCTAAAGAAGTTATGGAAGCAATGGTTAACCGTACCCGTCTGGCTGGTGGAGAAGTTGTTGCCCTGCTGAAGACCGGTTCCGCTTTCTACTCACCTGCTTCTTCCGCTATCGCTATGGCAGAATCAGTACTGAAAGACCAGAAGCGCGTACTGCCTACCTGCTGCCTGCTGAACGGCGAGTTCGGTGTAAACGGCTACTATGTTGGTGTTCCTGCTGTTCTGGGTTCAAACGGCGTAGAGAAAATTCTGCAGTTCAAACTGGATGCAACTGAGCAAGCCATGATGGATAAGTCTGTTGCAGCAGTAAAAGGTCTGGTTGACAGCCTTGACAGCATCCTGAAAGGTTAATTCGCCTTTTACAGGCTCTGTAGTGCCTGCAAGAGAAGGGTGGTTTGTACACCGCCCTTCTCTTGCCGCATCAAGAGCCTTTATTTCACACCTCCGAATACGGATAGAAGGAGTTGAGCCGATGTCTGAAGAAAAGAAGCTGCCACGTATCGAGATTATTGAGAAGTATTGTAAGGGCTGCCACATTTGTGTGGAGTTCTGTCCCACCAAGGTTCTTGAAATGAAAGGTTTTGTTGCCTCTGTCAAGGATCTGGAGAAGTGCATCAAGTGCATGCAGTGCGAACTGCGTTGCCCTGACTTTGCCATCAAAGTTCACGCCGAATAATAAGACGGGAGGATTTCAAAGTGTCAAAAAAAGTCGGTTTTTTACAAGGTAACGAGGCAGCTGCCCACGGCGCACTGTATGCCGGTTGCAAGTTCTTCGCTGGTTACCCCATTACTCCCTCCACCGAAGTGTCGGAGGTGTTGTCCATTGAACTGCCTAAAGTAGGTGGCAAGTTCATTCAGATGGAAGATGAGATCGGTGCTATGGCTGCCCTGTTGGGCGGGGCTCTGGCCGGTCAAAAAGCCCTGACCTCTACCTCAGGCCCTGGTTTGTCCCTTAAGCAGGAGCTGATCGGTTATGGCTGTATCGCTGAGATCCCTTGCGTTGTGTACAACGTTATGCGTGGTGGTCCATCAACCGGTATGCCTACTGGCCCTTCACAATCAGACGTTATGTGTGCCAAGTGGGGTACCCACGGTGACCACGCCACTATCGCCCTGATGCCTGCTTCTGTGCAGGAAACCTACGACATGATCGTACGTGCTTTCAACCTGGCAGAGAAGTATCGTATGCCGGTACACGTACTGCCTGATGAGATCGTTGCTCACATGCGCGAGCGGATTGAATTCCGTGAGCCGGGCGAACTGGAAGTAATTGATCGTACCGCTCCTTCGGTGCCACCTTCCGAGTACAAGCCTTATGACACCAAATTTGGTGATGTGCCTCCTCTGGCTGCCTTCGGTTCCGGCTACAAGTTCCACGTAACCGGCCTGAACAAGCTGCCTGACGGCTTCCCCACCACTAAGGCCGAGTACGTCCAGGCTGAGGAAGAGCGTCAGATCCGTAAGGTTACTGCTAATATTGATGAAATCGTTGAGTTTGAAGAGTTCAAACTGGAAGACGCTGAAATCTGTGTTGTTGCCTACGGTTCAACTTCCCGCTCTGCTCGTTATGCAGTAAACGAGGCCCGTGAGCAAGGGATCAAGGTTGGTATGTTCCGGATCAAGACCTTCTGGCCTTTCCCAGACAAGCAGATCAAGGCCCTGGCCGAGAAGGTAAAAGGTTTCATCGTACCTGAGATGAACCTGGGTATGTGCAGCCTTGAAGTTGAGCGTTGCGCACAAGGCAAGGCTCAGATCCTCGGGATCAATCGTGTTGACGGCGAGCCGATCAACCCCGAGCAGATCATTGAGAAGATCAAGGAGGTTAAGTAACCATGGCTTTTGATTACGAAAAATATATCCGTCCGGGCAAGTTGCCCCACATCTGGTGCCCAGGCTGCGGCCACGGTATTGTTATGAAGGGCCTGATCCGTGCCATGGACAGCCTTAACCTGGTCAAGGAAGAGACCGCTATCGTTTCCGGTATCGGTTGTGCTTCTCGTCTGCCTGGTTACATTGATTGCTGTACCCTGCACACCGCTCACGGCCGTGCAGCTGCTTTTGCAACCGGTGTAAAAATGGCAAAGCCTGAGATGAACGTGATTCTGGTTGGTGGCGACGGCGACGGTACTGCCATTGGTGGTAACCACTTTATCCACGCCTGCCGTCGTAACATCAACATGACCTACATCATCCTGAACAACTACATCTACGGCATGACCGGTGGTCAGTTCTCACCTTGTACGCCGACTGGCCACAAGGCATCTACTACCCCTTACGGCAACCCTGACCCAGGTTTCGATATCGCCAAGTTGGCTATCGGCGCTGGCGCCAGCTTTGTTGCCCGTGGTACTGCCTTCCATGCCAACCAGATCGACAAGCTGATTGCTGAAGCTATTCAGCACAAAGGCTTCTCCGTGGTTGAGATCCTGGATGACTGCCCCACCACCTATGGCCGTCGCAACAAGTACAAGTCGGTTATTGAGATGATGAACCGTCTGAAAGAAGTTGCTGTGCCGGTGAAGGCTGCCGAGAAGATGACTGCCGAGCAACTGCAGGGCAAGGTGCTGACTGGTGTACTGCACAAGGTTGAGCGTCCTGAGTACTGCGAAGAGTACGCTAAGGTTATCGAGCGCGCTGGCGGCAACAAATAGGAAATGGTTCTTTTCCGTTCTGGCTTCGTTGTCCTTCGGTCGTGCGTACTCGACGTACTGTAAGGTACGCCTCCGTCGCACTTCCTCGGACAGCCTGGCCAGAACGAAAAACTACTCATTTCCTCAAGAGATATTATTACTCTGAAAAAGGAGAAGATAGATGGCCAGGTATGAATTACGTTTTTCCGGTGCCGGCGGACAAGGTCTGATCACTGCGGGGATCATCCTTGCTGAGGCAGCCTCCATCCATGAAGGCAAGCAGGCTGTACAGTCCCAGAGCTACGGCCCTGAGGCTCGTGGTGGTGCTTCAAAGTCAGAGGTCATCATTGATGATGTACCGGTTGACTACCCCAAGGCAACCAAGGTAGATGCCCTGTTGGCTCTGACCCAGGAAGCCTGTGACAAGTACAGTGCTGACCTGAAGGATTCCGGCATTCTGCTGTATGACACCGACCTGGTAACCAAGTTGCCAGAAGGTGGCTTCAAGAAGGTTGGCTTCAACATCATCAACACTGCAAAGAACGAAGTTGGTCGTGAGATTGTTGCCAACATCGTTGCTCTGGGTGCGATGATCGCCCTGACCGGCGTTGTCTCCCGTGAAAACGGCCTGAAGGCTGTTCTCTCCCGGGTGCCTGAGGCATTCCTGGAGCTGAACGAGAAGGCCTATGCTGCTGGTTTTGAGAAGGCAACTGCTGCTGCAAAGTAGTTGTTAACAATCCGCAGTACACAAAAGGCCCGGTGCATCTGCATCGGGCCTTTTGTTGTATGGCTAATGAATTTCAACCGGACCGGTCTGGTGGCTTGGGCGTTTTAGCAGCAGTAAAAGCGGGATAATAGCCAGAAAGGCCAGACCGATGATAAAGAAGATCCTGTTGTAAGCCAAGGTCGCCGCCTGTTTTCGTACCATACCGTAGATCATACCAATGGCGGTTTGATCAGCCTGGGTTGCCTGCATCCCTTTGGCAATCAAGGCCTGTTTCAGTTCTGATAGCCGCATCTGGAAGACTGGGTTATAGGGGGTGACGTGGGCAGACAGGCTGGTTTGGTAAAACTGTGACAGGCGAGAAAGCAGGGTGGCCGCAATGGCGATCCCCACGCTGCCACCAATGTTACGCAACAGGTTGAAGACGCCGGTGGCATTGCCCATCTCCTGACGGGCAATACCGGAGAGGGTGACGGTGGTCAGCGGTACAAAGATCATAGCCAGACCAATCCCCAGTACAATGCGTGGCCAGACAAAGGCCCAGTAGGAGGCCTGCAGATTAAGCCCCTGCATCAGGTACATTGAACAGGCGCTGATAATCAGCCCAACCAGGACGATCTTGCGGCCATCACGTTTCTGGAGCATGGCACCAACAAACGGCATGGTGAGCAGGGTGGCAATGCCGCCCGGTGCCATGACCATGCCGGCATCGGTGGCAGAGTAGCCCATCAGGGTCTGCAGAAACATCGGTATCAGCATGATAGAACTGTAGAGGCCGAATCCCACCACAAACATGACCAGGTTTCCTGCTGAAAACGATATACTCTTAAACAGGCGCAGGTTGACAATCGGCTGTTCATGGGTCAGTTCCACCCAGATCAGGGCAACCAATGAAACCACCGTGATGACGCTAAAACTGATGATAAAGTTTGAGTTAAACCAATCTTCTTGCTGGCCCTTGTCCAGCACCACCTGCAGCGCACCCATGCTGACTGTCAGCAGGAATAGCCCCCAGTAATCGACCTTGCGCACCTTTGCCATCCCTTCCCGCAGGTAGGGGGAATCAAAGATAAACAGGGTACACATGGCAGCAGCGATCAGGCCGATCGGGATGTTAATGTAGAAGATCCAGCGCCAGTTCATCTGGTCGGTGATCCAGCCACCCAGGGCAGGTCCCACAATTGGGCCGGTCATGGCACCCACCCCGAAAATCGCCATGGCGATACCATGTTGCTTAGGGGGGAAGGTCTCCAGCAGGATCGCCTGGCTGATCGGTATCAGGGCTCCTCCGGCAGCACCTTGCAGCACCCGGAAGAGGATCAGGGTGCCCAGATTGGGGGCTGCGCCGCATAGCACTGATGAGAGAGTAAACAGGGTGATGCAGGTTAGTAGAAAACGTTTGCGTCCGAACATGCGGGCCAGCCAGCCGGTCATCGGCAGCACTACGGCGTTACTGACCAGATAGGAGGTCAGCACCCAGGTGATCTCTTCGGTGCCAGCATTCAGGCTGCCCTGCATATAAGGCAGTGCCACGTTGGCCACCGAGGTGTCGATGATCTCCATGATGGTTGGCAGCATCACGGTGATTACGATCAGCCACTTATTGATGGTCCGTGCCTCGGTCATTTGCTGAACGGGATTAGCTCTTTTAAAACCTGTCCGGCTGTCCGACCGGTCTGTACGGTGGGGATGACGCTCATGCCAACTCGCAATTGGTGGTCAGGGTCACTGGACTGATTGATCATGATCTTGACAGGAATCCGCTGGACCACCTTGACATAGTTGCCACTGGCATTTTCAGGTGGCAGCAGAGAAAACGCAGCGCCAGTGCCGGCCATGATGCTTTCAACCGTGCCACTGAAGGTCTTGCCTGGATAGGCGTCAACCTTGAAGCTGACCTTCTGGCCCGGCTTGATATAGGTCAGCTGACTCTCTTTGAAATTGGCCGTAACCCATGAACTAGCCAGCGGCACTACTGCCATCAGGGCCTGGCCCGGCTGGATGGTGGCACCTGTTTCCACCCCTTTGCGGGTGATGTAGCCATCCACCGGCGCCACAATACGGGTATAGGTCAGTTTAAGCCGTGATTCAGACAGTTCTGCCTGCTTCTGGCGTACCCGTGCCTTG
The DNA here is from genome assembly GCF_900167465.1 of Trichlorobacter thiogenes. GTDB lineage: Bacteria > Desulfobacterota > Desulfuromonadia > Geobacterales > Pseudopelobacteraceae > Trichlorobacter > Trichlorobacter thiogenes. The sequence continues at coordinate 25,942 of NZ_FUWR01000022.1, read as the reverse complement.
CCACCGGGGCCGTTGGTGATGCCGGCTAGCGCCTCCGCGCGTTTCTGTTGTTCTACTGCCTCCTGCAACTGGGCGTCAGCAACACGCTGGTTGGTCCGCAGACGGTCTAACTGCTCTTTGGGAATTACCTCACGGCTATACAACGCCTCGCCCCGTTTAAGGTCTAGTTTGTTCTGTTCCTGGCGGGCTTTGGCTGATTGCACAGCAGCACGGGCAGCAGCTACCTGCGAGGCGTCACCAGAGGTTTCGTTAAGGGCAATGCCAACGGCCGCCTCAGCCTTTTCCGCAGCTACGCGGTAGTCGGCTGGATCAAGTTCAACCAGCAGCTCTCCTTTCTTTACCAGCTGATTGTCCTTCGCATGGATCGTTGTCACGGTCCCCGAGATCCGTGCCGAGATCGGGTGGATGTTTGATTCAATAAAGGCGTTATCAGTGGTGATGTTGGTTCTTGCATCAATCAGCCAGCGCAGCCCCAGCCAGATGCCGATTGCAGCCAGTGTCAACATCAGGATGGCCGCCTTGCGTTGAGGTGTCAGCCCAGTTTTTACCGCCTCTGGTTGGATAGCAGGTGTAGAATCTGAGGGTGGGGTAGGGGTGGTTATTGATTCTTCAGGCATGCTCGCTCCTGTTAAAGTTCGCCAACCGCCTTGCGCAGGCGGGCAGAGGAAATCTGGTAGTCGTAGTAGGCGCGGTAATGCTCTGTCCTGCTTTGAGAGAGCAGAGTCTGGGCATCAAGTACATCCGTAGCAGTGCCAACCCGCTCCTGATAACGGTTCTGGTTGATCCGCAGATTTTCCTCCCCCTGTTTGATCGCTTCAACGGTGACAGCAATCCGCTCACGGGCTACCTTGGTGTCGTTTTGAGCCATGGCTATCTCAAGCCGGGCCTGCTGCTCTGCCATCTGAAGTTGCTGTTGGGTGCGTGAACGTGTGCTGACTGATTTTTCCCGGCTTGCAGTGGAACTGAATCCGTCAAACAGATTTATTTTCAGGCCAATGGTGCCGGCGTAGATCGCCTGTTCGCGCATTTTATCGTTCTGAAGGTAATCCATGGATGCCCGAGCAAAGATCTCTGGATAAAAAAGTGTCTTACTCTCGCGCAGTTCCTGGTCGTTGACCTCAAGCTGCTTGCGTAATGCATGCAGATCTGGTCGTAGGGCAAGTGCTTTGGCTGTATCAGTCGTCGGTATGGTTGCGGCTGGTGCTTCGGAAGGTTCCAGCAGCTCTGGCTGTTGTCCTGGTTCGCCACCGATCAGAAAGTTAAGCTGCAGGCGCAGGTTAGTTACCATATTCTGAATTGATAATAGCTTCTGACGTGTTGAGGCGCTGCGTAGATCAGCCTGCAGCAGGTCATTACGGGTGACTACTCCATTATCGTATAACGTCCGGGCTACGCGCCGGTGTTCCGTCACTGTCTGCAGTTCCTGTTGGGTCGTGATGACCTGTTTTTCTGCCTCAAGTACGGCAAAGTAGGCTTCTATCACCTGCAGGCTTACCTCCTGCTCTTTTGACCGGATACCGCTTTCCACTGCCTTGTTTGCTGATTGTGCCTGCTTGCGGCGGGCATCACGACGACCAAAGTCATAGATGGTCTGGGTTGCAGCCAGATTGGCAAAGCCGTAGGAGCCTTGCTGAGTCTCCATAGTCATGCCATTAATCTTCATGGCCTGCGGTTCAAGCTGGGCTGTGTAGCCGCCCTGCAGGTCTACTCTGGGATAGAGACTGCTATCTGACTGGCGTACCTGCTGGTTCGCAACAGACTGATCCCAGCGGACCGTTTGCAACAGGGGGTTACGTTCTTTAGCCAATTTCAGGCAGTCATCCAGGCTTAAAGTAGCGCAGTAACCTGTCTGTGTGACCAGCATCAGACCAAGTATGCATAATGCTATGTTAGGCTGCAGTCGTGGCATACGTTTTCCTTTCTCCACGAAGTGTTTCAAGCATCTGTCTCAGCTGCTGTTTGTCTGATTCGGAAAGCCCTGCTGTAAAGCGGTCCAGTACCTCATGGGCAAGGCAGGTCAGCTCAGGCTCCAGGCTCCAGGCATGTTCAGTCAAATATACCAGATGGGCACGCCTGTCTTGGGGATGGGGGCGGCGTTCCAGCAGGTTAGAACGTGCCATTCGATCAAGCAGACCGCCAATGGTGGTGCGGTCAATCTGGGTCTTTTCAGACAGCTCTGTCTGGGTTAGACCATCCTGTTGCCAGAGAAAGGCCAGAACACTGAACTGTGGTGGTGTCAGATCAAAGCGGCTGATCTCTTCGGAAAAGAGTGCCCAGCCCCGCTGGTGAGCTTTAGCCAGCAAAAAACCGATGCTTTTTTCAATATCATACATGGTAAGCTCCTGCTGAAAGTTATCTCATAATACTGATAATCAGCATACTGTCAAAATCTTTGTGCGCTCAGTTCATTTTTTAACAACTTGTTACGGGTCTGTAGCTTAAATTATGTGATTTCGTGATGTTGACAAGCGCAATTTACCGTGCAATAAAGATATAATTCTGAAATACAGGTGAATATGATCAACTTGCTCTTCATATCAAACAGTCCGCGAGCAGAACTGTTGCGGGTGCATTTTCAGCAAATGCTCAAGATTCGCATTGATGTGGTTGAAGATTTTGACCATGGTCTGAAAGATGTCTTTGAGAAACGCCCGGTTGCAGTCTGTATTCAGGAACAGATTACCGGGATAACCGGTGAAAGTGTTGCCAGGCACATTCAACTGTTGTTGGGTAACGGTGCCCCCGGTTTTGTGCTGATGCATGAAGGTAATGCCAAGGCCAAGCCAGTGCCGGGTCTCTTCAGTTATCTGGTTGATCTTAATGCTCCCTTTGAAGTTGTTTGTGAAGCCTTGCGCAAGGCCCTGCAGGCGCTGTTGGGCGATCAATGGGATATGGTCTACAGCGCACCACCCGAGGCAGAGTCTCCCCAGATTGAATTAGCAGCAACTTCACTCCTTGCTGATCAATTGGTTGATGAATTAATTGAGGAAGGTTTCGTGGTTGCCCCCCCACAGAATTCCAAGCCAGCTCAGGTTGACGATCAGACGGTTAAGCCGGTAGAAGGTATGGTGGTTGAGCATGATCTGCCGGGTGGGCCAGTGGCAGAACCACATGCGGCCAAAACTGTTTCTGATGTCCCCGTTGTTTCTGCTGCTTCTGATGCATTGGAAGCACCTGTGCCACGAGATCCGTTAATGGCTGGCAAACAGCCCCCTGCCTTTCTGCAACAACCTGTGCTTGAGCGGCCTGTACGTCCAGTTGTGCAACAACAAGCCCCAACGGTTGTGCCACCAGTTCCTGAGCAGATAAAAACTTCAGAAGATGCTACGGTACCGGTGGAAGAATTACTGTCTGTATTTGAAGAAAAATACCGTAGTCGGAAGCGTTTGGTCAGAGGTGCTGTGAGCGTCCTGGTACTTTTGTTGGTGGGGACATTGCTGTTCTGGATGAAGCAACGCGGAACCTTTGATGGCCGGACAGGTGATGTTGTTAAACAAAACCTGCCAACAAGGTTGCCGCAGCCAACAGGGGTGCAACCTCAGATAAGTGCTGTTAGAACACCTGCGCCGATCCCTCAGGCCGTTACACAAAAAGCTGATGCGCTGCCATCCTTTATCTCTCAGGCAAAACCAGATCCCCTCTTTTCCAGTAAGAAGCCGGGCTGGTCCCGCTATCAATCAGTGAGCCGTGACTATCGCCTGTTTCATGCCGATGGCCGGTTGCGTGCAGTTCAGATAATTGCTGTTAAAGACAGTCGTATTCCAGTATCAGAGCTTAAACAGGTGTTGCGTGATCTGACCGGCAAAGATCAGTATCAGTCAGGTCGTCAGGAACACAAGAGGGGAGTCTGGCTGGAGCGGGCAACGCTTCCTGGTCAGGCGGATCTATTGATCTATCGTTCAGCTTCAAACGGTCCGATTAAGGCCGTTGTGTTTGCGCCTACGCCATGAGGTTTTTCATTGATATGATTAGTGTACTACGTCGCTCTATTGTCTCTCCTCTACTTTTTCTGGCTGTTGCAGCTCTGTTTCTTCCGTCCACCAGTAGTGCCATAGACGCCCGTTTTGAGCTTGATCCAGCTCAGGTGAAAATGGAATCTGGGGTTTCTGCGAGTCGCAGTAACAGTAAACATAAGCGCACTGGTAGGTCACACCGTTCAGCCAAGAAGCATCAGACGGGAATGGCATTGCATAAAAGTCCTCTTGAGCAGCCAGCGTCCACACTCCAACTGGCCTCCTACAGCGCCGATGCGAGTGCTGTTCAAAATGTACAAAAAATCCGCTCCTTTTGGAATACCCTGGTGCCCTCAGGTGAGACAGCATTGCCAGCATTATCCTTTAAGTCGGACACCTTTGAACTGGCAATTGATCCGGCACGCTATCCCCTGCTGAAGGCAGCTGATGGTGGTATGATTTTGCTGGATAAAGATGCCTCCCTGCCCCCTCTGGTGAGGACATTGCTTCAGGAAAAGGATTCTAAAATTCGAGTAGTCACTGCTTCTCCGTCAGATGCCCGTCGTTTTTTAGGGGCGCTACTTGGGGCTGCTGGTTTTTACTCTGTTGAAGAACAACCGCTCATGACCTTTGGCACAGATCCTCAGTTGAAGGTAAGAAGTGATTTTAAGGTTGAGCGTAGTGCCGATAGTGTTATGAATAATGAGGTTATGCTGGTCAATGCCTCTCAGCAGGGGATTCCGATTCGCTTGGCTGAATATCTGAAAACGCAGGGGTTAAAGGTGTCCGAGCCCTTTGCTGATCAAGTGCATGCCGCTGTTCCGTTGCGTCACCGTGTTGTACGGGCGGCTCCGCAGGGCCAAGGGCAGGCAGTGGATCTTGTATTGGAGACACTGGCTGTGCCTGTAGAGCGAAACCGCCGGGTTGAATTGTTCAAGGCTGCAGAAACCGGCGTTGGACTTTCTGTTGCTGCTGATCGCTATTTTGAACATGGCGGAAAACGTTATGTGGTGACCAGATTTACCGGTGATCCGATTGCCTATACCCTGTTCCGTCTATTGGAAACCAAGGGATATCGTGTGGTCATTCTGGAGCCGCAAGATTCCTTTAAGACGGCTGCTGGCAAACTTTTGTCACGCATGGATCTTCCCTCAAGCTATGCCTCACACCTGCTTTTAGCGGATCCAGCAGGAAGATACTCGTTTGAAATGTCTGGTTTCATGCTTGAAAACGCAACAGCTGGCGGCGGGGCTGTGATGCTGACGGATCGCCCAATTGAGAATGCCATGCGAGATCTGCTCTACGATCACGGCTATCAGGTGCAGGAGCGTTAGGGGCGAGATGATTACCAAACGTCTTGGAGAATTGCTGATAGAGCAAGGGTTAATCAGCCAGGAACAGTTGGATGAAGCCCTTGATATGCAGAAGATGTTTCCTGATCAGACGGTTGGTCAGCTCCTGTGCCGTTTGGGGTATATTCGGGAAAGCGATCTTTCGCTGGTACTGGACCAGAAAAACAAGCGGCGCAAGCTGGCAGATATTATGTTGAAAGAGGGGCTCCTTGATCAACAGAAGCTTTCTCAGGCCCGAGAATTAAGTCGTCAGAATGATATTCCGCTTGAACGGGCACTACTAAAGTTACGTTTTGTTGATGAAGAACAGCTGGCTCGTTCAGTTGCTGCCCAGTATGACCTTCCTTATGTTGAAATCAACTCCCTCTCACTGGATCCAGGCCTGGCTCGTTACATAAGTTCCGTCTACGCCCAGAAACACTTGCTAGTGCCGATCTCAATGATCGGTAATACCTTGACGCTGGCCATGGCGCAACCTTTACGGCACCATGACATCAGGCAGCTTGAGGATAGTATCCGCCTCAAAATTATTTCAGTAATAGCCTCTGAGGCCAGCGTATTGCGTGCGCTTAAATCACTTTATCGGGTTGACCTGTCATCCAGCACTAGTGCGATGGATGAGGTGAATCTTGATCTGGTACCTGACAGCATTTCGGAACTTTTGAATAAAACCTCGGCCGTTGATGAGCCAGAGGTTGAAGAGGAAGTTCGTAAGGTAACGGAAAAAGACTCCGTTATTGTCAAGCTGGTTAATAAAATTATTTACGATGCCTATATGAAGAAGGCCTCTGATATTCATATTGAACCTTATCCAGGCAAGCGGGATGTAACCGTGCGGATCAGGATTGACGGGCAGTGCATTGTTTATCAGAAAATACCGTACAAGTATAAGTTTGCCATCCCTTCGCGGATCAAAATTATGGCAGATCTGGATATTGCAGATCGCCGGAGACCGCAGGATGGTAAGGTCGATTTTAAAAAGTTTGGTCCATTGGATATAGAGTTGCGTGTTGCTACCATGCCAACCGTTGGGCAGCTTGAGGATGTGGTTATACGTGTTCTTACCAGTGGGGATCCTGTTTCATTTGAACGTTTGGGGCTTACGGACAGGAATCGCCAGGTCTTTGAACGCTGTCTTCAGAGCCCTTATGGGCTCGTGTTGGTTGTCGGTCCCACCGGATCTGGTAAAACAACCACGTTACACTCAGGGCTTGCTACGATAAACTCGTCGAATCGCAAGATCTGGACAGCTGAAGATCCGGTTGAAATTAGCCAGATCGGCTTACGCCAAGTACAGATTAACCCTAAGATAGGTTTTACGTTTGCTGCTGCTTTGCGTTCTTTTCTTCGCCTAGACCCAGATGTGATCATGGTGGGAGAGATGCGGGATGAAGAAACTGCAGGGATCGCCGTGGAAGCGTCTCTAACCGGTCACCTGGTTTTTTCAACCCTGCATACCAACTCGGCCCCCGAAACTGTTACAAGGCTGCTGGAGATGGGGCTGGATCCCTACAGTTTTTCTGATTCACTTCTGTGTGTATTGGCGCAACGTTTGGCCCGCCGTCTTTGCTCAGCTTGCAAGGAAACCTATACACCAGATCAGGCTGAGTTGGATGAATTGATAGAAGAGTATGGCCGAGACGCATTTGTAGAAACTGGTATTGATCCGTCCAGTATAACGTTAGCCCATGCACATGGCTGTGAGCAGTGTGGTCAGTCTGGTTATCACGGCCGTCTGGGTATACATGAAGTACTGGATGCAACTGATCATCTTAAATATCTGGTCAAGCGCCGGGCCGATACGGACGATATTCGTACTCAGGCTGTCCAGGATGGTATGACCAGCCTGAAACAGGATGGAATATTAAAAGTTTTTCAGGGGTTGACCGATATTCATGAGGTTAGGAGAGTTTGCATAAAATAATTTTATGGATTGAAATGTGCATTATATTGTGGCTAGCAAATTGAAAGATACCTTATATGGTATCATTTTTTTTATTTATATATAATTTTATAAAACTTGTTGACAAAGAATAAAAACGCGCTAAATAGAAGATAGTCAGTTAAAGCGTGGGAAACTTATGAAAACACCAAATAAAGTTAAAAAGCTAAGAGAAAAAATGCTCATGAGCAAGTCAGAACTTGCACGCAAGGCTGGTATTTCAACTGTTACAGTTGACAGGATTGAGCGTGGAGAAAGTTGTCGCGTAGAAACAATGCGCAAGATTATTTTGGCTCTCGGTTATACGCTGGAAGACCGTGATAAGGTTTTTCAAGAACAGGGATGACAGGTGCGGGTCATGTTTGGATTATTTAATAAGAAAAAGGACCTTATAGGCATCGATATCGGCTCCAGTTCTGTTAAGCTGGTGCAGTTGTGGCCGACTAAGGATGGCTATCAGTTGTTAAACGCTGCAGTTATGCCGCTTCCTCCGGAGGCCATTGTTGATAATAGCCTTATGGATACTGCAGCAGTCGTTGAGGCTGTGAAAAATCTTGTAGGTAGCCTTGGGATTAAAACCCGAGATGTCGCTTGTTCTATCTCGGGAAATGCCGTTATTATTCGAAAGATTTCTTTGCCATCGATGACCTCAGAGGAACTTGAGGACCAGATCAGCTGGGAAGCAGAGCAATACATCCCATTTGACATCAAGGATGTGCATATTGACTTTCAGATTTTGGGACCAGACCCGCTTGACCCTTCAAAGGTGCTGGTTTTGTTGGTTGCCAGTAAAAAAGATATTATTAATGACTATGTCTCTGTGTTTAATGATGCCGGCCTGAATTTAAGTGTGATGGATGTTGATGCATTTGCTGTTCAGAACTCCTTTGAGTTGAATGCAGAAATAAACGATGAAGTGCGGGCATTGGTCAATGTGGGCGCCGGTGTGATGAATATCAATGTGATAAAGGGGGAGACGTCTCTTTTTACACGCGATGTTCAAATGGGTGGTAATCAATACACAGAGGAAATTCAAAAACAACTCGGTGTTAGTGCCCATGAAGCAGAAACCATGAAAATGTTGGCCATTCAACAACAGAGTGGTCCATTGGTGGATGTAATAAGTCGAGTGAATGAAACATTGTCTCAAGAGATCCGGCGTTCTGTTGATTTTTATAATTCAACAGCATCTGGAGAAGAAAGAATTGTTCGTATCAGTATGTCTGGTGGTTGCTCAAAAATGTCAGGTTTGAAAGAGGCCGTCGCTGCAAAGCTTGGAGTGGATGTTGAATTGCTTAATCCATTTGATCGGATTAAGTTCAACGAGAAGGATTTTGATCCTGAGTACCTTCAGGAGATCGCACCCCTTATGGCCGTTGGCGTGGGGCTTGCTATACGGAGGGTTGGGGATAAATGATCAGAATAAACTTACTCCCGGTTCGTGCCGCTAAAAAGAAGGAAACTGCGCTTCAACAGTTATTTCTCGCAGGTTCTGCTATTCTTATTGTTTTAGCTGTCGTTGTTGCCCTGTGGCTTGTTAAGTTAGGCCAGATATCAGGGACACAGAATGATATCAATGCGGCCAATGCAAAAATAAGTGAACTTAAAGCTAAAATTGGAAAGCTTGACGAAATAAAAAAGCTTAAAGATGAGGTCAAAAAGAAGCTTGATGTTCTTTCCGAGTTAAGAAAAAACAAGACGGGCCCTGCAACACGCCTGGCAACTCTCAGCGATGTCACGCCAGATCAACTTTGGATAGAGTCCTATAAAGAAGCTGGTGGTGATATTAAAATAAGTGGCATGGCATATAATGAAGAATTAATAGCACAGTTCATAAGAGCTTTAGAGTCATCTCCAGAGTATGAAAAAGTTGAATTGGTTGTGTCAGAACAAAAAGATGTTAGTGGTATCAAGCTGAAGCATTTTGATATAACTTTTAAAATTGAAGCACCTAAGAATAATGTAGCGCCATCTGCTAAATAAGTTTATCAACGACTAAGTAAGGGTGCGAGCTATGGATCCCAGTGTAGAAAAGATACTGAAACTACCTAATAAACAAAAAATAGGAATTCTTGTCGCAGTGCTAGTGATTGAAGCTGTAGCTTTGATGTACTTTCTTTATCTTCCTAAGCGTAAGGTGCTGATTGATTTAAAAGCAAAGCATCAAACCCTTCAGGCTGAAGTAGAAGAAAAAACAAAAATAGCTAACAATCTTCCTAAAATACAAAAAGAGTATAACGATCTAAATTTTGAGTTAGAAAAGGCTTTGACGGAATTGCCTAACTCAAAAGAAATACCTTCATTGCTGACTAGTATTACTGCAATTGGCAAAAGTGCCGGTCTTGACTTTCTTTTGTTTAAGCCAAAACCAGAAGTAGTCAAAGATTTTTATGCAGATGTGCCGGTTGATATTACTGTATCAGGCTCATATTATAGCGTTGCTAACTTTTTTGCTGCCGTTGCTAATCTTCCAAGGATTGTTAATATTACCAATGTTGATTTTGTTGAGGTTAAAAGTGTTAATAACCGTATGATGGCCAAGGTAAATTGTCTTGCCACAACCTTTAGATTCCTTGGCAAGGAAGAGATCAAGAATGACAAGAAAAAACCCCAAAAATAGTCGTCACGTTGCTGGCTCGGTGTCTGTTTTACTGGCAGCCTTGATGCTTTTGCAATTAGGTTGTAAAAAAACACCACCGCCGCCAGCAGCGCCACCGCCAACCGCAGTGAGTCTGCCTAAAATTGTTGTGCAGAAGTCTATAAGCACAGTAAAAATGGCACCTATTCAGAGGAACCAACTTGATTTTAGTGCCAAGAAGGATCCGTTCAAACCTTTTGTTGCCTTGAGGGTGGCGACATCCGCTGAACAAGGTAAGTCTAAGCGCGACATTAAGCCACTTCTGCCAATTCATTCTTTTGATGTTTCACAGTTTCGTTTGATTGGAACCATCTCTGATCCCAAGGGTAACAAGGCTATGGTTGTTGATCCTTCAGGTAAGGGTTATGTGTTAAAGGTAGGTATGACGATTGGCAAAAATGAAGGTAAAATTACCCGAATTGATACTTCAGGTGTTGACGTTGTTGAACAGTTTAATGATGACAACAACAAAATACGCAAAGAGTCAATCCGAATTCCCTTGCTGCGGAAACCGTAAGGAGTGTTCCCGATGAAATGTATTGTTAAAGTTAAACCTGTTTTTGCAATTTTCTTGAGTGCAGCTTTACTTACTGGCTTTGTGACTGGAGTAGAGAAGGTATCTGCTGAATCAGCACAAACTAGTTCTACACCTGTGGTAATCCAGTCAGTACAGACTCAGGGGGATGGGGCTTCTACAGAACTCGTTATTGTTTCTTCTGTACCTGCTACGTACACGAGTTATAAGACATCCTCGCCGCATCGTTTGGTGGTTGACTTTTCCCAAGCAATTCCAGTAGATTCTCTCTCAAGCCTTGATTTTAATAAGGGAGCTATAAAAACTGTAACACTGAGGCGTTTTGATACTGATGCCGGTGTGCTTACACGTATGGAAATATTTTTATCTCAGGACATTGAACCGGTTATTACTCCAACGAGTGGTAAAGTCGGCGAGCTTAGAATAGGTTTTCCTGGATTTAAGCCTGCAGTTGTAGATGCACCTGTTAAAGACGGCTCATCCAAAACAGTGCAAATTGATACGGTTCCTCCAGTTGAACAACATAAAGCTGATCCTCCTAAAGAGTCAACTCAAACTACATCCAGTACTAGTAATGTTGCTGTGATATCAGGTGTACAAGCTCGTGGTGATTCTATCGAAATTCTTTCGCAGTATCCGATTGGAGAATACAAAGTTTTCAGACTGAATAAGCCTGAAAGAGTCGTAGTTGATCTACTAAACGCTAAAGTATCGATGACCGGCAAACTGGTACAGTTGAATGTGTCAGGGGTGTCAACGGCGCGTGTTGGTAGTTATCCAGATAAAGTAAGAGTAGTTTTTGATTCAATTAACGGAATCTTGCCAGAGGCTACCTTTAACAAAACAGATGCAGGTCTTGCTGTCAGGTTTGGAGTTTTAGATGATAAGACTTCTAGCGTGGCATTACCAGGCCCACAAACGGATAAGTTGTCTACTCATCCGGCGGTATCTACTAAAACAGATGTCGAAAATTCAGGCAACACTGCACAAGCTGCTACACAGGTTGCTGCCATTGATTTTCAGGTGGTTGGCGACGTAAGTCGGGTAGCAATAAAACTTAACGGCTCTCCTATTGTAGAGTCACCAGTTAAGTCTTCAGGTGTTATCTCTTTTAAGGTAAAAAATGTCCAGTTGCCCCATAATTTACAACGATCTCTTGATGTACATGAGTTTACATCACCGATACTGCGAGTTACACCAGTGCAGGTTAAAACAAAAAGCAGCACTGATGTACTTGTGCGTATTAGTTTGAAAGTTGACGCTTCGTTTGAACTTCGTCGTGAAACAGATGTTATCTATCTTGATATTAAGCACCCTGTAACAATGCAAAAAACTGTAGAGCAGGTTAAATCAACAGCAACTCAGAAGGCGTCTGTTTCAGGGGGTGTAACACCCTCTGTTGATGATCAGTTGGTAAAGGTTGGAGATTCAGTGCCTGTTGTAGGCAAAACCAAGTATACAGGTCGTAAAGTTACGCTTGAGTTTGCAGATGCGGAAGTGCGTAAAATATTTCAACTTCTTTCGGAAGTAAGTAATAAGAATTTTGTCCTTGGTGATGAAGTGACTGGTGCCATTAGCGTAAAACTGGTAAATGTACCCTGGGATCAGGCTCTTAATGTTATAATGGATACTAAAGGTCTAGATAAACGTGAAGAAGGTAATATTATTTTGATCCGTGCCAAGGGCAAGTTTAAGTCAGTGATTGATGAAGAGTTGGAAGTTCGTAAGGCGACACTTAAGTCTGAGCCACTTGATACTAAAATATTTGAAGTAAACTATGCTGACTTAGCCGGAATAGTTACACAGTTTGCCGCACTAAAAACTGAGCGCGGAGTGATTACATCTGATGCTCGTACTAATAAGGTGATTGTTAAGGATGTAAAAAATTCACTGACTGATATGGGTAAAATTCTGAAAGACCTTGATGTGCCTGAAAAACAAGTTATGATTGAAGCTAGAATTATTGAAGCTTCATCTGATTTTTCGCGATCGTTAGGTGTGAGTTGGAGCGTTGATAAAGAGTTGAACTCTAAAAGGCTTGTACAAAGTGTTGATTCTGTCTTTGGAGGTATTACTAATACACCTGGAACATCTGCGATAGGTAGTACAACAGGAGCCGCAGATATAACTTTTGGAACAATAGGTGCAAACGTTAAATTATCAATGCGTTTGAATGCTGCTGCAAAAGCCGGACTGATACGTATTATATCTTCACCTAAGGTTGCAACTCTTAATAATAAATCAGCCAAAATTACTCAAGGCAAACAAATTCCCTATGTTTCAGCAACTTCGGATAAAGTTGAAACTAAATTTGTTGAAGCTGCTTTATCTCTTGAGGTTACACCACATATTAATAATAATGGAACAATAGTTTTGAAGGTAGATGCAAAAAACGATGCTCCTGACACAACCTCTACTTCAACAACTCCACCTATTAACAAGAAGCAAGCAACCACAGAAATGTTATTGAAAGATGGTGAAACAACTGTGATAGGTGGTATTTTTGTTGATAGCGAAACAGAGGGAGAGGAAGGAATTCCTTGGCTTATGGATGTGCCTATTTTAGGTAATATATTTAAATCTACAAGTTATTCAAAAAGTAAAAGTGAGCTGTTAATCTTTATTACACCACGTATTTTAAATAGTTCGATTTAATAGACGAGCTGACAAACAACTACGCCACTCATATCTATGGGTGGCGTAGTTGTTTAAATATATTTTTGTTTGTTTAATTATTCATCTGGTTTTATGCGCATAACTTGATGTACCCCAGACATATTTAGAATAACTTTCTCTTCAAGTGTGTGTGTATCACCAATTACACCAATAATAGTGCGATCCGCACCGGTTGATTGGTGGAAGTCAAAACCATTATTTACCAGATACTCCTTGATCTGGTCTAAAGCTTCTTCTGAGGCTTTTTTCTTTGTAATAATTAGCATTCTTCCTGCTCCTCCTGTTGCGTCATGATCCTTTCAAGTCTTCTAGATTCATCAATTACCCGTTCAAACAGACGTATAATTGCCCCGTCATCTAAAGGGCCTGGATTGTCATCCTTCATCCGTGCAAAAATCCGTTTTTCACGTGAGGGGTCGTAAACCGGGAGATCAAGCAGCTTTTTATGGTGCCCGATTTCCAGGGCTAAGCGGGCACGTTCGTTAAAAATTCTGAGTAAGACATCATCTAGCAGGTCTATGCGCAGTCTTATTTCATTGATATCCACTGATGCCTCACTAAAATTGTTTTTTTAGTTTCGTATCTTTTCTGCCGTTAACATCATCTCGTTCCGGGTAATCGATGGTGTAGTGCAGCCCGCGGGATTCCTTGCGTTGTTGGGCACAACCAATGATCAGTTCTGCTACGTTGGCCAGGTTACGAAGTTCAATTAGGTCAGAGGTAATAATGAAGTTCCAATAGTACTCTTCAATTTCTGCCTGAATAAGTTTAATTCGACGCATGGCTCGTTCAAGGCGCTTGGTGGAGCGTACAATGCCAACATAGTTCCACATAAAGCGTCTGATCTCATCCCAGTTTTGAGAGACTACAACCATTTCGTCACTGTTGGTGGCCGTGCCTGAATCCCATTCGGGGAGAGTGGCAGGTTTTGTAGCAGGTTTTGTGGTTAAGGCATCAATGGCATGTTTTGCAGCATTGCTTGCGTATACCGCTGCTTCCAGCAATGAGTTGCTGGCAAGCCGATTGCCACCGTGCAAACCGGTAAAGGCAACTTCACCAATGGCGTACAGTCCACGCAGGTCTGTTTGACCGTGGGTGTTTACCTGTACGCCGCCACAGAGGTAGTGGGCTGCAGGAACAACCGGTAGCCAGTCTTTGGTCATATCCAGTCCATATTCCATGCAGGTCTGATAAATATTGGGGAACCTGTTTCTGACTACATCAGCTGGTTCGTGGGTGATATCCAGATAAACGCAGTCGTCGCCATAGGTCTTCATTTCATTGTCAATGGCGCGAGCAACAATATCACGGGGGGCAAGATCTTTCAGGTGATGGTATTTTTCCATAAAGGCGGTACCGTCACGGCGTCTTAAGATTGCACCTTCCCCCCGAACTGCTTCAGATATTAAAAAGGATTTTGCATTAGGGTGGAAGAGGGTGGTGGGGTGGAACTGCATAAATTCCATGTTGGTAACGGTAGCACCGGCTCGATAGGCCATGGCAACTCCGTCGCCTGATGCGACATCGGGGTTGCAGGTGTAGAGGTATACCTTGCCGGCGCCACCGCTGGCAAGCAGGGTTGCACCGGCTGAAAAGGTCTTGACGCACTTGTTGTTAATATCGAGTACGTAGGCACCCAGGCAGCAGTTGTCACTGACCGGCTGTCTGGCCAGTTTCGCGCAGGTGAGCAGATCAATGGCTATATGATCTTCAAAGACCTGAATGTTAGGGTTTTGTCTGACTGCTTCCACCAGAGCCCGTTCGATTTCACGTCCGGTTATGTCTTCAGCATGCAAAATACGGCGGGCACTATGACCACCTTCTCGGGTCAGGTCGTATTCATCGCCTTTGGTGGTGGTGGTGAATTTAACTCCCCATTCAATCAGGTTCCTTATGGTTTGGGGGCCTTCTTCAACCACCATTCGTACGACATCTTCATGGCAGATGCCTGCACCGGCAACTAATGTATCTTCGACGTGGGCGTCAAAAGAGTCTTCGCTGGAAAAGACCGAGGCAATCCCTCCCTGAGCATAACGGGTGGCTGATTCAGCTATTTCTCGTTTGGTAACAACTGAAACAGTGCCGTGTGCAGCAGCCTGAAGCGCAAAGGAAAGACCGGCAATACCACTGCCGATAACAAGAAAATCACTTTCAATGATCATGGGATGCTCCCGTGATGATAGTGTATACAGATGAATTTGCAATTATTGAACCTTGGGGATGGATTTGTCAAGGCATCAGGGTTGTTTCAGGGCTGTTTTTGTGCCATATACTGGAACTATGCGTACTATTACAACAAATGATTTTTCTCATCCCCTTGCTGATCGATCGGTAGTTACCATCGGCAATTTTGACGGTGTACATCGTGGGCACCGTGAGATTTTTCGACAGGTCACCGCCCGTGCCAATGAGTTATCTGCAACTTCAGTAGTTGTGACCTTTAGTCCCCATCCCTTACGGGTCCTCCGCCCTGATGACCGTCGCTTCTGTTTGATTACCACTGATGACCAGAAACGTGAACTGATTGGCGAGAGTGATATTGATCTGCTGCTGGTGATTCCTTTTACAAAAGAATTTTCTGCCTTGTCAGCAGACCTCTTTGTACGACAAATTCTGCATGCCTGTCTTGGTCTCTGTTATCTGGTGATTGGTCATGACTATGCCTTTGGCAGAGGTCGTGAGGGCAATGAGCCGTTTCTGGTGCAGATGGGGCAGGAGCTTGGTTTTGAAGTGCAATCACTGGATCCGGTGGGGGATGCTGGTGTTTTGTTTAGCAGCAGTGCAGTCCGGCGGTTAGTAACAAACGGTGCGGTTGCTGAGGCGTTACAGATACTGGGACGGTGTCACTGCGTTTCTGGTCAGGTTATACATGGACGTGAAATCGGGCGATCACTTGGGTTTCCAACGGCAAATATTAGTACCCATAATGAATTGATTCCTGGCGATGGTGTGTATGCAGTCTGGGTTTCGGTTCTGGATCAGCTTATTATGGGGGCCTGCAGTGTCGGGGTAAATCCTACGTTTGGTGGAGGGCAGCATACTATTGAGGTGTTCCTGTTTGACTTCAGTGCGGATTTGTACGGTCATGACGTGGTGATTCATTTTGTTGATAAGCTGCGAGATGTTACCAGATTTTCTGACAAAACTGCGCTGATGTCACAAATTACAACGGACGTAGCAACAGCCCGTCGGATTCTTGCTTCAGGCCTTCCTGTGGAGTTTCAGCAATGAAGCACTCCAGATTGTTGTTTTGGGTGGGGATTGGTATTAGCATACTGTTGCTGCTGTTGCTGCTGCGCAAAATCGATTTTCACTCTTTAGTTGTTGCGTTACAGCAACTTGATCTGCGTTATCTAGCCGCCGCAGTTTTTTTTACGTTTGTCAGTTACTGGTTACGTGCTGTGCGTTGGCGTTATCTACTGCTGCATGAACGTCCTTTGCCTCTTTCGTCTCTGTATGCTGCAGTGCTTATAGGGTATATGGCAAATAACCTCTTTCCCGCACGTTTGGGGGAGTTTATCCGGGCCTGGGTCCTTGCTGAACGGGAAAAACTGCAGGCACCGGCGGTATTTGCCTCTCTGGTAATTGATCGGCTTTTCGACGGCTTTAGTGTGATGGTCATGCTTGCAGTGGTGCTGCTGACCCTGCAACTACCGCCAGGAATGGAACAGTCAGCCTCCCTGCTACGTGCAGGTGGTACAACTATGCTGCTATTTTATGCAGGGGTGGTGCTGTTTCTGGTGCTTTTAAAACTGCGTCCTGTTGCCGCTCTGTCTCTGCTTGCCCGTCTACTCAAGCCATTTCCTGCTTCGATTGCTGAGAAGGCTATCCCACTTGCAGGATCGTTCCTGGGGGGGCTGCGTTTTTCCTATGGGGGGCGTAACCTGCTTGGCATTTTGCTAAGTTCTTTTCTGATCTGGATGAGTGCAACTCTGCCGATTTACCTTGTTTTACTTGGTTTTGGCATTCATCTACCGTTGACCGCATCATTCTTTATTATGGTTTTGCTGGTGTTCGCCGTTATGGTTCCTGCAGCCCCCGGCTATATCGGCACCTACCATCTCGCCTGCTATACCGGGCTTGCAGCCTTTGGTCTTCCCGATACTCAGGCAATAAGTATTGCCTTGGTAGTGCATGGGGTCGGTTTCTTTCCGGTTATCCTTGGTGGCTTATATCAGGCATGGTCCTTGGGGATGTCTTTGGGAAAAATGCGTGAACAGGCTACAATGTCAGGCAAGCAGTAATGAAGCGGAATATCACACCCTATTCTGATGTCTGGTCAGTACTGGCCTTTTTGCTGCCCTTTGGACTGTATCTTGGCTGTCTGGCACCAACCATTACTTTTTATGACAGCGGTGAGTTTGTTACTGCAGTGCATTTTTTAGGATCTGCCCATTCTCCAGGTTATCCTTTGTTTCTGCTTTTTGCCAAACCGTTTACCTGGCTGCCATTTGGTAACATAGCCTTTAGAGTCAACCTTGCAACAGCTACTTCAGCTGCCTTGGCCTGCCTTGCCACCTACCATCTTGTCATAGTGCTGTTACGTGAAACCATTTTTTGTGATGATATTAGTTTTTCTGAGTTTGCAAAAAAACTTGCGGCATTGTCCGGTGCCTTTATCTTTGCGGTTTCGCCCCGGCTCTGGTTGCAGAGTAATCATGATAAACCCTATCCTTTACTAGCCTTTATAAGCGCAATCATGCTGTTGCTACTCATGCGTTGGCGCGAAGCCTTTAAAGAGGGGGATGAACAACCAGCTTGGTGGTATGGGACGGCTTTTCTGGCAGGTCTGGCTACTGGTGCCCATCAGACTATTGTGTTGTTGCTGCCTGGTTTCCTGCTGTTTGTGCTGGTAACAGCGCCACAATCCATTCGCCGGGCACGTGAATGGATTGTGGCTGCCGGTATGTTACTACTAGGTGGGGCTGTACAACTCTATCTGCCGTTACGGGCTGCTGCTGAAACCCGCCAAAACTGGGGGGGGCCTGATGGATTTTCCCGCTTCCTCTGGCATCTGTTGCGGCGGGGATATCCTGAAGATCCTCACAGCCGGGATTTGAGCTTGTTTCTGAAGCAGCTTGCCGCCTTTAATCTCCCCCATGAAGTCGGCTGGGTTGGTCTGCTGTTTGTCTTGGTTGGTTTGTGGGCATGCTGGCAAATTCAACGGGCATTTTTTGTGTATCTATTGGTCTGCCTGGCTTCATTTTGGCTGATTATTGCCGGATATTTCAATCCTCAAGTAGAATCTATTTTTTTGACCGAGGAGTTCTATACACCTCTCTACCTCCTGTCTGCAGTGCTTGTTGCCATTGGTCTGTTTGCTGTGGCAACCAAGGGGGCAGTAGCGGCGCAGAAGCCGGAACAGTATGGTCTGGTGCATCGTGTTGTGCTGACATTATTCTTTTTTCTTATTCCGGTGGTGCAACTGGTAAGTAATCTACCAGTCCAGAATCAGCGTCTAAATTATTTGGCACAGGACTATGCTAAAAACACCCTGTGTCCTCTACCAGAGGATGCTTTGTTATTTACTTGGGGCGACAGCGGTGCTTTTCCGCTCTGGTACCTGCAGGGGGTAGAACGGTTCAGGGAGGATCTGGATCTGGCCCACATACCTCATCTGGTGTTTCCCTGGTATCAACATGAACTACCCCGCCTTGCACAGGCATTTAAGGGCGAATCAGGCATTTTATCTGCTGAGCTTATCTTTGCCCATCTGGTTGAAAAGTTGCACCATCAGCGTCCGGTTCTCATGGATTTTTCCACGCGCTATTCTCTTGACTGGAGTAAACATCAACCGCCTCAACAGGGGATGGTGTACTGGCTATCAGAAGCTGTTGCCGGACAACAGGACGAGGGGGCGGTCTGGAAGATGTACGTCTTGCACCGGCTTACCCCAAAGGGGTGGCAGCCAGATGCTGATTCTCAAAAAGCCTTGATTATTCATGCCTATTGTCTTTTGCAGTCTGCAGAGGATCTAGCGCGACGTGGTCATGTCAAGGAGGCGGGGCGATTACTGTTGCTGACAGGAAACATTATGCCTGAATGGCAAGAAAATTTGAAACAGATGCGGAGACGCTATGCCATCCCCGCTGCAGCAGGAGGAGCTGATGAACGATAAATCAGTCATAACCGGGAAGACCAGGATCTATGGGATTCTCGGTTGTCCGGTGACCCATTCTCTTTCACCGGTGATGCAGAACGCCGCACTGCACGAGGCTGCAGTTGATGCGATCTATGTTCCCTTCTGTGTTGAACCTGATCAGCTTTCAGCTGCCTTGTCTGGGCTGCGTGCTTTAGGCGTCTGTGGTTTTAACGTTACCATTCCTCACAAAACGGTGATCATGCCTTTGCTTGATAAGCTGGCTCCTTCAGCTGTGCAGGCCGGGGCGGTAAATACGGTTGTCAATCAGGGAGGGCAGCTGATTGGTCATAACACGGATGGTGATGGCTTGGTTCGTTCGTTAGTAAAGGACCTTAACTGTGATGTTGGCGGGAGTAAGGTTGTTCTGGTGGGGGCAGGGGGAGCCGCTCGGGGCGCATTGGTGGCCCTTTGTCGCGCCGGTGTAAAGTCGGTTGTGGTACTTAATCGTACGGTGGCTGTTGCAGAGGGTCTTATTGGTTCGTTCCGTTCTTCTTTTCCGCAGATTATGTTGCACGGAACTGCACTGGATGGTCAGTCCGGGCAATTGGTGTCAGATGCTGATCTGCTTATCAATGCTACTTCGCTGGGGATGGCAGGTGAAAAAATTGATGGTCTGACACTTGCACTTCTGCCGGACCATGCTAAGGTATATGATATGGTTTATAATCCTCCCCTAACGCCACTACTATTGGATGCAAGAAATCGTGGGTTGCAGGCTGCTAACGGCCTGGGTATGCTGGTTGCTCAGGGAGAGTTGGCCTTTTCGCTCTGGCATGGTATTGCCCCTGCAAATGATATCATGCAGAAGGCTTTAAGCGCTTTTTTCAATGCAGCAAAGGCTTGACAGTATTTGACGTCGACCGCTACTATTCGTACGTTAAATACATTTTTTATTATATCTTGTTGATTGGAGTGTCATGCAGACGAGCCGCCTTGGCGATATTCTGGTTAAAAACAATATCATTACCAGTGAACAGCTGACAGCAGCACTGCAGGAACAGAAAATGTCCGGCGGGCAGAGTAAGCTTGGATCTATCCTGGTCAAGCAAGGTCTGGTCAAAGAGCCGGATCTAGTGTCATTTCTATCTCGCCAATATGGCGTTCCCACAATCTGTTTGGCTGATTATGATATCGACCCGGCTGTTATTAAAATCATCCCTCCTGAAGTCGTCCAAAAATATAACCTGATACCGGTCAACCGGGCTGGCTCAACCCTGATTGTTGCGGTAAGCGATCCATCCAATCTGTTTGCCATTGAAGATATCAAGTTTATGACCAGTTACAATGTCGAGATGGTGGTAACTGGCGAGTCTGATATCAAGGGAGCCATTGACAAGTATTACGATCAGTCTGCTTCTCTCGCGGATGTAATGGATAACCTGGATATGGAGGATCTGGAGCTGGTGGACACTGAGGAGGAGGTGGATGTCTCCTCCCTTGAGCGAGCCACTGAGGATGCTCCGGTTGTTAAGCTGGTTAACCTGATCTTGATGGATGCCATTAAGAAAAAAGCCAGTGATATTCATATTGAACCTTACGAAAAAACCTTCAGGGTGCGTTACAGGATTGACGGCGTTCTGTATGAAGTAATGAAGCCTCCGATGAAGTTGAAAAATGCCATCACCTCCCGGATCAAGATTATGGCAGAGCTGGATATTGCCGAGCGGCGTCTACCTCAGGATGGCCGGATCAAGATCAAGCTCGGTGGCGGCAGGGATATGGATTATCGTGTGTCGTGTCTTCCAACTCTGTTTGGAGAAAAGATAGTCCTGCGTCTTTTGGATAAGAGCAACCTGCAAACAGACCTGACCAAGCTGGGGTATGAACCAGAGGCTCTGGCTCACTTTAAACGCGAAATTCACAAGCCATTCGGCATGGTTCTGGTAACCGGCCCCACCGGTTCAGGCAAGACGGTTTCACTCTATTCTGCCCTGGCGGAACTCAACAAGGTAACAGAGAATATTTCCACAGCTGAAGATCCGGTGGAGTTTAACTTTGCCGGGATTAATCAGGTGCAGATGCATGAGGATATTGGTCTTAACTTTGCTGCAGCCTTGCGTTCGTTTCTGCGCCAGGACCCTGACATCATCATGATCGGTGAGATCCGGGATTTTGAAACCGCCGAAATTGCCGTCAAGGCAGCTCTGACCGGTCACCTGGTGCTTTCAACCCTGCATACCAATGACGCCCCGGCAACTATCAACCGTCTGTTGAATATGGGTATTGAGCCGTTTCTGGTTGCCTCTGCGGTTAACCTGATTACCGCCCAGCGTCTGGCCCGCCGTGTCTGTAGTGAGTGTAAGGAAAAAGAAGAAATTCCGGTTCAGGCCTTGATTGACGCAGGTGTTCCCTCTGATGAAGCGTCCGAATATACCTGTTACCGTGGTAGAGGTTGCCCCAACTGTAATAATACCGGTTACAAGGGACGGGTTGGTTTCTATCAGGTTATGCCGATGCTTGAGCCGATCCGGGAATTGATTCTCAATGGTGCCAATACCGCTGAGATCAAGCGTGAATCAATGCGGCTTGGGATCAAGACCATGCGCCAGTCTGGTCTTACCAAGGTAAAAGAAGGGGTTACATCCCTTGAAGAGGTTTTAAGGGTAACGGTTTCTGACGATTAAGGAGTTACTTTAATGGCAAATTTACATGAACTGCTGAAAACCCTGGTTGAAGCCGGGGGGTCTGACCTGCATATCACCACCAATACGCCGCCCCAGATTCGGGTGGATGGTAAATTGTGTCCGCTTGACTTGCCTCCCTTGAATGCGGTGGAAACCAAGCAGCTCTGCTATTCGGTATTGACAGACTCTCAGAAGCATAAGTTTGAGGAGGAAAGCGAGCTTGATCTTTCGTTTGGGGTCAAGGGGTTGTCCCGTTTTCGGGGCAATGTTTTTGTCCAGCGTGGGGCTGTAGCAGGGGTTTTTCGGGTTATACCCTATAAGATAATGACATTTGAAGAACTGGGGTTGCCACCAGTGGTAAAGGATCTGGCAGAAAAACCCCGCGGCCTGATTCTGGTAACCGGGCCTACCGGTAGTGGGAAATCAACCACCCTTGCTTCGATTATTGACTTTATTAACATCAATCGTAAAGAACATATCGTTACCATTGAAGACCCCATTGAATACCTTCATCCCCACAAAGGTTGTCTGGTAAATCAACGTGAGGTGGGGTCTGATACAAAAGGATTTAAATGCGCACTTAAATATGTCCTGCGCCAGGATCCAGACGTGGTCTTGGTGGGGGAATTACGGGATCTTGAGACCATTGAAGCAGCTCTGACTCTGTCAGAAACGGGACACCTTTGTCTGGCCACCTTGCATACAAACTCCTGCGCCCAGACCATTAACCGGATTGTGGATGTTTTCCCACCATACCAGCAACCCCAGATTCGCGCCCAGCTCTCTTTTGTGATGGAGGGGGTTGTTTCCCAGACATTGATCCCAAAGATCGGTGGTGGTAGGACTATGGGGTTGGAGATAATGGTGCCGAATCCGGCTATTAGAAACCTGATCAGGGAAGACAAGGTACACCAGATTTATTCACAGATGCAGGTCGGGCAGGAAAAGTTTGGAATGCTGACCATGAATCAGTCGCTCTACTCTTTATACACCCGAAGGTTAATTACCCTTGATGATGCTATGGGGCGTTCTTCAGATCCTGATGAACTACGTCAGATGATCAATAATCCTGCGATGGGAATGCGTCAACAACCCCGTAGATAACCCTTGATACACTTTTGAAGGAGGAACAGCATGCCAATGTTTACATGGGAAGGTAAAACCCGCACCGGTGCAGCCCAAAAAGGTGTTACTGATGCCCTGGATGCTGCATCAGTTGAAGCTCAGCTTAAAAAAGCCGGGTTACAGAATATTGTCGTAAAGGCGCAGTCAAAAGGTATTCAGATCAAGATGCCCAGTTTTGGCGGCGGCAAGATTGACACCAAGGATCTGGTTATCTTTACCCGCCAGTTTGCCACCATGATTGATTCTGGTCTACCGTTGGTGCAGTGTCTGGATATTCTCTCATCACAACAGGAAAAGCCAGCCTTCAAAGAGATTTTGTTAAGGGTTAAGGAAAGTGTTGAAAGTGGTTCTACCTTTGCCGATGCACTGGCTAGACATCCCAAGGCCTTTGACCAGTTGTATGTCAACCTGGTGGCTGCCGGTGAGATCGGCGGTATTCTGGATACCATCCTTAATCGTCTGGCAGCCTATATTGAAAAGGCGATGAAGTTGAAGAAGCAGATTAAGGGGGCAATGGTCTATCCAACCACCATTATGTCAATTGCGGTAATTGTCGTTGGCGTTATTCTGGTGTTTGTTATCCCTACCTTTGCTAAGATGTTTGCTGATTTTGGTGGTGAACTGCCTGGTCCGACTAAGTTTGTTATTGGGCTTTCCAACTTTTTGTTAAAGTATATAATTTTAATCATTATTGGTTTTTTTGTAATGGTCGCGGCAATTAAGAAGTATTATGCCACCCCTGGCGGGCAGAAAAAGATGGATGCCTTGTTCTTAAAAGCCCCTATCGCAGGCCCGCTGATCCGTAAGGTGTCAGTGGCCAAGTTTACCCGTACTCTGGGCACCATGGTCAGTTCCGGTGTGCCGATTATGGATGGTCTGGAGATCGTTGCTAAAACCGCCGGCAACAAGATTGTAGAAGAAGCAATATATGGGGTTCGCCAGGCCATTTCTGAAGGTAAGACCATGGCTGAACCGCTTCAATCCTGTGGTATTTTCCCACCCATGGTGGTGCAGATGATTGCAGTTGGTGAGGCTACCGGTGCAATGGATGCCATGTTAAACAAGATTGCTGATTTCTATGATGATGAGGTTGATGATGCGGTCTCTGCCATGACTGCCATGATGGAGCCGTTGTTGATGGTTTTTCTAGGGACAGTGGTTGGTGGACTGGTTGTTGCCATGTATCTGCCGATCTTTAAACTGGCAGGTGCTGTTGGCGGGTAAGTAATGAAAACTGAGCGCCGTCTAAGGCTCTTTATCTTTGTCAGAATTGTGGTAGTTTCCCTCTTTCTGGCATCAACTATCATCCTGAAATTAAGCGATGCTGAAGCCATCAGTGATATCCAGTTTCGGGGTGTCATTGAACTTCTGGTCCTCGCTTGTTGCGTTTCTGTTGTCTCCCTGGTGGCTTTACGCCGCCAGGGCTGGCTGCTTCCCCTTACCCGCCTGCAAATTATCTGGGATATCCTGTTTGTCACCTTGCTCTTGATGTTGACAGACGGCATTGCCAGCCCATACTCATTTCTCTATTTGCTGGCCATAATGAGTGCCGGTATGCTGTTGAATCGGCAGCAGGCATTATATACTGCTGCACTTTGCCTTATTCTGTACGGGGCAATGGTTGACCTGCAATATTTTGGTCTGTTGAAGGAGATCGGCCTCAGTTCTGATGCTGCCCAACAGAGGGGAAATGTGGTTGTTTTTTACACCATTTTCTTGCATCTGGTGGGGTTTGTTTTGGCTGCGATCATGGGCAGTCACCTGGCTGAACGGGCCAGATTGACAGAGGTAAACTATGAAGAACTAAAGCAACTTCATAGTACGATTGTCGAAAATCTCGAAAGTGGCTTGTTGACCATTACCCGGGATGGTCTGATCAGGGTGTTTAACCCCTATGTAGAGAGAATTACCGGTATGAGCCAGATTCATGCCTATGGGCGCCCGATCAGTGCCGTGTTTCCTGCATTGATGGCAGATGGAGTCGCTCTTGAACAACAGATGCAGGGAGAGTTTTACTATCGTCCAACAACGGGTACCCCTGTGACTATCGGCTATGCCACTGTACCGTTCAAAAATCTTAAGGGTGATACAGCAGGTTTGATTGTAACACTCAAGGATCTGACCGGTTTTAAACAGATGGAGCTGGCCCTGAAACGGTCTGATCGTCTGGCAGCACTGGGCGAGCTGTCAGCCCGTATGGCCCATGAAATCCGTAACCCTCTAGCTGCCATCAGTGGTTCGGTTCAACTGTTGTCAGAACATGGTAGCTTACGTGACCATGAATCCAGGCTGCTCGCTATTGTCTTGCGGGAATCAGACCGACTGAATGGCCTGATCACTGATTTTCTGGCCTATGCCCGTCCAACCCCTCCACGTTTTGAACGCTTCAATCTCTATCATCTGGTAAGGGATTTACAGGCCTTGCTGGTGGCTGATAACCGTTTTGACAAGGTTAGGCTTGTACTGGATCTGTCTGAGGACCTTACCGCCTGGGCTGATCGTGGTCAGTTGCAGCAGGTGCTGTTAAATTTATTGCACAACGCGGCAGAGGCGATGCCGGATGGTGGTGAAATTATAATATCAGCAGATTTGCAGTCAGGGATTGATGATGCAGACAGTGCATTTGCCATGCTTTGTCTGAAAGTCATGACCACCGGCAGAGCCGGTGGCTTGAGGAAAGCCCCTAAAAGGGGCTAAGGGTTTTGGGTGAAGTCCAACTCCTCTTGTTTGTCCAGATGTTCTTGATCTCTTACATACGCCCGGATCATTTCTTCATCCAGGCCGATAGTGCTGGCACAGTAACCACGTGACCAAAAGTGCCGACCGATAAAACCTTTCTTGACCCCTTCGGCCTTACGGTGAATATGAATTGCCGACTTGCCTTTCAAATACCCTATCACCATCGAAACACTGTACTTCGGTGGAATACTCAACACCAGATGGATGTGGTCAGGC
>NZ_FUWR01000011.1 GCF_900167465.1 Trichlorobacter thiogenes | reverse complement strand
GGGCTTTCCTCAGGAGGAACTATCGCTGGAACGGCAGAGCCTTTTCAAGTCTCACCGGCAGAGCCGGTGGTTTACTGAAAACCTTCAATTACCTTTAAGTGGCGCTATGAATAGCTGACGTTCTGATCCGCCATCAATCTCTTGGAAAGTTGCCAACAAGTAGTACTTGTGTCATGCATGAGGAGGGCCTCCACAGCGGGAAAATAAAAAAGAAGAATAGTAACAAAATAAAATCCCTTTGTTGGTATTCTCAAAGGGATTTTAGCATCAGTAGGAGATTCTATTTTACCGCAGCATTAAGGTCTGCCAACAGCAGTTCTGGATCAAGTCCGTGGTTGATGGCTCCCAGGTCAATCGGCTCACTCTGGGCACCCATGCAGCTGGCACAGGCCAGATTATATTTTTTCAGAACCTTTGCGGTCTCAGGATAGGTACGCAACATCTCAAGAAACGTCATATCTTTGGTTATTTTAGCTGCTGCCTGTGCCATACCCTACCCCCTACTCGTATTTGATCTCAATGATTTCGTATTCTTTAGTACCAGCTGGAACCACAACCTTAACGGCATCATCCAGCTTGTGCCCGATCAGCGCCTTACCCACCGGCGAGGTGCAGGAGATCTTGCCCAGCTTGATGTCAGCCTCATCCTCGCCAACAATCTTGTAGGTAATCTCTTCTTCTGATGCGGTATCATACAGGGTAACCGTGGCACCAAAGACCACTTTATCCGGCTTAAGACCGGTCAGGTCAACCACATGGGCACGGGCCAGCTTGCCCTGCAGCTCCTGAATCCTGCCCTCAATAAACCCTTGGCGATTCTTGGCAGCATCGTATTCAGCATTTTCTGAAAGGTCACCATGACTGCGTGCTTCAGCAATATCCTGAATCACCTTGGGACGTTCTTCTCTGATCAAACGCTTCAGTTCTTCCTGAAGTGCCTCATGACTCTCTTTGGTTAGCGGTATATTGTTGGACATCGTTTACTTCTGCTCCTGACAAAGATAATCCTGCAGCGGTTTCACCCGCAAATCATGCCCTTTCAGGTCAATGATAGCATCAACAGCGGCATTGGCGCCGGTGGCAGTGGTGTAGTAAGCCACGCTGTGCATCAGGGCTTCGCGACGGATGGAGAATGAATCTGCCACTGCCTGAGCACCCTGGGTGGTATTGATCACCAGCTGCACTTCACCGTTTTTCAAGGCATCAACAATATGGGGACGGCCTTCCATAACCTTGTTGATCCGACGTACCGGGATCCCCTTTTCTTCAAGGAATGATGCTGTACCGCCGGTGGCAATGATGCCGAATCCGGCTTTATACAGTTTTTCCGCAGCTGAGACAACATGTTTCTTGTCTCCATCCCGTACGCTGATAAAGGCATTACCGGATAGCGGCATCTTGACATTGGCGCCCAACTGGGATTTAGCAAAGGCCTCGGCAAAGGTATCACCAATTCCCATTACCTCGCCGGTGGACTTCATCTCTGGTCCCAGAATGGTATCCACGCCGGGAAATTTAACAAACGGGAAGACCGCTTCCTTGACCGAGAAGTAATCCGGCACAATGTCACCGGAAACGCCCAGCTCTGCCAGAGTTTTACCCGCCATGATCCGGGCAGCAATCTTTGCCAGCGGACGTCCAGTAGCCTTGGAAACAAACGGTGCGGTACGGGAGGCACGGGGGTTAACCTCAAGGATATAGATGGTGCCATCCTTAACCGCATATTGAACGTTCATCAGGCCGATCACGTTCAGCTCCAGGGCCATGATCTCGGTCTGACGGCGGACCTCGGCAATCAACTCCTGTGACAGCGAGTATGGCGGCAATGAACAGGCAGAATCACCGGAATGGATACCAGCTTCTTCAATATGCTCCATAATCCCGCCGATCACCACCTGCTTACCATCGCAAAGGGCATCCACATCGATCTCAATGGCTGCATCCAGGAATTTATCCACCAGGATCGGGTGCTCTGGTGAAGCCTGCACCGCAGTCATCATGTAGCGCCGCAGGTTCTCCACATCGTAGACAATCTCCATGGCTCGCCCACCCAGTACATAGGAAGGACGCACCACCACCGGATAGCCGATCCGGTTGGCCACTTCTTCAGCTTCTTCAAAGGAACGGGCTGTACCGTTCTCAGGCTGCAACAGGTTCAGCTTATGCAGCATTTCCTGGAACCGCTCACGATCCTCAGCCCGGTCTATGGCATCCGGGCTGGTACCGATGATCGGCACTCCGGCCTTTTCAAGGGCCACTGATAACTTAAGCGGTGTCTGACCACCAAACTGCACGATCACACCCACTGGATTTTCCTTGGCAACAATCTCCAGCACATCTTCCTGGGTCAACGGCTCAAAGTAGAGACGGTCAGAAGTATCATAATCAGTGGAGACCGTCTCAGGGTTGCAGTTGACCATGATGGTCTCATAGCCATCCTCTGCCAAGGCAAAGACGCCATGCACACAGCAGTAGTCAAACTCGATCCCCTGGCCGATCCGGTTGGGTCCACCGCCAAGGATAATGATCTTCTTGCGGTCAGTAACCTCTGCCTCGCACTCTTCCTCATAGGTTGAATAGAGATAGGGGGTATAGGCCACAAACTCGGCAGCACAGGTATCCACCCGCTTGTACACCGGACGGACCTTCAGGCTCCAGCGCAGTTCACGTACCTGGTCTTCGCTGATCTTCCAGAGCTTTGCCAACATCTTGTCAGAAAAACCGTACTGCTTGGCTTCATACAGCTGGTCACGGGTAACAGCAGTTGGATTCAGGCCCTTCAGCTCATCTTCTTTTTCAATGATCTGACGCATGTTATTCACAAACCAGGGATCAAAGGCGGTATGCTTGTGAACCTCATCAACGGTCATGCCGCTGCGCAGGGCATCTCCCAGATACCAGAGCCGGTCTGCATTGGGGACACTCAGCTTCTCCAGCAACAGTTGCTGTTCATGGTCAGTCAAAGAACGCCGGGTCTCTTCGCCAAGATCAAACAGCTTGGAATCAAAACCGCAGACACCGATCTCCAAAGAACGCAGCGCCTTCTGGAACGATTCCTTAAAGGTCCGGCCAATAGCCATAACCTCCCCCACTGACTTCATCTGAGTAGTCAGTGTGGCATCAGCAGCCGGGAATTTTTCAAAGGTAAAGCGCGGGATCTTGGTAACTACGTAATCAATGGTCGGCTCAAAACAGGCCGGGGTCTCGCGGGTGATGTCATTGCGGATTTCATCCAGGGTATAGCCAACAGCCAGCTTGGCTGCAATCTTGGCGATCGGGAAGCCGGTGGCCTTGGAGGCCAGGGCAGATGAACGGGAGACCCGCGGGTTCATCTCGATTACCACCAAACGGCCATCACGGGGGTTGATACCGAACTGGATATTGGAGCCGCCGGTATCAACGCCGATCTCACGGATGATCTTCAGAGAGGCATCCCGCAGAATCTGGTATTCCTTGTCGGTCAGGGTCTGGGCCGGGGCCACGGTGATGGAGTCACCGGTATGGACCCCCATTGGATCAAAGTTCTCAATGGAGCAGATGATCACCACGTTGTCAGCGGTGTCACGCATTACCTCCAGCTCATACTCTTTCCAGCCAATTACCGATTCCTCAACCAGGATCTCATCGGTTGGTGAGGCATCAATCCCCACCATGGCCATCCGCTCGTACTCTTCCATGTTGTAGGCAATGCCGCCACCGGTACCCCCCAGAGTAAAAGAGGGGCGGATAATGGCCGGAAAGCCAACCTGCTTGACAACCTCCATCACCTCTGCACGGTTATGGGCCAAGCCTGACTTGGGCACGGACAGACCGATCTTCTCCATGGCCTGCTTGAACAGGGTACGATCCTCAGCCTTTTTAATGGCAGGCAGCTTGGCACCGATCAGCTCAACGCCAAACTTGTCCAGTATCCCCATTTCAGCCACGCTAACTGCCGTGTTCAGGGCGGTCTGCCCCCCCAGGGTGGGTAGAACAGCATCAGGGCGCTCTTTTTCAATGATCTTGGCCAGAATCTCAGGGGTGACCGGCTCCACATAGGTGCGGTCAGCAAAATCAGGGTCAGTCATGATGGTGGCCGGGTTACTGTTCAGCAACACCACCTCATAGCCTTCCTCTTTCAGCGCCTTACAGGCCTGGGTACCGGAATAGTCAAACTCGCAGGCTTGGCCAATCACGATCGGCCCTGCTCCGATGATCAGAATTTTTTTAATGTCTGTTCTTTTAGGCATGTACAACTCCTTGCAAAATTAGGAAATGCGATTGTTTCGTCAAGGTCAAGGCGACCAAGAGACTATGCGGAGGCGTACTACGATAGTACACCGCACAAATAGTCTTGATGGTCAACGCCGAGATTGACGAAAGAGCGCATTTCTCAGCGAAATATAAAATATACTGCTCCGGCCAGACAACATCCGGCCCAGAGGTAATCAAGCTTCAGTGGAACACCCATGTAAAACACGGCAAACGGGACAAACACCGCCAAAGTGATAACTTCCTGGGTGATCTTCAGCTGTGCCAGACTGAATGTACCGTGATAGCCGATCCGGTTGGCCGGCACCTGCACCAGGTATTCAAAAAACGCGATCCCCCACGAGACCAGGACAGCAATAAACCAGTGCCAACTACTCAGGTTCTTTAAGTGGGCATACCAGGCAAAGGTCATGAAAATATTTGATATAAACAGCAAAACGACAGTTTTCATACCTGCTCTACGCTGTACTGATCATAGAATCGAGCGCAGCTTGCAAACGTTCGATATGCTGTTGATCAGCTGCCATCATTGCATTAAACATGTTTTTGAAGCTTTGGTCTTCAAATGAGGCAACACACACAAGATGCAAATCTGAAAGATAATGTTCTAGTTTTATGGCTGTTGATAACGCGTCCACAAGTTTTGGTGGATTTGCTTCACATCTTTTAATCAATTTTTCCAATTCACCCACAACAAAAACAGCCTTTTGCATATCAATGTTTAAGGTAACTCCCAGACTTTTTTTCATCTTCAACGCAAGGGTAAACTGATCAGCATGATGCTGTTCTTCATCTGCAGTCTTTGTCCATATTGATTTGATATCTGCGTCATCAGCATAAAGATCTGCAAAAAATAGATACAATTTCCTAGAAAGCAGCTCGATCTCACGACATTTTTCTAAAATTTGGGTATCATCAGATCGTGTAGTTGGTTCTTGCATTAAATCATCATCTCCGGTCACTCTGTTCCCAGCTCCTGCACCCAACCGTTTTCAAGGCCAGCTGCTTCTAGTGCCTCTACTGCGGCGTCATATTCGTCATGAACCACCCCACGATTAATCCCTGCTGTGGTGGTTGCCTGCCAGGCAGGAAAATACTGGCTCATCAAGGCGATATGAGTCTGCTCGCCAAGGTGATCAGCGATCCATGGCAGGGTTTCACAAGAACCTGCCCTGCCTTGGGGTAACACCAGATGCCGGATAATCAAACCCTGCAGGGCAATACCCTGATCATCCACCTGAAGATGACCTACCTGATGTAACATCTCCTGGACAGCAGCATGGTTGAACGCTGTGTAGCCAGGAGCGCCGGACAGTTCCTTAGCCTGGGTATCATCAGCATACTTCATATCCGGCAGATAGATGCTCACGACCCCATCCAGCAGCTGCAACACCTCTATTGTTTCATAACCACTGGAGTTCCATACTATCGGCAGAGTAAAGCCTTGTGGTATGGCCTGCCAGAGCGCTGCCAGAAACTGTGGCAGCCAGTGGGTGGGGGTAACCAGATTAAGGTTGTGAGCCCCCCGTTTCTGCAGCCCCAGCATCCGTTTTGCCAGCTCAGCGGTGCTGATGCTCTCACCATTGTTCTGCTGGCTGATTGGAAAATTCTGGCAGAACAGACAGCTTAGGGTGCAGCCTGAAAAAAAGATCGTGCCTGATCCCCTGCTGCCGCTAATCGGAGGTTCTTCCCCGTGGTGCAGATTGGCTGAGGCTATACGGGGTTTGAGCCCGCTCCGACACCTGCCTTGCTCTCCCTTGATCCGGTTTATTCCGCAGCTATGAGGACAGAGATCGCAGGCCAACAGCCTGCGGTATCCCTCGCGAACCCGTTGTAACAGTTCACCTGATTGATAAAGAGCGTGATAATGCATCAGGTCAAGATTGAGGTTCAGGTTAAGGAAAAGCTGCACTTAACCTCAGTCTAAGCCTGAACCTGTTTCTCCTTCTCCATAAGCTCCACAAACCGCCCAAACAGATACTGCGAATCATGGGGACCGGGTGACGCCTCTGGGTGATGCTGTACCGAGAAGATCGGCAGACTGCAATGCCTGATACCTTCAACGGTCTGGTCGTTCAGGTTTTCATGCCCCAAACAGGCAACATCACCCAGCGACTCGAGATCTACGGCAAAACCATGGTTCTGGGAGGTAATTTCAACCGTACGGGTAGACATATCCATGACCGGCAGGTTTGAACCGTGGTTGCCGAATGGCAGCTTAACAGTCTTGCCACCCAATGCCAGCCCCAGCAGCTGGTGTCCCAGACAGATACCGAAGATCGGCTTTTTGCCGATAAACTTACGAATCTCCTGTTGCACAGCCACCAGCGGTTCCGGGTCACCCGGGCCGTTAGAAAGGAAGATACCATCAGGATTCATGGCCAGCGCCTCTTCGGCCGGGAACGTTGCAGGCACTACCGTGACATCACAGCCAGCATCCACCAAACAACGCAGGATGTTGTACTTGATGCCAAAGTCGTAGGCCACCACCTTGTATTTCATTGTTGCGGGATCAATTTGGGGATAGCCCTCCCCCAGTTTCCAGGCCCCTTCAGTCCAGTGGTATGGCTTGTCACAGGAGACACCTGAGGCCAGGTCAAGACCAGCCATACTGTGAAGTGCTTTGGCCTTGGCCACCAGCGAGGCATGGTCAAAATCCACGGTGGAGATGATCCCGTTCTGCGCCCCCTTATCCCGCAGGTGACGGGTCAGGGCACGGGTATCCAGACCATGGATACCAACTACACCATTCTCCTTCAGATAGGCATCCAGTGTCATGGTGGAACGGAAGTTGGAAGGAAAGTCCAGATACTCCCGCACAATAAAGCCGGACAGGAACAGGCCACGGCTCTCGATATCCTCAGGGTTAATGCCGGTGTTGCCGATCTGGGTATAGGTCATGGTGACCATTTGTCCCTTGTAGGAGGGGTCAGTCAGCACCTCCTGATAACCGGTCATGGCGGTGTTGAACACCACCTCACCAGTCACTTCGCCACCGGCTCCAAATGATTTGCCTTCAAAGATGCGCCCATCAGCCAGCGCAAGGATTGCTTTCATGCGTTAGTACTCCTGAATTCTTGATTATCTACCTGAAAATACTACCTTACCACCAACAACCGTACAAGCTGCTGCACCGGTCATGGATTCCCCCAGCCAGGGTGAGTTCTTGGACTTGCTGGCCAGAGCTGCTTCGGTCACGGTCCACTGTTTTTGGGGATCAATCACGCTAATGTCAGCCACACTGCCTGCCTTAAGCGATCCACGACCAAGACCCAATAGTTCTGATGGCTTGCAGCTCATTTTTTCAACCAACTGCGAAAGAGTCAGCAGCCCTTCATCCACCAGTTTAAGGGAGAGCGGCAGCGAGGTTTCCAGACCAACAATACCGTTCATGGCCTCGTTGAATTCAACATCCTTTTCATCCAGATGGTGGGGGGCATGGTCAGTTGCAATACAGTCAATGGTGCCATCTTTCAGGCCAGCCTTGATTGCTGCCACGTCATCAGCCTCACGCAGAGGCGGGTTCATCTTGGCATTGGTGTTATAACCCCGTACCGCATCATCGGTCAGGGTAAAATAATGGGGAGCGGTCTCGCAGGTTACCTTGACACCGCGGGCCTTTGCCTCCCGGATAATCCGCACAGAACCTTTGGTGGAGACATGGGCAATATGGATCGACGCACCAACATACTCAGCCAGCATGATTTCACGGGCAGTGGCAATATCCTCGGCTACACGGGGAATTCCCTTCAGACCCAGCTCGGTTGAGGTAAAGCCCTCATTCATCACCCCTTCACCCACCAGTTCCAGCTCTTCTGCATGGGAGATGACCATGATGCCGATACCGGCAGCGTACTGCAGGGCGCGCCGCATCAGTTCGCTGTTTTTGACCGGTTTGCCATCATCAGACACCGCCACGCAGCCGGACTCTTTCAGCTCGCCCATCTCAGCCAGACGGTCACCGTGCATCCCCTGGGTAATGGTTCCCACCGGGAAGACATTGCAGAAACCATCGGTTTTAGCCTTGTTGATGATATATGAGGCGATTGCCTTGTTATCAATGGCAGGCTTGGTATTGGGCATGCAACAGACAGAGGTAAAACCGCCGGCTACCGCTGCCCTGGTACCGGAAATAATATCCTCTTTATACTCCAGACCTGGGTCGCGCAGATGCACATGCATATCAATCAGGCCAGGCACCACATACTTACCGGTGGCGTCAATGGTCTCTGCACCAGCCGGAGCTGCCAGATCTTTACCGATTTCCTTCACCAGGCCGTTTTCCACCACAACATCAAGGGTATCATCAATCCCCTGACTGGGATCAATCACTCTGCCGCCTTTGATCAAAAGGTTCATATAAATCACCTCAAAAATTAAGTTTGTTAAATAGCTCTGATAGAACGCTCAATTTTGTGCAAGGTCTAGGAAGATGAGCGTTTGCGCGGAGGCGTAGTAAACGCTACGCCGCACAAGAAAACGTGAAATCTGACAACAAGATTGCGCAAAAGTGTGCGTTCATTTTACTCTACAGAACCGCCGCCACAAACGTGATACAGCATGGACATACGGACAGCGACGCCGTTCTCCACCTGCTTCAGGATATGGGACTGGTTGCCATCCACCACATAGGAGGACATCTCAACCCCGCGGTTGATTGGGCCAGGGTGCATGACCATGGCATCCGGCTTGGCCAGCTTCAGGTTCTCCGGGTTCAGACCAAAATAGCGGGAGTATTCGCGGGTATTGGGCATCAGGGTCTTGCCCTGGCGTTCCTGTTGAATCCGCAGCATGATCACCACGTCAGCATCCTGAATCGCCTCTTTCATGGTGCCACAAACCGTGACATTACCCAGCCGCTCAACACCCGGAGGCATCATGGTAGGCGGACCAGCCAAGTAGATGGATGACCCCATCTTGGTCAGGCCCTGGATATCAGAGCGGGCAACCCGACTGTGGGTGATATCACCCACCATTGCCACCTTGAGACCATCCAGCCTGCCAAACTTGTCCTTGATGGTCAGCATGTCCAGCAACCCCTGGGAGGGATGCTCATGGGCGCCATCACCGGCATTGATGATGGAGCAGCCAACCTTTTTAGACAGAAAATAGTGGGAACCAGAGACCGCATGGCGCATCACAATGATGTCCGGTTTCATGGCCAGCAGGTTCAGGGCTGTGTCAGCCAGGGTCTCCCCTTTGGTGGCAGAGCTGTTAGAAGGGGCAATATTAACCGTATCCGCAGAAAGCCGCTTGCCGGCAATCTCAAACGAGGTACGGGTACGGGTGGATGATTCGTAGAACAGGTTGATGATGGTCTTACCCCGCAGGGTAGGCACCTTCTTGATGTCGCGGCTGTTCACCTCTCGCATGTTTTCAGCAGTGGAGATCAAAAGTTCAATCTCTGCCTTGCTCAGGTCCCGCAGTGCAATAATATCCTTATGCTTGAATTCCATGGCCCCTCCCCTGTTTATTTTTCAAGAACCACTTCAACCGGCTGCTGTTGATCATCAAAGCTAACGGCTACATTTTCCTTCAGGCTGGTGGGAACGTTACGCCCCACAAAATCAGCCCGGATCGGCAGTTCGCGATGGCCACGATCAATCAACACGGCCAGCTGTATGCAGCAAGGACGGCCATGATCCATCAAGGCATCCAGGGCAGCCCGGATGGTGCGGCCGGTAAACAGTACATCATCCACCAGCACCACCCGCTTGCCTTCCAGAGAAAAGGAGATATCAGTTTTACCAACTGATTTATGGGGTGCCTGCTGCTTGAAGTCATCACGGTAGAGGGTAATATCAATTGACCCGACCGGTACCCGCTCCCCTTCAATTATCTCCATGCAAAGTGAGATTTCCCTGGCGATATAAGCACCGCCAGACTGGATACCAACCAGCACAACATCGGCCAACCCCTTGTTTTTCTCAAGGATCTCATGGGAAATTCGGGTCAGTGCCCGCCGGATGCCGCTGTTGTCAAGAATAACTGTTTGGGTTGAATCAGTTGCCATAATCCACTCCCTTCTAAAATAGAAAAGGGTCTCTCCGCCCGTGCGCGGAAAGACCCTCTTGAATATGTGGCTGAAACTGTTGCACCTTTGTTAACCTCACGGGGTTAGATTAAAAGGCAGATATGAAAAGAAGTGAGGCACTTTACCACCCCCACCCGCAGAGGGTCAAGGAGAAGTTTTGACCGAGGCCATATGAATCGCCCTGATAAAGGTGGCCTCAGTTGCCTGCTTGATTTCCTCAATTACCGCTTGAGGAACCGCAGAGTCAACAGAGAGAATGACCATTGCCTCACCCTTCTTCTCACTGCGGCCCAGGTTCATAGAGCCGATATTGATCTCATGCTTGCCCATGATGGTGCCAATCTTGCCGATCATGCCAGGACGATCAGCATAGTGCAGCAGCAGCATATGTTCTTCCGGGGTAAAGTCCATGGCATAGTCACGCAACCGGACAATCCTCGGTGCCCCTTCAAACAGCGCACCGGCAATGGTGCGGCGCTTGCCGTCACCTTCAGCGATCAGGGTAATCAGGTTGGAAAAGGCATCAGCCGAGGTGGTCTTGGTCTCTTCCACCACAATCCCCATCTGCTCAGCGATCAGGGAGGCATTAACCATGTTGACATCCTGCTCAACCACCCGTCCCAACAGAGCTGCCAGACCACACACCGTCAGTGGCGAACAGTCATAGTGGGCAATGGCGCCGGCATAGCTGAAGGTGATCTTTTCAGGATGCCCATCCAGCAGCTGGATACCAAAATCAGCCATCACGTTGACCAGATTCAGGAATGGCCGCATCTGATCCATCAAAGCCATATCAAAACGGGGAATATTAACCGCATTTTCCAGCGGCTTTTCATCCAGATAGTTCAGGATCTCTTTTGATACATCCACAGCCACATTAATCTGGGCTTCAGCCGTATTTGCACCTAGGTGCGGGGTAACCGTTACCTTTGGGTGGGCAATCAACGCCTTAAGAATCTCCGTATTGGGTGGTTCCTCGCTCCAGACATCAACCCCGGCAATGGCAATCTTGCCGCTGTTCATGGCATCCAGCAGGGCAGGTTCATCAATGATCCCGCCGCGGGCCACGTTCATGACTATCACGCCATCCTTCATCATGGCCAGTTCACGCCCCCCGATCATCCCCTTGGTCTCGTCAGTCAGCGGGGTATGAACGGTAATGATGTCGCAATTCTTGTAAATTTCATCATGGGAAACCAGCTTAACCCCCAGATCATGGGCACGCTTGACGGCAATGTACGGGTCACAGGCCAGTACGTCGCACTCAAAGGCCTTCAAACGGGTTGCCACGCGACCACCAACCTTGCCCAGACCGATCACACCGGCGGTCTTGCCTTTCAGCTCAACACCGGTAAAAGGAGCGCGTTTCCATTCACCAGCCTTAAGCGAGGCATTGGCCACGGTCACGTTACGACAGGCTGCCATCAGCAGCGCCATGGTATGTTCGGCAGCACTGTTGGTATTGCCAAAGGGGGCATTCACCACAATCACCCCTTTTGAACTGGCATAGTCCACATCAACGTTATCAATACCAACACCGGCCCGGGCAACCATCTTCAGATTCTTGGCTGCATCCAGCAGATCCTTATCAACCGTGGTACCACTGCGGGTAATGATCACTTCATAGTCACCGATCAAGGCAAGCAGTTCTTCCTTTTTCAACCCCAGGCGAACATCCATCTCAATCCGCGGGTCCTGCTTCAGTAGTGCAAGCCCTTGATCAGCAACCTCATCAGTAACAATAATTTTCATGGTCATAGTCCCCGTGTTTGTTGTATTCAAGAATGTGCATCCTAGACCTGACCAGCAAAAAATGCAAGCGGACTGAAACTGTCTTGAGGTATACATAACTGATGCAAACACTCAACATTGTACTGATAGAACCAGAAATTCCACCTAACACCGGCAACATAGCACGTCTTTGTGCAGCCACTGGTGCAGCTCTGCATTTAGTCGGCAAACTGGGATTTTCCATTGATGACCGCTACCTGAAACGGGCCGGACTTGATTACTGGGATAAGGTTGATTTAAAGCAGTGGGACAGCCTGGAACAGTTGCAGCAGCAGTACCTGGACGGACGTTTCTGGTATCTGAGTACCAAAGTGGCCAGAAACTGTTATGGGGCAGATATCTACCAAGCAGGTGATTTTTTGGTCTTTGGCAAGGAAACTGCCGGTCTACCGGCAGAGCTGCTGGCTGCCAACCCTGAACGCTGCCTGACCATCCCGATGCCGGGCCAGGTGCGCAGCCTGAACCTGTCCAACGCTGCAGCAGTGGTACTGTATGAGGCTCTCAGACAGACAGGACAACTTCAGTAACGCTGCTCCAGCTTGGGTACATACCACTTAATCAGGTTGTGGCCTATGCCTGCCGGGGCAGTCTCTATACCATGTATCCGTGAGGAGACAACCGGCAGGGCATCCGGCACATAGAGAAAGGTGTAGGGCTGTTCTTCAGCAAGGATATCCTGAATCCGATAGTAGGCCTTTTTACGCTTATCAATGTCAAATGTACTCCGCCCCTCTTCAAGCAGTCGATCCACCTCCTGATTATTGTAGCCGATAAAGTTCAGCTCCCCCGGTTTAGTCTTACTGGAGTGCCAGATATCATACATATCAGGATCCTGAGAAGTCATCCAGGCCAGCAGCACTACCTCAAAATTCCCCTTATCAATAAACTCCTTCAGGAAAGCAGCCCATTCCACAATCCTGATCCGCACATCCACCCCAACCTGTTTCAGCCGCTGCTGGATAATCTGGGCAGTCATCAGACGCTGCTGGTTACCCTGATTGGTCAAGATAGTGAAGCGTAAAGGTCTTCCATCCTTCTGCAGAAAACCATCATCCCCCGGCTTCCAGCCTGCTTCGGCCAACAACTGTTTGGCATAGGCTGGGTTAAACGGAATATCCTTTACGTTGGGATTGTGGGCCCATCGGCCAGGAATCATCGGCCCATTAGCCTTTTGCCCCATACCGAACAGCACCCCCTGGATCAGTTCATCCTTGTTGATGGCAGCGGTCATGGCGCGACGGACACGGACATCCTTAAACAAAGGATGCCGCAGATTATAGCCAAGGTAGAGATAGCCGTTGGAGGGGTAGCGATATTTATTAAAGGCCGCCTTAAAGCGAGGGGTATCAGTCTGACGGGCAAACTGTACCGGGGTCAAGCCCATCTGATCAACACCTCCCGCCTTCAGCTCCATGTACATAGTTGAGGTGTCAGGGATCAGGCGGAAGACGTATCGATCCAGGTAGGGACGTCCCTCAAAGTAATTCTTGTTAGCCTCTAGCACCACCTTCTGGCCTGCTACCCACTCTTTGAAACGGAACGGGCCGGTGCCGACCGGTTTACGGGCCAGGGGACTTTTGGTGATATCCTGCCCTTCCAGCAGATGACTGGGCAATATGGCTACCCCCCAAGATGCAAGGGCTGGTGCATAGGGCTTTGCGTAGCGTACCACTATAGTGTAGGCATCCGGTGCAGTAACCGCGGCGACCTGTTTGAAGTCTTCAGAATAGGCAGTGGGGGTCTTGGGATCAATGATGACACGATAGGTATAGAGTACATCACGGGAGGTAAACGGCTTGCCATCATGCCAGGTTACATTTTTACGCAGTTTAAAGGTAATGGTCAGGCCATCAGGAGACACCTGATAGGATTCAGCCAGATCACCAACAATAGTGAGGTTTTTGTCGTATTTAATCAGGCCATTATAGACAAGACCGGCCACACTGTGGGAGGCACTGTCAGAGGCCAGAATAGGAATGAGGGTGGATGCCTCACCGATGGTACCTTCCACCAGGGTATCACCGTAGGCTGGTGGGGCAGTAGATGAACTGCTACGGGGTGTCGGGGCTTCTCCAGCACTGCAGGCAGCACAGAACAGGCAGATCAGCCCGGCCATGCCGTAACGTCGCCAGCGCAGAATGCCGTGCTGGACACTCATTTTTCTTCCAGCTCTCCCCGAATAATCCGCCGGATTTTTTCATCCAGCTCTTTTTTCTTGGGATCGAGTGCCTTGGCTTTTTTGTAGTACTTCAGCGCCTGTTTGTTTTCCTTACGCGCATGGTGGGCATCGCCAAGATGTTCAAGAATGGTGGGATCATCAGGGACCAGTTCCGTTGCCTGCTCTAAATAACGCACTGCGTCATCGTAGCGTTTCATCTGGTAGTAGACCCACCCCAGACTGTCGATAAAGAAGCCGTCATCCGGCCTGATTTCCAGCGCCTTCTTGATATGGTTTAAGGCATCGTTAAGGTTGATTCCCATTTCTGCATAGGTATAGCCAAGAAAGTTGTGGGCCTGGGCATCCTTGGGGTTCAGCTCAACCACCTTTTTCATCCGCTCAATGGATTCAGGACGTTTGCCCAGCTTGTCAAACAGTATCCCCATCCTGAACTGAAACTTTGGATCAGTTGAGAAACGGGCTTCAACCCCCTGCAATAATTTAAGGCCCCCAGCAGGCTGATGCAGAGAATCGTGAAGCGTTGCCAGGGAAAGATACAGATCAAGCTTGTCCTGATTGGCAGCAATGGCCTGCTCCAACACAGCCACGGCTTCTTTTCCCTTACCCTGCTCTTTGTAAATAAATGCCAGATGGCCTACCGCTTCAGGATAGACAGCAGCATCTGTTGGTATTTTCTGAAACTCAACAACAGCCTGGGCAAGATCATTTTTTTCTTCATAGGCACTGCCCAGATACAGCCGCATCTGATGAGCATCCGGGTCAGATTCAAGCATTTTGGAGAAAACCTGGATCGCCTCATCGTAGCGCTCAAGTTCCAGGTAAATCAGACCGATTTTCCGATTGGTCTCAACCGTTGCCAGCCCCATTTCATCCAGCTTTTTCAGATAGACCAGGGCATCTTCATAGCGTCGGTTCTGGATAAAAAGTTGAATCAGGTGCTGGATCAGCGGAGCACGGTTTTCAGCATCATCCAGTGCTTTTTTGTAGGCGGCAATCGCCTTGTCATATTCCCCCAGTGCTTCATGGGAGATAGCCATATCAACGATAGCCTGGACAAGTTCAGGACGCAGTTCAAGTGCCCGCTGATAGTAGCTGATCGCCTCACGATACAGCTTCATCTGGCTGTAAACCTTGGCAAGATAGTAGTTACCCACGGCTGACTCAGGCTTTTCTTTAATCAGCCCCTTAAGAACAGTAACCGACTCTTCATATTCAAAAAGCTGCATCAGGTTGGTAGCCAGATGCAGCACGGCATCCTCCCTGCCCGGCTCAAGCCTGACCGCATGACGCAGGTAAAAAACCGCTTCTTTGGTCTTGCCCAAAGAAGACATGATACTGCCCCCTAACAGATAGGGCGGACGATAATCAGGGGCCACCTTAATGGCCCGATCAATAGCAGAGAGTGCTTCCTGAATCCTGCCTGACTTAAGCAGAATTTCTGCTTCAAGCATGATTGGATACGGGGTAGTTGCGTCGGCTGTCTGGGCCTGACGTGCCAAGGCAAGTGCCCGGTCTACATCACCTTCATTCCAGGCAATACGAGCCTGTGCATAGGCACCAAGACCAGTGTGTGAAAAAACCGGTCCAGCAACCGGTTCATCTGCCGGACGCACAGAGCTACAGGCTGCAAGCAGACACAGGCCGATACAACAAACTAAATAGCGTAACATGGGACACCATCCGAAATTCAACAGGTTGCGGAAATATACAGTTTACAAACGCTACCATACAAGCTGGCAAGCGTCAAACGATTCCGCTGGCGTAATAATTATCTGCCCATTGGTTGCAGAGTGTAGGGATCAATGGTAAAAGTTGATCAGCCAACCTGAAACAAAGAAAGGGGCTACATACCCCATGTGGCGCTCACACCTACAACGATTTCTCAAACGACTGCACCTGCGGGAATCATGGGTAATTTTCTTTGTGCTGGGAAACGTCATGCTGAATTTCCCATTTTTAAAGATCTTCAACCAGCCAACCACCATCCTGGGGTTTCCGCTGATGTACCTTTACTTTACCCTTGGCTGGGCCATTTCTATCGGCGTTATCTACCTTTTTGCCAGCTCTGCCGAACCGGATCAAACTGAATATCACTCTGAAGAACAGGCGCCCCGGTGACTCTGAATATTTATTATGTTACTGCGATTGCTGTAGGCTATGCCGGATTGTTGTTTCTGGTGGCCTGGTATGCACGCCGTCGTTCAGAACAAGGACGCAGCCTGGTCAACAACCCGTATGTCTACAGCCTTTCCATAGCAGTTTACTGTACCTCATGGACCTTTTACGGCAGTGTGGGTAAGGCGGCCACCAGCGGCATTGATTTTTTAATGATCTACCTGGGACCGTCACTGGTGGCCTTTTCCTGGTTCTACATCCTGCGCAGGATCATCAGAATCAGCAAAGAAAACAACGTCTCCTCCATAGCTGATTTTATCAGCCTGCGTTACGGCAACTCCCAGTTACTCGGATCTTTGGTGACCCTGATTGCCGTGCTGGGGATCATGCCGTACATTGCCCTGCAGATTAAGGCGGTGGTCACCTCCTTTGCCCTGATCAGCGGCGTTACTCACCGCACCATCACCCTGCCCGGAGCCGACGCAGCCGTATCATTTCCCACCAGCTTTAGTCTAGCCCTGATCCTGTCCATATTCGGTGTTATCTTTGGCGCCCGCCGCCTGCCCTCGGCAGAGCGCCATGAAGGGCTGATTGCTGCGGTGGCCTTTGAATCCGTGATTAAACTGATAAGCCTGATCAGCGTGGGAGTCTTTGTTACCTGGGTCATGTTTGACGGTTTTGGAGACATTCTGACCCGCTTTAACCACCAGTTCCCCGAACTATTTAACCGCTTGTTCACCCTGCATCCCACTGAAGGCCAGGGGTTCATACCATCTTCAACCATGCTGTTTCTCTCCATGGGGGCCATCATCCTGCTGCCCCGCCAGTTCCATGTGATGGTCATAGAAAATGCTGATCTGCGCCATATCAGCAAGGCGATGTGGCTTTTCCCCACCTATCTGTTCCTGATCAACCTGTTTATCATGCCGATTGCTCTGGCCGGTATCCTGCAGCACGGCGGTAATGCCGGAGCAGATTACTTTGTGATCAGCCTGCCTTTAGCCGCCGGAAGCAGTGCCATGGCACTTTTAGCTTTTCTGGGAGGACTTTCTGCTGCTGCCGGCATGGTGATGGTGGAGTCGGTTGCTATTTCAACCATGCTGCTCAACAACCTGTTTATGCCGATCATTGTCAGGATTACCCCCAAACAATGGTTTCCAATCCTGCTGATCAACCTGAAACGGCTTGCCATCTTTTTTGTGGTCTTTCTGGGCTACTTCTACTATCAGGCGGTGGGCGACTCATTCATGCTGGTTAACATGGGGCTGATCTCATTTCTGGCAGCCCTGCAGTTTCTGCCAGCCCTGTTGGGTGGTTTGTACTGGCCCAGAGGCAATAAAATTGGTGCCATCTCCGGCATGGCTCTTGGCTTTCTGGTCTGGTGCTATACCCTGCTGATCCCTTCTTTCCATGCAGCAACGCCGGACAGCACTATTATGCTGCACGGCCTGTTCGGACAGGCTCTGCTGAAACCCACTGCCCTGTTCGGCCTTACCGGCATGGATATGTGGAGTCACTCGCTCTTCTGGAGCATGCTATTTAATGTAGGGGCCTACCTGATCTGCTCTCTGATGCTCACCCAGAGTGACATTGAAAAAGAGCAGGTTCGACGCTTT
Organism: Trichlorobacter thiogenes; assembly: GCF_900167465.1. Classification (GTDB taxonomy): domain Bacteria; phylum Desulfobacterota; class Desulfuromonadia; order Geobacterales; family Pseudopelobacteraceae; genus Trichlorobacter; species Trichlorobacter thiogenes. The sequence continues at coordinate 101,975 of NZ_FUWR01000011.1, read as the reverse complement.
ATTGGCAAGTTTGAAACCGAACGACGTCAGGTAAAAAGTGCTGCAAAGCGCCTTTCAAAGCCGGTTACTCCCCCCCAGTTTGTCGCCTTAATGGGTAAATTCATCGGCCCTGATGAGGCAATTCAGGCCATGAACGACTACCTCAAGGGACGAATGATTGATTCCGAGACCTCGGTTCCCGAGTTTGAGCTGCCCGCCATGAAGCGCTTTGTTGAACGGACCCTGGCAGGTTCTGTGGGGGCTGCCGCAGCTGGTGCTATCATGGACAGCTACCTCTCTGATATGGGTAGCCGGATGGAGTCGGTCTACGACATCTTCAGCACCGTCAGGGCATCCCTTGACCAGAGCCGTGAAGCGCTGTATGTCCGCCTCAAGGCATCAGAAGTCATCAACCGTACCCTTGACCTTCAAACTATTATGGATGAACTGCTGCAGTTGCTTCTGAAGGAATTCAGACTCGATGTCGCCCTGATCCAGATCCGCAGCAGCAGCGATATGCCTCTGACTGTCCAGAGCTATCAGGGCTGCGACCGCCGTCCGATCTCCCCTGAACACTGGTTTCAGGAAAGCGACCCCTATGTTAAAATGGCAATGATTGATCAGACGACCCACTTCGTCAATGACATCAAAAATCTTCAGGAAATCATAACTTTACCAAAAACTGAGGCAGAAAGATTTGTCTCATTTGCCCATATCCCGATCTATCGTGAGGGCGAAGAAAGCCTGGGGGTTTTGTCGGTTTACTCAAAATCCATCATTGGGCTGTTTACTGAAGAATTTATTAACCTGCTGACCAGCCTGACCGGACAGCTGGCCCAGGCAGCACGATTAGCCAGTGAGATGCAGGCCAAGGAGCGGGAACGCCGGGAAAAGGAACAGGCATTGCTGGCTAATGCCAGAGTTAAGCGCGATATGGAGATTGCGGAACAGATCCAGCTCTCGTTGCTGCCGGACAAACCACCGGTACTGTTTGGGGTTGAACTTGCCGGACGTTGCTATCCTGCTGCCCATGTGGGGGGTGATTACTATGATTATTTCAAGCGTGACGACCATACTATAGACCTCTTGATTGCCGATGTTTCTGGTCACAGTGTTGGTGCCGCCTTAATCATGGCCGAGGTACGGACCCTGTTACGGGCACAGTCCAGCCGTGCGGTCAGCCCCAGCAGTATTCTGGGTGCCCTCAACAGTCAGCTGTATGATGACCTGACACGGGCCGAGCTATTCATCACCATGTTTTATGCCCGTTACAGCGCAGCTACCGGACGTCTTTCCTATGCCAACGCCGGTCATAACAAGCCGCTGATACACCGTCAGGGACAACAGAGTTGCATTGAACTTGATGCTGATGGTTTAATTCTGGGCATCAAGCCCTCCATCGTGTTTGAAGAGTGTTCCATAACCCTGCAGGCAGGTGACACGTTGCTGTTCTATACCGATGGCATTCCAGAGGCAACTGACCAGGCTGGTGAACTGATGGGAACCGGTCAGGTCTGTCAGCACCTTGCCCAGCAAAGCACCCTGACGGTAGACGAGATTGCCGACTCATTCTTTGAGCTTGTCAAAGAGTTCAGTCAGAGCACAACCCTGCAGGATGATGTTTCAATGGTGGTTATGAAAATAGTTTCCTAACTGAAAGGAGTGACAGCAATGAATCTTAAACTTGAAGACAATGGACAGGTGGTACTGGTGCAGGTCAAGGAAGAGCGGCTGGATGCCCATAATTCCGAGCATTTGAAGCAGGAACTGGGCAGGTTATTTGAAGAAGGCAAGACCAGAGTGGTCGTTGATCTTAAAGAAGTCCGTTTTATTGACAGCTCTGGCCTGGGCGCACTGGTGTCAGGCTTTAAAAACGCCTCATCCCGTCAGGCCGGCCTGAAACTCTCAAGCCTTCAAAGCCAGGTAAAATCAATGTTTGAACTGACCAGGCTGCATAGAGTGTTTGATATTTACACCACTGTTGATGAGGCAATTGAGGCGTTCTGATCAGGATACGCGGAGAGCAGCAATGAAAAACACTCAGATCGAGCTGCAGATCAAGGTACCCAATCAGACCCGCTACCTGAGCCTGATAGGACGGATCAGCGAAGAGCTTGCCAAACAGCTACAAAACTATACTGGTGATCGGGAGGCCTTGGCCAACCATATTAACGTGGTGCTGACCGAGGCCCTGGTCAACGCAATCCGACATGCCAATGCCAACGATCCTGATGAAGAGGTGGAAATTCGGATTACGGTTACTGATGAAGAGCTGTTGTTACAGGTCTTTGACCATGGCAGGGGATTTAATCTGGAAAGCATTTCAGCTACGGCTGAGGATTCTCAGCATGAGCTGGAGGACCATGGCCGGGGCTTGTACATCATGCGATCATTGATGGACTCGGTTGAGTATTACCCGGTTGAAGGTGGCAATGTGTTGGAGATGCGCAAGCAATTTCGTTGACCTCTTTCAGACAGGATCGGTGTACCTAACCCATTCGCCGCTACAGGTCTGGACCTGCCAGCCATTGTCATCTCTATGCAGGCTGTCTGGCAGGACCGGCACCTTCCCTTTCCCGCCGGGCAGATCAATCACAAAATGGGGGATTGCCATACCTGAGATCTTGCCCCTCAGTGACCCGATCAAATCTCTACCCTGCTCAAGCGGGGTACGAAAGTGGGCAGTGCCCCGCACCAGATCCATCTGATGCAGATAGTATGGCCGCACTCGCAACCGCAACAGCCCGGTCAGCAGTTTTTGCATGGTCAGGCTGTCATCATTCACCCCTTTTAACAGCACGGTCTGATTCCCCAGCTGAATCCCTGCGTCAGCCAACAGGCTACAGGCCTGGTCCGCCTCAGGGGTTAACTCCATTGGGTGATTAAAATGGGTATTCAGGTAAAGTGGATGATGCTCTGCCAGCATACGGCACAATGCAGGTGTAATGCGGGATGGATTAGTGACCGGTATCCGGCTGCCGATTCTAATGATTTCAACATGGGGTATTCTGCGCAGGGTTGACAGAATCTGGTGCAGTTCGTCATCCGGCAACATCAGCGGATCACCACCGGACAGGATGATATCCCGTAACTGCGGAGTTGCCGCAATATAAGCATAGGCTGCCGGAAGATCGCTTTCACCACCAGAGCAGCCCACTTTGCGCTTGCGCATACAAAATCGACAGTAGGTTGCACATCGGTTGGACACCAGCAAAACCGCCCGGTCAGGATAGCGATGGATCAACCCAGGCACCGGGCTTAGACGTTCTTCATCCAAAGGATCAGGCAGTTGGACGGTATCATCCAGTTCTTCAACCGAGGGGACACACTGCCTCCAGATCGGGTCATGGGGCGCAGTAATCAGACCGGCATAGTAACTGCTGATGCGACAAGGATAGACAGCTGCAACCTGTTCCAGGTGGGATAGATCAGATCTGAAGCGGTGGGCCAACTCAGCAAGGGAAACCGTTTGCAGCATGGTCAACGGGCTATCACCTTGATAAACCGTGCCAGATAGTCAACCCCGGACCAGACAGTCAGGACAAAGGCGATCCAGAAGAAGAACATCCCGGCGTTGTGCATATTCACCGTCAACAGCGGATGGGCGATTCCGAACAACCAGTTATACTCATAGTGCAACAACAGACCGATGATGGCAGTCAGCTGAAAAATGGTCTTGTATTTACCCAGATCAGAGGCCTGGATCACAATCCCTTCGCTTGAAGCGATACTACGCAGGCCGGTAATCACAATCTCCCGTGCCAGGATCACAAACACCATCCAGGCCGGCACCCGGTTAAAGGGCAGAATCATAATCAGGGCTGCGGTGACAATCAACTTATCAGCTATCGGGTCCAGAAACTTGCCGAATACGGTCTCAATCCCCATTCTGCGGGCCAGGTGACCGTCAATCCAGTCTGTGGCTGAGGCGATGGCAAAAACCCAGGCAGCCCAAAAACAGGACTCCCGCGAGTCAGAAAACAACAGAACAATCATCAAAGGGATACAGGCCACCCTGAACAACGTTAGAATATTAGGGGGGTTAAGAATAGGATGATGCTGGGACATTGGCTTATCTCATGTATGACAGAACCCTGCTGACATAGGTTCGCGTCTCTTCGTAAGGTGGAATGCCGCCATATTTGGCAACTTTGGAAAGTCCGGCATTGTAGGCGGCAAGGGCCAGGGAAACATCCCCTTTAAAGGTATCCAGCAGAAATTTCAGATACCGTACACCGCCGTCCACATTCTGGCTGGGATTAAAGCGATCAGCAACTTTCAGGTGTTTGGCTGTGCCAGGCATCAACTGCATCAAACCACCAGCACCGGCACGGGAGACGGCCTGGGGATTATAGCCTGATTCTGCCTGAATAACCGCCCTGATCAACGAGGCACTGACCCCGTACTTGGCAGATGCCGCAGTAATCAGATGTTCAAATTCCTGAGGATTTCCGGATGTAAGGCGGAAATGGGTCCGCAGCTGGCGATCTTTACGCAGATCCCGCATAAAGATCTTAAATTTTTTATCAGTCGGTGCATCAGTAAAATGCACCACCCCTTCTTCATCTTCATAACGATAAATATCTGCACAGGAGGGGGCAGGAAAGACGACGGCAGACAAAAACAGCAAACCAAGCAGGAATAATACGCTGGAGCAGCATGAAACTCTGTCAGAGATGTGGTCGGCAAGCCGGTTCATACTGTTAACATAACGGCAAAAGTGCCCGATTTGTCAAGTTTAAACTGCCTGCGTACAGCATTAAAACATACAGTTGATTGACTTTTCCCCCTCGATTGGCTAGAAGAAATATCTTCATCAATCTATCTGTTGAAGATGACCTTTCCTGCAAGACAAGGAGTCGTAATCCGTGAGCAAACCCCGCGCAACCTACAAAGAGGCTGGTGTTGATATTGAGGCAGGCAACAGTTTTGTCCAGAAAATCAAGCCGTTGGTCAAATCCACCTTCCGTCCTGAAGTTATGACAGAAATTGGCGGTTTTGGCGGACTCTTCTCCCTGAACGCCTCCAAATACAAAAACCCGGTTCTGGTTTCAGGCACCGACGGGGTAGGCACCAAGCTGAAGCTGGCCTTTCTGGCTGACCGTCATGACACCGTCGGGATTGACCTGGTGGCCATGTGCGTTAACGACATTGTGGTGCAGGGGGCAGAGCCGCTCTTCTTTCTGGATTACCTTGCCACCGGCAAGCTGGACCCTGACAAGGCTGCCCAGATTGTGGCAGGCATTGCCGAAGGATGTCGTCAGGCAGGCTGTGCCCTGATTGGTGGCGAAACCGCAGAAATGCCCGGCTTCTATGCAGATGGCGAGTATGACATTGCTGGTTTCACGGTTGGGGTAGTCGAAAAAGAACAGATCATTGATGGTTCATCCATCACCGTTGGCAATAAACTGATCGGCATCGGTTCCAGCGGCCTGCATAGCAACGGCTATTCTCTGGCACGTCGCATCATCTTTGACCATATGGGCCTTACCATCAACAGCCAGCTGCCGGACAGCAGCAAGACCGTAGCTGATGAACTGCTGACCCCCACCAGGATCTATGTCCGTGCAATACTGAACCTGCTCAAAGACTTCCGTATTAACGGCATTGCCCACATCACCGGCGGCGGCTTGCTGGAAAACGTTCCCCGCGTCCTGCCAAAGGGATGTGCAGCCAACGTCAAACTTGGTTCATGGACCATGCCGTCAATCTTTACCGTCATGCAGGAAGCTGGCAATGTGGAGCAAAACGAAATGTATCGCACCTTTAACATGGGTATCGGCATGGTGTTGGCCGTTGCTGCAACCGATGTTGATGACATTTTGTCCCGCCTGAACGGACTGGGTGAACAGGCCTGGCTGATCGGCGAAGTGAAAAATATGACCAAAAGCCAGACAGATCAGGTGGTTCTGCTTTAATGGGAACAACACCGCTTAAACTGGCAGTGCTGGTATCCGGTAACGGCTCAAATTTCCAGGCCATTGTGGATGCCATTGAGGCCGGGCGAATCATCAACGCCAGTATTGTCTGCCTGATCAGCAACAAGGCCGATGCCTTTGCCCTTGAACGGGCAAAAAAGCATAACATCAGCTCAATTGTACTTGATCACAAGGGCTATCCAAACCGTCAGGCCTATGATGCTGCACTGGTTGAGCTGCTGCGACAACACGAAGTTGATCTGGTCATACTGGCCGGATTCATGCGTCTATTGTCGCCAACCATGATTGATGCCTTCCCCAATGCCATCATGAACATCCACCCTGCCCTGCTACCAGCCTTCCCCGGTCTTGATGCCCAGCAACAGGCCTTTGACTACGGAGCCCGCTACACCGGCTGCACCGTACACTTTGTTGATAAAGGCACTGACACCGGCCCGATCATTCTGCAATCCGTGGTACCAATTCTCGGCAGCGACACCGTGGAAAGCCTGACGCAACGTATCCATGGAGAAGAACATCGCACCTATGTTGAGGCGGTCCGCCTTTTCTGTGCAGGCAGGTTAAAAGTTGAAGGCCGCAAGGTTATTATCAGCGAATAAGAGCACTTTCCCCTTGACAGCCTCAAGGCAGCATGCTAAAAATTTCGCTTCAATTAGATTACAATCAGCATATGACTGCTGTACACCATTCGGAGGTAGCACGTGGCTCATCACAAATCGGCAATCAAGCGTATCAAGCAGAATGAAAAGCGCAATGCCCGTAACCGTCATCAAAAATCAACCCTCAAGACCTACATCAAGCGGGTCCGTGAAGCGGTTGAGAAAAAAGATAAAGAAGCTGCTGTAGCTGCACTGCAGCTTGCCATCCCAGTCATTGACAAGACCGCCACCAAAGGCGTTATCCACAAGTCAAACGCTTCCCGTAGCGTATCCCGTTTGACCAAACTGGTTAACACACTGGGTTAAACAGTTCTTGCATAAACATTTAAAGGGCCTCGGCTGAAAAGCTGAGGCCCTTTTTGTCATTCAAGGAACCCAGGATTAATCTATTTCAGGTTTCCCGCGCAGCCATCATAGACCAGCCCCTGTAGCACGGTGGCTGACGACGCACCGGTTTTGACCCCCACATCCCCTTGGTATAGCCGCTCAAACAGGGCATCCAGTTCAGCCACGGTATATTTCTTTGCCTGGGTGACTTGTTCTCCCAGAAAATAGGCATTTATTTTAAGTTGTTTACCGATATCTGCCGGTGTCATCTTCTGATCCAGCAGCTCCCTGATCCGCCAGATCCTGCGAAAATGACTGGCCAGCGCCCCCAGAATCATGATCGCCTCTTCGCCGTTTTGCAGCATGGATTGCAGGGTTGCCAGTGCCTTGGGTAGGTTTTTCTCCCCCATAAAACGAGCCAGCTCAAAGGCGGTAAAGGACTTGCTCTGGCTGACAATCGCCTTAACATCCTCCACCCCGATGGTTGGACGGCTGCCGATATACAGAGCAGCCTTTTCTATCTGGGAAACCAGTTCCTGCAGGTTATTACCCACCATGAAGCCCAGCATCTCTGCCCCTGCTCCATCAATCTTTTTGCCATGCACCTGAGCTTCGCTGGCAATAAACGGCCCCAGCTTATTGTCGTACAGCTTTTTAAACTCCAGCGTGCCCGGCTGTTTTTTCAATTCCATAAAGAATTTACGACGCAGGTCCGGCTTGGCAGCCATAAACAGCAGGCAGGTCTCTGGACAGGGATTAGCCAGATAGGGCAACAACCCTTCCTGGGCTGCTGCCGGCAGTTTATCAGCCTGCCTGACCACGACCACCCTTCGTTCAGCAAACATCGGCAAGGTCTGGGAGGTATCCAGAATCTCGGTACCTTTACAGTCAGCGCCGTAGTAGATGTTCAGGTTAAAGTCTTTCATGGTTGGATCAACAGCTTGTTCCATGACCCGACGCCCGGCCCGCTCCACCAGAAACGGCTCTTCACCATAAAAGAAATAGACCGGTGAAAAGCTGCCGGTCTGTAACTGCTTTTCCAGTTCCTGTTCAGTCATCAGTACTGTTGTTCCAGATTCCAGATCAGTTGTTGCGCCAGCTTGCGGCTGGCTGCGGTTAAGGCAGCGTCTTCACTGCTGCGCTGCAGCTCTACCGTGGTTGCCACTGGATAGTCCTGCCAGGCTGACAGGCTTCCCTTCCAGAGCGGTTTGCTGTCTTTGGCAGCGCCACGTTTACGCACGGTAATATCAGCAGTAATGGTCAGACGGTACTCTTTGGCCGTATCAGCGGCAGAGTAGCTGACCACACTAGCACCATAGCCGGACAGGGTTCCCTCAAGAATCAGATCTGCCTGTTCAGCTGTTGCAGCTGGCAGAATGTTACGCTGCTCGGCAAACTGGTCAAAGATGGCACGTTTCAGAGCGACTGAGCCATTGGCATAGACCGTGGCGTTTTTGAAAAACGGCACCCAGACAGTCTGGCCTGCTGGCAGTCTGGTGCCACTGTCTGCGGTAAAGCGATAGCCGCACCCTGCTGCCAGCATAAACGACAGCAGCAGGAAAGCCCCCAGCCAGTATCTGCGTATATTAGCCGACAACAATGTTCACCAGCTTTCCTGGCACATAGATCACCTTGCGGATCTGCATGCCATCAGTAAAGACCTTGACCTTGTCATCAGCAAGGGCCAGCTGCTTGATCGCCTCTTCATCCATACCAACGGCCACCGATAGCTTTGAGCGCAGCTTGCCGTTCACCTGTACCACCACCAGCAGCTCTTCATCCACGGCTGCTTCAGCATCCCAGACAGGCCAGGCGGTTGCTGACAGAGGCGTGGTATGGCCAAGGGTTTGCCAGAGTTCTTCCGTAACATGGGGCACAAACGGTGCCAGCATGGTCACCACCAGCTCCAGTGCCTCTTTCATAACTGCAGCTGCCTGAGGGGTTGCAAGACGGGCCCCCTGCAGCGTGTTCATCAGCTCCATTACCGCAGCAATGGCAGTATTGAAGTGGAACCGCTCATCAATATCCTCGGTCACCTTTTTAAGGGTCTTGTGTACAGCGCGACGCAGGGTGCGCTCTTCATCATTCAGACCGGCAGCATCCAGTGCTGCAGCCCCCTGCACAACCTGCAGATGTTCCTGCACCAGTTTCCAGACCCGGTTTAAGAAACGGAAGCAACCATCAACCCCCTGCTCATTCCAGTCCAGATCCTTTTCCGGTGGTGCCGCAAACAGGGAGAACAGACGGGCAGTATCAGCGCCATAGCGTTTGATCAGGGCATCAGGATCAACTACGTTACCCTTGGACTTGCTCATCTTGGCGCCGTCCTTGATCACCATCCCCTGGGTCAGCAGGTTGGTAAACGGCTCATCCACATTCACATAGCCCAGATCACGCATGACCTTTGTGAAGAAGCGGGCATAGAGCAGGTGCAGCACCGCATGTTCAATGCCGCCGATATACTGGTCAACCGACATCCAGTACTGGGCGCGGGTCTTATCCAGCATCCCCCCTTCAAAATCAGGGCAGCAGTAGCGCAGGAAATACCAGGAGGACTCCACAAAGGTGTCCATGGTGTCGGTTTCACGGCGGGCCGGCTTGCCGCAGAGCGGACAATCCACCTTGATGAAGCTGTCAAGAGTGGCCAGAGGAGAGCCACCTTCACCGGTAAACTGCACATCACGGGGCAGTACCACCGGCAGATCTTTATCCGGTACCGGCACTGCGCCACAGCAGTCGCAGTAGATGATCGGAATCGGAGAACCCCAGTATCTTTGACGTGATACACCCCAATCCCTCAAGCGGAAGTTGACAGTTTTCTTACCCTTGCCCTGTTGTTCCAACCAGACCGCAATGGACTCCTTGGCGCTCTCGCTCTTCTGGCCATCAAACTGGCCTGAGTTGGTCATGACCCCAGACTCGGTATAGGCTGCAGCCATGGTGGCCGGATCAAGCTGCTCTGCTTCAGGCTGAATCACCACCACCAACGGCAGTTCATATTTTTTGGCAAATTCAAAGTCACGCTGGTCATGAGTCGGCACTGCCATGACCGCACCGGTGCCGTATTCCACCAGTACAAAGTTGGCCAGATAGATCGGCATCTTGCAGCCGGTGGCCGGGTTGATGCAGTAAGAGCCGGTAAAAACCCCTTCTTTTTCCTGATCATCGGCAGTGCGGGCGATCCGGTCGGTCTTCTTGACCTTGTCAATGAACGCCTCAATCTCTGCACGACGATCAGCAGTGGTCAGCTCCAGCGCCTTGGGATGCTCAGGTGCCAGAGACATGAAGGTGGCACCAAACAGGGTGTCAGGGCGGGTGGTGAAGACGCGGATCGCACCATCACGGCCATCCAGCTGAAAATCGATTTCACAACCAATACTCTTGCCGATCCAGTTCCGCTGCATGGTCAAGACCCGCTCAGGCCAGCCCGGCAGCTTGTTGGTACACTCAAGCAGTTCTTCAGCATAATCGGTGATTTTAAAGAACCACTGCTCCAGCTCCTTCTGCACCACCTCGGTATCGCAACGCCAGCAGCCGCCATCCTCAACCTGCTCGTTGGCCAGCACGGTTTCGCAGGAAGGGCACCAGTTCACAAAGGATTGCTTCTTGTAGGCAAGACCACGCTTATACATCTCCAGGAACAGCTTCTGTTCCCAGCGATAGTAGCTGACATCACAGGTAGCAAGTTCGCGATCCCAATCATAGGAAAGGCCCATCTGCTTAAGCTGGTCCCGCATGTAGGCCATGTTTTCATAGGTCCAGGCAGCCGGGTGACAGTTGTTCTTGATGGCGGCGTTCTCGGCAGGCATGCCAAAGGCATCCCAGCCCATGGGATGCAGCACGTTAAAGCCCCGCATCCGCTTGAAACGACCGATTACATCGCCGATGGAATAGTTGCGGACATGGCCCATATGGATACGACCGGAGGGATAGGGAAACATCTCCAGCAGGTAATATTTTTGTCTGGTCGGGTCTTCAGTGGCCTTAAAGGTCTTCTGATCCTCCCACTGTTTTTGCCATTTGGCCTCAACTTCAGCCGGTGTGTACTTCAGATCTGCTGACATCGGTTACTCCTCTTTCTCAAAGTATCAATTACAGACTTCCAAATCCGCCAGAGGCAAGTATTGCCTGACTGATGCCCGGTAACGGCACTACCCGGTCAACAGCCCCGGTTGCAACGGCTTCGCGGGGCATGCCATAAACCACGGCACTGTCCTCAGATTCTGCCAAGACCTGACCACCCCGTTCCTTTACCGCAACCACCCCTTTGCTACCGTCATTGCCCATGCCGGTCAGTACCACTGCCAGCATCCGGTTACCGTAGAGCGGCGCACAGGATGCAAACAGAACATCCGCCGAGGGGACGTAGCGATCACTGGCTTCAGGCGGTTTTACCCTGGCACGAATTTCAGTACCGGCCTCTTCAAGCAGCAGGTTACATCCACCTGGGGCGATTAACGCCAGCCCCGGCTCAACCAGATCACCATCACGGGCCTCACGGACGGTAAAAGGCGAGGTCCGGTTCAGACGATCAGCAAAGGCCTTGGTAAAACCAGCCGGCATATGCTGGGCAACCACTACCGCAAAGGGATAGCTGCTATCAAACGAGCTGAAGATGGACTGCAGGGCCGGTGGCCCACCGGTTGATGAGGCGATAGCCACCAGCTCAACAGTACGTTTAGTGACTGATCGTGTTGATTTCCGCAAGGTATCAAGCTCAGCAACCGGCACTGACTGGCGAGCCTTTTTGCTGAGCAGGCTTACCATGACCTGCTTCACCTTCCACTTCAGATCCTGCTCAATACTGCTTAGCTCGCGGGCATGGCCTTGCATCGGCTTGGCCACAAAATCAAGCGCCCCCATCTCAAGGGCACGAAACACCTTATCCGCATCAGACAGGGCACTGATCACCAGCACCGGCAGGCTGAAGCGGTTGGTAAGTATCCGCAAGAGGGTAAATCCGTCCATCCGCGGCATCTCAAGATCAAGGGTCACCAGATCAGGTTTAAGAGAAATTGCCTGGCGAATCCCCTCTTCGCCATCCACCGCATAGCCGACCACCTCAACCCCTGGAATCCCTTCCAGCATCTTGGTAATACTGCGACGGCTGTAGGCAGAGTCATCCACCACCAGTACCCGCAACGACTTCATAGCAGGCCTCCTGTAGTGGATGAGGTTGCTGGTCTCTGGTAAACCATGTCGTTCTTGAAATGTCGCAGGTTGAACAGGGTGGTTATATTCATCAGCGATTCCGAATGTCCCAGCAGCAGATAACCGGAATCCCGCAGGACCTGATAGAAGGATTCCACCACCTTTTTCTTGGCTGGCTGATCAAAATAGATAATGACATTACGGCAGAAGATCAGGTCAAAACTGCCCAACATCTTCATGCGGGTACTGTCCAGCAGGTTCAGATGGCTGATGGTGACCAGCTTTCTGACCTCGTCCTTGATCCGGTACCCTCCCTCATCCTGAAGGGTAAAATACTTGTTTTTATAATAATCATCAGTTGAGCGAAACGCCGATGGACCATAGACGCCGCGACGTGCATGCTGCAGCACCCGTTGACTGATATCGGTACCCACAATCTCGATTGACCAGCCACGCAGACAGTCCATCTCAAGCAACAGCATGGCGATGGTGTACGGTTCTTCGCCGGTTGAACAGCCGGCAGACCAGACCCGGATATGACGATTAAACTCCTTTATCCCGCGTGCAGCACAGATTTCAGGGACAATTTCATCAGTAAACGCCTTAAGCTGATATTCCTCACGAAAAAAGTAGGTTTCATTCGTGGTCAGCAGATCCATGATCTCTTCCAGCTCCTGATCACGTTTCCGGTTAAAACGCAACAGCTGGTAATACTCACGGAAGGTCTTCAACTGATGAACCGCCAACCGTCGACTGAGCCGTTTTTCCAACAGGTAGGAGTTCTGATCATCAAACCAGAGACCGCAGTGACTGTAGACGAGATCACGCAACAGCCGGAACTCTTCTTCAGACATTTTTATCTCTGCTTCAAAGGGACTCACGTTAGGCCGCGCCCAGCTGAGAATTGATCTCGGCCCTGACCAGATCATTATCTTCGCGATCCAGAGCCATCCGCAGCAGTGTCATTCGTTCTTCTTCAGGCAAGGCGCCACTGGCCCTGACTGCCGTGATCCGGACATCCCAATCCTGATGGCAGAGAATATGATTGAACCAGGGCAGTAGCAAAGACAGGTCATGACGATACAGCAGCTCTATGGCTCCCTTCAGGACCTCGCCATCATGCCGCCCCAGATCCCGAGATACAGCCTTAATACCTTCAGCCGCAGAGACCTGCTCAAACGCCTCAAGACAGGCAAGTTGTACAACTTCATCCCCCTGATCCCACAGCTGGATCAGGTCAGGCAGGGCTGCTTCGCCCGCCAGCTGTACCAGACTTCGCAGGGCTGCAGCCTGCACCCAGGCATCAGTATCATTCAGTAAAAGACGAAGCGGTGCTATTGCAGCGGTATCCTGACAATCGCCTAATGCCTCGGCAGCCGCGATCCGTACATCAGGCTCTTCATCAACCAGGGCCATCATCAGATGGGTGCAACCATCGGACGGCTTCAACTTACCTGCAGCGCGGGCAGCTGCTTCACGCACCGAAGGATCCTCGTCCTTGAGCAAACGAGCAATCCCTTCACCATTGTGTACTGCGGCAAAAAGCAGTGCCGCCCCCCTGCGCCGTTCAGACTCCGTTGACTCTGCAAGCTGTTCTGCTGCTGAGCTGATCAGCTGCTGATCAATGCCCGCATACCGGCGCAACGTAGCAAGCGCTGCCTCACGAACCAGGATATCGTCATCATCCATCAGATCTGCAACCAGTGATGGCAGTTCAGGATCACTCAACCTGGCTGCTGCATAGGCTGCAGCAGCGCGCACCTGAGCAGAGGCATCAACAAGGCCACGACGAATGGCAACGCCCCCTTCAACAGCCCCCTGGCTACCAATAAACCTGCACAGCGCAGCCCGCTCTGCAGCCGACTCGGCTTGCTCAAAGCGGGTAACCGCAGCCATACCAACCGTTGCGTCAAACCCTTTCAGCGCATTCTCTGCATCTGCTGCAAGGCGCTCATCAGCCAGGGCGGCAAACAGCAGACCAAGGCCACGCGGATCAGCCATCAGCCCCAGAATAGAGATTACCGCCTGATTTTGGGCAAGAGTACCTGAAACAAAAGAAGCAGCCAGTTGCTCCAGTAACCCCTGATCAGCCAACTGGCACAAACGTTCTTTAACGCTGGCACGCTCTGAAACGCCAAGGTGTTGCAGAACCTGAGCCAGAGAACTGATGGCAGCCTGACGGACACTGGGAAGGTGCGACAAGGCACCCTCAAGCAACAGCTCCACCGCCTCGACATCGCCACCAATCTTACCCAGACATTCGTACACGGCCCGCCGCAGGATATCCTGACCGGCAAGCTGCTTGACAACCGGTGGCAAGGGACCGGCAACACCGATCTGCCCCAGGGCTGCCAGGGCGTTAAAACGGAAGAACGACTCCTGGTTCAGCTCAAGATGTTTCAACAACTCCGGGATGGAGCGGGCATTACCTGCCACCCCCAGACCTTCTGCTGCAGCGGCTGCCACATTGTTGTCAGGATCAGACAAGGCTTTAATCAGCCCGCCATGGGCATCCTCGCCACCAAGGGCACCCAGCGCATCAACCACCAGCTTGCGCAGGTCATGATCTGCATCATCCAGATAGTCCAGCAGTATCGGCACCACTCTGACCCCGCATCTGACCAGCAGTTCGGCCGTTGCATTGCGTAGCCCAGCATTGTCCTCATCCCGCAGAAGATCTATTAACTGGTGAAGTGTGTCCTGATCCGGCTGCGCAGCCAGCAATACCTCTACCGCCTGCTTGCGCACACGCCAACTGTCATCGCCAAGAGCCGTAAAAAGAACGGTTCGGCTCTTTTCAAGCGGGAGACGACGTTGTTCCTGTACGGTCCGGTAGCGCAGTTCCTCGTCATGGTCTGCAGCCCTTGAATGGCTATCAGATATCACCATGCTGCAAACCCTCCTGCATCAGCCCCTGTCTATACCGCCCAGAGGGCGTAAACAGGGTATCAATATCAAGTACCAGATAGAGTCGTTCGTTACAAAGACAGACGGCAATCAGAAACTCGGCCCCTACCCCCTCAACCATATCAGGCGGCGGGGTCAGATCACGTACCGGTACCGTTACTACTTCATCAAGATCATCAACAGCCAGCGCAACCTGACGTCCTGCCACAGAAACAATCATCAGCTTGCCCGGACCACCGGCACGGGGAGGCAGACCAAAGCGAGCCCGCAGATTCATGACCGGAATCACCTGTCCACGCAGGTTAATCATGCCGTCAAGGGTACTATTTTGTAGCGGGAACCCGGCAAGTTTCTGCGGGATGACGATTTCCTTGATCCGCATGATATCAATGGCAAACAGGTTGTCACCCATCAGAAAACCGGCCAGCTGCAGCTCCTGAATTCCGGTTTCCATATCAGGTAACCTCTCCCAAGGCCGTATCAACCACCTTGCAGATATCCAGGATAATCAGCATCCGCTTGCCAGACCTGCCGATACCTGACACAAATTCACGGGCTACCCCTTCAAGCACTGCTGGCGTGACTTCCCGATCTGTCTTGGAAATCTTGACCACGTCGGTCACCCGATCAACCCGCAGCCCATGCAGGCCATCACCGCAACGGACAATCACAATCCGCTCCTGGCTGCCATCGTACTCAAGCGACATACCAAGGCGCTTACGCATGGTAAAAACCGGTACAATCACCCCGCGCAAGGAAAGCACACCATCTACAAAGCCAGGGGTGCGCGGTACCTCGGTTAACTCCCTCGGCTTGATGATCTCCTTGATCTCCATGATGTTGATGCCGTACTCCTCATCACCCAGCCGGAAACAGAGAAACTCTTCAAAAGCAACCTCAGGTACAGTTGACTGCTGTTCATGCACCAGTGCAGCATCTGCAGAACCGGTGACAGCGCAATCCTGTTCCCTGCCAGCCAGAATCCTGGCCAGCGGATCAAAATGAGATTCAGCCGGGGCAGGACGAACCGGTGCCGGGCCTGGAAAAGAGAGCATGGTGGGCTGAATATCAAGCAAGTTGTCCGGCAGTGACAGAGCGGGTGGTGACGGCTCATCAGGTTGAGCAGTTGCCGGCTCTATTGCTACAGCTTCCTGAACAGGCTCCGTTGCAACTGCCTGCTGTGCCTTATTGCGAATCTTGGCCAGTTCCATCAGAGCGTTACCTCATCACGAACTTCCTGAATAATTGAAGCATCAATCACTGCAGCGTCACTGCCATAGGCCACTAACAGTGCGTTGGTGGCAATGGTATTGATTCTGCGAGGGACCCCTTCTGAAAGCTCATACATGGCCTGAAGCGCATCAGGGGTAAAGAGGCCGGGAACGCCGCCACTTGCCACTATTCTGAAATCAAGGTATTCCATGGTCTCCTCAAGGGATAGCGGCTGCAGATGAAAATGCAGGGAAATCCGCTGCCTGAGCGGCTCCATCGGCTGATATCTGAGCAAGCTACGCAACTCTGGCTGCCCCATGATCAGCACACTGATCAGGTTGTGATCATCCATCTGGAAGTTAGTAAGCAGGCGAATCTCGTCAAACACCTCAAGCTCGGTTATGGTCTGGGCCTCATCAATCACCAACACCGGGCAAAGGTTGTCCCGGTACAGATCATAGAGCCTGCCGGTAATCTGGCGCAGCAGGTCATCCTTGGTGCGGGCCGGCAACTCAATCTCAAGCCCATGGGCAACGGTACGCAAAAATTCAAGCGCCCCCATACGGGGGTTAAAGATCATGATAAAACGATAGCCAGCGCCGCAACGATCCATCAGTGCCCTGGAAAGGGTGGTTTTTCCGCAGCCCACATCACCGGTTAAAAGCGCTATTTCCCGTTCTTCAACCGCATACTCAAGTCTGGCCAACGCCTCTTCGTGTCCTTTGGACAGAAACAGGAAGCGGGGATCCGGCGTCTTGCCAAACGGTTTTTCCTTCAGGCCAAAGTACTCTTTGTACACTGTTTACGCCCCGCCGCCACGCATGGTTTCAGCAATAATGCCGCCTGCATCCATCACCAGAATGGTACGTTGATCCCCCAGATCCGCCGCACCGGAAATGCCACGCAAAGACTTGAATGCAGCCCCCAGCGGCTTGATCACAATATCCTGCTGCCCCAGCAGATCATCCACCACAATACCCAGCCGTTTTTCAGCAGAACCGACAATCACCACATACTGGTCACCAGGGTTAATGCCGACCCGATCAATCTTAAAGAGCCGCTCAAGGCGCAACAGCGCCAGGGTCTGCTCACGCAGGTTGATGACTTCTTTCCCCTCAACGGTTTTGATATCAGAGGGTTCCAGAATAATCGATTCAACCACTGAAGTAATCGGTATTGCATAGGTTCGACCAGCACAGAAGATAATCAAGGCCTTGATGATGGCCAGGGTAATCGGCAGGACAATGGTAAAGCGGGAGCCCTGCCCCAACCTGGTTTCAATATCAACCATGCCGGAAACTGCGGCGATATTGTTGCGCACCACATCCATGCCAACACCACGTCCAGAGACGTCTGTAATCTTGTCTGCAGTGGAAAAACCGGGTAGAAAAATCAGATCAAGGGCTTCACGATCAGACAGGCTGCTTACATCCTGCAGCAACCCTTTAGACAGGGCCTTTTGCTTGATCTTTTCAATATCGATACCACCGCCGTCATCCTCAACCTCTATAACGACATGGTTCCCCTTTTGGAAGGAAGAAAGCCGTACCGTGCCCCGTTCATCCTTACCGGCAGCCAGTCGACGCTCCGGCGACTCAATCCCGTGGTCAATGGCATTACGGATGATATGCATCAACGGATCAGCAATATCCTCCACAATCAGCTTATCCAGCTCGGTCTCAGCACCGTACATCTTCAACTCAATCTTTTTACCCTGTTCACGGGAGATCTTCCGCACAATTCGGGACATTTTCTCATACAACTGCCCCACCGGAATCATACGGATATCCATAACCCCCTTTTGCAGGTCAGTCAGACGTCGTTCAAGCCCTTTGGCTGCCTTGCCAAGGTCGATTGCCATGCGGGAGAAGCCTTCAGCACGCATCCGGTTAGCAATGGAGGAAATGGAGGAGTGGGCCAGCACCAACTCGCCCACAATGTTCATCA
This sequence comes from Trichlorobacter thiogenes, assembly GCF_900167465.1. Lineage (GTDB taxonomy): Bacteria > Desulfobacterota > Desulfuromonadia > Geobacterales > Pseudopelobacteraceae > Trichlorobacter > Trichlorobacter thiogenes. The sequence continues at coordinate 83,854 of NZ_FUWR01000011.1, read as the reverse complement.
ATTCATCAAGCTTACCGATATCCACCCGCACGGTACGGCTCATGCTCTTGGCCGTAAGCGGCTCATCCGGGCTGACTGGTACACCTTCAGAAACAGGAACTGCTACCGGTATGACGGCTTTATCAGAGGACGCCTCTTCCGTCTTTGCTTCAGGAACAACCGCTGCTGTTGAAACAGGCAGCGGCTCAGATTGGCTTACGGCAGCGGTAGCACCTGCGACCAGAATGGTGACATCAAGATCTTTCAGAAGATCAGTAAATTCCTGTTCATTCCGGTCACTCCCCACCAACAGATCAAAATCTATATGGGTCTCAAGGTTCTCCCCAACACTGGGCAGGGTGCTGATCACTTCTCCGCAGCTTTTAAGGATATCCGTTACTTGCGACAAGCCCTGATCAAAGGTGGTCAGTTCAAAGGAGGCATGCACCACATAGATATGGCGGCCTTTACTGCAGTTTTCTTTCAAGCGATGTTCTTCATACTCGGTCAGTGCGCCCATCAGCGATTCTGACAGGCCCAACTGTTCAAGTAACGGCGCCTCTGCAACCGGAGTGGCAGGATTGAGATATGCATTAATAGTGGCGGCATGGGCTGTGGCAGCTGCCTGATGCTGATCAAGGGTACCATCAACACAGGCCCGCAGCAGGGTGGTAAGCAGTTCAGCAGAAGAAAAAAGTAGTTCAAGCACTGCAGTTGAAAGCGAGACCTTGCCCATCCGCAGCCAATCAAGCAGGTTTTCAGCATGGTGGGCAACTTCGGCGATCATACCAAAGCCGAACATGCCTGCCAACCCCTTCAACGAGTGGGCTCCACGGAAGATAGCATTCAGCAGATCAGGTTCCCAGGCCCCTTTTTCAGCCATATCTGCCAGATCAGCCAACTGAGTGCTGAGTTCCTCAACAATCTCCTCAGCCTCTGCCAGAAAATCCCGTGCAGCATCAGATGATGGGACGGAGGAAGAACTCATAGAAACCTTTTGACTATTTCGAGGAGTTGTTCAGGTTGAAACGGTTTGACAAGATACTCATTGGCCCCAAGAGAAAGCCCCTTTTCAATATCTTTACGGCTTCCTTCAGTGGAGATAACAACCACCGGAACATCCTTGTAGATAGGGTTATTACGAATAAAGCTCAGCAGTTCAAGTCCGTTAATATCAGGCATATTAATATCGGTCAGGACCAGATCAACCTGTTCACGGGGCAACATCCGCAACGCCTCAAAGCCGTTCGGAGCCTGCACAATCGAGAGGTTCCCCAGTGTCTCCAGGGTGGAGACCAGCAGGGAGCGCATGGCAGCTGAATCATCAACAATAAGGATAGTGAAGCTCTTCATCACTACAGGTTCCCTCCCAAAAAGCCTGCGTAAACAACTGCTAATGGTTCAGGTGCAGTGCAGCTTTCAGATTTTGCACAAACGAACCAAACTGATCGCCTTTGGTATCACCACGCCTCGGCTTATTCATACACGCATAGCCCATGTCGGAGAGTTCCTGAACGGCGTCGGCATGATAAAAGTCAGAAATAGCAAAAATATTAAGCCCTTTAAAGTTACGATGCAGCAACTGAATCAGTTCAAGCCCCCCCAGCACACCGGTGCCATCCATTTTGGGCATGATCAAGTCAACCAGCACCACCGGATCGGCTCCTGTGCGAAACAGGGCATCAATCTTCACCAATGCCTCTTCGCTACGGGTAAACGGTGACACCTCAAACCACTGTCCAAACGCTTCAGCCACCGCCTCTGTCAGGGCACTATCATCATCAACAATGACCAGCGGAGGCAGTGTCGCCTGCTTTGGCGCCAAGGGCGTCAGCTCTACAACTTCTTCAACCAGATCATGCCCTTCGTCAGCACCTAAGGCCTGCTGCAGCTTCATTCCCTCGGCAACCAGCTGATCCGGCGCACTATCACCCAACTCCAGAATCAACTGCACCGGATCAAGATAGGCGGCATCTACTGTTTCTACCTCACGGGGAGAACAATCAAAGCTACCCTCTGTCCAGGCAAACAGGGTCATCAGGACGTTGCTGATCTGTTCCCGCACGGTCTGCTCAATTACCTGCAGATCAACATTAAAACGATTATGCAGGATCGTACCGATCCGCTCACGAAACTTTTCCTGCTGCTGGATTGCCAACGCCTGCTGCACCATCTCAGGTGTGGCAGCTCCGTTACGAATCAGCAGTTCTCCAAGACTTTGCTGGAAGCCGGTGGAGGTGACTCTGACCAACAGACCGTCACGGAACTGCAGCACCGCCTCACGCCCTCTGCTTTTAAGGGTCAGGATACCGGTGCGACGACTCACCCCGACAATCTGAAGGATTTCGTCAAGTCCCAGTTCTTCCAGTTTTCCATGCAGTCCACTCTGCATCTGCATGTCAATTTCTCCTTAGCTGTAACTACGATAATTAGCGCGTTAATGATAAACCACAGCGCAGCTTGAGTAAAGCCATATCACGGTTTAGAGGTTTTTCTTTCCCTGCCATCAGCCAGCTTGCGCTCCCTGCCACGGAACAGCAGCCTGAACGGCGTCCCCTTGAAACCAAAGGCATCCCGGAAGCGGTTGCCCAGATAGCGTTGGTACGGCGTCAACACGCCATCCGGCTGATTGGTAAAGATGGCAAAGGTGGGTGGCTTAACTGCCACCTGGGTGGCAAAGTAAAACTTAACCCGACAGGCATGGTGCAGCGGGGCATGGTGTGCCTCCACCGCTTCTTTGAAGACACGGTTTAACTCTGACGTGGTAACCCTTCGGGAATACTGCTCAGCAACCTCTGCAGCCTCTTCCATAACCTTGTGAATCCGCTGGCCGGTCTTGGCTGAGACAAACACAATTGGCGCAAAGGCCAGAAACTTGAATTCGTACTGGATCTGCTCCACAAACTTGCCAATCGTCTTGTTATCCTTTTCCAGCGTATCCCACTTATTGACCACAAACAGACAGGAACGGCCAGCCTCATAGACGTAGCCGGCAATATGTTTATCCTGCTCTGTGATTCCATCTTCAGCATTCAGCACAATCAGCACCACATCAGCACGGTCAATACTCTTTAACGCATCAACCACGCTGTATTTTTCCAGCTTCTGGCTGGTCTTGCCCTTACGCCGGATACCAGCAGTATCAATCAGACAGTAGCGTTGTTTGTTGCAGGAAAAGAAGGTATCCACTGAATCGCGGGTTGTCCCGGCAACGGGATTGGCCACCACCCGCTCAAACCCCAGCAGACGGTTAACCAGTGATGACTTGCCCACATTGGGGCGCCCCACCACCGCGATGGAGGTCACCTCATCTTCGCCCGGTAATGCGTTATCCGGCAACAGTTCCTGAATCTCATCCAGCAGATCCCTGATACCCCGGTTATGGGCTGCCGAGATGGTGTGCATGTTGTCAATACCCAGGGCATAGAACTCAGCTGCCTCGTTCTCGATCTTCTCGCCATCTACCTTGTTGACCACATAGAAAACCGGCTTATCCACCCGCCGCAGCATGGAGGCGACCTCAGTATCTGCCGGGGTCAGGCCCTGCTTGGCATCCATCAAAAAGATAATGACATCCGCCTCTTCCATGGCCAAAAGCGACTGTTCCCGCATCTGCTGAAGCATCCGGTCTTCCGTTACCGGTTCAAACCCGCCGGTATCCACCAGGATAAACGGCTTGTCATAACGCTCCACCACCGCGTAATTACGGTCACGGGTCACACCGGGCATATCATCCACAATTGCCCTGCGCTCACCCACAATCCGGTTAAACAGGGTTGATTTGCCCACATTGGGACGTCCTACTATGGCTACTATTGATTTCATATTTGAATCTCTTTCAAAACGTGATGAGGAAGGCCGGATACAAGGCGTAGGTTGCGCAGCGACTGAGACATACCAATGCTAGGTAGGCGAAGGAGCGAGCACCGCGCAACGCAGTAGACGGCCTCCGCAGTAGTTTTGCTCACTCGTATCCTAACTCTCTCAGCATAGCGGTCCGCTCAGTCCAGCGTTCCTGCACTTGCACAAACAACTCCAGATACACCTTGGTTCCCAACAACCGCTCAATATCGCGACGGGCCTGCTCACCGATCTTTTTGAGCATGGTCCCTCGTTTACCAATAATGATCCCTTTATGGGAATCCCGCTCCACCATGATGGTGGCATTGATCGCCACCAGTCCGTTTTCACGCTCAGCAAACGCCTCCACCACCACAGCAGTACCGTAGGGTACCTCGCGGTTGGTCAGGCGAAAGACCTTTTCACGGATCAGCTCTGCCACAATAAACTTCTCCGGCAGATCAGTCAGGATATCATCCGGGAAGAGTGCTTCTCCTTCCGGCAGCTGTTCCCGCACCAGATCCACCAGACGCTCAATATTACTGCCACTTTGGGCAGAGATTGGGATGATTTCCGGAAAATCATAGAGGCGTGTATAGCCTTCAATCACCGTAAACAGTTTCTCTTTGGGGGTGACCTGATCTATCTTGTTCAAGACCAGATAGATTGGCGCTCCGGCCTTGGAGCAGATATCCTTGATGAATGCTTCTTCAATCTTCTGGGTGGCATCCACCACCAGCAACATCAGATCAATCCCGGTTACCACTGTCATGGCAGCATCCACCATGGCACGGTTGATCCGGGTACGGGCGGTATGGATACCAGGGGTGTCCACAAACACGATCTGGCTGGTCTCATCGGACAAAATGCCACGAATCACGTTGCGGGTGGTCTGGGGCTTGTCCGATACCGCCACGATCTTCTCACCCAGGATCCGGTTCAGCAGGGTGGACTTGCCCACATTGGGGCGCCCGATAATTGAGACAAATCCTGCTTTATACGTTGTATCACTCATATACGTTAGTTCTTTCCGCCCCAGGTATCCCGCAGGGTCACAACTCGGTTAAAGACCGGTTTACCCGGCTGCGAATCCTTCTGGTCTGCGCAGAAGTAGCCCAGGCGTTCAAACTGGAAACTTTGGCCAGGTACTACATCCAGCAGGGATGCTTCAACCCGGCACTGGGGCAGGGTCTGCAGAGATTCAGGGTTCAGGAACTGCTTGTAATCAGCCCCACCACGGTCAGGATTGGCATCACTGAACAGTCGATCAAACAGACGGGCCTCCACCGTTGCAGCATGGGCGGCAGAAAGCCAGTGAATCACCCCTTTGATCTTACGACCATCGGAGGTCATCGGCCCATTGGTTGAGCCGGGGTCATAGTCGGCATGCAGCTCAACCACCCTGCCCTGCTCATCCTTGATCATACCAGTGCACTTGACCACGTAGGCGTATTTCAGCTTAACTTCCCCACCAACTGTCAGGCGATGGAACCCTTTGGACGGGTTCTCCATAAAGTCATCTGCATCAATAATAATTTCTTTTGAAAACGGAAGTTTACGTGTACCTAGTTCAGGCTTTGATGGATGGTTTGCCACCTCAAACTGATCCACCTGATCTTCAGGATAGTTATCAATGATCAGCTTGATCGGATGCAGCACTGCCATGGCCCGCTGGGCGTTCTCATTCAGGTCATTCCTGACACAATCTTCCAGCAGCTCATAGCCGATCCAGGCATCGCTGCGCCCCACCCCGATCCGGTCACAGAAGGTGCGGATCGCTGCCGGGGTAAAACCACGACGTTTCAAGCCCATGATGGTGGGCATGCGGGGGTCATCCCAGCCATTGACCAGACCGGTCTGTACCAGCTCCTGCAGTTTGCGCTTGCTCATCACCGTGTAGGAGAGATTCAGGCGGGCAAACTCGTACTGGCGCGGCTTGGCAGGTACCGGCAGATTCTCCAGGAACCACTCGTACAGCGGGCGGTGGGACTCAAACTCCAGGGTACAGATGGAGTGGGTAATCCCCTCAATGGCGTCAGACTGGCCATGGGTAAAGTCGTACATCGGGTAGATGCACCAGGCATCCCCCACATGGGGGTGGCTGGTATGCAGGATCCGGTACAGCACCGGATCACGCAGGTTCATGTTGGGGGAGGCCATGTCGATTTTGGCCCGCAACACTTTCATGCCGTCAGCAAACTCACCAGCCCGCATCCGACGGAACTGATCCAGGTTTTCCTCCACAGAACGGCTGCGGAAAGGAGATTCTTTGCCCGGTTCAGTCAGGGTACCACGGTATTCTTTCATCTGCTCCGGGGTCAGGTCATCCACATAGGCCTTACCCTGCTGAATCAGATATTCAGCCCACTGGTAGAGCTGCTCAAAGTACTCTGAGGCGTGGTAGAGGTGCTCGCCCCAATCAAATCCCAACCAGCGCACGCTCTCCTTAATTGAATCAATATACTCCCTGTCTTCCTTGACCGGGTTGGTGTCATCAAAACGCAGGTGGCACTGGCCGCCAAAGTCACGGGCCAGGCCGAAGTTAAGGCAGATCGACTTGGCATGCCCGATATGCAGGTAGCCGTTGGGCTCAGGCGGGAAACGGGTCACCACGGTCTGATGTTTGCCACTGGCAAGGTCTTCACTGACAATGGTACGCAGAAAATTTGCTGTTGGAGTAACGGTTTCAGTACTCATGCATAACCTCTCAATACTTATAACAACTCACCCAGCAGGGAGTTGGCATATCCTTCCAGAATCTTCACATCCACCAGTTTACCGATCAGAGTCGGTGAGCCTGCCAGATTCACAATCCGACCGCTGTCGCAGCGGCCACTTACCTGTCCATGACGCTTGGCCAGTCCCTCCACCAGCACCTGCTGGGTCGAGCCGACATAGGCTTCATTGTGGATACGGGAATGGACAGCCTGCAGCTTCTGCAGCCGGTCCAGCCGTGCCAGCTTAACCTCTTTAGCTAGATCATCACTCAGTTCAGCAGCCTTGGTGCCGGGCCGGGGCGAGTAGACAAAGGAGAACAGGTCAAAGTAGCGCACCTCTTCCATCAGGGAAAGAGTCTCTTCAAACTCGGCTTCAGTCTCCCCCGGGAAGCCGACAATCATGTCGCCGGTAATCTTAATGCCGGGCCGGGCCTGACGCAGCTTGGCAATGGTCTCCAGATAATGCTCACGACTGTAGCCCCGGTTCATCGCCTTCAGAATCCGGTTGCCGCCAGCCTGGGCAGGCAGGTGCAAACCACCGCACAGCTTGGGCAGATCAGTAAAACAGGCGATCAGGTCATCGGACATATCCTTGGGGTGAGAGGTCACAAACCTGACCCGATCAATACCGGCTACAACGGCCACCGCCCTGACAAGCTCTGCAAAGGGAGGTTGTTCCTCACCTTTAAGGCCATAGGAATTAACGTTCTGCCCCAGCAGCACCACTTCACGCAGCCCCTGATCAGCCAAGCCCTGCACCTCATGCAGAATCTCATCAAAACGACGACTGATCTCCCTGCCCCGCACATAGGGGACAATGCAGTAGGAGCAGAAGTTATCGCAGCCCTGCATAACGGTTACAAAAGTGGAAACCCGTTTACGCCCTTCAATCGGCGGAAACAGGTCAAGCCGTTCGCTGCTGTCCAGAAAATCAGTCTCTGCCCTGCGCCTGCCCTGCTCGGCATCCTTCACCATCTCCGGTACCAGATGCAGGTTGTGGGTGCCAAACACCAGATCCACCCAGGGATACTTCTGCAGCAGCTCTGTTCCCATCTGCTGGGCAACACAACCAGCCACTCCGATCAGGGTACCAGGCTTTTTACGCTTCAGGTTCTTCAGGTTGGCAATATTCTGAAGCAGACACTCCTCTGCCCCGGCCCGCACAGTGCAGGTATTGAACAGGATCAGGCTGGCCTCATGCCTGCGTTGGGTTTGGGTATAGCCAAGCGGTTGCAGCATGGTCACAATCCGTTCAGAATCGTTGACATTCATCTGACAACCAACGGTATCAATGTACAATTTTTTCTGGTTCATAGAATCGTTTTTTATAGTGTTTTTGGGGCATTCCGTCAATACAAAGCTGGTATAAACGACAGTTTTTGTGGCGCAGCCAGCACAGGCCTGCTATAGTACACCACTTATAATTTTAAGCATGTCAAGGAAACTGTACCATGAAGATAGCTGATAAACTTGCAACCGGTTGCCATTTTATCTCAGTTGAATACTTCCCTCCCAAGGAACGCCAGGATTGGCCCGCCTTTTTCAAGGTGGTGGAGCGTCTGGCAAGCCTGAATCCGTTGTTTGCCTCGGTTACCTACGGTGCCGGGGGCAGCAATCAGGACGCAACCCTTGAAATTGTAACCCATATGCAGCAACAGTTAGGACTTGAAACCATGGCCCACATGACCTGTGTAGGTGCCCAGGCTGACCGTTTGAACCGCTTTCTGGATAACCTGTCAAAGGCCGGTATCCAGAACATACTGGCTCTGCGGGGTGATCCACCACTTGAGACACCGGTTGAACAGTTAACGGAATCACCTTTTCACTTCGCCTCTGATCTGGTCTCCTTTGTGGGGCAATCCCACCCGGAGATGGGGATCAGCGTGGCAGCCTACCCTGAGGTCCATCCTGAGGCGATCTCTGCTGATGCAGACCTGGGTTATCTCAAACTGAAGATGGATCTGGGGGGTGCCTTTGCAGTGACCCAGCTGTTTTTTGACAACCAACTCTACTTTGATTTTGTGAAGCGCGCCCAGGAGCGAGGCATTACCAAGTTAATTATCCCCGGTATCCTGCCGGTGCTGAACCTGAAGATGATCGAGCGGATCAAGCAGCTCTCCGGCGCCTTTATTCCGCCTGCATTCATGGCTGCACTTGAAGAAGCTGACCAGCGCGGCGGCGCAGCCGAAGTGCGCAAGGTGGGGGTAGCCCATGCCCGCAAACAGGCCGAAGAACTGCTGGCTGCTGGCGTGCAAGGGGTCCATCTCTACACCTTTAACAAGGCCGAAGCCATACTTGAACTGACTGAAGGACTGTTACCATGACTACAAATCCCGTACTCCACGCCCTATCTCAACGTATCCTGATCCTTGACGGCGCCATGGGCACCCAGTTGCAGGCCCGCAACCTGACCGCTGCTGATTTTGGCGGTGAAGCGTATGAAGGCTGCAATGAAATGCTGGTCTTGACCCGTCCTGATGTGATTGAGGATGTGCATAAGGCCTATCTTGAGGCTGGCGCTGATATTGTAGAAACCTGTTCCTTTGGCTCAACTGACATCGTACTAGCTGAGTATGGCTTGGCGGACAAGGTGTTTGAGCTGAACAAGGCCTCTGCAGTTGTTGCCCGCCGTGCCTGTGATGCTTTCAGCACGCCTGATAAACCCCGCTTTGTGGCTGGCTCCATGGGACCAACCACCCGCACCATCTCCGTGACCGGCGGGGTAACCTTTGAACAACTGGTCACTGCCTTCAGGGATCAAACGGTCGGCCTGTTGGCTGGTGGCGTGGACCTGCTGCTGCTGGAAACTGCCCAGGACACCCTCAACCTCAAGGCAGGTGCCGAAGGTATCCGGCTGGCCTTTGAGCAGACCGGACAGCGGGTGCCTGTAATGGTCTCCGGCACCATTGAGCCGACCGGCACCATGCTGGCTGGCCAAAACGTAGAGGCGCTGTACGCCTCCCTGACCCACCTTGAAGAAAACCTGGGCCTGACCAGCATCGGTCTGAACTGCGCCACCGGACCTGAGTTCATGACCGACCACCTGCGGGCCCTGTCAGAGCTGGCCACCTGCCATATCTCGGTCTATCCCAATGCTGGTCTGCCGGATGAAAACGGCCATTATGCAGAGTCTCCCGACTCTTTGGCCCAGAAGCTGTCCCGCTTTGTTGATCAAGGCTGGCTGAATATTATTGGCGGCTGCTGCGGCACCTCACCAGCCCACATTGCTGCCATTGCCAAAATGGCTAACGGCAGGCCACCCCGTAAACCGATTACAGGCCGCCGCAAGCTGGTCTCCGGCATTGAACCGCTGTTTATTGAAGAGGACAACCGCCCGATCCTGGTGGGTGAGCGGACCAACGTGATCGGTTCCCGAAAGTTCAAGAACATGATTGTGGCCGGTCAGTTTGAAGAAGCCTCAGAGATTGCGCGGGCCCAGGTCAAGACCGGTGCCCAGGTGATTGACATCTGTGTAGCCAACCCGGATCGTGATGAGGCTGCAGATATGGAGCAGATGCTGCTCTATCTGCCCAAAAAGGTGCGGGCGCCGATCATGATCGACTCCACCGATGCTGCAGTCACTGAACTTGCTCTGCAGCGGCTGCAAGGCAAATGCGTGATCAACTCCATCAACCTGGAGGATGGCGAAGAGCGCTTTGCCAAGGTTGCCACACTGCTTAAACGTTACGGCGGCGCTGTGGTGGTTGGCTGTATAGATGAAGACCCCAAAAACGGCATGGCCGTAACCCGCCAGCGCAAGCTGGAAGTGGCTCAACGATCCTACGACCTGCTGGTCAACAAGTATGGCCTGCGGCCCGAAGATCTGATCTTTGATCCACTGGTTTTTCCGGTGGGTAGCGGTGATGACAACTACATCGGCTCGGCTGTGGAAACCATTGAAGGGGTGCGCCTGATCACTGAGACCTTCCCCCAGTGCAGCACCATTCTGGGGATCTCCAACGTCTCCTTCGGCCTGCCTGCTGCAGGGCGGGAGGTGCTGAACGCGGTATTCCTGTACCACTGCGTCAAGGCTGGTCTGGGCTATGCCATTGTTAATACCGAAAAATTGGAGCGGTACGCCTCCATCCCTGAAGCAGAGCGCACACTGGCTGAAGACCTGATCTTCTGGCGCGGTACAGATCCGGTGGCTGCCTTTGCTGCTGCGTTCCGCGACAAAAAACCGGTCTCCCATGCCCCGGCAGCAGAACTGCCACTGGATCAGCGCTTGCCGCTCTACATCATTGAAGGCAGCAAGGATGGCCTGTCTGCTGATCTGGATGCTGCCCTGGCCCGTGGCGACAAGCCGCTGGAGATCATCAACGGACCCTTGATGGCTGGCATGGCTGAGGTTGGGCGGCTGTTTAACGACAACCAGCTGATTGTGGCTGAGGTACTGCAGTCTGCCGAGGCGATGAAGACAGCGGTCTCCCATCTGGAGCCACACCTGTCAAAGGATGAGACCTCCAGCAAAGGCAAGATGCTGCTGGCCACGGTCAAGGGGGATGTCCATGACATCGGTAAAAACCTGGTGGAGATCATCCTCTCCAACAACGGCTTTGAGGTGATCAACCTGGGGATCAAGGTGGGGCCGGAAGAGTTGATTGCCGCAGCAAAGAAAGAAAAACCTGACTTCATCGGTTTGTCCGGCCTGCTGGTCAAGAGCGCCCTGCAGATGATTGTCACTGCCGCAGACCTGAAGGCAGCCGGTATAGATGCGCCGTTGCTGGTGGGTGGTGCTGCCCTGTCCCGCGCCTTTGCCGACAACCGGATTACACCGGAGTATAACGGCCCGGTCCTGTATGCCAAGGATGCCATGGCTGGCCTGGAACTGGCTAATCAACTGGTTGATCCAGCACTGCGTCAACAGTTGATGCTTGACCTGGCCCGCCAACAGGAGGCCAGTGCCAAAATCGCAGCAGCCAAGGCAGCAGGCCAGCCAACGCCTGCAACCGGCTCAACAAAATCAGCTATCAGCAGCAACGCTCCCGTCCTGGCTGCACCTGATTTTGAACAGCACATCCTGCGGGATATCCCGGTGGGTCAGATCATCCCCTACCTGAACCGCCAGATGCTCTACACCAAGCATTTGGGACTAACTGGATCAGTGGACAAACTGCTGGCAGGCCAGGATGAAAAGGCGACCAAGCTGCACCTGACTGTTGAGGCGATGCTGGAGCGGGTACTGCAGGAAGGGCTGATCAAACCCCAGGTCATCTATCGTTTCTACCAAGCCAACGGAGATGGCAATGACCTGATCCTGTTCAACCAGGATGGCAGCGAGGCAACCCGTTTCAGTCTGCCCCGCCAGAAAACCGGTGAGCAACTCTGTGTGGCAGACTTTGTCCGGCCGCTGGCTGGCGCAGAGAAAGACACCATGGCCCTGTTTGCGGTCACCTGCGGTCAGGGTGTCCGGGAACTGTCTGAAAAATGGAAGGCTGAAGGGGATTACCTCAACTCCCACCTGCTGCAGGCTTTGGCCCTTGAAATGGCTGAGGCCACCGCAGAATACCTGCACAAGCGGATCCGTACCTCCTGGGGAATTGTGGACAATCAGCCCCTGACCATGAAGCAGCTCTTCAATGCTGAGTATCAGGGTATCCGGGTTTCCTTCGGCTACCCAGCCTGCCCGGAACTGGCTGACCAGCGAAAACTGTTTACATTATTGAAGCCCGAGCAGATCGGCATCCAGCTAACCGAAGGGGATATGATGGACCCAGAAGCTTCAATCTCTGCCCTGGCGTTCCATCACCCGGAAGCAAAATATTTTGATGTAAGTAGGTAATCACCCCTTGAAATCAAGCAGCTTGATGCTTACGTTTCAGTCACCCCAATCAACCTAGAAGGAGAAGAACCGGCATGTCCAAGGCAACAAAGCAGTTTCAGACCGAAGTAAAACAACTACTTGACCTGGTTATCCACTCACTCTACTCCAACCGCGATATCTTCCTGCGGGAGCTGATCTCCAACGCCTCCGACGCCATTGACAAGGCCCGTTTTGAGGCCCAATCCAATGAGTCACTGCTGGAAGGGAACAGCGACTGGAAGGTTAAACTGATCCCCAATAAGGATGCCGGCACCCTGACCATCCGTGACAACGGCATCGGTATGTCCATGGCAGAGGTGGAAGAGAATATCGGCACCATTGCCAAATCCGGTACCAAGTCGTTTGTGCAGGCCATGAAGGATGCGGCAGCAGCCCAGCAGCCGGAGCTGATCGGCCAGTTCGGGGTCGGTTTCTACGCCTCGTTCATGGTGGCAGACAAGGTTGTCCTGACTACCCGCCGGGCCGGTGATGCAGCCCACGCTACCTGCTGGGAGTCAATCGGTGATGGTTCCTACACCATTGAAGACTGCACCAAGGCAGAGCGCGGCACCGAGATCGTGCTGCACCTGAAGGAGGAGTTCAAGGAGTATCTGGATGAGTGGAAGATCCGCTCCATCGTCAAGAAGTACTCTGACTTCATCCAGTATCCGGTCTGCATGGACATCACCCGCACCGAGACCCCCAAAGGGGTGGATGGCGAGGAGATCGAAGGGGCAGGCACCATTGAGAAGATCGAGGAGCAGACCCTTAACTCCATGAAGGCGATCTGGGCCCGTCCCAAGAGCGAAGTGACCGAGGAGGAGTACAAGGAGTTCTACAAGCATGTCTCCCATGACTTTGAAGACCCTTTCAAGACGGTTCACTTTGCGGCTGAAGGCACCAGCGAATTCAAGGCGCTGCTCTACCTGCCAGCCAAGAAGCCGTTTGACCTGTTCATGGCTGAGCGTAAGCGCGGCATCCAGCTGTATGTGAAGCGGGTTTTCATCACCGAGAAGTGTGATGCCCTGCTGCCCGACTACCTTCGTTTTGTGCGGGGTGTGGTGGATTCATCCGACCTGCCGCTGAACGTCTCCCGTGAGATCCTGCAGGAGGATGTCCAGATCAAGCGGATTCAGAAGAGCCTGGTCAACAAGATCCTCTCCACCCTGTCTGACCTGAAGGAAAAGGAATACGACCAGTACCTGACCTTCTGGAAGGAGTTTGGCCCGGTCTTGAAGGAGGGTCTGCACTTTGACTATGCCAACAAGGAAAAGCTGCAGGAGCTGATGCTGTTCCAGAGCACCCGCACCGCTGAAGGGGAGTATGTATCTCTGAAGGAATATGTAGAGCGGATGCCTGAGGCACAGAAAGAGATCTACTACATCACCGGTGAGGACAAGTCCAGCCTGGAGCAGTCACCGCTGTTGGAGGCGTTCAATGCCAAAGGGTTTGAAGTACTGTTCCTGACTGATCCGGTTGATGAGTGGGTGGTGCAGTCCCTGCACGAGTATCAGGAAAAGAGCCTCAAGGCGGTTGACCGGGGCGATGTTGACCTGGACAGCGAAGATGAGAAAAAGGAAAAAGAGAAGAAGCAGGAAGAGGCCAAGAAGGAGTTCGGCTCGCTGCTGGAGCTGATCAAGGGTCGCCTGGAGAGCAAGATCAAAGAGGTTCGCTTCTCAAACCGACTGACTGACAGCGCCTGCTGCCTAGTGGCTGATGATTTTGGCATGAACGCCAATATGGAACGGATCATGAAGGCCATGAACCAGGCGGTGCCTGAGTCCAAGCGGGTACTGGAGCTGAACCCTGACCACCCGATTGTGAAGGTGATGGGCAACATGTACAAGCAGAGTGCTGATGATGCACGGCTGCTGGATTATGCTGACCTGCTCTATGATCAGGCACTGCTGACTGAAGGCACACCGATCAAGGACCCGCTCAAGTTTACCAAGCTGGTCAGTGAACTGATGGTAAAAGCAGCTCAATAAGCCGCTTCCACCACCATTCACAAAAAAGGACAGGCATTTATGCCTGTCCTTTTTTGTAGCAATTGATTACCCGACATCTAAACTGATGCAGTCACAATCTTTGGAATAAAATGTGTGTCCAATTCAGCCATCCTTGCTTTTCCCAACCCTTCAAGCTGCTTTTTAACAGACTCTGCCTGCGTAATAAGTTCTGCAACATCAATCCATAAACAGATTTGAGGCAGCTTACTCAAATAGTCCACACCACCATCAAGCAAACTGATTGCACCATTGAAATTGCCATTACGCCAGTGGTGCAGGGCTATGGCAATCTGGATAATCCCCTGATACAGAGTACGCAGGTCACCTGTTGCCGGGATCCAGAGTAGTTCAAGGGTTTCATGACATTCATACCACTGGCCAGCATTAAACTGGCGAATCCCCAACAGCAGTTGGCCTGACGGACTATCCTGGCATATTTTAGTTAATTCCAAACTGGCTGACACAAGTACCTCCAAAGCAGTACCATAAAAAAGGGGCATCGCACCATTCGGTACCATGCCCCTCTTGCTGATAGGTATAAAGGACAACTAAACTAGCGTGCTTTATCCATCTGACTCTTCAGCAGGTCGCCCAGGTTTGAAGTTGCTTCGCCCTGACCACCACCAAGATAGGATTCAAACTCTGCCTTCTCAGCAGCTGCTGCCAGAGATTTCACTGACAGGGAGATGCGACGCTCACGTGAATCAGCATTCAGCACAACTGCCTCAATGGAATCACCAACATTAGCGAAGTCTTTGGCAGAAGGAACCTTTTCACGGGAAAGCTCAGAAACGTGAATCAGGCCTTCAATACCCTCTTCGATCTCAACAAAAACACCGAAGTCAGTAGTGGAAGCAACCTTGCCGATCAGACGGGTGCCTGGTGCATACTTCTGGGGTACCAGCGACCAAGGGTCTGGCAGCAGTTGCTTGATGCCCAGAGAAACACGCTCATTCTGGGGATCAACCTTCAGTACAACAGCCTGCACCAGATCGCCTTTTGCATAAACATCGCCAGGATGCTTGACCCGCTTGGTCCAGGAGATATCAGAGACGTGTACCAGACCGTCGATACCTTCTTCAATACCGATGAACATACCAAAATCAGTCATGTTCTTGATTTGGCCTTCCAGCTTGGTGCCAACCGGATAACGGTCAGAGATGGACTGCCATGGGTTATCATTAACCTGCTTGAGGCCCAGGGAAATCTTGCGGTTCTGCAGATCAACACCCAGTACAACGACGTCCACCTGATCGCCAACATTCAGCATGTCAGCAGCCTTGCGAACCCGCTTGGTCCAGGACATTTCTGAAACGTGTACCAGACCTTCAATACCTGACTCAAGCTCAATGAATGCGCCGTAATCCATCAGGCTGACAACTTTGCCGGAAACACGAGTGCCTTCCGGGAAGCGGTTAGCAATGTCCTGCCATGGATCAGGCAGGGTCTGCTTGATACCAACAGAAACCTTGCCTTTTTCACGGTCAAACTTAAGGATTTTGACATTTACTTCCTGGCCCGGCTTCAGTACATCAGCAGGCTTGCCTACACGGCCCCAAGAGATATCAGTTACATGCAGCAGACCGTCAACACCGCCCAGGTCAACAAAGGCACCGTATTCCGTCAGGTTTTTAACCACACCCTGCATGATCTGACCTTCGGTCAGCTGCTCAAGGGTTGCTTTGCGGGATTCAGCACGCTCTTCCTCAAGCAGCGCACGACGGGACAGAACAATATTGCCACGCTTCTGGTTCAGACTGATGACCTTGAACTGACCAGCTACGCCGATGTAGGCATCGCCATTGCCGGAAGGACGGGTATCAACCTGCGAAGCAGGCAGGAATGCATTGATGCCGCCAATGGCAACGGTGAAACCTCCATTGGTTTTGGCAATGATGGTACCTTCAAGAACAGCACCTTCGCCACCAGCCTCATGGATCGTTTCCCAGGCTGCCATCTGGTCTGCACGCTTTTTGGAAAACTTGTTACCACCATCACGGCTGGATACAACTTTAACTTTATCGCCAACACTGACAGACACATTGCCTTCAGCATCCCTGAACTCACTGATGGGAACAAAACCTTCAGACTTACGGCCCACGTCAACCAGTACCGTGTCAGGATCAACACGAACAACTGTCCCCTCAAGTATTTTATCCCGCTCAGGCCGCTCCTGCTCTTTCAAGCTGGCGCTGAACAGTTCTGCAAATTCGTTACTTTGGTGCTCAACGTCCATATCATCCATATCTACGTTGAGTCGTTTAACTTCAGTCATGTGACCAATACCCCCTGGTTAATTTTCGCCGCCGACTACCGCCGACCGATAGCAGACGCGAGTTGGCTACTTTTACACACTTTTGTATTTAATTCAATGTGAATTGTTTACCTGATCAAGTCGATCCATCACTTCGTCAATGATCCATTTCGGGGTTGATGCGCCAGCAGTGACGCCTACAGTTTCAACCCCCTGAAACCACGAACAATCTATCTCAGCAGCAGTTTCAATATGGTAGGTTCTGGGCTGAATTTCGGTGCAGATCTCTGCAAGACGTCGGGTATTTGCGCTGTTAAAGCCACCAATCACAATCATGCAATCAACCTGCTGGGCCAGTTCTGTGGCCTCCTGCTGACGCACGGCAGTTGCATCACAGATGGTGTTGTAGACCCGCACCTCTCCACCACGGCGCAAACATGCAGTAACGACACTCTTCAGGTTGTCAAAGGACTGGGTAGTCTGAGCAACAACCCCCATTTTACCCATTTTGGGGAGTTGTTTGACCTGATCTCCCGAGGCAACCACATAGACTTTTTCTTTCCCGTAGGAGACGATCCCCTGCACTTCTGGATGGTCTGCATCCCCCACCACCAGCACATCATAGCCTGCCTCAGACAGGTACTGCACATGTTCCTGGGCCTTTTTCACAAAGGGGCAGGTGGCATCCACCACCTCCAGCTGTTTCTGGTGGGCCTCATCCATTTCACTGGCTAAAACACCATGGGATCGGATGATAACAGTGCCGTTACTGACGCCAGAGAGATCCTTAACCACCCCGACTCCCATCTCCTCCAGTTTATTGACAACCTGCGGAGAATGGATAATCGGCCCCAAGGTAAAGGTTTTTTGATCTTTACCTGCAGCCTCAAAGGCCATCTGGGTGGCACGCTTGACACCAAAACAAAATCCGGCCCGTTTTGCCAGCATCACCTTCATTGCTCTTTATCCTTTCCTGCTGTTCGTTCACGATAGACCTGTTCCATCAGGGCAATTACCTGCTCAATGGACAGCCCGGTAGAATCAATCGGGATCGCATCATCGGCTTGACGCAGGGGAGCAAGCTCCCGCTCTGAATCCTGCTGATCACGCTGGGCAACGTTATCAATCGTCTCCTGCAGGGTGGTCTGAACACCTTTAGCTTGCAGTTCAAGAAACCGGCGACGCCCCCGCTCTTCAGCAGATGCTGACAGAAAAAATTTAATTTCCGCATCAGGGAATACCACGGTGCCAATGTCGCGACCATCCAGCACAACACCACCTCTGGCCCCCATTTTCCGCTGCAGGCTCATCATCGCCTCACGCACCGGCGCAAGGGTTGAAATCCTTGAGGTAAGCATGGAAATTTCAGGGGTACGGATCTCGCTGGTTACATCCTGGCCATTGGCCAGCACTCGCGTAGAACCATTGTGAAGCTGCAGTTCAACCTCGGCATGGTCACTGAACGCTTTAACGGCCTGATGGTTGTCAAAATCAAGGCCCGCCTCACGGGCCAGCCAGGCCATTGCCCGGTACATGGCGCCGGTATCGATCTCAAGATATCCAAGCCGTTTTGACAGTGCCCTGCTGATCGTACTTTTACCGGCACCGGAAGGCCCATCCACTGCAATGACAACGCCACGTTCACGGGTCATCGTACTGCCACCTTAGCTAACAGTTCGTAAAACCCAGGAAAGGAAGTGGCAACACAGGAAACATCATCAATCTGCACTTCGTTCTTGCAGACCAGTGCTGCCACCGAAAGTGACATGGCGATCCGGTGATCACCACAACTGGTCACCGTACCACCTGACAACGACTCAACACCCTGGATGATCATGCCATCGTCCGTCTCATCAATCTGCCCTGCCCCGACAGTACGCAGATTGCTGGCCATGGCTGCAATCCGGTCTGTCTCTTTCACCCGCAACTCTTTGGCATCTTTGATGGTAGTAGTACCTTCTGCCACTGCTGCTGCCACACAGATGGCAGGAAATTCATCAATGGCACGGGGCACCAAATCACCACCGATCTCAATCCCTTTCAGACGCGATGAACGGACCAGCAGATCAGCCACCGGTTCACCTGAAACCTCACGTTGATCCTGCAAGGTGATGTCTCCGCCCATTGCCTTCAGAATATCAATCACGCCGGTACGGGTTGGATTGACCCCAACATTGCGGATCAGCAGTTCCGAGCCAGGCACAATCAGGGCAGCCACAAGAAAGAAGGCAGCAGAGGAGATATCACCCGGCACCACAATCTCCTGCCCCTTCAACTCCCTGCCGCCACGCACGGCAACACCATTACTAAAGGCGTCAAGATCAGCACCGAAGAAACGGAACATCCGCTCGGAATGATCACGGGAAAGTGATGGCTCTGTTACTTTTGTCTCTCCAGCAGCATACAGGCCAGCCAGCATCAGGGCTGATTTCACCTGGGCGCTGGCAATCGGTGACTTGTAATCAATGCCGGACAAGCTGGCGCCGGTAATGGCCAAAGGAGCGAGGGTACCGCCTCCACGCCCGGCAATCTGTGCTCCCATCCTGGCTAACGGTTCAACCACCCGCTTCATGGGACGCTTGCGCAGATACTGATCACCGGTAAGTACTGAGAAGAAGCTCTGACCAGACAGCAGACCGGTCATCAAACGGATGGTTGTGCCGGAATTACCGCAGTCCAGCAGATCACCCGGTTCTTTCAACCCATGCAGGCCAACTCCATGCACGGTGACAGTCTGTCCATCATCTTCAATCGGCACACCCATGCTACGAAAGGCCTTCATGGTTGAGAAGTTATCCTCACCCCGCAAAAAATTACTGATGCGGGTTATCCCCTGGGCCAGAGAACCCAACATGATTGAACGGTGGGAGATCGACTTATCACCAGGTACAGCAAGTTCTCCCTGCAGTTTCTGGACAGGTGCAACGGTTAACGGTTGTGCATGTTCGTGCATAGTCACCTCAAGGGGCACCATCCCCCGCTAATAATCAGATTATTTCATCTCTCAGACGTTTGGATGTGGTGAAATAGTTCTCAAGCCAGGCACCATCACCAACTGCAACTTTTTCCTTTAAGGCAGCAAATTCCTGCTGGTAGCGATCAAGAACTGCCAAAAGAGGGAGCCGGTTCATCAATGCGATGTCGCGCCACATGGAAGGATCAGAGGAGGCTATCCGGGTAAAATCACGAAATCCGCCAGCAGAAAAGGCCAGGATATTCTCCTCTTCTTCAGCTGATCGATCAACCGCATGCACCAGCGCATAGGCAACCATGTGGGGCAGATGGGACACCGCAGCAAAGACCCGATCATGGGTCAACGGTTCCATGCACTCTACCCGACTGCCTGCTGCTTCCCAAAGACGTTGCACCAGTTCAAGGGCCTGTTGATCGGTACGACTGGTAGGGGTCAAAATACAGCGCCGTCCCTGAAACAGGGTGGCGAAGGAGGCCTTTGCACCGGAATGCTCTGTACCGGCAATCGGATGTCCACCAACAAAGTGACAACCTTCAGGCATCAACGGTTCGCAGGCTGCTACCAGCTCTTCCTTAACACTGCCACCATCAGTTACCACACAACCAGCAGGCAGATACGGGGCACAGGCGGCTACAGCTGCAGTCATTGCCCGGACCGGTACCGCCAGAAACACCAAATCAGCAGAACTGACAGCCGAAGCATAATCAGCTGCAATCTCGTCAACAACCCCCAGTTGCAGCGCTTCAGTCAGGTTTTCAGAATCAAGATCGAAACCGATCACCCGCTGTACAGCCCCTGCAGCCTTCAAAGCCCTGCTAAAGGAACCACCGATCAGCCCTACTCCAATGACAGCAAGCGTCTTGATCATCAACGTGCCTTTGGATAGGAGCCGAGAATCTTTAAAAACTGACAGAAACTCCGTAACTCTTCAATGGCCTCACCAACCGGTGCCTCCGATACATGGCCCGACATATCCAGAAAGAAGATATATTCCCAGGCCTTGGTCTTGACCGGACGGGACTCAATCTTGGAAAGGTTGACCCCGCGCCGAGCAAACGGTTCAAGCATCCGGTAGAGGATACCCGGTTCATCCTTGACCGAAAATAAGATTGAGGTCTTGTCATTACCGGAAGGCTCTGCCAGCTTGCGCGATACCACAATAAAACGGGTAAAGTTGTTAACCTGATCTTCTATGCGGGAACGAACCACCTTCAGGCCGTAATGTTCAGCAGCGGAACAACCAGCAATGGCGGCAGCGCTTAAATCTTCAGACACAATCTGGGCTGCAAGGGCAGTTGAGGCTACGTCCACCAGTGGCACGTTTGGAAGGTTCTCCTCAAGCCAGTGGCGGCACTGTGCCAATGCCTGCGGGTGGGAATAGACCTTACGGACATCCTCCATACGGCCGGTGCGGGAGAGCAGATCATGGGAGACCTCAAGCAGAACTTCAGCGGTGATCTTGAGGTCACTTTCAACAAACATATCAAGGGTATGGGATACCATCCCCTCGGTGGAATTTTCAACCGGCACCACGCCATACAGCGCCCTGCCCTTTTCAACCTCTTCAAAAACCGTCGGAATTGATTTCTGAGGAACCAACTGGGCTGATAAACCGAACTGCTGCATGGCCGCCATATGGGTAAAGGTTGCCATCGGCCCAAGAAAAGCCACCTTGACTGGAGATTCCAGTGCCAGACAGGCAGACATGATCTCACGAAAGATGCTGCGAAAGGCTTCCTCAGGCAAGGGCCCCTGATTCAAACGGGCAACCCGCTCATGAACCTCCCGTTCACGGCTGGGCACATGAAAATCACGATCCTGGCCTGCTTTCAGCCTACCTACATCTGAAGCCACTTTGGCACGCTGATTCAATAGCTTAACCAGATTACTATCAATCTGATCTATTTCGCCACGTAACTGTTCAAGGCTCTGGGTCTTTGACATGGGAACTCTTCCGAAACCGGCAGTATGTAGAATTTGGGATTGTCAACATAGTGGATAGGTTGTCAAAAGGCAACTTTTTTTGCCCGCAAGTGAATCCCCAAACGGTGTGTTTAATGCCGAAGCTGAATATCTGCAAAAGTCATTTAGCTCCTTGCATAAGTTTAGAGGCCAGCTATACTTTTTATGCAGACCTCATATCTCTACACAACAAACGAGGCCATTGAATGCAAACAATCTTTAGCGATCAGAATGACGAAAGACTTACCCGCTCAATTGAGGGGTCTTTAAGCCTGATGCCGCTTGCCGATCTTATTCAATGGATTGAAACTTCTAAAAAATCAGGTACCTTAATAGCATCACACGAAGATTGCATACGTCGCTTTTTCTTTCAAAATGGACGACTGATCTTTGTCTGGTGTGATCGAGAGGGAGAACGTCTCTATGAAGCGATCCGTGACCAGTTCGGACTTCCAATGGAGCGGATATTAGATGCCCTTAAACAGGCAGAACAGCTTGGAATATCATTTGTAGGTCTTTTATCAAGTGAAGAAGGTATTCCACTTGAACGCCTGGGGGGACTTATCACCACCTTGGCAGAAAAATCGTTAACTACCTCACTGGCCTGGCGAGCAGGACACTTCCGTTTCAATGATTTTCTTCCAGCAGCAGTCCTCTGTGGCCCGGTAAATATAAAACCAACGCAGGTCCTGCTGGATTCTACCGTCCAGATTGATGAAGCCCGCCTTACCGAGCAGTCCAACCTTGACCCGGTCCTGAATGAAGTCTACGAGTTGATCCGTAAAGGAGCTATTGATATCCCACCCTTACCGACCGAAATGCAGTTACTCATGGACAAGATCAATAACCCGGGTCTGACGATTGACCAGATTATTGAATGCCTGACAGACCCATTGCTGGTTTCAAAAATCCTAAGAGTCTGTAACTCTTCTTTTTATGGCAGACGAGGTAAAGTTGATACCCTGCGGGATGCTGTGGTGTATATGGGGCTCAAGTCATTGATGAGTATTGTTACGGTCAATGCGCTCAGCGGTTTTGCACCCCGCCATGCCGAGCAGATTGAACAGATTCTACACCACTCCATGATGGTGGGGATGATTGCAAAACAGCTTACACGGGATATGGGAGGAAACCACGATCAAGCATTTGTTTGCGGACTCTTGCATGATATTGGCTGGATTGTTATGCTGGAAATGCTTTCCAAATATGATCTTGATAGGGAGAAACGAGACCTGCTCATGCATGAGCATCATGAAACCCTGGGGGCGCTAGTTGCTAAAAAATGGAATTTCACAGAAGAAATTCAAGAAGTTATAAAGTGCCACCACCGCCCAGACAGAGCGCAAAGCTACAAAAATCTGGTACAAATAATCTACCTGTCAGACCAACTTGCAAAAAATGAGCAACCACTTTCAGATGATGTTGTTTCCGCACTTTCATTACATAGTGAAGACTGGACGACTCCGTTTGTTGATCACCTTGATGAGTTGGATCAAGAAATTAACAGCATCCTGTCCCCCCAATAGACCTGACTCTAGCCTCTCACGCGAGAGTTAGCCATAAATTGAATCAACCGTCTGCTTCACCTGCTGAACCAGTTCTGCCAGTGAAGAACGGAAATCTGATAGACGTTTTACGCCTAGCCCGGCTAGTTGCCGTTCTAGTTCAAGCATGTCCACACCATACACCTCGCCTTCACGCTGTTCTGCACTCTCATATTTACAACAAAAACCAACATTTAGACATATTTGGTCAGAAATATGAATCAGGTGAGTCAAGGGGGACATGGTTTCAGGCTGATGCCCGTGATGATGCTTAATTACATCAATATATACCTCAGGAAAGCGCCATTGCTCTGCCAGTAACCCACCTACCTCGGCATGGCTGGTGCCAAACACCTCCATTTCAGCCTGATGAAGATCAAGCTCCCGCTCACGCGCCAGAACTAGTACACGGGTAAACTCATCCCTGCGCTGTTGACTGAGTATCACCTCACCAATATCATGTAGAATACCGGCAATATAGGCCTGATCCAGGGGAATAGTATCACTGAAAGACGCCAGTTTTTTTGCGACCAGACCAACGCCAAAGGCATGTTCCCAACAGTGCTGCATGTTAAGCGGGCTGCGACTTTGAGAGTCAGTAAGCTCGAGAAAGCAGGAAGTCAGAATAATCTCAAACACCCGTTGCGGCCCCAGGTAAATAAGGGCCTGACGCACTGAATCAATCTCCTGCAACAACTTATAGAGGGGTGAATTAACAATTCGGATGACACGCGCAGCCATTACCTGATCAGACAAGAGGATATCCGCCACCTCTCCCATATCAACATCTGACTCATTCAGGAGCTGTATAGCGCGTGAGGCTGCGGCCGGAACAGTAGGAAGGACCTTAAAGGTCTTCATGATAGTTTGTGCAGTAGCAAGCGGGGATACGGACATATTTTTATAACTCCTGAAACCGAGTAAATTTTATTTAATTGATGTACTATAGCAGACTGATACAGGTATTGAAAAGGTTAGTTTCGCTCCTTGACAGCCACTACTCCGTCGCGTAGGGTGCCATTGATTAAAAAAGTGGAATTTAACCTGTTTTTGCTGCATAAACAGGCACGACTATTCAGGAAAGGTTGCATGTGCGGGTTATTGCCGGAGAAGCTAGGGGGATGCGACTATCAGCGCCTCGCGGGACAACAACACGCCCCACCACTGACCGTGTCAAGGAGGCTCTTTTCAGCCTGCTGGATAGTGCCCACTGGCTGGATGGAGCTCGTGTGCTTGATCTATTTGCCGGTAGCGGCGCCTTGGGTATTGAAGCACTTTCCAGGGGTGCAGAACATGTTGTTTTTATAGAAAAGAACCGACATGCCCTTGTATCGCTACAACAGAATCTGCTGCATACCCGATTTAACAATCGCGCTGAGGTACACCCTTTTGACTGCCTGCAGGCCCTTGAACGTCTTGCTCGACATAAGACACAATTTGATCTGGTGTTACTGGACCCTCCTTATCAGGCGGGCTTACATCAAAAAGTAATTGAATTGGTAGGAGCAACACTGCTTGCTGCAGACGGCCTGCTGGTTGCCGAAACTGCGGCTCGCATGCCGTTACCTGAACGGATCGGCCCCTGTATCCAAACTGACCGACGAATCTACGGCGATACCGCCCTTGAACTCTACACCATGGAGCAAAACCATGCCCCATAGCCGCATAGCCATCTACCCCGGTTCATTTGATCCGATTACCTATGGACATCTTGACATTATCCAGCGTGGCCTCAAAATCTTCAAACATGTGATTGTGGCGGTTGCCCGCAACTCTCAAAAAAATGCCCTATTCAACATAGATGAGCGGGTTGAACTAATTAAGACCGTCTTAAAGGATGAACCTCGGGTCTCCGTTGACACCTTCACTGGCCTTCTGATAGATTATGTAGCTTCAAAAGAAGCCCATGTGGTCATCCGTGGACTGCGGGCCATTTCTGATTTTGAGTATGAATTCCAGATAGCCCAGATGAACAGCACCATCGGTCACGACGTTGAAACCCTGTTTATGATGACCTCGGTTCAGTATGGCTACCTTTCCTCCTCAATTGTCAGAGAGGTCTGTTCTTTGGGAGGACCTGTTGACAGCTTTGTACCACCTGAAGTTAAAATCGCAATGCAACAAAAATATGGATTAAAACGATAGCTTGTGCTTCACACATCAGTTACATACAACCAAGGAGGCAGCATGAAACTCGCAGATCGCGTCAACAAAATTCAACCATCCCCTACCCTTGCCATCGATGCCAAGGCAAAGGCACTAAAAGCCCAAGGTGTTGATGTAGTCGGCTTCGGTGCCGGCGAGCCTGACTTCGATACCCCGGCACATATTCGTGAAGCTGGCAAAAAGGCGATTGATGCCGGTTTTACCCGTTACATGCCGGTTGGTGGCGCTGATGATCTGAAGGATGCCATCATTGCCAAGATGAAGCGTGACCATAACCTGGAATACACCCGTGATGAGATTTCCGTAGCCTGCGGCGCCAAACACACCCTCTACAACATCTCCCAGGCACTGATTCAGGAAGGTGATGAAGTCATCATCCCCGGCCCCTACTGGGTATCCTACCCTGACCAGATCGTACTGGCTGGCGGTACCCCGGTGTTCATCATGACTGATGAGTCCACCGGCTTCAAGATTACCCCGGAACAACTTGACAAAACGATCACCCCCAAGACCCGTTACCTGATCCTGAACTCACCCTGTAACCCCACTGGCTCCACCTACAGCAAAGAGGAATTGGCTGCGCTGGGTGAGGTACTGCTGAAGCATGACCATGTGCTGGTTGTTGCAGATGATATCTATGAGCGCCTGATCTATGATGGCCTGAGCTTCTACAATATTGCCCAAGTGGTACCGGCACTTAAATCCCGTACTATCGTCGTTAACGGTGTGTCCAAGACCTATGCCATGACCGGTTGGCGGATCGGCTATGCCTGCGGCCCTAAAGAGCTGATGGGGGCCATGACCAAGATGCAGTCCCAGTCCACCAGTAACGCCACCTCCATTGCCCAGAAAGCATCGGTTGAAGCACTGAACGGCCCTCAGGAGCCGGTAGCGGCTATGTGTGTAGAGTTTGAAAAACGCCGCACCTACATTGTTGAGCGTTTGAATGCCATGCCAGGTGTTTCCTGCTTCAAGTCCAACGGCGCCTTCTATGTCTTCCCTAACTTCTCAGGGGTCTATGGCAAGTCAACTCCGGCAGGCAAAAAGATCGAAACCTCTTCAGATTTTGCAGCCTACCTGTTGGAAGACGCAAAGGTAGCGTTGGTTCCTGGTATTGCCTTTGGTGATGATCGCTATGCCCGTCTCTCCTATGCCATCAGTATGGAGAACATTAAAAAAGGCATGGATCGAATCGAAGAAGCGATCAAGAATCTGAAATAGTCCTTCCTGGGGACGCTTCGGCGTCCCCTTTTTTATCCAAGACATGAGGTCGGCTATGATCACCAAAGATATGATTATCGGCGATATCATCAGACAGCATCCCGTAACCGTGCAGGTCTTTGCCCGTCATGGACTTGAGTGTTACGAATGTCAGATAGCTGATCTGGAAACCCTTGAACATGGGGCCGGACACCACAAGCTCGACATCGAGATGCTCCTGAACGAACTGAACAGCAGCCTGACCTCCCCTACCTGACACAGCCGGAGCCCCCATGAGTGATTTTGATCAATACCTTGAGCATTTTCCTGTCGGGTTGAAGGTCAATGTTGGCATTCCGGTACCTGGTGGCGACACGTTTCACGACTGGGCCATCATCCACACTATTGATGAAGATCTGATTTCACTGCAGCTTTCCCGCGACACACTCCCGGCAGGCGTTAAACTTAAAGTTGGAACTATTCTGGATATCCGTGCCGGCAATGAAATCGAAGGATATTCCTGCCGTGCCATCATTGTTACTGAAGGATATCACCGCGAAGTGTTGCTGCGCCTGATCGGTGAGATCGTTTCATCTGAGCTGCGTGAGTTTTACCGGATTGATGCCTTCCTACCGATTAAATACTTTATCAGCACAGAGCAGAGCGAAGTCAGGCTTAAGGTGGCCTGGAAAGAAAAACGGGAGGCACGGATAACAGCAGAAAAAGAAAGGAAACAGCAGGAGAAAAAACCATGGGAGCGTCTACGCCAGGCCCCTGACACAGAAGAACTACCCTCTGAAGAATTTGGTGAAGAAGGATTATGGGATGACACGGGCGAGGGGCTGGATCAGCCAGATCAGGCCATTAATGACACCAGCGACCATTCCTGGGATGATGTTATCCCGCTGGCAGCAAACATTAGTGGCGGCGGCATACGGATGCTCCTGCACCACAAATTTGAAAACGACACGCTGGTACCGATTGAAATTTACCTTCCCTGTGAACCAGAACCACAGGTGATCGATGCCGTTTGTGTGGTGGCTTTCGCCAATGAAAACTATGCTGCCAGCAAACAGTTTAGCCGTACCAGCTACAATACCGGCCTTAAGTTCAAGTTTGTTGAAGAACGGGACCGTGATGCCATTGTCAGCTACATCTCAAACGTTCAACTGAAGCGGATCAGGCTGATGCGTGAGCAGTACCTCTTTCGTAGCGGTCCAAACTCGGAGAAAACAGAAGCGACTCCCGAACAACGACTAAAGCAGATATTAAAAACGGGCCTTGTCATTACCATTGTTATCTTTGCTCTGATAAGCTTGACTATTTACTTCAAAAACTATGATGAAAATCGCCCAAAAAACGAGATAGAGCTTATTTTTGACAAAGGATACAGCGATTATCTTAAAAAAATTGGCAGAAATCCATCACAAGGCCAGTAACTAATTTCGACCATTTATTGCCATCCAAGCACCTGATACCCCTTTTCATGCAGACATATTTCAACAAATCTTCGATACACCGGTGAATCCTCTGGTCCTTTCATGGCACTGCTCACCAAAGCCACCGTTCCCCCAGCTGCTGCACCGATTACCCCCCCCCGCAGGGCAGAACCACTAATGGCACCAATAACCGCTCCGGTTGCACCACCAACCAAGGCAGATTTTCCGGTCTTAAGTGCAACCTCGTCTGCAAGCCGACCTTGAGCGTTGGCCTCTTCAGCACGTTTTAAACAGTCATCAATCTCCTGTTGTGCTTTTTCTGAACCTGTTGAGCGGTGGAATTCATTAGGATAGAGTACCGGTCTTTTTGCAGCACAGCCGGTGCTTAGCATCAGTATAACCATAACGAAAAACAGTCTAATACCCATTATTCCCTCCCGTACAGCTATCGCTTGGTGGAGTGATTTTACCATAAAAAAAGGCCGCCCGACAATATCGGACGGCCTCTCTTTCAACTCAGTAAAAAGCAATTACTTCTTCTTTTTACCAGCCTTTTCAGCTGTACGGCCACCAACCTGCATCGGGTCGCCTTTGTAACCCAGAGCAGCCCAATCCATCCGCTTTGCGCCCATGTGGCACTCGCCACACTGCAGAGCCTGCTCTTTAGGAGCAACTTCGTGGCCTGCACTCAGCCAGGACTGGGTTTTAACAAATTGGTACTTGCCGCTGTAAGGCAGGCCTTCAGGACTCTTTGCACCGTTTACCAGAGCCTTTTCCCAGTCAAAGTTCACCCACAGTTCCTTGTACTGCTGGAAGGTGTTCAGGTACTTGAACTTGCTATCCATCGGCTGGGTACCGGTATAGAACTTGTAAGGATAGATCTTGGCTTTCTTGTCATTGATATCACCAGCAGGCTTGGTGATGTTAACCGGTTTGGAAGCATCCTTGATCTTGTCACCCAGCATGTAACGCTCAATCTGACCGTTGTACCAGGCATAGGTCGGAACATAATTCATGTTCCACTTGAAGGTACCTTTGTGCTTGGCAAAGGTTTCTTTATCAAACTCTTCTTCAGCCTTGATGTTCTTGCCTACATCAGACCAGTTCCACATGGTCTTGGTTGCTTGGCCACGAGAGATGGTAGGAATATGGCAGGTCTGGCAAGCAACAGAAGCGGTATGCTTGTCCAGGATAGCCTTGTTCTTTGACTTCTGGTGAGGTGCCTTGGCACCGGTATGGCAGTCAGTACACTCAACCTTGGCTTCATAGTGAGCCATCTGGCTGGAACGACCGGCAATGGCGTGATCCTTGGTTTTGTGGCAATCCTGACACATCAGGCCAGCGCCGCCTTTTGCCTTGGTTGCCATATGGACATCCTGCTCTTTAGAAGCGCCTTCAAGGGTTGAATCCAGACCAGGCACCTTAACCGCATCGCCGCCGCCGCCGTAGAAGTGACAAACACCGCAGTTTTTCAGGCTAGGCTTGGCAACGCTTTGGGCTGCCAGTTCAAGGTTCATGGAACCTTTTTCCATGGCCTTGGTATCTACATCCGCACCAACAGCACCACGGGCATAGTTACCCTTCTGGGCATGACAGACCAGACAGTCTACACGGGTCTTGTCATTAAAATCAAACTTGCTGCGGGTCCAGCCGTAACCGGCGTGGCACTTGCTGCAGGATTCATGGGCAATACCATCAGGACCAGGGAATACGGTAGTACAGAAGTTATTGATCATGTTCTTTTTGCCAAAAGTTTTACCACTCTTCTCCATACCTTTGACATGGTTTGGTGTGCCTTCCCACTTCCAGTGAGCGGTCTTCATCACGTCTGCAGCCTGCTTCTCGTGACACTCCAGACATACCTTGGTTACGTCCTGACCCTTTTTAAATGGCCCTTTGACAAACTCGGTGTGATCTGGACCGGCAAAGGCCTGGAAAGAAACCAGAACCAGAGCGGCGGTCAACAGAGCCACCATTCCTTTAAAACCCTTCATACCCTTCCCCTTTCGTTGTCCTGCGTATAGTGAGCCCAGCACCTGTTGCCGAGCATGGCATATTAAAAACGCTGTATAAGAACATATTCATATCTTGATGTCAACAACCTGTATACAGTCACAAAAGACCATTAAAGTCCGTTTTAACTGACTTTTTTAAAAATTTGTAATTTGGAAAGCATCCAGACAACCAACACCAGACCCAGCATCAAGGTCACCAGAAAAAAGATTAAAGGCGACCATTGTACCTGTACCGGGACGGTGGACGGGTTGAAATAAGGGGCCAAAAAATTGCCGCGAACAACATCGCGCATAAATGACATGACATAGACCAACGGTAAGGTCAGACAGACAGTAGGCAGAACCAGCCGTTTAAAACCGGTTATCAGGGTTGCCACAGCTAGCAATACACCGACTACCAGCAAGAGCGTGGCAACGGGACTACCACCCATAAAACGGCTCATAGTCTTTTGTGGCAGTGTCAGCAGAAACCAGGTTCCTACACCAAATTGCAGCAGGGTCAACCATGAGAAGAGCTGCATACCCAGTTTTTTGCCTGCTTCTGATACTTCTGGATCAGATTTGAGCAGCGTTGATGCATACAGTGCACTGAACAGCCCCCCCACAGCAAGCGACCCGGTGATGATGTGTAGGTAGCGAGGTAGCAGGGTTGGGTCAGCCAAATTAAGCAGGGTACCTCCAGGAGTGGTAAACCAACGGCTCCAACTTACCGGAGAGATCATCATGCTCATATTGTTTGAGAAAATAAAGCCGACTGTCAGTAGCAGAACCAGCACTGCCAGCAGCACAAACATGGCCAGATTACCCAGCTGCTTGAAACTGAAATCATAGATATACGCCAGGTAGTAAGCGATGATCAGCAACGGGATGACCGCCAGCCAGTAGAGACCCATCAGTACCGTACTTGAGTACAGCAGATGGCCGTAGATCACATTGACGAACAGAAGTGGCGCCACCCCCAGGTTGACAGTAAAGGCCACCAGAAACGGCAACGCCTTGGCCAATTCATGGGAAAGCTCACGATATGCCCGTCCCGGATAGAGGTGGCTGATGAAGGCCACCAGCCCGGCCCCCAGCATGGCATTCATGGCAAACAGATGCAGGGGAAAGGTCAACATCAGAAAAAACTGGAACCAACCGTTGGGCGCGGTCAAGGTGTCAGCAATCGGAATCAGGGTAGCTGGATTCATTTGGCACCTCCTACCTGATCAGCCATATAGTCAGCCATTGCATCCTTCTCTGCCGCTGTACCGGTATAATCCGGCATGGCCGGGTTCAGGGCTGAAAGTTTATCAAGCGCAGCCCTGATCTTGTCCCGAGACCAGCCGTTCATCTTGGGCTTGATCTGATCCATACTGTGGCAGGCAGCGCAGTTGTCATCAAACAGGGTTGCTCCCTTAGCCTTTGCCGGTGCAGCAGCAACGGGATTGTTCAGCCCGAACAGGTAGCCGGCCATAGCATCCTTGACTGCCGCCGGAGCCGTATAATCAGGCATAGCCGGATTCAAGGCCGGTAGTTTGTCCAGCGAAGCGCGTACTTTGGCCAGATCCCAGCCTTTCAGCTTTGGCTTGATACTGTCGGAGCTATGGCAGGCTGCACAGTTCTCTTCATACAATACCTTGCCGCGATCACCTGTTGCACCGGCATCATCGGTCAGCGGTTTCTTGTGCAGACCGCCAGTCAGGTAGGCTGCCAGTGCCTTCAACTCACTATCTGTCCCCACAAAGGGTGGCATGAAGTAGCGTTTTTCGTGGATGGTAGTCAGATACTTGCGCATGGCCCCAAAGCTCATATTTTTGGTGCGACTGACAATATCGTTATTAAATCCACTCAGGCTATGACAGGCAAAACATTGATGTAGGAACAGCTCTCGTCCCGCCTCAAGCTGGTTGGTCTCGGTCACCTCTTTATTCTGCACCCACTTGGCGTTCTTCAGGAACCCTTCCTGATTGATCCGTTCCAGATCCTTCTTCAGGATACCGTTGGAGTACATCACCTGGTTGATGACATAAGGGCGCCGCGCAGCCTCACGGGTCCACTCAAAGGCCCCCATATAGCCCATGGCTGACAGCATCACCGCCACAATCAGACAGCGAACACGAGCCTTGGGATTGAGCAGGATTAACGCAATCAACACACCTGCCAGAACTGCCAGGGAAAAGCCACCGGTCATAACAGCCCGCTTAATGGTGGGAGAAGCCCCGGATACCAGTTTGGCAGCAGGTGACGGCAGTACCGACAGATACCACCAGCCTGCCGGAAGGGAGAGAATCAACGACACCAGCGCCCAGGTGCCGGAATAACGGATCATTCGGTGCCGGGTGGCCTCATCCTCCAGAAAAGTCGCTGTCAGAAAACCGTAGCAACCTGCCAGCATAAAGCTCATGAAACTGCGGAAAAACAGGGATGGCCAAAAGGTAGGATTAAAAAAACCGGACCAGAAATCACTGTTGCTGATCCAGCTGCCAGGGGTAAGCATGAAGTCAATGATGCCGTTAATCAGGAACAGACTCATCCAGGCCGCACCGAAATAGATCCAGCCAACCGTCTGATGGGTGCGGTCATCCATTTTGCCAAAGGTGTAGAAGTAGACAAACAGCGCAACGATCTCCACCAGAAAGAAGACCCATTCCGCTGCCCAGCCGAATACAAAGGTATGGATCAGGAGCGAGGTGGCAGCCGGATGAATCAGGGAGATGACAAACCAGATGGCAACACCGGTCAGGCCCCCAAAGACCATGGTTAAAAGCATAAAAAACTTCGTATGCTTTTTGACAAACGCCATGATTGCCTGACTCTGTTCTTTGATGGCCTTGCGCTCGGCCATAACCAGATAGAGTCCGCCACCCACGGCAAAGTGGGAAACAAAAACGTGAATGATCGCCACCAGGGCGATCAGCAGGCCACCACCAAACGTCGGAACAAACCAGACCGGGTAGTTCATCGCAGCTAACCTCCTGTAATAGCTCCTGCTATACCTTCGGCAATCAGCGCAACCGTCTGTTGACTACCATCCGCCATCCGCTTTAATGCCCCGCTGCCTGCTGCCAGTTCCGTATCACCAAGCACAATGCTGTAACGGGCCTTAAGTTTGTCTGCCCGACGCATCTGGCTCTTCAGGCTTTTGCCTTCACAATCTGTTTCCACCCAGAAACCCTGATCCTGCAAGGCAGCCATCAGACGGAAGCCAGCGGTCCGCGCAGCATCCCCCATCACAGCAATGAACAGATCCGGCATTCGGTCAAAATTACGGTCCCCCAGAAGCAAAGCAACCCGCTCTACGCCAAGGGCAAAACCGATACCAGGCACAGCCGGGCCACCTAGTTGCTCCACCAGGCCATCATAACGACCACCAGCAGCCACAGCAGATTGGGAACCCAGCAGGCCGGTCACCAATTCAAAGGTGGTACGGGTATAGTAATCCAGACCTCTGACCATACGGGGGTTCAGGCTGAAAGGGACCTCAGCAGCAGTCAGATAGTTTTGCACTGCACTGAAATGTTGATCACACTCAGCACAAAGATGCTCCACCATGGCGGGAGCCCCCTGGGTTGCCTCAACACAGCCCGGCACCTTGCAGTCCAGCGCCCGCAGGGGATTGGTGGTCTGACGACGGCGACAATCCTCACAGAGTGCGTCCTGACGTTCTTCCAGAAAAGCCACCAATGCCTCACGATAGGCAGGGCGACAGACCGGACAACCAAGCGAGTTAATTTGCAGACTGGGTTCTGTCAGCCCGAGTTCTTTGAACAGGCGACTGACCATTAACAGCACCTGGGCATCAATCAGCGGATCTGCAGCGCCGGTGACCTCGGCACCAATCTGATGGAATTGACGATAACGCCCTTTCTGGGGGCGTTCATGGCGAAACATAGGCCCCATGTAATAAAGCTTGTTGATGCTGTCCAGCGCGTACAGTTTATTTTCTATCAAGGCCCGCATCACACTGGCGGTCCCTTCAGGACGCAGGGTCAGGCTGCTGCCCCCTTTATCGGTAAAGGTGTACATCTCTTTTTCAACGATATCGGTGGTATCACCAATAGAACGACAGAACAGTTCTGTTTTCTCAACTATCGGCACCCGTATTTCATTAAAACCATAGCGTGCAAAGACTTGCCGGGCGGTCTGTTCAATAAATTGCCAAAGCTCGGATTCCGAAGGCAGAAGATCGTTAAATCCCTTGATAGCGGTAATGCTCATTAGTACTCCCTTATTGTTGTAACGTGCCGCCAGCAAGAGGGCTGACAACACGATAAATACAGTTTTTACCGGCAGCCTTACCGGCATACATGGCCTTGTCTGCCATGGCCAGCAGTTCTCCAATCCCAGTGGTATCTTCAGGATAACAGGCAAATCCCAGGCTGGCAGTCACATGAATCTGGTAGCCTTCTCTGGCAAGGAAGCAATGTTTTTCAATCATCTTCCTGATACGTTCACCCACCTGTCGTGCAGCATCAGGGCCGGTTTCCACCAGAATAATGGTGTACTCGTCACCACCATAACGGATCAGGACATCGACTTCACGAACCGATTTTTTCAGTAAGGCTCCCAGTTCTTTAAGCAGATTACTGCCCACCAGATGACCATAGGTGTCATTGACCCCTTTGAAATTATCCAGATCAAGAAACACCACCGACAGTTGGGTAGAGTAGCGATCAGCCCGTTTAATTTCACGCTCCAACGCAACCTTCAGGTAGCGATAATTAAACAGACCAGACAGCTCATCAATGTAGAGCATATCTCTGGTGGAGGTGAAACGCAGGGCATTATCAAGCGCTCGGGCGCCGTGCTCTTCAAGAAAATTGATGTTACGCTCGCTCTTGAGCGAAGGGATAATCTGCCCTGGGTCATTCAGCAAAATCACCATACCATGGCAGCTGTTTCTAATAATAAGGGGAAAGAGGACCGCTTCCCTTAAATCAGCCTGCTCAAGCTCATCATATCCCGTTGGCAGGAGCAACCGCACCGGCTGCCCCTTGCGGGATGAACGTTTGCGAAAGGAAGAGGCCAGCAGCTTATGCACCAGTGCGCCTGTGGCTGCATCAACCCCTTTCAGTTCATTGACAATAAACTCTCCATTCAGCTGTACCAGGCCAACACCACGCCCCACCCCGACCTCACGGGCAAGGGCATCCACAGCAAGATGACAGACCCCTTCAAGATCCAGGCAACTTGAAAGTGCCTGACTTGTCTGCAAAAGCCCCAACGTGTTACGTAGCTCAACATTTTCATCCAGCAGGCGACGTTGTTCCATACAGAGTCGCACGGTATGCAACAGTTCATCTGAACTGATCGGTTTCAGCAGAAAATCACGGGCACCATGTTTAAGGGAGAAGAGGGCTGATTCAAGGTTTGCGTTGGCGGTCACCAGAATAACGTCAATGGAAGGGTCTTGTGACTTGATCTTTACCAACAGTTCCAGCCCGGAAATTCCAGGCATGGCAAGGTCTGTCACCACCAGACCGAAGCGGGCATCCAGCAACAGATCCAGCGCCTCCTCACCAGAACAGGCTGTTTCCACGCCGTATCCAGCCTGGCGCAGCAGGTCGGCATACAACTCGCGGAAAAAGCGATCGTCTTCAACGATCAGTATTTCATTCATCTGTCTGGTTTCAGTCATCAGGAGTTGAACCTTGCCTAGAGTGATAATGATACTGGTATTATCACAGCAAATTGCTGGCTGTCAAAACAAAATGTTACAAACAAAATGTCGCACTGTAGCAAGCAGAGCAGGTTCGGTCTTAAGCGGCGCTACGGTAAATCCAATGCCATTGGTTTCAACCTGGATGGTCCCCTGCTGATCAGTTCGATACAACTCTGTCCCCTGCTGTTTGATCCGATTGATGGTTTCTTCTGTTGGCAGACCAAACGTATTGCCTGCCCCGACTGATATCACCGCAACCCGTGGCTTGACCCTGGCAAGAAATTGTTCACTACTTGCGTATCGGCTGCCATGGTGCCCTACCTTAAGCAGAGTAATCTCACCAACACCATCACGGAGCAGCATATCTTCCACAGGAAAACCGGCGTCGCCCATCAAAAGCGTACTGAAAGAGGATTGTTGAAGGTGTAGCACCAAAGAATCATCATTGTCCCCCCCCTCACCCCCTGCCACTGCCTGTGGGGCAACAACTGACAGCACCAGCTCCTTCCCAAATTGGACACGATCTCCTTTTTTCACTATCCGCAGGGTTGTATGCTGATTATTAAGCGCCCCGATAAGGCGCTGATAGTTGTCGTTTGAGCCAACCGACTCCCCCTGCCAGAACTCCCTCACCCGAAACTGCTCGGCAACCGCAGGTAGTCCTCCAAGGTGATCAGGATGGGGATGGGTCAAGACCATCAGATCAATCTGCTTAACCTTAAGACGATGTAACGCCGGCACCAGATACCGTTCACCAAAATCCTTATTGGAATCCAGCAGATAGCCGCCACCATCCACCAGCAGAGTGCGACCGTCTGCAAGCTTGATCAAGGTCGCATCCCCCTGCCCCACGCCCAGGAAGGCAATCCTCATGTTCCCATCCGGTGCTGCATCGGGCCATAGATGTACCAGCATCAGCCCGATTACCAACAGGCTTACGGCAACAGCTTTGCTGCGACCAGACCGGATAAAGCTGAGCAGGCCAAGCAGGACAACAGTAGCCAACAGATCAACAGGGCCGACATTGAAGCTGTGCAGTACAGGCAAGCGGGATATCCAGAAAATAAAGCCATTACTGACCAGTACCAGCCAGCCAGACACCTTCAGTAAAAACGCCGCAACAGACGGTAGCCAGAACTGCAGCGGAAGAGCTGCAGTAGCCAAAACCGTAGCGCCATACCCTAAAAGTGGCACGATCACCAGATTCGCCAGAATTCCACTGAACGAGACCTGATGGAATGAGTCCAGCACCGGTGCCATGGTGGAAAGTACGGTGGCTATCGAGGCAGCACAGAGTAGCAGCAGTGTCCGCTGCCAGCCCCGTACTATAAAGCGATCAAACGGTGCAACAAGTAACGGAGTCAGCACCAGCAGCCCCCAAAGCGCCAGGAATGAAAGCTGAAACGAGAGATCAAACAGGACACCCGGATCTGCCACCAGCAAGCAAAAAGCTGCTAGTTGCAGCGCATCCAGACTGTCAATCTCCCGCTCACTCCAAATGGCCAGCACCACAGCTGACAACATCAGCACAGAACGGGCTGTGGCAGGTGCGCCACCGGTAAAGACAAGGTACAGCAGCATAAGCGGCAGTGCTGAGAGCAACGCCGTACGCCGGACATCAATGCGCAATGCCAGCCACTCCCAACGCAGCATCAGCCATCGCAAACAGAGGACCCACACCGCAACTACAACACCAACATGGAATCCTGAGACAGAAAGAATATGGGACACACCAGCCCGGCTATAGGCGGTAGTTATGGCAGGAGAGACCTCTTGTTGACCACCGGTTGCCAAAGCCAACACAATTCCGCGCTGATCAGGGTCAGGAACATTTTTTCTGATAAATTCCTGACTGCGCAGCGCAAGTGCGTCAATCCAGCGATGCCACGACGTCACAGCAGCACCACGCATCAGCACAATGCTATCAGCTTCATGCACCCAAGCCGTTGCCTGGACTCCGCGCAGTGCAAGATAGCGGCGATAATCAAACTCCCCCGGCAGTCCAAGCAGGCGAGGCAGATGCACTTTAGCCGGACAGCGGATTCTATCACCACTCAGCCAGGGGCCCTGTCCTTTGGCAATAGTTACGAGCAGAACACCATCAACAGCAAACGTAGTACCATTGGAATATACCTGCTCAACCTGCAGTTCAAACCGCTGTCCTTCAGCCTTCATAAGGGGACGGCCCTGCAGGATTCCCTCAACAACAACCTGTTTGCCATCAAATGCAGCAATACCTTGACCAGCCAAATTTTTATCCAGGTGTGGTGCCAGAGCTGCCATTCCCCAACTCATCCAGAATAATGCCAGTAGCCAACCGAACAGGACCTGGCTTTTAAAAGGCACCGAGCAAACAAGACAACCAACTAAAATCAATGGAATAATATAGGAAAACGGAACCCCAAGCAGATACTCTGACAGGCACCCCAAAACCAGAAAAACCAGCGATATGAGAAGCAGTCGTTTTGCGCACATAGCGAGTCACAAAAATACGGAAGCGGTATCTTGTCAAGAAAAACAAATATTTTTGTGGTACAGAGCTTGACAGACGTGTTTCATTAGCTACAATACGAAACATTGTTTACTCATACAACACAGTAAACAAGGCACCTAAGGCTTACCGCAGGGATTTCATCTCTGCCACTCCACTTTTGAGGGATCTCCATTATGTTTCTGCTGCCAAAAGGAAACCCCCTGGCCGAGAATGTCCCTATCTCAAAGTTACAACTACCTGACGCACTGGAAAAACTTAAAAATGGCAAACTGACCGGTTGCGCGATTTTTGACTTTCCTGCGGCTGACTGCGCCCTGGTGTATGATGAGGGAAAGTTGGTAACCGCCATTGTGCATCGTGATGGCAATGAGATCAAAGATCAGGCAGCTCTGCAGTCGCTGGTTGAATTAATGTTGCTTGCCTCAAGCGGCACCTTCAGCGTGTATGCACTATCTAAAGACATTACCCTGGCGGTGATGGCGCTTGTTGGTGGACCGGCAACCATTGACAGTCAGGAAATCAAGCTGATTGATTTCAAGGCCCTGCTTGATCGGATCAAAACCGAACAAATGACCGCTACGCTTAAAATTTACACCCCGGAAAGAGCCGGGCTAATTTTTTATCGTAACGGCGCAACGGTGGGATTCTTCCACGATGCCTCAACCGGCATAGAAACCTCTGCAGGAGAAGTGCAGCAGATAGCCGGCCTGCCCGGCGCCCGTGTTGATCTGCGTGTACTGGCTGATACAGATGGCTTTGTACTTGATCTAGCAGGTCTGATAGATATCCGCGCACTCTGGGAGGCATCATCCGGCAACCCCTTTGCGACTCCTGCCCCAACGGCAGTTGCAGCACCTTCAGAGCCCACTGCCCCAGCACCTGCTGCGGCAGCCTCCACACTTTCTGCTGATGAAATTGAAGCTGCAATTTTTGATCTTGCAAACCGGTTTGTTGGCAAGCTAGGTCGTACCCTGGCTGAAAAGGAGCTGATGAATATCGGCAGCGTAGCATCACTGAAGGACCCTGACAAACTCCAGGAATTCCTTGCTGCCATAGAAAAAGGATCAAAATTGTTGGCAAGTTCCAACAAAATCAAAGAGATGAAAGAAGCTATCTCTGCCCAGGCTGCACAACTTTAACTTAATTCCGCCCAGCGCAGATTTAGAGGAGGCGTTATGGATTTGACAGGTTTTTTTCAGGCTTTAACATCAATATTCCCCTTTTTACCAAAGGTCTACAATGCTGTAGTAATTGACTACACCAGCCTGTTGTTGGTTTTCTTCTGGTTTGTGGCTGCGGCATTCAGCTTCTATTTCAGCCTTAACAACTCCCGGATCTGGACCAGTATCTCAATCGGTTTCTTCCTACTTTTCTGGAGTCAGTCCTACCAACTGAACCCCTGGCATGAAACCTTTACGGTCATGATTGCGGTGCACTACATGATCGGTACGGTTGCCATTCTGGTTATCAGCCACGGTATCCAGGAATATTTCGTGTTTACCAGAACGCTCGAGATCACAGGGTCAAAAAAGACCATTTATATTGGCACTGCGGCAATCCTGGCATTCACCATTCTGGTGGTCAGTCTGAACCCGAAACCATCTCTGTATGTGCTGCGTAACTACCGGATGATGAACAACACGGTCTGGTTCTATCTCTGCATCATCAATATTTACACCATCTTCAAGATTTACAAAGAGATGAAAGACTCACCAATAGCCAACGGCATCCTCTCTTTTGGTGTTGTTTTTATCTTTGCCCTGATCTGGAAAGGTGCTGGTCTTTACTTGATGATGTATCAATGGGACAAACCTTGGCTTGATATCATTGAGTTTGATGGCATTTCCACCGACATAGCCCTGCACCAGGGCAAGGTGGATATTGCCAAGTCACTCTTTAAAACCTTCAACTTCCTGACAAGCTTCTCTGTTGCTGGCACCTTTGCCTACCTGTTCAAGCTCTTGAGATAAGCGGTAGAAAACAGTAGAGTATATCAACAAAAGAGGGGAGACCGGTCTGGTCTCCCCTCTTTTGTTTGGTTTCTCTCAACAAACCTCTTTCTCAAAAACAACTATTCAAACAGCTCCTTACGCCGTTTTGAAAGATACCGCTTAATATCGCAGGCAGTACCAAAGGACAGTACCTTGCGGGCCATGGCCTGACATAACCGCAATGAATGTGTACGGATCGCCTGCTTAACCAACGGTATACTGGGAGCTGACAGACTGAACTCACGTACTCCCATACCCACCAACAACAGGGCATTCAGTGGATCAGCAGCCATTTCTCCACATACAGAAACTTTTTTGCCCATTTTGTGCCCAACATCAGCTACCCGTTTGATGGCGTGCAGTACTGCCGGATGGTACGGTTCATAGTACTGCTTCACTTTAATATTATTACGGTCTGCTGCAAGCATGTACTGGATCAGGTCGTTGGTACCGATACTTAAGTAGTCCACCTCTGCAGCCAGGCGATCGATAATCTGCACCGCTGCCGGCACCTCTACCATAATTCCCAACGGCAATCCGCCACAGACGTCGTGTCCCTGCTGGCATAACTCCTCAACCACTGAATCAAGAATAGCCCTGATCCTGCGCACCTCATCAAGGCAACTGATCAACGGAAACATAATGGTGGCCTGACCAGCCGGAGCCGCCAAAAGGATGCCTGCCAGCTGCTCACGAAAAATAGCCTCTTCATCCAGAGAAACCCGGATCGATCGCCAACCAAGAAACGGGTTATCCTCATGGGGATAGCTAAAATAAGGCAGTCCTTTATCACCACCGATATCCAGGGTACGGATATTAACCGGTTGCCCCGGAAACCCTTCCAGTATCTTGCGATATAGCAGCGCCTGTTCCTGACGGTTAGGAAAGGAGGTGCGGGCCATATAAGGGAATTCTGTCCGATAGAGACCAACTCCTTCAGCGCCATTAGCCGTTGCAGTTCTGACATCCGATAAAAGACCGATATTGGCCCGCAACTGGATTCGTGTGCCATCACTGGTTACTGCAGGCAGGTCACGCAGCGGCTCCAACTCTTTTAAACGAGTGGTATACTCTTTTTCAAGCCTCAGATACTCATCCCGGACCTGCTTCTCCGGGTTCAGGTAGATATGCCCGGAAGTGCCATCCACAATCACCTGATCTTTAACATTGGCTGCGTGCAAAAGCCCCTTTACGCCAACCACTGCAGGTATGCCCAGGGATTTAGCCATAATGGCGGCATGTGAGTAGATATTCCCCTTTTCTGTTGCAATACCCAGAATTTTGTCATGATCAAGCATGGCCATATCAGAGGGGAAGATATCCTCCGCCACGATCACCCGCTTTTCCTTCAGCTTTACGCCGTTATGCTCATTCCCTTCCAACACATCTATAATCCGACGACCAATATCCTCCATATCTGCGGAACGTTCCCGAAGATAGGGGTCTTCCATTGCCGAAAATACTTCGATATAGCCCTGCACCACCTCATGTACCGCCCGTGTGGCACCACTCCCCTGCTCAATCAGATCATTAACTTTGTTAAGGAAACCACGATCTTCAAGTATCATCAGGTGGGTATGAAAGATGGAGGCATCATCTTCTGACAACAGTTCACTGACCCGCTTTTCCATATAGATGGTCTGGATCGTGACTTTTTCCAGGGCTATCCTGAACTTATGCAGTTCGTCCGCAACAGATCCGACCTTGGCAACCTTGATCACCTTGTCGCTGAAACGATCAAGAATATAGACCTTGCCATGACTGAAGCCAGGAGAAACCGCAGTGCCTCCCAGTGAACATGACTTAGCCTTTGTCTCCAGTTGATCACGGCTTCCATCACCGGGACGATGGGTTTTAAGACGAGCCAGTTCCTGTTCGTAATAGGCTCGTTCCTGCTCCTTGGTCTGGATGGAATCAAGCAGCTTGGCATTAA
Organism: Trichlorobacter thiogenes; assembly: GCF_900167465.1. Lineage (GTDB taxonomy): Bacteria > Desulfobacterota > Desulfuromonadia > Geobacterales > Pseudopelobacteraceae > Trichlorobacter > Trichlorobacter thiogenes. Next base: position 41,890 of record NZ_FUWR01000011.1, on the reverse strand, counting down.
GGACAATGCTGCTAATCTGAAAGGTAATGGTTCTGAGGATGCTGATCTCATCCAGGGTAAAACTGCGGGCCGCAACGGTCTGTACGACAATCACCCCAATCGGGGTCTTGCGTTCAAAAAGCGGTAGACCAAGAAACGACAGATAGCGTTCTTCTTTTGAATGTTTAAAATATTTGTAGCGGGGATGGGCCGGGGCGTTATCAGTGGTAACCATGTCTCTGGTCTGCACCACTAGACCGGAAAGACCTTCCGATGTCTTCATTGAAACGGTGCCGACTGCACTTTTTGAGAGCCCCTTAGTGGCCTTCAGCACCAATGTTTCACCATCATCTTCAAGCAGATAGATTGAGCAGACCTCGCTCGCCATCCGTTTGGCTACAATAGTCACAATATTATCAAGCGTCTCCTGCAAATCATGTGAATGCAGAATGATGCTGCTGATGTCCTCCAGTGTACGGAGTCCAAGTGATTGTTGTCCCTGTTCACGCTGCATGCACTATCCTTCAGATAAAATATCGTTTACAGTATAAGGCAAAGTTGTCTCTTTGCAAGAGCCCTGCTTAAATTTTACTGAAATCAGGTTTTATGTAGTATATGAAGAATCAGCCCCAGCTAGGAGGAAACATGGCCACAGAGAAGCTGCATGAAGAACTGACCAAGGCAATTGACTTTTTGGATGCTGGTGATGCTGACACGGCGCTTCTGCTTTTGGATAGCTACATCAAGCATACAAAGGATGATGCAGATGCCTACTTTTATCGAGGAGACGCGCTGGCTGAACTGGGACAGCTTGATGGAGCTATCAGCGCCTACCGCACCGGTCTCGATTACACACCGGCCAATCCTGATGCCCTGACAACTCTGGGAGACCTGTTGTTTGAGGCAGGCCAACATCAGGAGGCACTTGGCCAGTACCGGGCAGTCCTCCTTGCAGACCCTGATGATGCTGATGCCCTGGTCAGCATTGGCCTTGTCCATAATGCCCTTGATCAGACCGACGAAGCCATGTCTGCCTTTAAGTCAGCTATTGAAAAAGAGCCTGAAAATATCTTTGCCTGGAATGCGCTGGGGGACCTGTACTACGGTAGCGGTGATCATGCTGCTGCCATCGACGCCTATCAAAAAGGGATTGAGCTTGATCCGATGGATCCGGCTGCCTACCATAACCTTGGAGAACTCTACTACGACCTTGAAGAGTACGAGCTTGCAGAGCAAAACTGTAAAACGGCAGTTAAACTGGCACCGGATTTCAGTATGGCCTACCTGACCCTGGGCGGTATCTGCATGGATCAGGAGCGCATGACCGATGCCCTCAAGTATTACCGGCTCTACCTGAAATATGAGACATCTCCCCAGGCAGCAGATATGCTGGCTGAAGTAAAAGCGGTGGTGGAAGGGTTACAGGAAGAATTGAAAGAGTAGATGGCAACGAGTGAAGGGTGAGAAAAAATTTCTCACCCTTCAATTGCTTCAGGTTATTTCCTTACAAAGTCTGACTTTGCAAAGGAATACTCAAACTGCATATGGTCGGTGTAGGTACCATCCAGAATTGCCACCACATCCTCAGTAAAGACCAGCTCTTCATCAGTGGGAATAACATAGACCTTAACCGGAGAATCATCAGTTGTAATCAGGGTCTCACGTTTACGGGTCATGGCGCCGGCATTACGCTCACGATCAAGACAGATGCCGATATGCTCAAGCCCTTCAATCGCCTTTTCACGGATCGCTGCCCCCATCTCCCCCACGCCTGCGGTAAAGATCACGGCATCCAGCTTGCCGATGGCAGCCATATAGCCACCGATATATTTCTTCAGGCGATACGCCTCAATATCCAGGGCCAGTTGACAGCGATGATCTCCCTTGGCAGCATGCTCAATCACATCACGGCGGTCAGTATAGCGGCCGGTAATACCAAGAATGCCACTCTTCTTGTTCAGAACGCTGTCAATTTCCTTCGCAGAAAGGTTCTCCTTCTGCATCATAAAGGCCGGAATGGCTGGATCGATGTCACCACTACGGGTGCCCATCACTGCTCCCTCAAGTGGAGTAAGCCCCATGCTGGTATCAACCGAAATACCATTTTTTATAGCGCAGTGGGAAACACCATTACCAATATGCATGGTAATGATATTGCATTGATCAGCAGGCTTGCCAAGCAGCACAGCGGCACGCTTTGAGACATACAGGTGTGAAGTGCCGTGGAAACCGTAGCGGCGAACACCGTGGTTTTCATACCAGTCATAGGGTACCGGATACAGGAAAGCCTGCTCCGGCATGGTCTGATGGAAAGCGGTATCAAAAATCGCCACATGGGGAATAGTTGGCATCAGCAAACGGGCTGCCTCAATACCCTCAATGTTGGGCGGATTGTGGAGCGGTGCCAGATGTTGTACATCCTTCACCGCGTTCAGTACATCATCATCAATTCGTACCGAGCAGGTAAATTTTTCTCCACCATGCACGACCCGGTGACCAACAGCAGAGATCTCGGCTACGCTCTGCAATACGCCATGTTCACGATCAGTCACCACTCTGATCACCAGATCAATGGCGGCCTTGTGATCAGGGCAATCCTGCTCAAGCTTGAAGTTCTCCCTTCCAGGGACTTCATGCACGATATACGAATCACCAATAATGACCCGCTCAACCATTCCCTTGGCAACAACCACCTTTTTTTCCCAGTCAAACAACTGGTATTTGACTGATGAACTACCGCAGTTTAACGCCATAATAATCATACAATTTCCTCCCAAACAAACAGAGATCAAGACATTATTTTAAATAAAAAATCATTAGTCAGATTAAACCATTTACACAATAATAAAACTGCATTTGATATATCATGCTGCCCCATAAAAATTCAACCAATTTATGAAACGGTTCCACGAAATCACGTATACAGTTTTTCTGGACATTTTAGCGGTGCTGTGGTAACACGTTCACGCCTTTGTAGAAAGGCCAACCAATTTACAACAAATTTCTGGAGGTGGTACCGTGGCACACACTATTACTGATGATTGCACCAACTGCGCAGCATGTGAAGATTCCTGTCCTGTAAACGCAATTAGCGAGCAGAGCGGCAAGCGCGTTATCGATGCTGACACCTGCATCGACTGCGGCGCCTGCGTAGACACCTGCCCTGTCAGCGCAATTCACGCCTAATTGCCCTGAGGCACCAGATGAAATAGAAAAGGCCCGGAGCAATCCGGGCCTTTTCTATTTCGATACTCTATCTCGACTTACTTTAGCGACAGTAGCGTTCCTTTTCACTGTAAATACAGCCACAATACTGCTGACGATACAGCCCTGACTCTTTTGATCGCCGAATACCTTCCTGCCAGCCTGGCCTGAAATCCCGATACAAAAACAGTATGCCCTGCTTTTCTGCTGCCTCTTCCGCCTTCTTTCGCATCAACTCATGGTTCTGATAGCGGCTGTAAAAAAGCGATGAGGTAAAGGCGTCAAAACCGTCTTCCTTTGCAGCTGCTGCGACAGCATCCAGACGTGAGGCATAACAGTAGCCGCAGCGTGTATCCGGCTCTGCAGCCACATTGGCGAGAAACTCCTCCAAGCGGTACTCATCCCGTATAATCAGAGGCATATTCTCTTGATCAGCCATCTGTTGTGCTGCATCACGTCGCTTGGCAAACTCCTGATAGGGATGGATATTGTGATTATAAAAAAAACCAGTCACCTCTATCCCCTCGCTACGCAGTGTCATAAGGGGGTAGAGGGCACAGGGACCACAACAGGTATGCAACAGGACACGCATCAGACCTTTTCCAACAGGTGGCCCAGTTTATCCCGCTTGGTTCTCAGGTAGCCTTTGTTTGAACAGGTGGGACTGGCCTCTATCTGCACCCGGTCCACAATTTCAAGACCATACCCCTGCAGACCAACCAACTTACGAGGATTGTTGGTCAAAAGGCGAATTTTACGAAGTCCCAAGGCCAACAGAATCTGGGCGCCAACCCCGTAATCACGCATATCAGCCTTAAAACCAAGCTGCTGATTGGCTTCAACGGTATCCATCCCTTGATCCTGCAGCTCGTAGGCCTTCAGCTTGTTGATCAGACCGATCCCCCGCCCTTCCTGGCGCATGTACAGAATCACACCACGGCCTTCCTTATCAATCGCCTCCATCGCCTTGTGCAGTTGATCGCCACAATCACAACGCTGGGAGCCCATCACATCGCCGGTCAGGCATTCCGAATGTACCCGCACCAGCACCGACTCGTCGCCTGAGAGATCGCCTTTAACCAACGCGATATGGTCCAGCTTGTCCACGTCGTTTTCAAAGGCCACCACCCGCCAGTCACCACCATAACGGGATGGCAGCTTGGCATCGGCAACGGGACGTACCAGCTGCTCATGTTTCAGGCGGTAGGCAACCAGATCAGCAACGGTACAGATTTTCAGATTATGTTCCTTGGCAAAGGTCCGCAGTTCCGGCATGCGTGACATGCTGCCATCATCATTCATGATCTCACAAATCACCCCTGCAGGAGTCAGACCGGCAAGACGGGCAAGATCAACCGATCCTTCGGTCTGCCCGGTACGCACCAGCACCCCACCCGGCTTGGCCCGCAGCGGAAAGATATGACCAGGGCTAACCAGATCAGCTGCCGACGCATTGGGGGCCACTGCGGTTAAAACCGTATGGGAGCGATCAGCAGCAGAAATACCGGTGGTCACGCCACGCTTGGCCTCGATTGAAACCGTAAAAGCGGTCTCAAAGGGTGAGGTATTATCCCGCACCATCGGCTTTAATCCAAGGGCATCACATTTTTCAGGGGTCAAGGTCAGGCAGATCAAACCACGACCATACTTGGCCATGAAGTTAATCGCCTCAGGGGTTGCCATTTCAGCTGCCATGGTCAAATCACCTTCGTTTTCCCTGTCCTCATCATCCACCAGAATCACCATCTTGCCCTGACGGATATCCTCTATCGCCTCTTCAATTGTACATACACCCATTGCTACGTCTTCCTCTCTCAGATAAAACCGTTCTGCAGTAATTTTTCCATAGTCAGGCCACCACTGCCTGCGTGGGGACCAACCAGACGCGCCACATATTTGCCAATAACATCTGTCTCAATATTCACCTCTTTGCCAGGCCCTACACCTGCCAGGGTGGTCTTTTCAAGGGTATGAGGAATAATTGAGACTGTAAAACCGCTGTCAGTAACGCTATTCACCGTCAGACTGATACCATCAATAGCCACTGATCCTTTTTCCACCAGCATCCGGGCCTGTTCTTGGGGCAGACTGAATCCCAAAACAACCGCATTGCCCTGACTAACACGAGTTTCCAGCCGCCCGACGCAATCAATATGCCCGGTAACCAGATGTCCATCCAGACGCCCACCAAGCCGCAATGCCCGTTCAAGGTTAACCGGACTCCCTGTTTGAGAGGCCGCAAAGGTGGTCCGCGTTACGGTTTCAGGTGAGACATCAAAACTGAAGCGATCACCCTGCGTGGCAATCACCGTCAGACAGGCTCCATTCACGGCAATTGAATCACCGATACGGATCTCATCTGCTGGCAACGGAGCTGCAACCTCAAGCACGGCACGCTCAGCTCCACGGCGCAAGGCGACCACACGCCCGGTACACTCGATCAGGCCGGTAAACATACACCCACCGGTCTGGCATATACCACCACATCAGGGCCGGACATGCCAACCCGTTGTACTTCCAGCTGAATAGCCTGATCCATGGTACTGATCCCTTGTATGGCAAAAGGGGCAAAACCGTTCCCCACCACCTTTGGTGCATAGAAAAAGATACATTCATCAATCAACTTATGTTGCAGCAGATCACCAGCCAGGCGGCTGCCACCCTCCACCAGGATGCTCTGCACCCCCCTGACAGCCAGCTTGTGCAGCAGGTCTGTCATTTCAACCCTGCCATCATATTCACGACAGACCAGTATGTCAGCCCCCTGCAGCAGGTACCGCTGATGGAATTCAGGATTAGTCTCACAGGTGGCTATAATGGTTTTGCTGGCATCGGGGCCATTCAACACATGCACACTTTCAGGGGTACGCAGACGGGTATCCACAATCACCCGCAACGGATCACGGCCCTTGACATGGCGGACTGTCAGTTGCGGATTATCGACAATCACCGTATCTACCCCCACCATAACCGCATCACAGTGGGACCGCAGACGATGCACAAAACGGCGGGACTCTTCACCGGTAACCCAGCGGGAATGCCCGGTTACGGTGGCGATATTGCCATCCAGCGTCATGGCTGACTTGTACATCAGGTACGGCATCCCGGTGGTAACTGCCTTGATAAAGCCTTTATTCAAGGCCTGACACTGTTCTTCCAACAGCCCAACCTCAACCCGGATACCAGCCTGGCGGAGCTTCTGCAACCCCTTGCCAGCCACCTGCAGAAAAGGATCGACCATGCCAGCCACCACCCGCCGTACGCCAGCCGCAATCAGTGCGTCACAACAGGGCGGGGTCTTACCGTGATGACAACAGGGTTCCAGGGTCACATAGACATCAGCCCCTTTGGCTGCTGTACCGGCCATGGCCAGAGCATGCACCTCGGCATGGGGGGTACCGGCCTTTTTATGCCATCCCTCCCCCACTATAATGCCATCACGCACAATCACGCAGCCTACTGCGGGATTAGGGGCAGTCCTGCCCAACCCTTTACGGGCAAGGGAGAGTGCCCGCTTCATGTATGCAAGGTCTGTTTTTGACATCACGCCCCCTACTTCTTCAGCAGGTCCTGCAGCTCAACCATAAATTCGTTGATATCTTTAAAGGAGCGATAGACTGAGGCAAACCGGACATAGGCCACCTGATCAACGGCATGCAGTTCATTCATGATCCACTCGCCGATCCGCGATGCTGGCACTTCACGCTCACCGCACTCCTGTAACCGGGTTTCCAGCCGGTCCGTCATCCGCTCGATATCCTCAACAGAAACCGGACGTTTTTCACAGGCCTTCTTGATACCGGAGATCACCTTCATCCGATCAAAATGTTCCCGCCGCCCATCCTTCTTGCAAACCAGCGGCAGCATCTCCTCCACCCGTTCATAGGTGGTAAACCGCTTGGCGCACTCTTCGCACTCTCTACGGCGACGGATAACCGCCCCACCTTTGTCAGGCCGGGAATCAACGACTTTACTGTCAGGATGGCCGCAGAACGGACACTTCATGGGGTTCCTCCTCCGGTTGTGCCACGTTCAAAATGAACCACCTCAATCCCGCTTTCTTCCACCATTTCACGGGCAAGCTCGTCAGCATACCCTTCTGCATAGACTATCCGCTTGATACCGGCATTAATCAGCATCTTGGTACAGATAATACAGGGCATGGTGGTGCAGTACAGGGTGGAACCATCAATATTCACCCCATGCCGGGCGGCCTGAATAATGGCGTTCTGCTCGGCATGTAACCCACGGCACAGCTCATGGCGTTCACCAGAGGGCACCTTCAGCCGTTCCCGCAGACAGCCGGTCTCCTCACAGTGGCGGATACCGGACGGTGTTCCGTTATAACCGGTGGCCAGGATATTACGATCCTTAACCAGTAAGGCCCCCACCTGACGCCGCAGACAGGTTGAGCGGGTTGCCACCAAAAGGGTGATATCAATAAAATATTGGTCCCAGGTAGGACGGGCCATAGCAGCTCCTGCTTGCAAAATCTTTTTACCACGTTATCCTATAAACCATACTTGTATGCAGGTCAATAACGGGGGAACCATGCAGGCCAGGATACTGATTGTAGATGACGAAATTCAGATCACCCGCCTGATCAGCATGGTCCTTGGCAGTGATGGACACCAGACAGACGTAGCCCACAGCTGCCATGACGCACTTACCTTGATCGGGCAACAGTCCTACGATGTCATCTTCATCGATATCATGCTGGATAAAAATCAAGGTGGTCTGGCACTACTCAAGACAGCCACAACGCTCTCCCCCACCAGTCGCGTGATCATGATGACCGGCTACCCGGATGTCGCCACCGCAACTGAATCGATCCGTTACGGCGCCTTTGATTATCTCTGCAAACCGTTTGACAGCCTGCAGATCAGCAGTATTACCCGCCACGCCATTGAAAACCGCAGGCTGCAGCTTGAACGGGAGCAGTTCCGCGCCAATCTGGAGGCGATCAACCGCAGCATCAGTGACGCCATCATCATGGTGGATCAACACCTTCAGCTCCAGCACCTGAACGATGCAGCCCTGCAGTGCGGCTACAGCGCTGATCAGCTTGGTCAAGCCATTGATCAGCTAAGTACGGGCTGCAACGGAAGCTGCCGCATGGCCCTGGCCGAAACCGTCCGCACCGGACAGCGCCAGGAACTGAAACGGATCGAATGCCGTGGCAATGGCAGTCGTACCCGGATCGTCAGTGTTATCGCCACCCCAACCACCAGCGAAGACGGACACCGCACCGGCGCCGTAGCGGTTATACGTGATGAAACCGAACTGGATGCCCTGGAGCGCCAGCTTCAGCAGCGCAGTCACTTTCATACCATTATCGGTCGCGCACCGGTTATGCAGCAACTTTTCACCAGAATCGAGGCGTTGGCAGATGTCACCAGCACCGTCCTGATCTGTGGCGAAAGCGGTACCGGCAAAGAATTGGTGGCCCAGGCGCTCCATGAATGCGGTGCCAGAAAACAGAAGCCGTTTATCAAGCTCAACTGCTCGGCGCTACCGGAAGGACTGCTGGAAAGCGAGCTGTTCGGCCATGTCCGTGGCGCCTTTACCGGCGCCATTAAAGACAAGATGGGCCGTTTTCAAAAGGCCCATGGCGGCACCATCTTTCTGGATGAAATCGGAGACATCTCCCCTGCCCTGCAGATCCGGCTACTGCGGGTACTGCAGGAGCGGGAGATTGAACGGGTCGGTGACACAACACCGATCAAGATCGATGTACGGGTTATTGCCGCCACCCACCGCAACCTGCAGGAAAAGGTACGACGGGGTGAATTTCGGCAGGACCTCTACTATCGCCTGAATGTGGTGCGCCTTGATGTACCTCCCCTGCGAAACCGGTTGGAAGACCTTCCCCTGCTGGTGGAGCATTTCCTACACAAATTTTCGCACAAGTTCAACCGCACCTGCAGCAGCCTTTCCGAAGATGTGCTGTCTGCCTTCCGCAGCCACTCCTGGCCAGGCAATGTACGTGAACTGGAGCACCTGATTGAACACGCCTGTATCCTCAGCCAAAGCTCAATCATCACCTCTGATGACCTGCCAGCTGAGTTTTTCAGCATCGCCAGGTCAACCCCGGAAACCGGCACCTTACCCCATCCTCACCCAGATCTGACCATTAAGGAAGCACTGCATCGTACTGGAGGTAACCGCACTGAAGCGGCAAAATTGCTGGGAGTCAGCCGACGTACCTTCTACCGCTGGCTTGAACAGCAAGCAGATTAGTGACACACAACCGACGTGTCACAACTGTGTCATGACACATCAAATGACACAGTTTAAAAACTAAAGGCCACCTTCAAAAAACAAGCAATCGTATATTTACAGCCAGTTATACACCTACAAAAAAGACCCCTACCGCTGGCACATATAGTGCATTTACAAAACAATAGGCAACAGACTCCCGGTTGTGCCAGAAAGACACCCATGGAAGCATCAACCACCACTGACAACCTCCCACCATCCATAAAAGCCAACATTTTGTTGGTTGATGACGAGCCGATGGTGCTGAAGATGCTGCAAACGTTTCTGGAGGCACAGGGGTATCAGGTGATCTGCGCCCCTGGTGGCCATGAAGCCCTGGCAATCGTCGAACAACAAGGCCTTGGAATTGATCTGCTGTTTACCGACATCCGTATGCCGGATATGAACGGTATCCGCCTGCTGGAAGCGGTTCACCAGCTCCTGCCTGCACTGCCAGCGCTCCTCATGACCGGCTACACTGATTTTGATCTGGTGGTTGAAGGATTGAAACAGCACGCCTTTGACCTGCTCTTTAAACCGATAGATTTTGACCAGCTCAACTGGTGCATCTCCAAGGCACTGGCCTTCCTGATGACTCAGCGCCTGGAACAGCAATACCGTACTCGCCTTGAAGAACAGGTGGCAAAACAGACCAAACAACTCTGCGAACAGCTGGAAGCACTGCAGGAAGCCCAACATAAAGCCAGTGAAGTTGCCGAATTAAAACGTGAATTTTTAAGCCTGATCAGCCATGAATTCCGTACCCCCTTAAATGGCATCATGGGTGTCATTCAACTGATGGAGGACCAGAAAACACCGGTCAATCAATCAGAGTACCTGACACTGCTTAAAACGTCGGCTCAACGGATGGCAACCCTGGTCAACAATCTTCTGACCCTTGCAGAGGCTCGCTCTGCAAAACATTCTACAGGAAACGTCATTAACACCCCCTGCATGGCATTGGAATCACTTGAAAGCCGCTATCAGACCATGGCCAATAACGCAGGCATTCAGTTTAAAACCAGTAGCAACCAGCATGCCTCACTACCCCTGCAAGGCCCGTGGGATGCACTGCATATCATTGCCGGATGCCTGCTGGACAATGCTTTTAAATTCACCAACAGAGGTGGCACGGTCAGCTGCCGCCTCTGGGCTGAACCGGACGGGACCGGGCAGCAGAAAACACCGGTCTTTGTACAGGTAAGCGACAACGGCAAAGGCATTCCAATTGCCTGCCAGGAAGTCATCTTTCAACCGTTCACCCAGCTTGAACATTACCTGACCCGTCGCAGTGAGGGCAGCGGCATTGGTCTGGCCATAGTCCGTACTATCTGTGACAAACTCGGGGGCAGCTTAACATTGGAAAGCAGCCCGGAACAGGGCAGCAGCTTCACCTGCAGCCTGCCCTTTAAGCATGCAACGGTACCTGCGCCATGAAAATTCTCGCTATTGATGACTCAAACGTCAATCTGCTGGTTATGAAAGGCACTCTTGAAAAACATCTGCCGGATGCCCGGCTGGAAACGGCCAGTTCAGGTAAAGAAGGACTTGATCTGGCACGCACCTGGTTCCCGGATACCATCCTGCTTGACCTGCAGATGCCTGACATGGATGGTTACGAAACCATCCGGCACCTGAAACAAAACCCGGCTACCGCCTATATCCCGGTTATTGTTATCACTGCCGCAGATGTAGAATCAAAAGACCGGGTCAGGGCCCTTGATCTGGGGGCAGATGCCTTTCTGCAAAAACCTATTTCCAGCCATGAGCTGGTGGCCCATATCAAAGTCATGTTGCGGATTAAAAAGGCTGAGGAGCGCTTACGACATTCACAGAAGCTGGAGGCGATCGGCATACTGGCTGGAGGGGTGGCCCATGATTTTAACAATATCCTGACCGTCATCAGGGGCTACAGCACTATGCTGCTGATGCAGTCGGCACCGGAAGACCCCAACCATGAAAGTCTGCAGATGATTGTTGATGCAGCCAAAAGGGCCACCAGCCTGACCCAGAGCCTGCTCACCTTCAGCCGCAAACAGGAGTCAACCCCTTCAAAAGCAGAACTCTGTACCCTGGTTTCCAGTTTTGAAAAGTTCCTCAGACGGATAATCGGCGATAACATCACACTCAATTTCATCTGCGATCAGCACACCGTCCATGCCAGCGTTGACCGTAGCATGATTGAACAGATGCTGATGAATCTGGCCATCAATGCCCGTGATGCCATGCCCGACGGCGGCCAGCTGACCATTGCCACGGCACATGTCGTACTCGACAGCAAAGCAGCATCAGCACTTGAACTATCGCCAGGCATCTACATTCATCTGACCGTATCAGACACCGGGTGTGGTATCCCTAAAGAGCTTATTCCTAAAATCTTTGATCCGTTTTTCACCACGAAAGAGATCGGCAAGGGAAGCGGACTGGGCCTTTCCATGGTGTATGGCATTGTCAAACAGCACTGCGGCACCATTAGTGTTGACAGCCTACCTGGAAACGGCACCACTTTTTCCATCTATCTGCCGGCCAATGACACACCGGTAATCCCGCAGGAAAACCAGTAAATCAGGGTCCTGGAACAGAGTATAAAAAATATGCTGCCTGACGTGACATTCAAAAGACAGGTGGTATACTTCATTCAGCCACAAAGGCTATTTCATTAACCGTTACAAAGGAGAACAGAATCAAATGAAGCGTCTCACACTGATCAATACCGGGCTGTTTGTGCTGTTTTTTGTCTGCTGTGCTGCTGCAGCAATCAGCACACCACCACTACCCAAATATCAGAGCTGGAAGAAAAGTGCCCGCAAAGTAGTGGCAGACAAAAAATCACTTTTTTACGGCATCCACTACATCTATGCCGACCCCAAGGCGATCAAGGGCTACCAGGCAGGCAACAAGTTCCCTGAAGGCAGCCGGATTGTGGTTGAGCATTTCAACATCAAAGGGGACAACAGCGCCGTTGACGGCCCCAAAAACATGGTGGTGCTGATGAAAAAGGACAAGTCCCAGAAGAACACAGGGGGCTGGCTGTATGCCGGTTATACGGCAGATGGCAAACCCAGTCGCCTTGATCCGGTTAAAAACTGTTTTGAATGCCACCAGAAGGAAGTTGCCGGAAGGGATTACGTCTTCTCTGGTATTGCAGACTTCAAGTAAAGGAGTCCCACCGTGAAATGTCTGATTGTTGAAGATGACTTCATCTCCCGCCGGATTCTCAGGGAACTGCTGGGTGCTTACTTTGATTGTGAGATCGCCGTTGATGGTGAAGAAGCGGTAACCGCCTTCAGATTGGCCCATGATGCCAAGTCACCCTATGACCTGATCTGCATGGATATCATGATGCCCAAAATGGACGGGCGAGAGGCGCTGCGACTGATCCGGCAACTTGAAAAAGAGCTGGAAGTGCCGCCAAACCTGGAGGTCAAAGTTGTTATGACCACTGCCCTGGATGACCCAAAGACGGTCTTTGACTCGTTTTATCAGGACGGCGCCACCGCCTACCTGGTCAAGCCGATCAGCAAACAGAAACTGCTCAGGGAGCTTCGCGCCCTGGGGCTACTCCAGTAGCACGCAAGTTTTGAGCAGGGCTTTGAAAGGAATCCAACCCATGACTCCCCATCTCTGTAACCAGGTTGCACAATGGAACAGCTGCCTGACCCCCACCATGGAGGTTTTGCGACAACTTTCAGGCTGCACGGAAGATCAGTTTCTGGAGCTTGGTGGAAAACTGCAGGACTTTGCCTTCAGATCATCAGGAATATCCTCTGTTTCCAACAACCTGGTAGAACTGGTTGCAGGTGCCGAAAGCAACCAACTGACAGAGCGGCTACGCAACCTGTTTGCCCAGATGAACAGCTACCTGGATCAGGTCAACACCCAGGGCAACCAAAGCTGCAGCACCCTGGAACAGATCATGGTTCAGCTTGAAAACGTTGTGCGCCCCCTGGAAGGATTTCAGAAGATGGACAAGGCGCTGCGGATGCTCTCCATCTCCACCAAAATTGAATCCGCCAGGCTGGGCGAACTGGGCGCTGGCTTTACCACCCTGGCCATGGATGTTGAAAAACTGTCCCAGACCGTCAGCGAAAAATCAGCCGGCATCATGGCCCAACGTCAGTCTCTTGCCCAGCTGATCAACGGTAATCTCCAGATGGTACGCAGCACTGAAGAGCACCAGTATGCTGATGCACAAAAGATCCTTGCTGCGGTTGGCAACAACCTTGAAACCCTGGCTAATCTGAATGCCACCTGCTCTGCCACCGGTAATCAGGTTGCTGTTATCTCCGAACAGATTTCATCGGATATCGGTGCCGTGGTTGCCTCCATGCAGTTCCACGACATCACCCGTCAGCAGATTGAACATGTGATTGAAGCGCTTGAAAAACTGCAGCAACACACCTGTGACAAAGCCACCCCGAACGAAGATACCTGCCCTGCACTGGTGGCTGAAATTGGTGATATCTGCGAACTTCAGACCGCTCAGACCAGACATGCGACAGACCAACTGACAAAGGCCACCAACACTATTCTGGACAGCCTGCGTGACATTGGCGCCAAACAGACCCAGATCAGCCAGGAACTACAACAGGCACTGATGGGCAGTTCTGACTCAACCGAGACATCGTTGCTGGACACCATGGAAAAAGAGATGCACCGGGTCACACTGATTCTGCAAAACTGTGATCGGGCTGATCAGGAGCTGGCTGCAGCCATGCATAAGGTGACCAGCACCATGGCTGAAATAGGCGGGTTTGTGAGCGACATTGAAGCAGTTGGCTCAGAAATAGACCTGATCGCCCTGAATGCCCAGATCAAGGCTGCCCACACCGGCCCTCAAGGAGCAGCGCTGGGGGTACTGGCTGAAGCGATCAAACGTCTCTCCCTTGACGCGGTTATTCAGACTGAAGCGGTCTCCAACACCCTGCAGGCCATCAATGCAATTACCGCCAGTATTGCCGACCAGAGCTTTCTTGAAGTTGAGGATGGTTCACAACCAGTCAGCGAAATGGAGCAGGAAGCCCGTCAGATCATCACATCACTTTCCGGCATCAACCACTCCCTGCAGCAACAACTTTCAACACTGGCACGTACGGCTGAGTCACTCTCTGATGAAATAAACCAGACCACCTCAAGCATCCATGTCCATGAAGAGATACAACAACAGACCGAGCAGGTGATACAGGCCCTTGAACAGGTCTACGCCGAAGCTCGATCTCTGGTGCCGGCCTCAAGCGAGTTTAGAGACAACCTGCGGCATATGGAGCAGCGCTACACCATGGAAAGTGAACGGATGATCCATGAAATGCTGGCAGCACGGCATGGGGTTCAACTCTCATTACAGAAGCAGCAGACCAGCGCCGGCAGCGAGTCGGAATACGGTGATAATGTTGACTTATTTTAAGACCGGAGAGACGACATGTCTGATCTGACCCTAACCCACAGTACCAGTAGCGACGGCAGCACCCTGAAGATCAGCGCTGCAGGCAGACTGGCCATTGACACCGCTCCTGCACTGCACAGTCTGTTGCTTGAGCAGAGCAGTCAGGCTGCCAACATCCAGCTTGATCTCTCTGCCGTTGACGAAATCGATCTCGTCGGCATGCAGCTGATCTGCTCAGCCTGCCGCACAGCGCTTGACGCACAAAAACATTTCAATTTTTCGGGCTGTATGGCCCCTGAGGTTAAAAAAGCTATCGACACCGTTGGGCTGCAGCGGCAAAGCACCTGCAAGCACAACGCCGATTTACCCTGTATCTGGTGTGGAGGAATAAACTGACATGGCAAAACTGATTATGACCGCCGACGATTCGGCAAGTGTACGACAAATGGTAAGTTTCACCCTCAAGCAGGCCGGCTATGACGTGGTTGAGGCGGTGGATGGCAAGGATGCCTTAACCAAGCTGGGCACCCAAAAAGTGGATATGCTGATCACTGACCTGAACATGCCTAACCTGGATGGTATCGGTTTGATCAAAGGGGTTCGTGGCGGCGCCCTTAACAAATTCATCCCGATCGTCATGTTGACCACTGAATCTCAGGAATCCCGTAAGGCAGAAGGTAAGGCAGCCGGTGCCACCGGCTGGATTGTCAAACCGTTCAAGCCGGAGCAGTTAATTGCGGTTGTGAAAAAGGTATTGGGTTAACCATTAAAGATCTGGAAACGAGGATTTTTCAGCTCTGGGTTTAACAGGCAAGGCATGACGAAGCCTGATGAAGCCAGGGTTGAAAAAGACCGTTTCGGAGGGTTCATGTCCAGTCCACAAGAACAACATATAGCCACCTACCGCGAAGAAGCCTCAGAGCTGCTGGCCGAACTGGAAACCTCCCTGCTTGAACTGGAGGACAATCCCCAGGACAATGACCTGATCAACCGGGTCTTCCGCGCCATGCACACCATTAAAGGCTCTGGCGCCATGTTCGGCTTTGATGACATTGCCCGTTTTACCCATGAGGTTGAAACGGTCTTTGATCAGGTTAGAAACGGTAAAATGCAGGTCACCCGTTGCCTGCTGGACCTTACCCTGCAGGCCCGGGATCAGATCACCACCATGCTGGAGGCCTCGGCAGGTGGTCCTCCGGCAGATGAGGCCAATGGCCAGCGGATTATTGACGGCCTGCAACAGCTACTACCCCAGGCAACCAAACTGAAGGTGGAACCTGTTGCAGCTGCCCCTGCACCTGCCCCGTCAGCTGAAGCTGACACCAGCCGCACCTACCGCATCCGTTTCAAACCGCAGCCGGAAATCATGCTAAGCGGCACCAACCCGATCAGCCTGCTGAACGAACTGCGTGACCTTGGCTCCTGTGAAGTGATGGCCCACCTGGATGCCATCCCCTCACTTGAGCAGATGATCCCTGAACACTGCTATTTTTACTGGGATATCATTCTCACCACAACCCGTGGCATAGAAGCGATCAAGGATGTCTTTATCTTTGTGGAAGATGACTGCGACCTGAAGATTGACCTGATTGATGATGCTAATGCCCCGGACGCGGACTCTGGCTACAAAAAACTGGGGGATATTCTGGTTGAACGGGGTGACCTTTCTCCGGTTGAGATGCAGAAAATCCTCTCCATGCAGAAGCGGTTTGGCGAAATTCTGGTGGAACAGGGTCTGGTGCCTGCCTCCAAGGTTCAATCCGCCCTGATTGAACAGCAACAGGTCAAACAGGCCCGCCAGGAACGGACCACCGCTGCACCGGCTGCTGCCGAAGCCGCCCTTTCAATCCGGGTTCCAGCAGAACGGCTGGATCATCTGGTGAATCTGGTGGGAGAACTGGTTACGGTACAGGCCCACCTGACCCAGATTGCCGGTAACCGTCACGACAACGAAATCAGTGCCGTGGCAGAAGAAGTGGAACGGCTGATCTCTGAACTGCGGGACACCACCCTTAACATGCGGATGCTGCCGATCGGCTCCACCTTCAGCAAATTTAAACGACTGGTCAGAGATCTTTCAGCAGAGCTGGGTAAAGAGATTGATCTGGAGACAACCGGCGCAGAGACCGAGCTGGACAAGACCGTCATTGAAAAGCTGAACGATCCGCTGGTCCACCTGATCCGCAACAGCATTGATCATGGTGTTGAAATGCCCGAGATCCGCAAGGCAGCCGGCAAACCCACCAAAGGGATTGTGCATCTGGCTGCAGAACACTCCGGGGACAGCGTACTGGTAACCATCCGTGATGACGGCGCCGGACTTGACAAGGAAGCGATCCGGGCCAAAGCGGTTGAACGGGGCTTGATAACCACCACAACCGAAATGACCGATAAAGAGATCTACAACCTGATCTTTGCACCCGGCTTTTCCACGGCCAAAAAGGTAACCAGCGTCTCTGGACGCGGTGTTGGCATGGATGTCGTAAAAAAAGCTATCGAAGCACTACGGGGCACCATAGACATTAACAGCACCCCCGGCAAAGGCTCCCTGATCACCCTGCGGATTCCCCTGACCTTGGCCATTATTGAAACACTGCTGGTCAGGATCGACCAGAGCTACTTTGTACTGCCGCTGACCATGGTGGAAGAATGTATCGAACTGACCCGCACCGATGTACAGGCCGCCCATGGCCGCCACCTGGCCCATGTGCGGGGCGAACTGACCCCCTACATCAACCTGCGGGATGAATTTGAGATCACCACCAATCAGCCGGATATCGAACAGATCGTCATACTTTCGGTTAATGGCAAGCGGATCGGTTTTGTGGTGGATGATGTGGTGGGTGAACACCAGACCGTGATCAAGACCCTGGGCAAGCTCTACCGCGATGTACGGGGCATCTCCGGTGCCACCATCCTGGGAGACGGCACGGTGGCTCTGATTCTTGATCCCGCCTTGCTGGTACAGTCAGTTGCTTTGATAGAACAGGAACAGTTTGGCTAATGGCCTTTACCTTCTTTTTCCGAGATTTACCGGTCCTTGAATATGCGGTTGAACACACCCTGAAACTGGCCTTGGGCAGATTACGAATCAAGGTTTGGGATGCCGGTTGTGCCCTGGGACAGGAGCCATACACCCTGGCAATCCTGTTTGCAGAACGGATGGGAGAGATGGGATTTAATACCCTCTACCTGGATGCCACCGACTACGACAGTGAAAATAATTTTGGCGATATTGTTACGGCAGCAGAATACAAATCAGAAGAGTTACAACGGATTCCGCCTGAGATCTTTGACAAGTACTTTGAAAAAGTTGCAGCTAAACCGGGCTATCACAAGGTCATTGACCGGATCCGCAACCGGGTCTTCTTTAAATACAATGACCTGCTGAAACTACAACCGGTCGGATCAGACTACTCCTTAATCGTCTGCAAAAATGTGCTGCTGCATTTTTCCTATGAGCAACGGATTGAAGTTTTAAAGATGTACCACCGTTCTTTGGCACCCGGCGGGTATTTTGCCACTGAAAACACCCAGAAGATACCAGGTGAGATAAGCCATCTGTTTGAGCAGGTGGCCCCTGATGCGCAACTGTTCAGGAAGGTGGGGTAGCAGCACCATGCGGGTAATCCAGCTGGCCAGAAACCCGAAAAACTATACCTGCCGATCATACCTGATCCTGGGCGAGTGGAACCAGCTTACCGATGTCAACACCCTGATCGATCCGGGGACTGACGAATATATCCTGGCAGAGATCGACAGGATTTACACCGGCTGCGGCAAGGTACCGGTTGAACAGGTTTTGCTGACCCATAACCACTTTGATCACGCAGCATCTGCCGATCTTTTCAAACAGAAATATGGAGCCAAGGTCTACGGCTGGGTGGATGGCCCCGGCGTTGACAGCCTGCTCAAGGAAGGGCAGCTCTTTAAGGCAGGTGATGATTACCTGGAGGTGATCCACACACCTGGGCACTCATCCGATTCAGTGGCGTTTTACTGCCAGTCTCAGAGGTTGCTCTTTTCAGGTGATACCCAGCTACGAATCCGTACCACTGGCGGCAAGTACACCAAGGACTATGTCCAGACCCTGCTAAAACTGGCCCAACGGGAGATTGAACTGATCTACCCAGGACATGATGAACCATTTGAAAGCGATGTACGCTCAACAATTTTGACCACCCTACAGAACGTGAGACAAAGCGAAGTTATTTAAGTTGCACACACAAGAAGGAGGTACAGGTTATGCTGAAGAACATGAAGATTGGACCACGTCTGGCATTCGGATTCGGTGTAGTGCTACTGCTACTGGTTATCAATGTTGCCGTCGGCTACTTTGCTATTGGAAAGATTGACCATGCCGTCACCGACTTAGCCCAGGACAAGTTTCCAAAGGTACAACTCCTCTTTAACGTAAAAGAGCAGATTAACGTTGCTGCTCGGGCGCTCCGAAATATTGCTCTTGCTAAGGACAGCGCCATTCGCAAGCAGGAAGAAGATCGTATGAAAGTTGCTGCTGATGCGGTCCTCAAGAGTTTTGAAGAACTTGAAAAGACAGTAAAGAGTGAACAGGGTAAAAAACTATTTGGGGAACTGAAGGCAGCGCGCAACCACTACATTGAGGCCAGAAAACCTCTCTTTAGTATGTATGACAAAGGCAAATGGGATGAGGCAGCTAATTATCTGTTAAATGACTTCCGCAAGTCCCAGAACGCCTATTTTGCTGCAGTTGACAACATGATCAAGCATCAGGAAAAATCAGCAGAAAAAGCCTCTGATGATGCTGACAAACTTGCTCACAAAGCCGACATAACTTTACTTTCTGTAGGGGTTGGCGCTCTACTTCTAGGCATTGCCCTGGGCCTCTTAATTACCCGCTCAATTACTGCACCGGTCAACGCCTGCGTTGATGCAGCCAACAAGATTGCGGCCGGTAACACCGATGTCCACCTTGATACGACCTCTAAAGATGAAACCGGTGTCCTGCAGACATCCATGAACAAGATGGCAGAAGCGATTCAGGCACTGATTAAAGACGCCAACATGCTTTCTGACGCAGCCATAGCCGGCAAGCTGGCCACCCGCGCTGATGCCTCCAAGCACCAGGGTGACTTCCAGAAGATCGTGGTTGGGGTGAACGAAACCCTGGATGCCGTAATCGGCCCCCTGAACGTGGCGGCCGAGTACGTTGACCGGATCTCCAAAGGTGATATCCCGCCCAAGATTACCGACAACTACAACGGCGACTTCAACGAGATCAAAAACAACCTGAACGGCTGTATTGATGCCGTTGATGCTCTGGTGGCTGATGCCAACCTGCTGGCCAAGGCTGCCATGGAAGGCCGCGTCAACACCCGTGCTGATGCATCTAAACATATGGGCGACTTCCGCAAGATTGTGGATGGCGTGAACAACACCATTGCCCGTCTGGTTGCCTTGCTGGATGTTATGCCAGCACCGGCCATGCTGATCGACCGTGACTTTAACGTACTCTACATGAACAAGCTGGGGGCTGAGGTTGGTGGCAGAACCCAACAACAGGTTGCTGGCACCAAGTGTTACGACCACTTCCGCACCTCAGATTGTAAGACCGACAAGTGCGCCTGCCAGCGTGCCATGACCGCTGGTCAGACTGCTAACAGCGCCACCGATGCCCATCCTGGTTCACTTAATCTGGATATCGACTACACCGGCGTACCGATCAAGGATGATAACGGTAACATCATTGCCGCCTTTGAGGTGGTTACCGACCAGACCGCCGTTAAAAAAGCTGCCCGTGTGGCTGACAAGCAGGCCAAATTCCAGGATACAGAAGTTGGCAAGCTGCTTAAAAACCTGGAAAAAATGGCTATCGGCGACCTGAGTGTCAATACGGTTGTCGGTTCAAGTGATGAAGACACCCAGACCATTGCCCAGAACTTTGAACAGATCAACGCTGCCATTAAGCAGAACATTGAGGCACTTAACTCCATCACCGCCAATGCCAAGCAGGTTGGTCAGGGTAACCTGATGGTTGAACTGAAGAAACGTTCTGATCAGGACGACCTGATGGACTCCCTGGCTAACATGGTGGACAAACTGAAGGAGATTGTACGGGAAGTGCAGGCAGCAGCCGATGGCGTTGCCACTGGTGGTCAGCAGCTTTCTGCCACTGCCCAGACCCTGTCTCAAGGCGCAACCGAACAGGCTGCCAGCGCAGAAGAGATCTCCTCATCCATGGAAGAGATGTCCTCCAGCATCAAGCAGAACGCCGACAACGCCAGCCAGACCGAGAAGATCTCCAACAAATCAGCCACCGATGCCCGTGAAGGAGGCAAAGCGGTTAACGAAACCGTGGCTGCCATGAAAGAGATCGCCACCAAGATCAGCATCATTGAAGAGATTGCCCGCCAGACCAACCTTCTGGCTCTGAATGCCGCTATTGAAGCAGCCAGAGCCGGTGAGCATGGCAAAGGCTTTGCCGTGGTTGCCTCTGAAGTCCGTAAGCTGGCTGAGCGTAGCCAGACCGCAGCTGGCGAGATCAGCGAACTGTCCGGCCGCAGCGTTCAGGTAGCCGAGGCTGCCGGCCAGATGCTGACCGCCATTCTGCCGGATATCCAGCGCACGGCCGAACTGGTGCAGGAGATCTCTGCATCAAGTAAAGAGCAGGATGCCGGAGCCGATCAGATCAACCGCGCCATCCAACAGCTTGATCAGGTTATTCAGCAGAACGCCTCTGCAGCTGAAGAGATGGCATCAACGACCGAAGAGCTGGCTGGGCAGGCAGAACAGCTGAAGAGCACCATCGCCTTCTTCAGTATTGATAGCCATGGCACCCAGCGTGCCCTGCCCCACCGCCCGGCAGCACACCATGCGGCTCCACCAAGCCGTCCCCAGGTAGCCCATGCCGCACCACCAAGACAAGCCAAGAGCGGTGGCGTGCATATTGATCTGGGCGGCAAGGGTAAAGACCACTTAGATGACGAGTTTGAGAAATTCTAACGGCAACCACCCCCACCCCCCTCCTTGAAAATAAGGAGGGGGCTTTCTTCCCTTTGTTTAAGTTCCCCTCCTGTTTCAGGAGGGGTTAGGGGTGGTAAGGTTTTGACTCTATAGAGAGACGGAGGAAACATATGTCTGTTTCAACCATAACTGAAACGGTCCAGTACCTGACCTTCAAGCTGGCAGATGAGATCTTTGCCCTTGATGTGGCCAAGGTCAGAGAGATACTTGAATACACCACCATCACCAAGGTACCCCAGACCCCGGAATTCATGCGGGGGGTAATCAATCTGCGGGGCAGTGTAGTACCGGTGATTGACATGCGGCTTAAATTTGGCATGTCTGCCACGGATCAAACCATCAACACCTGTATTATTGTGGTTGAAGTGACTCTGGAGGGTGACACCACCATCCTGGGCGCCCTGGCTGATTCAGTGCAGGAGGTGGTTGAGATGGAGCCGGAACAGATTGAACCGGCCCCCCATATCGGCACCCGCCTGAATACCGAGTTCATCAAGGGGATGGGCAAGCATGAAGAACATTTTGTGATGATTCTGGATATTGACAAGGTCTTTTCAGAGCAGGAAATGGCTGCCCTGCAAACCAGCGGAACAACGGAGTAACTACGCAAGGATGGAGGCGGCATGTTCTGGCGGTCACTGAAAACCAATACCAGGCTTCTGATCATCAATAATCTGGTTGTTATCTGTATTATCGGTGCATTGACAACCCTGACTATGTACTCTGTCTTTGTACAGATTGAGAAACTGGCTATTGCCAACCAGGAAAGCAGGATGGCGACCCTGCAGGAGCTGTTAGGGCAAAAAGGGACCACGTTTTCTGTTGTAGATAACAAGCTGCTGATCGGTTCCTATCAGATCAATAACAATTTTGAAATTCCTGATAAGGTCAAACAACTGACCGGCGGTACTGCCACCATTTTTATGGGAGACACCCGAGTCTCCACTAATGTACTGACCAAAGAGGGCAAACGGGCCATCGGCACCACCCTTCAGGGCAAGGCACGTGATGCTATTTTCAAAGACAACAAAGCGTTTCACGGTAAAACCAAGATTCTTGACACCACCTATTACACTGCTTATGAACCGATTAGGGATAACGCGGGAAAAACCATTGGCGTGCTGTACGTTGGTATCAAACAGAGCGAGTTTTTTGCCCCTTTCATCGGCCTCACCATCAAACTGGGAGTTGCGGCCCTGGCCCTAATCATTATCTGTGCCATCCTGATGTCACTTAGTCTACGCCGTTTTTTTGGGCGTTATCTTGGGGATGATCCGGTTAGAATCAGTGAAATCGCCAATCAGATCTCGCAGGGAAACCTCTCGGCTGCCCTGGATACACAAAAGGCACCTGACGGTAGCATCATCGCCTCCATGGCAGGTATGGTAACAGCAATCAAGGCACTGGTGACCGATGCCAACCTATTGTCTGAAGCTGCCATTGCCGGTAAACTAGCCACCCGCGCTGATGCCACCAGACATAAGGGGGACTTCCATGCCATTGTCGCCGGTGTTAACGGCACTCTGGACGCCGTAATAGGTCCGTTGAATGTAGCCGCCAACTATGTAGACCGAATCTCTAAAGGAGACATCCCACCCCATATTACAGACAGCTATAATGGTGACTTTAACGACATTAAGAACAACCTGAACGGTTGCATCGACGCAATCACCCATCTGGTAGCCGATGCCAATATGCTTGCCAAGGCAGCTGTAGAGGGTAAACTATCAACTCGGGCCGATGCCTCTAAACATCAAGGCGATTTCCACACCATTGTTGCCGGAGTAAATACGACCCTGGATGCGGTGATCGGTCCGTTACAAGTTGCTGCAGATCATCTCAACCGCATCGCCAAAGGAGATATTCCACCCCGCATCACCGACAACTACAACGGCGATTTCAATGAGATAAAAAACAATCTGAACCTCTGTATTGGTGCTGTTAATGCCCTGGTGGCGGATGCCAATCGACTTTCCGACGCTGCCATTGCCGGCAAGCTGGCCACCCGCGCTGATGTATCCAAACATCACGGTGATTTTCAAAAGATTGTAGCTGGAGTGAATGAAACCCTTGACGCCGTTATCGGCCCCCTGAATGTAGCTGCCGAATATGTTGACCGCATCTCCAAGGGTGATATGCCCAAACTCATCACCGACAACTACAATGGTGATTTTAATGACATCAAAACCAATCTGAATGTCCTGATTGAGGCGCTTCACTCCATCACTGCCAATGCCAAACAGGTAGCCCAGGGAAACCTGATGGTAGAGCTACGAAAGCGTAGCGACAAAGATGAGCTGATGGAATCTCTAGCTAATATGGTGGACAAGTTGAAGGAGATTGTACGGGAAGTGCAGGCAGCAGCCGATGGTGTTGCCACCGGTGGTCAGCAGCTTTCCGCTACGGCTCAGACCCTGTCACAAGGGGCAACTAAACAGGCAGCCAGCGCAGAAGAGATCTCCTCATCCATGGAGGAGATGTCCTCCAGCATCAAGCAGAATGCCGACAACGCATCCCAGACCGAGAAGATCTCCAACAAATCAGCCACCGATGCCCGTGAAGGCGGCAAGGCGGTTAACGAAACCGTGGCAGCCATGAAAGAGATCGCCACCAAGATCAGCATTATTGAAGAGATCGCACGGCAGACCAACCTGCTGGCCCTGAACGCCGCCATTGAGGCAGCCCGGGCCGGTGAGCATGGCAAAGGCTTTGCCGTGGTTGCCTCTGAAGTCCGTAAACTGGCTGAGCGTAGCCAGACCGCAGCCGGTGAGATCAGCGAACTGTCAGGTCGCAGTGTCCAGGTGGCCGAAGCTGCCGGCCAGATGCTGACCGCCATTCTGCCGGATATCCAGCGTACGGCCGAGCTGGTGCAGGAGATATCAGCTTCCAGTAAAGAGCAGGATGCCGGAGCAGATCAGATCAACCGCGCCATTCAGCAGCTTGATCAGGTTATCCAGCAGAACGCCTCGGCAGCTGAAGAGATGGCCTCCACCACCGAAGAGCTGGCTGGACAGGCAGAGCAGCTGAAGAGCACCATCGCATTCTTCAGCCTGAACAGCACGCGGCAACGGGCCTTAGCCTACCATCCAGCATGATGAACTGCGCTACTCACAGGAGACAGACAGCGTGAAAACGATCCTGCTGATAGATGATTCAAAGCCCCAGCTGCTCAGCGCAAAGTTCACGCTGCAGCATGGTGGCTACCGGGTTGAAACGGTTTCAGACCCGATGACCGCCCTTGATCGAATCAAAGAGCTGCAGCCGGACCTGATCATTACCGATGTCAACATGCCGGGCAAGGATGGCATTACCATTGTCCGGGAAGTGCGTCAATTAGCACCGTTTTCCACCACGCCGCTGTTGGTAATGAGTACTGATTCACAGAAACATCTGCTGGAACAGGCCCGGACTGCCGGTGCCAGTGGCTGGCTCTTGAAACCGGTCAAGCAGGAAGATCTGCTTGCAACGGTAAAAAAACTGCTGTCCCTGGAGTAAACCTGATGAACAACGACAGCGGTCCTGCAACATCACAACTCTGCAGCATGCGGAACAAGGAGTTTGAGCAGTTCAGCGCCTTGATCTACGACGAGGTGGGGATCAAGATGCCCCCTGCCAAGAAGACCATGCTGGAGGCCCGGCTGCAAAAACGCCTGAAAGCGCTGGGTATGCACAGTTTTCAGGAATATTCTGACTTTATTTTTTCTCCAGCAGGCCGTGATCAGGAAATCATCCACCTGATTGATGTGGTCACCACTAACAAGACCGATTTTTTCCGTGAACCGCAGCATTTTGATTTTCTGGTGCGGGAGACGATCCCCACCATGCGGCAGATCAGGGGAGCTGGCGACAGCCCCTTGAACCCCTTTCGCATCTGGTCTGCCGGTTGCTCAACCGGTGAAGAGCCCTACACCATGGCAATGGTATTAAGCGATTATGCCGCTGCCAACCAGGGCTTCAAGTTCTCAATTTTGGCCTCGGATATCTGTACCCAGGTGATTCAGAAGGCCTCTTCAGCGATCTATGGTGAAGACAGAACCGATACCATTCCGCTCTCCATGAAAAAGAAATACCTGTTGCGTAGTAAAGACCGCAGCAAAGGACTGGTCAGGATTGCACCGGAACTACGCAGCAACGTCAGCTTTAAGCGGGTAAACTTCATGGATGAGAAGTTCGGCATTCAGGAACACCAGGATGCAATTTTCTGCCGGAATGTGGTGATCTATTTTGACAAACCAACCCAGGCGGCACTGATGAAAAAATTCCACCGTCAGCTGGTAACTGGAGGCTATCTGTTTATCGGCCACTCAGAAACCCTGAACGGCCTGGACGTACCTTTTACCCAGGTTGCCAATACCGTCTACCGCAAGGACTAAAACCATGTCTAACAAGATAAAAGTTCTGATTGTTGACGACTCTGCACTGGTGCGCCAGGCCTTGTCAGAAATCCTGTCCAGTGATCCTGGGATAGAAGTGATTGGCATGGCCCAGGACCCGATTGTGGCGGTCCAGAAGATTTCAGAACAGGTACCGGATGTGATTACCCTTGATGTGGAGATGCCACGCATGGATGGCATCACCTTTCTGCAGAAACTAATGTCCCAGCACCCGATTCCGGTGGTGATGTGTTCCAGCCTGGCAGAAAGTGGCAGTGAAACCGCTCTGAAGGCCCTGGAATACGGGGCTGTGGATATCATCACCAAGCCCAAAATGGGTACCAAACAATTTATTGAAGAATCCCGCATCCGTATCTGTGACAGCATCAAGGCGGCAGCAGCAGCCCGGATCAAGCCACAGCGAGCCATCCGCGAGGTAAGCCCCAAATACACCGCCGACGTCATCATGGAGGCACCAAATGCCAATGCCATGATTATGACCACAGAAAAGATCGTAGCGGTTGGCGCTTCCACCGGGGGGACCGAGGCGCTTTCCGTCTTCCTGCAGATGCTGCCGGAAGACACCCCCGGTATCGTGATTGTCCAGCATATGCCGGAAAACTTTACCGCAGCCTTTGCCAAGCGCCTGAACAGCATCTGCAAGGTGACGGTAAAAGAGGCGGAAAACAATGATTCGGTGGTGCGCGGCCATGTGCTGATAGCACCGGGCAACAAACATACCCTGCTCAAGCGAAGCGGAGCCCGTTACTATGTTGAGGTCAAAGACGGCCCGCTGGTTTCCCGCCACCGCCCTTCCGTGGATGTACTGTTCCGTTCAGCTGCCCGTTATGCAGGAAAGAATGCGGTGGGGGTGATCCTGACCGGGATGGGAGACGACGGTGCCCACGGCATGAAGGAGATGCACGATGCCGGTGCGAAGACCATTGCCCAGGACGAGGCCACCTGCGTAGTCTTTGGCATGCCCAATGAAGCCATCAAAAAAGGCGGTGTTGATAAAATAATGCCGCTTGAAAAAATTGCAGCTGAAACCCTGAAATTGTGTCTGTAATCACCTGTTTTTATGGTATACGGTATGGCCATGGAACCTGAACTCAAATTTTTTATCGGCCGCCAACCGATCCTGGATGTGAAACAGCAGATCTTTGGCTATGAACTACTGTTTCGGGCAGCCAGCCACCATACAACTGCCCAGTTTGAAAGTCAGGCCCAAGCATCGGCATCAGTCATCTCCAGTGCCCTGTCAGACTTTGGTCTGCAGGATGTATTGGGGGACAAGTTTGGATTTCTGAACATTACCGCCGGTGTGCTGCATTCAGAAATGCTTGAGCTACTGCCAATCGAGCAATCTGTCCTTGAAATACTTGAAAATATTGATCTTGATGACAACGTCCGTCTTCGCTGCAGTGAATTAAAGTCAATGGGCTTCAAGATTGCCTTGGATGACCACGTTTATGCGCCTGAACATTCTGCCTTTTACAAAATGGTGGATATTATCAAGGTGGATATCATGGCCACCAATCCGCTTGAACTGCCTGCCATTGCGGCAAATCTGCGTAAATACCCGGTACAATTGCTGGCAGAACGGGTCGAAACCGTAGAGGTATTTAATCAGTGCCTGGAATACGGCTTTGAGCTGTTTCAGGGCTACTTCTTTGAACGCCCGGTCATTATCGGCCAAAAACGGATTGACCCTTCCGGTATCGCCATGATGAAGCTGCTGCAGCAGTTAAATGAGGACTGGGATATTGATGAGGTTGAGGACACCTTTCGGGAAAATCCCAGCCTGACCTTTAACCTGTTGAAGCTGGTTAATTCCGTTATGATCGGCCTGCGGGAAAAGATCAAAAACATCCGCCACGCCATCATGATTCTGGGGATCAACCACCTGCGACGCTGGGTACAACTGGCCCTGTTTGCCGGTAAAGATGATCGCGGCCTGAACTCCCCTTTGCTTGAAATGGCTGCCGTGCGGGGGCGGTTGATGGAACTGCTGATGATGCAGCGCACCGGCCAGAGCCGTACCAGCGACCTGGTTGAAACCGCCTTCCTGACCGGCATCCTCTCCCTGCTGGATGCCCTCTACGAAACCCCCATGGAACATGTTGTGGAGAGCCTGAACCTGTCAGAAGATATGGCAGATGCCTTGTTACGACGGGAAGGTCAGCTGGGACAATTACTGGAATTGGCTGAAAAACTTGAAAAAACTGACTTTGTAACCGTACAGAAGCTGCTTGACTCCTTATCCATCAGTCTTGATCAACTGCTTGCAGCCCAACTGGATGCCTTTAACTGGCGTAACAGTATTGTACAGGGACAACGCCGCTCCTCCTGAGATCTTGACAGTCCTGCTGCTTGAGAGTATTTTCCATCTTTGCTTTTTAGGAGCTACAGCATACATTTTCTGTTTTTTGCCGCTGCCCCTTAACCCTTTTCCCCTGGAAGTATGACCATGCATATTGTTGCCATCATTCCCGCCCGTTACGGATCAACCCGTTTCCCCGGCAAGGCCCTGGCCGACCTGGCCGGAAAGCCGATGATCCAGCATGTCTACGAGCAGACATTAAAATCCTCACTGGTCTCGCGGGCAATTGTTGCCACCGATGACCGCAGGATTGCCGACGTCATCAACCAGATCGGTGGCGAGGCGATTATGACCTCCACAGCCCACGAAACCGGTACCGATCGTCTGGCAGAGGTGGCCCACGGGCTTGAGGCTGATATCATTGTCAACGTGCAGGGCGATGAACCTTTGATCGAGCCTGCCATGATCGATCAGGCCATAGAACCGTTTTTGAACAACCCAGACTTGAAGATGGGCACACTCAAAAGTCGCGTTAAGTGTCTGCATGACTTTCTCTCTCCCAACGTCGTCAAGGTGGTAACTGACAACAATGGCTATGCACTCTACTTCTCCCGCTCTCCCCTCCCCTTTTTCCGGGATAAATGGCAGGATCTGAAGGACGAAGCCTTTGCATCAGGCCGCCTGCTCTGCTTCAAGCATGTAGGACTGTACGTTTTTCAACGTGATTTTCTGCTTGAATATGCTGCCATGCCCCAGACCTTTCTTGAACTTTCAGAAAAACTGGAGCAGCTACGGGCCTTGGAAAACGGTGTCAGGATCAAAGTTGTGGAAACTGAATTTGAATCACTGGGAGTTGATACCCCTGAAGACCTGAACAAGGCTAAAGAACGGATAAAACAAGGATAACCATGACTGCACGAGCAAAAGATCAGGAGTCTCTTTCCATGAAAACCAAGTTTATCTTTATCACCGGTGGCGTTGTATCATCCATCGGTAAAGGTCTGGCAGCTGCATCCCTCGGGGCGTTGCTTGAATCACGGGGCCTGCGGGTTACCATGCAGAAGCTGGACCCTTACATCAACGTTGACCCCGGCACCATGTCTCCCTTCCAGCATGGCGAGGTGTTTGTGACCGATGACGGCGCAGAGACCGACCTTGACCTGGGACACTACGAACGCTACACCTCTGCCCGGCTTTCCAAGAAAAGTAACTTCACCACCGGTCAGGTTTATTTTTCTGTTATCGAAAAGGAACGCCGTGGTGACTACCTGGGTGGCACCGTGCAGGTCATCCCCCATATCACCGACGAGATCAAGAGCAAGATAGTTGAAAACGCCAAAGGTGCTGATGTGGCCATTGTTGAAGTGGGCGGCACCGTGGGCGATATTGAATCGCTGCCGTTCCTTGAAGCGATCCGTCAGTTCCGTTTTGATCGTGGAGCAGGTAACACCCTGTATGTGCATGTGACCCTGGTGCCGTACATCCGCACTGCCGGTGAGATGAAGACGAAACCGACCCAACACTCGGTCATGGAGCTGCGCAAGATCGGTATCCAGCCGGATATCCTGCTCTGCCGCTGTGATCGTGAACTGCCCCAGGATATGAAGAAGAAGATCTCCCTGTTCTGTAACGTTGAAGAAAGTTGCGTGATTCCGTCTGTAGACTCTGAACATATCTATGCCGTACCCCTGGCGCTGAACAAAGAGCGGCTGGATGAGCAGGTGGTTGAAAAGCTGAATATCTGGACCAAACAGCCTGATCTGACCCCCTGGCAGGATGTGGTTGAAACCCTGCGCCACCCAAGCCATGGCGAAGTACGGATTGCCATTGTGGGTAAGTATGTCAACCTGACCGAATCCTATAAATCCCTGGCAGAGGCGCTGACCCACGGCGGCATTGCCAATGACTGTCGTGTCTACCTCAAGTATGTGGATGCAGAGAAAATTGAAGAAAGCGGTGTAGAAGGCTGGCTGGATGATGTGGATGGCGTGCTGGTGCCTGGTGGCTTTGGTGAGCGTGGCACAGAAGGCAAGGTTCTGGCCATTGAATATGCCCGCAGCAAACAGATCCCGTTCTTTGGCATCTGTCTGGGGATGCAGATGGCGGCAATTGAATTTGCCCGTAATGTCTGTGGTCTGAAAAAGGCGAACTCCACAGAATTTAAGAATGACTGCAAAGAGCCGGTTATCCACCTGATGGAAGAACAAAAGACCGTCAACAAAAAGGGTGGCACCATGCGCTTAGGGGCTTGCCCTTGTACGGTCACCAAAGGGACCAAGGCCTTTGATGCCTACAATGAAACCGACATATCTGAACGGCACCGCCACCGCTATGAATTTAACAACAGTTTCCGCGAGATGATGACCACTAAAGGGCTGGTGCTTTCAGGCATCAACCAGCAGAAAGACCTGGTTGAGATCATTGAACTGCCGGATCATCCCTGGTTCCTGGCCTGTCAGTTCCACCCGGAATTCAAATCAAAACCGCTGGTACCCCATCCGCTTTTCAGGGCGTTTATCGGCGCCTCACTGGTGCATCGTAACAAGCGCTAGAAACACCCCTCAAAAAGAAAAGGACAGGCTCATACGGCCTGTCCTTTTCTTTCTATTCCTATCCCATCAACTGATCAGATCGAAGTCACTCTCTGCAGTTCTTCAGCTAAAACCTGCATATCCACCGGTTTTGAGACATAGCCATCAAACCCTTCAGCCAAAAACCGCTCGCGATCACCATGTATCGCATGGGCAGTCATGGCAATAATCGGTGTATGCCCCCCCATTTTTTGTTCCTGCTCCCGCATGGTTGCTGCCGCCAGATGCCCATCCATAACCGGCATCTGAATATCCATCAACACACAGTGAACAGCAGAAGCATGCCATTTTTCCAGGGCTTCACGTCCATTGGATGCGACATTAACGTCATGGCCCATCCGCCTGAGCATGGCGATGATGGTATCGGCATTCATCTTGTTATCTTCAGCAAGCAGAACCTTTAACGATCGCATGGCACCCGGTAAAACCTGACAAGCAGGCGTCAGACTCTCTTCGCCAGTATAGGGCTGAATAACAAAAGGCAACTCCACAAAAAAAGTTGACCCCTTGCCGTAAATTGACTCAGCCCAGATACGTCCTCCCATTAAATCGGTAAGACGTCTACAGATGGAAAGCCCAAGACCACTACCGCCGTAGATGCGGGTGGTTGAGCTGTCAGCCTGCTCAAAGGAGTTGAATATTCTTTCCAGGGCTTCAGCAGTCATACCGATGCCAGTATCACGCACCATAAGCCTAAAGACGCAGCTAGGCTCTGTTTTTGAAACAACCATCCCTGTAACGGTTATACTGCCTGCTTCCGTAAATTTGATGGCATTCCCCAACAGATTAAGCAGGATCTGCTTAAACCGCAGAGAGTCACCCAGTACAAGCTCCGGCAGCTGCTCATCAAGATCAGCAACAAGCTGCAGGCCTTTCTGCTCAATTCGGGCAGCCTGATTGGCCAACACCTCATGGATACAGCGTTGCAGGGAAAAGGCAGCAGATTCCAGCTCCAGCCTGCCTGACTCAATCTTTGAGAGATCAAGAATATCGTTAATCAGTTCAAGCAGGTTTTTGCAGGAAAGCTCCAGGTTATCCAGATACTCTTCCTGCTCCTGGGTAGGCTGTGTATAACGAAGCAACTGTGCCATACCGATCACACCGTTCATCGGCGTACGGATTTCATGGCTCATATTGGCC
The DNA here is from genome assembly GCF_900167465.1 of Trichlorobacter thiogenes. Classification (GTDB taxonomy): domain Bacteria; phylum Desulfobacterota; class Desulfuromonadia; order Geobacterales; family Pseudopelobacteraceae; genus Trichlorobacter; species Trichlorobacter thiogenes. The sequence continues at coordinate 9,637 of NZ_FUWR01000011.1, read as the reverse complement.
AGAAATTCACTTTTAGCCCGGCTGGCTGCTTCAGCAGAATGACGCGCTTCCAACAGCTCATCCTGATACTGTTTAAGCGTTGTAATATCCCTAAGAATACCGACAGCATGCCAGGCCCCATCCAGAAAAACGGCAGACAACGAAAGCGAAACAGACAGTTCATGACCATCCTTATGGATCGCAGACAGCTCAAGGGTTTTACCAACAGCATGCCCGCGACCGGTCTGCGCAAAAACCGAAAAAGCCACTTGGAACGCCTGATGAAAGCGCAAGGGGACCAACAGCTGGTGCAGGTCTTTTCCTAATGCTTCCTCTGCCTGATAACCAAGGATCGTCTCAGCTGCAGGATTCCAGAAAGAGATCGCCCCGCAGGAGTTCATCATAATAATGGCATCCTGGGCAGAATCAGTGATACTCCGTAAACGGACCTCACTCTCTCGGATAACCTGTTCACGCTCCATAAGCTGCCGGGCCATGACATCAAAACTTTGGGCCAGTCCCCCCAACTCTCCTCCGGAAACAGCACTGGCTATTGAAACCTGCATATCGCCTTTTGCAAGACGTTGTGAGGCATTTTGCAACAACATAATACGATCAACAATGGACCGCTTACCAACCAGATAGGCAAGAAAAAATGCTCCAAATAGAAATGAGGCAAAAAGAGCAATGCTTTTTAGCATGGCCTGATCAGCTGCAGCTAGGGTGGATTGCACCGGCACACCAACCCGCACATACATATACGGATCAACTTCACCCTGGAGACGAAGCTTACGATAGCTGATAAAACGGTCATCACCGAATGAGGATCCGCCCCTGTAAGAGTGTTCATCCGGCCCTGCCAGCATCTTGTTAAATGCGTCTTCAGGGTATTTTTTGCCTATGATTTTTTCCGGTTGCAGGGCACGATGCATAATCACACCGGCATGATCAAGCAGCAAAAAGTTTGTCCCTTCTGGCAAGGGGCTATTTTTAAGAACCGAAGAATAGCTATCCAGCCTGAAAGCAACCACAATAACGCCAGCGAGCTTGCCTGCTGTATCACGGTACGGATAGGCAAAATGAAAGACCGGCTTGTTGGCCATGCTTTTACTAACCACATATTCGCCGGACGAAAGACGCCCGGTGGAGATGGCATTCTTGAAGTAGCGCCGGTCATTAAGCATGGCAGGCGGAGGAGGCATAAAAACAGCGGCCCAGGTCTTACCGCTCAGGTCAGTCACCAAAATATTGGCGTACTGGGGATTAAGTTCATTCAACGTATGCAAAAGGGGTTGGACTTTAGCCTTATTCTGCTGCTGCACCTCCGGCATCTGAGCAAGAGTCACCAGCAATTGCTCGGCAGCTGCAGCCGTGTTTTTCTGTTCAGAAGAGATCCGTTCAGCAACCAACTGCGTAAGCTGATAAGCATCATCAACAACATTATTACGCTGATGCACACCTGAGTGCACGATAACCACAATGGCAGGCAGAGAAATGATCAGTGTGATCAAAACCAGTTGTGTACGAATTGACAATGCAAAAAACTGCTTCATCAGTAACTCCATCATCGTATGCCCTATACCAGACAGAGCAATTTTCTCTTCTCAAATACAAGGTAAAGCGCACACACCCTACCCTCTTCCTCAAGGGCGAGGGGGATTTTCTGGAGATTGGTGTTAATCAGGATCTATCTTTTAACAGCGTCGCGGATCTCTTACCCTGCCTTTTTTGCCCCTTGTTTAATCTCTGTACCGGCCTGTTTAAACCCTGCCTTGGTATCTTTACCAGCCTTTTTAAAGGCTTCTTTGGTTTCCTTACCAGCTTTTTTCGAGTCCTGCTTGATGGTCTTGCCTGCCTGTTTGAATGCTTCCTTAGTCTCACGGCCGGATTGTTTTACCTCTTCAACAACCTGGTTGGCCCGGACCGGAACCACCAGACAGACAAGCAGCACAACATGACAAAGCATTGAAAAACGTAACATGATCTACCTCCTTAAACAAGCCAATCGTACTGTTGCCGGTACCAGCAGCAGGGCTGCTAGAGCGGTGAAACCGATCCCGAAGTTGGTGGCCCAGCCGATGGATGACATAGCACCGTAATCAGTAAAGGCCAAAGAACCAAAACCGGCAACCGTGGTCAGGGCAGACAGTAGCACCGAACGGGCTGCCTGGATAAAATTCTGTTCCTGCTGATCCGGTGAACCTTCAGCGCAGCGGTGCTGCAGATGCAGGCCATAGTCACTACCCATGCCGATAATGGTTACCAGCACCATGATGTTCATGAAGTTCAGCTTCATCCCCACCAGCGCCATGGTGCCCAGCATGGCCACAGCACCGAACAGCACCGGCCCCAGAGATGAGATAATCCCGCTAGCGCTCTTAAAGTGCGACAACAGCAACAGCAACGTCAGAATCCCTCCAAAAGCAATCCCATTAACGGCGCTCCTGCGTACCGCTGCCAGCAGTTCCTGACTGACCAGATCAGTACCGGTGACCCGTGCGGTGGGCACAGCCTTTTGCAATTCCTGCACAAAACCGGCCTGATCAAGCTGGCCAGCTTTGAAATAGAGATAGGTCAAGGCATGCCAGCCGGTACGGTCATGCACCAGGTGGCGATCCACTACCCCCCGCAAGGGCGATGCTGTCAGCTGTGCAATAATCACTGATTCATCCAGTACAGAGGTCAGGCTACCAGCCCTGAGTTTATTCAGGTACAACTCAAATGATGCCGTACTAAACCCTTTGTTTTTCAAACTTTTCTCAATCTGATCAGCTTGCACATGAGCACCCTGCAATTGGGTAACAAGCTGCTGTTGATCTTCCCGACGGTTCATGATCTGGCCCAGGCTGGACCAGGCCTGCAACCTGCCCTCTGTTGCAAGGCGCGCTGCCAATGCCTCCACAGCCAGATTCTGCTGCATCACAGCAGCCTGGGTTGCTCCATCCAAAGCCACCAGTAGACTTTTAGGGGCCAGATTCAGGTGCTGCTCCACCAGTTCCTGGGCATGAAAAGCCTCGGAATGCTGGGGCTGCAGGTTCTTCAGCTCACCATCAAACGAGGTCTGCAGACTAAGCAGCAGGAAGAGCAGTACCAACAGACCAGAGCCCCACAGCAACGGCCGTGGCCATTGACCGGCCACGCGCCAGAGCCTGCCTAAACCCAGGCCAGGCAGGGGCCGGTACTGACGATCAGGCGAATCGATTTTCCGCAACAGAATCGGCATCAGAAACAGGGTGGCATACAAGGAAAAGATCACTCCTAGCCCCACCAGAATCCCCAGTTCTGACAAGGCCCGCACCTCTGCCCAGCCAAGGGCCAGAAACGGCAGTGCCGTGGTCATAGTGGCGGTAAACAGCCCCTGACCAGTATCAACCACAGCCAGGCTGATGGCCTGATCAGTTGTGGCACCGGCAACCCGTTCAGTGTGAAAACGATCATAGAGATGGATTGAATAGTCAGTGCCCAGGCCGATGATCAAGGCCATGAAGGCGAAGGAGATAATATGAATGCTGTTGAGAAACAGTCCTGCTGTGCCCAGTGCCAGCAGCACCCCTACGGCCAAGATAACCGGGATCATCAAGGTTGGCCAGATCCGGCGATAGACCGCGTAAAAGATCCCCAGCACCACCACCAGCGAAGAAAGGATACAGGAGAGGATATTGGACTTCATGGCTGCTTCGTCAATCACGGCGCTGATATGGGCACCGGCGCAGGAGATCTTGACCTGTGACCTGCTGCGGGCCTGATTAATGCCTGCCACCAGCTTGCGGGCAAAGGCCATTTCCTGCACCGGCTTGACCGGCTCGGCGATCATGATCAGCACCCGGCCATCCCGTGACAGAAAATAGGGGGATGCCGGATCCATATCCAGGGCCTGGCTGCCTGCCTTGAGGCGGGGCAGGATCAAGGTACGCAGCCCCAATGGATCAGCAAGGGAGAACCCTACACCACTGGCGCCGATGGAACCGGCCAGTTCTGCGGTCAGTTGATCCAGCGCCTGATTAACAGCCTGAGGGGTGAAGCGTTCCAGCAGAGCCGGGCTGTCTTTAAGCGGTACAAAGGCTGCTGGATGGGCCGCGCTGAACGCCACCAGATCAGCAAAACGCTGGGCTTCCGATTCTTCATAGATCCGGTAGACCACCCGCTTGAAGGCTGGCGCACCATCCACCTGCAGGCTACGCAACCGTTCTGCCAAGCGGGATGCCTCAGCAGGCAGGGCTGCAGGCTCTCCCTCCAGCAGAAAGTAAGCCTCGTTTGCACCACCGGACCATTCCAGCGAATCAAGCAGTAGACGCATTGCAGGACGATCTGCAGGAAACAGACGGAAGATATCAGTCTCAAAATGGATCGTAAACAGTGAGGCAAGGGATACCAGCACCAACAGCAGCAATGAGGCGATAACCAGACGGGGTGATCTGCAGGTCACCTGATCGATCCAGCCAAGGTGACGGACAGTCAGACGGTTGGCCTGATCAAGCAGGCCGTTGAAACCCGGCAGGTTCATGGATCAGCGGGCCTTCAGCTGGGACAGGGGAAACAGCCGCAGACCTTGTAACGGTACGTTAAACATCGGTTCTTCAAGTTCTGTATTCACCTCTGGCTCTTCCAGTACAAGGCGAATCCGGTCACCTTCGGCGCTCTCCATCTGCAGCTCAAGGGGTAGCCGCACACCGGCCAGCACGGTATGGTTGCGGTAGCGGACCTGCTCACCGGATTTCAGGCTTTTTTCAAGCACCAGACCATTCTTGATGGTGATCTGCTCCTGACCTCCCTGGCTGGCCTGCTGCTCAACCACGCCGGAAGCAGGGGCACCAATGGGCGGCTCAGAATCCAACACCCAGCGCAACATGGCAAAACCGCGTTGACCGGTTGCAGGGGGAAGATCCTTGATCTGGCCCTGATAGGCAACCCCATCAGCCGGATAGGTCAGGGTCAGACGCTCACCTGCTAACTGCGCCTCCATGACGGTGGTGCCAAAGGGAGAGAGCAGGATCAGACGCATCTGATCCGGACGACGATAGACCATGAAACCACGACCGGAGATATTTTTTTCACCGGTACGCAGGGAAAGGGTCACGCTGGAACTCAGGGTCTCAACCACCCTGCCCGGTACAACCTGGGAATTGTCGGTAAAAAGAGGTTTTGTGGCACAGGCCGAAAGCAGGGCAGACAGTATAATCAGTACGCAGAAACGGAACATGACTACTCCAGACGGAAATCAGCCTCGGTCAGGCCGACATTTTTACGGGTCTTGCGAAAGGTCATGGTGGTTTTATCCCCCCCCCGCTCCTCCAGCACCAGCTTGCGCACCGTGCCATCATCATGCAGCACAACCGTCAACTCCTTCAGCTGTCCATTTTTGGCCGGTCTGATGGTCACGCTGGTCTGGCTATTGTTCTGCTCTGCCCGCACCTCCATCCCCTCAGGCACGGCAGTAACCGGCTTTGCCAATGTGGCAAACCAGCGGGACAACCCCTGCTCCGGCGGCAGCACAATCCGCTGCAGTTCACCTTGTGTGCCCAGGCGCTGTTGCAGCACCGTATCTTTCAGCAGCACCTTGCTACTGTAGGGTGGCACCAGCTCCATAAAAAAACGGTCTGGCTTTTTGAAACGGATCTGCCCCTGCATAACCAGCTTCTTCTTCATGATTGAGAGCTGTTTTTCCTGGGTCAGGTCAGCGGTAAAGTCCTGCATCCCGCTAAACGAGCGGCGCAGCGCCTCCAACCCCTCCACCGGCGTCAGGCTGCGGGCCTGTACCGGCAGGGCTGCGGTCAGTATCAGAAGAACAAACAAAAACGATAGCAACGATTTCATAACGATCCAATCCCAAGCGTCAGGGTGACATGTAGCAGTTCTTCATCCTCCACCCGTACCTGACCTTCAATCAAGTGCAGACGACCAAAGGATTTGATGATCCGGGCCGTAACCTCCAGGGTCTCGCCAAGCTGCGGAGCGCGACCAAAACGGGCCTGATCAACAGCAGCCAGAAAACCACCCTCCCCCTGCTGCCCTGCTGCCGCAATCCCGGAAAGCTGTGCAACCGCCTCAACCAGCAGGGTCTGGGGATAGGCCTGCAGAGAGGCGCTTGTCCGATAACGGGCGCGGGCAAAGCTGCCCGGTTGTTGTTCCAGCACCCGATCCAGCATGATAAAGGGATACCGGTGGGGCAGATATGCGGTGGGATCAGGATTAAGCAGGGTCGCCACCAATCACTGAAATGGCATAGTAGGGGCCTTCCGGCGAGGCAGCCAGCTGCAGCCCCTGCTCACCAGGCTGCAATGAAGCGGTCAACAGCCCCAGCACCGCACCCCCCATGGCCAGAGAGCTACCGATAATCCGGCTTGGATAGCGGATCGATGTTGCCTCAACCGTGCCAAGCAATGGCTGAACAGCTAGTTCTGGACCGGAGAAGAACAGTTGGTCACAACGCTTTTGTTCCTGCAGCAAGTGCTTGATCCCCTGTTGTTCTGAACCAGGCAGCAGAAAACCAACCGTGCTGATTGCGGTCAGCTGCGCAGCAATAGCAGCGCCGCGTTCACGGGCATGTTCAGCCCGTTCCAGCACCAGTATGCCGCAGCCCTCGCCAAAACCAGAGGCAAAACGGGTCAACTGCCCGGTAACAGCAAAGCCGCGAATCATCTGGGGGGTCAGCTCATCCACACCGCCAGCCAGCATGATATCGGCCCGGCCTTCTTCTATAAAGCGGCAGGCTGCCAGGATGGCGGATTCTGCCGAGCAAAAACGTTGAATAAAGGTGATGTTGGGGCCTTGCAGACCGTATTCAATAGAGGCGTTGCTGGCAGCAGCATTGGCAACGGTATTGGGAAACAGTACCGGCGACAGGCCTGGCACACCAGCCTGATAATAGCCGCTTAAAAACTCAGAGGCATTGGCAATGCCACCAAAGCCGGAACCCAGGGCAATCCCGATCCGGTCTGATTGGAAAGAACCCTTGACAATCCCGGCATCGGCCAACGCCATACCAACAGCGGCAACCGCAAACTGACTGGCACGATCAAACTTGCGAGCCTTGAGCGGCGGAATAAAGTCGGTTGCCTTGAACTGATCAGCCCTGCCCCAGCAGTGACCGGTTGTACCAGCAACCAGATCATCAGGAATCGGCTTCAGACAACTGGTGCCACTGCTCAGCGCCTCAAGCGCAGGTTTGCTACCGATCCCTGCAGCAGATATGACAGCAGTGCCGGTGATTGCAATGGCCGGTTCAAAGCGATCCATCAGCAGACCTCCTGCTGCAGAGCTGCAGAGCCCAGCACAATTGAGGTAACATTGCCACCAAAAGCAAAGGAGTTGGACAGGGCGATCCGGGTATCAGTGGCCCGGCTGCCAGCATGGCCGTAATCAAGATCACACTCAGGGTCAACACCTCTAAAATGCAGGGTCTGCGGAATGATACCGGCATTCAGGACCAGCACGGTTGCCACCGCCTCAATGGCACCGGCAGCCCCCAGACAGTGGCCGGTTATGGCCTTGGTGGAGATCAGCGGTACCTTGCCAGCACGTTCGCCAAAGAGCAGTTTGACTGCATTGGATTCACCCACATCATTCAGCGGCGTACCGGTGCCATGGGCATTGATCCAGCCGACCTGACCATGCTCAACGCCAGCAGCAGACAAGGCAGCGTTCATGACCCTGGCAGCGGATTCACCGCCTGGCTCCGGCGCAGTCATATGGTGGGCCTCACCCACCAGGGCATAGCCCAACAGATAGCCCAGGATCTGCGCTCCACGACCACGGGCAGCCTGTTCATCCTCTAACACCAGAAAGGCAGCCCCCTCTCCCAGAGACAGACCCTGACGACCGGCACTAAACGGGGCGCAGGGGTTGGGATCAACCACCTTAAGGGCATTGAAACCGGCAAAGGTCAACATGGCCAGCGCATCGGCCCCGCCGCACAGCATGGCCTGCTGGCGACCGCTGCGGATCAGGTCCGCTGCCCAGCCAATGGCAGTACCGGAGGAGGAACAGGCCGTGGTAATACTGCCCTGATAGCCGGCAAAACCAAAGGCATGGGCCAGGGCTGTGGTACTGCTATCAGGCAGCAGAGTCCGCAGCAGACCGGGCCGGGCAGGTTTCTTGGACAACTCACCCTGCAGCCACTCTTCAGCATGCAGCATGCCGCCAACCCCGCCACCAATACAGACACCGATCTGGTAGGGATCATAGCAGCCGGTGATTGCGCTCATGGTGACAGCTTCGCGGGCAGCAATCAGGGCAAGTTGATCAGTACGGGAGAGGTGGGTTGTCTGACGTTGGGTAAAATACTCTGCAGGGTTATATCCTTTGACCTGGCAACCGATTTGAGCTGGAAACTGCGACACATCAAACAGATCAAGGGGTGCAATGCCGCTTTTGCCCTGCAGAATCGCCTCCTGAAAGGCAGGAATCGTCTTGGCAGCACCGTTAATGGTGCCCAGACCGGTGATGGCGATCCGCTTGGGGCTCACAGAATGCCTCCATCAACCACCAGGCACTGCCCGGTGATGTAGACAGCTTTGGATGAGGCCAGAAACGCAATTGCCTCGGCAACCTCTTCCGGTTGGCCGATCCGGCCCAGTGCAGATGATTTCACAATCCGCTCCACCTGATCCTGCTTCAACTCGGCGGTCATATCGGTCTCAATCAGCCCGGCTGCCACGGCATTAACCCGAATCCCCATCGGCCCCAGCTCACGGGCAAGGGATTTGGTAAAGCTGATGGCCGCACCCTTAGAGGCGGCGTAGTTAGTCTGCCCGGCAGCGCCGGCTATGCCGGAGATTGAGGAGACAGTGATGATGGCTCCGCTGCGGCGGGCCAGCATCTTGCGGATACCCCACTTGCTGCAGTGAAACAGGGGGGACAGGTTGGTGCGCAGCACCGCATCCCAGTCATCCTCAGCCATCATGGCCAGAAAGCCATCGCGGATAATCCCGGCATTGTTGACCAGAACATCCAGATACCCGCCTGCTACAGTGGCCGCATCAATCAAGGCGGTTGCCCCGGCGCTGGTACTGACATCGGCCTTGATCGTAGTGATGCTGCCCGGTAAATCTACAGCATCCAGACGCAGCTTATCTGCAGCTTCATCGTTATTCAGGTAGGCAGCAAAGACCGTGGCACCTGTAGCAGCAAAGCGCAGGGATACTGCCCGGCCAATGCCACGGGTACCGCCGGTAACCACCACAACTTTATCCTTAAATTCCAGTTCCATAGCGAACAAACACCTCAATCAGAAACCTGAAAAACAGTTGCCACAGAGGACACAGAGTTCTCAGAGAAAAACAAAATCAGATACACCAAACAACCTGCTACCCTTTGGGCGACACACAAAAAACTTTTTTTTGAAATTCTCTGTGTTCTCTGTGAACTTGTATGTTCAGCGTGTAGCATCTAATGTTCTTTCAAGTAGCCAGGGAATGACAGCTTGATCGTGTTTTGGGACACCAAGCCCGTCACAGAGCGTAAGGCGTCATTCCCTTCCTCCCAATAGCCCGAACAGTTGACTGGGGACCATCTGGATCCCGCATTCTGCAAGAACGGGAAAGGAGAAAGACTATGGGAAAGAATCTGTTTATCGGCATTGATGTTTCTAAAGCTATTCTTGATGTTGGTGTCATTCCAACAGAAGAAGTAAAACGTTTCACCAATGATGCTGATGGTT
>NZ_FUWR01000006.1 GCF_900167465.1 Trichlorobacter thiogenes | reverse complement strand
CATTGGTGAAACGTTTTACTTCTTCTGTTGGAATGACACCAACATCAAGAATAGCTTTAGAAACATCAATGCCGATAAACAGATTCTTTCCCATAGTCTTTCTCCTTTCCCGTTCTTGCAGAATGCGGGATCCAGATGGTCCCCAGTCAACTGTTCGGGCTATTGGGAGGAAGGGAATGACGCCTTACGCTCTGTGACGGGCTTGGTGTCCCAAAACACGATCAAGCTGTCATTCCCTGGCTACTTGAAAGAACATTAGATGCTACACGCTGAACATACAAGGTCACAGAGGTCACAGAGGATTACAAGAAAAGACGGCAAAGTGAAGAGGTCGCTGTTGGATCTCTCTATTGTTTTCCTCCGCGAGCTTCGCGGCTTCGCGTGAGTAACTGCCGTTTTCAGGTTTACAGGATACATATTCTTCAGGGAGTTTAGGTATGCGACAATTAAAATGGATGATGGCATTGCTGGCTGTATTCTTTGTAAGCTTGATTACTGTTCCGGCCCAGGCGGGCATCCCTGCGCTGACCACCCCTGCCACCAGTAACCTTGGGGCCAATCAGGTTACCCTGACCGTGCAGGCCAGTGAAAACGGCACCGGCTATATTACGCTGCTGCCCGGCAGCGGCACACCGTGCGGCACCGGCGCGCAGGTGAAAGACGGCCTTGACAGCAACGGCAGTCCGGCATTTCGACGTGGCTCTTTAAAGCTTTCTGCCAATTCCTCCGGCAGCTACACCATAGCTAACCTGATCCAGACGACAAATTACACCGCCTGTTTTACCGCCGATGACGGCATATCCCTGCAGCCGACCCCGGTGACAGCAAACCTGACCACAGTTGCCGCCGCAACCTACAGCAATCCGGTATGGGAGCTGCTGGGTAATCCCGGTTTTACAAGCAGTAGCGACTATCATGCGCTTGCTTATGCACCGGATGGCACACCGTATCTGGCGTATTTGCACAATACATCCGGTACGGTGCTGAAGTGGGATGGCGCTGGCTGGGTCACCGTGGGGAGTCCGGGATTTTTCACGAGTGATTATCCCATCTCTCTGGTTTTTGCTCCGAATGGAACCCCCTATATTGCGTATGAAGATTCCGTAAACGGCATGAAACCCACCGTGAAAAAATTTGACGGCAACGACTGGGCTTCTGTGGGAAATGCCGGGTTTTCATCTGGTATCATCGACTATATGTCTTTGGCGATTGCCCCGGACGGGACCCCATATACTGCTTTTACTGAAGTTGAAAATAGCATTACCAGGGTAATGAGATATGACGGCAGCAGTTGGATGCCCGTGGGTGGGATTGCATTTTCAGATGCGACAAGAGCGGCTCTCGTATTTTCACTGAAATTCAGCTCGGCCGGAGTTCCGTATATCTCGTATCTCAGCTCTGACCCAACTCAAGCTTCTGGTATGACAATCGGTGTAAAAAGGTTAAACAGCGATAGTTGGGAGCTGGTGGGAAACTCGGCGTTTCCCTTTGCCACCCCCGGGGGGTGGGGGCTTGCGTGCCCGTTGGCCTTTGCTCCTGACGGCACCCCCTATCTGGTGTATTCGGATGCAGTAAACGCTGGTAAAGCCACGGTGATGAAGTTTAACGGCAGCAGCTGGGATCTGGTGGGAAGCGCCGGATTTACACCCGAAGCAGGCTGGGCTTTCTCTTTGGCATTCGCACCTGATGGCGCCCCCTATCTGGCATATGCAGGTGGCGTCGGCCTCCAAAGCGGTGTAATGAAATATACCGGCGGCAGTTGGATTACGGTCGGGGACGCCGGGATCATGAAAGCGAGAGACACATCTCTGGCATTTGCTCCTGATGGCACTCCCACTGTAGCCTTTAAGGATTCTCAATTCGGCAATAAAATTACCGTAATGCGCTTTGCAAGCCCTCCTGTCCCGCCGGTGCTCATCTCAATCTCTCCATCCAGCGGCCTTGCTGATGTCAACACAAACGTAACCATAACCGGTACCGGTTTTAGCAATGCATTGCGTGTGATGTTTGGCAGCAAAAATGCCATAAGTTTTGTCGTCAACTCAGACAGCCAGATCACCGCCGTGGCTCCTACGGCGGCAATTGGTGATGTGGTACATGTTACGGTTACAACCTACAACGGTACCAGCGCCACCAGTAGTGCCGATCTGTTTACCTACGGCAAGTATGCCCAGAACGCTATTTTTACTGCAGCCCCTGTCATTTTCATTGGGGGAACCGGCGTTGTCAGCGCACATTCTTCGCTTGATGACGCATTGTTACACCTTCCTGCAACCTACAGCTCACTGACCCCGGAAACCTGTACCATAACAAGTTCATACACCATCGATACCACCTTTACTGGTTCCACCTATTATTACGTAAGTACGTCTCTTCATAAAATTACGGATTACGCCGTGATCAAAGCTGATAAAGTAGGTACCTGCACTATTGCGGTTGATTTTCCTGAAACTGCGGATCATGCCGCAGTACGGGGGACTCAATCTATCACCATAATCCCTGCTGTAGCGCCACCCCTCACAGCTCCGACAGTATCCAATCTGGGGGCCAACCAGGCTACCCTTACCTTTCAGGCCAGCTATGACAGCATCGGCTGGTTTACCCTGCTCGCCGGCAGCAACGTCCCCTGCGGCAGCGCCAATCAGGTGAAGGCCGGCCTTGACTCCGCCAACAATACGGCCTACAGACGTGGCTCGCTCTCACTTACCGGAAACACTCCCGGCCACTACACGGTCAGAAACCTGTCAGGTAATACGCAGTACACACTCTGTTTCATAGCAGACAACAGCATGATTCAGCCGACACCGGTAGCCGTCAATCTTACAACCAATGCAGCAAAGAACTTTGCCCTCCCTGTATGGGTAGTTTCAACGTACCAGGCCATGTATGAGTCTCCCAGTGTTGGCGGCATCAGCTTCGCTCCGGACGGCACCATCCACGTGGCGTATAATAAGGATGATCCAAGTGTTCGTTATTCTCAGACTCACCAACAAGTAGATCGAATTATCGGCAACAATGCATATAATCTAAATGAGTTTAATTGGTTAACGTGGACAGGGTATATCGGTACTGTCAGTCCTGTATTCGCCCCGGATGGAACACTGTCCATCATAGATGCTCGCTCAGTGCAATCATATATTTCTTACGGCGGGGGCAGTGGATGGAATAAAAAACAGTTAACCACGGAAGATATTTTTAGTGGGAGCGTCGCCTTTGCTCCCAACGGAGAATTATACGTGGGGGCAAAGGTAAAGCTTGGTGGTATAGATTTGGATCTGGTGCGCAGATTTGATGGTACAAACTGGGTTGATGTCGGCACGCAGTCGCTATTGCAGAGTCCAGGGGCGTTTCCTAATAACTTCATTGCTTTTGCCCCGGATGGCAGTCTCTATCTGGCAGGTAACCAAAAATTTCTGAGGTTTGACGGCAGCGACTGGGTCTCCGTGGGGGAGTTGTCTGCTGATATTACTGCATTTGCCTTTGCTCCTGACGGAACACTCTGGGCGGCTGCAGGAGCACCAAGTAAAATCTACAAATTTAATGGCAGTGACTGGTTCGATATGGGTTCCGATGGTACCACGAGCGGACGTGGGGGGGTCACTTCCATCGCCATTGCTCCCGATGGTACTCCGGTTATTGCCGGAACCGATGGTGTTTGGCCGGAAAAAGTATATGTAAAGAAATTGAGCGGTAGTAGTTGGGTGTCGCTGGCAGATCTGGATTTACCGGATAATATGTCTCGATTGAATAACTCCAGGAATGTCGCTGTTACCTTTAGCCCGGATGGCACCCCGTATGTGGCATACGCTCCTTTTTCTCCTAATACCTACACAGTACTGCGTCTGGTTGATACCGCACAGTATGTCACCTACAACGGCAATGGCAACAGCAGCGGCAGTGTGCCGGTTGACACTACCGGCTATGCCCAGAACGCCACAGTCACGGTTTTGGGTAATAGCGGCGTACTGGCAAAAAACGGTTATGTCTTTAACGGTTGGAACACGGCAGCCGACGGCAGCGGCGCCAGCTACCAGCCCGGCGCAACCTTTGTCATGGCTGCCAGCAGCACCCTCTACGCCCAGTGGGCTGCCCCGGTTGCGCCGCCGTCAGGGCTGGTCTCCTGGTGGCGAGGGGAGAGAAACGGGCTGGATGTTCTGGGAACAAACAACGCCACACTCCATAGCGCCACCAGCTTTAGCTTTGCATCCGGCAAGGTTGGTCAGGCCTTCAGCTTCAGCGGGACGATCTCTGAATACCTTGATGCGCCCAGCAGTGCTTCACTCAACTTCGGCACGGGTGACTTTGCCATCGCCACCTGGGTCAAGTCCAGCGACAACGGCAGCTACCGGCGGCTTGTTACCAAACGTACCGGTGGCACCTGGTACTCTTTAGCTCTTAATGACGGCAAGGCTTTCTTTGAAATAGCTGGTGGTGTTAATTGCACGTCTTCCACCACTGTTGCCGATGGTAAGTGGCATCACATTGTTGTCAGCAGAGATCCAACAGGCACCTCGTCCCGGAAATACCGACTTTACATCGACGGTGTTGAGAACACGTCTCTGGATGATGGCGGCCTGAACCTGGACAACAGCGCCCCGCTGGAGATCGGCAAATGGGCTGCCGAATCCTATGGTGGCATTTACTCCGGCCTGATGGATGAACTGCAGATCTTCAGCCGTTCCCTGAGCGCCACAGAAATCCATGGTATCTACAATGCCGGACCAGCCGGGCTGGCACTTGTCCCAACCGTCACCAACATCTCTCCATCCAGTGGTTTTGCCAGTGGCGGCACCAGTGTCACTATTACCGGCAGCGGCCTGAACAACGCGACCGCAATTAAATTTGCTGCAACTGATGCCACCGATTTTTCTGTTAACTCAGACACCCAGGCAACCGCCACCTCTCCAGCCGGTGTAATCGGCCAGACCGTAGATGTCACCGTCACCACCCCCGGCGGCACCAGCGCCACCAGCAGTGAAGACTTGTTCACTTACACCCTGCAGTACCAGGCCAAAAACCAGACCACCGGTAATTCCTACAGCACCCTGGCCGAGGCGATTGCCGTCGCATCAGCCGGGCATGAGATCCGGGCCTATGGCGGTCAGTTTGACGGTACCGTTACTCTTGGCACCTCGCTTAACCTGTACGGTGGTTATGATGGCATGTTTAGTGTTAAGGGCAGCCTGCCCACCACCCTGAACGGCAGCCTGACCTTGAACGGCGGTACTACCAAGGTGGACAGCGTCACCGTCAAAGGTGTTTTGAGCATCAAGGGCGGCAGCTTGCAGGTAAGCGGGGTGGTGGTGAAATAGAAAATAAAATAAATTCAAGTGGTTTTGTTGCATTGTCGGAGTTTTGTGCTTTAATTGATTAGAGCGTTCTTTCTATAAAGAACGCTCTTTGACTTCTACGTACCACCATGAAGGGCGGTTCTTATATGAGACGACTTGTCCTGATGGCAGTGAGGCTCATGTTATACCCAATAAAAATGAATCAGGAGACTAGCATGAAACAGATCAGGGCAATTTCATTTGTACCAGCAGCAGTGTGCTTTATTGCTACCTGCACCCTCTCGTCAACAATGCTTTATGCCGGTGATACCCAGATAATCGGAGACCTGAAAGTTGATAGGCTCTACTTTAGCGGTGACCCGAACCACACGCTTATTACAAAGCCTTCGGATTTTCCTGCACCATGGACAATCAGCAATACTGATATTTATTACCAGACCGGCAATGTCGGTATCGGTACCCCGACTCCTTCACAAAAACTGGATGTTATCGGAACAATAAAGGCAACAGCATTTCAAGGCGATGGGTCAGCATTAACCAACATCTCTGCCATTGCCACAATTGCCGATAACAGTATCACTGACGCCAAAATAAGTGGACCGATCTCTGCCGCCAAACTGGACCTGAGCACCGTTCAGAAGAAATACGGCAAGGTTGCCGTTGTTGCCCAGAGTGGTGGTGATTACACAAACCCTGTAACTGCAATGGATGAAGTGGCCTTGTGGTGTGGTACCCCGTCATCCACCAATACCTGCCTGCTTAAGATTATGCCGGGGACATACACCGTACGATCCCCCGGTCTGGTCATGCTGCCCTACATTGACATCGAGGGATCAGGGGAAAAGGTGACGAAGATAACCTCTACGTTAAGTTCTGCATCATATCCACTCACCATTGCGACGGTGATGGGGGCTACTAATGCCGAGCTTCGTTTTCTTACCCTGGAAAATATCGCTACGGCAAATTACTCAACGGCCTTGCTGAATATCTCGGCATCGCCATCACTGCTTCATGTAACAGCTACCGTATCCGGGACGGCATTAAATAACTATGGCGTAGCCAGCATCGCATCCTCGTTCCCGACCATGACCAATGTAACCGCCACCGCATCAGGAGCGACAAACAGCAATGCTGGCGTTTTCAACAATTCATCATCCCCCAAAATGACCAATGTAACCGCCATTGCATCGGGGGCGGGAAGCAGCAGCTATGGCGTAGCCAACATCGCATCATCATCCCCGACGATGACCAGTGTGACAGCCACTGCATCGGGAGGGGCATCCGAAAGTGCTGGCGTTTTCAATAATGTATCTTCTTCCCCGGTTATGATCAATGTGACAGCCAGCGCATCGGGGGCTACAGTCAGCAACTATGGTGTTATGAATAACGCCTCTTCATCTCCGATGATGATCAACACCAACGCGGCAGCCACCGCATCGGGAGAGACAGGCCTCAACTATGGCGTTTTTAACAGCAACACCTCTTCCCCGACGATGACCAATATGACCGTCACTGCATCGGGTGGGGAGGTCTCTTTTGGTGTCAGAAACAACAATTCATCCCCGACAATGACGAATGTGACGGTCGGAGTATCGATGGGTTACCACGCCGCTGTGGGCATTTATGGCGAATCTGGCGGAACGATCAAGATTAATAATTCTGTGATCAAGGCACCGACGCATACTATTCACAACGATACTGGTACTGCGATTTTTGTCGGAAACACACAACTTGATGGAGGATATGCAATTAACGATAACGGGGCGACGCTTACCTGCGTCGGGGTTTATGATCGGTACTATTCATCACTTTCGAGCACGTGCGAGTACGTGCCAGTAAAGTAAGCTTGTTTCGCGCTCTCTCTGTCTCTGTAAAGAACTGTGTCAAACCTCTGCCTACCATCCTGAAAGGCAGCCTGCAGGTAAGCTGGGTAGCGGTGCCGTAGCAGGTAGAAGCTTGGAAAAATAGTTTGCCGCTAAAGAACACAAAGAATCACAAGGAAAATTGTTTTCAGTACCTCATGAAAAAGGAAAAAGGTCGCTGTTGGATTTTTTAGCTTTTCCTCCGCGAGCTTCGCGGCTTCGCGTGAGTACCTGCCGTCTTCTGGTTTATGGGATACACCTTCTTCAAGGAGTTTTGCATGCGACAATTGAAACTGATGGTGCTGCTGCTGTTTTCAATGCTGTTGCTGTGCAGCAGCCAGGTCTGGTCACTGGATCGCTTCGTCGATCTGAATGACGGCACCATGCTTGATACCGTCAGCAGTCTGCGCTGGCTGAAGAATGCCAACTGTTACGGGATACAGAATTGGGATGCGGCTAAGTCGTCTGCAGCCGGTCTGGCATCACCATCCTGCGGATTGAGCGATAGTTCCACGACAGGTGACTGGCACCTGCCCACCATTGATGAGTTGAGTGTTTTTGTTAATGCCGGATACCGCGATGATACGCTCAATGCTGCCGGGTTTAACAACGTCCAGGCGGACAACTACTGGTCTTCCACTGACTGGTTTTACTACACCTTGGACGCCTTGTTCGTGGGCATGGGCGACGGCAACACGGGTGCCGCCAGTAAGGTCTTCTTCAACTACGTATGGCCAGTTCGTGCCGGACAGCATTGGTCATTGGGGGCTTTGGTTATTTTGGGGGCACCGGATTTTGGCAACCAGATTCTTGGTTCTGTTTCGTCTGGCCATCAGTTTACGTTGCAAAACAGCAGCGCAAACCCGCTTACTGTTACCTCAATCGCCCTGAACGGAACGGATTCCGGGCAGTTTACCCTTGCCACTGGTGGAACAAACCCCTGCAGCAGCCTTACCTCGCCAACCCTGGCTACCGGTGCAAGCTGCACCGTGCTGGTCAGCGCCAAACCAACAACTATCGGCAGTAAGAGTGCCAACCTGACGGTTACTTCAGGCGGCTTGAACGTGAATGTGCCGTTGACTGCTACGGTTTCACCTCTGTCTGTTACCTACAACGGCAATGGCAGCAGCAGCGGCAGTGAGCCGGTTGACAGCACCGGATATACCCTGAACGCCACAGCTACGGTTCTGAATAACAGCGGTGGGCTGGCAAAGACCGGCTACGTCTTTAACGGCTGGAACACTGCAGCCGATGCCAGCGGCACCACCTATCAGCCCGGCGCAACCTTCAACATTGCTGCACCAACCACGCTCTATGCCAGATGGACTGCCCCCATTACACCGCCATCATCGCTGGTCAGTTGGTGGCGGGCCGAGGGTGACGCCCTTGATACACGCGGCGGTCTTGTGGGAACAGCGACTTCAGGCATAACCTACACCGCAGGCAAGGTTGGTCAGGCATTCAGTTTTAGTGGCGTTTTTAATGGTGCATCGCCCTCATACATTACCGTACCTGATAATCCTCTGCTTAACTTCGGTACACACGAATTTTCCATTGCCACCTGGATCAAGACGACCAATACCGGTAGTTATAAGCGTATAGTGACAAAACGGATAACTGACGGGGCAACGGCATGGTATTCACTGGCTGCCCATAACGGTAAAGTTCTTTTTGAAACTGGTGTCAACAACATTACCTCTTCTGCCACGGTTACTGACGGGCAGTGGCACCATGTTGCCGTAACCAGAGACCCGGCCAGCAGTTCACCGCGAAAATTTCATTTGTATATTGATGGGGTAGAGGATGCTTCAGTGCCTGACAGCGGAGCGAATCTGGATAATGCCTGCCCACTTGAACTGGGCAAATGGTTCAACGAAAATTATTACGATGGCATTTATTCCGGCCAGATTGATGAACTGCAGTTCTTCAACCGCGCCCTGGCAGCTGTTGACGTTCAGAATATCTACAACGCCGGCAGTGCCGGACTGGCGCTTGTTCCGACTGTTACCGGCATCTCCCCTGCCAGAGGTCTGGCAACCGGAGGAAGCCAGGTGCTGATCACCGGGACTAATCTGGCCAATGCCAGTACGGTGAAATTTGGCGCTACAACAGTCGCCGGTTTTACCATTGTCTCCGATACCCAGATTACCGCGATAGCGCCTGCTGGTACAGTTACCAGCATCGTCGATATCTGTGTAACCACGCCCGGCGGCACCAGCGTTGCCAGCAGTTCCTCGAAATTTACGTATACCGGGCTTGTCAGTTGGTGGAAGGGTGAAGGAAACGCCCTTGATGCGGTGGGTGGTCTTAACGGTACGGTTGGTTTGTATCCATATTACACTCCCGGCAAGATCGGCCAGGCATTCTTTTTTACCGGCAATCCGACTGGATATGTCACCGTACCTGATAATCAGAAACTACGCTTCGGGGTGGATGAATTTTCCCTGGCTGTTTGGGTGAAGACATCAGATGTCGGTACATGGACACGGGTTATAACAAAACGTCCTGCTTCCGGTGCCACTGCCTGGTATTCATTGGGGGTTTCCGGCAACAAGGCGATCTTTGAAATCACCGCTGGTACCCCACTAACCTCTGCACTGCCGGTTGCCGATGATGCATGGCATCATATCGCCGTAACCAGAGATCCTGTTGGCAGCTTACACCGAAAATTCCGTCTGTACGTTGATGGTGTCGAAGATGTTACCATGGATGACACTGGCGTGAATCTGGATAATAACGGCCCGCTGGAGATCGCCAAATGGGCCATTGAAACACCGGGCGGTGCAATACTCAGGGGATCTATCGATGAAGTGCAGCTGTTTAATCGCGCCCTGACAGCCACTGAAGTTCTGGAGAATTACCATGCGGTCCCAGGAGTTGCATGGCCACTTAGCGTCACGAAAACAGGCAGCGGCACGGTAACGACCAATGTCTCTCCCGGCACCTTAAGCTGGTCAGACAATACCGGCACGGCAAGCTACCCGGATAGCACTTCGCTCACGCTGACCGCCATTCCTGAAAACGGGTCCGGTTTTAGCGGCTGGGGCGGTGACTGCAGCGGCACTGATACCTCCCGTTCACTCAGCATGTTTGTCGGCCATACGGCAAGCGCCAGTTTTTTTGTAAACGATTATGTCCGGCTTGGCGCTTTGACAACCCCCTATGGCACCCTGCATCACGCCTATGCTGCGGCACAACCTGGTAATCTTATCAAGGCGCTGGGATTGACCTTTACGGAGGATCTGACTATTGATCGTGGCCTGAGCGTCACCCTGCAAGGCGGGTATGTTGCCGGTTTCGGCAGCCGTAGCGGCAGTACGACATTGAACGGCAGGCTGACAATCAGCAGCGGTAGTCTGGTGGTGGATCAGTTGATCGTGGCTGGTGCCATATCCGAGTGAAGATCCTGAAAGTTCTGCTGCTTGATAATGTCTGATGGCTACTTGCTTTGACGGCTGTTTTCGGTATTGCCCTGAACGGTACTGATGTCAATCAGTTTAGCGTGACAATCGGCGGCTGTTCATTCTGCATCAGCCTGTAGGTAAGCGGGGTAGTGGTACAGTAGCAGGTAAGGGCTTGGAAAAAGCAGTTGGCCGCTAAAGAACGCAAAGATCTCAAAGAACTGAAGAGTAGTTAGAATGCGTTTCAAACCTGCCTGCAAGCGGTTGCGTAAAACATAGCTACCAGTCTGTTCTTCTTTTGTTTCCTTGTGCTCTTTTGCGGCAAAAACCGTTTTGGATGTTTTTAAATAACTCAGGTGGTTTAGTTGCGTTGTTGAAGTTTTATGCTTTAATCAATTGATTGTTCATTCCATTGTCAGGGGAAAGTTGTTCACCGCAGGAGATAATCAGGCAACATGGCCGTTTAACCGGAGTTTGTTGCCGGTGAACGGCCATGTTTGGTAAGGAGGATCATATGAAAAGGCATCTTGTTGTATGTCTGGCAGTAACGATTTTGATTCTGACAGGGTACGCCACGGCCCAGTGCGGCTCATGGTCATTACTGTTGGGCGGCAATAACAGTGATTCTGCTGCCTCTGTCCAGCAGACAGCAGATGGTGGCTTTATTGTTGCCGGAAACACCTCTTCATTCGGCACAACTGAACAGGATGCCTGGGTACTGAAGCTTAACGCCTCTGGCGAAGTGGTGTGGCAGAAAACCTATGGCGGTGAAGGGTACGATTCAGTCAGTGCCATCCAGCAGACCGCTGATGGCGGCTATATTGTGGCAGGTTATACAAATTCCTATGGCGCAAATAGCAATGGAGATGCCTGGGTACTGAAGTTGGATGCCTCTGGCGAGGTGGTGTGGCAAAAAACCTATGGCGGTGAAGGGTACGATTCTGCCAGTGCCATTCAGCAGACAGCTGATGACGGCTATATTGTGGCAGGCTTCACAAATTCTTTTGGTGAAAGTTACGATGCCTGGGTGCTGAAGTTGAATGCCTCAGGCAACGTGGTGTGGCAGAAAACTTATGGGGGAACCACTGACAGCGACGAGGCTGTTGCTATTCAGCAGACAGCAGATGGCGGTTATATTGTTGCCGGAACCACGTACTGTTTTGGTGCCGGCAATTCTGATGCTTTGATAGTTAAATTAAGTGAGAATGGAACCATAGAATGGCAAAAGACTTACGGTGGGACAGGTCTCGAGAGTGCTTCCGCAATCCAGCAGACAGCCGACCTAGGGTACATTGTGGCTGGCGTTACCACCTCGTTTGGCGCGGGGGGGCTTGATGGCTGGCTGTTGAAGCTGGCGGAAAATGGCACAGAAAGTTGGCAGAAAACCTGGGGCGGGTCAGGTGGAGACAGTTTCTCTTCTGTCTGGCAGACAGCCGATGGTGGCTATATCGTTGCCGGATCAACAGGATCTTCCGGCGCCGGCAACGGGGATGCCTGGGTGCTGAAGCTGAGTGAATACGGTAGCGAAGTGTGGCAAAAGACCTATGGCGGAGCAGCCGGTGATTCAGTCAATGCGGTTCAGCAGACATCTGATAACGGCTACATTGTTGTCGGCTCAACAGCCTCCCTGGGACTGCAAACCTTCGATCTATGGGTGATGAAGCTTGAGCAGGATGGCAGTTTGGATGGTTGTTACAGCATTGGTGAAACCGCAAATGTACCGCAGAACAGTGCAGCAGGAACAGTCGCTTTTTCCTCACTGACGCTTAGTTCATCCACAGCGACTGCCGTGGACTCACAGGCGACGATAGCCGAAACATCAGCTTCCCCTTCCATCTGCTCCTTGACTCAACCCCAACTGACACTCTCGGTTTCAAAGTCAGGTCAGGGAATAGGAACAGTAACCAGTTCACCATCCGGCATCAGTTGCGGCACGAAATGCTCGAATTACTTTAACAACCATGCATCTGTAATCTTGTCTGCCTCTCCTTCAAGCGGTTCCTACTTTAGCGGATGGGGGAGTGCGGAGGGCTGTACCACCGGCACCTGTACGGTGACGCTATCGGATTATAATCGTGGTGTCACAGCCGCATTTGGCCTGATTGTTAACGGAGCCTGTGGCAGCAGCCAGGCGAAAACATTTGATACGGCCCCGACTCAAAATCTCTGTCTGACCGGAACCCCCACAGTTGTAGGCTATAACGATGGTAAGTGGGTCTGGAGCTGCAACGGATCGCCAGGCGGCTCTACGGCCAGCTGTTGGGCCCACATCACCCAGGTCGGCCTTTCGGTTTCAAAAACCGGCAATGGCACGGTTGTGAGTAATCCGGCAGGCATCAACTGCGGAGATGACTGTGATGCATTCTATCCATATGGAACACTGGTAACCCTTACGGCAATCCCGGAAGCGGGGTTCAGAATTGGCGGGTGGGGTTTTTGGGGCCCGTCGTGCCCAATTAGTGAGACTTCCTGTGGACGTGCAATGACGTCACCCGCAATCGCGAATGTCACCTTTCTCCTTGATCCAAAGGCAAGGATCGGCAGCACAGCTTTTGGTACGTTGCAAACCGCCTATAACGCCGTCGGTAACACCGGCATTATTGAAGCCAAGGCAGTGACCTTTAGTGAAAATCTGACCCTTGACCTAGGAACCTATTTTACTCTGAATGGTGGCTATGCAGATGACTATCTCAGCCGCACCGGCTATACCACATTGGATGGCAATCTGATTATCAGTAGTGGCGGCCTGACAGTTGACCGGCTGGTGGTGAAGTAGCCGGATGGGGGTTTGATAGTGAAATGTCTTAAATACATCTCCCTATATGATTTTCTTGTCCTAGCGCAATATTATGATCGTAAAGTTACACAGGCCGCTCCCAATCGGGGCGGCCTGCTTTTATGTCAGGGAACGTCTGCTTGAGCTTGAAAAGAGTCATCCACCCCTGGCCAGAATCTACGTTTT
Organism: Trichlorobacter thiogenes; assembly: GCF_900167465.1. GTDB lineage: Bacteria > Desulfobacterota > Desulfuromonadia > Geobacterales > Pseudopelobacteraceae > Trichlorobacter > Trichlorobacter thiogenes. The sequence goes on along the minus strand of NZ_FUWR01000006.1, from coordinate 157,431 downwards.
AACTCATTCAGCAGGGGGACAAGAGATTTGCGGTCAACGGCGGAGATGCTGATGGCGTTGTGGCGGCGTTTGGCCTGGGCTATCCGCAGGAAGGCGATGGTGTCTTTTTTCTTCAGTCCTTCCAGTTGATCGGTCTTGTTAAAGACCACCAGTTCCGGTTTTTCAGCCAGACCCAGTTCGGCCAGGATGGTGCGGACCTGGGAGATCTGGTCTTCAAAGCGGGGGTTGGAGGCATCCACCAGATGCAGTAGCAGGTCGGCATCCTGCAGTTCCTCCAGGGTGGCCTTGAAGGCACCCATCAGGGAGACCGGGAGGGAGCGGATGAAGCCGACGGTGTCGGTGATGATGACCTCCCGCTCACGGGGCAGGCGCAGGCGGCGGCTGGAGGTATCCAGAGTGGCAAAGAGCAGGTTCTCGGTAAAGATCTCGCTCTGGGTCAGTCCGTTTAACAGGGTGGATTTGCCGGCGTTGGTGTAGCCAACAATGGAGATGATCGGTATCCCGGCCTTGACCCGGCGGCTGCGGCGTTGTTCTCGATCGCGGGAGAGTTCCACCAGTTCCCGCTCCAGTGCGGTGATCCGGTCCCTGATCCGGCGGCGGTCGATCTCCAGCTTGGTTTCACCCGGTCCACGGCCGCCGATACCACCCATCAGCCGGGACATCTGGACCCCCCGGCCGGTCAGGCGGGGCAGCAGATATTTCAGCTGGGCCAGTTCTACCTGTACCTTGCCATCACGGCTTTTGGCCCGTCCGGCAAAGATATCCAGAATCAGCTGGCTGCGGTCAAGGACCTTCAGTTCTGTCATGGTGGAGATGGCCCTGACCTGGGCCGGAGTCAGTTCCTGATCAAAGATCAGCAGGGTAGCGCCTCGCTGCAGGGCACGGATTACCACTTCCTGCAGCTTGCCTTCTCCCATCAGGGTGCGGGGATTCAGCTTGCGGGGCAGCTGGATAAAGCTGTCCAATACCTGTACCCCGGCGGTGCGGGCCAGTTCCTGTAGCTCTGCCAGTGAATCATCCACCTCACGCCGTTCACCACCGGCCCTGACCGAGATCAGGATCGCCCGTTCCTGGCCATCTTTGGCCTGCGCCTCTACCTGAATCGCCTTGTCAAGGCTGCGCTCCAACGCGGTGATAAAGGTACTGTCGTACTCAACCGCCTTTTCCAGCAGTTGCGGAGGAAGTACGCTGATGCCGCCCGGTTCGGTGGAGAGGTGGGCCAGATGCACGATACTGCGTCGCCCATCAAGGGGCCCGATTGCGGCGATCAGGTCAAGCCTGAGCAGCTTCAGGTCGGTCAGGTCATCTTCGGTCAGTGGTTCTGATTTCAGGTGGGTGTGGAGCAGGCGCAACCCCCGCAGCCGTTTGCGGCCCAGGGGGTACTCTTTCAAGTCGGGGATCAGCAGCCCTTTTTCCGTACCGATCAGGATCAGTTCGATGGCGCCGTGACGGTTAACCAGCAGGCCGATCTGGCGGCGCAGTTCAAGGGAGAGTTCAAGCAGGCGGATGGCCAGTTCAGCTGAACAGAGTTCATCAGCCGGAATGCGGCGACGGTAGAGACGTTCTACCGCCTGAATCTGGCTCTGTTTCAGCCCTGCAAGGTTGCCGTGGATTTCTTTGATGGGACGGTCTCCGTTAGATGCCGGTTATGTTGTAGCCGGCATCAACGTAATGGATTTCACCAGTAACCCCGGAGGCCAGGTCGCTGCAGAGGTAGAGGGCAGACTTGGCTACTTCTTCCTGGGTGATGTTGCGGTGCAGAGGTGCCCGCTCTTCAACGGTGGAGAGGATCTGGTTGAAGCCGTTAACACCGGCTGCTGCCAGGGTCTTGATCGGGCCGGCCGAGATGGCGTTGACCCGGATGTTATCTTCACCCATGCCGGCAGAAAGGTAGCGTACTGATGCCTCCAGTGCTGCCTTGGCAACCCCCATCACGTTGTAGTTGGGGAATACTTTTTCTGCACCGTAGTAGCTCATGGCCAGGGCGCAGGCATTGCGTCCGGTCATCAGCGGCTGGGCTGCTTTCAATAAGCCGATCAGGGAATAGGCGCTGATATCCAGGGCGGTGGCAAATCCTTCCCGAGTGGTGGAGAGGATGGTGCCTTTCAGTTCTTCCTTGTCAGCAAAGGCGACGGAGTGGATCAGGATGTCGATTCCGCCCCAGCGCTGCTGTGCCAGATCCATCAGTGCTGCTATTTCTTCATCGCTGGTTACGTTACAGGGAGCTACGCTGGCTCCTATCGATTCAGCCAGGGGGCGAACCCGCTTTTCAATCGCCTCACCGGCGTAGGTCAGCATCAGTTCCGCACCTTCGGCCTGAAACAGTTTGGCCATGGCCCAGGCAATACTTTTTTCATTTGCAACGCCAAGAATAAGCGCTTTTTTACCTTCCAACAGTCCCATCAACTCCTCCGGAAACCGTATCAATGACCTCTGCCGATTGGTTGGCTGAGGCCTGATGGTGTAGTATCTGCTGCTCAAGACGGGCAATCCGTCCTTCAAGCCGTATAAGTGTTGTGTGTGATTCCATAATTTGACGCCGCAGCCCCAGCAACAGCATGGGCAGACTAAGCCAGATAGCCGCAAAGAAGAGGCCCAGCAGGATCGACATGATCATGAATCCGCCAACAAATTCCATTGAACCGGATGCCCCCTTTCTGCGTCTAATGATAAGCGGATAGGCTATACCATACCTGAGCATAAATGGCAAACATGCAAAAGACGTGAAAAAACAGGACTGCTATGCTACAAGTCGTGATTATGCACACACTTATTCCGATTACATCCCCTCTTTTTCTGGTCGGTGCGGAGCTTGACGAACAACCGGCATGGTCTACGATCTTTGGTAACGATAATCCGCTGGTGCTGGAGATCGGCTGCGGTATTGGCGATTTTGTGGTTGCCATGGCGACCCGGCACCCGGAGCTTAATTTTATCGCCCTGGATTTCTACAACAAGGGCTGTCTGAAGAGCTGCAAACGGGCAGATCGGGCCGGGTTGACCAATGTCAGGATCGTGCGGGATGAGGCCCGCACGTTTATCCGGCGCTGTCTGCCTCTGGCTTCACTGCAGGCGGTCTTTATCAACTGCCCTGATCCGTGGCCCAAGCGCTGTCAGCGCAAGCGGCGGCTGGTGAACCAGGAGTTTGTCAGTTTTATGGAACCGTATCTGAAGCCTGGGGCGCTTTTTCATTTTGCCACTGATTTTGATGATTACGGGGTTGATGTGGCTAATCTGTTGCGACGTCAGGCCGGATTTGAAAACCTGCTGGCACCTGATCACTGGCGCCATGATCTGGAAGGGTTTCCCCGTACCAAATATATGCTGAAGTTTATGGCTGAAGGTAAAGAGATCTATTTTGTGCAGTACCGTCGTCGGGCGGAGGAGTAGGGCAGAGGAGGTACAGCCATGTCGGATAACGGCGAGAAGCGGAGCATCAATATCTTTAGACCGCTGCAAGGCACCATGCGGGGTGAGGTGCAGGTGATCGCCCTGTTGCTGGCAGCCTGTCTGCTGGCGGTGGTGGGGACCCAGGTGGGGATATGGGTTTTGGAGGAGTCACTGGATGGCTTCTGGCTGACGGAACTGATCTTCTTTAACCTGCCGATCCATTTCTGGATTTCGGGTCAGTTTCTGCCACTGCTGTTTATTGTGCTGGGCCTGATATTCAACCTTTGGATGGATCGCCATGAGCTGCGGCGGATGGAGGGAACCATCCGTTTCAGGGCGACCGGTCGCAAAAAAGGGGAGGTGCCCTGATGGTGGCAAAAGGTGTGCAGTTTATACCGCTTCTGATGGTTGCCGGCATGTTTCTGCTCTTTATTGTCAGCGGTCTGGGCAGCAAGATGCGCCAGACCAGCGATTATGGCTTTTCAGGCAGCTACAGTGGCCGTGTCGGCAGCGGGGCAGCCATTGCCAGTAACTGGATGAGCGCTGCCAGTATCCTGGGCCTGGCCGGTCTGTTCTATCTGAAGGGCTATTATGCCATGGCCTTTGTGATCGGCTGGACCGGTGGCTATGTGCTGCTGCTGGTGTTGATGGCGACCCAGATCCGGCGTTTTGGCAAGTTTACCGCCCCTGATTTTGTCGGGTTCCGGTATGAGTCAGCCACTGCCCGTACCCTGGTGGCCCTGATTTCCATTGTTATATCGGTCATCTATTGCGTAGCCCAGTTCAGGGGGATCGCCCTGCTGGTCTCCTGGCTCTTTGGCCTGCAATACAAGGAGGCGGTCCTGACCGGCGCTGCCCTGCTGGTTGCCTTTGTGGTGGTTTCCGGCACCCTGGGGGTGATCAGAAACCAGCGTCTGCAGTACTTTGTACTGATCATCGCCTTTGTGCTGCCGTTGATGTTCATGAATCGTAAGCTGGGCTACTTCTGGGTGTTGCCACAGTTTGGCTATGGCGAGGCAGTCACTACTCTCCAGGAACAGTTCGGTTTTTTCTGGTCAGAGCCGTTTGCCTCCATCTCGCTCTTCCAATGGCTGGCACTCTGCTTCACGCTGATGTTTGGTACTGCCGGACTGCCCCATGTGCTTTCCCGTTTTTATCTGGCTCCCAGTATGCGTGATGCCCGTTGGGGCGTAGTCTGGGGCCTGTTCTTCATCTCGCTGATCTACTGGTCTGCCCCGGCCTACGGGGTGCTGGCCCGTCTGTTTGATGCCCGGGCCGGTAACACCTTTAAACTGCCTGATCCAACCCAGGCTGATCTGGTGACTTTGACCGCAGCCATCCAGGCTGGTCTGCCGGTCTGGGTGGTGGGGTTGCTGGTGGCAGGCGGTATGGCTGCAGCTTTTTATGCTGCTGGCGGATTGTTGCAATCCGGTGCAGCAGCCTTTGCCTATGATATCTACCCACGCCTGATCCGGCCCAGCGCCACAGATAGCGATAAGGTGACCGTGGCCAAAGGGGTCTTTCTGGTTCTGGCCGGGATTGTGATGGCATTTTCCCTGAATCAGGTGGGGTTGATTGCCGAGATCGCTGCGGTGGCCTTTGCCCTGGCTGGAAATACCATCTTTCCTGCCTTTCTGCTGGGCATCTGGTGGAGTCGCACCAATGCCTCCGGTGTGGTGACCGGTATGCTGGTTGGCGTTTTGATTACGTTTTCATCATTATTGCTGGGGGATCTGGTCCCGCTGGTGAAAGTGATTTTCCCGCTGACCTCATCGGCCTTTATCGGTGCGCCGGTGGTCATTCTAGTGATGATCGTGGTTTCTCTGCTGACCCGCCCCCCCTCAGATGAGATGGTGGCCTTCCTGATTCGCGATGTTCACGACACGGGAGGGAAATAATGGCGCTGCTGCTTGCAAAAGGTGAAGATTTTGCTTCCTGGCGCGGGGTGGAAGAGTTCGCGGTTGCCTATCGCGATGCAGCGGTCAGGTTGGCAACCCGGAAACATCCTGAGGGGATTGCTCATCTGCTGGAATTGATGGAAGATCTGATAGCCGCTGTGGATCAGGAAAACAGTGCCATGGGCAATGAGCTGGGGCGATTGGTTGATGAACTGGCCCATGCCTCAGAACAGGGGCAGCTGCGCAGTCTGCTGACCGGCTTCTACGATCGTGCCTATCAGCATTTTGCCCGTTTTGGTTCGCCGGTTGCCCTGTTTCGTATGAGCGAGACCTTCTTGCATGCCTTGGCAGATTGTTGCCTGCGGTTGGCCAGGAATCAGATTGAAGACCCCTTGCCACCGGTTGCCTTGGTGGTGATGGGGCCGGCTGGCCGTCGTGAAGCAACCCGTTTTTGTCGGGTACAGCTGGCGCTGGTCTGGGATGGCGAGGTGCCTGAAGCGTTGATGCTGCAGTTGGGAGAGGAGCTGGTGGCCTGGTTGCGGGTCTGTGGTGTTAGCCTTGAAGAGACCATAACACCGCAGAATCCTGATTGGCGGGGCAGTTTGGAGCAGTGGCAGGACCGCTTTGAATCAGCAGCAGACAAGCAGGATCAACGGGTGCTGATCGAACTGCTGCGTCTGGCAGACCGGACCGTGCTGGTGGGTGAGAATGGGGTTGCTGACAGGTTTGGAGTGTTGTGCCAGCAGTATCTCAGTCAGCGGAGCTTTGTTGGTAATCTGGTTGATCGTTGTCTGACGCTCTCCAACGGCATCGGCATGATGGGTAGCCTGAAACTTGCAAAAAGCGGTCCCCACCGGGGCGGGTTTTCGCTGCTGGATCACGCCTTTCTACCCCTGGCAGCCGCGATTGGCGGGCTCTGTCTGATGCACGGTGTCGATCTGGTTGGGACGCCGGAGCGGTTGCGGGGGCTGGTTCGGATCAGCAAGCTGGATGTTGATCTGGCAGAGCGGACCCTGCATGCCTGGCACTGTTTCAGCGAACATCGACTTGTCCTAGAACAGACCGCCATTCCCGGTCAGGACTGCCGGGATATCCTGCATCTGATGCCATCAACCCTGAAATCAGCAGAGGCAGAACGTCTGAAACTCTCTCTGGAAACCGTTGCAGACCTGCAGCGCTATCTGCAGGTAAGTTTTGGTGCCTATACATGAGCAATGGTTTGAAGATATCGCTTTCAAGCGGATCTTTGTTTACCCTGCCAATGCGCCGGGCCTTTGAGCTGTCTGCAGAGGCTGGTTTTGACGGGGTGGAGCTGATCATCAACCAGGATTTCCAGCGGGTAAACCCGGTTAAGGTGGTGCGTTCGCTGCAAGAGATTGCGCCGATCAACTCCATCCATGCCCCCTTTATGCCGCTGGACGGCTGGGGCGGTCCGATTCAATCGCTGTTCCACAGTATTGAGCTTGCCGCAGATACCGGTATCCCTCTGGTTAATTTTCATCCACCCTCCTGGATGGGGCTGGAGGTCGGATTCTGGCGTTGGCTGTATCGAATTCGTGATTTCCAAAAGGAGATCGGCCTTGATGGTGAGGTGCTGGTCACCATCGAAAACATGCCCTGTGTCGGTCGCTTTAAGCTGAATCCCAATATCCTCGCTGCAACCGGGGATATGATTACCTTTATTCATGATCACAACCTCTTTCTTACCTTTGACACCACCCACATGGGCTCAGGTAAGGCCAACTTTATCAACGACTTTTACCTGTTTTACGAGTCAGGCCGGATTCGTAATATCCATTTCTCTGACTATGGTTTTGATCGGGAACACCTGATCCCTGGCCACGGACGCCTGCCCCTGACCCGCTTCCTGAACCACCTGAAAAATACTGATTACAAAGGCTGTGTCACCCTTGAAGTCAGTCCCCATGAATTTCCAAAAAATGAAGAGGTCATCCTGCAAAGTCTGAAAGAGTTACAGACCTACATGCGGGTTGAAACCGGGATGCTGCCGGTTGAAGCGATGGAGCGTTTTGAGATGCCACCTGTTGATATTGACGAGGGGGAAGGTAACGGGTCTGACCAAGGAGGAACAGGGTATGACAGCACCAATACTGCTGGTTGAGATTGCGGACGGTAGTGCCATCATAACGGTCAACAGGCCGTCCAGCATGAACTCCATGACGCTTGCCACGCTACAGGAACTGGACAGGGCTGTGCGGGAACTCTCAGCCTCTACAGAGGTGCGGGCGGTCATTATTACCGGAGCAGGTGAAAAGGCCTTCATCGCCGGTGGTGATATCAGCATGTTGAAAAATTTGAGTCCTGTTGAGGCACGGGAATTGGCCCTGCTTGCACATGGGATCTGTAACGCCATTGAGCAAAGCCCCAAACCGTTTATTGCCGCAGTGAACGGCTATGCCCTGGGGGGTGGCTGTGAGCTGGCCATGAGTTGTGATATCAGAATAGCCGCAGAACATGCCCGATTCGGCCAGCCAGAGGTCAACATCGGTACCCTGCCCGGTTTCGGTGGTTCACAACGCCTGCCACGTCTGGTGGGGAAGGGCAGGGCACTTGAGATGATCCTGACCGGTGACATGATTGATGCCCAGGAAGCCTGGCGGATCGGCTTGGTGAACAAGGTGGTACCTCAGGCAGAGTTGATGAACACGGCCAGGTCCCTTGCAATAAAGTTGGCAGGCAAAAGTCAGATGGCCCTTAAACTCTGCAAAGAAGCGGTGATCAATGGCCTGGAAATGGACCTGCAGCGGGCCTGTAGCTACGAGGCCGATCTGTTTGCCCTGAGCTTTGCCACCGCAGACCAGCAGGAAGGGATGGCCGCATTTCTGGAAAAACGTGCGCCGGTTTTTCATGATCGTTAACCACTGACAGCAGACTCTGGTTTGGAAAGGAGACTTGATATGCAATCTGTTTTTCGTATGCTGATACTTGTGCTGGTACTGGTATGTGGGCTGGTGACAAGCTCTCCAGCAGTCGAGTGGCAGCTGAAGGAGATGGGGGTTGGTATCTATGATGAGTCCCAGGGGTATGACACGGTACTCACAGTGCTCCAGCGGGGTGAACGCTGGTCGCAAAAACAGCTGTATGACCAAGGTTATTTTGCCAACCGGGAAAAGAAATTCGGCGCCTGGCTGGTGGGGCCTCCGGTGGACAGCTATCTGAACCGTTTCGGAACGCCACAGTTTGGCTGCAAATACCGCCTGACCGAGCCCTCCGGTAAAAGCACCATGTTTGGGCCCCATGGTTTTTATAAACCTGGATTTACCACTGTTTTTATCAATGCCAGCGGCCAGACCGGCTCTTGGAAGATCGAATTTTATCTCTGGAATCGTGACACTGACAGAGAAACTCTGGTGGATAGCAGGGTGTTCGTTATTGAACCGTAAAGTGAGTTTGTTTTTGTTTTGGGGCTGTTCTAGATAACTAAAATTGTCTAGGACAGCCCCGAATGGCGCTAGTTTAAGGCATTTCAGCATGGTAAAACAGCTGAAAATATTTGCTATAAATGGCATAATGTGTCATGAAAAATTCACAGCCAATGTTCCCCGATTTTCATCTCCAGACTCTCCGTCGTAAGCCTCGTTCAGAGGCACAGAAACTTGCCGAAAAGCTGGCACTACTTCAGCAAAAATCGTCCAAAAAAATAGGCGAGCTCTTTGAAACGTTCATCCCCAAGGTTTTTCTCAAACCGGAGAAGGAAGGGGCTATGAGCTGCAGAAGGTTGTTTTCAAAAGAAAATACCTTTTGGGCTTTTTTTAGCCAAGTACTCGACGCAGATGGCGGCTGTAAAGAGGTTATTCGTAAGCTCCAAGCCTACGCATCTCTCAGAGGGATTTCCTTTCCTTCATCATCAACAGCCTCCTACTGCACAGCCCGCAAGAAGCTTAGCATAGAAACCCTCACCGGTATCTTTGAACATACCGCCAAGGATCAAGGCAGGTTGTCAGGGACTGGACGTCTAAATAACTGCCGGGTGATTGTTGTCGATGGCACGGGCGTAAGCATGCCGGATACCTCCGAGAATCAGGAAATCTGGCCGCAATCGTCAGGTCAAAAACCGAGATGTGGATTTCCTACTGCCCGCATATGCGCCTGTTTTTCACTATCAAGCGGGGCCTTGCTCAGCTATGCAATCGGAAACAAAAAGAGCCACGAGCTCCGACTATTCCGCCAACAGTGACTTTTTTTGTACAACCCCAAAAACAAATTTACCTGCCGCCAACTGTGCAAATAGCACCACAGCTATCCGCTAGTCCCCACCAATCCCGTACCGTTTCATCTTACGCCAGAGGGTTGTCTTGTTAATTCCCAGCAGGCGGGCGGCCTCCAGTTTGCGTCCATTGCAACTCTTCAGCACCCGCAGGATATGTTCCTGTTCTGCCTCATCAATCCGCAGCGGTTCTTCTTCAGATGTACCGACAGATTCACCCTGACAGCCGATCAGCAGACTTTCCGGCGTCAGTTCAGACTCGGCTTCCAGGATCATGGCCCGCTCAATGATGTTCTCCAACTCCCGCACATTTCCGGGATAGTCATACTGTTCCAGCAGCCGCATGCCGGTTGGAGCAATACCGGTGATACGGGGATTAATGGCGGCATGGCCGGCCAGAAAATGTTCCGCCAGCAGCCGGATATCTTCACGACGCTCCCTAAGTGACGGCACCTGCAGGGTAACCACCCCCAGCCGATAGTAGAGATCAGCGCGGAACCTGCCCTGACGAGCCTCTTCTTCCAGGTCCAGGTTGGTGGCTGCGATGATCCGGCTGTCAACCGGGATGGAGATGCCACCGCCGACCCGCTGTACGACCCGTTCCTGCAGCACCCGCAGCAGACGCACCTGAAAGGCGTTGGTGGTGGTGCCGATCTCATCAAGAAACAGGGTGCCACGACTTGCCAGCTCAAAATAGCCGATCCGTCGGGCATGGGCACCGGTAAAGGCCCCTTTTTCATGACCAAACAGTTCGCTTTCCAGCACCCCTTCGGCCAAGGCGCCGCAGTTGACCGCCACAAAGGGCTGTTCCCTGCGAGGCGACCATTGGTGGATCGCCCGTGCCACCAGCTCTTTGCCAACCCCGGTTTCACCTTGAATCAGCACTGTGCTGTCAGTGCGGGCAGCCCGTCTGGCAAGATCAAGCAGCTGTTGCATCTGAGGATTTCTGGTGAGGGGTATGTGGCGTGAGCGCTGGCGCTCCTGTTCGCTACGGTAGAGTGCGACCTCGTCTTCAAGCCGCCGTTCTTTCAGTGCCCGGTTGATCCGCAACAGGACATCATCAGGATCAAACGGCTTGGCGATAAAATCGTAGGCCCCCTGCTTAACCGCAGCAACCGCACTTTCCAGGGACGAATGCCCGGTAATCACAAAGACAATCACCTGCGGATCAAGCTTGATCAACTGTCCCAGCAGCTCCTGCCCCCCCATGCGCGGCATTTTCAGATCAGTCAGGACAATATCAGCGCCGTGATGGCTGAAATGCTCCAACGCATCGGCACCGTTGCTGAAACTGTGTACCTGATAATCCGGCCCCAGCATCCGGCTCAGAATCTTACAGGTCAGGGAATCATCATCAACCACCAGTACTCTGATCATACGCTGTTCTCCGATATAGTTTCCTGAAAACGGCAGCTATTCACGCGAAGCCGCGCCTCCGCGTGCAATGGTTTTAAGGATTATTCACCGGCAGCACCACGCTAAAGGTTGTTCCTCTGCCAGGCTGGCTTGCAACATCAATCCGCCCCCCCATCCCCTGCAGCATGCCGTAGCTGACCGAGAGCCCCAGGCCGGTCCCCTGCCCCACCTCTTTGGTGGTGAAAAACGGGTCAAAGATCCGGTCAAGATGTTCAGGAGGGATGCCACAGCCGGTGTCTTCAAAGTCAATCTTCAGGTGATCGTTGTCCGGTGTGACGGTAATGGTGATGTTTCCGCCCGGCGCGGCATCAATGCCGTTTAGCAGGATATTGACAAAGACCTGCCTCAGTTGATCACCATCCAGGAAGAGCATTGGCAACTCACCCCCTGCCTCCATTTTTAACGTAACCTGCTGTTTTTCGGCGCGCAGGCGCACCAGTGAAACCGCCTCAAGCAGCAGATCTGTTGGATTATGATTGGCAGGACTACCTTCCGAGCGCCGGGCAAAACTGAGCAAACCACCAATGATACCGCTGCACTTGCCGGCCTGATCAGCAATATCGTTCAGATCCGCCACTAATGCCGTTCGGTCGCACTCCCCCTGCTCAATCCCTTTACGGCTTAATACCGCCAACGCCTTGATGTTGCCCAGTGGCGTGTTCAGTTCATGGGCCAGTCCGGCAGCCATTTCGCCAATAGAGGCCAGTTTTTCGGTGTTGCGGATCTGTTCCTCCACCCGCAACTTCTCTGCTGCCTGCTGCTGCATGGCATCTGCCATCCGGTTGATCTCGGTGGCCAGAAAACCAACCTCGTCTCCGGCAGTAACACTGATCCGCTCTGCGGGATGCTGCCCCATCCGCCGCACCCCATCCACCACCTCTTGTAGCGGACGGGTTAAGGAACGGGCAAAATAGAGCGAGACTGCCGTTGCCAAAATCACCACCACCACGGCCCACAGACCGGTCAGGCGCCCAATGGTGGCGAGCGGTTCCAGAAAGAAATCACGCTTGGCATTGACCACCACCACCCAGCCCCGGTCTTTCTGGGCATAGGGGGAATAAAAGGCATGGGCCAGCATATCCCGGCTGCGGGGATCACGGGTGACACCATGGTCGCTGGTCAGCCAGACAGTGGTAATTTCTGGGGGATAATCGTTCAGGACCGTTCGATGACTGCCGGTCTGATCGCCAAATTCGCAGGTGGTATCCCGATGAAAGAGATAGATGCCGTTGCGTTTTTTGTCGGTCGGATTACGCTCCACCAGAAAGGCGCTACCCTCCTGCTCAGCAATGACTCGGTTGATCAGCCGACCGGCCTGATCCCCCCAGACATTGATCACCAGTACACCGACACGTTTATCGCCTGCCAACAGCGGTATGGCAAACCGGACCATAGCAGGACAGAACGCCTCTTCCTCATCAATCTTGCCCCGTTCAAGGTTTGAGATCAGGATACTGTTCTCCGGCAACTGCAGGGCAGATTGAAAGAAATCCCGGCCACCAACAAAATGCACCATCGGCATTCGGTACGGCGGCTGTGGAAGCCCGGCAGCCTGATTCACCTTGCCCTCCTTGACCTTGACCAGTACATGCCCGGCTGGATCAATCAGGCGGATCGCCTGTAGGGTTGGATCAAGCTTTTGCCACCCCAGAAAGCTCTGCTCCATCCGTGCAAGCGCGGTTTTCAGCTGTAACTGACTGCCCGAAAGCGCAGCGACACGGAAGGCAGCAAGCTCTGGCGATGCAGCCATAGTCCGCAAGGTGGTCTGCGAATGATCAACCAATTCTGCCAGCCCCTGGGCAGAGCGGCTAGCCAGGGTGCTGACCTGACGCCCAGCATTTTGCTGCAGAATATGGGCGGTGGTCAGGATAATCAGGGCAGAGAAGGCGATCAGGGCAGGCACTGCCACGCCCAGCAGGGCAATCAGGGTCTTACGACGAATTCCAAGACGTTGCATGGCAACTCCATGGTGCAGTTTGCACCCAAAGAAAAATACTACGGGGTTAGGACAGGTGCAAATTGCACCCAAGCAACCATAGCCCATTCCAGAGAACTACGCAACAACCTAAAACAACAGCTGTTTTTATAGTGGCATGCATTATGTATTACCTATCTGTCGAAATAGATGATCACAAGGAGGATATCATGAGGACAATCGGGCTGCTGCTGATCCTGCTACTGACAGGCTCTGTTGCGTGGTGCTTTGATGCAGGCTCAAGTTGTGTTACCTGCCACAGCGACCGTGCAAAACTGAAAGAGCTAGGGGCCGAGGCGATGTATCTTGATCCGACACAGGTTGACCGGGAAGCGGGTATGAAGGGCAAGCCAAGCTGTGTGGACTGTCACCTGGGTGACCCCAAGACGAGCGACAAGACTGCTGCCCACAAAGGGATGCTGGCGCCGTTTCTGGTGGCTGCCGGCAAGAACCACAAGGGGCAGGCCATATCCCGCGAGGCAGCCGGTGCCCTGCAACCATTGACACCAAAGGGCAAGGGGATGAACAGCATGATCCCCAAGGGTGACCCTAAAAAACTGGAGGCTGCTGGGATCAAGAAAATTGTCGGTATTCAGTGGCATGACCGCGATCCTGAGACCATGGCCTATGCCCCCAAGGTTGCCGAACAGACCTGTGGAAAGTGTCATGCCAAGGCGGTCAAGGAGTACAACAGCTCTGCCAAGGGGCTGACCAAGAACCAGCGCGCCTTCAGGGACTGGTCTGAAAAACAGCCTGGTCCGCAAAACTGCGGTATGTGGCCCGGCCAGAATGGAGAAAATATTCGTCAGCACACCTCTGTACCCTACACAAAGGCGATGAACGGCGCCATGGAGCGTTCCTGCAATATGTGCCATGCCTCTTGCAATGACTGTCACTTCAAACCGGTGGCAGGCAAGGGCACCCACTCCTTTGGCAAACCGGACACCCCAAGCTGCTATGGTGGCGGCAGGGCCAGTATCTGCCATGCCGGACCGATGGACCGACGCCGCGGTGCAGGGTATGTCCGGGGTGAATACGCCTTCCCGGCCAACCTGCCCCAGGGTGCCCATGTCAAGGCAGGTCTGGAATGTCTTGATTGCCACAAGCCGGCCAACCACCAGTTCGGCCACCTGGCTGCCGACGATGCCCGCAACGCCTGCAAAAACTGCCACGGCCAGATCGTGAAAGCGGTGCAAAGTTCAAGCCATGGCAAGGTTGATTGCGCCTCCTGTCACGTTACGGTGTCCGGCGCGTACCAGTATACATTCTGGGGTCAGGGACATTACTACGGGGTAGAGACCCCCTACGGTAAACACAAGGAATATTACGGCACCCGTGACCTGCCGACCATCATCAAAAACGCAGCCGGACGCTATATTCCGGTTAAGCCCTATCCGATGGCAGTATTAAATCAGACCACAGAGCTTGGCCCCACCGGACTACTGTTCCGGGCAATCCCGCAGCGCACCGTAGCGGGTAACCCGAAGATCGGTGAGCCGGTCACCTTTGAGGTGGCCCGTTCCGCAACTGATGTGAATGATGCCTATATTGTGGTTGGTACCCGCAATGACCTGTCTGGCGGCAACATGGCCATTCTCTGGATCCAGATGGACAAGTTGAGCCATGCCATGGGCAAGCCCCGCAACTGCGGCAGTTGCCATGACAGCAAAGCCCAGGTGGGCAAATCAGAGTGGAGTTACTTTGAAGATCGCGATGTGACCAAACCATTCAAGGGCAGCTACACAATTAGTGCAGACAAAGACGGTATCCGGTTCAGCAACGTTGCCTGGGAACAGCCTTCACTGGCCCCCAACCGCAAGCTGCAGGATATCGCCCCGTTTGCCGTGCTTCCCACCACAGCCTGGGATGTAAAGGGAATCAACTTTGAGCTGCCGTACAACAAGGCCAGGACCGACAAGACCCGTAAGGAACTTGACTCATTTCTGGCTAAATTGGACAAACAAAAGGCTGACCCCAAGACAGCAGAGATTCGCAGCGTTGCCTACCATAATCTGGCCATGGCAAAGCAGATGCTGAAACAAAAGTAGCCGGACAGAACAGCACAAACACCAACGGCCACTCCTTTTCTGGGGTGGCCGTTAGCAGTTTCAGCTATGAGAACAACTTTTATTTCACCAGCTTGTGGCAGAACAGACAGCGATGCTTGGGAGGGTGGTTCGGTGGCAGTTTGATGTTGTTTTGGGCGTGGCACGGCTCACAGAACTTTTCTGCATCTTTTTTGGCCGGTCTGAAAAATGCCTTTTTAAAGAGAGAAGCATCTGCTGCAGGGGCATTTTTATACGCAATCTCATAGACCTGCTTGTGGGTAGCATTATTGGGCACCGGCTTGGTTTTTTCTTTACCGGAAATAGCAATAAATATGGCAAGAATTGTAACAACCAGGGCAATAAAGAACCAATCCCGCTTTTCAATCTTCATACCTGCACCTAATCCTTGATAAACAGAAAATAAACAATCACCCCACCGATTCCAAGACCAAAGGCGGCAAAAGGAATCAGGCTTTTTAACCCCAGCTCTGTACCGGGGGCAGGCATGGCAAACTTGACCATTACAATCAGCCCCACCAGGAAAAACAGGGTTAACAACACTGTTTTTGATCTCCTGTAGATGCCGAAAAACAGGACACCAAGCGTTATCAGCAAAAAGACCCAATTGGAAAAAATCTGCTGCAAGGTCAGGTTCTGAATGGTGTTCATCAGGTTCTGGGTTTCAAAGGGACGTAAGGCTTCCACCGTTTTTTCAACCATTTCCTGCTTTTCCATACCACCTCCTACCAGCCAGAATACAATCATGCTAACGCAAAAAGACTCTTCGGGCAACTGTCCCGCCAGATCAGCTCAAGAAATCCATCACTTTATCCAGGAAACCCTTCTTCATTGGATGGGCCTCTTCGCCGCTGATCTTGGCAAACTCCTCCAGCAGTTCTTTTTGTTTTTTATTCAGATTGGTGGGAGTTTCAACCTTAACAACCACCAGCTGATCCCCACGGCCATAGCCCTGCAGTGAAGGAATACCCTTGCCCCGCAGACGGTAGATCTTGCCAGACTGCGTGCCATCGGGGATCTTCATGGATACTTTGCCGTCAAGCGTCGGCACTTCGATCTCACAGCCCAGGGCTGCCTGAGCAAAGCTGATCGGGATCTCGCAGATAACATTGTCATCCTCGCGCTGGAACAGTGGGTGTTCTTTAACGGAAATCGCCACATACAGATCACCGTTGGGTCCGCCTTTAACCCCCTGTCCACCTTCGCTGGTAAGTTTCAGACGGGAACCGGTTTCAACGCCGCCCGGCACCTTGACCGAGAGGGTCTTGGTATCCTTAATGCTTCCCTTGCCACGGCAATCGGGACAGGGATCATCAACCACCTTGCCTTCACCGTTACACTGCCCACAGGTCTTGCTAACACTGAAAAAACCCTGTTGGTAACGCACCTGACCGGCACCACGGCAGGTGGGGCAGATCTTGGGATCAGTACCCGGCTTTGCACCGGAGCCGTTACAGGTACTGCAGCGCTTGGCATAGGGGACTTCAATCTTCTTCTCGCACCCAAAAGCGGCCTCTTCAAAGGAGATCTCCATATTGTAGAGCAGATCATCGCCCCGCCGCCCCTGGCTTCGACGGCCATTACCACCGCCGAAGATGTCACCGAAGATGTCGCCAAAGATATCTCCAAAGGGAGAACCGGCCCCAAATCCACCGCCAAACCCACCACCAGAGAAACCACCGGCACCGGATACACCGGCATGACCGAACTGGTCATACTGGGCCCGTTTCTGGGCATCGGAAAGGACTTCGTAGGCCTCGGTGGCCTCCTTGAACTTTTCTTCAGCCTCTTTGTCCCCCTGGTTTTTATCCGGGTGGTGCTGGATTGCCAGCTTGCGGAAGGCCTTCTTGATTTCTGTCTCAGAGGCGTTCTTATGGACGCCGAGTATCTCGTAATAATCGCGCTTATCGCCGTTTGCCACGCTTCAATCCTTATCAGTCAGAATACAGATATAGGGGCGGGTCTAAAACCCGCCCCTACCATTACAGCCGGATACGTTCGTATCGACTACTTCTTTACTTCCTCAAAGTCCGCATCAACGACTTTCTCATCCTTAGGCTTTGCACTGCCTTCCTGATGGCCACCACTGCAATCTGCACCGCAGTCACTTCCGCACGAATCAGCGCCCGGTTGCTGGGCCTGGGCATACATCGCCTCTGCCAGCTTATGGGCAGCCTGGGCCAGCTCATCAGTAGCCTTCTTGATCACTTCTGCATCGTCACTGTCCATGACCTTCTTCAGGTCGGCAATCTTATTCTCGATATTGCCTTTTTCAACAGCATCCACCTTATCACCAACATCCTTCAGTGACTTTTCGGTGCTGTAGATCATGGAGTCTGCCTGGTTACGGGCCTCAATCGCCTCACGCTTTTTCTTGTCTTCTGCAGCGTGGGACTCGGCATCCTTAACCATCTTGTCGATCTCTTCCTTGGACAGGCCGGACGAGGCGGTGATACGGATCGATTGTTCCTTGCCAGTACCCAGATCCTTGGCAGAGACATGCACAATGCCGTTGGCATCAATATCAAAGGTCACTTCAATCTGTGGTACGCCGCGGGGTGCAGCAGGAATACCGGTCAGTTCAAAGTTGCCCAGCGTCTTGTTGTCACGGGCCATTTCACGCTCACCCTGCAGTACGTGGATGGAAACCGCAGGCTGGTTATCAGCAGCCGTGGAGAAGGTCTGGGACTTGCGGCACGGGATGGTGGTGTTCTTTTCGATCAGCCGGGTCAGCACACCGCCCAGGGTCTCGATCCCCAGCGAAAGCGGGGTTACATCCAGCAGCAGCACATCCTTGACATCACCCTTGAGCACGCCGCCCTGGATACCGGCACCAATAGCAACAACCTCATCAGGGTTAACCCCTTTGTTCGGTACCTTGCCAAAGATTTCCTGTACACGCTGCATAACCGCCGGCATACGGGTCATACCACCCACCAGAATAACTTCATCGATCTCGGATGCAGACAGACCGGCATCCTTCATAGCAGTACGGCAGGGGGCTTCCAGCTTGCGCAGCAGATCATCGCAGAGCGACTCCAGCTTGGCACGGGACAGCTTCAGATTCAGGTGCTTGGGACCGCTGGCATCAGCCGTGATGAACGGCAGATTGATGTCAGTTTCCATGGAGCCAGACAGCTCGCACTTGGCCTTTTCTGCTGCTTCCTTCAGACGCTGCAGGGCCATCTTGTCGCCACGCAAGTCAATGCCTTGATCTTTTTTGAACTCGTCAGCGATCCAGTCGATGATCTTCTGGTCAAAGTCCTCGCCACCCAGGAAGGTATCTCCGTTGGTGGATTTCACCTCAAACACGCCGTCACCCAGTTCAAGTACGGATACGTCAAAGGTACCGCCGCCCAGGTCAAACACGGCGATCTTCTCATCCTTCTTCTTGTCCAGACCATAGGCCAAGGCAGCAGCGGTCGGCTCGTTGATGATCCGCAACACATTCAGACCGGCAATCTTACCGGCATCCTTGGTTGCCTGACGCTGTGAGTCATCAAAATAGGCCGGTACGGTAATAACTGCATCCGTCACGGTCTCGCCCAGATAGTCTTCAGCGGTCTTCTTCATCTTCTGCAGAATAATGGCCGAGATCTCCGGCGGAGAATATTTCTTCTCACGTACATCAACCCAGGCATCACCATTGTCTGCCTTGACGATCTTGAACGGGGAAATGGCGATATCCTTCTTGACCGCTTCAGTCTCAAACTTGCGGCCGATCAGACGCTTGATAGCAAAGAGGGTATTTTCCGGGTTGGTGACTGCCTGGCGCTTGGCCTGCTGGCCAACAATCCGCTCACCTGCCTCGGTAAAAGCCACCATTGAAGGGGTGGTACGGCTGCCTTCAGAGTTGGCGATAACGATCGGCTCCCCGCCCTCCATGATTGCTACGCAGGAGTTGGTGGTTCCAAGGTCAATGCCGATAACTTTACTCATGAGTGTAATTCTCCTTCCAAAAATGTCTTCTAATAATCAACGTGGGTATTGGTTTTTAAAAAAACAAGGGGTAGCTGAAAATAAATCTAGGGATTCTTGGCAACCGACACCATGGATGGCCGTAGCAAGCGTTCTTTCAGCAGGTAGCCCTTCTGGAACTCCTGCACAATGGTGTTGGCCGGATGCTCGCTGGTCTCCACCTGGGCCATGGCCTGATGGAATGCCGAGTCAAACAGCGTGCCGCAATTCCCATCCACCGCACAGACCCCGAACTTCTTCAGTGCCGTCTGCAGTAGGGTATGGGTCATCTTGACCCCTTCAACCAGGGCAGGCAGGCCATCTTCATTGGCATGATCAAGGGCGCGCTCAAGGTTATCCAATACCGGCAGCACCTCTTCCACCAGCGACTTGATGCCGTAATTCAGCAGTTCTTCCTTTTCACGGGAGGCACGCTTGCGGTAGTTTTCCAGGTCAGCGCGCTCACGCAGCAGCTTGTCCCAGTTATCTTTTGCCTCCTGCTCTTTTGCTGCAAGTTGCTCCTGCAGTTGAGCAATCATCTGCTCCGGTGTTACCTCGCCAGCTTCAACCACCGGCTCCTGCTCTGTCTGTGCATCAAGATTTTCTTTATCCATGATATCAAACTATCCTTTCAGAACAGCCTGCATCTCGCAGCGTTCGTTATCGTTCTGTCAGCAAGCGGCTGACCAGTTGTGCCGTATAATCAACTATCGGAATGACTGATGAATACCCCATCCGGGTCGGACCAATCACCCCCATCAGTCCGATGGTGTTGGCATCGGTCATATAGGTAGAGGTAATCAGACTCATGCCGGCTATTTCTTTCAAAGGGGTTTCTGAACCGATAAAGATCTGGACCCCCTGCGCCTGCATGCAGTTACCCAACAGTTGCGCTAATCTGCCTTTTTCTTCAAATGCCTGAAATATTTCCCGCATTTTGTTAACATCGTTAAACTCAGGCTGCTCAAAAATCCGGGACTGACCGGTGATGAAGACCTCATCCTGCTCATGTGGCAATGCCTGTTGTGACAGGCTCAGCGCCTTGGTCATCATCTGATCATACCGGTTCTTTTCCAGCTCCATCTCTGCCAGAATCTTTTCCCGCACCTGACTGATGGAGAGACCTTCAAGGGTACTGTTCAGGTAGTTGGACATCCTGACCAGATCTTCAGGCATAAAATCCTGATCAACCTCTATGATCCGGTTCTGCACAGCGCCGCTACAGGTAACCAGAATGGCCAGAACACGTCGGGAACCAAGCTTGATGAACTCAATCTGGCGAAACAGACTGGTGGTAAAACGCGGCGCCACCACAATGCCGGTATAGTTTGAAAGACTTGAAAGAGTCCGACTGGCCTCACGCAGCAGGTCGGTCAGGTTACCGCCGGTTTCCCGGCAACGCTTCAGGATCTCTTTTTTCTCCGTATGGGTAATCGTCCGTAACCCGACCAGGGAATCAACATAAAAACGAAAGCCCTTGTCGGTGGGAATCCGTCCGGCAGAGGTGTGGGGCGATGCCAACAGCCCCAGCTCTTCAAGACTTGCCATGACATTACGCACCGTGGCCGAAGACAGGGACAGGGCATGACGCCGGGCAACAGCGCTGCTGCCAACCGGCTCAGCTGTGGCGATGTAGTCTTCGACAATCGCCTCCAGAATCTGCCTGCTTCGTTGTGAGAGTGTCAGATCAACCATGACACATCCTTTACCCGTTTCTTTCCCTGCTATCAGCCGTATAAGCGCTCTGTTAGCACTCTATAAAGTTGAGTGCTAACAGGTCACAAGGTAATCAGCAGGCCTCTATTTGTCAAGGCCATATTCAAACAAACCAGGACAGGACTCAGCCGCAAAAAACCAGTAAAGAGCTTGCCTGCCGGAAAGAAACGCTATATATATAGTTATTCAAATAAATACAGGAGGATGATCGCGGTGTCCTGGCAGGCAATCGGCATATTTGATTCCGGAGTAGGTGGCTTAACAGTCTTGCGTGAACTGACCCGAGCCCTGCCCCAGGAAGACACCATCTATTTTGGTGATACGGCACGGGTTCCCTATGGAACCAAGTCACCGGACACGGTTATCCGCTACTCCCAAGAGATCGCCTCATTCCTGATCAAACGAGATATCAAGCTATTGGTAGTCGCCTGCAATACCGCCTCTGCCGTAGCACTGCCAACCCTGCGCCGCTCTCTGCCGGTTCCGGTGGTCGGTGTCATAGAGCCCGGAGCAAAACGGGCAGCAGAAGTAACCCGTAGCGGTGTTGTTGGCGTCATCGGCACCAGCGGCACCATCCGCAGCAGCGCCTACTCCCGGGCCATCAAGCGTCTGAATCCAGAGATTTCTGTGCTTGCCAAACCCTGCCCGCTCTTTGTTCCCCTCGCCGAAGAAGGCTGGATTGACAATGATGTAACGCTAATGACCGCACGACTCTACCTTGAAGAACTTCGGGAAGCACAGGTTGATACACTGGTGCTGGGCTGCACCCACTATCCCTTGCTGAAAAAGATCATAGCCGAGGTTATGGGACCGGAGGTCACCCTGGTGGACTCTGCCGAAGAAACCGCCCGCACTGTGGCGTCCATCCTGCAGGCAAAGAACATGCTGCGCCCACCGGCAGAACTGGGCAACCACCACTATTATGTCACTGATGTACCAGCCGGCTTTATACGAGTAGGCAATCGTTTCCTGGGCGGCAAGCTGGGGGATGTGTACCAGGTTTCACTTGATGACTGTCGGCTTAGCACGGAGAAAGACTGATGGCGATACAACACAAACAACGCATCGGCGCTGATGTTATAGTACCCTTTATCCTGATTGCCCTGGTATTTGGCGGGCTATTCTGGCAAAAATATCAGGAAGCGCGCCAACTCCCCGATGCCCCTCCCGGCAAACAAGGACCGGCTGTAACCAAAAAGGTAACGCTCTTTTTTGGTGATGATGAATCCCACCTGATCCGGGAGGCCCGTGAAGTTGAGGCCTGTGAAGACCGGACCACCTGCCTCCGCTCACTGTTGGAAGAGCTGTTTGTCGGCCCGGTAGGCGAACTGACTGCTGTTATTCCTGAGTGGGCCACAATCAACAGCGTTAAAATTGAAGATAATCTGGCTACTGTCGATCTGAGTAAAGACTTTGCTGAATCACTGGAGCCGGGCAGCTCAGCTGAAATGATGGCGGTCTATGCAATCGTCAACACGATCTGCAACAACATGCCGGAAATACAGCGTGTAAAGATCACCCTTGATGGCAACCAGACATCGCAACTGCGCCACCTCGACCTGTCCGAGCCACTGGAACCTGATTACTCTCTGGAGCCGCAGCCTGCTGCAACACCACAGCAGGGGAAAAAGTAGAGGAAACCAACCATGCTGCTGGGCTACAACCATAATATCAACTACAAAGACTCTGTGTTTCATATCCAGACCGAAGACAGCGGCGTTAAAAACCCCCATATCATCACCCTGCTGTACCGGGAAGGTGTGATCCTCTGTTCAAAAAAAACCAGCTACGCCGACATCCTCAGAATCGACAACCTGGAAGCGGTTGTAGAAGACCTGATGAAGGAACAACACAAAGATATGCTCCGCCGCCTGAAAGGCGGTGAGTTTGACGAAAAGGCTTTTGGCGCCCCCCAGCAAGCAGAAGCAAAGCCTGTGGAGCCAAAGCAGGAAAGCACCACTCCTTCTGCTCCACCTCCACCGCCAGTCGCTCCTGTAGTAGATACCTCAGTGGCCACCAGTGGCGTTGATCTGCTCTTCCAGGAAGCGGTACAGACAACATCAACAAACGCAACAGAACCACCCAAAGCAGCCGAAGCACCCACAAAAAAACAAGATGCTGTCAGCCTGGATGACGCAATCCTTAATTTCTTTGGCGCATCAAAATAACAAGAACCAGATATTGACAACTTTTTTCATGCTCAGCGAGAAATACCATAAAAAAATATTGACTCTTATCCCGACATTTGCTAAATAACTTTTCTCACCAAGCGGGAATAACTCAGTGGTAGAGTGCAACCTTGCCAAGGTTGAAGTCGCGAGTTCGAATCTCGTTTCCCGCTCCAATAAAAACAATCACTTACGGTGATGCGACCCCGGATTTTGACCATTTTTTGACCCAAAATGGACAATCCGGGGTTTCTATTTTTGGCTGTTTGCATCAGCATAGCTGTCAGCCTTGCCGAAGTTCAGCTTGGAAAAATCAGGCTGCACAACCGCTGACTGCAGATGAGACAGCTGCTGCCCCTCATGCATTTCTGTTGCTAACATGCTTGCGAGTTTTTTTATAGCCTCTGGAGACATTCCTGTTGCCGGAGTTGGATCAAAACCCAGCTCCTGCAAGTAGATATGCGGGAACGACCGCTTGAACTCCTCAGGATCCAGAATATCCCGTCCCAGGTGTTCCAGGATAGACTCCTTCTCTGCCAGCAAACCTTCCCTAAAATCACCGTATGTGTCTTCGGTCAGCGTTGAACGTGACGAGTGTCCCGTCAGATTTTTCAGACGCGTTGAATCTACCCCTAGCAGAACCATCCAACCGACAAACGTGTGGCGTAGGCTGTACATGTTTCGGTGCGGAAGGCCTGCGGCCTTCAATGCCGGGCCCCAGATCCGTTTCAAAATAGTTGTGTAATTGAGGGGAGTTTTGCCATCCTCCATGGTAAACACATACTCGCTTTGGGAAGATTCTGCTGCCTGCTGCATAATGTTGTTAAAATTTGACCCCAGTCTTAGCTCACGCGACCGGAATGTCGTTTTTGCCCGGTTTTTCTGGACACCGCGGGAGTAGGATCGCTTGATTTCAATATGGTCATCGTGAATGCAATCTTTCTTGAGTCCCTTTAACTCAGAGAAAATCATGCCCATCCGCATAGCCTCAAACAGAGGCCGATAATGTATCGGCACATGCATAATGAAATTCAGCCATTCACTCAGCAGCCATACTTCACGCGGTTTATGCCTGACGTCGCCGTCTTCATCGAAAAGCGCTTCAATCTTTTTGATCCGCCGGAATGCCGGTTGAAATGGATCAGCATACGGCCACTTGTAATCTGAGCAGGCCTCTTGATACATCTTCCTTAGAAGATTGAGGATGTTTCGCATTCTCACCGCCGACAGGTATTGGCCCTGACGTTTCCCGCTGATATGTTTAAGATTACGAACAAACATCTTCAGTGTGGATGAGGTTAGCTCAGCAAATGTCAGGTGCCCAATCATCGGCTTAATTCTTGATTCTATGAGATCCGTGTAATCAATTTTCATAGAAGCATGGATCGTTTGTTTCTCCTCCTCCAGCCAGCTGTCCGCATATTCGCTGATGGTAACATCACCTGGTTTTACAACAGGCACGCCATAGAGCGACCGTTCCATTGCTACGAACTTGTCCAACATCTCTTGATCAGCATCCGGGAAAAATTCTTTGAATCTGAAGCTCTTGTTTTTTAGGGCAGCTCCAACGTCGTTCAAAAAAACAGCCAGATCTCGCTGATTGCTTGGCGTATCCTCCATGCCGCTGGTCATACGAACGCGCTCTTTATAAATCCTACAGTCAATATGCAGATACCCACGTACTACCCTAATGTTGCCAAATGTATGTTTTACTTCCATTTTATGTCCTTTCCATGGCACACCCCCTCAGACGAATTTCGTTCGCCTAAATAGGATACGCCTGATTATGCCGCCTGTATAGTCGACCGTTTTACCTGAAATGCAGGTTTTCGACCACCAGATCGTGAATTTGCGATATCTGACAATCCTCCTCTGCGACTCGCCTTCGGTTTAATCAGATCCTCAGTCGATTTTATTTGAGGCTGGATTGTTAATGCAGCTTCAACCATCAACTCCTCTGCAGAGTTTGGCTCTGCGTTTGCCTGAGCAACAGTCATTCCCATCCCCATCTGCATAAGCAATTGGTCGCGCATCACCATTTCACGGCATGGCCAGAAAAATTTCTTTTCTGATCCGTCCGAGATGTAATCAAGACCATCGACATAGTGTCCATCCCTAATTCGCTGGAAAATAGAGGTCCGCCCCAATTTTCTGCGCTCACTGAACTCAGCCAGTGTCAGTATGTCGGTGGTTACCAGAGCCAATGAGCCGTCCTGTCCGTTAATGCTGTTGCCTGATGAATTCTATTAAAGCAAAAACCAGATCGAAAATTCCAGTCGAGGCCAAAGATTTATTTCTTGTGATATTAGCGTGTTATGATTTGAGGCAAAAATAATTAAATTTTTATTCAGAAGAATTTCTAAAAAACAATGGATATGATATAATTCAGCATGCTGATTATATGTATACTGAATTATTGTAAGGAGGTCCCATGACCGAACTGTTGGAACGCTACACCGAACATCTACGCTGGTTAGCTGAATACAGCCTACTGCCAGCCCACCTTTTGGCTGTTGGACACTGGTATACGCCAGCCGTATGCGTTGGCTGCCTGGCGCTTTTGGCTCATGTTGCTGTAGCTGCCAGCCATCTCCGGTCAGACACTGTCAGGGCGTAGAGGGGAGGATTTCATGGGTACTACTGTCGATAACATGGCATTACTGTCGAGAAACGGACATCAGCCCAGTTCTGTGTCGCCTCTACGGGTGGTTGTTGTTGACGATGCAGTGCTGTCAGGACCAGCGGATGGACAAGTTCTGTCCTGGCGACCACTGCTGCTCGAAATCAGGATTCAAGAAAATGAATTGGACTATTTGAATCGGGTTGCCAATTGTCAGGCTAAACGGGCCTGTGGTGCTGGTGTTGCATGGGCATCAGGCCAGATTGTCGACCACTGTGACGGGCTGATCAATGAGATTATCCATGGCATGATGGATGCACATACAAAACAGGCTGTCCGCCTCGACAGGTTGTTTATGCTGGTAGCGATAGTGGGGTTGGTTATGATCCCATTCAATCCCATGGTAGGCATGACGTTTGTAATGCTCTGCATGCTGATTGGATGGATTGTATGGTTGGTTGCACAGCAGCGTAATCGCAAATTGGCAACACTGCTGATCCAGCTGGATGACACGCATGATGCGCGAGTTGATCTGATATGTCTGCTACATATCCGACAGGATGTATTGCGCGGCGGTGTTCAATGAATTTGCCCTGTCGTGATTATCGGTGGCCACCATACCGGGTCATATGGCGTTTAGCGCAGATCAAACGGGTCGGATCAGTGCGACTGGCGCGAGCCCGGGTCAGACAGGACCGCTTTCGTTGGTTTGAGAGTCATGGCGTGATCGTAGCGATCATGGAGGCTGGCCCATCAGCTCCGCGAACACTGGCAACCTATGCCACACAGAACCCTGATGAGGTGGTAGACGGCTATATCCAGCCGTTTTTGAGACTGTATCCTGGCGGTGTGGATATAATGTCCTGCGATGAATACTATGGGTGGCCCTGGGGCGAGGCACTGTGGTCGGCATTTCATGATGATGATCTTAGCCATATCGGTATTGAACGCCGGACCGAGCCACTGCTTGAAGATTGGGCGAGCAGGCCGGTGCCCGGCTGGGAACCGGTTGATCGAGGTAAATCCGGTCTATCGATCATCAGCCATACCAATGCTCCCGATGGTGAGGAGCTGATTGTAGCGGTAGAACCGGACCGGATAGCCATTTATACAGGAGACATATTCTCATCACCGACACTGACACAGAAAAGGTTAGCCATGGCGGTGCCGCACTATGCGCCGGACACGGCAGCGTTGTCGAGATACCTGCCCCATCGCCTGCTGCATGAGGCAAAATACATCATGCGCTGGTATCGTAAACTGATTTACGATTTGGTACTGGCAGAGGCCAGAACGGCCATGGTCTGATCTGCTCCATGAGCAAAAAAATGGTAGAGTTAAATACGCAGTATTTTAAATGCGGATCTTGTCACTTGATAATTGCTCGAATCCCAGGAATTCGAGCTTTTGGCAGTGAATTTTCGGAAAATGGTCGCATAAGTAACTGCGTTACTTGTGATGTGGATTTTGTCACTGAATGGACTGAAATAGCAGCTATGAGATACGGCCGTTTTCAGGTCGCAATGAACTACGCCAGTCGGACCAGTGACGTTGTCTATCAGATATGGTGCCGGTGATGGCGGTCAGACTGCTATCCAACTGTTTACCAAATAGTCCCATTGCCTCATCGACCGACAAGCTGACATCCATTCGGGCACTCAATCGATCGCTGCAGTCCTGGCTAGCGATCATGACATCGGGATAGGCGCTACGGACCTGATTGGTTAGTGCATGAATGGCGTTGCGTTCACCTGACATGCGAAATTTGATCATAATTATGCTGCCTCCTGTTCAATTATTGGAGTTGTGACACGTGGTCGGCCCCTGCGCGAGCTTTTAACCGCTGTCTGTTCTCCAGCAATAGGTGTGCCGGCGCCTGATTGATCAGTTGTCGGTTGTGTCGGTTGCTCGACCGTTTGACTCTGTTGAACTGCGGCAGCAGGTTGGTCGGCATGTATGGACACACTGGCTACTGAGAACTGGACCAGCAGCGCAGTGTTGACCTGCTCAAATGTTGCTGCCCTGGCCCGCTCTGTGGCGGCCTCAGCCCTTGTCGCATCCAGTTGGCGGGACATGTTGTTCAATCGATCCTCCAGATCATTTATCCGCTGGTAAGCTGACTCCAATTCCTCAGTCATCAGTGCAGTCTGCTGTTGAGCCTCCTGATTGTTATGCTCGATGCTCTGATTGAGGCGCCTGGCAAACTCATCATCAGTATTTTTCTGGATACCGGCCAGCATACGGGCCAACTCGCCAATGCTTGCCTGAGTCTGCTGTACGGCTCTGTCCAGCAACTGCTCGATCTCCGGGCGCAGGACAGCGGGTTGCTGCTGGCGTGACGGTGCAGACGTGGCCTGCTGCAGTTCAGCCATCACCTCGTTGCGTAAACGGAGGACCGTGCTGGCAGATGGATTAAGGTCATAGGTTTTTCTGATAAATGCGGAAATCTCATGTGACGGCGGCGTCACACCGTCGATACGGCTGACAATGCCGCGCTCTCTGCAGTCAACTACAGCCTCAACCACCATCTCTCTTGTACATATTCTCCGCCCTGTTGATGCATCCATTACCTGAACCCTCCTGGCAATACTCAGTAGTGAGTAGTATCGTAATACTCAGTAATACCGTTTCAGTACTACTGGACAGCATGTCCTGCGTGTTGAATATATCGCAGGATCGGTGCCGTGAGATCATCATGGCAAATCGGATGGGCAAAAAGCAAATCACCGGAGCATTTTTTTACAACAAGCCGTTATTATGAAGTTTTATTAAATGTGATATGTCAGGTATGTATGAACAAAAACATCGACATTTGCACTATATCTGGTACCGCAAACAGATGAAGGAACAACTTCCGGAACTGCTGGACAAGTGGCAGCAGGTCATCGGTGTGCAGATTGACAGCTTTGGCATCAAGCGGATGAAGACCCGCTGGGGCACCTGCAACCCAACTGCCCGGCGTGTCTGGCTGAATCTTGAGTTGATCAAGAAGCCTATCCACTGCCTTGAATACATCATCGTCCATGAGCTGATGCACCTGCTGGAAAAGCATCACAATGACCGCTTTAAGGCGTTGATGGACCAGTATCTGCCGCTGTGGCGGCAGTACCGTGAAGAGCTGAATCGGCAACCATTATGCGGTGATGAGTAGGTGGAGTAACCTTGTTGAGGCTGAAAAGCTATGCGTGTTTACCCATTCTTGATGTACTGATATAAAGTCTCACGACTTATACCTAAATCACGTGCAATTACGGCCTTTTTATCTCCAGCCTGCACTCTTTTTTTAAGCTGATTAACCTGTTCAACCGACAAACTTTTTGCCCGCCCCCGATAAACCCCACGTCGTTTTGCAAGCGCAATACCCTCACGCTGACGCTCACGTATAATCGACCGTTCAAATTCAGCAAAAGCACCCATAACTGACAGCAGCAACGTCCCCATAGGAGTTGTTTCATTTGTGAAGGTTAGCCCTTCTTTTACAAATTCTACTGTCACGCCCATGCTCGTCAGTTGTTGCACAATTCGTCTAAGGTCATCAAGATTCCGAGCCAGGCGGTCGAGGCTATGCACAACAACAACATCACCCTCCCGGACGTAAGACATCATTGCTGATAATTCAGGCCTTTTTGTGTCCTTTCCAGATGCTCTGTCGCTGAAAAGTCGATCAAACTGAACTTGGTCTAGTTGGCGATCCGGATTTTGATCGTAAGAGCTCACCCTCACATAACCAACCCGCTGCCCTGTCATATGTCCCCCCGCAATATGTCAGATTAAGATCTAAACATATTTTAACACATGTCAGGTAAATACTAAAATGATTCTATTCTGACACTGTAGGGGCATGATGCCTGACGTCAAGTTGGAGTAGACCCAAACTAGGCACAAATAATAACATGCTTTCTCCATAGCTTAACGCAAGACACGCTCAATCCCGATCTTCGCAGCATTCACACACCTCATTCAGCCATTCTGTAAACTTAGCCCAGGGTTCGGGCAACAAGTCTTGATTGAAAACATCTCGCAGCCATTGTTGTAGTCAGTCACCGCAGCTTAGTAATCACTCCAAAGAAGATAGATTATAACAAGTTACGCACCAAACAGGCCCGTAGAGATATCTACGGGCCTGTTTATTCAAAAAACACTTATATACAGCTTAGCGATTTGCTGGATTTTTAGGATCACCCTTGTAGCCAAGCGCTTTCCAGTCCAGACGCCCTTTATCACCGTGGCAGTCACCACACTTGAGAGCCTTATCTTTGGGAGCAACCATATGGTTTACCGCCCAGACCATTGAGGTCTCAATAAAGCCATACTTGCCACTGTAGGGTTGGTTGGCAGCTTTCATACCTGCCTCTATTGCCTTGTTCCAGTCATACTTGACCCAGTAAGCGGTCTCACTGGTCGGCGGCCCAAAAGTATTCACCACTGCGACGGTGTTGTTAACACTGTCATAAGGCTGCTTGCCACGCATGATCTTAAACGGCATGATTTTAGCGTTAGGGTCTTTACGATCGCCCTTAGCCGCTGACAGCTTGACCACCTTGGAAGGATCAATCTTGTCACCGAGCAAAACCCGATCAACGGTTCCATTATACCACTCATAGGTTGGGACAACATCTTTATCCCACTTAAAGTCACCTTTCATCTTAGCATACAGATGTTCACCATACTGATCATGCTTGATCTCTTCGGGCTTCAGGTTTTTACCGGCAGTGGACCAATCCCACCATACTTTGGTTGCTTTGGCTTTGGCAAAAGTCGGGATATGGCAGGTCTGACAAGCGACCTTTTTGGCATGCTTGTTCAGGAATCCGTTTTTATGCACGTTCTCTTTGTGACAGTCAGTACACCCCATGATACGGGGACCTGCGCCAACTGATACTGCAATTGCCTCCCCTTTGATAGCATGATCCTTGCCACCCTTATGACAGGACTGACAAGTCATCTTTGCCTTACCGCCCATATGCACATCAATTTCAGCTGATGGGTTCGCAAGAGAGGAATCCAGATCACCATGCTTTACCCTGTCTCCTCCGCCGCCATAGAAGTGACAGGATCCACATGCCTGACGGGTAGGTTTGCCAACAGACTGGGCCACCTTCACCAGATCGACCTTGCTATCTGGGTTGCCTGCACCTGCTGGTGTCTTTTTGTAGGTGCCGGTGGTTTCATGGCAGACCAGACAGTCTACGTTCTCAGCTTTGTTAAAATCGAAACTCTTATCCTTCCAGCCATAGCCAGCATGACAACTGGTACAGCGCGGCCAGTTGGAATCAATGGCAACACAGAAGTTGTTAAGGGCGTTCTTTTTACCGTACTCCATCTCCTTGCCGTTAATTTTCTGCTTTTTAGCCCAAGTCCAATGGACGGACTTCATAAACGACTTGGTCTCGGCCTCATGACATTCCATACACTTCTTGGTCACTTCAGGACCTGTCTTGAAAGGACCAGCACCGACGTAATCGGCATGGTTGCCAGCGATTGCACTTGTTGCCAGGGAAAGCCCCAGCAACAACGCTGCCCGCGCCATCAGCTTCTGCAGTTTCATACGCATCCTCCTTTTGGGATTACCTCTAAACGAGGTCAAAATATATGAATATCCATATAAATACTTAATATAATTAAATGTATTTAACAATGGCCCTTATACGGTATTCGGGTTATAAGTCAAGATATAGAATTAATATACATTAAGGTTAGAGAGATAATGAAAGTGCTTCCGTCCTTGGTCAGGCTGTTTTTAAATCGTTTTATCCCGGCTTCGTTGATCTATATCAGCAGCATGCTGTTTCTCTTTGAAGTGGATGAACATGCCCACAAGACCTTCCTGACGCAGATCGGCGTAAGATCCGATGATCAGTTTTTGGGACAATTGCATGCACATCTGCTGGGTTCGCTGATACCGGTCGGATTACTGCTCTTTGTGGCGATTAGCGTGGTCTGTCTTCTTTTTGCCATCAAGCGCAAACAGCAACTTATCAGTGATTCTAAGCAGCAGGAGCATCTGTACAAAATCCAGCTATTGCTGGACTCAACCCAGGAGGGGATCTACGGCACTGATCATCACGGTTGCTGCACCATGGCCAATAAGGCCTGTGCCCGGATGTTGGGGTTTGACACCCCGGAGCAGTTGCTGGGGCAACAGATGCATAACCTGATGCACCACACCAGAGCAGACGGCAGCCACTATCCGGCTGAGGAGTGTACAGCCCACCGGATGAGTGAAACCGGCGTGGTCAACGTGATTGAGAACGAGGTATTCTGGCGCAGGGATGGCAGTTTTTTTCCGGTATCCTACAGTGTGCTGCCGATGCGGGATGGTCAGCAGGCGGTTGGTATGGTCTGCAGTTTCATGGATATAACGGAAAAACTCCAGATAGAGGAGCAGTTACGCCAGGCCCAGAAAATGGAGGCGGTGGGGCAGCTTTCAGGCGGTATCGCCCACGACTTTAATAACATACTGCAGATTGTATCCAACAATACAAGACTTGCCATGGAACGTTTTGACAAGACTGATTCACTCTATGACAGCCTGCAGGAGATGATAACCGCAGTAGAGCGTGGTTCAAATCTGACCCGCAGTATGCTGGCCTTCAGTCGCAAACAGTTTATGCGGATGAAACCACTGGAGCTGAACCGAATGCTGACGGATGCCTTGCTGCTGGGCCGGAAATTGTTACCCAAGACGATTCAGCTTGAGTTTATCCCCTGCGTTGAAGAACTGCATGTTACGGCTGACAGTACCCTGCTGCAGCAGGTCTTGTTTAACCTCCTGACCAATGCCCGTGATGCCATGCCTGCCGGCGGTACCATTACGGTTGCGACCAAGAAGGTGTTGATTCCTGATCAGGAGTTGTTGCGGCTCCACAACTCTTCTCACCGTGGGCCTTTTGCCCGTTTGATGGTGACTGATCAAGGGAGCGGTATTCCAGAAGAGATCAGGCAGAAGATATTTGATCCGTTTTTTACCACCAAAGAGGTGGGCCAAGGTACCGGCCTGGGTCTTTCAATGGCCTTTGGTACCCTGCAGCAGCATGGTGGCTTTGTTTCCATAGCCTCATCCTCAGACGAAGGCACGACCATTGCGGTTTGTCTGCCGATTCAAGAGCCCGGTTCCGCTTGATCAGCATAGTATCTCCAGCCGAATATCCCCCTGCATGATTCCTTCATACAGCAGCCTTCTTTCCTGCCATATACTGTATTACAGTCTTATCAGCATCTTAGCCTCATAATCACGTTATTTTTTCGGTTTGGTGCATAGCAAAGCAATACTCCTCAGCGGATCATTGACCCCCGCCCGCCTTGGCCTTGCCATAATTTTATCGCAATAATATCATTCAATTACAACTAAATACCATAAGTAGCCAGCCGTTGGCACTGTCTGTGCTTATTAGAACAACAAGCGGGAACTGATGCAGTAAAAGGGGGATGTCATGAAAGCAACAATCATCAAAATGATCATAGCACTAATCGGCGCAGGTGCAGCAGCAGCTTTTGCAGCAACAACCGGTGCTGGCGCTGAAGAAAACGGCCTGTTGATCTGGGCCTTCATAGGCTTTGGTGTCATGGTGATTATGGTGCAGGCGGTACCGGCCATGATTCTATTTGCCTCAATGCTGAAAGGGCTTTTTGCCCACTCAGATAAAGAAATTACCGTCAATAAACACTGAAGGGGTCAGCTATGAACCGGATCTTAATCGCTGAAGAGCACCCTGAATCACGTAAGGTAATGGCAGACCTCTGTATGGAAGCCGGTTATAACGTGACCGTCACCACCACGGCTGCTGCGGTACTGCAGGGGATCTTGAAAAAAACAGCACAAGTTATTTTATTGGGGAGCAGCTTTGATGAACTGGCAGCAACAGACCTGATTCCGCTTTTTAAAAAGTGCTGCCGAAACCTGACCATCATACTGGTATCAAACGAGGCTTCATTGCCGGTGATTCGCAAGATGCGTAACGAAGGGATTTTTTATCACCTGCTCCGGCCGGTACTGCCCGAAGACAGGGAAGAGTTGAAGCAGGTTATCAACTGTGCCTTACACCAACCAAAGCGTTGCTACTGCTAGATCAAAAGGAGAAATGCCATGAAAACAACCGCAACTATGATCAACACCGTAACCCTGCTGCTTGCAAGCCTGACAACCGCCTTTGCTTCTGCCGGTCATGGTGATGTCATTGATACCAGCCTGACCTATAACAGCGGCATTCTGGTGCTGGCATTTGCCGGATTCCTGGCCCTGGTAGTTGTTGTCCAGACCATCCCGGCACTCATCAGTCTGTACGGCATGATCAAGGGCGCAGCTGAGGCAGTTAAAAACAAGGAAGCTCGTTCAACCTCATCCAACAGGTAGCTAACCATACAGGAGGATACCACCATGTCAGCACTTTTCGATACCATAGGCCATGTAAAATCTGTCTACACCCTGGTTGATTTTTACCAGTATATCAAGACCGTTGAATACCTGATCTGCGTTGCCTTCTTTGTCGGTTTTCCCATGTTCTATCGCTACATGATGAGCGGCAAGAACAACACACAGGAAACTGCACACTGACCCAGTACAGTAATCCTCGTGTACACAGGGTGTCTAATTCAGAAGACACCCTGTGTATACGTTTCTCTGAGTAATCTACTTCTGCCGGACAAAACCAAAGTAACCAATCCATGACCATAATCAAGACAGCTATACCGTACTACGGCTCACTCACCTATGAAGGCAAAGGGTTTGAGCGGATCTTTTTCTTGCTGGAATACGACGACAGAAACGGAAGCACCAGCAATGTCAACATGGGGGTCTGGGATGCCAGCGAACAGCCTCTTTTAGCTGCGTGGCTGATTTCTCTGAATGTCAAACAGCTTGTCTGTACCCATATGCCTGAAAAAGAGATTAAAGAATCAATGTTGAAATCAGGGATCTGCGTCGTTAATGCAGCTGATGAATCTGCAAGCAGGATCCTCTCAACACTCTGTCTGATCTGATTTCCCTGAGATGGGCAGCATTCAGAGAAATGTTCTTGTAATTGTTTGCCTAATTGAACGTTAAAAATGCCCGTGACTTTACTCGCAGGCGGCCAGGTCCGCATATACTCAGAAGGAGGCCTGGTATATTCCGGCCCCCTTCTGAGGTTTGCGGTTTACTGTTTCGTGGAGCTTTGGCATACTGCATACCATTAAAATACATTCATGTTTAATCCTGAACCTGTGAGGGGGAATGCCATGACCGTATCTGAAGAGTTACGAGCCGTTGCCTGTGAGCAAAACCGTGATGCTGAACTGCCTGACAGTCTTCTGGCAGAGATTCTTGCCGTTGCTGAAACGGCAGCCCTGCCGGAGCATGAACCGGAACTGAAAAAGCTGATTGGTCAGCTACGCAATTTTGACCTGTATGCCGGTACCGGTTGTTTCAGTGAGACCTGCAGTGTTAAGGATATTTCGGAAACCCTGAAGCGTATTTCAAACCCTTGAGGTTACTAAACCATGCAGATCACTATTCCCAGCATCGGATCCATTGAGCTGAAACATCTGGTCTTTGACTATAACGGCACCATTGCCCGTGATGGCCTGTTACTGTCCAATCTTGATAAGACCATTACAGATCTTGCAGGCAGGATTACCATTCATATCCTTACTGCAGACAGTGGTGGCACAGTAGCGCAGGAGGTTGATGGATTGCCCTGTACGCTGCATATCATTGCAAGCGGAAATGAGGCAGAGCAGAAGGAGGCCTATGTCCAGGCATTAGGCGCTGATTCTGTGGTCTGCATCGGTAATGGTGCCAATGACCGGCTGATGCTGAAGGTCGCCCGGCTTGGCATTGCGGTGCTGGAAGGTGAAGGCAGCGCTGTCAGCGCCATCCTGCAGGCGGATATTGTCGCCCGAAGCATCTATGATGCCCTCGGACTGCTTATGGTTCCTCAGCGGATTGCAGCCACTCTGCGCAGCTGACCTAAACCAGTTCTTCTTGTCAGATCTTTTCATCCCTCCCTTGCTGCTGCCGGGGAGGGTTTTTTTTGTAGCATCCTCGCCCTCTCTCTTCAGCTATACACCTGCAGACCACGTATATATTGCGTATACACCATAAATAAACACCGCAATAACGGCTAGTTGCAATTGCATTTATCCGTCATGACAGGGTGCTGTCTGCATCTGTGTATCCTGATTGTATACAGTATACACAAATCAAAACCATGTTTTGGATACATGATACGATATTAATTATTCAACTATACCAGCAGGTTAGTGGCTAACTTTCTGCTCGATTCAAGACTGGCACGATGCGTGCTCTAGGTTAAGTGTATTTTAATGATTCTTGAGAGACTCCCGGAGCGTAAACATGAAAAAAGTCTTGAAAATACTGGTTCCGATAGTTGCCGGTAGTGCAACCGCCGCATCTGCTGCGGCAAGCGGTGCAGAACCGGGCGGCAACGGCATGCTGGTCTGGTTCTTCATCGGCTTTGGCGTCATGGTTGTGCTGTTCCAGGCCGCCCCAGCTGTTGTGATGTTTGCATCGATGATGAAAGGGCTGTTTTCCAGCAATCCGGCTGAGGCCTCCTTCTCTCCGTTTAAGGGAAAAGGCAACAAGTAGACTTTTCTCCAGGAAACAGAGGTAACCGCTATGCAAGGTGTTCTGATAGCAGATGAAAACGTTGAATCCCGCAAGGTGCTGGCCGACCTCTGTATTGAGGCCGGCTACAATGTGATGGTAACCACCTCGGCCGCAAACGTACTGCACGGCATTTTGAAAAAGTCTGCCCAGGTGGTGTTGTTAAGCAGTGAATTTGATGAACTGGCAGCAGCAGAGCTGATTCCGCTGCTGAAGAAGTGCAGTCGTGACCTGACCATTATTCTTGTCTCGGACGAGACCTCGCTGCCGGTGATCCGCAAGATGCGTAAGGAAGGGATCTTTTATCACTCCCTGAAGCCGATCGATCCGGCAGATCGGGAAGAGCTGCGTCAGGCCGTGGCCTGTGCCTTTGAGAATATGAAAAATTCATAACGCCGGAACCAGTAAAGCAAATACAGCCGATCATCAATCGGCACAGATAAAAGGAGGATAGGATCATGACGGAGTTATTCAGTGCAATTGGACATGTCAAGTCGGTGTACACGCTGGTGGATTTTTACCAGTACATCAAAACGGTTGAATACCTGATCTGTGTTGCGTTCTTTGTCGGTTTTCCGATGTTCTACCGGTACATGATGAGCGGCAAAAGCAGCACGCAGGAAGCAGCCCACTAGGAACATCCGGTTTCTGCACTTACTACCGGTATCTACAGCGATACCGGCCATCTTTTACAAGGAGAGGGCTATGCATGCAGTAAAGCGACAGATGATCCTGGGAGTGACAGGCATACTGATGATGCTGGTATCCAGCGTCTGTTTTGGAGCCGGTATTCCGGACAAGGTCACCATCAACTCAATTCAGAAGTACTACGCCCCGGTCAGTTTCAACCACGCAGCCCACATCAACAAGCTGAAAGACTGCGGTCTGTGCCACCACCACACCACCGGAGCTCAGGTTACCGATCCCAACTGTGCCCGTTGCCACAAGAACAGTGGTGCCCAGGCGGTGGTCAGCTGTAAAGGGTGTCACACCGCAGAGCCGTTTACCCCTGAGGCGCTCAAACAACAGCGTGATCAGCAGCCGCCGATCTATCACCGTGACAAGCCGGGTCTGAAAGCTGCCTACCATATCAGTTGCCTGGGATGCCACGAGAAGATGCATGGACCAACCGGCTGCCAGGATTGCCACAAACGGAACGATGGCGGCGATGCCATCTTCAAGTCCGGCAAATACGCCCCCAAGGCACCTGCCAAGCCTAAGGCAGCACACCACTGAACTGATATCCACGGGAAGGAGAACGTGTACCATGATTGAACGTCGAGATTTTCTGAAAGGGTGTCTGGCCTGCGGTGTAACCGCTGCAACAGTATCTGTTGCCAGTGGAAAGGCGATGGCAGCCGGTTCATTTGAAGGATACCCGGATGCAATGGGGGTGCTGGTTGACCTGACCCGTTGTGTTGGCTGCCGTAGTTGCGAGGCCGCCTGTAACGCAGAGCAGAAGTTGCCGGAGCCTGATCTGGCATTTGATGACACGTCTGTATTCAGCGACAAGCGGCGTACCACAGAAAAGGCCTATACGGTTGTTAACAAGTACCAAGTGGCCGACAAGGAAACCCTGTTCCGCAAGATCCAGTGTAACCATTGCACCGAGCCGGCCTGCCTCAGCTCCTGCTTTGTAAACGCCTACACCAAGACCAAGGAAGGTGCGGTTATCTACAACGCCAAGGTCTGTGTCGGCTGTCGTAACTGCATGATCGCCTGTCCCTTTAATATCCCGGCGTACAGCTACTCAAGCCCGCTGAACCCGCTGGTTAAGAAATGTATCTTCTGCTACGACACCCGCCTGAAAGATGGCAAGCCACCGGCATGTGTCGATATCTGTCCACAGCAGGTCATGACCTTTGGTCGCAGGGCAGACCTGATCAAGCTGGGCCATGACCGGATTCAGGCCAACCCGGCAAAATATGTGGACAAGCTGTATGGTGAAAAGGCCGTTGGTGGCACCAGCTGGATGTATCTGAGCAGCGTTGATTTCGACAAGGTCGGTTTTGACGGTCATATCCAGAATGAGCCGATCATCTCCAACGTCAAAGACTTCCTGGGATTCGTGCCAATGGTACTTTCCATCTGGCCAGCCCTGTTTACCGGCGTTCACCTGCTGGCAACCAAAAACAAGGACGGCCACCATGACCATGAGGAGGGAGATCACCAATGAAACAGTTTCTGAGCCGTAATCCCAGCACGCAGATCATTGACAGTCTGCGCAAGGATAATGATAAGGGTCGTCCCTGGACCCTGATGGAAAAGATCTTCCTTGGTCTGACACCGCAGCAGTACCTTTCTCAGGCCATGAGCAATCCGCTGAACTGGATCTTTGCCGTGATCTTCCTGATCGGTTTCCCGGTTCTGATCGGTCGCTACATCTTCGGTCTCTCTTGGGCCGTAGGTGACCCGTACGATAACGCCTGGGGTCTGTTTCTGGCCTTTGGTCTGTTCGGCATGGTGCCGCTATCATCATCCGGCTTCCAGCTTGGCTCTGCGGTTGAGGTGTTCGGACGCCATGATTTTGAACCTATTGAGCGTCTGGGTATCCTGAACGGTATCCTTGGTTACTTCTTTGCCGTCATGTTCCTGATGGTTGACCTTGGGCAACCCTGGCGTCTGCCCTACCCGATGGTGGTCTCCTGGGGTCCTGAAGCGGTACTGTTCCTGGTGGCCTGGCACGTTGCCACCTACCTGTCGGTACAGGCTGCAGAAACATCCACCGCCTTCTTTGAATGGATGGGCTGGCCGGCTGGCAAGACCTTTGTAAAAAAGATGGCCCTGGGTCTGGCCGTAGCCGGTATCATTCTCTCAACCCTGCACCAGGGCGCTCTGGGCGCGCTTTCCACCTATGCACCGGGTAAGGTTCACCCGCTCTGGTATTCAGCGTCATTCCAGTGGCTCTACTTCTTTGTCTCCTCACTGCCTGGCGGCCTTTGTATGGTCATCGTAGTCAGTACCATTGCAGTAAAGACCATGGGCTGGCGTTGTGACGGAACCTTTAAAAACAGCCTGAGCAAGCTGCAGATCGCCCTGGCCAAAGGCGCCTCCATGGGCCTGATCACCTACCTGACCATCCGTCTGATCGGCATTGCCCATGACAACAAGTGGGCCTACCTGGGAACCGGCTGGGGTGCCTGGTGGATGTTCGAGATCGGCTTTGGGGTTGTGCTGTCAATGATCCTGCTGACCGCAGGCATCAGAAACAACAGTGTTACCCTGGTACGGATGGGTGCCTGGACCACCATCATCGGTGTCGTGCTGAACCGCCTGAATGTCTACATGTTCACCTTTAACTGGCAGCAGGGACATGTGCATATTCCGCCAATCCGCGAGATCATCATCACCGTTACGGTCTACTCGGTCTATATCGTTACCTACCGTGCAATCCTGTACCGCTGGCCGATCCTGTTCAAATGGAAGACCCGCTACAGCGAGTATGCGGTGCTTGAACCCACACCGGCAGCCATTGCCGAGGCCGAAGCTGCAAGCAGCAAGTAATACAACCGACCATCCCTCTGTCTGACACCATGCAGGCAGAGGGATTCAGGAGATCGTCATGAAACGCGCCCTAACACTCGCATTGGCAGGACTGGTCGGTCTGATGGCCACCCATGCAGGTGCGATAGATTTGAAAGAGATCAATTACGACACCAAAGGTGCCGGCAAGGTTGTATTCAGCCATAACAAGCACCTTGCAAAGAAGTCAGTTCGCGGTAATGCGGCCTTTAGTTGTGCCACCTGTCACACCGGCAACAAGAGTAAGAAACACTACACCATGGCAGATATGTACAAAGGTCAGTCCTGTGGAGCCTGTCACAACGGCAAGCAGGCCTTTGATGCCCATGAGTGCAGTAAATGTCACCAGGTAAAAGAGATCGTCTATCAGGTCAAAGAGACCGGACCAACCCCTTTCAGTCATGCCAAGCACCTGGCAAAGGTAAAGGATTGTGCGACCTGCCACACCAAGCTGTACAAGACCGGCAAGAACCCCACAGTCAGCATGGCAGAGATGGAAAAGGGCAAGTCCTGTGGTTTCTGTCACAACGGCAAAAAGGCCTTTGGTGTGGACAAGTGCAGCAAATGCCACAAGAGCCCGGAGCTGACCTACACAACAGCGCCGGTGCCCAAGGCAACCTTCAGCCATGCCTTCCACACTTCGGCCTATAGTTGCAAAGATTGCCACAACACCATTGTGAAGCCGGATATGAAGAAGAACAAGCGGGTCAGTATGGCTGATATGGAAAAAGGGCAGTCCTGCGGTGCCTGTCACGACGGTAAGGTAGCCTTTTCAGTCAAGGACGACTGCGCCAAGTGCCACACCGGATTCAAGCTGCCTGCCAAAATGACCTTTAAAAATAAAAAAGGAACGGTTATCGGCCACTTCAGCCACCAGTTTCACACCGCTGCCTACCAGTGCAATGACTGTCACACCAAGTTGTATCCCTACGGTAACGGGAAACGGATCACCATGAAGCAGATGGAAAGCGGCGCATCATGTGGCGCCTGCCATGACGGGAAGTCGGCATTCTCGGTCAAGGGCGACTGCCTGAAGTGCCATAAGAGCTCCTGAAATGTTATGGTCGGCAGGGGGAGGCGCACCCCTCTGCCGACCCTTTTTAGGCTTACTGTTTTAATTCAAGGCGCTATCTACGGAGGTGCCCAATGCTCCAGAGTATCGCTACCCGAACAATCGTTCCGGTTGGTCTTGCCGTCACCGGCTTTGTTGCTATCTGCTGCTTAAGTCTCTATTCAATCATGAAACAGGATATGATTGAAGATGCTGCGCAAGGGGGGCGAAATATCGCCAATACCGTTGTGCTCTCGACCCGCTACGCCATGCTGCATAATGATCGCCAGCATCTTGGCAGCATCATTGCCAACATTGGCCAGCATCAGGGGGTTGAGCATCTGCGGGTATTCAATCATGATGGATTTATCACCTTTTCCCGTAACCAGACTGAGATCGGCCAACAGGTCAATAAAAAGGTAGAAGGCTGCAGTGGCTGTCACAGCGGAGAAAAACCGGCTGAACAACTGGCTGCGGTAAAACAGACCCGCCGGTTTACCAATGAGCGTGGCGTTGAAGTATTAGCCATGACACAACCGATCTACAATGAACCTTCCTGCTCAACCACCTCCTGTCACTACCACTCTCCTACACAAAAAGTCCTCGGTATGCTTGATATCGGGCTTGATCAAGGGCCACTTCAAAATT
The DNA here is from genome assembly GCF_900167465.1 of Trichlorobacter thiogenes. GTDB lineage: Bacteria > Desulfobacterota > Desulfuromonadia > Geobacterales > Pseudopelobacteraceae > Trichlorobacter > Trichlorobacter thiogenes. The sequence continues at coordinate 116,173 of NZ_FUWR01000006.1, read as the reverse complement.
CACTCGCGTTAATGCGCTACCGTATGATAGTGTTTACACTTATGACTTTGGTTCTAACCGTGGGCGGTGTTGCTGCCCTGCTGAACCGCTCATTCTTTGTTCCACTAAAAAAACTACTGGCTGTTACCAGCGACGAAAAACCGTGTGATTTTGAACAACAACTGGAATCAGGCTACGGTGAGCTTTCCATTCTGGCCCGTAACTATCAACGAATTGTCGCACGTTTAAATGATACCCGTGAAGCGTTGGCGCGCTGCCGAAATTGCAGCAAAGAAAAGGATGATACCGAAAACGGCTAGCGGCCTGAAAGCTGGTTGGGATTCAGATAGCGGTATCATGCGGTAACCGGAGAAGGTCTCATCCCATGTCCAATCAGGAAACCGGCAGCACGCTGTCTCAGGAAGCGCAGCGTACCGCCCTGCAGGAATCAATTCGCAGATTGCGTACCCGCTCCCATCAGGGACTGTGGGCCATAGCTGCTTTTGCCTGCACCAGTGTTCCGGCCATGCTCAGCGACCGGATCTTCCCCCCCCTTACCCCTGCAGTAAAAAAGATGCTGGGCACCCCGCCCTCCAGCAACATGATCAGCGCCTTGCTGGTGGTCTATGCTTTTTCCGCCATTCTGCTGGTACTGGGCAGGATCACCAACGGCTCCCCCAAGATGGTCTCCTTCAGCCATATCGGCTACCTGATCTGCTTCTATGCCTTCTACTTTTTTTCAGGAGTGCTGCCGGAGAACTTCTGGGCCGTGCTGGCCACTGGCATGACAATCTTAAGCCTTGAAAGCTACCACATCTGGTCGTTAAGCATGGCTCAGATCAGAGAAGAGGAAGAAACGCTTGCAATACTGGAGCGGAGAATCGGGCAGGAAAAGTAAATAAGGCTGGTATCACTGAAAGGTGAACCAGCCTTATCTCTTTGAGGAACGCTACTGAACCTCTTTTTTGGGCAGCAGTTCTACTTCATTTCCTTCTGTCGCAGTTTTGAAGTTCTTGATGCTCTTACCCATGGCAGCGCCGATCTCCGGCAGCTTGCCTGCTCCAAACACCACCACCACAATCCCCAGTATCACCACCAGTTCCGGCATTCCAAATCCAAACATATTCTCTCTCCTCTATGAAGCGTTTATATGGTTTTGACAGTGCAGACAGCGCCGCAGATACAACAGCGACATGCCGTTCATATGAAAGTAATGACCGCAGCGCGGGCAGCGTGCCAGGGCAGAGTACAGGGCGGTAATAAACAGCACCACCACCCAGACAGAGAAGGTGATGGCCATGCTGCGAAAGGTGGGGGAAATCTTGTTGGCCACCCACATTAGGGGCATATAAGCGATAACCGTGGCGAAAAAATATTTACGCCGTCTGCGGATCAGATCCATCGCCTGTTTGAAGGCAACAGGATCTGGCTGATTGGGCAACGCACAGACGGTGGACGCTGCTGCTGGCAGCTCATCAGATTCTGAGGGGCGAGCCAGGGACTCGCCCCCGTCATACTGACTATCAGTCCCGTGCATTGGCCCGTACAGTCTGCTGCTGTCTGCTGCTTTCTTCTGCAGTCTTTTTGATCATGTTGTAGAGGCTGATAACGGCAGGTATGGTCTGCACCACTACCACCAGGGCCAGGAAGCCGGCAAAGGCCAATACCAGGATGCCGCTGTTATAGGTCAGGCTGGTATCAATATGGTTGGCGTGATCTGCGGAAGCAAAGGCGCTACTCATGCCAATGACAGACAATGCAAGGGTGGTAAGGGCGGTGCGAACAGATTTCATGGCTTTGTTCTCCTTGATAAAGATGGTTTGGTATGAATCAGATTTATTTGTGACTTGTCACTGATGCGGTGGTGCTGGATTCAGATGGGCTGAAAACAGCCTTGGCCATCGAATAGAGCAGAACCAGGGCTGGAACAGCCTGCACCATCAACACCAGTACGCCAAAGCCGATAAAGAACCAGACCAGTGGTCCACCGCCATCCTGCAGTGCGCCGTCTGCTGCAAATGCTGAAGTTGCACTGCCGCCGAGCATCGGGATCAAAAAGTTAACGATTTTAGTTTTCATGGCATCCTCCCAGGGTGCTGCGTATGATCGATAAACGATGATCTGTATAGAGCACAGAGGATGCCAAACATGAAAATATCGAAAATAAAAATGCAACCAACTGTAATTGATCAACTTATTTTTAGAGACAGTGACCGTTTAAGCGGTTGCTGGATTGCTTGCTGTATGTTTTAGCTATGCAGTAGCAGATTGAAACTGTATGCCAAATACCAGCTAACATTCTTAAATTACTGATGATATAAATTATATGCACTCATTCGTAGTTGTATGCGGCAGCTATGCAGTTGCTGCTTGTTTTGATTAAACCCCCGGATCGGTCTGGTTACTGTCAGTGCAAGGGGGCAGGCTGATACTGAAGGTTGTGCCAACACCAATGCTGCTTTCAGCGGTAATGGTGCCGCCATGGGCCTGAATGATGCCGTAGGAGACCGACAGTCCCAACCCGGTACCACCGGTGCCTTTGGTGGTAAAGAAGGGATCAAACAACTTTCCCAGTTGTTCTTCCGGCACGCCGTAACCTGAATCAGAAATTCGTAGTATAACACCGCCTGCCGGATCACCTGCTCTGGCTGTGATAATCTTCAGTTCGCCCCGTTTAAGATCCTGCATGGCCTGGCCTGCATTGATGAAGATGTTGATGAAGACCTGTTTAAGCTGGTTCTGGTCAGCCATGATCAGCGGCAGGTCATTGGCCAGTTGGCGCAGGATCGCGACATTCTGGAAGACAGACTGGCATTCAACCAGCCGCAGGGAATCCACGACAACCTGGTTGATGTCACATACCGTCATCTTGGGTTGGTAATCCCGGGCAAATTCCAGCAACCCCTTGACAATACCGGCGCAGCGCTGGGCTTCGCTGCTGATGGTCTCCAGATCTCCCTTTAACGCCGGATCAAGCCGTTTATCCTTGGCTGCCAAGGAACTGAAGATCAGGATGCCGGAAAGCGGGTTGTTGATCTCATGGGCAATACCGGCCACCAGTTCTCCCAGCGATGCCAGTTTTTCTGTATGCACCAGCTGCATCTGCATCCGCTGCAACTGTTCCGAGCGGTCTCTTACCTTTTCTTCAAGGGTGCGTCCCCATTCCTCCAGATCATTGCGGGCCTGTCGAAGGTTGTTGGTCATCAGCTGAAAGGCACGCATCAGCTCCCCCAGCTCATCATTGGAAGTAGGCGTCATTTCGCAATCCAGTTGTCCCTGGGCCAGCCTGGCGGTGTGGCGAAGCAGTTCATTGACCGGTCGATTAACCAGATGCAGGGTAAAAAAGGTCAGTGAGGCCCCCAGCAGGATGATCAGCAGCACCGTCAGCAGAATGATCCGGTTGCGATAGGAGGCAAGATCCGCCTTGAGCACATCCAGGGATACAATGATATCAACCACCCCCAGTACCTTGGTGGAAGCGACATGGGCATGACAGGCAGCTGTGGAGCAGCTTTGTTCGTTCTGTACCGCTTTTGCCAGTCCCATAACCTGCTTGCCATTGGGCAGGGTAAAGAAACGGCTGCGCTCAAGCAGCGGCGGGCGGATCAGCGTCTGTCCCGGTTTGTGGCAAAGGTTACACTGGGCTGCTTTCTGATCCAGCAGTTGCCCGATTTCATCAGTGGCGGTTGAGTGGACGATCACGCCGCTGCGATTGATCATCCTGATCCGCTCAATCCCTGGACGGTTGGCCACTTCATTGATCATCTGGTAGACGACGACACGATTGTCCACCAGCATCTGATGGTGGGTCATCCTGATGATGGTGGATGCCAGGTTGTCAAGATCCCGGATGGTGTTGTTGACCAGCAGTTTTTGCAGGTTGTTGATATTAACCCAGGCAAACAAGGTCATGAACAGCACCACCACGGTGCCGGTCAGGATAGTCAACTTTTGAATCAGCGAGAATCGGCGTGGTAGTAGTTGTCTTAACAGTTGGTCAGGCTTCAACATAATCCCTGGCCGATATGCCAAGCTTCTTCATCATGGCCTGGAAGTTGGGGCGCAGCATGCCGGTCTCTTCGGCAGCGCGGGTAATATTGCCCCGGTTGCGTTGCAGGGCATTTACCACAAAGGCCTTTTCAATATCTTCCACCGCCTGTTCCCGCAGGTGGCGCTTGGTCTCTTTCAGCTCTTCCACACTCAACGGCACAGCCGTGTAATCCAGCAGTATGGCCGGGCTTGCGGCATGGTTCAGCTCCAGATCATCCGGGGTAATCAGGCTGTCTTCAGCCAACACCACCGCCCGCTCAATGATATTTTCAAGCTCCCGCACATTGCCGGGGAAGCTGTAACTCTGCAGTACCTGCATCGCCCCGGCAGTCACCCCTTTGATATCCTTACCCACTTCTTCGGCCACGGTGCGTACCGTGTGCCCAACCAGCAGCGGTATGTCACCGATACGATCCCGCAAAGGCGGCAGATCCATCGGGATGATATTTAAGCGGAAAAACAGATCCTCCCGAAAGGTTCCTTCTGCCACCATCTCACGCAGGCTGCGGTTGGTGGCTGCCACCAGTCTGATGTTGATCGGGGTCGGCTGGGTGCCGCCGATCGGGGTGACCTCCCGTTCCTGCAGTACCCGCAGCAGTTTGGCCTGGGTGGTCAGGCTCAGGTTGGAGACTTCATCCAGAAACAGGGTGCCGCCCTCCGCCACCTTGAACAGGCCGGTCTTGGTGTGCATCGCCCCGGTAAAGGAGCCCTTGACGTGGCCGAACAGTTCTGATTCAAGCAGGCTTTCCACCAGCGAGGTGCAATCCACCGCCACAAAGGGGTGATCCCGTCGGGAACTGTGCTTGTGGATGGCACGGGCCACCAGCTCTTTGCCGGTGCCTGATTCGCCGGTGATCAGCACGGTGCTGTCAGTGGGGGCAACCTGCATGATCCTGCGATAGACCTTGACCATCTCATGGCTCTTGCCCACGAAACGATCAAACCCTTCGCCATCCCGCAGCTCCTTGAGCAGGTATAGATCACCAAGGTCAACAACCCGCTGCTCAAGGGCCAGCCTGATGGTGTTCAGCATCTCTTCCGGGGTAAATGGCTTGGCAATATAATCCACCGCCCCCAGCTTCATTACCTCTACGGCGCTGTCAACGGAAGAATAGCCGGTAATGAAGATCACCGGCAGATCCGGCTGGATCTCCTTGATCGCCTTCAGCACCTCCATGCCGCTGATGCCGGGCATCTTCAGGTCAGTGACCACCAGATCAAACGGCTCCTGCTTGATCCGTTCCAAGGCAGCATGGCCATTGGCAAAGGTCTCCACCTGAAACGATTCTGACTCCAGAATCCTGCGTACCCCTTCGCGAATGGCAGGCTCATCATCAATTACCAGCAGCTTTTTTACGTCATCCATGGGAGCCCCTGTTCAGTAGTGGTTATTCAATAACGCTGTTCAGCCGGGAGAGCAGTTCGTCAAGATTCAGCTCATAACGCACTGCAACCTCCCTAAGCGTGCAAAACAATGCCTCACAACAGAGGCAGACCCCAAGCCGCTGGCCGTAACGGTTAAACACAGCCTCGGTTTCAGGGTGGTACTCCACCAGTTCCAGCACGGTGCTATCCGGTGTAACCTGGGTAAACATCAACTGGCATGATCCAGGGCTACCACCGGTTTGAGCAGCTTCTGAAACAGCTCTGCAGTGGTAGAGCTGGCATACCGTTGCAAAAACGCTACTCCGCTGTCACCGGCCTCGGCAATCTGGGGATCAATCGGCACTGACCCCAGAAACGGCACCCCCATATCATCGGCCATCAGCTTGCCGCCACCGGATTGAAAGACAGCGGTCAGTTCTCCGCATTTGGGGCAGACAAAGCCGTTCATGTTTTCAATCACCCCCAGCACCGGCAGGTTGATCTGACGACAGAAGGAGATGGATTTGCGGACATCCACCGCAGCCACCTTTTGCGGGGTGGTGACGATCACTGCGCCGTCTGCCCCCTCAAGGGTCTGGCAGACTGAAAGCGGTTCATCGCCGGTGCCTGGAGGGGAGTCCACAATCAGGTAGTCCAGATCACCCCAGGCCACATCGCGGATAAACTGGGTAATCACGCCGGTCTTCATCGGACCGCGCCAGATCACCGCTTCATCCTGCTCTTTCAAAAAGAACCCCAGCGAGATGACCTTCATGCCGTTCAGATCTACCGGTACCAGTTCACCATTGCCTTCCAGAACCTGGCTTTTTTCCAGGCCAAGCATGGTGGGTACACTGGGACCATGGATATCCACATCAAGCAAACCGACCTTCTTGCCAGCCAGATGCAGCCCCATGGCCAGGTTGACTGCCACGGTACTTTTACCAACACCGCCTTTACCGGACATCACCACAATCTTGTGTTTTATCCTGCAGAGCCGCGAGGCCAGACGACGGCGATCTTCAAATTCCTGCTCGCTCTCAGTCAGTTTTTTACTGGTTGCCGAGCAGCTGCTGGATGAGCATGATTCACATGCTGAAGGTGGGCAGGCCTGCTCCTGCGAACTGTTTTCCTGTTGTGCTGCGTCCATACTGATGCCTCCTGAAGAATAATAAGTCTCTAAAGCAACTCTGTTACCTGTTTCCAGATAACGCGAATATCATCGCCAGCCCCTGCATCAAGTTCTACCACCGCTTTTTGTTGCAGTTGTGCCTGGGTTACCGAGCGGTCGTAACGGATCCGTCCGGTTACTGCTGCACCGGCAGATCGTGCAGCTGCTTCAATTTTTTCAGTCTGTTGCGGATTGATGTCCCACTTGTTGACACAGACAGCCGTAGGGACAGAAAAATGCCGGGCCAGGGCCAATACCCGTTGCAGGTCGTGCAGGCCGGATACGGTTGGCTCAGTCACCACCAAAGCCAATGATACACCGCTTAAGGAGGCGATCACCGGACAGCCGATACCGGGAGGACCGTCTGAGATGATCAGCGGAATCCGTTTGTCAACGGCAACTGCCCAGGCCTGTTCCCGTACGGTGGTTACCAGCTTGCCGGAGTTCTCGGCAGCAACACCCAACTGGGCATGGACCATCGGGCCGCAGCGGGTGCCAGATACCATCCATTCTCCACAGACCCGTTCAGGAAAATCAATCGCCTTGTCAGGGCAGAGACGGTAGCAGACACTGCATCCTTCACAGGCAACCGGATCAATCCTGCAGACTGCCCCATCCTTGCGGATGGCGTCAAAGCGACAGCTATCCATGCAGATGCCGCAACCGGTACAGTCCTGCGGCCGGATGACCGCTTCGTGGCCACTCATGAAGGCATGACGTTGTTCAACCATCGGGGTAAGCAGCAGATGCAGGTCGGCTGCATCCACATCACAATCAGCCAGCACCGCCTTGTTGGCTAACAGGGCAAACGAGGCGGTGACACTGGTCTTTCCGGTACCGCCTTTACCGGACAGCACCACCAGTTCGCGGATATGATCCTTGCTCATGGCGTACCTCCCGGATGAGTCAGCTCGTGCTTAAGCTTTGTCGCCAGTTCTGAAAACATCTGGCCATACTCAGGCAGTGCCAGGGCAACCAGATCTCCCCGTGAGGTGACTTCGGCAATCTGTCGATCATCTGGCAGGGAAAGCAGGATCGGCAGGTTTTCGGCCTGGCAGTAGCTATGCAGACCGACCAGATCTTCACCAGCCCGGTTTACCACCACGCCGCAGGGCAGTCCAAGCTCTTTGGCCAGGGCTACCGCCAGTTTCAGGTCATGCAGGCCAAAAGGGGTCGGGTCGGTCACCAGCACCAGATAATCAGATTCACGCAGGGTGGCAACCACCGGACAGGATGTGCCGGGGGGAGCATCAAGGATGGCTGGAACATCGTCCAGCAACTGATCCCGCACTGCACGGATCACCGGTGGAACCAGCGAGACACCGACCTCCAGCCTGCCTTCAATCAGCCTGATCGTACCTGATTGTCCAACCGAGATGGTGCCAATCCGATGGGGATGTTCCGTAAGGGCGCCGGTTGGGCAGACCAGCGCGCAGCCACCGCAGCCATGGCAGAGTTCCGGAAAAACCAGCGCCCTGCTTCCCAGAGAAACAATCCCGCGAAACTGGCACAGTTCACCACAGGCCCCACAGCCGTTGCAGCGTTGGGGGTCCACTTCCGGCACCAGCATGGTGACCTCGTGCGGGGTCAACTGCTCGCAGCGCAGGAACAGATTGTCGTTGGGCTCCTCCACATCGCAATCGGCCAGCTGCACCGGTTCTCCGAACATAGCTGCCAGGTTCAGGGCCACGGTGGTCTTGCCGGTGCCCCCCTTGCCGGATGCAACGGCGATTCTGTATGCGTTTTGTTTGCGTGCCGCTGCCATTACCAGTGTCCTTCAACATCAGAGTTTTCTGCAGCAGGCAGTCTGCCGACCAGTAGCTCATGCAGGGCCTCATCAACGGTTGCAGCATTGCAGTTAAATACCTGTACGCCGGCTGCAGCCAGCACCTTGAACGCCTTGGGGCCGCAATGACCGGTTACAAGGGTGTCAACTCCCGCCTTTACGACAGTTTCCGCGGCTTGAATGCCGGCACCTTGGGCTGCATTACGGCCTTGCTGATTTTCTATAATCTGGACGCTTTTTGACTGCAGATCGTAGATCAGAAAGCGTGCTGCACGCCCAAAACGGGGGTCCAGTGCTGCAGAAAGCTCTTGTCCGGCGGTGGTAAATGCAATTTTATTCATAGCTTCTCCTGACTAAAAAATGCGCCGGTGCCTCTCCCTCCGGTAAGACACCGGCGCTCCCGCATTGCTCAGCCTTCACAGGTGATAGGCCGGCATGATCGGGAATCCACTAGCGTTGGCCACGTCCGTTGCCACATCCATCACCCCGGCGGCCTTTGCCGGTGCCGCAGCTGCGAGGTCCCCTGCAATTCGTAGCAGACGGTTGCTGCTCAGCGGCTGCCTGACTTTGCGGCTGCTCCTGGTTTGTCATGGCCGGTTGATTGTTCTTGTTACACTGGCCACGTCCACGTCCGGTTCCTGAACCAGCTCCCATTGGTCCTTGTCCATTTCTGTTTGGCATCTGTATTACTCCTTTGTCTGTTCTGACATCATGACGCACGCATTTCTACCGGGATAGCGCCGTGCGCCGTGCCGCTTGCCCCGGTGACAGCCCGGCATACTCAGCTCACCATCCTTCAGCCGATCAGCCAGGCATGCATGTATAACCTGATCCAGATCCCCGGCAATAAACGAGACCACCTGCATTCCCCGTTCGGCCAGCGCCTGGTAGGAACTGCGGGTAATGGCGCCGCAGACCAGTTGTTCAACCTGCAGCGTGCTTAATCGCATGGCCCGCTCCTGCGGATCATCACTGGAAAAGCGACGTCCTGTCTGGCCAACGATCCGGCCTTCTTCAACGTCAACAATCCAGAAATGTCTGGCAACATCAAATACCGGCGCGATCCGTTCGTTCCAGAGAGAAAATGCGATTCTCATTACCTTGCGTCTCCAGACAGGTAGTACATTACATGGCGTATACACTATGCAGTGACCATGCCAAGGATCTCTAGGTTGGTAACTTACTGGTTATGCAGGTATAAATTTGAAATGGGAGTTGTTTTGCAGGACTTTGGGTAGTGATTAAGCTACTCTGCTTGGTGGGTTTGGTTGCAACAATAGAACTCTATCGCCTTGATCGTCCATCCTGCCCTGGAAGCACTATACCGAGCTGTCTGATCTTGCGAAACAGGGTGGTTTTATGCATGCCCAAGGCCTTTGCTGTGGCCAGACGATTAAAACCGTTCTGTTCAAGGGAGGTCTGGATCGCCTGAGCCTCCATCTGGGAGCGGGCATCCTGCAGTGAGACCGGACCGGCAGAACGGCTGCCATGAAGGGTCAGTTCATCGGGCAGGTGGGGAATCTCAATCGTACCGTCAGGGCAGAGTACAAAGGCCCGCTCAATCACGTTTTCCAGTTCACGTACATTACCGGGCCAATCATGGGCCATCAGTAGAGAGAGCGCTTCAGGCGCCATGCATCGTACCGTGGCATGGTGCAAGTGGTTGAATTTGATAATGAACTGCTCCACTAACAGCGGGATATCTTCTTTACGCCGTCTTAGCGGTGGAAGCTCAATCCGTACCACATTCACCCGATAGTACAGATCCTCACGAAAGGTTCCGTTGCGGGTTAACTCGGCCAGATCGCGGTTGGTAGCAACAATGATCCGGGCATCGGTTGTAACAGAATGTGTACCGCCCAACGGTTCAAAACAGTGCTCCTGCAACACCCGCAAGAGACGGACCTGTAATGCCGGACTTATCTCCCCGATCTCATCCAGAAACAGGGTGCCGCCTTTGGCCAGGGCAAAACGGCCCGGCTTGTCCTTGGTGGCTCCGGTAAAGGCCCCGACCTTATAGCCGAACAGCTCAGACTCCAGCAGGGTATCCGGCAACGCCCCGCAGTTAAGCGCAATAAACGGTCCTTTGCTCTGCTTACTTAAACTATGAATGGTCCGTGCCATCAGCTCCTTGCCGGTGCCGGTCTCACCATTAAGCAGAACCGTACTGGGGCTGACGGCGATGGTGGGGATCACCTCAAACAGGCGCTGCATCAGCGGACTGCGACTGACAATATCCCCCATATGAAAACGCCCCTCAAGCTCATGGCGTAGTGTTTCAACTTCACTCAGGTCACGAAAGGTCTCAGCGCCGCCAACCACTTTACCGCTGTTGTCTTTCAGCACCGCTGTGGATAGACTGATCGGAATCCGGTTGCCCTCTTCATCAATGATATAGCCGGAACGACCGATGACCGGTTTGCCGCTTTTCAGCGTCTTGCGCAGGGCACAGTCGGTCTCACACATATTGGAACGGAACACTTCTGAACAGAGCCGCCCAATGGCATCTCTGCGTGAGATACCGGTAATCTCTTCCGCAGCCCGGTTAAAAGAGGTGATTCTCCACTCAGGATCAACGGTAAAGACACCATCGGAGATACTTTCAAGGATTGCGTCGGTGGTGGCTGGTGCTGTGACAGGGGTATGTCGAGGGGATTTGCTCATAGTGGGTAGTATACTGCAAATGGCGTTCTGTTACAGCAGAAAGTGGATTCTTCAACAGCTTTGATCGGGACACGCATTAGTTGAACGCAGGTAAAATACTTATGCTGCTTGTCTGGCGGATTGATGCCAGACTCCGTCCATTGGCTGTATCAGCGGACTAAAACATAGAACGATACGTTGACTCCTTTGACTTATGAAATACGCGGAGATGGAGTATCCGAGGGGCAGGAAAACTGGAATGAGCATTTTAGACTTACTTGTTGTCATCAAGAAAAGGAGACTATTTCATGAGATGTCTGACCGTGGAAGATGACGTTACCAGCCGTCTACTGCTGCAAAGGATACTGTCTGTTTATGGATGTTGTGATGTTACGGTAAACGATCTTGAGGCGTTGGTGGCGTTTGATCTGGCTCACATGGAAGGGATGCCATATGATATGACCTAATCTGTCTTGATATCATGATGCCGGAAATGGATGGACAGTAGTTGCTGTAAAATATACAGAAGCCGAATGTGACCATTTTTTTGACAACAGCGCTGAACTCTTATGGACGGCTCTGTATATTTGCGAACGATACTCGCCTGTAGGAGTGCCAACACTTTCTAAACAAACAAATAATAGCAGATAGTTACACAGCAAAAACCTTGTGTGAATTGAGGATTCGAATCTCGTTTCCCGCTCCAAGAACTCACCAGAGGAATCCGTAATGGATTCCTCTTTTTTTATTCCGTCTCTAACCAAAACTTTCATCAAACGGTAACCAGGCATTCAGGATGGAAGATCAGTACAGCTCGTACTTCAGCAGCCTGCATTCCAGTGGACCGTTAAACAGCACAAAGCGACGGGAAGGTTTCAGACCCACCAGCTTTGCTAGTTCCAGGTCTCCGGCCAGCAGATAGGCGGTCCAGCCGGTGAAACGGCGCTTGAAGACCTCGCCGATTTTGCGGTACAGGACCTCTAACTCCTGTCGATCGCCCATCCGTACACCGTAGGGCGGGTTCATCACCAGCACCCCCTGATGGCCGCACGGTTCTGATTCCTCAAACGGTTTGCGATCAAAGGCCACCTGATAGGCCAGCCCGGCCCGGCGGGCATTCTCGCGGCAGGCTATGATTGCCCTCGGGTCCTGATCATAGCCCAGCACCGGCAGTTCCAGGCTTTCGGCTGCCTTGGTCTGTTCTTCTTTGAGTACCTGTTCCCACAGCCTGCGATCAAAATCGCGCCAGCGCATCAGCCCAAACTCCCGTCCAGCACCTGCTACCTGCCCCAGAGCAATGGCGGTCCCTTCCAGCAAGAGGGTGCCGGAGCCGCACATCGGGTCAAGCAGCGGCACGCTGCCGTCCCAGCCGGTGTGCAGCATGATGGCGGCTGCCAGGGTTTCACGCAGGGGGGCATCATTACGATCCAGACGCCAACCGCGCCGGTCCAGCGGATCTCCGCTGGCATCCAGTGAGACACTGGCCTGGTTCTTGGCAATATGCAGGTTGATCCGCAGATCAGGTGCTTTGGTGTCGATATTGGGACGGCTGCCGGTTGTGTCCCGCAGCAGGTCAACAATGGCATCCTTGGCCTTTAAGGCGGCAAAGTGAGAGTGGGTGATGGCTGAATCCCGCACAGTGCAGTCCACTGCCAGGGTCATGGTTGGGGTCAGCAGCTCAGCCCAGGGCAGGTTGCGCATGCCGTCATACAGTTCCTGTGGTGATCCGCAGGGAAACTGCCCAAGCTGCAGCAGTATCCGGCTAGCGGTCCGTACCTGCAGCAGGCTGCGGTAGAGAGTGCTACGGTTGCCGCTGAAGCTGACGCCGCCCCGTACTGCTGTGGTCCCTTCGGCCCCCAACCGCCCCAGCTCTGCAGCGGTAAGCTCTTCGGCCCCAAGCGGTACGGTGGCAAACAGGTTAAGCTGGTTGTCCGGCTGTCTGACTACGGTGCTTTTGCGACGGAGTATGGTGCGTTGTTCAGTCATGATCCTATCCTTTGCTGCCATGCTGCTTCAATCTGGTGACGGGTTGCCTCCAGGCTGGAACTGTTGTCGATAACCACCACGCCGAAGCGTTCTTTTTCTGCAAGCGGCATCTGGGCCGCAACGATCTGCTCTGCCTGTTTTTGATCGCAACCATCGCGGGCCATCAGGCGTGCCAGCTGCACCTCGGGCCGTACCGTCACTACCCAGATTTCATCCACCCTGTCGGTGGCATTGGCCTCAATCAGCAGTGGCGCCATATAGACCACCACGTCGCAACCGCGGATTCGTGCCTGCTCAATCTGCTGCAGGGCAAGCTCTTTAATGGCCGGGTGTAGGATCGCCTCAAGCAGCTGCCGTTTGGCTGGTTCGCTAAAGACCATCTCCCGTACTGCCTGACGGTTCAGGCTGCCATCCGGTAGCAGGGCCTGCTGTCCAAATAGCTCCACAATCCGTTGCAGGGCAGCAGTTCCCGGCGCTACGGCATCCCGCGCAAGTTGATCCGCATCAATCACCTCTGCACCCTGTTCGGCCAGGAGTGCCGCAACACTGCTCTTGCCGGTGGCTATTCCGCCTGTCAGTCCGATAGTCAACATGACGCAATAGTAGCAGAGCATCACTGGGCTGGCCAGATTTTTCCCTTGAGTTGGCAGGGCCGATAGTGTAAAAGATTTAGTTCACGGGCGGTTAGCTCAGCTGGATAGAGTGTTGGCCTCCGAAGCCAAAGGTCGTTGGTTCGAATCCAATACCGCCCGCCAAATCAGCACAAGAGGGGACCATTGGTCCCCTTTCTATTTCATGCTGCGGAGGTGTCCCATGGCCAGAGGTGGTTTTGAACTGTCTGATGCCGTAGCACCACTGGTCATCCGTATCCCGCTGGGGCTGATCTTTCTTGCCCACGGCTCCCAGAAGCTGTTCGGCCTGTTTGGCGGCAGTGGTTTAACCGCAACCTTCAGTGTTTTTGAGCAGAAACTGGGGATTCCGCCGATTTTTACCCTGTTGGCGATCATTGCCGAGTTTGGCGGTGGCTTGGGGGTGCTGACCGGATTTCTGACCCGTGTCTCAGCTGCCGGTATCTCCTCAGTGATGGCGGTGGCCATTTACAAGGTCCACTGGGCCCATGGTTTCTTTATGAATGCCAACTGTGTCTCAGGCCGGGGCCACGGTATCGAATTTCCCCTGGCCCTGCTGGGGATGGCGGTCTATCTGATGGTGGCCGGTGGCGGTAAGTGGTGTATCGACCGCCTTATTTTTAGAGCCTAGCAGTGACAATTAACCTATCAGGCGGGCTTTTGCCCGCCTTTTCTGTGTAAGGAGCAGTAGCGTGGAAGCTATGTACAATCAGGAAGAAGTCAATAAACGACGTACCTTTGCCATCATCAGCCACCCTGACGCCGGTAAGACAACCATTACCGAGAAGCTGCTGCTGTTTGGTGGCGCGATCCAACAGGCTGGCGAAGTGCGGGCACGTAAATCCGGTCGCCATGCCACCTCAGACTGGATGGAGCTGGAAAAACAGCGGGGCATCTCGGTCACCTCATCGGTAATGAAGTTTACCTATGACGGCTTTGAGATCAACCTGCTGGATACCCCCGGTCACAATGATTTTTCCGAGGATACCTACCGGGTGCTGACCGCCGTTGACTCAGCCCTGATGGTGATCGACTCGGTTAAAGGGGTGGAGAGCCAGACCAAGAAGCTGCTGGATGTCTGCCGTCTGCGTGATACCCCGATCATGACCTTTATGAACAAGCTGGACCGGGAAGGACAGGAACCGCTGGACCTGCTGGATGATGTGGAGAAGAATCTGGGGATGCAGACCGCCCCCATGACCTGGCCGATCGGGATGGGTAAGCGTTTTCGGGGCACTTACCACCTCTACAGCAAAGAGGTGTTGCTGTTTGATCCTGATGCAGAGCACGGTGTTGATCGGATTGTGACCGTACAGGGGCTGGATGATCCGCTGCTGGATGAACTGCTGGGTAGCCAGGCAGAAGAGCTGCGTAATGATGTGGAGCTGCTGGAAGGTGCTGCCCATCCCTTTGATCTGGATGCCTATCTGGCTGGTCGTCAGACCCCGGTCTTTTTTGGCAGTGCCATCAACACCTTCGGGGTGCAGCAACTGCTGGATACCTTTGTGCAGCATGCCCCCCATCCCCGTCCCCGTGCCACCACCACCCGGCTGGTCTCTCCCTTTGAAGAGCCGTTTTCCGGGTTTGTGTTCAAGATTCAGGCAAACATGGACCCGGCCCACCGTGACCGGATCGCCTTTTTCAGAATCTGCTCAGGTCGATTTGAACGGGGTATGAAGGTGAAACATCTGCGGCTGGGACGGGATTTTCAGATCAGCAATGCCACCATCTTCATGGCCCAGGATCGCAGTAACGTGGAAGAGGCCTTCCCCGGTGATATTATCGGTATCCACAACCATGGCACCATCAAGATCGGTGACACCTTTACCATGGGTGAGGATATGAAATTCACCGGTATCCCCAGCTTTGCACCAGAACATTTCCGTAAGGTGCGGTTGCTGAATCCGATGAAGTCCAAGGCTCTTGAAAAAGGGCTGGTACAACTGGCAGAAGAAGGCACAACCCAGGTGTTCAAGCCGATCTTTGGTGCTGATTGGGTAGTTGGTGCGGTTGGTATTCTGCAGTTTGAGGTGGTGTTGCACCGGCTTGAGTTTGAGTACGGGGTCAAGATCGCCTATGAACCGGTGGCCTATGCCACGGCCCGCTGGGTTACTGGCGAGAAGAAGCTGATGGAAGAGTTTGAGAAGAAGGAGAAGATGAACCTGTATATTGACGGAGAGGGCAAGCTGACCTACATGGCTGGTAGCCAGTGGCGGCTGGATAATACGGTTGAGAACTGGCCGGACCTGGAGTTCCACGCCACCTCCGAGCATTCATAATGGCATTGAATCTGAAAGCCACCTGGCGGGCGATGACCGATCTACCCACGGATCATTTTCCGTTGATCCTGCCTGATGTACACAAGGTTGCGGCCTTCTTTATCCTGCGTCGCCTGAAACGCCTGGGCTATTCCAACTGTCGGGTAGACAGCAGTGCTAAAGGGCTGGTGGTGTACGCCCAAAGATAAAAAAGGCGACCAGTTGTAGACTGGTCGCCTTTTTAACAACAACAGCAAAATGGGCCTCAGCCCATGAATTTGCCGATTTCATAGCCGATCTGTCCCAGCGGCAGCACTTCATCAGCCACCCCGCCATCAACGCAGGCCTTGGGCATGCCGTAAATGGTTGAGGTCGCCTCATCCTGCACCAGCGTCACCCCGCCTTTTTGTTTCAGCAGTTGCATCCCTTTGAAACCATCATTACCCATGCCGGTTAAGACCACCCCCAGCATTGAACCTGCAGTTGCCTCTGCCATGGATGAGATCATCAGGTCAACGGAAGGGATATAGACGTATTGGGGATAGGCGGTGGTGGGTGCTGTCTTGACTACTAAACCGCTGCCACTTCGTACCACCTGGGTATGCATACCACCAGGTGCAACCAGAATGGTGCCGGGCTTAACCTGCTCGCCGTCAACCGCCTCTTTAACCGTAATAGAACATTTAGCGTTCAGGCGGTCTGCATAGGGGCCGGTAAAGGCCTTGGGCATATGGATCGCCACCACAATACCATAGGGAAAGTTCATCGGGATACGGGAGATGACCTCCTGCAGCGCAACCGGTCCGCCGGTTGAAGCACCAATGCCGACATGGGTGATTTTTTTACTGTGGATCTTTGATGTCTTGACTGCTGCACGTGGGGGTGGCGCAGTCAATGTGCCCGGACGAGGCATACTCAAGCCGGCTGCTGGCCGAAGGATGCGAGAACGGGTCGCTTCACGAACTTTTTTAAGTAATTCTTCTTTGAAGATGTTTTGTGCATCGGATGAATCAGTTACGTTTTTGGGGATATAGTCCAGGGCACCGGCATCCAGTGCTTCAAAGGTGGCCTTGGCCCCTTCATTGGTAAGGGTGGAAACCATCAAAACCTTGGTGGGAGCCTTGGCCATGATCTGCTTCAGGGCAGAAATGCCGTCCATGCGGGGCATCTCAACATCCATGGTAATTAGGTCAGGCTTGAGGGCAATCGCCTTTTCAACCCCTTCAACCCCATCACTGGCGGTGCCGATGATTTCGAGGGAAGGGTCTTTAACCAGAATGCCACGAATAGCCATCCGCATGAAGGATGAATCATCTACGATCAGTACACGGGTTTTAGCACCCGACGCTGGAGAAAACATCATGCCTCCGTAGGTTATGCCTTGGAAAATATGGATGTGACCAGTTCCTTGACATCAGGAACGGCATCATCCAGTTCATAGCAGAATCGTTCAATATCAAGATCTTCAAGGCTGGGATGTTGCTCTTTAAGTATGGCCCAACCCTCTTCTTCTGAGAGGTTGAAGCTGGCCCAGGCGTTACCTCCGTAGTAGAGATCCCGAACTGAGCAGAACAGGTCAGCCAGATTGATGATAGCGCACAGTACAGGGTCGCTGGTGGCCTCACGCGGGCTGTGGTGGTACAGAACCACTTCCTTGTAGGCTTCCTGGAAATTCCATTTTTCAGCGATACAGTAGCCGATTTCATTATGGGTGGTGCCGAATTCTTCCAGCTCCATGTCAATCAGACGTACCGGTCGTTCCTTGATTGCAGTCAGTATTTTTGAGAAGGATTCCGCTTGATAATAGCTCAGCACAACCTCGCCGATATCATGCACGATCCCTGCAAGGTAGGCCTTCTCAATATCCGGGTAGCGGATCTTTTCTGCAATGATCTTGGAAACCATGCCCACACCAAATGAGTGGGCCCAGAAGGTGCTGATGTCAATCACACCACCCTTGTCTTCAAAGGCACTGATGAATGATGAGGTGAGGGCGATCTCTTTTATGTGGCGGATACCAAGATAGACCAGAGCCCGCTTCAGGGAGGTGATTTCCTGATTTGCGCGATAAATGGGGGAGTTGACCATCTTCATGACCCGGGCGGTCATGACCAGATCGGTCAGCATCAGGTCTGCTACCTTGTCTACATTGACATCCGGGTCGTCAAGCAGTTGCAGCACCTGGGTAGCCACCACCGGAATTGTGGGCAGATCGTCAATTTTAGCCACCAACTGGCGGGCTGTTTCCATCATTGCCTGTTTATCCATCGTGGGGTCCCCCGTTATTTCTTATAACCAAAACCGCCTGGAAAATGGACGGTCTTGAACTTGTCGTTAACGCCGTGAAGTGATTCAGACTGGCCAACAAAGAAGTATCCGTAGGGTTGCAGGTTGTTGTAGAAGTGCTGCACAACCTTTGATTTTGAAGCGAGGTCAAAGTAAATCAGGACGTTGGCACAGAAGATAAAGTCAAAACTCTTCATGAAGACCATCTTGGTGTCGTCATAGAGGTTCATTTTGTTGAAGGTGACAAATTTTTTGACATCAGGAGAGAGAATAAACTTGCCGGCATCCTCCTTGAAATATTTTCTCTTGTACAGATCTGGCACGTTGCGGACCGAGTAGGCGTTGTAAATCCCTTCCTTGGCCTGGGCAACCACGGTTTCATTGATGTCGGTACCGATGATTTCAATGATCCAGTCTTTGAGGATGGTCGCGCGCTTTTCCAGAAGCATCATGGCCAGGGTGTAGGCCTCTTCACCGGATGATGAAGCAGCAGACCAGATCCTCAACTTGCGGAACCCCATCTTGCTTTTGGCTTCAACTATTTCCGGCAGGAATTTGGTCTCAATGGCGTTTAGCTGAGGCACACAGCGGAAGAAATAGGTTTCGTTGGTGGTGACTTCATCCAGCAGAAACCGCAGCTCTTCGCCGCCACGGGGTGACTTGAGCAGGCCGTAATAATCCATGGCGGTCTTGGTGCCGGTGGCCTCCATACGCTTGGTAAGACGGCTTTCAAGGAAATATTTTTTTGTGGTGTGGAAGTACATCCCGCACAGGTTGTAAATAAAGTCGCGTAGTAGTTCAAAATCTTTATCAGATATGGCCACGTTTGATCCCTCTCTCGTGTTAAGCGTCTGCTGCTCTTAGCGTGCGCCTGATGTTCCTTCACCGCCATCAACCATGCCGACCGGATCAACAATCAATGCCACCCGTCCATCACCCAGAATGGTTGAGCCGGCAATGCCGGTGACGTTGGCCAGGTATTTACCCAGCGATTTGATGGCCACTTCCTGCTGGCCCACCAGACGGGTTACCACCAGACCAACCCGCTTGTCAGCAGAGCCGATCACCACGATGTAGCAGAAGTTGTCCTGCTCGTGGCAGCGCTTGACGTTGAAGACCTGCTCCAGGCGGACCAGCGGCAGCACCATGTCACGCAATTTAAGTACTTCCTGACCGCCGATCACATGGAACTCACGTTGATCAACCCGCAGAGTCTCAAGCACTGAGGCCAATGGGATGGAGTAGATCTCCCCCTCAACCTCTACCAGCAGTGACTGAATAATGGCCAGGGTCAGGGGCAGGCGCAGGATGAATTCTGATCCCATCCCTTTTTCGCTCTTGATCTCGATCAGGCCGTTCAATTTTTTGATGTTGGTCTTGACCACATCCATGCCAACGCCACGGCCTGAAAGGTCAGAGGCCTGATCTTTTGTGGAAAAACCGGGCAGGAAGATCAGGTCAAACATCTCACGCTGGCTCATGGCCGCCAGTTGATCTTCGGTGATCAGCCCTTTTTCAATCGCCTTACGGCCGACCCGGTCAGTATCGATACCGCGGCCGTCATCTTTAATACTGATGATGATGGAGTTGCCTTCGTGGATAGCTGCCAGAATCAGAGTGCCGGTGCGCTGTTTGCCTGCGGCGATACGGTCATCAGGCGTTTCAAGACCGTGATCCATGGCGTTACGGATCAAGTGGATCAGCGGATCGCCGATTTCATCCACAACAGATCGATCAAGTTCAGTCTCTTCACCAAAGATCTGCAGGTCAACCTCTTTGCCCAGATCGCGGGCCAGAGAGCGAACAATACGGGGGAACTTCTTGAAGACTTTTTCCACCGGAATCATCCGCATCTTCAGAACCTGCATCTGCAGTTCAGAGGTGACGAAACTCATCCGTTTGGCCAGCTTGCCGAATTCTTCACTGAACAGGATATGGTCAGAGGTTCCGCCCTGAAGATCCTGATTCAGCTGGATCATCCGGTTACGTTCCAGCACCAGTTCGCCAACCTGGTTCATCAGGTCGTCAAGACGTTTGACGTCAACCCGGACCGTGGTGTTGTCGGAAAGGTCGTCGCCACCACCCTTTTCTCCGCCTTTGGGAGGGGCTGGTTTTTTTGCCGCTTCAGGGGCAGGACGGGGCGCCGCAGGAGGCATGGCTGCTGCAGGAGGGGGCTCCTGGGCAGGTTTTTGTTCCGGCTGGGGTGCTGCGGTTTCTGCGCTGGCAGGTGCGTCTTCTGCTGCTGCAGGGGGCGGAGTCTCTGCAGCAGGCTGGGCCGGAGCAGCTGGCTGTTCAGTAAGGAGCGGAATGAGCTTATTGATGGTTTCATTGATCTCACGATCAACAATTTCACCACCCTTAATGTCTGCCACCAATGTTTTGACCAGGTCTGTGGCTTCAAGCACCACATCCATAATCTCGGAGGTCAGTTGCAACTCACCCTTACGGAGGCGGTTCAGAACATCCTCGGTTTTATGGGTGACCCGTACCAGCAGATCAAACCCCAAAAAGCTGGAGGCCCCTTTAACCGTGTGGATGGAACGGAAGATCCGGTTCATCAGCTCTGGATCATCTGACGCTTTTTCCAGGGCAATCAGGTCGTCGTCCAGCTTCTCCAGAAGCTCAGTTGTCTCTGCCAGAAATCCTTCAAGAAGTTCCTGGTCTTCGCAATCAATGGGCATTGCACACCTCGCCATACAGAGATGGAAGTGAAGGGAAACAGAACATACTTACTTATAAGTTTCCAAAAAGTTGACGCTCGTCCTGGGAAAACATCTTCTGTAAATCAAGCAGAACCAGCAGGCGCTCGGCCTGATTGATCACACCGGCAATACATTCCTGATCAATGCCACTGGTTACAACGGCAGGCGACGGCTGGATCTCGCTGCTGGATATACGGATAACCTCTGAAACGGCATCCACGATAAAGCCCATCAGCTCACCTTCTACATCCATAACCATAATGCGGGTCTGTTTGTCGTATTCAAGTTCACACAGACCGAAACGGCGACGCATATTGATGATTGGGATAACCTTGCCCCGCAGGTTGATTACCCCTTCAACATAGTGGGGAGTATTGGGAACCCTGGTGATACTGGGCATTCTGATGATTTCACGTACCTTCAGGACGTCTACGCCGTACTCTTCGTTGTCCAGGCTGAAGCTGACCAGTTGAATCAGTTCACCATGATCACCAGTACGTGCCTCATTGCTATTCATCGGCACCAGGGCATTGGACATGGAAACCTCCTTCAGGGATAAGACTTATATCAGTATAAATTTAGAAACAATTTAGTTTGCTGCAGTCCCAGATGTAGCAGGATACTGCCAGAATGCCTGTATATGTACCATGCAAGCCGTACCTGTGCAAGCAGATGGCGCAGTGAAACTGTTTTTGTTGATAGAAATGTATATTATAAAATATTCATATTTTTATGATGGGTCAGATAATTGACATTGGTTGGGATGCGTCATATACTTTAAGGCAGTGCTCCACCAAGGTAGGTGTTGTGTGTTATAAGGGGTTGTTATGCTTCCTAAAAGCTCTTTTTGTGTTCTTGGTAGTGATCGTAAAACCCGTGACCTCGTGTCAGCGTTTCTGACATATAAGGGCTATGAAACGGCTGTATTTGATGCTGAAGTGGATATTTTTGACACTCACCCGGTACGCTCGCCCCGGATTCTGGTTGCAGATCAGCCATCACTGTTTGCCAGTTCATCGGATGCCCTGCAACGGCTCTGGCAGGTTGATCCAGAGCTGGTGGCGATAGTCTACGGTCAGCCCGATGCTGCCCGTACATTGCCCCATGATGAACGGTTGATTTTTCTGCCCAAGCCGCTGAACCTTGATGAGCTTGAAAGTGTGGTAATGCGGGCTCTGGAATATCAGGCCATGAAGGTGCGGGCCCCTGAGCAGCCGATTGATGAATATCCCCATTTTCTCTGTTCTACCATCATTGGCAGAAGCCGCCAGATGCTTAATCTGTTTGAGATGATTGAAAAGGTTGCTGAATCCAGTGCAACGGTCTTGATTCAGGGAGAGTCAGGAACCGGCAAGGAACTTGCAGCCCGTGCAATACATCAGCTTTCAGGCAGGAGCGGCAGGAATTTTGTGCCGGTCAACTGTGCTGCCATTCCTGATGATCTGTTGGAGAGCGAACTGTTTGGCCATGTGAAGGGCTCGTTCACCGGCGCCTATGCCAACCGGATTGGTCGATTTGAGATGGCTGACAAGGGAACCCTGTTTCTGGATGAGATCGGCGATATGAAGGCGACCCTGCAGGTCAAGCTGCTGCGGGTGCTGCAGGCCAAGGAGTTTGAGCCGGTTGGATCAACCCGTTCCCAGAAGGTGGATGTGCGGATCATTGCTGCATCCAACAAAAACCTGGATGAACAGGTGGCCACCCGTGATTTCAGGGAGGATCTCTACTACCGGCTTTCAGTGATCCCGATTACGATTCCCCCCCTGCGGGACCGGCGTGAAGATATTCCGCTCTTGATCAACCACTTTCAGGGGCAGTTTAACCGTGACCGGCGACGTCTGGTGAAAGGCTTTACCCGCGAAGCGCTTGAGATGCTCTGTAACTACGATTGGCCCGGCAATGTGCGGGAGCTTGAAAATCTGGTGGAGCGGATGATAACCATGAAGGAGAGCGGGTTTATTACGGTGGATGATCTGCCTGAAAAATATCTGGCACCCCGTACGGTTATACAACAATCTGCAGCAGTATCAGGCACTGTCAGTACGGCTAAAGAGCTGCCTCCGGAAGGGATCTGTCTGAACAGTGCCGTTGATGCCTTTGAAAACGGCCTTATTATACAGGCCTTGCAACGCACTGGCGGTAACAAAAAAGAAGCTGCAACCCTTTTGAACCTGAAGCGGACAACCTTGATTGAGAAGCTGAAAAAGAAAAACCTGCAGTTCCCCTGATCGGGGAGGACCTGAATGTCGATTAATGCAGCCCAGACAATGTCGTTATTGCAGAGTATGCTGCGGGAACAGTCCCGCCCGGCAGCTGAGCAGCCTGTAACCACAGCCTCGTCCCGCTTTTCAGATCGATTGGATGCCGTGATCGACCGTAGCATGGTGCCTGCAGATGCTTCACCCGAGGCGGTACAAAATGCGGCAGAACTGCTGCAGCTGACCACCTTGCGCAGCTCGCTGGAGCTGCTGGCGGATCATCCCGATACTGATGGTGGCATGACACTGCCCATGGCAACTCTTCCCGCTTCTGGCTCACCCCAGGTCGCTTCACCGATCAGTGCCTACCTTGCAAATCTTGCCAATGGCGAAACCCGTACAAGCCATCCTGCCAAGCAGCCTCTGCCTGAGCTGGAAACCGAGCCCGGTCCCAAGGCACCAGAGCAGGTGGAGCGCCGTTCGTCCCGCTTGTCGGATGCATCCCCGTCAGTCAACATTGAGCAGACCATATCCAAGGCAGCACAACGCTATGGCGTTGATGCCGGGCTGATCAAGGCGGTTATCAAGGCAGAGAGTAACTTTAACCCCCGGGCTGTTTCCCACGCCGGTGCCCAGGGGTTGATGCAGCTGATGCCTGCTACTGCCCGAGGACTGGGGGTCAGCAACTCCTTTGATCCAGAACAAAATGTGATGGCCGGCACCCGGTTTTTAAAAGGACTGCTGGACAGGTATAACGGTGACCTTGATTCAGCCCTGGCAGCCTATAACTGGGGTCCGGGCAATGTGGATCGCAAACCGGACCGTCTTCCCCGTGAAACCCGTGAGTATCTGGTGAAGGTAAAACAGTATTACTCGGCATTTACTGCCTGATTGAGAGCCCCTATGCAGTGTCTGACTTCCTTGCGCCATTTCTTCCATCTCATCTGTGTTGTTATTGCTGTGATTGCGGTTCTGAAAAGCCATCAGGTGCAGGCTGATCTGTTTCAGTACACTGATAAAGATGGCACCGTGGTTATGGTGGATGATGAGGGCAAGATTCCATCCCAGTATCGTAAAAAGGTCAAGAACAGCCGTTCTTCCAGTGGCGGGGATCGTTATACCGGGGTCACGGTACGGGGCAACAAGGTGTTGGTACCGGTAACCCTCAGTTTTCGTAACGAAACCATCCAGGCTCGCATGCTACTGGATACCGGTGCCAGTGTAACCACCATCTCGCCGCAACTGGCAAGTCGGCTTGGTATCAAACCTGAGCATACCAGCCGGTCTGTGGGCAGGGTGGCTGATGGCAGTTTTATTACCGCCTATAATACGGTTGTTGATTATATGCAGGTTGGACCAAAGACCAAACATAGTGTGGAAGTCGCTGTGTTGCCGATGAATGGCCCGGCAATGGGGTTTGATGGCCTGCTGGGGATGAACTTTCTGGGAGATTTCCGGTACCATGTGAATCTGGGCAGCCAGACCATTGAGTGGGTGCAACACTGATCACAACAGATCCACCGGGTCGATATCAATCGCTGCTCTGACGGTTGCCGGAAGTGACTGCTCCCTGCGGTAGGCGGTTAACAGACGCCGCAGTGCGGCCCGGCTGGCGTCCTTCAAAAGAATCTGCTGACGAAAACGCCCCCGCAAGCGGTACAGTGGCGCCGGTGCCGGTCCCAGGATTTCAACCCGCAACCCCAATCTGCTCTTAATGGCACGCAGTACTGCGGCAGACTGCTCAGCCGCTGTTGTCAGACTCTTTTCGCTGGTTGCTGAGAGTTTGATCGCAGCCAGAAAACCATAGGGTGGATAGTTCAGCTCCTGCCGGAATAACAACTCTTCCTGGTAGAACCGTTCAAAGTCATGATCAGCGGCGTAGGCGATGCCGTAGTGGTCCGGTGTCATGGCCTGCAGCAGTACCCGTCCTGCCAGTTCTCCCCGTCCAGCCCGTCCAATTACCTGTGAAAGCACCTGAAAGGTACGCTCTGTTGCCCTGAAGTCCGGCAGGTAGAGGCTTCCTTCAGCCTGAAGGACACCCACCAGCGTGACACCGGGAAAGTCGTGTCCCTTGGCGATCATCTGGGTTCCCACCAGGATATCCACTTCGCCGCGCCCAACCTTGTCCAGTATCCGGGCATGGCCTCCCTTGCCACCCGTGGTGTCACTGTCCATCCGTGCGATCCGTGCATCGGGGAATCGTTCCAGCAGTTCATGCTCAATCCGCTCAGTACCTACCCCCATCTCTTTCAGCTCCAGCTCACCACAGGCAGGGCAGATGCAGGGGGCTGGCACCTGGTAGTCGCAATAGTGGCAGAGGCTTTTTCTGCGCTGGCGATGGTAGGTCAGAGAGACCGAACAGTTGGGGCATTGCAGATCAGCACCGCAGGAAGGGCAGACCAGCCAGCTGGCAAAGCCTCGCCGATTCAGGAACAGCAGGCTTTGCTCGCCCCGCTCCAGGTTTTCGCTCAGGGCCTCGATCAGTTGGGGTGACAGCGGCGATTCGGCAGTCATACGGGTGTTGATGATACTGGTTGCTGGTAACGGTCGGTTAGCAACCCGTTCCGGCAATGACAGGTAGCCCAGCTTTCCCTGCTGGGCTGCAAAGCGGGTGGTGATCAGCGGTGTGGCAGAGCCAAGCAGTACGGTTGCCTGCTCCTGCTGTCCCCGTACCAGAGCCAGGTCACGGGCATTGTAACGCAGGCCATCGGACTGTTTAAAGGATGCCTCATGTTCCTCATCCACCACTATAATGCCGATCCGTTCCAGCGGGGCAAAGATGGCAGAGCGGGCGCCGATCACAATCCGCACCTCGCCACGCCGGATACGGCGCCATTCATCGTAGCGTTCACCATCGGAAAGGGCGCTGTGCAGCACGGCGATGCCGTCGGAAAAACGGGCGCGAAAACGCTGGACAAGCTGAGGGGTCAGGGATATTTCAGGCACCAGCACCAGGGCGTTGTTGCCCGCAGCCAGGGTATGGGCGATCCCCTGCAGGTAGACTTCGGTCTTGCCGCTGCCGGTAATGCCATGCAGCAGAAACGGGGCAAACTGTTTGTTATCCACGGCAGCCAGGATGGTTGTCAGTGCCTGCTGTTGGTGCAGGGTCAGCGATTTTGGCGAGTCTTTTGCAACAATCAGCCCGGCAAACGGGTCGCGATAGACTTCACGATCGCTGGTCTGAACCAGCCCCAACTCCACCAGCCTCCGCAGGTTGGGACTGCATTCACCAAAGCGTGTCTTAAGTTCTGCTGATGAAACCGGCCCGGACTGGCGTAGAAAGGCGAGGATATCCAGTCCTTTGCCTCTAAGTTTGGCTGGGGCATCAGCCGACAGTGCGCTAAAGATACGCTCGTGCCGGATTTTTTTGCCGCCGCTCACCGCTTCGCCATCAGCGCTGCTACGGCTTTGCAGGTTGATACCGCTGGGCAGGGCGGTCTTAAGTACCTCACCCAGCGGATGCAGGTAGTAGTCGGCAATCCATTGGAAAAATGTCAGCTCTGCATCGGTCCAGAGCGGTTCCGGGTCAAGGACATCCAGCAGATCTTTCAGCTGCTGCCCCTCAGGTGGCCTGCTGAAACGCAGTACATAGGCAGTTACCTTGCGTCTGCCAAACGGGACAAAGACCCGTACCCCCGGTTGAATCCGGCTGGCAAGGGGTTCAGGTACCCGATAATGAAAGGTGGTGTCCAGGGGAAGCGGGACAGCAACTTCAACAGTACGTGGTTGTTGATTGGTTTCTGCCTGATTTGGTTGAGTATGTTTGATCTCTGTGGTAGTCACGATGGTTGTCAGTATCTTTCAGCCATGGCGTGGTGACAAGAGGAAAGTGGTGGGGAGAGCCAGAAAACCATGAACCTGTTTCTGCTTGTTTTTCTGCTGATCTACGGTGCAGCTCACTGCTGGTTTGTTTTCAGGCTGATGCAGGCCTTTCCGGTACTGCAAACCTGGTGGCTGTTTCCGGTTGGCTGGTGCCTGTTGATGGTGGCTGCGCCGATACTAAGCCGTCTGCTGGAGCGTGAAGGGCAGACCTTTGCTGCATCTCTGGCAGCCTATATCGGCTATAGCTGGATGGGGCTGCTGTTTCTCTTTCTTTCCCTGTCAGTGTTTCTGGAGCTGGTACGTCTGCTTCACTGGTCTGTCCATTTCTTCCTGCGGCTGCCTGACCTTGGACTGTTAGCGCCTCGCCCTGGTTTCCTCTGCTGTTTTGGTCTGGCCCTGCTGATCAGCTGTTATGGCTGGTTTGAGGCAGGTAAGCTGAAGGTTGAACAGCATCGGGTCATAACCTCCAAGCTGCCCAAAGGGGCTGCCAGGGTAAGGGTGGTCCAGATTTCTGACCTGCATATCGGCCTGATTGTCGGGTCACAGCAGGTGCAGCAGCTTGTGGCCACTGTGAAGAGCTTGAAGCCGGATCTGCTGGTTGCCACCGGTGATATTGTGGATGGCCACATCAGCCATGTTGATGGCGTTTCGCAGATGTTGCGTGAGCTGCAGCCGCCGTTGGGGATGGTGGCGGTGCTGGGCAACCATGAGTATTATGCCGGGCTTGGGTCATCCCGCAGGTTTCTGGAACTGTCAGGCTTTCAGCTGTTGCAGGATCAAACCACGCTGGTTGGTGCGTATCTTGCCCTGGTGGGGGTGGATGATCCTGCTGCCAAACGGTTTGGAAGAAACGGGATCGCAGATGAAACAGGTCTTTTGGATGGCATTCCCCATGATCGGTTTGTGCTGCTGCTGAAACATCGCCCGGTGGTGGTTCAAAAAAATATCGGGCAGTTTGATCTGCAGCTTTCCGGTCATGTGCATAAGGGGCAGATCTTTCCCTTTAATCTGCTTACCTGGTTGAACTTCCCGGTGCGGGCCGGGATGAACCAGCTGGCAGGCGGTAGCCGCCTGTATGTCAGTCGCGGTACCGGTACCTGGGGGCCGCCGATCAGGTTTCTGGCACCACCAGAGCTGACCGTGATAGATCTTGAGCCTGCCCAAAAATAAACCGGCCTGCTATCATTGACAGCAGGCCGGGCTTGGATGCCACGTTGAGTTGGAATCAGGACTACCAGTATTTTTTTGGTGGCTCTGTATGACCCACCTTCTTGATTTCACCATCAATAATCTTGAACATATCGCCACTTTCACAGGTCCATTCGTCCCCCTCTTCAGGCGGGTTCGGAAAGTTGCGATGCCCCAGGAAGACCTCTGCATCATCAATAAAGCCGAACCAGTCCAGTGACCCGGTCATCCAGATTTTTGTTTTCAGTTCCATATTAAAACTACTCCTTGTTTAGTAAAGAATGGGCAGACTTTCAGGTAAAGCGGCAGTAAATGTCAATATTTTTTTCATGGCTGGCATGTTGTCTGCAGCTTGACTTTCAGCAGTGGAATGGTTACATCTTCAAAACATACCATACTAGTCTGCTTTCAGCCTTCTAACAGATTGTAACAGGTGATGCCATGCCACGTTCAGGCGGGAAAAAACCGTCGTTTGCAGGACAGTACAACCGGCACCTTGAGGAGATGCGTTCGCTACTGCGTACCCTTGATCCCGGTTTGGCTGCAGAGGATGAAGGCAGCCTGAATGCTGCCATGGATATTTACGAAACAGATCGGCATCTGGTGCTGGAGTTTGATCTGCCAGGTATAAGCCCTGAACAGATCAGCCTAGTCCAGCGTGGCATGGTCTGTGTGATTCAGGCGGATAAGCTGTCTGATACGCCTGACGAGCCGGTGCGCTATCTTTGTCTGGAACGCCATTTCGGGCGGCTGCGTCGTACGGTACGGCTGCCGGATCTGGTTGATCCAAGCCATATCCGTGCTGAATATCAGTGCGGGGTCTTGCGCATCATTTGTCCCAAAGGGCAGGAGCGTCGTATTTTGATTAAGGAGTTAACACGTGAGCAAGTCTGATCAGGAATCAAACACTAACGAACCAGTCATCGTGACGGAAGAGGAACTGAAGATACCGGAACAGTTGCCGCTTTTGCCTATTCGCGATGTAGTGGTCTATCCCTTTATGATTATTCCGCTCTTTGTGGGGCGCGAGATGTCGATCAAGGCGGTTGATCAGGCCCTGGCCGGTGACCGGATGATCATGCTGGCCACCCAGCATGATATTGGTGATGAAGATCCTACGCCGGATAAGATCTACAATGTCGGCACCGTGGCCATGATCATGCGGATGCTGAAGCTGCCGGATGGTCGGGTCAAGATTTTGGTGCAGGGGCTGGTAAAGGCCAGAATCGCCGAGTTTGTTGAGTTCAAACCGTTCCATACGGTACGGATTGAGCGTCTGGTTGAGCCGTCGGCACTGGATACCCTTGAAACCGAAGCCCTGATGCGTACCGTGCGGGAGCAGCTGACCAAGATTTCCGAGCTGGGCAAGCAGATTTCGCCAGAAGTGATGGTGATCCTGGAGAATATCTCTGACCCTGGCAGCATGGCTGACCTGATCGCCAGCAACCTTGGTCTGAAGCTGTCTGAGGCCCAGATGCTGCTGGAGATCGAAGATCCGGTTAAGCGCCTGACCAAGGTGAATGATCTGCTGGCCCGTGAACATGAGATGTTGTCGGTGCAGGCCCAGATTCAGAACGCAGCCCGGGAGGAAATGGGCAAAAACCAGAAGGAATACTACCTGCGGGAGCAGATGAAGGCGATCCAGCAGGAACTGGGCGATAACGACGGCAAGGAAGAGCTGGAAGAACTGCGTAAATCGATCGAATCCGCCAAAATGCCGGAAAACGTGCAGAAAGAGGCCTTGAAACAGTTGGGGCGGCTGGAGCGGATGCATGGTGATTCCGGTGAGGCCGGGGTGATCCGCACCTATCTGGATTGGCTGATTGAGATCCCCTGGTCAAAGACCACCCGCGACTCGCTGGATATCATCCGGGCCAAGAAGATCCTGGATGAGGACCACTCCTATCTGGACAAGGTGGAAGAGCGGATTCTGGAATTTCTGGCAGTCCGCAAGCTGAACAAGAAGATGAAAGGGCCGATCCTCTGCTTTGTGGGGCCTCCCGGCGTGGGTAAGACCTCGCTGGGTAAATCCATTGCCCGTGCCCTGAATCGTAAGTTTGTCCGCATCTCACTGGGGGGGGTGCGTGATGAAGCTGAAATTCGCGGCCACCGTCGTACTTATCTGGGGGCTTTGCCGGGCCGGATCATTCAGGGGCTGAAGCAGGCTGGCACCAAAAATCCGGTCTTCATGCTTGATGAGCTTGACAAGCTGGGCTACGATTATAAGGGCGATCCATCGGCAGCCCTGCTGGAGGTACTTGATCCCCAGCAGAACAACGCCTTTTCAGATCACTACGTCAACCTGCCCTATGACCTTTCAAACGTCCTGTTTGTGGCCACGGCCAACCACAGCGATCCGATCCCTTCGGCCCTCTATGACCGGATGGAGGTGATCAACCTCGCCGGGTATACCGAAGAGGAAAAACTGGATATCGCCACCCGCTATCTGGTGCCGCGCCAGATGAAGGACAACGGACTTAAGGCCAAACATATTGTGTTTGAGCAGGAGGCACTTAAGGAGATCATTGCCAAGTACACCCGTGAGGCAGGTCTACGGAGCCTGGAGCGGGAGATCGGCAATGTCTGCCGTAAGGTGGCCCGCAAAATCGCTGAAGGGCACAAGCGTCAGATCAAGATTAACCCTGCCATGGTGGCCACCCTGTTGGGGGCTGCCAAGTTCCTGCGGGATGATGAGATGGATAAGAACGAGATCGGCGTGGTTAACGGCCTGGCCTGGACCTCGGTGGGTGGTGAGGTGCTGCATATTGAGGCCACCACCATGCAAGGGAAGGGCGGTCTGTCCTTAACCGGACAGCTGGGGGATGTCATGAAGGAATCTGTCCAGGCAGCCCTGGCCTATATCCGTTCCCACGGCTCAGAATTTGCTATCGCTCCTGAATGGTTTCAGGAAAACGAAATTCATGTCCATGTTCCGGCCGGTGCAGTGCCCAAGGATGGCCCTTCAGCAGGCTGCGCCATGGTAACGGCCCTGGTATCGGTGCTGACTAAGGTTCCGGTCAGGAAGGATGTGGCCATGACCGGTGAATTCTCGCTGCGGGGCAAGGTCATGCCGATCGGCGGATTGAAGGAGAAGATTTTGGCAGCGGTGCGGGCCGGCATGAAGACGGTCATCATCCCTGAGCAGAATAAGAAGGACCTTGAGGATATCCCGAAAGATATGCAGAAGAAGGTTAAAATAGTGCCGGTGAAAGAGATCGATGAAGTACTGAAACTGGCCCTTGAGAAGTTTCCGATTCCAGCCCCCAAGGGCAAGGCAAAGCCCGCCACGCCGAAGGTTGTGGTCAGGCCGAGTAAAGAAATTTCAGCGTGAAAGGTCTGGCAGAGCTTGGTGAATTTGGTCTGATCGATCAGATTCGCGCCCGTTTCCCCCAGCCAGTGGCGCCTGAGCTGGGAATCGGCGATGATGCAGCATTACTTTCCCCCTCTGCCGGCAGTCAGGTGGTTGTTTCCACTGATCTGCTGGCAGAGGGGGTTCATTTTGATCTGGGCTTTGGCCCGGCCCGGCTACTGGGGCGCAAGTCTCTGGCAGTCAACCTCTCCGACATTGCCAGCATGGGGGCTGTTCCCCGCTGGTTCTTTCTCTCGCTGGCCATTCCGGCCGGATTCCCGCTTGAAACCATTGAAGGCTTGCTGGATGGTCTGGCTGAACAGGCTGCTGAATACGGCTGCATCCTGGCTGGTGGCGATACCTGTGGATCAAAGAGCGGACTAGTGATCTCGGTTACCATCATGGGGGAGCAGCGGCCTGAGCTGATCCTGAAACGGAGCGGTGCTGTGCTTGATGATGAGGTCTGGGTCAGCGGCAGTCTGGGCGATTCTGCCCTGGGGTTGCAACTGCTGATGGAAGGCAAACGGTTGGGGCAATCCGATGATTATCTGATGCAACGTCAACTTGATCCGACCCCGCGCTGCGATCTGGGACGAAAACTGGCAGAGGCTGGTCTGGTCAATGCCATGATTGATATCAGTGATGGTCTGCTGGCTGATCTGGGACATATTGGTGAACAGTCCGGCTGCGGCGCAGAGATTCAGCTTGGACAACTTCTCCTTTCTCCTGCATTTCAAGCCTACGCTGCCAATCAGCATGCCTTCCCCTGGCAGCTGGCAGTCAGCGGTGGCGAGGATTACGAGCTCTGTTTCACTGCCCCGGTCTGTAACCATGGGGCTATCCAAAAAATATCAAAAACTACTGGCATTCCGCTTACGGTTATTGGTAAAATAACCAGCTCAAGACAGGTTCAAGCGATCCTGCCTGATGGAACAAACTTCCAGCCATCTGCTTCCGGCTATACCCATTTTTGACCCTCATCTGAAAGGAAACTGTACCGATGTCTACCCCGATTACTGCCCAGCAGGCCCTGCGCTGCGCCAATACGATCCGTCTTCTTGCTGCTGATGCTGTTGAAAAAGCCAACTCCGGTCACCCCGGCCTGCCGATGGGCTCTGCAGATATGGCGACCGCCCTGTGGGGCGGCTTCATGAGCTTCAATCCTGCTGACACCACCTGGGCCAACCGTGACCGTTTCATCCTCTCTGCTGGCCATGGTTCCATGCTGATCTATTCACTGCTGCACCTGTTCGGGTTTGATCTTTCCATGGATGAGCTGAAAAACTTCCGTCAGTGGGGCAGCAAGACTCCAGGTCACCCGGAGTTTGGGCATACACCCGGCGTTGAAGTAACCACCGGTCCTCTGGGCCAGGGTGTGGCAAACGGCGTTGGCATGGCCCTGGCTGCCAAGATGGCTGCTGAGCGGTTCAATACCCCTGACTTTTCACCCATTACCCACCGGGTTTTTGCCATTGTGGGTGATGGCGACCTGCAGGAAGGGATTTCCTACGAGGCAGCCGCCCTGGCTGGTCACCTCAAGCTGGGCAATCTGGTCTATCTCTATGACAGCAACAATATCACCATTGAAGGTAAAACTGATCTGGCCTGGTCTGAAGATGTTGCCAAGCGTTTTGAGGCAGCTGGCTGGCATATCCAAAAGGTGGATGGCCATGACCATGATCAGGTTACGGCTGCCCTTCAAAATGGCATTGCCGAGACCGCTAAGCCTTCACTGATCATCGCCACCACCCATATCGCCTACGGTGCGCCCAACAAGCAGGACTCTTCCGGTGCCCATGGTTCGCCACTGGGTAAGGATGAGATTGAGGCTACCCGCGCCAACCTGAGCTGGGAGGAGAAGGCCTTTACCGTTCCGGCAGATGTTGCTGAGCAGTGTGCCAAGCGAGTAGCAGAGCTGAAGGCTGGATATGATGCATGGCAGGCAGGTTTTGCTGGCTGGCGTGTTGCCAATCCTGAAAAAGCTACTCTGTGGGATGCCATGTGGCAGAAGCAGATGCCTGAGAATCTGGCTGAAGAACTGCTGGCTGTGGTTGCCGGTAAGGATGGCGCAACCCGCTCCCTGTCCGGTGCCGTTCTGCAGAAGGTAGCAGCCCTGTTGCCTGCACTGGCCGGTGGTTCTGCTGACCTCTCCCCTTCAAACAACAGTGACATCAAAGGTGGCGGCTCAGTACAGGCTGGCGCATTTGGCGGCCGTAACCTGCACTTTGGTATCCGTGAGCATGCCATGGGGGCTATCTGTAATGCCATGTCACTCTATGGCTGCTTTATCCCTTACGGCGCAACCTTTCTGGTCTTCTCCGACTACTGCCGTCCGGCAGTACGTCTGTCCGCCCTGATGCAGCAACAGGTGGTCTACATCTTTACCCATGACTCCTATGCGGTAGGTGAGGATGGCCCGACCCATCAGCCGATTGAGCATACCGCTTCCCTGCGGCTGATCCCCGGCCTGCAGGTAATCCGTCCGGCTGATGCCGATGAGACCGCCCTGGCCTGGTATGCTGCCATGAAGTATCACAATGGTCCCACCGCCCTGATCCTGACCCGTCAGAAACTGCCGCTGCTGCCGAAACCGGCTGGTTTTAACAAGAGCCTGCCGCTGGCAGGTGGCTATGTGCTGGCTGATGTTGCCAATCCTGCGGTGGTGCTGATGGCATCCGGTTCAGAGGTCTCCCTTGCCATGGATGCTGCCAAGTTGCTGGCTGACAAAGGGATCGCAGCACGGGTTGTGTCAGTGCCGGATGTGGGCACCTTTGTGGCCCAGTCCACAGAGTACCGTGCTTCTGTACTGCCCAAAGGGGTCAAGCGGGTGGCCATTGAGGCTGGTCGTGGCGAGTCCTTTGGCAAGCTGCTGGGTGAAGAAGGCCTGTTTATCGGTTGGGAACAGTTTGGTGCATCAGCACCGGCAGAGATCCTGGCTGAGCAGTTTGGCCTGACTCCGGCCAAGGTGGCTGACAAGGTTGCAGGGTTTATAGCTGCCTGAAAGACACAATAGAACGCGGATAACGCGGATCGGACGGATAGACGCGGATAAGGCTAAAAAAGGAAGGGATATAACCTTAAAGACAAAAAAACAGGGATAAAATCAAAAGGTTTTAGATTTTGCCTTTACCCTGAAAAATGTTTTTAAGTTTTTAATCCGTGTAAATCCGCTTAATCCGCGTCATCAGCGTCATCAGCGTTCTATCATTATGGCTTTTTATCGAATTTACTCATTGGATTTCACATGGAACTGGTGCCGCTGCTCAAAAACTCCCTGCTGTTCTCCGGTCTGAACGACGCTGATCTGGCATCACTGGCAGCTATCACCGTGCGACGCAGTTTTGCCAAAGGTGAGACACTGTTCAGTGAAGGGGACGAGGCTACCGGTTTTTATCTGCTGGTGTCAGGGCATCTGAAGCTGTGCCGTGTTTCTTCTGATGGTCGGGAAAAGGTGCTGCATTTTGTCCGGCCTGGTGAAACATTTGCGGAAGCTGCCTTTTTCGGGGATGGTCGGTATCCGGCTGAATCCCGAGCCCTTGAAGCTGGTGAGGCGTTGTTCCTGCCCAGGCAGGGCTTTATGAATCTGATGGAGAAAAACCCTCAGTTTGCCTTAAATCTGGTGGTCTCTCTTTCTCTTTCATTGCGTCGTTTTGCCCGCCAGATAGAAGAACTGACCTTTGCCGATGTTGCCTCCCGGCTGGCCTCGTTTCTGATCAAACGGGCTTCTGAACAGTCCACCAGCTACAATGGTATTACCTATCTGGAGCTGGGGATCAAAAAAGGGGAACTGGCAGCGCAATTGGGCACTGCCGGTGAAACCGTTTCCCGCACCTTCCGTAAGCTGAAGGAAGAGGGAATTATTGAGCTGGATGGCCGTAAGGTAACGGTTCTGAATATGGATCGACTGCAGCAGCTGGCCACCCGTCAGGCGTGAAAGGATAGTGCATGTTAATCGTCATGAATCACACTGCTACCCAGGCAGATATAGATAACGTCATTGCAACCGTCAGTGAAATGGGGTTTACCGCAGCCCCGATCCCTGGTGGAGAGCGGACTGCCATTGGTGTGCTGGGCAACAAGGGCTATGTGGATGATACCAAGATTCGCGATCTGGCCGGTGTACAGCAGGCGATCCATGTTTCCAAGCCGTACAAGCTGGTCTCCCGTGATTTTCACCCGGAAAATACCATTGTTGATGTGGCCGGAGTCAAGATCGGCGAAGGCCAGCGGGCCGTGGTGGTGGGGGGGCCATGTGCGGTTGAGTCAGAAGAGCAGATCCTGAAAACTGCCCGTTTTGTCAAACAGTGCGGAGCTGATCTGCTGCGGGGTGGCGCCTTTAAACCTCGCACCGGCCCCCACACCTTCCAGGGCTTGCGTGAAGAAGGGCTGAAGCTGCTGGCCAAGGCACGTGAAGCAACCGGCCTGCCGATTGTAACCGAGGTGATGAGCCCGGACAACGTTGGCCTGGTGGCTGAGTATGCTGATCTTTTGCAGGTTGGCGCCCGTAACATGCAGAATTTTGACCTGCTGCGGGAACTGGGTAAGATCAGAAAGCCGATCCTGCTGAAGCGTGGTATGAGCGCCACCATTGAAGAGTTTCTGGCTGCTGCTGAATATATCCTGGCAGAAGGGAATGAGCAGGTTATCCTCTGTGAGCGGGGGATCCGTACCTTTGAGACCTCCAC
This sequence comes from Trichlorobacter thiogenes, assembly GCF_900167465.1. Taxonomy (GTDB): domain Bacteria; phylum Desulfobacterota; class Desulfuromonadia; order Geobacterales; family Pseudopelobacteraceae; genus Trichlorobacter; species Trichlorobacter thiogenes. Next base: position 80,076 of record NZ_FUWR01000006.1, on the reverse strand, counting down.
CCGTAACACCCTGGATCTTGCCATGGTGCCGCTGGTAAAAGAGCTGACCCATCTGCCGGTGATGGTTGATCCATCCCATGCCACCGGCAAGCGTAGCCTGGTCACCCCCATGTCCAAGGCTGCACTGGTGGCTGGTGCCCACGGTGTGCTGGTGGAAGTTCACCCAGAGCCGGAAAAGGCCCTGTCAGATGGCCCACAATCCCTTACTTTTCCTGGGTTTGAGGCGTTGATGGCTGATTTGAAGCGTTTGCAGAACTACCTCGGTTCTTGTGCATAAAGCGCTTGAAAAAAAAGTCTGCTGGGTCTAGGATAAAACCGTAAACAATTGCTCTCTGCTCTGCCCGTTGTACCTGTAGCGCCCGGGCGGAATACTTGTTGAAACGGGGATCGTTCCCTGCCGTGGTGTGCTGCCCTCAATACGTGGGAACTGCCTGAAACGGCATACTGAGACCCATCTGTGTAGGAACTCGCCAGAGGACCTTTTAAGGTCAACGTCAGAGCGGAGAGACGAAACAACGAGAGGGGATGCGGATTTTAAGCATCCCCTCTCCAGTTTTGGGAGGATGTACCCCTGGCCAGAGGGATGTCGTCAGATCAGTATGTAGAAAAGACGTTTCTGTACCTGCTGCTCATTTCAATTGTGCTGCACGTGGCAGTCTTTGTATCGTGGTATTTATGGCCAAAGGAGCAACAGCAGCAGATTTCAGAGCCTACCTTTATTGATCTCCAGGATATGCCGGAGCTCAAGACTCCTCCAACTCCGCAGCAGGACCAGAAGGCGCGTCCATCAGACCAGCGTCGCCGAGTAGCCAAAGAAACCGCCCCCCGGCAGGTAACTCCAGGTATTCCTACTCCTCCCCGAACAGCCCCAACACGTCAATCCGCCAGGGTTAAGCCTTCAGCAGCCCCCGGACGTCCCGGTCCGGCAGGCCCGCCTGCCAAGCCATCGGAAGCGGGCAGTTCTGTTAATGAGCTGTTACGTCGTAAACCGCAACAACAGGCAGGCACAGGAGGGGGCGGAGGTACCAAACCCCAGCCCAATCTGGCCCCCAGTGCTAGTCGGATGGCCAAGCTGGAAGAGAGCTATCGTCGTCGTTTTGCCGATGATATTGATGATGGTTCAACCCGTATCGGTCTCAATACCAATGATATTCAGTTCGGTTCTTTCCTGAAACGTTTTGAAACTGCGGTGTACGGGGTCTGGCGTTACCCGCAGGAGGCAGCGCTTAAGGGGATTGAGGGAGTAACGCCGGTAAAGATTACCTTTAGCAAAAACGGTGAGATCAAGAAGGTTCAGTTACTGGAAAGTTCCGGTAGCCGGGTACTTGATGATGAGGTATTTAGAACACTGCGTCTGCTTGGACCGATGGGTAACTTTCCCAAAAACTACGACAAGGATGAGTTTCATCTGATTGCATTCTTCCAGTATGGTAATGCCCGCGGCAGGTTGCGGTAGCTTTTGGGGTCAGGGCTGTACTACCAGCCGTAACGGGCGCTGGCGTTGTGCATCTGCCGGAAAGAGGTAGATGCGTGTGCTGCCGTCGAGCTCTTTCTCAACTTGTTCCTGCTGGTAGGAGAGGGCAAGGGCATCAATAATCTTTTGTGCTGTCTGACCTGCTGTTTCATCCCCCCTGATGTTTACCAATTCCACCTGGTGTTCCTCCAACAGACGGCTGTAGGTATAGGCCTCAGCAATCTGAAGTCCACAGGTTACCATAAGATCCAGCTGCCCATGATTCACCGTGGCAACCGGTTTCAGGACCAGGCCATTTAACAGTGATTCTGTCGGAACCGTGCGGGCCAAGGCAACGGCAATCCGCTCAGCCAGTTGGCAGGCATTATCTCCCCGGTGTAGAATCAGTTCTGACTGTTCAGGAACAGGTTGTGGTAGTGGTGTAAGGGCGATTTCAGGCTGCTTGACTGCAGGTTTTGCATCTGCAATTGCTGGTTGTTTCTTTGGTGTTGCCTTAGCCTCACTCTTCTTTTTTCTGGGGGGGGCAGCCTTCTTGGGTGCAGTCGGTTGTGATGGCTTTTTTAGCTCTTTCAGATCCAGATCAAAACCGGGGGCAGCCCAGGAGATCTGTGCCAGAAACAGCATCAGTGCAGAACTGAACAGTGCTGCTGGTGCGAGTAGTCTGCTGTATATGCGGTGCCTCATAGCTAATCCTTATTCTTTCAACGGCTTCAGTTCAGGTTGTCAAGAAATGCCCTGCTTTTTAGTGGATGGGTACAGTGGCTGCTGATCTGTCGATCCAGCAGGCGTCCTGCTGCCTCCAGCTCTGTATCAGAAAACCTGATTTTTCCAAAACTGCCGGTCTTCATGCAATCAGAAAGCGGTTGCAGCAGTGCTGTATCCAGTACCGGACGATAGCCCAGAATATTCAGGACGTTTATTTCAAAAAAACGGCGGTCTGCTGCTGATCCTGTCTGGGCTGCCAGATGGTCAAACAGCGTGGACAGCAGCCTGAACAGTCTGGGCAGGGGATGTCCTTCCGGGGTCAACGCCTCAACCAGTTCGCAAGCATACAGTGCCAAGGCCAGAGATTCAAGCTGTTCACGCAGTTCCGGGTAGCAACTGCTCTGCTCGATCCGTTCAATCCTGCTTAAACCGTCTTCTTTCAGGGACAAGGTTACTTCAAGCCGATTGGTCGGTTCCAGCTGTCCGCCAAACCGCTTACGACTGGCCCGCGCAGACTTGGCAAACCCTCGCAGACGACCATGTTCCAGGGTGAAGAGTGAGACAATCCGGTCGCTCTCCCCGTAGTTAAGGGTTGAAAGGATTATGGCGTGACATTGCTCGGATTTCATAGTCATGCTTTTACCCCGGTTTCAGATCGTGGATGATCTCAAGGCGGCGAGGAATTCGGCGACGCAGGCGTATATGACCATACGACGAGGAGCCGATGACGAGCCAACGAAGAGAGCGCCGCGATCTGGAAGCGGTATCAGTGGGCTTCGCTCCAGTTCTTGCCAAAGTTGATATCCACTTTAAGCGGTACCTTCAGCGCCACAGCCTGGGACATCTCCCGATTTACCAGTTCCCGCATCTGTTCCAGCTCAGATTCTATGACCTCAAAGACCAGTTCGTCATGCACCTGCATGATCAGGCGGCTCTGCAGCCCTTCGGCACGGATGGCGCGATCCACGCCAAGCATGGCCTGCTTGATGATATCGGCAGCAGAACCCTGAATCGGGTAGTTGATGGCGTTGCGTTCAGCAAAGGAGCGCAGGTTGCCGTTGCTGCTGGTGATATCTGCAATCGGCAGTTTACGTCCCAAGATGGTTGTGACGTATCCTGTCTCTTTTGCGCTGCTGATGCAGGAATCAAGAAAGGCAATCGCCCCGCAATGGCGCTCTTTGTAGGCAGCAATAAACTTCTCTGCCACGTTGCGGGCAACCCCCAGCTGCTTGGCCAAAGAAAACGCCCCCTGGCCATAGATGATGCCAAAGTTGATGGTCTTGGCCTGACGACGCATCTCAGAGGTAACCATCTCCGGGAAAATTTCAAACACCTCGCTGGCAGTACGGGTGTGGATGTCCTCATCACGGCTGAAGGCATCGCAGAAAACCGGATCACCCGAGAGGTGGGCCAGCACCCGCAGTTCAATCTGGGAATAGTCAGCTGCCAGGATACAGCTGCCTGCCGGGGCGATAAACGCCTCGCGGATACGGCGGCCTTCATCAGTGCGGATCGGGATATTCTGCAGGTTCGGCTCCGAAGAAGAAAGCCGTCCGGTGGCAGTTACCGCCTGATTATAGGAGGTATGGACACGGCCTTGTTTATCTGTCAGCTTAGCCAAGGCGTCGGTGTAGGTGGACTTCAGTTTTGCCAGTCCGCGGTAATCCAACAACAGCCGGGCAATCTCATGTTCCTCTGCCAGGCCGGTCAGTACCTCATTGTCAGTGGAGCGGCCGGTCTTGCCCTTGGTTTTCTTGCCTGCCTGCAGGCCCAGCCGCTCAAACAGCACCTCTTCCAGCTGCTTGGGTGAGTTAAGGTTAAACGGCCCGCCCGCCAGTTCAATGATCCGCTTTTCCAGCTCCTGCATCCGCCCGCCAAAACCATGGCCCAGTTCAGCCAGATAGCCCAGATCCAGCAGCACGCCATGCTGTTCCATCCGGGTCATGATCTCCATCAGCGGCATCTCCAGCTCAAACAGCAGCTTCTCCAGCCCCTGCTCTTTCAGCATTGGTAGCAGTTTTTCATGCAACAACCAGGTGGCATCGGCATCTTCGGCCGCATAGCGGGTGGCCTTTTCAACCTCCACCTCGCTAAAGCAGATCCGGTTCTTGCCAGAGCCGGTCACTTCGTCGTAGGAGACCATCTTGTGATTCAGATGCTCCTGCGCCAGGGCATCCAGGCCGTGGCCACCACGGGAGGGGTTTAGCAGGTAGGAACAGAGCATGGTGTCGCACCAGCTGCCCTGGACCTCCAGTCCGGCAACCGCCAGTATCTGCAGGTCAAACTTCAGATTCTGCCCAATCTTGCGGATGGCCGGGTTGCCAAAGGCGGCACGCAGGCGCTCCAGCACGGTTTGCCGTGGCAGCTGATCCGGCATCCCCAGATAGCGGTGCCCCACCGGGATGTAGAATGCTTCGTGGGCCTGCAGCGAAATGGAGATCCCCACCAGTTCTGCGCTGCGTGGATCAAGGCCGGTGGTCTCGGTATCAAAGGCAAAGGCTTGGGCTGCTTCCAGCCGCTGAGCCAGTTTTTCCAGATCGTCTGGCGCCAGGATGCAATGGTACTGGTCAGTCTGCAGGGTGGCCTGGGCGGTCATCTCCTTGATCAGGGTGTGGAAGCCGTACAGCTTGAACAGCTCATTCAGTCGCTCGGTATCCGGCTCCTGGGCCAGCAACTGATCCGGGTGCAACTCATAGGGCACATCCTTGATAATGGTGGCCAGGGTGCGGGAAAGCCGAGCTTGCTCGCTAAACTCCCGCAGCTTTTCACCAACCTTGCCCGGTACCTCTGTAGCCCGTTCCAGCAGACTGTCCATGGAGCCAAACTGCTGGACCAGCTTAATGGCGGTTTTCTCGCCAATCCCCGGCACACCGGGGATGTTGTCGGAGGTGTCACCGGCCAGCCCCAGGATGTCGATCACCCCTTCCGGTCCCACGCCAAAACGCTCATGCACCTGGGGGATGGCAGAGGTCACGTTCTTCATGGTATCCAGCAGGGTGGTCTGCTCAGTTACAATCTGCATTAGATCCTTGTCGCCTGTCACCACCACCACCTTGCCGCCGGTCGCTTCCCAACGGGCTGCCAGGGTGCCGATCAGGTCATCGGCCTCAAACCCTTGCAGTTCCACCACCGGGATGTTGAAGGCCCGCACCAGATCGCGGATCGGCCCGATCTGTTGGCGCAGATCATCGGGCATCTCGGCCCGGTTGGCCTTGTAGGCCGGGTACAGTTCAGTGCGGAAGGTGACCCGCCCCACATCAAAGACCATGGCCAGGTGCTGCGGCTGATAATCCTTCAGCAGCTTCAGCAGCATCTGGGTAAAACCGTAGATGGCATTGGTGGGAAAACCGCTGGGAGACGACAGCCGCTTGATGGCAAAGTAGGCCCGGTAGAGGTAGGAGGAACCGTCGATCAGGTAAAGGGTGTTGTTGTCAGGATTCATGGGGGGTCCAGTTTCTGGGTCTATTTTTGCGTGTACTGTGTGTTGCAACGGGGTCGGCCTTGACCCGCCCTGTCTTTTGGGGCGGTCGGGGTCCAAGGACGTGGCTATATGCTTAGTTTCCGGTGTTTCTATTTCCAATCTAACAGATAGGCAAGGAGTCCAATAATGATGATTAGCAGGAAGAGGCCGGCGATAATCCACAATTCTCTCTTTTGTTTACGCTTGTCTCTCTGTCCCTCGAAATATTCCATCTGGGAATATCCTTTGAAAGTGACACGATCAAAGATAAAAGCTCCTGTAAGGGATAGAATGGCAACCCACAGATAGATGTCATTATGCTTTTTCAGTATGTACATTGCGAATATCGAGTAGCTTCCGGTAGCCAAGATGACGGCCTTGAAAACGCTTCGTAGCATTCTGTTGCTCTTTTTTTCTTTAATAAACATGGTTACAACTTTCCCTCACATAACTCATTATTGACCGGTTCACGCGCGTGAACCGGTGATCTTCCCAAACTGAACATTTATTCCGGTAGTCCTCGCTAATTCTCCCGGTTAATCAGATTCACCACGACCTTCACAATCGTATCCTTCTCTTCCGGCCTGCTCTCGGCAATCAGCAGGGTCAGCGCCACCAGGGCGTTGTCAGCCAGACGTTTGCCACCATCTGGCCGGTAGAGACAGTTACAGCCGCCCAGGAAGTAGACGAACAGTGCCGCAGCAATCCGTTTGTTACCATCGGAAAAGGCGTGGTTCTTGACTACAAAGTAGAGCAGGTTGGCAGCCTTTTCCTCCACACTGGGGTACAACTCTTTACCACCAAAGGTCTGGTAGATGGTAGCTAAAGCACTCTTGAAGCCGTCATCCTTCTCCAGACCAAACAGCCCACCAAACTCCCCCTTCATTGAGGCTACAATACTGATCGCCTCATCGTACCCGAGAACATAATCGCTATTCTGGGTGGTGGAGCCGATGCTAAGGGTGCCGTGGTCGTAGCGATCCAGCGTGGTCAGGGCATAGGCGTAGTCAGTGATAACCGCCAGCAAGCCCTTGGCCTCTTCAAGCCCGATTTCCTGTTGGGCAATCGTTTGCTCCAGCAGGGTAACGGTCTTGCGCAGGTCGTTCAGCTTCTCGGTCTGTTCCTGCAGGCGTTGCTGGTTGAGGGTGTAGCCTTTAACCAGGTGGTCCCGCAGGGTTTTGGTGGCCCATTGACGGAATCTGGTTCCCTGCTGGGATTTAACGCGGTAGCCGACAGAGATGATAACATCAAGGTTGTAGTGGGCCGTATCATATTGTTTGCCGTCAGTTGCAGTTATTCGGAAATTCCGAATAACTGAATTTTCTTCAAGCTCACTCTCTTTAAAGGCGTTTTTTATATGTTCATTGATTGTCGGAACAGTTTTGCCAAATAACATGGCCATCTGTTTTTGCGTTAGCCAGACAGTTTCCTGGTCAAGTTTGACCTCCAGCATGGCCTTGCCGTCAGTAGCCTGATAAATCAGTATGTTGCTGGTTTGATCAGTCATGGTGTAGTGCTCTCTACAAAGTACGTAATCTGAGTGTATGTACCATCTCTTCCGCCGTGTACACCGGTATTTTTGATTTGCTGAAATCCTTCATATTGCGCGTAACAATCGCTTCGGCCCCGATATAACAGGCAGACTGGTAGATCACTGCGTCTTCGAAATCAGCAAATCCTGCTCCCACTGCAGATTCAAGAACAGTACGGTTGACTGGAGCTATTTCAAACAGTTGCAGCAGCTTTTTTATTTCCTGCTGAGCCTGCGCTGGACCTACTGCCTTTGCAGTCAGGTAAAAGATCGTGGTGATGGTGGTGGCGCAGAGGCAGCCGCTGACGGTTCCGTCTTCAACCTTTGAAAACAGTTCTGCAGCGGAGTCGGCAAATGGTGTCCGATCCATGAGCAGATCAAGGACAATGTTAGTGTCTAGCAGCAGTTTCACCGGTGTTTCTCCTCCAGATAGGCTCGGTAGTCATTCTCATCCAGCTTTGATTCCCGCAGGAGGCCACGCAGTGACTGGGTTATGGGGCTGGAAGGTGAGACCATCTGAGGTTTCTGTGAGGTTAGCAGCCTGAAGTAATCGGCCACTACCTGAGAAACAGATTTTCCGGCTTGCGCCGCATAGACTTTAGCCTGTTCAATCAGATGATCTTCCAGTCGCAGTGTGAGTTTGGTTTGCATGATGGTTGCTCCAATAAAAGGCCATGACGTACATATGTTTATATATTATACGTCATGGCCTTTGGGGTGTCAATCGATTCGGTACAGCTGCGTTAGCTGGTATGCACCCGCATTACTTTAAAATCACCCCGGCCTCACCTTGCGCAACAACCTGAACAGACAGGCGATCATTCAGCACCGCCGCTTCTCCCAGTGAGAGCGCTTTAACCGTGCCGGTCAGCCTGACCCGCTCGGCCAGCTGCATTGTTGACAGGGATGCGGATGCCTTGACGCGGGCCTTTTCCAACTGTTCCACCACGGCGCTGTCCAGCTTCTCTTTAATGGTGCTGCGGATTTTGCTGCTAAACAGCCAACTGCCGGTGCTGATCAGCCATCCGGCGTTTTTGGTGTCAAAATCAACCTCTTCAAAGGTCAGGCGGTTGGTCTGCGGGCTGTAGACCGGCTTGGCCAGCACGGTCAGCTCGCCGTCAAAATCACCGGTACTGGTCAGGTTCACCATCAAACGTCCTTCTTCACCTTTCATGCTGAACTTTTTGATGGTGATCTTCTTGTCTTCACCAAAGGTCTTGTCCAGCAAGACCGGGTTCAGGGCCGTTACCAGATCTTCAAAAAAGATATCGGTGGCAAGCTGGATATTAAAATGCTTATCAAAGGCCGATACCTGCTGTACCGGCGGCAGGGGCCGCGCCGGAGCTGCAGCCGGTTTGGGCCCGACGGTTATGGCTGCGCCGGTGATAACACCAATCGACAGTCTGATCTGATTGTTTGTGGCCAGCAGCGGACTCATGACAATCTTTTCCGGTGTCAGTTTCAGCCAGGTACTGAACTCCTTGCTGACCATGGACGGGTTAAAGGCGTTCTGCCACAGGGGGGCAACCTTGGCCCGCAACTGGACCGCATCGTTTACCTTGTTATCGATGATCGGCGCCAGCAGCCGTTGTACCGGCTGGGTAATGCCTTCAACCATACTTTTCGGTTTCAGGGAAAGCGGCCCTAGCTTAAGGGTGTCAGCCAGATTGTCTGACAGGCCGGTATAGTACAGCTCGGTCTTCAGCTGCCAGTCCGGGGTAACGTTTATCCTGGCCTTAAAACGCAGCCCGGCCCGCAACGGATAGCTTTCATAGAAGCCATAGCTGAAGACCAACTGCACCGGCAGGGTCAGGTAGATAAAGTTATCGCTGGCTGTTATTACCACAGGCCCGGTGCGCTGAACCGTCACCGCTGTGCCCAGACCACCTTGCCCCTTGTACAGATCCTTGGGCAGTGACTGGTTTACAATAGCGCTGAGATCAGCTGCCGGGGCTTCAACACTCAGGTTAATGGAAGAGGACGGCGCACCGGCAGAGGCGGATGTTGCCAGACAGAGCAGAATGATGAGTAACAGGTGACGGAACACAATCAGGTCTCCTTTATGAGCATGAGTGCGGCAGGTCAGCAAAAATCAGAATCCGCTAAAGAGAAAATCAAGGGCTGCGATGATCTCCTGGCGATACTCTTTGAGGGAGCCGACGTTATCCCCTAAATGGACAAGGGCCACACCGGCCAGCTCTGCCGTGGACATGACAACCGTGGTCTGTTGTACCGGAAAGCTGGGGTTCAGGTGGGTTGCTGCCTTGCCGAAGGCGGCAGCGGTATAGAGTGGAACAACCACTCGTGTTGCCAGATTTTCTAAAAAATCTGCCTGCAGATCCAGCAGATACGGGATCGCCTGACAGGTTTCAGGGTTGCGGTTGGTGTAAATGTCAAATTGTGCCATTAGAACTTCCTCAGGCCGTCGCTGAAGAGACCATTTTGAGCAATGCGCTGGTTGTACGCCTCAACAGCGTCCTGATTTTCTCTCAGCCATTGCTGTTGCTTCTGCTCACGCAGCAGCTCGGCAAGTCGCAATTCCAATGCCTGTGACAGGTTGATCTGGTGTTCTTTGGCCTGTTGAAGCAGATCACGATTAATGCTGACGTTGGTGGGCTTTTTAGGGGCGTTTGTGTCGTAAATGGCTACCTGCATGGTGGGCTCCTTATGCGCATTGCTTCTACGCATATACTATCTGCTTGGAGCGTGCAGTGCAAGTTGTTTGGATGATCGGTTTGGTTTTCACCCTCAGCGGGCTTCCACGTCAGCAGCATGATAGTGTGCATAGTGCAGGTCTGTCTGCTGTTTATACCCTTTGCAGCAGGCGGCTGCAATCAGATCAAGGACAGGATCGGTAAAACCGTTCAAGAAGGCGTAGCCATTGTTATCTCGCAGGTGGTGCTGTGCATGGTGGCGTTTTGACAGCAGCAGGCCGATCTTTGCCAGAAACGCGGTTGTCGGCGAAGTTGAGCTGTGGCAGAGGTAGTGGGAAACCTCGGCCACGGATGAGAGGATGCCGATGTAGACAAGGGTGTATAAAACGGCTGGATTGATCACAAACAGGGCCTGCAGTACAGCGATCAACAGCAGATAGCCAACCAGCCAGACCTTTGATCCGGTTTCCGTAAAATAGACCATCAGCAGGTTGTGTTTTTGATACTGCGGGGTCTTGTGGTGCAGGTGGAAATTGGCAATCAGCGGTCCGTCAAGGGATTCATAGCGGTCATTGTTATCCATGTACATATGCACCAGACCGTTGATGAAGTCAGTCAGCAGGTAGGCTGCACCAATCGAGAAAACCTGCCAGACAGGGCCGATTGATACCGGCCAGATCCGATAGAGCAGGTAGATCTGCAGACTGATATTTGTGGTTGAGACCAGCAGCCCAAACACCCTGTATCTGCTTTGGGAACTGTACAACGCCATGGCAGCGTTAAACTGCTCTTGTTTGGTTGAGATCTCCAAGGTGTATGCTCCTGGTATCTGGTAAACGCATTATGAATTGCCGATAATTACTCGGTAGTCCACTTTGTAATCAAGGTCAGTTGCTGCAAAAAATACAACAACTCAATTACGCTTCCTCTTCCCGTGTAAACAGCAGAAAGGCCATTGACGGGCGTTTGCTGCTCTCCCGCATGGCAAACTGCATGCCGTCGAAGCTCCATCCTTCGGCGACCTTCTCGTTTAAGGCCTCTTCAATGGTCTCTTCGGTTACATTGGACAGTTCAACTACCTTGTACTGCAGCATGGTGCACCTCCGTTCGAGGCATACTACCTGATTTTACAAGCCGGTTACAATCAGGAAAGGCTGATATGTCAATACGATGGAGCCAGTCGGAGAAGGTTCAGGATGAATGCAGGTGGGAGAGAACAGGATGCCAACGCTGCAACCGCCCTGACATGCACGAGCGGTTGCAGCGTTATGAAACTATCAACTACTTGATGATGATGTTGTGTATGGTGACTTCTCCACTAGCGATACTCAGTGTTCCAACTAGTGAGGTGTAGCCGGTGGTTGTCTGGTAACTGGCGTCATTGGGGTCTTTGCCTCCATCAAGCGTGATAGCCCATGCCTGATTAAAGTTCAGGTCTTCATAGAAGTCATGGATATGGGCCAGGATTATTGCCCCGTTTCCTGCAGCATCATAAGCGGACTGCAGGGTTGCAAAACCGGTCCCGATGTCTCCGGCCAGGATCGCCTGGAAGTTGGGGTTGAAGGTTACGGTTACATTTTTATCGCTGTCCATGGTGAGTACGCATGGGTTTGGGCTGAGGTCGCAGGCTCCTCCCCAACTGCTGAAGACGGATTTCCAGTCGGGTGCAGCCCCCAGGCTTACGGATGCGACAGAAACAGGCATGCTGCAGCCTGGACCTAACCCCTTTTCACAGGCAATTCCTGCAGGAGTGCTTGTGACCGTACCACTGCCGCTGCCGTTGAAAGCGGTAATGGTTAAGATCGTGCCAACCGTTTTGGTGTTGGAATAGGCGCTGATACCGCTGGCATTCTTGGCCCTTACTCGGAAGTAATAGACGTTGCCGGGGGTGAGCCCGCTGACTTGGTAGGATGCATTGTTGGGTACCTCCAGGTCATGGTACGTGCCGGAAAAACTGTTGAAGTTGGTGTCGGTGGAGACATCCAGCAGGTAGCTGACGGCACCGGTGACAGTGCTCCAGTTGGCTGTGAATCCATCGGCTGTCAGCCCTGTCGCAGTTATGGCTACCGGTGCAGCCGGAAGGGTAATTACCCCCACCAGGTTCGAGATGGCGCCGGTGCCGCTTATGTTTACAGCCCGCAACCGGTACCAGTAGTTGGTGCCGGGGGTGAGGCCGGTAACAACAGAACTGGTGCCACTGACAGGAAGGCTGTTATAGCTGGGCAGGATGGTAGTGAAATTGCTGTCAAGTGCCACATCCAGCAGATAACCGGTCGCATCCGCAACGGTTGTCCAGTTGGCGGTAAAGGCGGTGGTACTGATACCTGTCGCAGAGGTGGCCAGTGGAGTTGCGGGCAGCGGCGCCACAGGCAGCGGGTTGGAGTTGGTGCTGGTCTCGATTCCATTATAGGAGCGCAGCCGGTACCAGTAGGTCGTTCCAGCAGTGAGGCCGCTGATGGCAGAGCTGGTTGCCAGGCCAACATCCTTGCCGTTGTAACCGGATAGCATGGTGGTAAAGTTCAGGTCGCTGGCCACGTCCAGGTAGTAGCCGGTTGCGCCGGCAGCCGGATTCCAATGGGCGGTAAAACTGGTGGCGGTCCTGTCTGTTACACTGGTTGCTAAAGGCGGTGCCAGGCCGATGGTGACCGTACAATCAGCAGTGACTGGAGCGGTTTTGTAGATTGTGCCGTACCGTGTACCGCCGCAGCCGCTGATAATCGGGGTAAGTGGGCCGGGAATGCCGATCAGAAGATAATCTCCTTCATAGGACGGTACGGTGGATGCTGCAGGAATAACAGTTAATCCTGACGTGTTGGCGATGGATACCGTATGCTGCACCCGCGGCGGCTGTGTATCCAGAACTCCCGGCGCACCACCCTGCAATCCCCAGATAACCACCGTGCCGTCGCTCTTCATTGCCAAGCAGTAGTTTTTGCTGGATGCAATGGCAACCACTCCAGATTGCACGGCTGCGGGCAACGCTGTCTGCCCATAGCTGTTATCCCCCCAGACCTGTACCGAACCATCGCTTTTCAGCGCCATGGAGTGCGAGTAACCAGCCGCAATGGCGACTACCCCACTAAGCCCCTGGGGGATATTGATCTGGCCGCTGCTGTTTGCGCCCCAGCCGGTGACGGTACCGTTGCGCTTTAACACCAGCGAGTGGGTGCCGCCAGCGGCAATGGCGGAAACATCAGACAGGCCGGAAGGCACTACTGCCTGTCCGTAGGTGCTCAGTCCCCAGGCCACCACGGTGCCGTCGTACTTTAATGCCAGGGAATGGTAAAACCCGGCCGAGATGGCGGCGACCCCTGCAAGGTTGTACGGCGCTGAGCCACTCCCCCCCCAGCCGATGACCGTGCCGTTGTTGTGCAAGGCCAGGGATTGGGTGCCACCGGCAGCAATGGCGACGATATTCTGCAGGGCTGTAGTGGGCACTGTTGCTTTATTGTAGGTATTATCCCCCCACGCCACTACGCTGCCGTTTGTTAATGCCAGAGAGTGATTGTCGTAACCGGCTGAAATGGCCGTTACGTTGGTATGGGTAAGGGTGGCGGGCGCCTGTCCGTTGTAGTTGTAGCCCCAGGCTGAGACGCTGCCGTCGCTTTTTAATGCCAGCGAATGGGCCCCACCACCGTCAAGGGCAATTACCCCGGTCTGGGCTGCGGCCGGTAGCGTAATCTGGCCATAGCGGTTGTCCCCCCAACTCGTCACCGTACCATCGCTTTTCAGTGCAAGGGAATGAAAGTACCCGCCGGCAATTGCCGTTACATTATCAAGGTTCGCCGGTACCGTGGCCTGTCCGCAATAATTTGTACCAATGCAGTTGTTATTGCCCCAGGCCACCACCGTATGATCGTCTTTCAAGGCCAAGGAATGATTGGCGCCCGCGGCAATGGCTACCACGCCGCTCAGAGTTCCCGGTACTGTGGTTTGTCCGTAGGTGTTACTGCCCCAGGCTACCACGGTATGATCGTTTTTTAATGCCAGTGCATGATTTGAGCCGGTCGCGATCGCGATTACTCCGCTTACGTTACTCGGAACATAGATGGTTGCAGCGCTGTCTCCCCACATGACCACGGTGCCATCGCTTTTTAAGGCCATAGAACGGTAACCGCAGGCGGCTATGGCGGCTACGCCGCTGAGCCCGGCCGGTATCGTAATCTGTTTTTGAGCGTTTGATCCCCAGCCTACCAGGGTTCCATCGCTTTTTAGCGCCAGGGAATGATAATCTCCTGCTGCAATGGCAATCACATCGGTCAAGCCTTGCGGAACCGTGGCCTGCCCACTTTCGTTCTGGCCCCAGGCAACCACCGTGCCGTCACTTTTCAGCGCCAGAGAGTGCTTGTAGCCGGTGGCTATTGCCGTGACAGTGCTCAGGCCGGCCGGGATATTACCCCCGTTGAATGAGTTGTCGTCTCCCCAGGCCACCACCGTCCCATCGCTTTTCAGTCCCAACGAGTGCGTGCTGTTGGATGCAATCCTGACAAATCCCTGGGACGCTGCCAGGCCGGTGTTGGCTAAGGCGCTCAGTAGCAACAAGACCAGTAAAAGTACTGTTGTCACGTGTCGTGTCATATTCATGCGTATCTCTCCTGTGACTGCCTTTGCACTGAACAACTCTGCTGCTACTTGATGATGATGTTTTTAATGGTGACTTTTCCGTTGGTGATGCTCAGCGTTCCCACTACTGACGTATAGCCGGTGGTTGTCTGGTAGCTGCTGTCATTGGGGGCTTTGCCTCCATCAAGCGTGATTGCCCGCGCCTGGTTAAAGATCAGGTCTTCGTAAAAGTCATGGACATGGGCCAGGATAGTTGAGCCGTTTACGGTTGCATTGTAGGCGGACTGCAGGGTGTTGTAGCCGGTTGTCGGTACACCTGCCAGGATAGCCTGGTAGTTGGGAGCAAAGCTTAGTGACACGCTTCGATCACTGGCCAATGAGGTCAATGAACAAGGGTTTGCACTGCTGGTGCATGCCCCGCCCCAGCTTCCAAAAACTGATTTCCAGTCCGGTGTGGCGGTCAGGTTTACGTTGCTGCTGAAGCCAAAGGTGTCACTGCATCCAGTGCTAGAGCCAGAGCTGCAGGCGATACCGGCCGGATTACTGGCCACCGATCCGCTACCGGTAACTGCGGTTATCGTAACCACCGGCCCGGCAATAACTATGTTGGAGCTGGGGCTGAAGCCATTGGCGTTCTTGGCCCGTACCCGGTAATAGAAGATCTGGCCGGGGTTAAGGGTGCTGATGTCAATCAGGCGCGAGGTGACATTACCCACGTTCAGATTTTGGTAATCCGGCAGATAGGTGGCAAATGTGCTGCTGGTGGAGACATCCAGGCGGTAGTCATCTGTGCCCAACGCCGCGTTCCAACTGGCAGTGAAGGAGGTGGCGCTCTTGTTACTGGCCGGGTTGGCGACCGGTGCCGGTGGTACGGTTGTGACACTCACGCTATTGGAGTTGCTGCTGTAACCGCCGGCATTGTGGGCTCGTAGCCGGTACCAGTAACTGGTTCCGGCGGTGAGGCCGGTGACCGTCGAGCTTGTGCCGGTCACGGTTATGCCGTTGTAGTTGGCAACTGGATGAGTAAAGCTGCTGTCGGTTGCCACGTAGAGCAGGTAGTCGTCGGCATCTGCAACCGTGGTCCAGTTAGCCGTAAACCCGGTCTGGGATACCACCGTGGCTGCCGTTGCGGTGGGCAGACCAGGCGGGGCCGGTGCCGTGGATGTAGCGATCCGGCTAGAGTTGGCGCTGGTCTCCGTGGCGTTCCTGGCACGGACCCGGTACCAGTAGGTGACAAGTGGCGACAGGTTGCTGACCTCGTAGCTGGTGACGTTGCCTACATTCAGGTTGTTGTAGCCGGGGAGCATGCTGTTAAAACCAAAATCAGTGGCCACATCAAGATAGTAGCCGGTAGCGCCCGGTACTGCGCTCCAGTTGCTAATAAAACCGGCATCATAACGTCCGGTGGCCGGCTGTATTACTGGTGGCGCCAGGGTAAGCGTAACCGTGCAGTCGGCAGTAATCGGGCCGGTCTTGTAGGCGGCGCCGTCTGGGGAGAGCGCACCGTTGCAGCCGCTGACATTTGGCACTAAAGGGCCGGAGAAACCCAGCAGGATATAATCGCCATGGTAGGCCTGGCGTGTGCCGTTACCGCCAATGATCGGTATCCCCAGGTTGTTGACAACGGTCACGGTGTGCTTAACTGCCTGGGGTACCGTGGTCTGGCCAGTGCCGTTATACCCCCAGGCCACAATTGTTCCGTCATTCTTCAGGGCCATGGCGTGGAAATCACCGGCGGCAATGGCAACAACGCCAGTGAGGCCGGATGCGCCAGAGAGCTGGCCATAGTTGTCATCCCCCCAGGCCACCACGGTGCCGTCGCTTTTCAGGGCCAGGGAAAAGGCGTTACCGGCAGCAATGGCTTTCACCCCGGACAGCCCTGACGGAATAGTCGTCTGTTCGCTGCCGTTGTATCCCCAGGCTACCACCGTACCGTTGCTCTTCAGTGCCAGAGAATGGTTACCACCGGCGGCTATATCAATAACACCGGTATAGGCTAATGATGCCGGTGCCTGGCCACTGCTGTTGTCCCCCCATGCCACCACGGTGCCGTTGTTTTTCAGGGCCAGTGAATGGTTAGAACCAGCGGCTATGGCGGTTACTCCGGACAGTCCGGATGGCACGGTAATCTGTCCAGAGCTGTTGCTTCCCCAGGCCACCACACTGCCATCACCTTTCAGTGCCAAAGAATGAAAAGCACCGGCATCCACTGCGGTTACACCGGTATGCGAGATAGTTGCCGGTGCCTGCCCGGCCGTGTTATTGCCCCAGGCGACAACGGTTCCGTTGCTTTTCAACGCCAGGACGTGGCTGTTTCCTGTGGCAAGTGCGGTTACCCCGCTTAATGCGCCTGATGGTATGGTTGTCTGTGAGTAGCTGGATGACCCCCAGCCAGTGACAGATCCGTCGCTTTTCAGCGCAAATGAACTGCCTGCACTACCGGCAACCTTGGTATACCCGACCGGACTCACGCCAGGTGTGCCGCTGGTGTAACCCCAGATCACCACGGTGCCGTCCCCTTTCAGGGCCATGGAACTGTAACCGCCGGCAGCAATGGCCACCACCCCGGTGAGTCCGGTCGGTACTTCGGTCTGGCCGTAGGTGTTACTCCCCCATGCCACCACCGTGCCGTCACTCTTCAGGGCCAGGGCGTGGTAATCACCTGCGGCAATGGCTACCACATTGCCAAGCCCCTGCGGTACCGCTGATAAATCGTAATAATTCTGATTGTCTCCCCAGGCTGTCACGCTTCCGTCACTTTTCAGGGCCAGGGAAAAGTAAATGCCTGCGGCAATGGCAGTGACACCGGATTGTGCACTGTCCGGCACCGTGGCCTGACCGAAATCATTAGATCCCCAGGCCACCACTGAACCGTCAAAGCGTAATACCAGGGCATGGCTTTCGCCGGCGGCAATGGCTGTTACCTGGGACTGAGCTCCGCTGGGAATAACATCCAGATTGTAGCCGGTCCATCCCCAGTGCACCACTGAACCATCGTTTTTCAGGGCCAGTGAGAAACTGTTGCCAGCAGAGACAGCAGCAACATTGCCTAGCCCCTGGGGCACAGTGGCCTCACCAGAATCGTTGTTGCCCCAGGCCACCACTGTGCCATTGTTCTTTAAAGCTACGAAGTGATAGGCTCCCACTGCAATGGCCTTGACCCCGGATTGGGCCTCGGCCGGTATGCTGTTGTTGCTGTACCAGTCCCATCCCCAACTGGTCAGGCCGCCATCGCCCCTTAGAGCAAGGAATTGGGTGTTGTTAGTGGCAATGCCGGTGATGCCGGATTGGTTCTCTGGTGGCACCGGTCCATAGCTGTTGCTTCCCCATGACACGATGCTGCCGTCGCTCTTCAGGGCCATGGAACTGTAACTGCCAGCAGCTACTGCCACCACCCCGCTCAGGCCGACCGGCACTGCGTTCGTACCACCGCTACCGGTATCTGCCCCCCAAGCCACTACCGTGCCGTCGCTCTTCAAGGCAAGAGAGCGGAGCTGACTGGCCGTAATGGCCACCACCCCACTCAGGCCGACCGGCACTGCGTTCGTACCACCGCTACCGGTATTGTCCCCCCAGGCCACTACCGTACCATCCTCCTTCAGTGCCAATGAAAAATTGTTGCCGGCAGCAAGGGCCACCACCCCGGTCAGGCCGGCTGGTACCGCGTTTGTCCCACCTGCGGCTGTGCCATTGCCCCAGGCCACCACGGTACCGTTACTCTTCAAGGCCAGGGAGTGGTCAGAGCCAGCGGCAATGGCGATCACATCAGACTGGGCAGCCACTGGCACGGTGATGGTGGCGGGCGCGGATGCAAAGCTGCCCCAGTCAGCCACTGAACCGTCACTCTTCAAGGCCATGGAATGGTTTAAAAAGGCAGTGATGGCAACCACCCCGCTCAGCCCTGACGGTACGCTGGTCTGACCAGAATAATTTTCCCCCCAGGCCACCACCGTGCCGTCACTCTTTAATGCCAGGGAGTGCTGGTAGCCTGCTTTGATTGCCATCACCCCGCTCAGGCCGTTGGGAACAGACATCTTCCTGTTATATGAATTCCCCCCGCCCCAGGCGATTACGGTGCCATCGCTTTTCAACGCCAGGTTGTGGAGGTCACCACTGGCAATGGCGATGATGCCGCTGCTGGCTGCCCAGACCGTGCTGCCCCCTAGCATCTGTAGTATCAGCATCACCAGCAATGTAACGGTTGTTTGGCGTACTGTTTTCACGATCTTCTCCTTTGTGGTAACCGCTGTTACCGCCCGTGGGTCTGAAACTACAGGTCCGGGGCAGAAGGTTGTCTGTCTAAGTGTATCTGCTTCAATACCTGCAGTGATCTTACAATGAACTTACAAACCGCAAAAAACAGTTGGAACTCTTGAAAAAAATGTCAGGCTCATCTGCTGTATTCCCACGTCTCTTGGACTGTTTTTTCGCCACTTGGTGACCTGCGTTTTTCTCCGTACTGTTGTAAAAGCTACCTTGACAATCGCTAAATCAGTTGTATCTAAAACTGTACGGGAATACAGATGGTTAGCCCGTTAAGGAGAACCTATGAGTGGTGATTGCTGCGAACATACCCTGCTGGTCGATGACCCCCGCCTGAAGCTGGTGGAGCGGGCCATGAAGCGGTTACAGTACCAGCCGGATGCCCTGATTGAGGTGCTGCATACGGCCCAGGAGGCGTTCGGCTACTTAAGTCGTGATCTGCTGTCCCATGTGGCGGCCCAGTTGAAGCTGCCGGAAAGCCAGGTCTTTGGCGTGGCCACCTTTTATCATTTCTTTACCCTGCGTCCCAAGGGTGAGCATTCCTGTATCGTTTGCACCGGCACGGCCTGCTATGTCAAAGGGGCGGGCGAGATTCTGAATACGTTGGAGCAGGCCGCAGGGATCAAGGCCGGTCAGACCACGGCTGATGGCAGGCTGTCGCTGGGTACGGCCCGCTGCCTGGGTAACTGTTCTTTGGCGCCGATGATTACCATTGATGATACGGTCTATGGCCCTGAGAAACCGGAGGGTGCGGTTGATAAGCTGAACAGGCTGCTGGAGGTACCCCATGAACAGGGTTGAACTGGCTGAACTGGCTGAAACGGTTACTGCCCAACAGCAGTCCTGCCGCCTGCGGTTGCTGGTCTGCTGCGGCACCCCCTGTGTAGCGGCCGGTGCTGAGGCGGTGGTGGCGGCACTGAGGGAAAAGCTGGCAGCACTGGGTAATCCGGCTGATCTGGAGCTGGTGGGAACCGGCTGCCAGGGTCCCTGCAGTCGTGGCCCGTTGTTGACGGTGCTGCGTCCCGGTCAGCCTGAGCAGGTCTGGCAGAAGACCACCCCGGAGCTGGCAGTTTCGATTCTTGAGGCAGAGCTGCAGCAGGCACCTGTTCCGGATGAAAACCTGCTGCCTGCAGACTGGCCGTTTTTTACCCGCCAGACCAGGCTGGTGCTGGCCAACAGCGGCAGGATCGATCCTGAAAACCTTGAACAGTACATTGCCTGTGGCGGTTACGAGAGTCTGGCTCAGGTACTGCATGACATGACCCCGGATCAGGCCTGTGACAGCGTGGTGCAGAGCGGCCTGCGGGGCAGGGGTGGGGGCGGTTACCCCACTGGTCTTAAGTGGCAGTTGGTGCGCAAGGGCAGTGGCAGCCGCAAGTTTATCGTGGCCAATGGCGATGAGGGTGACCCCGGCGCTTACATGGACCGTTCTCTGATGGAGTCTGATCCCCACCGGATTCTGGAAGGGATAGCCATTGCCGGGTATGCCATTGGTGCAGAGCAGGGCTACATCTATGTGCGGGGCGAGTATCCGGTGGCGGCCCAGCGTCTGCGCAAGGCCATCAAGGATGCGGAACGGGCCGGGCTGCTGGGCAGCCGGGTGCTGGATTCCAGCTTCAGCTTCAGGATCGACATCAGGATCGGGGCCGGTGCCTTTGTTTGCGGCGAAGAGACCGCACTGCTGGCTTCCATCATGGGCAGGCGCGGTCAGCCCCGCATCCGTCCCCCCTATCCGGCTGAGGCAGGGCTGTGGGGTTGTCCCACCCTGATCAATAACGTTGAGACCTTTGGCAACATCCCCTCCATCTTCAGCATCGGCCCCCAGGCCTTTAACGCCATCGGAAACGGCAAAAGTCGTGGCACCAAGGTGTTTGCCCTGTGCGGTGAGGTGGTCAACAACGGCCTGATTGAAGTGCCGATGGGGATTCCGCTGCGGGAGATCGTGTTTGAGATCGGCGGAGGGCTGGCAAACGGCGCAGCCTTCAAGGCAGCCCAGACCGGCGGCCCCAGTGGTGGCTGTATTCCGGCAGAAAAGCTGGATACGCCGGTGGATTACGAGAACCTGCAGGCGCTGGGCTCCATCATGGGCTCCGGTGGTCTGATTGTGATGGGGGAGCAGAGCTGCATGGTGGATGTGGCCCGCTTCTTCATGGAGTTCTGTCTGGATGAGAGCTGCGGCAAGTGCGTGCCCTGCCGCACCGGCACGGTGGAGATCTACCGCCTGCTTTCACGGATCTGCAACGGCAGCGCCTCTCAACGGGATCTGCAGACCCTGGAGCAGCTTTGCCAGATGGTGAAGGATACCTCGCTCTGCGGGCTGGGGGCGGCGGCTCCCAACCCGGTGCTCTCTACCCTGCGTTGGTTCAGGGCTGAGTATGAGGCCCATGTGAGCCAGCGGCGCTGTCCGGCCGGGGTCTGCACCATGGATCAACTGCCGCTGCACCTGCTGGGTGAACAGCTGCTGCAGCGGATCGCTGCACTGCGCTGTGACGGGGAGGGATACTGATGCCGGCTATAACCCTGACCATCAACAACGACCTGATCTCTGCCCGTCAGGGCCAGACCCTGCTTGAAGTGGCCCGTGAGCACGGGATTGAGATTCCCACCCTCTGCCATCTGGATGGCCTTGAGGCGATGGGGGGCTGCCGTCTCTGTCTGGTGGAACTGCAGGGGGCTCCGCGCCCGGTTCCCTCATGCGTCACCAAGGCAGCAGAGGGAATGGTGGTGACCACCCATAGTGACAAGCTTGTGGAGTACCGCAAGATGCTGGTGGAGTTGCTGCTGGCGGAGCGGACCCATACCTGTTCCATCTGCGTGCAGAACAACAACTGCGAGCTGCAGACACTGGCGGCAAAGCTGGGGATCGACCATGTCCGCTTTGACTACCTGCACCAGCAGCTACCGATGGATGCCAGCCGCGAGCGGTTTGCCCTGGATCACAACCGCTGCGTACTCTGTTTACGCTGCGTGCGGGTCTGTGATGCCGTGGAAGGCGCCCATACCTGGGATGTGCGGGGCAGGGGTTCCACCAGCCGGATTGTGGCTGATCTGGATCGTCCCTGGGGTACCAGCACCAGTTGTACTGACTGCGGTAAATGCGTCCAGCTTTGCCCCACCGGCGCCCTGTTTAAGAAAGGGGCTACGGTTGGAGAGATGAAAAAGGAACGCAGCTTCCTGAACCGGATTCTGGAACGGCGGCGGCTGGCAGCCCAAGGGGGTACGCCATGAGCCGGTTACGTCTGGCAACAGCTTGGCTGGGGGGCTGCTCCGGCTGCCATATGAGCTTTCTGGATCTGGGGGAACAGTTGATTGAGATCTCTGATGCAATCGAACTGGTCTATGGTCCGCTGGTGGATGCCAAGGAGTTCCCGGAAGGTATGGATGTGACCCTGATCGAAGGGGCCGTGGCCAATTTTGAGAACCTTGAGCTGCTGCAGCAGATCCGTAAACGGTCAAAACTACTGATCAGTTTTGGGGATTGCGCCATTACCGGCAATGTAACCAGTTTACGCAACTTCTTCAGCGTGGATGATCTGCTGACGGCGGTCTACCATGCCGGTCCCGGCAGCGCACCCCGCAGCGATGAAGCGGATCAGGTGCTGCCGGAACTGCTGCCACGGGTGCTGCCGCTGCATCAGGTGGTGGAGGTGGATGCCTACATCCCCGGCTGCCCTCCTGATCCTGAGCGGATACTGGCGGTTTTATCGTCCCTGTTGAAAGGGGAGGCGGTAACATTGAGTGAAGTCCAGAGGAGCTTTGGGTAAGCCTATGTCAAAGACCATTACCATAGCACCGGTTACCCGGATCGAAGGCCACGCCAAGATCACCATCCAGTTAAATGATGCTGGCGAGGTGGCCGACGCCCGTTTCCACGTCACCGAGTTTCGTGGCTTTGAAAAGTTCTGTCTGGGGCGCAGCTACCGCGAGATGCCCTCCATTACCGAGCGGATCTGCGGCATCTGCCCGGTCAGCCATGCCCTGGCCTCGGCCAAGGCCGGTGATATGCTGAAAGGGGTCAAAATCCCACCCACTGCCGAGAAGCTGCGGCGTCTGATGCACTATGCCCAGCTGGTGCAGAGCCACGCTTTAAGCTTCTTTCTGCTCTCCGGCCCGGATCTTTTGCTGGGGATGGAGAGCGACCCGGCCAAGCGTAACCTGATCGGCCTGATTGAGGCACAACCAGAGCTGGCCAGGGAAGGGATCAGGCTGCGCCAGTTTGGCCAGGAGATCATCCGTCTGCTGGGTGACCGGGCTGTGCATCCGGCCTGGGCGGTATCAGGCGGGGTGCGGGAGCCACTGACGGTAGACAAGCGGGACTGGATTGCAGCCCGGCTGCCTGAGGCGTTGGCCACCGCGAAAAAGGCTCTGGCCCTTGGCTATGATGCCCTGCAACGCCTGTCAGAAGAAGCGGACTCTTACGGAAATTTTCCCAGCCTGTTTCTGGGGCTGGTCTCGCTAGATGGCGGTCTGGAACAGTACGACGGCAAGCTACGGCTGATTGATGCCGAGGGCAAAAATCTTGAGGGAGACCTTGATCCATCCCGCTACGCCGAGTTTATCGGTGAGGCAGAGCAGAGCTGGAGCTATCTGAAATTTCCCTATTACAAACCCCGTGGACATGAAGGTGATGCCGGTATGTATCGCGTTGGTCCACTGGCCCGCCTGAATGTGGCTGATTTTGCCGGAACGCCGCTGGCAGAGCAGGAACTGCAGCGGTTTCGCCAGTTCAGGGAAGGGGGCGGACCGGTGCTGGGCAGCTTCTACTACCATCAGGCCCGCTTGATCGAACTGCTCTACTGCCTGGAACGGATCGGCCAGCTGCTGGATGATCCGCAACTGTTGGATGACCATGTGCGCAGCCATGCCCGCACCAACAACAGGATCGGGATCGGTGTGGTGGAAGCGCCCCGGGGTGTGCTGTTCCATGAATATCATGTTGATGATGACGGGCTGCTCTCCTACGTGAACCTGATTATCGCCACTGGCCAGAACAACCTGGCCATAAACCGTACCGTGCTGCAGATAGCACAGAAGTATCTCTCAGGCAGCAGGTTGGATGAAGGGCTCTTAAACCGGGTGGAACATGGCATCCGCTGTTATGATCCCTGTCTTTCCTGCTCTACCCATGCTGTTGGGAAGATGCCGATGCAGGTTGAGCTGATTGGGCCGGATGGTTTACTTTTACAGAAAATTGTCAAATAGACGCCCCTTGACATCCAAAAAAGTGTGCTTATCTTTTGGACAGAAGGAAGTACCAGAACCAATGTTTAAAAGGAGGAATGTGTCATGGCACTCGTCAAGTACAACCCGCTACGTGAGCTGCGCAGTATGCAGGACCAGATGGATCGGTTGCTGAACCTGTCCTGGGGCAATAATGAATATTCCGGCGAAGATATCAAGGAAGGGATCTGGCAGCCTGCCGTGGATATCTACGAGACACAGGATTCAATTGTGATCAAGGCTGAGTTACCGGATGTGGAACAGAAGGATATTGATGTACGGATAGAAGACAGTTTGCTGACCATCAAGGGTGAGCGTAAGCATGAAAGCGAAGTAAAGAAAGAGAATTACCATCGGATTGAGCGCTACTTTGGTTCATTCCAGCGCAGCTTCAAACTACCTGCTACGGTGGATCAGGAAAAGGTGGCAGCAGCCTGTGATAAAGGGGTGTTGACGGTGACACTACCCAAGAAGGAAGAGGTGAAGCCGAAGCAGATTAACGTTGAAGTGAAGTAGTTGTTGATTGATATCATCTGTACACAAAAAGGCCGGGGGATTTCCCGGCCTTTTTGTATTTAATGGATGTTGATCAAAAATCAGGCAGACTTCTTGCTTTCCTCTGGTTTGACTGTCTCTTTAGCAGTTTCTGCAGCAGCATGTTCAGGTTCTGCAGCCTGCTTATTTTTAATAAGTTGATCAACCTCTTCCTTGCGGGCCTCTTCTTGGACATTACGCTGGAAGTCTTCAGAGGCCTTTTTGAACTCGGCCAGTCCTTTACCCAGGGATTTGGCCAGATCAGGCAATTTATTGGGGCCGATCACGATTAACGCGATCACCATGATGACAATCAATTCCGGCATGCCTATTCCAAACATGGTCTGTTCTCCTCGATGGTTTGCGGGTGGCTTCTGACCCATTAAAGCGTTATTCATGGCTGCAAGGCAACAAAAAAATGTGTTGTTAGTCTTGTTGCTGCAATGTACAAATATGCATAAAAAATAATCAGACATGTATAAAAAATAGTCAGGAGTGCTGTCTGTGTCACTGCTTCGTCCTCTTCAAATAGCCGGTTTAACGCTACGTCATAATCTACTGCTTGCCCCGTTGGCAGGCATTACCAATCATGTTTTCAGGCTGATCTGCAGGCAACAGGGGGCCAGTCTGGCCTTTACTGAAATGGTCAGTGTTAACGGCATGGTTCGTGAAGGTGAAAAAACGTTATCCCTGCTGGCAAGTTCTCCTGAAGATCGCCCTCTGGGGGCGCAACTGTTTGGAAATGATCCCGGGCTTTTGGCTCAAGCCGCCAGTATGGTTAAGGATAACGCCGATCTTATTGATATCAATATGGGCTGTCCAGTGCGCAAGGTGGTTGGTACCGGCGCCGGGTCTGCCTTGCTGCAGGATCCGTCGCGGATAGCAGAGATTATCAGGACAGTACGCAAGGCGACAAAACTGCCGTTAACGATCAAGATCCGTAGTGGTTGGCAGTGTGGTGATGATACCTGGCAAGAGGTGGGGCGGATTGCCGAGGCAGAGGGCTGTGACGCCATTACCCTGCATCCCCGCAGCCGGGCTCAGATGTTTGATGGACAGGCCAACTGGCAGCATATTGCACAGTTAAAGCAGCTGGTGAAGATCCCGGTGATCGGCAGTGGTGATCTGTTTACCCCGCAGGATTGCCAGAGGATGCTGGCTGAGACCGGATGTGACGGACTGATGGTGGCGCGGGGGGCGCTGGGGAATCCCTGGATTTTCCACCAGACCTGTGAGCTGCTGGAGGGAAGGCCGGTAACCCCGGTGAGTTGTGCTGACCGGATGGCAATGGCTGAACAGCACCTTGCCCTGTTCACTGACTACGCCGGTGCATCAGTTGCGGTGCGGGAGATGAAGAAGCATCTTGGGTGGTATATTCATGGTGTTCCGGGGGCAGCAGCCCTGCGTAGGACCGTTAACATGGCCCAAGACACAGATGAACTGCAGGCAATAATCAGACAGATCAGAGAAACAGGAGTCTAACAATACGGTGCATACTGACCTGAGTGGATACGCCCTTACGGTGCTTGACAGTGTGGGGGACGGGGTAGTCGTGATCAACGGAGAAGGGGTGGTGACGTTGATGAACCCGGCTGCCGAAGAGATGACTGGCCGTTCCCGGCGTCAGGTGGTTGGCTCACGTTTTATCGACTCCTTTAAGGCTGAACCGATCCTGGTTGATATGGTTGAGCGGACATCTGCCAGTGGTGTCTCCCTTTCAGATCAGGATAATGTTGTGTTAAGCCCATCCGGGCGGGTGATTCCTGCCAATGCCACCACCTGTCCGCTACTGCGCTCTGATGGTGAGGCTATCGGCGTCATATTAACCCTGCGGGATCTGACTTCAATCCGTGAACTGGAGGCCGCTGTCAGGCAGGCAGACCGTCTTGCCACCCTGGGTACCCTGGCTGCCGGTTTGGCCCATGAGGTTAAAAATCCGCTGGGAGGAATCAAAGGGGCTGCCCAACTGCTGGAACGGGAGCTGGATGAGGACAGCGACCTGCTGGAATATCCCAGGGTGATGATAAAAGAGGCAGAACGGATCGACCGGATTATCCGCCAGCTGCTGGATCTTGCCTCACCCCGTGGACCACGTTATACCCCGGTTAACCTGCATATGGTGCTGGGGGATATCATCCTGCTGCAGCGGGAGGCTGCCGCTGATCGTGACGTCACCATTTCCACCGGATTTGATCCCAGTATCCCGCCGATCATGGCTGATGAGGCCCAGTTGACCCAGGTCTTTTTAAACCTGATCCGCAATGCCATTGAGGCGATGGCGGAAGGTGGGCGGGTCACGGTATCCAGCCGGGTACTGGCTGAATATCATCTGGCCCGTAATGAAAATCGTTCACGGATGGTGGCGGTGGAAGTGGCTGACACCGGTCCGGGGATCTCCACAGAAAATCTTGCCAAGGTGGGCACGCCGTTTTTCAGTACCAAGGATAACGGTACCGGGCTGGGGCTGGCCATCTGCCAGAAGATAGTAGCGGAACATCGCGGTATGTTGAAAATTGAGTCGAAACCGGGACAGGGGACCAAAATCAGTGTGTTGCTACCGCTGATTCAGTCACCCGCGAAAGGATAAACAGCATGGGACTGCATCGGATATTGGTGGCTGATGATGAAGAGAGCATGCGCTGGGTACTTTCCAAGGCGTTGCGCAAAAAAGGGTACTCGGTAGATCTGGCTGCAGATGGTAATCAGGCCCTGCGTCAGGTGCGGGAACAGTCCTATGACCTGGTGATTGTGGATATCAAGATGCCCGGCATGTCCGGTCTGGAGTTTCTGGACAAGGCACGGGAACTGAGGCCGGACCTGCTGGTGGTGGTGATGACCGCCGAGGCCAGCATGAAGAATGCGGTTGAGGCGATGAAGCGCGGTGCCTATGACTACATCACCAAGCCGTTTGATCTTGAGGTAATCGACGCGATTATTGAAAAGGTCAGCCGTGCGCGGGATGTCAGCAATCAGGTCACCCTGCTGAAGCAGGAACTGAAGGACCGCTATCAGGTCGAAAAGAACATCATCGGTAATTCAACCGCCATGCGGGAGGTCTACAAGACCATCGGCAAGGTGGCCGGCAGTGATATTACCGTGCTGATTCAGGGGGAATCCGGCACCGGTAAAGAGCTGATTGCCCGGGCGATTCACTTCAACTCAACCCGGTTGGGTAAGCCGTTTGTGGCGATCAACTGTGCTGCCATCCCCAAAGACCTACTGGAGAGCGAGCTGTTCGGCAGTGAGCGGGGCGCTTTTACCGGGGCTACCGAGCGCAAGACCGGCAAGTTTGAACAGGCCAACCATGGCACCATCTTTCTGGATGAAATCGGTGACATGCCGCTGGATCTGCAGGCCAAGATCCTGCGGGTACTACAGGAGCAGGAGATTACCCGGATTGGCGGTTCCCAGAACCTGAGCGTTGATGTGCGGGTGGTGGCAGCCACCAACCAGGAACTGCAGGAGCGGGTGCGTAATCGCGAATTCCGTGAAGATCTTTACTACCGCCTGAATGTGGTGCCGATCAATCTGGCACCGCTGCGTGAGCGCAGTGAGGATATCCCCGCCCTGGTGGAGTATTTTCTGGAGCGTGCCTGTGCAGAACTTGAGATACCGACCAAACAGTGCGCCCCTGAAGCGATGGAGCTGCTCTGCAGCTACACCTGGCCCGGTAACGTGCGTGAACTTGAAAATACCATCAAACGTGGCGTTATCCTCTCCAGCGATCCATTGCTGACCATTGCTGATTTTGCAGGCCTGACCAATCGTCAGGAAACCATCCATGCCGTACCCCAGGAACAGTCGCTGGAATCGCTGGTTGAAGGCAAACTGCGCAGCTCCATGAACGGGATTGAGAAGCTGGATAAAGGGGATATTTACGACCGGGTGCTGGAGCAGGTGGAGCGGCCTTTGATCCGCTACGTGCTTGAAAAGACCAGAGGTAACCAGGTTCGTGCGGCGGATGTGCTGGGGATCAACCGCAACACCCTGCGTAAGAAGATCAGTGAGTTAGGGATAAGTATTAAAAAAGATTAGTTTGCAAGGCACCGGAAACGGTGCCTTTTTTATTGGGGCAGAACATGCTCCAGCAGGTCTTGGTGTCGCTCTATCACCGCCAAGGCAGGCAGGTCTGATTTGTAGGCGATGAACGGCACTCCGGCTGCGGCTGCAGCCTGCATATCCACCGCGCTGTCACCCACAAACAGCGCCTCCTGCGGGCTAAGACCGTAATGTTCCAGCACCTTCAAGAGTGGCTCCGGGTGGGGTTTAGGATTCTTGACTTTGGCGGCGGTCATGACACAACCAAAGAATCCTTCCAGACCGAAGTCTTCGATGATCATCTCCATGGAGGCTGCCCGGTTGGTGCAGATCGCCAGTTCTACCTTTCCTTTCAGAGCGGTCAGGGTTTCCACCAGTCCATCCTCACGCCGCATGTACGGCATCAGTTCCTTGTAGCGGATGGTCTTGCCGATGGCGATGGCTTGAGCCTTCTGCGGATCTTTGCCAAAGAAATGCTCAATTACATCCAGATAGGAAAAGGTGTGCAGTACCCGCTCTGATTCAGTGCAGAGCCGGTCAATCTCCGGGCGGCCCAGCCCGGCCATGATCCGGTTGTAGAAGATGTAGTTGGATTCGATTGAATCCAGGATAACTCCGTCACAATCATAGATTATCGCCTTGTAGCGTGCAGTCATGCCTTGTCCTCTTCCGGTTGCCGGGCCTTGGTCAGGTACTCTTCCCATTCCATCGGCAGCAGGTATTTTTTACGGCTGTTACATTCCTTGCAGGATGGCACCACATTGTTCCGGCTGGCCTTGCCGCCACGGGTGACCGGTACGATATGGTCCATGGTCAGCTCATCCGGACTAAAGCGGTTGCCGCACCAGTGGCAGACGCCTAATGCCAGCCGGTTCTTCCACCAGCGGCTGCGGCGCAGTTCACGGGATTTGTCCCGTTCACGCCTGACCTCTTCTTCTGATACCTCAATAATGAACTCGCTCATGGTTATCCCAGTTCAGCAACGGTTGCACCGTCGCGGCCTTCGTGTGGTTCACCGGGGCGGAAGGAGCTTATCTGTGGATGCCGACTCAGAAACTCCCGCACTGCCCGCTGCAGGGTACCGGTGCCGATACCATGGATGATCCTGATTTCCCGCTGTCCGGCCAGAACAGCCTGATCAATGAACCCTTCCAGCTCAATCAGTGCCTCTTCCACCCGCTTGCCGATCAGGTTCAGTTCATTGGCGGACTCTTCAGACTGCAGCTTCATCTTGATCTCAGGTGCATTTTTACGCGGTTTGGAACCTGCTGTGCTGCTGCCGATTATCAGGCCGTGCAGCGGTACCTCCATCTCGATGCTGCCTGCCCTGACCCGTACCTTTTGACGGGCCTGATCCACACTGGTGACCGTGGCTTCCCGCCCAAGAGAGCGCACCTGCACAATGCTGCCCGGCTGTAGCGCATCAGCGGATGGGGGCTGCTGTCCGGTGGGGGCAAAGCTGGCTTCCAGCTCTTCTGCCTTCTGCCTGAATTTTACCTCTGTTTCCTTGCGGCGATCCTGCTTGAACTGCTCCAGCAGCTGATTCATCTCACGGCGGGCAGCGGTGATGGTATCCCGTGCGTCAGCCCGAGCCTTTTCAATGGTTTCCTGTCGCAGGCGGACGAGATCAGCCTCTTGCTGTTTCAGGCTCATAGCAAGCCCATCAAGACGTTGCCGTTCCTGCTGCTGATTTGCAAGCTCATCAGCCAGTGCATTCCGTTTCTGGCGCAGCTCTTCAATGATGTTTGAAAAGGCGGTACCAGCATCCCCCAACAGAGCACGGGCGGTCTGTAGGACAGATTCAGGCAGACCATAACGCCGGGCAGTTTCCAGGGCATGGGACTGTCCCGGCTCTCCCATTACCAGCCGGTAGAGCGGGGTCCAGCTGGCACTGTCAAACTCCATGCCTGCGTTCTGCATTTCACTGGTCTGCTGGACAAAACCGACAATCTCGGTCAGGTGGGTAGTGGCCAGCACCACAGCGCCCCGCTGTTGCAGCTCTTGCAGGACAGCGCAGCCAATGGCAGCCCCCTGCAGCGGTTCGGTACCGGTACCCAGTTCATCCAGCAGTACCAAGCTGCGGGAACCGGCCTGTTCCAGAATCTTGCTGATGGCAGCCACATGGGCCGAGAAGGTGGAGAGGCTTTGCTCTATCGACTGTTCATCACCAATATCCACCAACAGGGCATCCAGCAGTGGTATGGATGAGGAGGGGGAGGCTGGCACCGGCATACCGGACAAGGCCATGGCAGTGATCAGGCCGACGGTTTTAAGGGCGATGGTCTTGCCACCGGCGTTAGGGCCGCTGATCACAAGTACCTGCGAGGTGGAAAGCTCCAGATCCAAGGGGACAATCGGTGTGGCATCCTGCTGCTCTGCCCGCATCACCATCAGTAGTGGGTGGCGGGCGGAAAGCAGTCGCAGCGCACCGTTCTGATTTAATTCAGGTACTGCCATGTTGAACTGCTCGCTAAAGCGGGCGATGCAGTCCAGACGATCAAGCTCCACCAGGGTGGTGAAACAGGCGGCGATCCGGTCTGCATCTTCCCTGATCCAGGCAGAGAGTTGCCGCAGGATGCGGATCTCTTCTGCCTTTTCTTCGGCAGACAGGTTTTCCAGTTCATTGACAAACGGGATGATCTCCAGCGGCTCCATAAAGGCGGTTTCACCGGATGAGGAGACATCATGCACCACCCCCGGCACCATCCCCTTGGAATCCATCCGCACCGGGATGACCCAGCGGCCGGAACGAATGGTGATGAAGTCATCCTGCAGGAAGATGGCGGTTTCATGCCTGCGGACAAACTCTTCCAGCTTGCGGCGCACCCGGGCAGCCAGGGCCCGCTTGGCCTTGCGGATTTCGGCCAGTTCGCGGGAGGCAGAGTCCAGAATGGTGTCTTCATCATCCAGTGTGGCAGAGAGCGGTTCAAGGATATCGCTGAAGGCCACCGGAAACGGTTCCAAAAGGCGCAGGGCAGGGATGTCATCCCGCGGGGAGAGCTGTTTGTACAGTTCTGCCAGTGATCCCAGCACCGGAATGAACTCCAGCAGGCCAAAGGGGGAGAGGATCGCTCCGTCCGGTCGTACCTGATCCAGCAGGGGGCGGATATCACTGAAACGGCTGATCCGCAGGCTGATCCGTTGGCGCAGCAGGGTGCGGATTTCCTCGATCCGCTGCCAAGAGAGGGTGATGGCAGCAGCAGACTGTAGTGGAGCAACAGCCAGAATGGCTGCGGTGCTGGCATCGCTACGGGCATGGCCTGCAACCACCTGCAGGACCTTATTGAATTCAAGACGGCAAAGGGTTGTGTGAGAGATCATGGGGTGTCGGTATTCTGTCGTTTATGGGTTGAACGGCGGTTTCTACGGCTTTTCTGTTTACGGATTCTGGCAGCCTCTTCATCTTCAACCGTGGGCAGACCGCGACTGCGGGCGATTTTCTCCAGCAGTTCACGTCGGGCCAGAAAGCGGTTCAGGGACTGACTGCGTTCACGTCCGCAACGGGCTTCAATGCCGGTGGGAAGGTGGCGAACCTGTGCGCAGCTTGAGGTCTTGTTAAGATGTTGCCCCCCCTTGCCGGAGGAGCGGACAAACTGTTCTTCAATCTCTTCTTCACGGACATTCAGTTCCAGCATACGGGCCAGCAGGGCCTGCTGTTTTTTTGCACTGACCGCAAAGGTCGGGCTGGTGGCCATTAGCCCATGCCTGCCTGCCAGTTGTAGGCCTTCATCTGGGCATCCATAACCGTGCTGTAGGGGATAGAGAGGGCACCCAATAACTCTGATGCCTTGACAAAGTCAACCTGCTCCAGGGCCTCGGCCAGGGCAAGCAGGTTGCCGTAGATCCCTTCCCGGCTGACCAGTGCCTGTTGCACATCCTCCGACAGGTTCAATTCTTCCGCAATCTGTCCCATGGGGATATCATACAGCGATTCAAGCAGCGACAGGATGCCGGTCATAAAGGCTTGGTCTGCTGCCTCACGGTTACCCCGCAGACGCGGGCAGGCGGTTGCCATCTGCTCCATGAAGCCACCCCGCACCGCTGCCATATCCACCAGCGGGTTTTCCATGGCATGACTGTCATCGGTAGCAAACAGGGCCAACTGTACCCAGCGTTTGATCTGTGCCCTGCCCAGCATGCTGATGGCGTGGCGTACAGTCTGGATCTTCTGCAGTCCCACAAAGGAGACAGAGTTGACCAGTAGGAGCAGTTTGTAGGTCAGACCCGGACTGCTGCGGAAGGTCTTTTCAACCTCCTCCATCTCGGCGTCATCCATTAACTGACGCATCAGTTTTAAAAGCGCGGCGCCGCCCTCATCAATCTTCTTCTTTTCAATGACTGCTGGTTTGGCAAAATAGTAGCCTTGGAAATAATCAAAACCCAGATCCAGGCATTTCAGAAATTCTTCCTTGGTTTCCACTTTTTCTGCCAACAGCTTAAACTGATAATTGCGGTAGCACTCAACAGCTGCACCGATGGTGTCCACCGGGGTGGCCATCAGGTCCACCTTGACGATATCAATAATCTGGTACAGCTCTTCGTAGATCGGGTCGTAGTCATGATCATCAAGGGCCAGCACAAACCCGGCCTCTTTCAGTTCACGGCAGCGCTCGATCAGTGCCGGGGTGACCTCAAGGGTTTCAAGCAGTTCAAGGACGATCATCTCTTTGGGTAGCAGTTCCAGGGAGTCACTCATCAGGATATCAAGCTCAAGGTTGATAAATCCCAGATGCTTGCCCAGAATCTGCTTGACCCCAAATCCGGCCAGGGTATTCAGGATAACGCTGGCGGTTGCCTGGGAGGCGTCGCTGACATTGGCCTCAGCCAGGGATTGAGCTGAGCGGAAAAGCAGTTCATAGGCACAGATCTGCTCATCACGGTTCAGGATCGGTTGGCGTCCGATCAGGTATTTTTGTTCTGATTGCTCCATAGGTGTCGGGTATCCTGCCTGATATCTGGGCATAGTTACTTGATGAAAGGAGTTGAGTATACGCTATCTGTCCTTTAAGTGCAATCGGCACCGTTTATGTCAGATTTGCCCCTGAGTTATTGCTGAACAGCCCATTGCATGGTATAGGGTGACTACAACTAAAACTTACATTTGGCAGTAAAGGAAGAACGTGGCAAAGGCTTCATTTCTACAGCGCTTTTGGGTGACCTTTTCGATTAATGTGGTTGGCATCTACGCCTCGCTGTTGAATCGTATGAAAATCAAGGGAGAACAGCATATCCCTGATGCAGGAGGTGTGCTGTTGGCCTCCAATCACATCTCGGCCTATGAAACGATTTTTCTCCCCTGGGCCGCTTTACGCAGGCACCCGCTCCAGATGCTCTGGGCACCGGCCAAGGAAGAACTGTTTCGCAAACCGTTTCAGCGCTTTATCTATTCATCATGGGGAGCCTTTCCGGTGCGACGGGGCAGGGATGTCAAGGCCGGCAAGGTCCTGAACGATCTGCTGGCTGATCAGAAGGTGATGCTTTTCCCTGAGGGAACCCGTCATAAAGATGGCAGATTGGGACCGGGCAACCGTGGCGTCGGCAAGTTGATCTTTGATACCCGGCCAACGGTTGTACCTACAGCCCTGATAGGGCTGAACCACTGGACATTTCCCAGTCTGGGGGCCAAGGGGGCGATTGTCTTTGGGCCACAGATCATCTTTGATGACCTGTTTGTGCTTGAGGACTGCAAGGAGACTCATCAGCTGATTGTTGAACGGGTGATGGAGGGGATTGCAGAACTGCTGAAACAGGAAGGGGCCTATGTCGGACGCGTTGAAAAGTAAGGCCCTGACGGATGTCGAGATTTTCTGTGACGGCGCCTGCAGTGGTAATCCCGGTCCCGGTGGCTACGGCACCATTCTACGCTGTCGTGGTAAGGAAAAAGAACTGTCCGGTGCTGCTGCAGAGACCACGAACAATCGGATGGAACTGACCGGAGCCCTTGAGGGGCTTCGGCAGTTGACCCGTCCTTGTCGGGTAACCATAACCACTGATTCCCAGTATCTGGTAAAGGGGATGACCGAGTGGTTGTCGGGCTGGCAACGCAACGGCTGGAAGAACAGCAAGAAAGAACCGGTGCTTAATAAAGATCTCTGGGAGGCGCTGGTTGAGGCGGTCAAGCCCCATCAGGTGGTCTGGCAGTGGGTGCGCGGCCATGCTGGACATGCAGAAAACGAGCGTTGCGATTGTTTGGCCAGGGAAGCGATTAGTGCTATGAAGAATCAGAATTGATCTGATCGAAAAATACACGGTGTCATTACCCAGTGAGAGGGTGCCATGAAGGATATTGAAGCAGAAGTTGGCGTTAAAGATATTATTGGATTCTATATCAAGATTAATGACAGTGCCCGGGCCAAGAAAGATATGGCCAAGCTTTCGGCCAAGGATAAGGCGGCTGCCTTTTCATTGATTATTGAATCCAATGCCGGTCGTGAGTTTAAGATCGAGATCGCCCGCTACTTTGTGAACGATCTGGATGCCCATATCCGCCGCAAGGCGGAACTGCTGCTGGAGGCCTTGATTCCGGGCTGGGTGGCTGATCCTGCTGCCAGTATTTTGCAGGTATTGCGTTCTGCTGAGCACAAAGGTCCGGCCCGGCGTAACGCGGCAGTTCGCTTTCTGTTTGGTATTGTTGATGCCGATTCGCTGCGGATTACCCTGACCAGCCTGCTTTCCAGTCGCAACCGCTCCCATATTGTCGAGATTATCGATATCCTTGAACAGTACATCGATGCCTCTGAAGATGAGCCGGAACAGGTTAAGATCTTTAACGCCTGTCTTGATATCGTGCTCTCAGATGAGATCGAGATGCCGGTCAAGCACCATGCCACCAACCTGCTGTCGGTCTTCTTCAAGAAGGTTTCCACTACCGCTCTGGGCGCCCACCTTAAGGCAAAATATATCGAGAAGCAGGTGGAAAAAGGGGAGAGCGTCTACCGTTTCCTCTGTAGCGGCACCTGCGGCCTGACTGCCAGCTACCTGGAAGATCTGTTGCGTCCGCTGCAGGAGGGGGGTAAGGTTTACCAGCTCAAAATTCTTACCTATTTTACCTTCCTGCTTGATAAAACCTGGAATGAGGATGAGGTTGACAACCATATTGATACCTGGCCGGAGAGCTGGGAACCGGAAGAAATTACCAAGATGGACAAGGTTAAGCGTTTCCGTTCCACCATCTTGAAGCAGGTTGAGGAATTGTGGGAGTTTGCTGCTGATGATGAGGTTAAAGATGGCATCATGGCGGTGGTGTACAGCGGGCATCCGGTGAAACAGGATCTGCTGTCAACGGTCAGAAGTAAGCTGACCGGTGGCGGGCTTTCAGAACTTGCCACCGATAAGATCGCTCGTATTTTGCACAGCTTCCTGAAAAGCTATCAACATGATGAACTGAAACCCCAGGCTGCCAACCTGCTGCTTTTTAATGTCTCTGGTGAACGGCACCATTTGACAGCACTGCGTTTCCTGCGGGACTACCTGGAGAAAAGTTCGCTGAATCAGGCTGAACAGACCAGTCTGGCAACGGCCCTGTTGCAGTTTGCAGCGTCTGCAACCGGCACTGAAGAGCGGGTGACCGCCTGGTTACTGGTCTTTTTGCTGGACCCCTGCAAGCTTGATGAGGCAGAGCAGCAAAAGCAGGTGTTGACCTCCCTGCGAACCATTATTGAGCAGGAGGTGGTTGCTGATTACTCCCGTGCATGTATGATTGCGGCATTGGAACGCTTTACGACAGAGGCCAAGACAACAGAAAAATTGAAAAAGGCTGCGGCCTATCTGCTGTTCCGTTTGCAGAATCCCAATGAAAAGCCGACTTGGGATAAGATAGAGAAGAAGTAGCAGCCAAGGGGAGGTTATATGCCAACTGCATTTGAAAATCTGGGGATCAGAACCAAGCTGGTAATTGCATTTCTGGTGGTTGCTGCCTTTTCCGGCCTGTTGGGCGGGGTCAGTATCGTTAACATTCACAAGATGGAAAAGGCCGATACCTTTATGTACCAAGAGGTGGCAGTACCGTTGGCCGGTCTGCGGGACATCACCCAGGCTTTCCTGTTGAATCGGGTCAGCACCCGGGCCTTAATCGGAGCAACCGATCCTGAAGAACGTGAAGAGATTGCCGATAGCCTGAAGGAAAGTTTGGCAGGTTTGGAGGCAAAAACAGCAGCGTATAACAAAAAAATGGATGGTGCTGAAGAAAAGGCTGCCTTTGCGGAGTTTAAGAGCGCCTTTGATGCCTATGTGCCACTTTTAAAGCAGATGATTGAACTCTCTCTGGCAGGTAAGAACGATGAGGCGCTTGGGATTGCCCGGGGAGATGCCGGTCGCCATGCAAATGCCATGCTGAAGGGGTTGGACAAGATGTCGGCGGTCAGTGTCAAGCATGCCAAGGAAACCGCCGCAAGTAATGCCCGGCTTGCCAAAACTGCGTTGATCTTCTCTCTGGTCATGTCTGTTGCCGCAGTTGCTGTAGCGCTTGCCATAGGTATTTTTGTTTCTGGCAGGATCAGTAGCCCGCTGCAACAGCTGCAGTCGCGTTTCCAAAAGGTTGCCGAAGGCGATCTGACCGTGACGGTTGATGCCCACTGCTGTGATGAAATGGGTAACCTGGCTCGCTCTTTTGCCGCGATGGTGCAGCAGTTGCGAGATCTGATTGCCCAGGTGAATGCAACGGCAGGGGCGGTTACCGCAGCAACCAGAGAGTTGAACGGAACTTCAACCGAGATAGCTGGTGGGGCCGAGGTTGCGGCAGCTCAGACCATCAGTGTTGCCACCGCCAGCGAAGAGATGGCAGCCACCAGTCATGACATCGCCCATAGCTGCCAGATTGCCGTGGAGGGATCCTATCGTGCCAACCAGGCTGCTCAATCCGGTTCTGATGTGGTACGGCAGACCGTTGAAGGAATGCGCAGAATCGCCACCCGTGTCCAGAATACTGCCCGTACGGTTGACTCGCTGGGGGAACGGTCTGATCAGATTGGTGCCATTGTTGCCACCATTGAAGATATTGCAGATCAGACCAACCTGTTGGCACTGAATGCGGCTATTGAGGCGGCCCGTGCCGGTGAGATGGGACGCGGTTTTGCCGTGGTTGCCGATGAAGTTCGCGCCCTGGCTGAACGGACCACCAAGGCTACCCGCGAGATCGGTGAGATGATCAAGGCGATCCAGTCAGAAACCAAGAGTGCGGTAAGTGCAATGAATGAAGGAGTGCGGGAGGTTGAGGCCGGTACCCATGATGCCGAGCGCTCCGGTGCTGCTCTGGAGCAGATCCTGGCAGAGATTGATGCGGTTGCGGATCAGGTTAAGCAGATTGCTACCGCAGCTGAAGAACAAAGTGCCACCACCGGAGAGATTACCGATAACATTCATCGCATGACCCAGATTATTCAGGACACCGCCCGTGGTTCCCACGAGACTGCAGATGCGGCGTCGAATCTGTCGGGGATGGCTGAAGGGTTGCAAGGGGCGGTTTCCCGCTTCAGGCTGCAGTAAAAAGTTAGGCTGAGGCAGCTACCGTAAAGCGGGGTGGGGAATCAGTTCCCACCCCGCTTTATAGTGTCTTGAAGTCGGTACATCTGTGCAGCCTAGTGACTACTTTCCTCTACTGCCTTGTTCGCCAGCCGAGCCGTAACAAATACATGCAAGTCATGTTCTGACAACGGCTTGCTCAGGAAATAGCCCTGTATCTCATCACAGCTCCTGTCTTCCAGGAAGACAAGCTGCTCCCGCGTTTCAACCCCCTCCGCTATCACCTTTAACTTCAAGGAGTGCCCCATGGCGATGATCGCCTCGGTAATGGCAGCATCATCAGGATCGCTCAGGATGTCATTGATAAATGATTTATCAATCTTAAGCCGGTCCAGCGGGAAGTGTTTCAGGTAGGCCAGGGATGAATAGCCGGTGCCAAAGTCATCAATGGCCAGGAAGATCCCCATGTTTTTCAGGAGCTGCAGCTTTTGTAACGCCTGTTGTTCGTTTGAGATCAGGAGACTTTCCGTCAGTTCAAGCTCCAGCAATTCCGGGGCTAGTCCACTGTCGCTCAGGGCAGCAGCAACCATATCCACAAAGTCAGGTTCACTGAACTGGCGTCCTGATACGTTGATGGCTATTCGTAAAGGGGCAGGACCGTTTTTCTGCCATTCTGCACATTGCATACAGGCGGTGCGCAGTACCCACTCACCCAACTTGATGATGAAGCCACTATCTTCTGCCAGTGGAATGAAACGGTCTGGCGGGATCATGCCCAGTTCAGGGTGACGCCAGCGCAGGAGTGCTTCAACCGCAATAACGGTGTCGTTTTTCAGGTCCAGCTGAGGCTGGTAGTGAAGATAAAAATCTCCATTGGCAAGTCCCAGTGGCATGCTGTTGTCCAGACGCAACATCTCAGCTGCCTGGGCATTCATTTCCCGTGCATAAAAACGGAAACAGTTTTTGCCGCTGCGCTTGGCATCGTACATGGCGGTTTCAGCGTTTTTCTGCAGGGTCTCTGCATCACTGCCATCCTGTGGGCAGATGGCGATGCCGATACTGCCGCTGAGGGTTACCTGCTGTCCTGTCGGATTAAATGGATCAGACAGGCTGGCCAGGATCCGGTAGGACATGGTCACTGCTTCGTGACGGCTCTCACGGCCCGGCAGAATAAAGGCAAATACATCACCGCCAAAACGACAGAGGGTGTCATTGGGGTGCAGTAACTTGCGTAACCGCTCGGCAATCATGATTAACAGGCGGTCCCCGGTTTCATGGCCAAGGGTGTCATTGATCAGTTTAAAGCGGTCAATACCGAAGAACAGTACTACGGTCAGCTCACGGTCGTTACGATCTTTTTGAGCCGTTGCCAGGAAGAGGCGATCAGCAAACAGAGAACGGTTGGGCAGGCCGGTCAGCAGGTCATGCAGCACCATGTGTGAGACCTGGTCTGCAAGCTGCTTGCGTTCGGTAATGTCAGAGCGGCAGCCCCGCCGCCCTAGGAAGGTGCCGTTATCATCAATAATCGGTCGGCAGTTGTGGCGAACCCAGCGGGTACTGCCGCCTTTGGTGATAATACGGTACTCGATCTCTTCGTGGTTGCAGTTGGTGGGGTCACCACTCTCTGCGGCCATCTGGTCAACCATCGGGCGATCAGCAGGGTGGATCATCTCTTCCATCAGGGATGGCTGGGCAAACAGTTCTTCCCGGCTGTAGCCGGTTACTTCAAGGCAGGCCGGGGAGATGAACTCAAAGCTGCCGTCTGGTCGTCGCCAATAGGTAAAATCATTGGTGAACTCGGTTACAATCCGATAGCGCTGCTCACTGTTGCGCAGTGCCAAGGTGCTTTGATCAATTTCCTGCACCATGCTGTTGAAGGCGCCGGTAAGATTACCGATTTCTCCGTTTACCGGCAGATGGATAAAACGTGCATCACCTGTTTTTTCCGGTAATGTGGCAACATGGGTGGCCAGCTGAGACAGAGGGCGGGTCAGCAGGCGCATCATCACCAGTACCAGTACAACGGCGATTGCCATACCCGCCAGGGTGGCAACGATAAACCAGTGTCGGGCAGTAGCCACCCTGGCATACACCTCTTCTTCCGGGTAGCTGGCAGCCAAGACCCAGTTAACGGATTTCAGGCGTTGCAGTGAGGCAATCAGCACCTGGTTGCTCATGCCAAAATGGCGACCGGTTGCCGTGCCATCACGCAGTGCCTTTTCTACCAGTGGGCCTGCTCCTTGAGCAACATCCTGCAGGATCCTTGCGTTTTTAGCATGGAGCAAAACCTGTCCGTTGCCGGAGATAAGCCGTAAGATGCCGCTTTTGCCCAATGTGATAGTAACATAACGGGAAAGTGGATTTTTTTCGTACAGATTAAAGCTTCCGGTCATTACCGCGACAACATGTCCATCTGGGTCTTTAACCGGTGCGGTAAACACTATATTGGCACTTCCCTTGGTGTGGCCATGTACTGTCGGATCACTGATAACCGGTTTAGCCTGTTGGATGGTTTGTTTAAAGTATGGCTGCCCGGCAATTGACTCTGATATGTCGTGGTGATGTTGTGCTGAGGTGGCAATCAGGTGACCATCAGCTCCATAGAGGTGGAGGTGGTTTTTGAAAAAACGGCGTAGGCCGGTACGACTGCTAAGGTATTCCTGTGCTGCTTGTGGATTGCGTAAGATATTGTCTGGCAAAGACTGTGCATTAACCAGTAGTGCCTCTTGAATATTGGTCAGCGTGGCATCAACATCGCCAGCAAGATAACGGACAACACTTGACTGCTGTTCTGTCATGGAGCGTTCGTATTCCCGCTCAAAAAAAGCAAGGGATACAAGGCCGGTGATTACCATCAACACCAGAATCAGGCAGGTTACCGCCAGGGTCATTCGTGCCCGTAATGAAGGGTGCAGGAAGCTCATCAGTGCTTATATCCCGCCCATGCAGAGGTACTTGATTTCAAGGTAGTCCTCGATGCCATACTTGGAACCTTCCCGACCGATACCGGACTCCTTGACCCCGCCAAAGGGGGCGATCTCCGTTGAAACCAGGCCGGTGTTAATCCCCACCATGCCGTATTCCAGTGCCTCAGCCACCCGCCAGACCCGACCGATGTCACGGGTGTAGAAGTAGGAAGCCAGACCAAATTCAGTATCATTGGCCATCTGGATCGCTTCTGCGTCGGTGTTGAACTTGAAGATCGGTGCCACCGGTCCAAAGGTCTCTTCCCGTGCCACCAGCATCTGAGGGGTCACATCACAGAGGATGGTGGGTTGGAAGAAGGTGCCGCCCAGTGCATGACGCTTGCCGCCTAAAGCTATACGGGCCCCTTTAGTGACAGCATCGTTAATATGCTCTTCAACCTTCTGTACGGAGGCCTCATCAATCAATGGACCCTGCTGGACATCTTCCTTCAGACCATCACCCACCCGCATTTGGGCTACGGCAGTAGCAAGTTTCTCTGCAAAGGTGTCATAGACCCCGGCCTGTACCAGCAACCGGTTGGTGCAGACACAGGTCTGTCCGGTGTTACGGTATTTGGAGGCGATGGCCCCTTCAACAGCAGCATCCAGATCAGCATCATCAAACACAATAAACGGGGCATTGCCACCCAGCTCCATGGAGACCTTCTTCATGGTGGCAGCACACTGGGCAGTCAACTGCTTGCCGATCTCGGTGGAACCGGTAAAGGTCAGCTTACGGATGATCGGGTTAGAGGTTATCTCAGTACCGATCTCACCGGCAGAGCCGGTAACCACACTGAACACCCCGGCCGGAATACCAGCCCGTTCTCCCAGCTCTGCCAGGGCCAAGGCAGAAAAGGGGGTGGCTGTGGCTGGCTTGACCACCATGGTGCAACCGGCAGCCAGGGCAGGGCCTGCTTTACGGGTAATCATGGCAGACGGGAAGTTCCAGGGGGTAATGGCGGCACAGACACCGATCGGTTCTTTTATGACCACGATCCGTTTGTCGCGGCCATGGGCAGGGATGGTGTCACCGTAGAGCCGTTTGCCCTCTTCGGCAAACCACTCAATAAAGGAGGCAGCATAGGCGATCTCACCACGGGACTCAGCCAGCGGCTTGCCCTGCTCGGCAGTCATGATAACTGCCAGGTCTTCCTGATTCTCTAGCATCAGCTCAAACCAGCGCCGCAGGATGGTTGCCCGTTCTTTGGCGGTCTTGGCCCGCCAGGCAGGCCAGGCTGCATTGGCTGCCTCTATGGCACGACGGGTCTCAGTAGTGCCCATTTTGGGGATGGTACCCAAAACCTCGCCGGTGGCAGGGTTGGTGACCTCAATGGTCTTGCCGCTGTCTGCAGCAAGCCACTGGCCGTTCAGGTAACAGGATTGGCGCAAAAGAGATTGGTCGCGAAGGTTGAGCATTGGCGTTACCTCGGGTTCATAATCAAGTGCGTGATTTGTCACTATATCAGATGTGTATGACGCTGTCATTGCTGGTTTTGTTACAAACAAGGCTGATTCAGTATTTAATCAGTATTTTTTTCATTACATAATCATCCATCACAAAACCGTTGCCAATCTCGTTGACCACGGAATCAGCCACCTGATAGCCATTACGTTCATAGCTCGCAATGGCTTTGTAATTGTATTTATTGACGTTCAGGATAATGGCCGTGGCGCCATCTGCCGTTGCGCGTTGCTCTACCTCTGCCAGCGCTGCGCTGCCGATACCTCTGCCGTGGCAGGCAACATCAAGATACAGTTTGTGCAGCTTGACTGTATGTTCACCATAAGGTCCGAAAGCGGCAAAGCCGATCATTTCCTTGTCATCAAGAATCTTTAGCCAGGTGACCCCTTGTTTGGTCATCTCAGCAGCTATCCGGTCTGACGAATAGCCTTCAGCCAGCATGTAGTCGATCTGTTCCACAGTAATAATACCAGGGTAGTGGGCGTGCCAGATACGGCGGGCTGAATCTTGCAAAGCTGGGATGTCGTCAATGGTGGCAGTTTTAAAGCGGGGTGTGCTGTGCATGGGAACCTCCCTTAACCCCAGATATTCCATTAGGCGGCGCACAGCGCCTACGCGAGCCCTGCCGGATGTTTTCCGGCATCTGTCCGCCCGTTTTCCTCACCAATAGCTTCGGCTATTGTCTCGTCAAACGGCCGAACATCTGCTCGCAAACCATCTCGGCAGCATCTCGCGTCCCAATGGAAAATCTGGGTTAAAAAGAAAAGGCTCCAGGTTAGTGCGGAGCCTTGACAAGTAGCTGGAGCCACTTAGCGGAATCGAACCGCTGACCTACTGATTACGAATCAGTTGC
Organism: Trichlorobacter thiogenes; assembly: GCF_900167465.1. Lineage (GTDB taxonomy): Bacteria > Desulfobacterota > Desulfuromonadia > Geobacterales > Pseudopelobacteraceae > Trichlorobacter > Trichlorobacter thiogenes. The sequence continues at coordinate 36,891 of NZ_FUWR01000006.1, read as the reverse complement.
TCTACCATCTGAGCTAAAGTGGCGTGGAGAGAGCTAATCTTCTATACCATCGGGTAGTTTAAGTCAAGTCTAGCCAGAATCGAAATGAGCTTTGTGTCTGAATCTAAGAGGAATGTATGATTGACATAAACAGTGTTTTATGTAAACTGCGCGCATAGCGTCTTTATACGAATTCTGACATTTGAATAGAGCTAATAAAAACGGCATCAAAATGTATCGTCTGTAAATAAATAGGCGTTTTGTTATGGATTTACATGGTATGGGGGAGGGCGTATGAGTTCTACAGCCCAACAAACAACGGGATTTGATGGTGAAGTGTCAGGCATGAGTCTGACGGATCTGCTGCAAATCAAGGCCATGGGGCGTTTTAGTGGACGGATTGTGGTGGAGCAAAATGGCAAATCTGGTCATCTCTTTTTCCGTGAGGGTGATCTGGTGCACGCCCAGCTTGATCAGTTTGAGGGGAAGGATGCCTTTGCGCGTGTCCTTGCCTGGGGAGGTGGCACCTTCAGGGCTGAGCCGAAGGTAGGCACTACACGTCAGACAATTAACGAGAACTTTCAGTATCTTTTGTTGGATGCCTTGCGGTTGCAGGATGAGATTGCTGCAGGCCTGGAGCAACAGAACCCGGCAGCAGAAACTGCACAGGTGCCAAAAGGGGGCGGGATGAAGGATCGGCTATCCGGTATTGCAGGCCTGCAGGATGTTGCCTTGACCGATCGGAGTGGTACGGTGGTTCAATCTATTGGCAGCAATGCAGAATCCCTCGCTGCCCAGGGGATGTATCTGGTATCGACATCCAGCCAGATAGGTGATGAGCTGGGTTTGGGCAGCTTTAAGGGAGCAGTGGTGCAGGGTGTTTCTGGCCATATCGTCTCCCTTGAAGGGGCAAAAAACTACCTCTTTGTCGGTGTGCAGGGAGAGGCCAAGCCCTCTGCGGTTGAGGCCGAAGTCCGGCGTGCCTTGGGAAATCAGGGGTAGGAGGGGATAATGGAAACAGTGCTGCGTAGTGTGGTTACTTCGCCGGGGGTTATCGGCGGTATGATTGCGGATGATAGCGGTCAGTTACTTGTCCGTTCAATGCCTGATATGTACGATAGTGGTCAGCTTGCCAAGGTTGCAACTTTGTTGATGGAACAACAGTTCGGTCTTGAAGATGCCACCGGAGGTGTCAGGCAGTCAGAAATCCGCTTTGAGTTGGGTAAGCTGATTGCCCGTTCTGCTGGAGAACGGTCTCTAGTGCTGCTTTGTGAACCTGGTGTCAATATTCAGGTGCTTTCAATCGCTTTGAATGTGGCCGCAAAAAAACTGGAAAAAATACCGGTACAGCCGGTAGCACAGCAGTCTGCAGCAGCCCAGCCCAGCCAGATGACTCCGCCGCTTCAGTCTGGCACCGGTTGGACCTTTATGCCGCTGCAGATTGAAAACGGTAAGATGCTGTTACAGGTGCAGATAGTGGATAGGACCGGGGGGACGTTCTGGTCATCAATGGAGGAACATGTCTCGGTCAATCGCTCCACCTGCCGTAGTATTTGGCGTCATTACAGCTCGCGTCCTTCAAAGAAATTTTCTCTGACCAATCCCCGTAATAACCTTAACTCAATTATTTCATTGGATATTATTGAAGATGATAAAGAAAACCTTTTTGATGGCAGGGTGCTGATCACCCTGGCTGCTGCAGAGCACCTGCAGCTAAAAGAGGGAGACCGGGTGATGATTGAGGTGCCGAAGGGGACCGGCCTGTTTGGATGGGAAGGGATCTAAGTCTTAATGTCGCTGTAAGATTTCAAACCGGGCCGCACTTCAAAAGAGTGCGGCTTCTTTGTTTCTTTTGCAGCGATAGTAGCTGAACAGATGTCGTAAAATTGAAACGTAATCTGGTTGCAGGATCATGGAGCTATGGTAGAATCAAACAATTCTGAGTCTGCTTATTACAAGTTATTCTGAGGGAGCAGCTGCATGAAACATATGCATCCTATGATGCTAACAGCGTGTGCAATAGTGCTGCTTATCCTGCATCTGCCGACTTTTACCCATGCGGATCAAGTCGTACGGGTGGGCTACGAACAGAATCATCCCATGGCCGGCACTGCAGAAAATGGCAAGGCTCAGGGGATTATGATTGACATCGTTGAGGAGGTGGCCAGCCGGGAAGGGTGGACTATCCAATATGCCCCCTGTATCTGGAATACATGTCTTGAAAACCTTGAAAACGCAGAGATTGATCTGCTGGTGGGTATTGCCCAGACCCCGGAAAGGGCACAGAAATACAGTTATAATCAGCACACCGTCATATCAAACTGGGGCTTGCTCTACAGCCGTCCTGGTCAGAAGATTGAGAACTATGCTGATTTGAATGGCAAGCGGGTCGCCGTAGTAAAGAATGATGTCTACTGCAATACTTTTATCAAGATGCTGCAGCAGTTTAATATCCGTTGTGATCTGGTCTACGCGGATAATTTTAGAGATGTCTTTGATATGATTGACTGGGGTGAAGTGGATGCCGGGGTGGCAAACCGCTTTTTTTCCCTTTTAAACGAGCGTTCTTTTAAAGTTAAGCCCACGCCGATCATCTTCAGCCCGGTCTCGGTGCAGGTGGCTGCACCAAAGGGCAAACATGCGGCACTTCTTGCCGCCTTTGATACCCGGCTAGAAGCGATGAAAAAGGACCGTAACTCGGTCTATCACCAGTCTCTGAAACGTTGGCTGGGGATAGAAGGGGCCGGGTATCGTATGCCGCGCTGGCTCTTGTGGAGTTTGGGCGGGGTGTTGGGTGGGGCGCTGTTGCTTGGTATCTTTGTGGCCCTGCTGCGGCGTGAAGTGCTGCGTAAGACAGCCGATCTGAACCATCAGGTTGAAGAGCGGCGTAAACTGTTTGCAGCGGTTGAGCAGAGCGCCAACTCAGTCATTATTACCGATACCCAGGGGGTGATCGAATATGTGAATCCCCATTTTTGCATGGTAACCGGCTATAGGTATGATGAGATTATCGGGCAAAAGCCCAGTCTGCTCAAGTCAGGAAAACAGCCGCCGGAACTGTATGCAGAGCTCTGGCAGACCATCTCCGCAGGTCGGGAGTGGCGGGGGGAGTTCTGTAATAAACGTAAGAACGGCACTCTGTACTGGGATCTCTGCAGTATTGCACCGATCAGGAATGAGGCCGGTGAAATCACCAATTTTATTGCTGTCAAAGAGGATATCACCAGCCGTAAGGCCCATGAAGAGTCCCTGAACTGGCAGGCCAGCCATGACAGCCTGACCGGCCTCTATAACCGCTACTATCTGGAAAACCACCTGAGTGCCACTGTCAAGCGGATGGAGGCACAACAGACCTTGTCCCTTCTGCTGATCGACATCGACAACCTCAAGTTTGTCAACGATACCTTTGGTCATGACTTTGGTGACCTGTTGCTGATTGAAGTTGCCAAACGCCTGAAGCGGACGGCTTCTGAAGATTCGGTGGTGGGGCGGTTTCTTGGCGATGAATTCTTCCTGGTTGCCCCTCTTACAGGGGATCGGGAGATGGCCGTCAATCTTGCCCATCAGGTGAAACGGCTGTTATCGGAGCTGTTTGTGGTGGAAGAGGTGGAGCTGGCTATTACTGCCAGTATCGGCCTGGTGATCTACCCGGATGATGGTGAAGAGGAAAATAATCTGTTGCGCAACGCCGAGGCGGCCCTGCACGAGGCCAAGCGGTTGGGGCGTAACACTATCGTCTGTTATACCAGTGATTTCCACCAGCAGGCCCACTACCGTCTGATGCTGGCTTCCCGGTTGCATCGAGCACTTGAAAATGAAGAATTCAGCCTGCAGTATCAACCCCAGATCTGCCTGGCAACCGGCAGGGTGATCGGAGTTGAGGCGCTGCTACGCTGGGAATGCCCCGACCTTGCGCCGGTTAGTGCCACTGAGTTTATACCTATTCTTGAGGAAACCGGCCTGATTGTTCCGGTGGGTACCTGGGTCTTGCAGCAGGCCTGTTGTCAGGCCGTAGCCTGGCAGCGTGCAGGTATGGTCTCTCTGCGTCTGTCGGTCAATATCTCAGCCCTGCAGTTTCAGCGGGGTGATCTGGCTGAGACCGTTCGCCAGATTCTGGCTGAGTCTGGCCTTGATCCGGCCTTGCTCTGTCTTGAGTTGACCGAAAGCATGCTGATGATTGACACAGCCCACGCCCAGCAGAAACTGCAGGAACTGCGTGATCTGGGGGTCAGTCTTTCTCTGGATGACTTTGGTACCGGGTATTCCTCTCTTGCCTACCTTTCCCGGCTGCCGGTACAGGAGCTGAAGGTGGACCGGTCATTTATTCATCGATTGCATACAACCCCGTCAGATACAGCGGTGGTCAATACCATCATCGCCATGGCGCAGGAGTTGGGGTTGGAACTGATTGCAGAAGGGGTAGAGACCGAGGAACAGAAACAACATTTGCTGGCTCGGGGCTGTACGACCATTCAGGGGTTCCTGTTCAGTCGGTCACTAGCGCCAGAGAAGTTTGCAGAGTTTATTGATCAAGGGTTGTCTGATGGGGGGTGAAAATATCCGTGCCCGGATTGAACAGGCTGCAGATTTGATCCGCACTGCTGATCTGTTTGTTATCACCGCCGGGGCCGGGATGGGGGTGGATTCCGGTCTGCCTGATTTTCGCGGCAACCAGGGTTTCTGGCAGGCTTACCCACCCTATGCCCGGTTGGGGCTTTCCTTTGTGGAGTGTGCCAACCCGGAGCATTTTCAGCGTGATCCCTCCTTTGGCTGGGGCTTCTACGGCCATCGCACCAACCTCTACCGAGACACGGTTCCCCATGCCGGGTTTGGGATTATCAAAAACTGGATAGAGAAAAAGGCTGCCCCGTACTTTGTGGTTACCTCCAACGTGGATGGTCAGTTTCAGAAGGCCGGTTTTGACGATGAGCGTATGCTTGAAGTGCATGGTTCAATCCACTGGCTGCAGTGCCTTTCCCCCTGTTCTGACATCATCTGGCCCAACCACGAACAGGTTCCGGTTGATCTGGTCACCATGCGGGCCGGTCATATCCCCCGCTGTCCCCGTTGCAACGGGGTAAGTCGCCCCAATATCCTGATGTTTGGTGACTGGTCATGGCTACCGGAGCGAACCCACCAGCAGGAACAGCGGCTGCAGCAGTTTCTGGATCAGCAGGGTGATAAGAAGATTGTGGTGATCGAGATGGGGGCAGGTACCGCCATTCCTACTATCCGCGCTACCTCTGAACGGCTGGGCTGGCGTCATGTCGGTGCCACGGTGATCAGGATCAATACCCGTGAACCGGAGATAGCAGCGCCCCACATCGGTCTGGCCTGCGGGGCGCTGGAAGGACTGATGGCAATCGATTCCCATTTTTAGTTGCTCCGGTTGACACCAATGAACCGGTGGCGTATAGACTGGTGCTACGATTTTATTTTTAGTGGCACTGGAGGTATCTATGCATATGGCAGATGCACTTGTGTCTCCTGCTGTGGGAGGGACAATGTGGGCGGTATCTGCTGGAGCTGTTGCCTATAGCTCCTCAAGGCTTCGGGCAGAGGTGGATGACCGCAGGGTCCCTTTGATGGGGGTGATGGGGGCGTTTCTTTTTGCGGCCCAGATGATCAACTTCAGTATACCGGGTACCGGCTCAAGTGGACACCTTGGTGGTGGAATACTACTTGCCATCCTGCTGGGGCCGCACGCTGCCCTGCTTGCCATAACAGGGGTGTTGATTGTCCAGGCCCTGTTTTTTGCAGATGGCGGGCTGCTTGCCCTGGGCTGCAATATCTTCAATATGGGGGTCATCCCCGCCTTTCTGGTCTATCCTTTGCTGTACAAAAGGCTTGCTGGACAAGATCCGGGGGGAACCCGCCTGACCTTTGCAATTGTGGTTTCAGCTCTGGTAACCCTGCAGCTTGGTCCCTTTGCAGTGGTACTTGAAACCCTGTTTTCCGGCCTCTCAGCCCTTCCTTTTACAACCTTTCTACTGATGATGCAGCCGGTGCATCTGGCAATCGGGCTGGTGGAAGGGGTGGTGACTGCTGCGGTTATCTCCTTTGTCTACCTGGCCCGTCCAGAACTGATGCATGTTGCCCGGAGGACCGCTGCAGCAATGGTCTTCCCGATGCGTAACCTGCTGATTGCTTTTGTTTGTGCAGCCGTTCTGACCGGAGGGGTTGTTTCACTGGTTGCATCTAAGGACCCAGATGGATTGGAATGGGCCATAACCAGGGTTACCGGAACTGCAGAGCTTACGTCACCGGATACTAAGCTACATATGTTGCTTGCGGCTATTCAGGAAAAGGTTGCGTTCCTGCCTGACTATGCCTTTAAAAAGCCTGTGGCTAGTGAACAATCGGCTTCTGCACGTGCTGAAAACAGGGGAACCAGTCTTGCCGGCATTGTTGGTGTTGGCATTACCTTGGTACTGCTGATAGTGGCTGGAGCCCTGTTAAAACGGGGAAGAGCATCCCTATGAGAGGCTGCAGCTAAGCATGGCGACCATTGAAGGATCAATGCTTGATTTCCGGCAACTGGACCTGCTTGCCGCACAGGATACGGTTATTCACCGGCTTGATGCCAGGGCCAAGGTACTGGTTGTGCTGCTGTTCATTATAACGGTTGTATCGTTTGGCAGGTATGAACTGAGCGCCATGGTACCGTTTTTCATCTTTCCTGTGGTTATGGTGGTTTTGGCAGATCTTCCGGCAGGTTTTATTGTGCGTAAGGTTGCCCTGGTAATACCATTTGCCGCTGCAATCGGTATCTTCAATCCCCTGTTTGATCAGGAGATCCGGCTTAGCATTGGCTCCTTTGGCATCAGTGGTGGCTGGCTCTCCTGTGCATCCATTGTAGTCCGTGCGACTCTGACCGTAACCGCTGCTCTCATGCTGGTAGCAGTAACCGGTTTCACTGCTGTTTGCGGGGCGTTAGAACGGCTTGGCATGCCGCAGGCACTTGTGGTGCAACTACTCTTTATGCAGCGCTATCTGTTCGTGCTTGCTGACGACGCTGCCAATGCCTCCCGTGCCCGAGAGCTGCGTGCCTTTGGCAACCGTGGCATGGGAATAGGACCGTTTGCAGCCATGACCGGGCATCTGTTGCTTAAATCCTGGGAACGTGCAGAGCGGATCCATATGGCCATGCTTGCCAGGGGATTTCAGGGTGAATTTTACCTTCAACGCACCGGTGCATTTGGCTTGCGAGAGCTGCTTTTTGTTGCTGGCTGGTTGGCGGTTTTTATGATCCTGCGTTTTACCAACATCCCCCTCCTGATCGGTGAGGCGGTAACCCGTCTTTTTATTGCACAGGCCACAATCCCATGAGCCACCATATCGTAGCAGCAGACCGGCTCAGTTTTTCCTATCCAGACGGGACAGCAGCACTGCGCTCGGTCTCGTTCTCAATCCACCATGGCGAATCCGTTGCCGTGATCGGGGCCAACGGCGCTGGAAAATCCACCTTGCTGCAGCAGTTAAACGGCTATCTGACCCCCACATCCGGTCAGGTTAGAATCGGTGATTTTCCAGTTACACCAAAGACCCTGCACGACGTACGGCGGACAGTGGGGATGGTGTTTCAGAACCCTGACGATCAGCTCTTCATGCCTACGGTGTTTGATGACGTTGCCTTTGGGCCGCTTAACCTTGGTATGCCCACAAAGGATGTTGAACAAAGGGTAACTGCCGCGCTGGATACGGTCTGTGCCGGACACCTGGCCGCCAAACCTCCCTATCGGCTTTCATGCGGTGAAAAGAAGCGGGTTGCCATTGCCACGGTGCTTGCCATGGATCCGGCAATGCTGGTCATGGATGAGCCAACATCAGGGCTTGACCCGTTCTCACGCAGAGAGGTTATCAAGCTGCTGAATGAGTTCAGTCACACCAGGATCATTACCAGCCATGATCTTGATATGGTGGCAGAGGTCTGTGACAGGGTGATTGTGATGCATGCCGGGGAGATCAGGGCAGATGGTGCTGCTGAGGATATCTTTGCTGATGCAGGGCTGCTTGCCTCATGCAGGCTTGAACCGCCATTTTCCATGCAGGCCTGTGTTGTCTGCGCCAAGCGAGGGGGACAGACTTCCTAGCGCAGGTTAAAACGGATTGGCAGTGTGGCCAACACTGCTACCGGTTTCCCATTGTGGTGAGCCGGGGTAAAGCTTGATCCGCGAACTGCCTCCTGGGCAGCCTCGGCAAAGCCATAACCTGGATCTTCCAGCACCTCAAGCCGGGTCAGATGGCCGGTTTCATTGATACTGAGACGCAGCACAACAACCCCTTCCTTCCCACGACGCCTGGCCAGTGATGGATATACCGGTTGAACCCGGTTCCTGAAGGCCGGGCCATTGGCACCTCCAAATGTTGTTTCCTGTGGCGCTATCCGTCCACTGCCAGCTGTTACACCTGTCTGCACCGGTAGCGTGGTTCCTGTGTCCTGTTTAGTGACAGTTGCTCCCTTACCCTGCTTTGCATTGAGTGCTGGTATAGCTGCTGTTTCTGGTGGCGTCTCACTACGCTTAACCGGTTGCATGCTGGTGCTTGACGGTGCAGACACCGGTGGCGCTGGTACCGGCAGTGCTGACGGTATGGGAATCGTCCGGCTGCTGGCAGGCAACGGAGATGTCTGGGGCTTCAGCTCCTTACCGGTGTTTTGCGGCGGTGCTCCAAGGTGGGTCATCAGGATAGTAGATTCCTTGGGGGGGGCTTGCACAAAGGTTGGTAACAGCAGGATTACCGCCGCAAAGAGCACCCCATGCAACAGCAGTGAGGCAAGCAGATAGAGTCGGATAGAGCGGAGTTTCCGACCTGGGGGAAGAGCGGTCATGGTGTCAGTGATGTTCAGGAGTAGCCGAGGTGAGGAACAGTTTGCCGTGTTTGACCCCTTTGACCCCCAGCAGTTCGTCAGCAATCTGTTTGATATCGGTGCTGCTGCCGCGTAACACCAGCACTTCAAGGCAGTTATGGGCATCAAGGTGGACATGCAGGGCAGAGATTACCTGGTGATGGTGCTGGTGCTGGTGTTCGGTCAGTTTATCGGCCAGATCCCGGACATGGTGGTTGTAGACCATGGTAACGGTGCCGACCATTTCTTCATGGCCGGCATCCATTTTTTCCTCGACAATCGTTGCCCGGATCAGGTCGCGAATTGCCTCTGAACGATTCTGATAGCCCTTTTGTGCAATCAGACGATCAAAACTGTCCAGCAGATCACTGTCAATTGAGATGCCGAAACGGGTGATGTCGCCCATGACCAACCTCCATATCAACGAAACTGCCAGACGTTGTAAGGAACGAGGATTTTTTCGTTATGGCTGAGACAAGCAAGGCAGGGAGCGGAGGCGTACACCATGGTACGCCGCACAATCCCTGCCGGTGATTGACTTGGCCAGAGCGGAAAAAGACTGTTCCTACCTCTTCATCGCTTCATCCATCACCTTGTACGCACAGAACTCACCGCACATGGTACAGGCGCCATGCTCGGAGACCGGTGATTTGGCACGATACTCCCGGGCCCGGTCCGGGTCAAGGGCCAGGGCAAACTGCCCTTCCCAGTCCAGCTTCTTTCTGGCACGGGCCATGGCGTTGTCTTTTTCAATGGCACCGGGCAGGCCTTTGCAGATGTCTGCGGCATGGGCTGCGATGCGGGAGGCGATCACACCTTGGCGGACATCCTCAATCTCCGGCAGGGCCAGGTGTTCTGAGGGGGTAACGTAGCAGAGGAAGTCTGCCCCGGCTGCCCCGGCAATGGCGCCGCCAATGGCGCAGGTGATATGGTCGTAGCCAGGTGCAATGTCGGTCACCAGTGGTCCCAGCACATAAAACGGCGCACCGTGGCAGAGTCGCTTCTGTAGTTGGATATTGGCCTGAATCTGGTTCAACGGCACATGGCCCGGTCCTTCAATCATGACCTGTACGCCAGCGTCCCAGGCCCGTTGGGTCAACTCACCCAGAATGATCAGCTCCTGGATCTGAGCCCGGTCAGTGGCATCGGCCAGACAGCCGGGGCGGAAACCATCCCCCAGTGACAGGGTGGCATCGTACTCCTTGGTAATCTCAAGCAGGCGGTCAAAGTTCTCGTAGAGCGGGTTTTCCTTGTTGTTGTAGGACATCCACTCAATGGTAAAGGAGCCGCCACGGGAGACCACATCCATGATCCGGCCTTCGTTTTTCATCCGCTCAACCGTGGCACGGGTTACGCCGCAGTGTACGGTAATGAAGTCAACCCCGTCATCAAGGTGCTTGATGATCCCTTTGAAGATGTCGTCGGCAGTCATATCCACCAACGCCTTTTTCTTGACCCGCACCGTGTCGGTGGCAGCCTGATAGAGCGGCACTGAGCCGATGCAGGCAGAGGTCTCAGCCACGATGGCGCGGCGGATCTCATCCACCGGGCCGCCGGTGGAGAGGTCCATGATGGCGTCTGCACCATGCTTGACCGCAACACGGGCCTTTTCAAGCTCCTTGGTGATGTCAGTATCATCGGCTGAGGTGCCGATGTTGGCATTCACCTTGGTGCGCAGGCCGGTTCCCACAGCCAGCGGAATGCCATGCTTGTGGGTCTTGTCGTTATGGCTGATGATGATGGTGCCTTTGGCAATGCCGTCACGGATAAACTCCGGGGCAACTCCTTCTGCAGCGGCAGCGGTCTTCATCTTGTCAGTAATAATCCCTTGGCGGGCGGCTTCAAGCTGGGTCATTGGTCTGTTTCCTTTGCAGCAAGGTAGTGGTTGATCGGGCCATGGCCTTTGCCCATCGGACGGGCCAGGCGGATGGCATTGCTAATAAAGTTTTTGGCCAAACGAACTGCTTCTTTAAGCGGTTCGCCCTGGGCCAGATAGGCGGCAATGGCAGAGGCAAAGCTGCAGCCGGTGCCATGGGTGGCGCTGGTAAAGAACCGTTCTGAGGCAAAGCGGTGGATGGTCTGACCGTCAAAGAGGATATCAACGGCATCACCGCCGCTCATATGTCCACCTTTGATCAGGACATTGGCTGCGCCCATGCCGTGTAACTGTCGGGCTGCCTGTTCCATGCTGGCTTCACTGTTGATACGACAGTTTATCAGCCGTTCTGCCTCAGGTATATTGGGGGTCAGCAGGTAGGCATGGGGCAGCAGAGTTTCCTGAAAGATGGAGACAGCATCCAGTTCAAGTAAGGAAGCGCCACCCTTGGCCACCATGACCGGGTCAATTACCACCGGATAATAATGGGTCTGCTCAGTCAGATAATCGGCCAGCAGCGAGATGATGGCCGGGGTGTGCAGCATGCCGGTTTTGATCAGGTCAATCGGCAGGTCAGTCAGCACGGTATCGATCTGATCTCTGACAAAGGACGGGGGGATGCCGTGGATCGACTTGACCCCTTTGGTATTCTGGGCGGTCAGGGCAGTGATGGCGGATGCCCCGTAGCTGCCCAACAGCGTAATCGTTTTCAGGTCGGCCTGGATACCGGCACCGCCACCGGAGTCGCTGCCGGCAATCGTCAGGACACCACCACGGGGATAGGGGGCCAGCCGGTTGAACAGTAGCCGCAGTTCTGTAGCTGCCACCTCTGGTCGGGGAGCTGACAGGACCGAAGAAATGACCGCAACTGCATCAGCACCAGCCTCAATCACCCGGCAGGCATTGGCCGGGCTGATACCACCAATGGCCACAATCGGCAGCTTGACCCGGTCGCGGATGGCAGCCAGCCCTGAGGTACCGGGCATATGGGTGATGCTCTTGCTGTCAGTGGGGTACATGGCGCCAAAACCAAGATAATCAGCACCATCTGCCTCTGCCTTGAGTGCTTCCTCCAGATTATGGGTGGAGACGCCGATGATCTTGTTCGGCCCCAGCAGTTCACGGGCCTGTTGGGGAGCACCATCGTCCTGCCCCAGATGGACACCATCTGCATCCAGATCATGGGCAAGTTTCAGGTCATCATTGACAATAAAGAGAGAGCCGAAGCGGCTGCAAAGCTGCTTCAGGCTGCTACCTTCTTCGAGACAAAACTCGTACGGCTTGTCTTTGACACGATACTGCAGCACCGCTACGCCGCCACGCAGGGCCCGGGCTACCCGTTCAAGCAGGTTGTCCTGCTGATCAGTGATCAGGTAGACTCCGGCAATGGAACGGTCCCGCATGGTTTTGGGGGCTGTTGCCACCAGGCGCAGTGGCAAGGTTTTTTCAGACATTGTGTAGTACCTCGTGGTACGAAAAAGGGCCGCACTGAATACAAATCAGGCGGCCCGAAAAGAGATGCTGGGAACGAGGCCGCTTTCCTCCGCCGGCATTACCCGGTTCAGGTTCAAGGGGTCCGGCAAAGCCGTCTCAGCCTATGCAAGGCTCCCCCAGGGCGACGTCACCATACGATAAAAACAGCAGGTCGTCAACCGCTTCTGTACACAGAGTTTTCAGATTGCCCCCCGGGGCAGGCCGTGGTAAGTAAGTGGCATGTTTGACAGTCGCCCAACCTTTGCAGAGATAGATCTTGGTGCCCTGCGGGAGAACTATGCCGTTGTCCGCGCTTCCGTACCGTCACGCTCAGCCGTGCTGGCAGTGGTCAAGGCCGATGCCTACGGCCATGGCTTTCTTGAGGTAAGTAAAGAGCTTGAACGTCAGGGGGTGGATGCCTTTGGCGTAGCCTTTCTGGCTGAGGCGATCCAGCTGCGTAAAAGTGGCATTGATAAACCAGTGCTGTTGTTGGGTGGGATCTACCCTGGCCAGGAACGCAAGTGTGTCGGATTTGGTATCTCCTCCGCTGTTTTTTCCCTTGAACAACTGAAGGCGCTGGATCTGGCAGCGGGCAAACTCTACCGCAAGGCGTTGGTGCATCTGAAGGTGGATACCGGCATGGGCCGCCTGGGAATCCCCTATGATCAGGTGCCTGCTCTGCTGGATGCCCTCAAGCTGCTGCCCAATATCTATCTGGAAGGGGTGATTTCCCACTTTGCCTCTGCCGATGAACTGGATGAATCGGGCCAGTACTTTACCCGGCTGCAGGGAGAGCGGTTTGGCTGGGCAGTGGAACAGATCCGCAAGGCCGGTTTTTCGCCCCGCTATATCCATATTGCCAACAGTGCCGGGGCGCTGCTGAATGACTATCCCTTCTGCAATCTGGTACGTCCCGGCATCGCACTGTACGGGGCGCTGCCTTCACCTGATTTTCAGGGCAGGCTTTCATTGCGTCCGGTGATGCGCCTGAAGAGCAAGATCGCCATGCTGAAATGGGTTGAACCCTCCACCTCCATCAGCTATGGCCGCCGATTTACGGCTGAACAGCGTACTCTGATTGCCAGCGTGCCGGTGGGCTATGCCGATGGCTATCCTCGCGCCTTGACCAACAAGGGCCAAGTGCTGGTCAGAGGGGAGCGGGCACAGGTTTCCGGTACGGTCTGTATGGATTGGCTGATGCTGGATGTCAGCCATATCCCTGGTGTGGCGGTGGGGGATGACGTCACCCTGATCGGGGAGGACCGGCAGGGAAACACGGTCTTTGCGGAAGAGGTGGCCGGTTGGGCCGGTACCATTCCGTACGAGTTGTTGTGCGGCATCAGTAAGCGGGTGCCACGGGTGTATATTGGAGCAGGAAAGTAGGCTATGACCAACAAGAAGATCAAACTGACGCAAACCGTTAAAGCTGCGGGCTGAGCGGCCAAGCTGGGCCCGGAGGGCCTTGCCACCGCGTTGGCAGGACTTAGACGTCCTGCTGACCCCAGATTGATCGTGGGACCAGAGACGTCCGATGATGGGGGAGTCTATTATCTGACGCCGGAGATCGCGCTGGTGGAGAGTTGCGATGTGATTACGCCGCCTGCTGATGATCCCCGTGCCTTTGGCCGGATTGCTGCTGCCAATGCCCTTTCCGATATCTATGCCATGGGCGGCAAGCCGTTGACCGCCATGAATATCGCTTTTTTTCCAACCTGCAGCCTGCCGCCAGAGGTGCTTGGTGAACTGCTGGCCGGCGGGCAGGATGCCCTGAACGAGGCTGGCTGCTGCCTGGTTGGCGGGCATACGGTTGAAGATGAAGAGTTGAAATATGGCTTGGCAGTGACCGGCATTGTGCATCCTGATCAGGTGCTGCGTAACAGTACCGCCCGGCCCGGTGACCTGCTGCTGCTGACCAAGCCGCTGGGCAGTGGCATCCTGTCCACCGCAGTTAAGGGAGAGATGGCAACCGAGGCGCAGGAGGCAGAGGCGGTACGTTGGATGTCGCTTTTAAACCGTGCTGCTGCCGAGCTGATGTTGCGTCACAATCCTTCAGCCTGCACCGATGTAACCGGTTTTGGCCTGATCGGCCATAGCTGTGAGATGGCCCTGGGGGCAGGGGTTACCTTTCGCTTGCAGCTTGATGCAATCCCTTTGATGGCAGGGGTTGCAGAGCAGATTGCAGACGGCATGGTGCCTGCCGGATGTTATCAGAACCGCAGTTTTTATCTCTCGCAAATTGATGCAGGCAGTTGTGAAGCGGACCGGCTACTGCCGTTGTTTGATCCCCAGACCTCCGGTGGCCTGCTGATCGCCTTAGGCCCTGATGATGCGGCATTGTTTCAGGCTGAGGCCAGCAAAAACAGTATCTTCTGCGTAGCAATCGGTGACGTATTGCCTAAGGCTGCCCTGCCGGTGATCATGAACTAAATTCTCTTGTATTGTATACGCGTTGCAGCTTCAAAAGCACTTGGCAGGCCCCTGTCTCCCATGCTACAAAGCTCACTCCTGACCGTAGATCATTAAGATAATCAAACAACACATACATCGAGGTGTCGTCATGGCCAAAATTACACGGGCGTTGATCAGCGTTTCCGACAAGACCGGTATTGTAGAGTTTTCTAAAACCCTTGCAGGATATGGTGTGGAGATCCTGTCCACTGGCGGGACCGCCAAGCTGCTGCGCGACGCAGGTCTGACGGTGAAGGATGTGTCTGAGTTTACCGGATTTCCTGAGATGCTGGATGGCCGGGTCAAGACCCTGCATCCCAAGGTGCATGGTGGTCTGCTGGGTATCCGTGACAATGCAGAGCACCAGGCCAAGATGAAGGAGCATGGCATAGAGCCGATTGACATGGTGGTGGTAAACCTTTACCCCTTTGAGGCCACCGTGGCCAAGCCTGATTGCACCCTTGAAGATGCCATTGAGAACATTGATATTGGTGGCCCCACCATGCTGCGCTCTGCTGCAAAAAACAATCATGATGTGACCGTGCTGGTTGATGCTGCTGACTATGCCACTGTACTGGAAGAGATGGCTGCCAATAGCGGCTGTGTTTCGGTTAAGACCAATTTTCGTCTGGCCGTGAAGGTGTATCAGCATACCGCAGCATACGATGGTGCTATTTCCAACTGGCTGGGCGCCCGTTTGGGTGAGACCGCTGCTGAATACCCTGAAACCTTTACCCTGCAGGTTAAGAAGGCACAGGATCTGCGTTATGGTGAAAACCCCCACCAGTCAGCCGCCTTCTATGTTGAACGTGGTATTACTGAGCCCTGTGTTTCCAATGCAGTCCAGTTGCAGGGGAAAGAGCTTTCCTTTAACAATATTATCGACCTTGATGCTGCTATAGAAACCGTCAAAGAGTTTACGGATAAACCAGCTGCGGTCATTATCAAGCACACCAACCCTTGTGGTGTGGCCCTGGGTGATTCTCCCATCTCAGCCTATCTCAAGGCCCGTGAGTGTGACCCGGTCTCCGCGTTTGGCGGTATTGTCGGCTTTAACCGTATTGTTGATGCTGCTGCTGCCCGTGAGCTGACCTCAACCTTTCTGGAAGCGGTCATCGCCCCTGGCTATGACGAGGAGGCGCTCGCCATCTTTACGGCCAAGAAAAATGTGCGGGTCATGCAGGTACCGCTGCTGGCCGGGCATCTGCAGACCGGCTATGACCTGAAGCGGGTGGTGGGTGGTCTGCTGCTGCAGGGCCGTGATCTGGGGATGGTGGCTGCCACTGACTGCAAGGTTGTGTCACAACGTCAACCAACCGCACAGGAACTGGCTGCACTTGATTTTGCCTGGCGGGTCTGCAAGCATGTCAAGTCAAACGCCATTGTCTTTACCAATGCTGACCAGACCGTCGGGATTGGCGCCGGTCAGATGTCACGGGTGGATTCATCCAAGATCGCTGTTCAGAAGGCACTGCTGCCGATCAAAGGTACGGTACTGGCTTCCGATGCCTTCTTCCCGTTCCGTGATGGTGTGGATGCCGCTGCCGAGGCAGGGGTGACCGCTATTATCCAGCCGGGCGGTTCAGTACGGGATGAAGAGGTGATTCAGGCAGCCAATGAGCATGGCATGGCGATGGTGTTTACCAATATGCGCCACTTTAGACACTGATTTGCTAAACCTTAACACAGAGACGCAGAGTGGCAGGGATGCAGAGAAAGATAAGATGGTATTTGCTTTCTCTGCTCCTCTGCCTCTCTCTGTTTTACTCTGCGTTATGATTTTGAAAGGTTTTCTCATATGAAAATTCTGGTAATAGGCGGCGGTGGCCGCGAACATGCTTTGGTCTGGAAGATCGCCCAATCGCCGTTGGTAACACAGATTTTCTGTGCCCCTGGTAACCCTGGTACGGCACAATTGGCCACCAACCTGCCGATCAAGGTGGAAGAGATCGATAAGTTGCTGGGCTTTGCCAAATCAGAGGGGATTGATCTGGCAGTGGTGGGGCCAGAACTGCCGTTGTCGCTGGGGATTGTGGATCTGTTCCGTGAGTATGGGGTCAAGATCTTCGGGCCCAGTCGGGCTGCGGCGCGGATTGAGGCCAGCAAGGCCTTTTCCAAGGATCTGATGCATAAGTATAACATCCCCACTGCAGCATACGGTGTCTTCACCGAGATCCCTGCTGCTGAGGCCTTTATCCGCAAGACCGGCGCGCCGATTGTGGTCAAGGCCGATGGTCTGGCTGCCGGTAAAGGGGTGATCATTGCCCAGACCGAGGCTGAGGCGATTGAGGCAGTGCAGGATATGCTCTCTGGCAACGCCTTTGGTGATGCCGGTTCCCGAGTGGTTGTTGAAGAGTTTCTGACCGGTGAAGAGGCTTCCTTCCTGGCCATTACTGATGGAAAGTTTGTCATACCCCTGGCTTCAGCCCAGGACCACAAGGCTATCTTTGACGGTGACCTGGGTCCCAATACCGGTGGTATGGGAGCCTACTCCCCGGCTCCGGTGGTGACGCCAGCGGTACATCAAAAGGCGATGGAGCAGGTGGTGCAGCGGGCGGTTGATGGTATGGCTGCTGAAGGTTGCGCTTATCAGGGAATCGTCTATGCCGGCCTGATGGTTAAGGATGGCGAAGTCAAGACTTTAGAGTTCAATGCTCGTTTTGGTGATCCAGAGTGTCAGCCTCTGTTGATGCGGATGAAGTCTGATCTGGTGCCGCTGCTGCTGGCGGTGGCTGAAGGTGATCTGTCAAAGCATAGCATTGAGTGGCATGATCAGGCCGCGATCTGTGTGGTCATGGCTGCAGAAGGCTACCCTGGTGACTACCCCAAAGGGGATGCTATTACCGGAATTGAGGCAGCGGAACAGCTTGCTGATGTAACGGTTTTCCATGCCGGTACGGTTGAAAAGGATGGTCAGATTCTGACTGCTGGTGGGCGTGTGCTGGGGGTTACTGCCTTGGGGAATACCGTGGCAGCGGCGATTGAGCGGGCCTATCAAGGGGTTGCCAAGATTTCCTGGCGTGGGGTGCAGTTTCGCCGTGATATCGGTAAAAAGGCTCTTGGCCGTATCTGATTGGACGGTTGGTATGTATAATGCTTGACATAACTTCAGGGGCTATGATTTAGTTCCACATCTTTTATACACCATCAAGGAGGTTGTAACGATGAAAAAAGCTATTATCGCAATGTTTGCCGTAGTTGCCTTTGCCGGTGCCGCATTTGCTGCTGACAGCTATGAGTACAAGGGTGGCGCAATGGGTAAGGTTACCTTCCCTCACAAGGCACACATGAAGCTGGGCTGTGCCAAGTGCCATGAAGGCGCTCCCAAGAAGATTGAAATGAACAAGGAAGTAGGCCACAACAAGCTCTGTGTTAAGTGCCACAAAGCTGAGAAAAAGGGTCCCCAAGGCTGCAAGGATTGCCACAAGAAGTAATCTATTCTCACTTAGTGCGATTTAAAAGGGTCAGCGGTTGCTGGCCCTTTTTTAATATATTTGATTTTTGTCAAACCTCTATGTCAAAAACCGCTACCCATTTCTTTTATGTTGCGCTATAACGGTTTATACAATACAGAAATAGTCGTGAATTCAATCTTCCTTATGTTGCCTTTTTAACACGGTTTTAATGGAGCTTTCAGTGAGTACCAATCAGCGTAGTTTCGTGCAACAGATCTGGGATTTCTTTTGTTCACTCAAGCTTACCCTCTTTGTGCTGATTACCTTGGCGATTACCTCAATCATCGGTACGGTTATTCCTCAGTATCCGAATATTGATGAACGCTATTGGGGTACCATTAGTGCAGGTCGCAAGCTACTGTATGAGAGGCTTGGCTTCTTTGATATGTACCACTCGTGGTGGTTTTTAGCACTGCTTGCACTGTTCAGTGTCAACCTGATTTGTTGTTCCATCAAACGTCTGCCCCATGTGTTCAAATTCGTCTCAGAGCCAGCTACAGTACTGTCCGAAACCCAGCAGAAAATTTTCACAAGCAAAGATCTGAAGCTGAGCGGTTCGCTTGAGGACTCGCGGGATAAGCTTGCTGCGTTTCTTTCATCGCATTTTTCATCGCCCACTATTACGCAGGTTGGTAACCAGTATCATCTTTTTGCCCAGAAGAACGCCTGGTGCCGTCTTGGTGTCTATGTTGTTCACTTCAGTATTCTGGTGATCATGGCTGGAACGATCATCGGCAATCTCTGGGGCTACAAGGGGTTCGTTGCCATTGTAGAAGGTGAAACGGTTAACACCATTAAAGCGCGTAATGGCAAGGACATCGCTCTGGGCTTTGAGGTCAAGTGTGACCAGTTTACGGTTTCCTTTTATGATGCTCCTGGCGGTGGTGGCCCAAGTCAGATGCCCAAGGAGTTCAAGAGTATCCTGACCCTGACTGAAAATGGCAAAGAGGTTCCTGGTTACAAGCATGCACGGGTGGTGGTGAACGAACCGCTGAGCTATAAAGGAATTACCTTCTATCAGTCCAGCTATGGCCAGGCCAATGACCCCAGTACCTTCTTCTTTACGGTCAAAAACCGTACAACCGCTAAAACTGAACAGATTGCTCTGCGCCCCGGCAGCCAGACCCGTTTGGCTGATGGACGTTTGATCTCCATTGTTGATCTGACTGACAACCCGGGTGAGGGTACGGCTGCAGTATTGAGTGTGAACGATAAAGGAGCGGAACCAAAGTTTTTCAAGGTATTTAAGAATAATCCCACGCTGGATGAACTGCGAGGGGATAGCTTGATTTTCACCTTTATCGGTACCGATGCCCGGATGTACACTGGTCTGCAGGTCAACAAAGACCCCGGTGTCTGGGTGGTCTGGACCGGCTGTATCATGATGTGCCTTGGTCTCTGCATCGCCTTCTTCATGTCCCATAAGCGGGTCTGGATTGTGATGCAACACGGCTATGCGCGCATCTATGGCAATGCCAGCAAGAATCAGCCGGCATTCATGACTGAGTTTGAGGCATTGTCCGAGGAACTCCAGAAGCAGAATATCTGAGCGGAGGAATAATCATAATGTTGAGTGCAAAACTCTTTAATGCAACCACTATCTTTTATATGGCATCTACTCTGGCCTTTATCGGTTTTCTTGCCAGCCGGAATAAGACGGTAGGGCTTGTCGGCTCAGGTCTGGCCTGGATCGGCTTTGCCGTTCAGACCGCAGCGATCGGTCTGCGCTGGAAAGAGTCCTATGATATCGGACTGGGCCATGCCCCAATGTCTAACCTGTATGAATCAGTTGTCTTCTTTGCCTGGAGCATTGTGCTGATCTTCGGCATTATTGATATCAAGTACAAGTACCGGATCATTGGTGCCTTTGTCATGCCGTTTGCCCTGCTTGGTATGGCTTGGGCCCAGCTCTATCTGCCCACTGATATCAATCCGCTGATGCCTGCCCTGCAGAGCAACTGGCTGCTCTATCACGTTATTACCTGCTTCCTTGGCTATGCTGCCTTTGCTGTGGCCTGCGGTGTCTCGATCATGTATTTGATCAAGGCCAAGAGTGAAGAAAAGGGGAGTGAGTCTGCCGGTGGGCTGATGTCCCAATTTCCGCCAACGAGAGTGCTCGATGATCTGAACTACAAGGCAATCATGGTTGGTTTTCCGCTTCTGACACTGGGGATTATTACCGGTGCTGCCTGGGCTAACTATGCCTGGGGAACCTACTGGAGCTGGGACCCAAAAGAAACCTGGTCGCTGATTGTCTGGTTTGTCTATGCTGCCTTTCTGCATGCCCGTTTTACCAAAGGCTGGGTTGGCAAGCGGGCGGCATGGCTCTCGATCATCGGTTTTGCTGCCACCATTTTCTGCTATCTGGGAGTAAACCTGTTGTTGTCAGGTCTGCATAGCTATGGTAATTTAAGCTAGTTTCTAGTGCTTGATACTGCTTGAAAAAACCGGGTTCACCCGGTTTTTTCTGTTTATGGGGGTGTAGTGCTGACGGTTTCCATCATTATACCGATCAAGCCGGGCCTGGTACCGCAGGCAGCAGACAGGATAGCAGCCCTGGGCTGGCTGTCTGATCACTGCGAACTGCTGGTTGCAGAAGGGACTAACCCCAGTTGTCAGCGTAATCAGGCCGTGCAGCAGGCAACAGGTGACATCATCTATTTTCTGGATGATGATGCACTGGTGGCACCGGATGCCCTGCAGCGGCTTGAACAGCATTTTGGTGATCCTCGGGTAGTGGTTGTTGGAGGTCCATCATGTACTCCGGCAACGGATAGTGTGCTGCAGCAAGGGATTGGTGCGGTACTTGGTTCGTTGTTTGGGGCAGGGGGGGTGCGTAACCGTTACCGGGCTGTTGGAGCGGTCAGGCAAACCACCGAGCGAGAGCTGATCCTCTGTAACCTTGCCATCAGGCGGGCTGACTTTCTGGCAGCTGGGGGCCTGGATGAACGCCTGTATCCCAATGAAGAAAATGAGCTGCTTGATCGTTTAAAGAAGGGTGGCGGCACACTGCTGCACGATCCGGCACTTGCTGTTGAACGGAGCCAACGCGCATCAATCCCTGCATTTATCAGGCAGATGTATCGCTATGGACGTGGGAGGGCGGAACAGACCAGAATAGCCGGTTTCAGCGGCCTGATGCCGTTTGTGCCGCTTGTTTTTTTACTGTACCTGCTGACACTCCCGTTTATGCCGGGGCTACTCTGGTGGGGGCCATTGATGCTGTACCTTATGGTCGTCACTGTCTGCACAGCCCATATTGCAGTAGATAAGCGGTCAATCTGGTTCGTTCTGCTACTCCCGGTTTTGTTTCCTCTCCTGCATATCTCAAACGGTGCAGGGTTACTGGTTGGGTTTCTGCTCCCGCTGAAGCGTCAAACATGCTATAACCAGCCATCGGTAACAGTACGCCGTATGCAGCCGTAACCTATTCTGTGGAGAATTTTGATGGACCTGAGTGTTGTTGTCCCGATCTATTTTGAAGAAGATAATATCAGGCCGCTGTATGAGGCCATAACAGCGGCACTTGCTCCAACCGGTCTGCAGTACGAAGTTATCTGTGTTGATGATGGCTCCGGTGATAACTCTTTTCCCCTGCTCAAGGAGCTTGCTGCCACTGACCAACGCCTGCGGGTAATCCGTTTCCGCCGTAACTTTGGCCAGACAGCAGCCATGGCAGCCGGTTTTGAGGCTGCCCGTGGTGCGGTGATCGTGCCGATGGATGGTGATCTGCAGAATGATCCCGCTGATATTCCGCTGCTGCTGGAGAAGATCAAGGAGGGTTACGATGTGGTCTCTGGCTGGCGTAAGGATCGCCAGGATACCTTTATTAACCGGAAACTGCCCTCCATGATCGCCAACGGCCTGATCTCCCGCCTGACTGATGTCCACCTGCATGATTACGGTTGTACCCTCAAGGCCTACCGCCGTGAGGTACTGGAGGGGATCGGCCTGTACGGTGAGATGCACCGTTTTGTGCCTGCCCTTGCCTCGCGGATCGGTGCCAGGGTGGCAGAGCTGCCGGTGCGCCATCATCCGCGACTGCATGGCACCAGTAAATATGGCATCTCCCGCACGGTGCGGGTGGTGCTTGATCTGCTGACCGTCAAGTTCCTGCTCTCCTACGCCACCAAACCGATTCAGCTGTTCGGTAAGTGGGGCATCTACTCCATGTTGCTGGCCTGCGGCAGCGGTGGTGCCATGGTCTATATGAAGCTGTTTGCCAATACCAGTATGAACCGTAATCCGCTGCTGATCCTGACCGCCTTCCTGATGTTCATGGGGGTTCAGTTCATCACTCTTGGTCTGCTGGGAGAACTGAATGCCCGCACCTACTACGAATCCCAGGGCAAGCCGATCTACTCTGTAAAGGAACGGCTGAACGATCCTGATGAACATGCCTGAGAAACCGTTGCGTATCCTGATGATCGCTCCCACACCGTATTTTTCGGATCGTGGCTGTCATGTCAGGATCTACGAAGAGGCCAAGGCGTTGATGGCGTTGGGGCATCAGGTGAAGATCGTCAGTTATCACCTGGGGCGTGATCTGGAGCCGGTACCGGTTGAGCGTACACTGCCTATCCCTTGGTACAGCAAGCATGAGGCTGGTCCCTCGTGGCATAAGCCCTACCTGGACCTGTTGTTGCTCTGCACCTCCCTGCGGGTTGCCCGCCAATTTAAGCCGGATCTTATTCATGCCCATCTCCACGAAGGGGTGCTGATCGGCTGGTTGGTTGCCAGACTACGCAGGATACCGCTGCTGTTTGATTATCAGGGCAGCTTGAGTGGTGAATCTCTCAACCACGGATTTTTTGGCACCGGTTCCCTGTTACATCGTCTGTTCCGTTGGACTGAAGGGCGCATTAACCGTTTGGCGGATCTGATCATCACCAGTTCAACACCGGGCAGACAAGAGTTGGTCAAGTTTTGGCAGGTGCCTTTAGATCAGGTGGTTGCCCTGCCAGACGGTGTTGATACAACGGTCTTCCGATATTTTCCCCGCACTGCAGCACGCGAGCGTCTGGGACTTGATGATCAGGTGCCGCTGATCGTCTATCTGGGCCTGTTCAATCAGTACCAAGGGGTTGATCTGCTGATTCACGCAGCGCGGTTGATGATCCAGCAAGGCAGGAACTTCCATCTGTTGCTGATGGGCTACCCGGAGCAGGAGTACCGTCAGTTGGTGGATGAGCTTAATATGAATAGCTTTGTCAGCTTTACCGGCCGGGTTGACTATGCCGAAGCCCCGCAACTTTTGGCAGCAGCAGATTTGGCCGTTTCCCCCAAAATCTCAGACACCGAAGCCAATGGTAAACTGTTAAACTACATGGCCTGCGGTCTGCCGGTGGTGGCCTTTGATGCGCCGGTCAACTGGGAGCTGCTGGGGGATGATGGCATCTATGCTGCCTTTGGTGATGTGGTTGATCTTGCCCGTTGTCTGTCCAGTGCCCTGAGTGATCGAGAGGCGTTACGGCAGCGGGGTAAGCGGTTGCGTACACGGGCTGTTGAACAACTTGCCTGGGAAGTGCGGGTAAAAGAGTTGGAAATGGTCTACAAACAGCTGCTGGCAGTTGAAAAATAATCTGTCCTGGGGTACGGTTCAGGCCATGAACAAGACAAAGCTCTCTTCACTTGATGACTACACCCTGTTTCGTCTGCTCTGTGAGTTAGAGCAGGGCACGGTCTATTCTCAGCGGGAACTGGCCCGCAGACTGGATAGCGCCCTGGGGCTGGTCAATAACTACCTCAAAACGGCATCTGCCAAAGGGTGGGTCCGGGTTAAGGAGCTGTCCAGCAACCGTTGTACCTATCATATCACAGCCAAAGGGACTGCAGAGTTGCGACGACTTGCATTTCTGCACAGTCGCTACCTGGATCGAATTATTCCGGTTGTATTACAAGAGTATCGGCAGTTGTGCAGGCAGTTTAAAGATGAAGGGGTAGAGCGGGTTGCCCTGTGCGGTATAGACGGCTGTGCTGAGTTGGCCTGGTTGGCACTGCATGAGGTTGGTATTGAGGTAGCATTGGTTATGGATACGGATGCCACTGATGAATTATTTATGGGGCGAGAAGTTGTGTCTCTGGCCCGTGCCATGTTAAGCGGTATGTACAAGGTGTTGATCAGCTCCCGCAATCGGGCTGATCTGCTCTATCACGCCCTGTTGGATCTTGGAACTGATCCGATGTCAATCAAGGTCCCGGTTGTATTTTTGGAGAACAGATAATGGAACACGGTGCAAAAATATTTGTGGCTGGCCACCGGGGTATGGTTGGTTCTGCCATTGTCAGGAAGCTGGAACAGGCAGGCTACCACAACCTGGTGCTAAAGACCTCCTCTGAACTGGATCTGCGTAATCAGTCTGCTGTTGCGGCGTTCTTTGAACAGGAAAAACCTGACTATGTCTTTCTGGCCGCAGCGCGGGTCGGCGGGATTATCGCTAACAGCACCCGTAAAGCAGAATTCCTCTATGACAACCTGATGATCCAGACCAATGTGATTCATGAGGCATGGAAAAATAGTGTCAAGCGGCTGCTGTTTCTGGGAAGCACCTGCATTTATCCCAAGTTTGCCCCCCAGCCGATTAGTGAGACTGACCTGCTGACCTCACCACTGGAGCCAAGCAACGATGCCTACGCCATCGCCAAGATTGCCGGTATTGTTCAGTGCCGCTCTTACAACCAACAGTACGGTACCCGCTTTCTGGCAGCCATGCCCAATAACCTTTACGGACCTGGTGATAACTATGACCTGACCGGCTCCCATGTCCTGCCAGCCCTGCTGCGCAAGTTTCATGAGGCGAAGCAATCAGGCTCTCCCAATGTCACTGTCTGGGGTACCGGTACCCCGTTACGTGAGTTCATGCATGTGGATGACCTGGCTGACGCCTCGCTATTTCTGATGCTGCTTGATGAGAAACGGTACGAAAATCTTCTGACGTATTCTGATGCACCAGCCTTGATCAACGTCGGGTCCGGACAGGAAATCAGTATCGCCGGCCTTGCCCAGATGGTGCAGCAGGTTGTCGGCTTTAACGGTGATTTGATCTTCGATACGGAGAAACCAGACGGCACACCCCGTAAACTGGCCGACTCCTCCCGTCTGCATGCCTTGGGTTGGAAACATCGCATAGAGTTTGAGGATGGTGTACGGGATGCGTACAGGTGGTTTGTAAAGAACAAAGTAGCTTCTTGAATAAAGTTTCGTGATTTTTATGAGGAAGTCGTGCTTTGCACATTTTTTCTGTGTTCTAAGGAGTCGTCTGGAAGGCGTACGCCCTTGCGAAAAGTAATTAGAAATACCGGTTGGATGCTTTTTGACAAAATATTCAGACAGGGTGCAGTCTTTTGTCTCAATATTTGGATAATGAGATATCTCGGGCCTGATAAATTTGGTTTGCTAAGTTACGCAACAGCCTTTGTTTCACTGTTTCTGGCAGTTGCTAATCTTGGTTTGTTTGGCATAGTAACCCGTGATCTGGTCAAATACCCTGAGTCTCGTAATGAGATTCTTGGTACTGCCTTACTCTTGAAAGTTGTTGGTGGTCTTTCCGTTGTGCTCCTGGCTGTAACAGCAATACACTTCTTAAGACCCGGAGACACTTTTTCACTATATCTTATTGTCATTGTATCGTCGGGAATGATTTTTCAGGCCTTTGAAGTGTTTGATTTCTGGTTTCTTTCACAGCTCCAGTCAAAAAACAGTTTTTGGGCTAATTTGCCAGGTTTTGTTCTTATTTTTTTTGTAAAAATAGTGCTGGTTGTAACAGGGGCACCGCTGTCAGCCTTTGCTTGGGCAGCATTTTTTGAGATAGTCCTGGCTGCAATGGGCTTTTTGTTTATGTACCACAGAACAACAGGTGAGTTATTTAAACTCCATTTTAGCCTTGCGTGGGCCAAGATGCTTTTGAGGGACAGTTTTCCTCTCATTTTTGCAGGTCTTATGATGATGATTTATACACGTATTGATCAGGTTATGCTTGGACAAATGACAGGAGATGGATCAGTAGGTATCTACTCTGCCGCAGCAAAAATTGCAGAGTTTTGGTACGTGTTTCCTACCATGTTACTGCAGTCACTTTACCCTGGAATTATTGCCGCTAAAAATATTGATTCCAGTGCTTACAACAACTATCTACAACGCCTTTTTGACAGCATGGCAGTTTCTTCCTGGCTTTTTGCCCTACCTTTGTGCCTTTTTGCAAACACCGTGATAACGCTGCTATACGGAAAGGCCTATGCAGGTGCTGCAACCGTTTTATCGGTTTATGTCATGTCTGGAATTTTTGTTATGGTCGGCCATGTGCGTGAGTATTGGGTAACTGTAGAAAATATTACCCGTTTATCACTCTACTCAACATCATTGGGAGCGTTGGTAAACATTATACTTAATTTCATGTTGATTCCACGATATGGTGCAGTTGGAGCCGCGTATGCAACCCTGCTTGCACTTTTTATTGCTAGTTATGCGATAAACCTTCTTAGTCAGCAAACCAGGCATATTTTCAGGATGCAGACAAACGCCATTTTGCTCCTCCCTGCAATTCTAAGATTGAGTAAGCGAGAAGTTCTGAAGGAAACTAAAATAGTTGATTGAAATTGTTAAGGATGCATGTGACCCGTTTTTTCAGGAAACTTTTTGATCGTCTGGGGCGTTGTCGTACTCTCGAGAATGTGTGTGGTGCGTCACATACACGACGTTGTCTTCTTTGTTATGTGGTTGCCCCGTTTTTACATGGAGGAGAACCGAATCCGGCGCATCAGAATCAGTGGCAGGCCCGCGAAATGGCGCGAATTATTGATTCGCTGGGCTATTGCGTTGATGTTATTAACTATGACAATCCAAAGCCCAGCCTGAGATATGGCTATGATCTGCTGATTGACATCCATCCCGGTATAGATCGTCCCTACTTGCCGTATCTGAATCAGGGCTGCCGGAAGATAGCCTACATTACCGGATCAAATCCGGTGGTTGCAAACCGGGCAGAATCTGATCGTCTGGATGATCTTTTTGCCAGAAGGGGGGTCCGGCTTGTACCTCGGCGTCAAGCTCAGCTTTTCCCGCCAGAGGTCTTGGAACAGTTTGACGCCTTCTGTTTGATCGGTAATCAGCAGACCCTGGACACGTATCATGATTTTCACCTACCCAGAACCTTTCTGCTACCCAATACGGGGATTTCAGGAATGGCACCAGAGGATACAAAACGATCATCCAGGAATTTTATGTTTCTTGCCAGTGGCGGTCAGGTCCATAAAGGGCTTGATCTGTTGCTGGAGGTGTTTCCCCGCCATCCTGAACTACACTTATATGTCTGTAGCAGTTTCAAGGGCGAGCAGGATTTCTGCGAACTGTACCGTACAGAGCTCTTCAATACGCCTAATATTCACTCGGTTGGTTTTCTTGATATTACCTCAAGCCATTTTTGTGACATTGCAAACAGTTGTGCATGGATGCTGCTCCCTTCCTGTGCGGAAGGTATGTCCGGCAGTGTCACGGCGGCCATGTCGGTTGGCCTGGTCCCAGTGGTAAGCAGGGCGTGTGGATTTGAGGCTGATCATGCCACGCTCTTGCCCGATTGCCGGATTGAGACAATTGAGCATATGGTGGTGGAGCTCTCTCGCCAAACGGCACAGCAGTTGGCGGAACAGTCTCGTCGTGCCGTCATGATTGTTGAACAGCAGTATGCGCCGGAATGTTATTCCCGCTTGTTTCGACAGGCCCTTGAGGAAACAGTACATGCTGTGTAGTGTCTGCGATTCGGCTACCGTTCTGTTTGGAGAGGCCACGGTACTGGCTCGCCATAAAGCCGTTTTTGTCCGTTGTCCAAAATGTGGCACTCTTGCCATTGAGAACCCGCATTGGCTGCATGAGGCTTACAGTCAGGCCATAACAGTCTCTGATCTGGGGCTGGTTGCCCGTAACCTGGATCTTTCCCGGATAGTGAGGGTGCTGATCCGTCTGTTTTTTAACCCTGCAGGCCGGTTTCTTGATTGTGCTGGCGGATACGGCTTGCTGGTTAGATTGATGCGAGATGCAGGGTTTGATTTTTATTGGCATGATCCCTACTGCACGAACCTGTTTGCCAGCCAGTTTAGTCAGTCAACTGCAGGTGATGGGCCGTTTGAGCTGGTGACGGCTTTTGAAATGCTGGAGCACCTGGAATCGCCAGTGCAGGAGTTTGACCGGATGTTCAGCCTTTCAGAAAACATTCTCTGCACGACCCTGCTGTTGCCTGAACCGGCTCCAAAACCGCAAGAGTGGTGGTATTACGGTCTGGAACATGGTCAGCATATTACCTTCTATACCCGACGTTCCCTTGAACTGATTGCGGAGCGTTTCGGGCGGAGATTTTATACAAATGGTTCTGGCATGCATCTGTTCTCAACACAACAACACTCGCAGCTGTTATTTGGTTTTCTTGCACGTCATAAAGTCGCTCGGTTGCTGGCACCCTGGCTTGGGAGACCCTCTCTTTTGCAGGCAGATTTTACACGGGCAACAGGATTAACGCTTGACAGGAGGAATGTTTGAAAAAAGCTCTTATTACTGGAATCGCCGGACAAGACGGGTCCTATCTGGCAGAACTGTTGCTGTCAAAAGGATATGAGGTGCATGGCGTTGTTCGCCGGATTGCCATTGAGGATAGCGAGCATAAACTCAAAAATATCAGCCATCTGCTTGATCGTATACATCTGCATGTAGCTTCATTGGATAACGTACTTTCTTTAATAAAGGTCGTGCGGACTATTGAACCTGCTGAGTGTTACCATCTGGCCGCCTCAAGTTTTGTCAGTTATTCCTTTGAAGATGAAATCTCGATCCTGAACAATAATGTCAATAACACCCACTATCTGCTGGCAGCCTTACGGGAGTTTGCGCCTGATTGCCGGATCTATTTTGCCGGTAGCAGCGAACTGTTTGGTTCGGTTGTTGCTGCTCCGCAGGACGAAACTACGCCGTTCAACCCTCGCTCCATTTATGGCATATCCAAGATGGCCAGTTACCACCTGCTTAAAAACTACCGAGAACAATACGGGCTTTTCAGCTGTGCCGGTATCCTCTACAACCACGAATCTCCCCGTCGAGGTTATGAATTTGTGACACGAAAAATTGTGTCGTCAGCCGTAAAGATAAAACTTGGCCTTCAGAAAACAGTTGCACTTGGAAACCTTGATGCCCATCGGGACTGGGGCTATGCGCCTGATTATGTGCAGGCGATGTGGCTTATGTTGCAGGCGGATACCCCCGATGATTACGTTGTGGCCACGGGAGAAACCCATTCGGTCAGAGAATTTGTAGAACTGGTATTTACCTCCCTCGGCCTTGACTATCAGGACCATGTGCAGGTTGATCCGCAGTTTTTCCGGCCAACAGAAAAAGTGCGCCTTTGCGGTAACCCGCACAAAATTGAATCTGTTTTAGGGTGGAAGCGCACTGCCTGCCTTTCAGAAATCATAGCGGAGATGGTGACGGCAGAGTTGGCGCTTCATCATCAGGGATAAGGCTGGTTAACGTGCATATAGGGTTAAACGCCATAAGCTTTGTACCTGGCCGGATGGGTGGGATGGAAACCTACCTTCGTAACCTGCTGCAGGTGCTCCAATGCCTTGATTCTGAACATGACTATACCATCTTTTGTGATCAACAGTATGCTGCTGAACTGCCAACTGACCATGAACGTTTTTGCATCCGCCATCTGAACTATGCGCGTCCCTCGTTTAACTGGTGGTTGCGTGGCGTTGGCCGCACATTATTCAAAACTGATATTTTGAAGCGGAGCATGAAGGGGCTGGGAGTGGACCTTATCCACCATCCCTTTACCGTTTTGACTCCTCTGGGCACCGGTATACCGGCTGTGCTTACCTTTTGGGATATGCAGCATGAGTTTTTCCCCGAGTTTTTTGATCAACTGGAGCTGCTGCGCCGGAAACGGAACTACCGTGCTTCGGCTGAGGAGGCTGTGCAGATTATCGTCAGTGCCGGTTTTACCAAGGATTGTCTGGTGGAACGGTACGGCATTTCCTCTGAGAAGATTCAGGTGATTCATACCGGTTATGCCCCCCGGTACCAGGTAGTTGATGATCAGGACAGTTTACAGCAAATCAGGCACAAGTACGGGCTTGAACGCCCTTTTTTGTACTATCCTGCCGCTACCTGGCCCCATAAGAACCACCGGAATCTTCTGAAGGCCCTTGCCATTCTTATGGAACAACACGGATTTGACGGTGAGCTGTTGCTGACTGGCATTGCCATGCAATCCCAGGAGACCGTTGTTGCAGAGATTCAGCAGCTTGGGCTTGCCAATCGGGTCAAGCTGCTCGGCTATCTGCCTGCCGATGAGCTCCCCTTACTCTATAACCTGGCACGAATACTTGTTTTTCCTTCATTTTTTGAGGGATTCGGTATTCCGCTGGTGGAGGCGATGGCCTGTGGCTGTCCGATTATCTGCGCAGAAAGCAGCTCACTTCCCGAGGTTGCCGGGGATGCTGGAGTCTTGTTTAACCCCCGTGATCCTGAAGAACTGGCCGACAAGATCAGCCAGCTCTGGTATGACGATGCCGGATTGCAGGCCATGGCTGAGCGGGGGATACAGCGGGCAAAGCTGTTTACCTGGGAAGAAACAGCGCGAAAAACAGTGCAGGTGTATGAAACGGCAGGGAGATTGCTACGGTGACGTCGGTGACTTTTTCGATCATAACGCCGACCATGAACAGTGCTGCTCATCTGGAGTCAACCATCACCAGCGTTTTGAACCAGCAGGGGGTAACGCTCGAATACCTGCTGATCGATGGCGGTTCTACTGATACAACGCTTGACATCATCAAGCGCTATGCCGCAGCAGATAATCGTATCCGCTGGGTTTCCGAGCCTGACCAGGGCATTGCCGATGCCTTTAACAAAGGTGTTGCGCTGGCACGGGGCGAGGTGATCGGCATCATCAATTCCGATGACCTGTATGAGACAGGGGCACTGGCGGCTGTGCATGACCAGTTTCAGGCCAATCCAGACTGTGATCTGGTGCATGGCGACATGCTGCGCCTGGAAGGGGATCAGCCGCTCTTCAGGATGGTGCCGGGACCGGTGGCTGAAACGATCTGGCGTGAGATGCCGCTCAATCACCCAACGGTCTTTGTCAAGGCAGCGCGGTATCAAGAACTGGGCGGATTTGATGTTGCGCTTCGACTGACCATGGATTACGAGCTGGTGCTGCGCTATTATCGTGCCGGGTGCCGCTTCTGCTATCTGCCCCGTATCCTGGCCCGGATGCGGTACGGCGGTGCCAGTGACAGCCATTTTCTTGCCGTACGCAGGGAGCTGTTCCAGATAACCGTTGCTGCTGGCTATCTACGTTGGAAGGCAGCTGGTTGGTATTTGCGCTATGCTGCTGCAGGCAGCATCAAGCTGTTTTTGCGTCGTACCGGCCTGTATTCCCTGATGCGCCTGCACCCCAAATTTCGACCTCTTTCCGGTGACCAGTCATGAAGATTGCCATAGATGCCTCGACACTTTCCACCCAAGGGGGGCCACGCTCCTACCTGTTGGGGTTGGTGGATGCCCTCCTGCGGATTGATTCAGACAATCAGTATCTGCTGGTCTACAATGATCCGGTCCATTTGGGGCGCTTCCCCGCTGCCCAGGAACTGGTATTACCCGGTAAATCGCCTCTGGCAAGGCTCCGGCGCGAACATCTCCTGCTGCCTGTCCTCTGCAAAAAAGAGAAGGTCGATCTGCTGCACTGTCCTAAAAGCTCAGCTCCTGTGTTGTCACCCTGCCCGGTGGTGGTGACGCTGCATGATCTGATACCTCTGGATTTTCCGCAGTTTGAAACCTTCGCGGCCCGCTGCTACTGGCGGATGCATATCCCCCTGGCGGCCCGCAGGAGCAGCCGGATCATTACCATCTCCGAGTATGCCCGCAGGGGGATCATGGAGCGGTTCAGGGTGTCGCCGGATCGTATTGACGTGATCATGCAGGGGATAGATCGCACGATGGGGCTGCCGCGTGATCCGGCAGAGGGGGAGCGGATTCGCAGGCGCTACGGCCTGCAAAACGGTTATATCCTGTATGTGGGCACGATTCAGCCCCGCAAAAATCTGACGACCCTGGTGGCTGCCTACGCTGCCCTTGATCCGCAGTTGCGGGCAGGTCGCCCTCTGGTATTCGTTGGCAGGCGCGGCTGGATGACTCAAAAGCTGGATCTGGCCATAGCCCGGCACGGGGTTGAGAGGGAGACGATATTTACCGGATTTGTGCCGGATGAAGAGCTGCCCCACCTCTACGACGGCGCTGCGGTTGCTGCCTATCTTTCGCACTGCGAGGGGTTCGGGCGACCTCCGCTTGAGGCGATGACCTGTGGTGTTCCTGTGGTGGTGTCAGATACCGGAGCGATTCCCGAGGTGGTAGGCGATGCTGGCCTGACGGTTAATCATACCAGCAGCAGCGAGGTGAGTGCAGCGCTGACCCGTATCCTGATGGATCATGCCCTAGCAGAGCAGCTACGTCATAGGGGCCGAGAACGGGCGCGTCTGTTTGAGTGGGATGAGGCGGCCCGCCAGACAATCCGCAGTTATCAGGCAGCGGTGAGGGAGCAATGAAGGCGAGAAACACTGATTTTGCGGTGATGGCCGGGATACTGCTCTGTCTGGTTGTGTCCCTCCGGCCAATCTTGTTTACCGATCAGGTGATCCGTGCGCCGGATATTCTGAATGAGTACTACTGGTCTGCCCTGCGGCTTGCTCAGCAGCCGTTTGCTGAGCTGTTCAGTTTTAAGCTGCAGGCGATCTGGGATATTTACGGCAATGGTGGTAATACGCTGGATGGTGGGGGACAGGTCAATCAATTTCTAATCTGGCAGGGGCTGCTGTACAAACTGCTGCCGCTGCCTGTGGCTGTGGCTTGGTTTATACTGCTGTACCTGTTTGTTGCCGCAAGCGGCATCTATGCCTGGTGCAGGGCAGTGGGGACTAGTCGGCTGGCAGCTCTGACTGCCGGGTTGATCTTTGCCCTGGCGCCTGAAACAGCCACCTTGATCAATGCCGGCCATGTCCTGAAGATAGCCACCATTAGTTTTGCCCCCTGGGCCTTCTTCTGCCTTGCCAAGGGCTACCAGGAAAAACGGCTGGTCTGGTTCCTAGCCACCGGTTGTGTGCTGGCACTCCAGTTTTTTCATACCCATTGGCAGATCGCTTACTACACCTGTCTTGCAATCGGTCTGTACGGGCTGTTTCACCTTGTTGTTGAATGGCGGCAGTTATCGCAGCCTGCTGGATGGAACAGAATGCGGATGCTGCTGATGACGCTGCTGGTGCCGCTGTTTTTCCTTTCGTCAGTGGCTATGGACCTGCTGCCGCTTAAATCCTGGTCGCAGGATACCAACCGTGGTGTGCAGTCCGGTTCCAACCAGGGCAAGGGGGGGCTGGATCGCGAAGAGGCGATGCAGTGGTCAATGCCGCCGGAGGAGCTTGCCACCTACCTGATACCGGGGATGTTCGGTCTTTCCCGACAGGAGGCCGGAGATCGGCCCAGGCAGGGTGAGGTCTACTACTGGGGCAGGATGGTCTTTACCCAGACATCAAGCTACCTTGGCCTGCTGCCCTGGTTGCTGCTGCCGCTACCGCTACTGTTGCTGCGCGATCGCCAGACCTGGTTTTGTGCGGCAATCATCGTGATTGGTCTTTTGATTGCAATGGGCAAGTATACGCCCGTCTATCACTGGCTGTTTGATTATTTCCCAGGGATGAATCGTTTCCGGGTGCCCAAGATGTTCCTGTTTGTTCCGCTTGCTGCTTTCTGTCTGATGGCTGCCCGCGGGATAGACCTGCTGCGCAGGCAGGAACTGCTTGAAACGCCGGTGGTCCAGCGATATCTTGCTGCCGTCGTGTCATTACCTCTGCTGCTGGGGGGGCTACTTACCAGCGAGCTTGTCTGGTCTTCCGGGTGGCTGGCAGTATTGTCAGAGCTGCTGCTGCAACCGACCCGCTATCAGCAGGGTGTAGAGCTGGCCACCCAGCGCTGGGTGAATCTGATTGACGAAACAAAGATTGCCATCATGTTTTCGGCCGGCTATGCACTACTGATCTATCAGACTGTCAAAGGTGATCGTTTTCGTGCGTTGATGCCGTATCTGCTACTAATTCTCTTTTTGTTTGATGTTGGGCGTATCAACAGTTCCATGCTGGTGACGACCTCGCTGCCTCAGACGAACCGCCGCGATCACCGTTCTCCGGCGGTTGAATATCTTGCCGCAATGTCAAAGGAGTATCGGGTGCTTCCGCTTGCTTCAGGCAGTGAACAGTATGCACTGCACAAAATACCGGTGCTGTTTACCTCTATGCCGGTCCAGAAACGGCGCTGGCAGGAGTACCTGGATGCCCTTTCATTGCAGTCAGCCCTGCCGGATATTATGAATGTGCGGTGGCTGGTGGCAGATGAAAAACAATATGAACAGAACAAGGGGCATTTAGGCGAACGTTATCCGGTTGTTTTCAGGGGCGGTAATGAGGTGGTGCTGGAGAACCGGCAGGTGCTTCCCAAGGCCTGGCTGGTGAGTCAGGTCAAGGTGGAGACAGACCAGTTACAGAGGCTCAAGCAGATGCAGGATCTGTCTTTTGATCCATCCCGGACTGCTCTGGTTGAATCTGCTCCGCCACTGGCATTGACATCCGCCCCAAAACCTGGAGAGGTGCGGCTTGAACGGTATGAAGGTGAACGACTGAGCTTGTCAGCTACGGTTGCTGCCAACAGCCTATTGGTAGTGGGCGAAAAATACCATAACGGCTGGAAGGCAACAATAGACAGCAAGCCATCCACTATCGTCCCGGTCAACCATATCCTGCGCGGGGTCTACCTGACACCAGGCAAGCATACGGTCGAGTTCTGTTTTGATCCATTGCCGTTCAAGATAGGTAAATGGCTGACTTTGGGTTCCTTTGCTCTGTTTGGGGTTGTGGCGCTGCGGGAATGGTGGCTGCGGAGACGGGATAATGCCGGACCAGCCTGATCTGACCAGAGATGAGTTGAAACGGTTTGGTCTGACGTTGTTGCAGCCAAGGCAGGGGTACCGCTTTAGCCTTGATCCTTTGCTGTTGTGTGACTTTGCCAATGCCAGCCAGGAAACATCAATTGTTGATCTGGGTACCGGCAGTGGGGTGCTGGCGCTGGTACTGGCTCGGATGGCAGTTGACGCCAGGGTGACTGCTTTTGAGCAGGATTCAGATGCTGTGGCGCTTGCTCGAGAGAATGTTCGTCTTAACGGCCTTGATGGTCGGGTGATGGTGTTGCATGAGGATGTGCTGCGTGTCCGGCAGCATCTGCCGGTTTCAAGTTGTGATCTGGTGGTCAGTAATCCGCCCTATCGTAAGCAGGGCAGGGGGCGGTTGAATCCTCACCCCGGCAGGCAGGCTGCCCGCCATGAGACCACGGCCGGACTGGCTGATTTTCTTGCTGCAGCCAAGTATCTGGTCAAGCCGGTAACGGGGCGTATCTGTCTGGTCTATCATGCTGATCGTTTTGTTGAACTGATGGTAGAGGCCGTGGCCCAGAAGCTTGCGGCGGTGCGGTTGCGGATGGTGCATGGTCTGCCGGATGCACCTGCCAAGGTGTTTCTGGTTGAACTTTCAAAGGGAAGAAAAAACGCTGATCTGCAGATTATGCCACCGTTGATCGTGCGCTCTGATCCGGACAGGTACACGGATGAGGTACGCCGTATCCTTGTCGGAAACTAAAAAAGGCGCCGTTGGGCGCCTTTTTTAGTGCATTGGTACGGTGCAGGTTTATTGTTTGATAAACAGCGCCATTTCCATTGTCTCGTTGTCGCCGACATGAATCGGGAAAACAACACAGCGGTAGTGGGTAGGCACGGCCAGCCCACTGGCAGAAGGGTGCAGCGTAACCGGGGGATTGATATCAAGGGTAACCCCCATCTGTGATGCCTTTGCCACAACGTTACCGCAGACGATGTTCACAAACTCCATGACGGTGTCTTCAAGGATTTCATCGTCCTCATTCTCAACATCATCTTCTTTAAGAATTGCCTTGGCGATTGTTTTCTGGATACCAGCTGAGACTGAAAGCAGATAGCGGGCAGTCAGGTCGCCGCTTAAATCCATGGCTGCGATCATGTGATTACAGGAAAGGGTGTCGGTTTCAGTAAATTTACCGGCACGGAATTGCATGCCAAGTACCCTGGTGATCATCTTGTAGGTCAGGTCAACTGTCATTTCCCAAGCAGCAGCGTTTTCTGAAAGCCAGGCTGGTAATTCGACACGGTTGGCAACGTAGGGTGCCTGATCAGCCTTGAACGCCTCTAGGTACTGCTCCAGCTTTTCCGGGGTAAGTGCACCAACCTTGACCAGGGCTTCACCAATGTAGAGGTGAGTTGCCTTTTGGTGAGAAATGACCTCGTCAAGTTGGGTTGGCGAAAGAAAGCCAAGGTCAACCAGCAGGTCACCCAGTTTCATATCTTTTGATAACTGGGCAGAGTGTGCGGTTTCAATATCCTGCTGGGTGATGAACCCCATGGCGACGGCCATTTCACCCAGCTTCAAGTTGGTCCGTTCCTGCAGTTCTATGGCATGGAGCAGTGACTCGCCGGTCACCGCATCCTGCTCAACTAAAAATTGTCCAAAGAATTTTACTGCCATTGGCTTAGCCCCCCAGCCCTGTTAGAGCGCCCGCAGGATACGCAGCACGTTTTCCGTTTCAAACGGCTTGGAAATAACATTTGGTTCTTCCGCAGAATTTATGGGTAACTGACCTGCCGAAGATGGTCTGAGCAGCTACCTGGTGAACGAAATAGAGCATCCCGCCTACAAAT
>NZ_FUWR01000008.1:145362-150724 GCF_900167465.1 Trichlorobacter thiogenes | reverse complement strand
TACCTGAGCTTGGCACGCTGAACCGTAAAAAAATCAGCGCACTTGTCGGTGTCTGCCCCTATAACCGAGATAGCGGACACTTCAGAGGCAAACGCTGTATCAGTGGTGGCAGAGCCGATATACGAAGCGTACTTTACATGGCCACTCTTGCGGCAACACGTTTCAACCCGGTTATCAAGGCATTCCATAAGCGACTGAAAGAGGCTGGCAAAGTGCCAAAAGTAGCGATAGTAGCATGCATGAGAAAGCTACTGACCATTTTAAACGCCATGATTAAAACCAGTCAAAAGTGGAAGCCAGCTATGGCTAACTAAATGTTACTACTTGACAGAGAACACAGTTGCTCTGTGGCAAATAATTTTTGGAGGATGTTTCGTAATGGCAAAAATCAATGACAACTATTTGAAGTTAAAAGCTGGTTACCTGTTTCCGGAAATCGGCCGCCGCGTGCGTGAATTTACCACTGCCAACCCGGATGCCAAGGTTATCCGCCTGGGTATCGGCGACGTGACCCGCCCTCTGGCACCGGCTGTACTGAAGGCGTTCCATGCCGCCGTGGATGATCTGGCCACCACTGATCAGTTTGCCGGCTATGGCCCGGAGCAGGGCTATGACTGGCTGATCAATGCCATCATCGAGAAGTCCTACAAGCCGCTGGGTGTGGACCTCAAGACCGAGGAGATGTTCATCTCTGACGGCTCCAAGTGCGACTGCGCCAACATCCTGGATATCTTTGCCCTGGACAACGTGGTGGCCATCGGCGACCCGGTCTACCCGGTTTACAACGACACCAACGTCATGATCGGCCGCACCGGCGAGGCAGACGAGAAGGGCTACTATCAGAACATCGTCTACCTGCCCTGCAACGAGGCCAACAACTTTATCCCTTCGCTGCCCACCCAGAAAGTGGACATCATCTATCTCTGCTTCCCCAACAATCCCACCGGCACCGTGGCCAGCAAGGCCGAGTTGAAGAAGTGGGTTGATTACGCCAATGCCAACGACGCCATCATCTTCTTTGATGCTGCCTATGAGGCGTTCATCACCAACCCTGAGATCCCCCACTCCATTTACGAGATCGAAGGGGCCAAGAAGTGCGCCATCGAGTTCCGTTCCTTCTCCAAGACCGCTGGCTTTACCGGCGTGCGTTGCGGTCTGGTGGTAGTACCTGAAGAGGTGATGGGCACCACCGCAACCGGCGAGAAGTACAGCTTCAACAAGCTCTGGCTGCGCCGCACCACCACCAAGTTTAACGGTGCCTCCTATCCGGTTCAGAAGGCTGCTGCTGCTGTCTACAGCGATGAGGGCTGGAAGCAGACCAAAGAGATCATCGACTACTACATGGAGAACGCCCGTATCATCCGTGAAGGCTTGAAAGAGGTTGGCGTTACCTGCTACGGCGGTGTGGATGCTCCCTACATCTGGCTCAAGACCCCCGGCGGCATGAGCAGTTGGGACTTCTTTGACAAGCTGCTGACTGAATGCAACGTGGTCGGTACCCCAGGCTCCGGCTTCGGCCCCAGCGGCGAAGGGTTCTTCCGCCTGTCGGCCTTCGGTCACCGCGAGAATGTGATTGAGGCGGTGGAGAGGATAAAGAAGAATTTGAAGTAAACTAAATGAAGGGGCGCTGATTGCAGCGCCCCTTCTTGTATGGTATGAGATAGCTATGGGTAAACAGGAAGTTATCAACATAATCAGAGACACCAAGCCTGAGCTGGCTATCCGCTACGGAGTGGAGCGGCTGGGGCTGTTCGGTTCCTACGTGCGCGGTCAGCAACGCAAGCGTAGCGATATCGACATTCTGGTTTCTTTTAACCGTGAGATCGATCTGTTCGATTTTGTCGATCTGCGTGAATACCTTGAGGCTCGTCTTCAGCATAAGGTCGATCTGGTGATGGAGTCGGCTTTGAAACCTGCCATTGGCAAACGAATTCTGGCTGAGGTTGAGTATGTCTAAGGGGCGGGAGCTTGCCGATTATCTCGCCGACATCCTCACAGCCATCATTGAGGTTGATCAGTTTATCGCCGGAATGACCATTGATCAGTTTGAAGAAGACCGCAAGACCATCAATGCCGTTATCAGGAGCCTGGAAGTTTTGGGCGAAGCCACCAAGCATATCCCCACCTCTTACCGCAACAAACACCCTGAGATACCTTGGAGTAAGATGGCTGGCATGCGTGACGTGCTGATCCATGACTACATGGGGGTGGACTTGATGACGGTCTGGAAGGTGGCAAAACAAAGGTTGCCAGAGATAAAGCTGTTGGTAGAAGATCTGGTTGCCGAGAAGCGCATTAAGTAAACTGTCCCCGGAATTCCCCCGGCGGTGTGGATGCCCCGTACATCTGGCTCAAGACACCCGGCGGCATGAGCAGCTGGGACTTCTTTGACAAGCTGCTGAACGAATGCAACGTGGTCGGCACCCCCGGCTCCGGCTTCGGCCCCAGTGGCGAAGGGTTCTTCCGCCTCTCGGCCTTCGGCCATCGCGAGAATGTGATTGAGGCGGTGGAGCGGATAAAGAAGAATTTGAAGTAGGAAGAACTGAAAGCGTGCGAAATCTATTTAAATTGGGAATCGGAATTATTCCCCAGAATTTCCACCTCACGATGACAACTCTGAACGTTTATCGGGAAACGGCTAGCAAGAAGAAACACTGTATCCGGCTGGCCTTGAAGCGACAGAGATTGATGGAAATCGCGGCAGAAACAACCATCACATTCAGATACTGACGGAGGACTTGACAGCGATGAAACCCACCCCAAAACCACTCAGTCAGTATCATGTGTTTCTTGCTTCACCTGGTGACGTGGGGGTGGAACGGCAGTACGTACGTAAGTTTTTCGATGATTACAACCGCTCCACGGCCCATATTTGGGGGGCTAGATTTGAGGTTGTGGACTGGGAAAACTACGCGACCATCGGCGTTGGTCGGCCTCAGGAGCTGATTAATCAGCAAACGTTGGAGAAATACCGGGAGTCGCTGGCATTAGTTATCGGCATCATGGGCCAGCGGTTCGGCTCGCCGAGCGGCAAGGCGGAATCGGGAACTGAGGAAGAGTACAACTGGGCGATGGATAGCCATGAGGCCACGGGCTTCCCGGAAATCAAGTGGTTCTTCCGCAAAGTTGACAAGCTGGAGTTGCCGTCCGATCCCGACGAGGCTGACGCTGCGCTGGACCAGTGGAAGAAAGTCCGGGCCTTCCGCAAACGAATGCAGGACCTGAATAAGCCAGTCTTCTACGCTGAGTATCCCAGTGCGACCGGATTTGCAGAGCTCTTCATGCATGACCTCAACCAATGGCTGGCCGATCCGGCACGACCGTGGGCTGCGGAACGGGCAGCCTACGTTGCCGCTTTCAGCGATGCGGTTACAGTCGTATTGCCAGCCGAGTTCGACGCGGACCGTTATCAGGCTGCAGTGAACAAGCGATTTGACAAGCTAAATTTCGAGATGCTCGATACGACCGGCGCGTATTACGGCGGCGTCCGGTTGTGGGGCGTTTTCGTACCGCAATCGGTGCGGGAATGCCACCAATACAACCCACGACTGCTCGAAATACCTAAGGAACACCAGCAGCGGCTGTTGGACTCCGGCGAGATTGATGCCAAAGAACTTGAGGAAACTGACCAGCAGGCGGAACAACTGCGACAGGATTACTTCCGACAGCCACTCCGCCCCGTGCTGGATGTCGTGGACGAGGCCCTGCGTGCATCGCCGGCGGGAGCTGGGCGGAAGCTGGTCATCCTGGGAGACCCTGGTTCCGGCAAATCCTCGTTGATCCGTTTTCTGGCCCTGCGCTGGGCTGGTATTGCCGAGCCCACGGTTCGAAACACGCAGCTGATTCCGCTGGTGGTTGAGTTGGGCGCCTACGCCCGCTGGCAGTGCGACGCTCGCAAGGATTTCGTCCGCTTTCTTGAAGAAGCCCCGGTCTGGCATGAATGGCCCCGCGGCCTGCTCAGCCGACTGCTTGAACAGACCGGACGTGTCGTTCTGCTGCTGGACGGATTGGATGAAGTATTTGATGTGCCGACGCGCGAGTCGGTTATTAACGACATCCAACGATTCAGCAGTCAGTTCACCAGTGTGCCGGTTGTCCTCACGTCGCGCGTCGTGGGCTATCAACCTCAGAGGCTTCTCGACGCCGAGTTCCGCCACTTTATGCTGCAGGATTTGGACGCCTCGCAAATCACCGATTTTTTGAATCGCTGGCACGAGGTGACCTTCGACGATCCGACGCTGGCAATGCCGAAGCGGGACCGTTTGCAGAAGGCGATTCATGAGTCCAAATCAATCGCCATGCTTGCCGGTAACCCGCTGCTGCTGACTATGATGGCCATCCTGAACCGCAACCAGGAACTGCCGAGGGACCGGGCAGACTTGTACACTCAGGCGTCGCGCGTGCTGCTGCACCAGTGGGACACGGAGCGCGCGTTGGAAAACTTTCCGGGTATGAGCACGGAGATCGGACTGCGGGAGAAGAACGACATCCTTCGCCGCATTGCCGCGCACATGCAGGCGGCTCCGAGCGGGCTGAAAGGGAACATGATTGACGGCCAGACGCTCACCTGCTTAATCGAGGACTATCTGCAAAATGAACTACATTTCGCCCAAGCCCGTGCTGCGGCCCGAGCGGTCGTCGAGCAGTTGCGGCACCGCAACTTTATCCTCTGCTTCGTCGGCGCTGACAGCTATGCTTTTGTGCATCGCACGTTCCTTGAGTTCTTTTGTGCCGCCGATTTTGTGCATCAGTTCAATGTTGCTAAGACTCTAGACGTTGATAGCCTAATCGAGTTGTTCGACAAGCACTGCCGCGAGGTGTTACGGCTGATCTGCGGGCAGATCGACGAGCAGTTCGTCAGGCGGATTGTCGAATGCTTGACCACGCGGACGGATTTAGAAAAGTGGGACGGTGTAACACCGCTGCCGGAATTTCCGTTGGCAATCGGCTGTCTGAGTGATGTGCGAAGTGCAAGCAGGCTTGAGGCGGCCGGGTGGAATCTCTTGACCGCTGTTGTTAGCTGTTTCCTAAAGGGAATTAGACCACCGGAGGTATTCGTGCTCGACATAGTTGCTGCAGGGCGCGAAATGGGAAATAGGTGGCCTGGCAAGTCTGCATTTGAGTTTGTTGGTCAACACCCAGAATCCGACGCGTTCTATCACCACTGGCGGTGGCCACATTTCCTGGCTGCAGTATTTGAGCAACGTGCATGGATAGAGGCT
The DNA here is from genome assembly GCF_900167465.1 of Trichlorobacter thiogenes. Taxonomy (GTDB): domain Bacteria; phylum Desulfobacterota; class Desulfuromonadia; order Geobacterales; family Pseudopelobacteraceae; genus Trichlorobacter; species Trichlorobacter thiogenes. The sequence continues at coordinate 145,502 of NZ_FUWR01000008.1, read as the reverse complement.
TTGAGCCGTTGCAGCAGTTGGGATGTACGGCGTGGTTCGGTTGAAGTATTGGCGGAGAAGTGGCCGGACCAGACAACCCGCGACCTGTTGACCCAGTGCGCTGTCCAGGATGATCACGAGGCAACCCGCAGGGCCGCGCT
>NZ_FUWR01000008.1:0-144872 GCF_900167465.1 Trichlorobacter thiogenes | reverse complement strand
CCCTGCGCGCCGTCAAGGATGACAACGTGAGAACCCGCAGCGCCGCAGTGAGAGTGTTGGCGGCGAAGTGGCCGGATCAGACCACCCGTGAACTGCTCGTCCAGTGCATAGTCCAAGGATCAAATGCTGAAACGCGTGGTGCGGCATGTTCGGCACTGGGCAAAATGCACTCCGAGTTCGGCCACATTTTGCCGACGCGAGATCTCGATGGCATTGGGCCGTATCTTGATCCCCTCAAACCGATTTCGCGCAAACACATTGAGAAGGCAGCAGCGCAGGTAGGCATCCGTCCTGACGACATCGATGCCCAAGTCGCCACCCTCTCGGCTCACATGGGGTGGGACGTTAGGGTCGGAGCGAAAAAGAAGGCGGTGAAAAAGTCCAGTAGTGCAAAGCCTGTCCGTGAGCGACACAACTGATGGGCGCCATGTGATCAACGACAGATGTGTGACTCTGGCGAAAACGAAACCTACGGTGTTCTGGGGATATTATACTTAATTCAAAAGGCGGCCAATCGGCCGCCTTTGTTGTTTCATTCCCGCTGCTGGTCAGCCATACCGCTTCACCCCATCACTTTGCCCGACATGTCGGTTCTGCCAGCAACAACCGGTTTTTCGGAGTAATATCCGACGGGATGGTTTGGGTGTAGACCCGGTAGCCATGAGCCCGCAACCGCGCCGCCCTGGTGGCGTCGATGGCCAACGAGCCATCCAGCCATCCCTCCAGCCCCCCCAAGTCTCCCTGGTCCAGGTTGTGGCAGCAGGGGAGCACCGCTACACGGGCCCCGGCTGCAATCGCCCGATCCAGCACCCGGTCGGTCAGCCCGCCGCAGGCGTGCACGGAGACGATCAGATCATCCGGTGTAAGCGCAACCTGCCCCATATCCGCCTGTTCAAAGCAAACCCTCCCGCGCAGCCGTGGCCAGGTCGCTTCCAGGGCGGCGGCCAACGTTCCGGCGCTTTCCGGGATTCGCAGGTCTACTGCCAGCGCTTCCGGTGAGCTATCGTCCAGCAGCAGCAGAATCTGGGCCAGCAGACCATGACCGCACGCCAAGTCCACTACACGACCGCCGCGGAAACGCCGCCGCACCCGACGGGCCACCTCCCATGCCTCATACAACTCCTTGCGCGGCAGACAGCCGGCCGCACATACGGACCGGGCGATGCGATTGAACAGAGAATCTCCGGTGAACCGGTCAAGGTGGCGCGTGTTGAGGTAATTGCGGGATGATCGGTCCATGGTAGATTCCTGGTCAGGGTAGGGTGGTCGGTGCAGTCGGTGGGGGAGGATACCGTCAAACGGTTGGAAAGCATACCGAAATTAATAGAACATTCGGGCCAGAATTCCGGGGAGAGTATACGTAATTCAAAAGGCGGCCAATCGGCCGCCTTTTTTACCCATTATGGCAGAACTATGAAGCACAGCATTCGTGTCAGTCCACCAGCCAGACCCCTGACCGTTTCATCAGACCGACCATGGATCTGCCGTCCTGCTGTTTGATCAGCAGGGTGGCCCGGTCCCCCCGCACAACCAGCGTCAGAGGGAATTTTTTCACCGCCTGTCCCATCTGTTTGCCGGCCTCTGCCATCATCGTCATGGACTCATCCTTGCCTTGTGCCATGAATCCGTCCATCTCCTCGATTGACCGCTCCGTACTGACGCTCTTTACAGCTGCATAATCCCCTTTGGCCATGGCTGCCGTCTTGGCCAGCACCGCCTTGACCTGCGGGGAGTTCAAGGCCTGTTTGCCTTTCAGGGTGGCGGTCACGGCTGGTTCCCGGAAGAGGGGGGCGTTGAAGCTGAAGGCATATTTTTCGGCCGGCCATCCCTGTTCCGGGTTGCCTTCGCTGCTCTGCTCCATGGCTGCGCTGACCCGTAAGTTTGTTATCACCAGTTTGTCGAGCGGGCTGCGTTCGCTCTGGCTGATGGTCTTGTTGCCCAGCGAGTAGCGCTCTTCCTGTTGCGGAAAGAGGACCGTAACAACAACTTCCTTCGGCTTGGCGGGATCAAACCGTACCAGAACCCCGCGGACGGTTCCTTTTCGCACCATTGCGGAGAGCGTGAAAAAGGGGTTGAGACCGGCGATGGCTTCCTGCTGGACCACCCGGTCAGCCACCAGGATCCGCATTTCCTTTTTGCTGTTCGGACCGTCCTCGGCATTGTCATGCAGATGGGCATAGGAGTGGGTGAGGTTCATAACGGTCGCGCCAACCGTGAGCGATCCACTGGCCGTTCCCGAATCGATGGCCAGTGAGAGCAGCGGGAAGCAGATGACTGCAAACAACGCCAGCAAAAGAGAAACTCCTGTCTTCATGACGGCCTCCTTCGGGGGGACAGATTAACTGTCTGGATTTGGTGTTACAGCCACAGGCAGCTTGAGTATACACAAACGGCTACAATAGTCAGTAACTAGTAATCCGGCTGAAACCCATCGATTGATGCCGATGCCTGCCCGCCGACACTGAATGAAATCCTGTTCCGGGCCTCGGGCTGTCTGTAACTTGCCTGTCAGTACCGGAACAGGTATCATGATGCCTCTCTTAAACAACAACCTCAGTAAAACGGATACTGCCCATGATACCTGACATTAACGCCAAACGCCTGATGAACACCTTTATGGAGCTGTGCTCCATTGATGCCGAGTCAGCCCGGGAACGGGCCATGGCTGATCATCTGACCGCGCTGTTGACCGGGCTGGGGTTTGCCGTGACAGAGGATGACGCCGGTGCCCGGCTTGGCGGTAACGCAGGTAATCTGTACGCCACGCTGCCGGGGACCGGACTTGGCGAGACGCTGCTGTTTTCCTGCCATATGGATCGGGTGGTACCGGGCTGCGGGGTAAGGCCGCAGATCAAAGGTGAGTATATTGTCAGTGACGGCAGTACCGTACTGGGGGCCGATGATGTGGCTGGTCTGGCAGCGGTGTTGGAGGGGATTACCTTGTTCCGTGAGCAGGGGCTGCCCCATCCTCCGTTGGAGGTGGTCTTCAGTGTGGCTGAGGAACTGTCTTTACTGGGGATAGAACAGTTTGACATGGAGCAGCTGGTTTCCCGTTGTGGCTTTGTGCTGGATGCTGGCGGGCCGGTGGGGGAGATTGTCGTCAAGGCACCGGAGCAGGTGCGCCTGTCTGCCGTGATTCACGGTCGAGCGGCCCACTCCGGTATCGCCCCGGAAGAAGGGATATCGGCTATCCAGATTGCCGCCACAGCCATCTCCCGGATGAGGCTTTTGCGGGTTGATGACGAGACCACTGCCAATATCGGTAGTATCCGGGCTGACGGGCCGACCAATATTGTGCCGGATCGTTGTGAACTGAGTGCTGAGGCTCGTTCTACCGATCCGGCCCGTTTGGCTGCTCAGGTGGCGGCAATGCGGCAGGCTCTGGAGGATGCAACCCTGACGGCAGGGGGACGTGTGGAGATCAGCGTCCGTTCCAACTACCGCTCATATCAACTTGACTTAAATTCTGCACCGGTGCGCCGTGCTGAGGCAGCTGCCCGGAGCCTGGGGCTGCCGGTGCGCCACCGTTCCACCGGCGGCGGCTCAGACGCTAATTTCTTTAACGAATGCGGTATTCCAACGGCTGTGCTTTGCTGCGGTTTTGAGAAGGTGCATACCTGTCAAGAACGGATGCCGGTGGAACAGTTGACGCTGCTGGCCCGGTGGGTGGCAGCCATTCTGGCTGGTGATGAGCATTGACCGGAGAGCAGGGGCGTAACCGTCTGATCCGCCAATGGCTACACGCTGAAGGAGATAGCGCAGGGCCTTGGAGTTCATTACACGACGATCAGCAAGGTGATCAACAGCGGTGAAAACTGATATTTCAAGACCTTCCCCCCGCGTACGGCATTTTTAACTGTCCACGGCGATACATGCGTTGAATTCCATGTTGATCATGTTACATTCAATCGTACTTGCTAAATAGCAACATTTAAGGGCAACAACCGTGTGTCTGAGAAGAAGCGGAGAGTTCCCAAGGTTAAGGTGAGGTATATGAAGATTACCTGCCCCGGTTGTCAGTGGAGCGCAGAGGTGCCGGATGAGAAGATACCGGTTGGCGGTGTAACCGCAACCTGTCGGAACTGCCAAGTCAAATTTCAGGTTTTGCGGGAGTCCGTCTCCACAGCGGAGCCGGAGTTTTTCTGTCCGCAATGCGGCACAGGACAGATGGTGTCCGATACCTGTATTCACTGCCATATCATTTTTGCAAAATATGACGAGAAACAACGCATCAAAGAGTTAATCCCGCCTGTTGACAACGAGCCCCGGATACAGACGAACTATCGTTCCTCCAAAATTGTATGGGCCGTTATCGGCTTGCTGGTGGTAGTAGGCCTGATCTACAGGCCTGAGATTGTCAGCGCCTGCAAACTCTTCTTTCATATCCAGCCAGCCCATGCGAAACATATCCCCAAATCGGCAATTACCGTAACACGCAGCAACATCGCTTCGATCTTCCTGAAGTCAGGGCTGAAAGGAGCCACCGACGATCCGGTCTACAAGAAACTGCTGGAGTTCGGCGGCCGGTTGTACCCTCGCTTCGATGAACTGTTGGCAAATCCGGTGAAGGAGAGCGGTGTTGATCTGGCTGAAGATGTCTATGCTTTCACTGAAACGTATGATGGGGAGCGCTCCAGGACCGGCGTTCTGTTCGGTATCAGGGACCAGAGCCGCTTTGCTGAATTCCTGAAAAAGTTAAGGCCGGGCACCGTATCAACTGAGGCCGGTGTTTCAATCCTCAAGCTTGATGGTGGCTCCGACCTCTACTGGAACAAATCGTTTGCCCTGATCTATCCCGGTGGCACTAAAGGTAGGGGTAAACAGCGGGCACTGGCGATCATGGCCATGAAAAAAGAGGAAAGCATTGCTGGTGATTCGCTGAAAAAGAGATGGCTTGAGGGCAAGGATGACTGCCTGGTCAGCGTTGATTTGGAAAGGATCGTCAATCAGCCTGGTCTGTCGGCTATGATGAAAAACTACCCGTATCATCAAGATGTCTATCGGGGGAGTAGCCTTAGTTTCGCGTGTAACTTCATCAATGGGAAAGCAACGATTGATGCACGGGTCAGCGGTGCTGCTCTGCTCGCTGAAATCAAAACTATAAGTGTTCCTCTCTCAAGGGAGTTTCTGGAAAGCATACCGGCTGATAAGTATCTGGTATTCCTTGCCAGTCACATTCCCTTTGAATCGCTTCAGGAACGGTTTCGCCTGGCAAATCCAGAACAATACCGGAAGGCCGATGAAATGGTGGAGAAGCTGACCACGTCCAACATTGAACAGTTGGCAGCTTCCTTTACCGGTGACATTGCCATTGTTCTGGAAGGTATATCGCGGAATAACAATCAAAATTCAACGGGGCGGCAGTATCCAGGCCCCCAGTCATCGCGCTTCTTCCTCGGCGAGTCAAAGGCCGAGGGCAGCATCATAATGGGAGTCAAGCCGGACAGCGTCGCGGTGAGGCTGCTGCACAGGAAACTTCAGGAAGGGCCGGAAGCAAGAAGTGCCAGATTTGACGGCAAGATATACCGGATCGATTCAGGGAATGGCTACTATCTTCTTGCTAACAACGGCTATATTGCTATTTCGACAAGCAGTGATGTGGTAACAGGACTGGTGGAACGAAAGAAAACCGACAGTCCGTCCATGCCGGCAAGTCTGCTTGAACGCTGCAATGGTGCTCTTTCCATGCTGGAACTGAAATTGTCTCAGATATTTGCTGTGTTTTCGGACCGTCAGCCGGACGATCCATCATTTGAACAGTTGAAAAATAACCTTTCAGAGCTGCGCGTAACCTACCGGCTGGAGAAGGATCAGGTCAGCACCCGTGGTGAGTTAATATTCAGTGATGCAACAAAGAACAGTTTGTATCAGTTAGCGAAGCTGGCCGTCACCATCAGCGAAATGAAGCGATCCAGGAACCCGAAGAACCCTGAAAACCAGGGTAACCCGCGGGAATGAAGGAAACGGACAATCACTGTATTTCCGTGGTCGCTGATTGCAGCGCCCCTTCATGTTTGTGTTATACATAGTCAACAGCTACAGATTGAGATTGCGGGTATAACTATGACGAAAAGATGTCTGATCGTAGATGATGATATTACCACCTGTTTTATCCTGAAGGTGATCCTTGAGGATCACTTTATCTGCGATATCGCCCCGAATGGCGAAAAAGCTCTCTGCCGTTTTGATCAGGGCCATCTTGAAGGCTCACATTACAATCTGATCTGTCTGGATATAAATATGCCCGGTATGGATGGCCTGATGGTGCTGAAACATATTCGTGATGCTGAGGCGGCGTTGGCAGTGCCACCGGATTTGGAATCCAAGGTGGTCATTATTTCGGCTGACAGTACCTCTACTACCGTCTTGAACTCCTTTTTTGCCTGTGGGGCATCGGCATACATCACCAAGCCGATTGACCGGGAAAAATTACTGCAAGAACTTGCGACCCTGGGGTTGATTTAGGTTTTTTGATGGTTACCAAGTCTGGGTAGCAGACACAATGGTAACGGCTATGGTAGCCCGCAGCCATTCAAATTTTGCCTTGAGAACGTCAAAATCCGGGCCTGAGGTTATAAAGGTCGCCTTGCCTTTGATCAGGAAACCGGTACCTGGGCCATACAGGCCTTTGATCTTGCTGCTGCCCAGGGTGATTAGTACATCCGGGTTGAAAGCGATGTTCGCTTCAGTGCGATGCATGTATCCGGCTGGTATCAGCAGACGACCATCTTCAGTGATTCGTAGATAACTGTTCCAGGTATTGACCATATGTGGTCCATCTGCCCCCAAGGTTGCGATTGCCACCACGCCATCCTGCTTCATAATTTCCTGCAATGTCTCTGGAATCATGGTGATTAGCTCCTGTGAGTTGTATTTGTACACAAAGAGGCCAAGGGATACATATCCACCTGGCCTCTCTGAAAAACTACTGCGGAGCCCGTCTACGGCGTTGCGCGGTGCTCGCTTCTTTGCCTAACTGTCTGTTATGTCTCAGTCGCTGTGCTCCGTGCGCCTTGTAGCCGTGCTTCCTCATGACGTTTTTCAATACAGATCAAATCAGTTATAACTGCACATCCAGTTCATTTTCGGTCAACTGAGCACGTACCTGCTTCTTTCTGATCTGTACCAGTTCGCTGCTCCTGGTTTTCATGACCGCGCCCGGCTTGCGGTGGGAGTTGTAGTTTTCCGGTGACATACTCTCGGAATAGGCGCCAGTACCGCCGATCACCACATAATCACCGATCTCCGGCTCGGCAATCAGCACCGGCACAATATTGCCGTCGTTGTCCAGGCGGACCGAGTCACCACTTTCACAGCAGCGCCCCACAATACCGAAGGACTTTAGTCCGGCAGTTGGTGTCTGGTCATACTCACTGGAAAGCAAGGTACCGTCCTGGCGCACAATGGCAATTGGGTGTTCTGAGCCGTACAGCAGCGGACGGGTCAGCAGTTCCATGCCGCCATCCACGATCAGGAAGTTCAGCTCGTTGGTCAGCTTTTTATCAATAATCCTGGTGATGATATGGCCGGAGTTGGCCACCACAAAGGTACCTGGCTCAATCTCCATCTGCAGTTCGCGGCCTGTGGCTGCCTTGAACTCCTCAATCCGCTGCTTGGCGTAGGCCCCCAGGCTGGCGATATCAGCCTGCTTTTCACCCGGCATCCGGGCAACTTTGAGGCCGCCGCCAAAGCTGACGGTGGTAGCTTCAGGGAAATAGGTTTTTACAAAGCCCAGTTCACGATCAATATTCTGACGCCATTTTTCCGGGTCACCACCTGAACCGATATGCACATGCACCTGGGTAAAGCGCAGCCCCATCTCGTCCGCCTTGGCCTTTACCGTAGGGACATCATTCAGGTGCACGCCAAAGCAGGAATATTCACTGCCGGTATCGCGGGTGGCGCTTTCACCGCCGCCTGCTGCACCGGGATGGACCCGCATGGAGAGGTCAATCTGGTTGGCCTTGGCAAAGTCGGCGATCAGGTTGAACTGCAACATGGAGCAGACATTGTACTTGAGCCCGGCCTTGACCATCGCTTCCAGCTCAGTACGCTCTTCACCGGAAGGAACCTCCTGGGTGGTCAGCATCATCCGGCTGAAGGGAACCCCGGCGGCATGGGCGCGGGCCGCTTCATCCAATGATGAGCAATCCAGATCCAGCCCCTTGCTGGTAACCACCCGCAATACGGTGCGGTCAGAGTTGGCCTTCATGGCATAGCGCACATGCAGACCAAAGGCATTGGGCATGTTCAGCAGCTGCTGGCAGCTGTTTTCAATGTAATTTTGATCATGCAGATAGACCGGGGTGCCCCACTGTTTGGCTATTTGGGGGATAATCGTTGCGTCCAGTTTTGTTGGGCCAAATTGTTTGATCGACATGCGTGTAACCTCAGGATGTAGTGTGATTAGGCGTTTATGGAGCTTTTAAGGATGTACTGAAGATATGAGTTTAGCTATGTACCATTTTAGAGCGGTTCGGTGCAATAGCTCTCTGGATGGTAATGGTAGATATGATCTCAACAAGATCTGCTTTGTCTTATTTGTTTTGACAAGCCCAAGACAGGGGACTACAGTGTAATTAAACAAAGAGCAAAGGAGGAAATACTCATGAAAACGCTAAAAATGATGATATCCCGTATGCTGAGCATGGTAGTTGTTATCTTGCTGTTTACCGGCATGGCATTTGCCTCTGATGTCGGAGTTAAGGACAAGGATGGTATCGGAAAATACCTGACCGATGAAAAAGGGATGACCTTGTATCTGTTTAAGAAGGATACGGTAGGCATAAGTGCTTGTGCAGGCCCATGTGTTGAGAAATGGCCTCTGTTCAATATTGAAAAAGTGACGGTACCGGAAGGTGTGAATGCCGGTGATTTTGGAGCAATAGTACGGAGCGACGGTAAAAAACAGACCACCTACAAGGGGATGCCGTTGTATTACTTCTTCAAAGATCTGAAGCCGGGAGATACAACAGGACAGGGCGTTAACAATGTCTGGTACGTGGTAGCCCCGTAGTAGACAGCATAGAAGTCAGCATTAACAAAGGGCGGCCAATCGGTCGCCCTTTGGCGTTGTACTCTGGAATACCGTGCGCAAATAATCCTGCCACGTCTTTTTGATAACCTTGACCCACAGCCCGGTTTGAAATTATATCTCATTACATGACCCATAATACTCAGTTTACCTATCGCCCGATCGGCATCCTGCATTCGCCCTATACCCGCCGGATTGATGCACCCCATCAGGGCACGGTGGTGGAGGGGACGGAAAGCGGGGAACCGGCAATGGCAACCCTGGAGCTTGCTGATTGGCTGGACGAGCAGGTTGTTCAGGATTTACATGGCTTTGAGCGGATCTGGTTGGTCTTTGCCTTTCATCTGAGTGAGGGCTGGAAAAGTATGGTCAAGCCGCCCAGGGGCGGGCCGAAGCGGGGCGTTCTGGCCACCCGATCACCCCACCGGCCCAACTCCATCGGGCTTTCAGCCGTAGAGCTGCTGTCGGTCGAAGGCAGGACGCTGCATCTGCGGGGGGTGGATCTTCTGGATGGCACACCGGTGCTGGATATCAAGCCGTATGTGCCCTATGCAGATGCCTTTCCTGGTGCCAAGGCAGGCTGGATTGACGAACTGGATGCGGAACAGGGGCGAAACTCTGCGCCTGGGCCGAGGAAACTACGTTAGCCTTGTTGGGGCTCCTGCTCCGGTGCTGCCGCATTGCAGCGCTCCACCACCTCTCGCAACCAGGCGATCTCATCGGGAAGAAACTGTTTTGAGTGTTCGGTGCCGACGTTCATGGCCAGATGAAGCGGCGGCATGGTGGTTTCTGCAATGACATGGCCGGGAACCTCTACCCAGGTCACTTCCGCTCCGGCCCAGCTCTTCAGCCGTGCTTCGCTGTTAAATAGCATCAGATAATCATTGCCTTCTGATTCAATAATCAGGGGGAGAATCTGGCCTTCTTCAAGGGTGACGTCGCCATCCAGTTCTTTTGGGTCAAGGGTGGGCACACAAAAGGTTGTGTTCAGGAAGATATCGTAAAATTTTGATTGGCGTTTGGCATCGGTCATATCTTCACGCATGGTCTGTAACGCCTGATCCAGTCCGATCATAGCCTGTGGTTGTTCGCTTGAGGTTGCCATGGAAACTCCTTGGTGTGGGGAAAATTTTCGGCATAGTAGCTGAAATGGCAGGTTGCGGCAATCTGCAAAGCAGGGGGGCGTTTTGTGCTAAAACGGTTTGGTCGGGTGAGGCGGTAAAGTGAGGCGCAGCAGACGGAATTTGATCCGCCTGCTGCTGATGCTCGGTTGAGTTACTCGTAAACTCTCAGCTTGGTGCTGCCCTGAATCTTCCAGGCCACCTTGACTTTTTGTTTGTCCTTAGGATCTCCGGCAAAATCTCCCTTTGTATTCAGGTCAACCTTGCCCCCCTGCTTCATGTCGGCAGAAAGGTTTTGGATGAAGGCTTTGGTCTTGGCAGCCCGTTCTTTCATCTCCATGTCCACAACACTTTCAGATTTTTCACAGACGTAGTGAAATGATGTGTAGCCCTTGGCAAGTTCATTAGCGTCTGCTTTTTTGACTGATTTGTTAACCTTTCCAACAACTTTGAACGCCAATGGCAGGTATTTTAGGCGTTTGCCTGCCGGACCTTTGGGGGCGCGCCCCAGCCAAAACTTGGCCTGCTCAGCCATAGCCGCATCTATTTCCTCTTCAGTAGCAGCTTCCTTGAAGAAAACCATACCAAAATTGCCTTTCTCCGGCACATAGTAGGCTCCAAACGATTTGGCCTCAATCTTTCCATTCGGGCAGATCAAGCCTCCTTTACTGTCGGCATATGCAACAGACGCAAACAATGTACACAGGAAAACCAGTAACAATCGAACCATAGTACCTCTCCTTTTGTTGGGATGTTGAACATACGGGCTACATTACGGGCAGCGTGTAAACTCTTCAATTGCAGTCGGGCTGATATGTCCGGGGCCTTTGTCAATTATTCCGGCAGCATATTTGCCGCCACCAGCGTAATCCTCTTTGTATCTGACGGTGTATTTGAAACAGCTGCGGTAATCGGGATGCTTTACGAGGGCAGCGGCATAGAGGTACCGGTATTGCGGAATTCCCAGATTGGTCTTAATGATCTCCATATCTGTACGGCTTGTTGCTGTTGCAAGTATTTTTGCCTTGGGGAACTGTTTTAAGGCATAGGCAGATGCCTTTTTCTCTATTGTGGCATTGTGGCTGCTAAATGGCATCCTGTAGCCGTTTACCTGCTGTAGACCGGGGGATGATGCGGCAATCTTGGTGTTCATATCTGCAACCCCTGTATCATACATTTTTTTAATTTCATTCCAGTCAATACTTGGCTGTGCACCAACAACATCGCCAAGTTCTTTATATTCAGCCAGCTTATTCACAATATTCTGCTTCAGCAGATCGAATCCATTCGTAAGTGCCAAGGGGCGTGGCACCCAATCGCCGCTGATCTGGGATTCTCCCCTGGCTACCGGTTGTACAACATTTTGCAGGTAGCGATTAACGGCGCTACGAATAATCTCTTTATGCTTGGCAATCAATTGGGCCTGTACATCGTACCGACCGACTATTGAATTGCCCTTGTTGGGTGCTGATACAGGCAGCTCCGGGAAGTTCTGACGTGCCTTGGCATAGCACTCGTAACCGGTAAGAACCGATTTTAGATCTTTTGCCTTGAGACGTGGCATGATGTCTTCAAAATTGAAAGAGTGGTCGTAGTCCCACAAAAATGCCCAGTTCAGGTAGATCTGGTTGGGCTCACCAAAGCTGCATCCTCGTTTGGAAACCTCATCCTGATACTGCTGTACCAGTCTGTTGGGATCTGGTTGTGTTGTCTGCCAACCGACCTTTGCTGACCCTGCATTACGTACCTGGTTTTTATGTTTCCAGAAATACTTTTCATTTTTTCCGGTGCCATCAGGCGCATAGATATAGTAGTTGTCCCCATCCGTAGAGAGCACAACACCCGGTGCCCAGTTGAAGCGGTTCCCCCAGAATATCTGCAGCTCAACCTGGTCACCTGCTTTCCAGGCGTCTTCAGTCCCTTGGGTGGATTGAGCGGGAAGCATGGTGTAACTATAGCCATCAACCGGCTTGATCTCATTCCAGGGCCACCAACGCAAATCGGTGAACAGTTCCATGCGGACTGTCAGGGGGCGTTTGTCATAGTTCAGGTTGGCAACCGTGCCGGTATACCATTTGCCTTTTTCAAAGACCTGAACCGGGTCACCTATTTTCCAGGCAATGGCTGGATGGTCCGCATGCAGACGCGGAACAGCCACAGTATTTTCGGATACTGTGGCTGTGGGAGAAGGTGACGCAGTTGAAGGTTCAGGCTGTGATGATGATCGGGATTTTGTGTTTTTGGAACTAGACGAAGGGGGGGCGGATTGTTGTTGTGTGTCTGAACCTCCCTGTAGCTGCTTAAATCCACCAAGCATCTTTCCAAACGTGCCCGCTGTAGTAACAGTGGGTAGGGCGAGGACTGAAGCAGACAGTGCAAGCCATGCTAGTTTTTTCATTAACTGCCTCCCGAATTGATACTGTATTTTACGTCATTGCATGGCGATCTTATAGCATGCCCGTTTGTTGCTGGACAAACAGAATCTTAATCATCCTGTTTTTTGTCTGAAAGAGTTATTGGTGACTGGCTCACTACTAATGTTTGGTTATAATTAACTTTTGTATGAATCTATATGTCGGATGCCAGAATAATGAACTTGTATAAATTCATCTCTTCTTAATAAAAATGTGACAATAACGGCTCTTGACATCTTGGGGTTTGTTTGTAGTATGCAGCTCCGATGAATAGCAGCTATACTTTAATGAATAAGGAGATGCTATGAAGGTAATCAAGTTGTTTCTGGCGCTGTTGATGTTAACCGTTGTATTCTCTGGCTGTAATTCTGGTAGCAAACCTGGGGCAGAAGCGCCTAAAACAGGTGATACGGCTAAAATGACCTTGAAATTTAAGGAAATGGGCAAGGAAGTATCAAAAGAAATGGTTGTGAAGCAGGGGGCTGTTAAGCCGCTTGATATCACACCGACCGTTAAAGGCGTTGATACCAAGTTGGTAGACTATGAGTTTTACGTCACGAACTATGAATTCACCCCTTCTGATCTTACGGGTAGATATCCTAAAAAGGATGGCGATCTGTTGGTTATGATCCAGATTCTGGGTGAGAAGGGAGCCACCAAGGAGTCTCCGATCAAGGCAGGCACTTACAATACTGCAACACCTGCTGACGGTGCTGAAGTTGCCAGCAAGGCGTGGCATGTCGTCATCAAGTATTTTGAAGAAGGTAAAATGAAGACAGCAACCCTAGCTGCAGATACCCCGCAGGGAGCACGTAAGGGTTTTGTTAAGATCAACTCTGTGGCAGATGGCGTGGTCAAGGGAGAAATTGATATTAGCGATGACTTTGGCTCAGTTAAAGGAGCTTTTAGTGCAAAGGCAACTAAGTAGCTGGAATGATCGGGGCTGGCAACGAGTGTCTTGAGTCAGCAAGCAGATAAATAATTCAAAAGGCGGTCAATCGGCCGCCTTTACTATTTCCAAATCCCCGCTTTTAAATCAGATTGTTTCCAGATAGAGGGGATATGTGTAGGTGCTAGACACCCCATACGTTGACAAAAACAGTGCAGCCATGCAATAAAAGGCTCGCGTAACAAAAACCGCTTCCACCTGAGAGGCGGTTTTTTGTGTTTATCCATTTAGGTGAAAACAGTTCTGGAGAAAGTACGTGGAAACGAGAAGAAAACTGCTGGTCAGAAACAAGAGAATCGCCACCGGTCTGATGATCGGTGCAGCCCTGCTGTTTGTGGTTGCCCGTCTGCAGAAGGGGCATGGTGTCTGGGAATGGGTTGCCGCCTTTGCAGAGGCGGCCATGGTTGGTGCGCTGGCAGACTGGTTTGCAGTGGTGGCGCTGTTCCGGCATCCGCTTGGCCTGCCGATACCCCACACCGCCATTATCAAGAACAAGAAGGAGGCCATTGCCGGAAATCTGGCCACCTTTATCCGTGACAAGTTTCTGGCTAGCGATACCCTGCTGGCCAAGCTGCGGGCCTATAATCCGGCTGAACATCTGGCGGCCTACCTGATGGCACAGCAGCATGCGACCGACCTGTCTAAGGGAATAACCCGGCTGCTGGCAGATTCCCTTGATTTTATTGATGATGAGCGGGTCCAGCAGTGGTTGCGGGCTGCCTTGGGTAATCGGATAGAAGGCTTTGACCTCTCTGGCACAGTCGGGGCAATGTTGGAGGCGCTAAGGAACGACAATCGCCACCAGGCGGTGCTGGATGATCTGCTGAACCGCTGTGCCATCTGGTTGTCCAGCGAAGAGGCGCAAGCCAAACTGGCCACAACCATTGAGGAGATGGCGGTTAAAGAGTATCCGCTCCTGATGGTCTTTATGCCCAACAAAGATCAGTTTGCCCGTGGGGCCGGGGAAAAGATCGTTACGCGGATCAACGCCTACATCCAGCAGGTGAATGCCGATCCGTCCCATGAGCTTCGCCATCGTTTTGATACAGCAGTGACCGGTTTCATCGCCCGTTTGAAGAGTGATCCTGAGCTGCGCAGCAAGGTTGAGAAGATCAAGCAAGAGGTTCTGCATAATCAGGCCATAACTGACTATGCCCGCACCATCGGCAATGACCTGAAGAGCTGGCTGCACCGTGACCTGCAGCAGCCTGATTCAAGGTTGCAGCAGAAGATTACAGCGGCGGTTGCTGGAGTTGGCACTACACTAGTTAACAATCCAGACTTGAAAGATTCGTTGAACGAGTATCTTGAAAAGCTGGTGCTGCGCTACGGAGATACCCTGCGAACTGCCGTTGCCGGGCATATTTCAGGCACGGTGCAGGCATGGGATAGTGCTGACTACAGCAACGAGATCGAGCTCTCCATCGGCTCTGACCTGCAGTTTATCAGGATGAACGGCACCCTGGTGGGTGGTGTGATCGGCCTGCTGCTGCATGCCTTGGCGTTATTACTGGCATAATCCCCATCCCTGATTTTGCATTGGAATAACCCGGTGGAGAGGTGAATATGAAGATTCAGAAAGTTACCCCGGAGCATCGTCCCAAGGTCTATGCCCTGTTGCAGCGGGCCTTTCCCGACAGCAGTTACGAAACCTTGCTGGTGCAGAAGTTTCATGAAAATAATCGCCCAATCCACGAGTGGGTCTGTATCCATACCAACAAAGCCATCGCCTACATCGCCTTTTCCAACGCCTACAATAGTAAACAGCTCTGCGGTCTGCATCTGGCCCCCATGGCGGTGGCGCCGGATTTTCAAAAACAGGGGGTGGGGAGTGAACTGCTTCGGTTTGCCCTGCGTCAGGAAGGGATAAAAAGCCAGCCTCTGTTTGTATTGGGGGAGCCGGCCTACTATGCCCGTTTTGGCTTTGAGCCCTGCAGCCAGCCGATCTGTCCCTTTGATGAGGGGAATGCTCACTTCTTGAGTATGCGCAACAACAGCACCACCAGCTTTGAAGTGGGCTATGAACCGGAGTTTAAGACCGCTGCCCTGCCGCCCGGCAAGCAAGGTAAGAAACGTCGGCCACGGTAGGGGTCAGGGAGCGGGATTCAGGATCTGGATGTTCCGGCGGGGAATGGGGACTTCGATCTGCTGGTTGCGGAACTGTTCAATGACCGCCTGATAGATTGCCGCCTGTGCAGGAACAAAATCATCAACCTTTACCCAGGGCTGGATTGCCAGGGCAATGGATGATTCATGCAGGGCTGCGATACCCACAACAGGCATTGGCTCTGCCAAAACCATCGGATTCTGCTGCAGGATAGCGTTTACCAGTGCCAGCGCCTGGGTGATGTCTGTCGTGTAGGTGATGGAAGCTGTCAGATTAAGTTGGCGGATGTTGCCGTAGTTATGCAGGATTTCTCCAACAATCTTCCGGTTGGGTACAATCACCCGGGAATTGTCAGTGTGCAGCAGGGTGGTGGAAAACAGGGAAATGTCAGTAACCTGGCCATAGACCCCCAGTAGTTCAATATATTCGCCGGTAGTGAACGGTTTTGAAAAGATAATCGTCAATCCGGCAACAAGGTTGCCCAGCAGGCCCTGCATGGCAAGGCTGACACCGACCCCGGCCACGCCGATTCCAGCGATAAGAGGCGTGATCTGTACCCCCATTTGACCAAGCGCCATGACCCCTATGAAGACGATGATCAGGAGCTTGACCACCTTGACAATCAGGTTGCTGACCGGTTCATCATAGGCCTTTGACTTCAGCCAGCGCTGCAGGATACTGCCAACCCAGCGGGCAATGAATAGGCCTGCCCCCATCAGGACAATGGCGGTAAGGATCTGCATCCCGTGTTCAATAAAATAGAGTACAACCTTGTCGGTCAGTTCCGGCGAGGTGACGGCTGCGGCTTTTTTGGCAAGTGTGGTGTCGGTCATGTTGAAAGCGTACCATGGGATAGGTGGGGCCGCAACATAACGGCAACAAAAAAAGTATTATTTTGCTCTCTGGCTCTTCTTCTGCACGCATTTGACGTAATCTGTGTGATGCATAAGAAGCGGTTGGGGGCGCCACTTGAACTGCGGCAAATGGCTGGTATACTTGCTCCGTTGTGTCATTCATCTAACCGGGGGAGGAAGACATGAAGTCTGCAATGTTAAGGCTGTTCGCCAGCCTGATCGTGCTTTTGGGTATCACCGGCTGTTCATTAAAGTATACGGCTGATAACCCGCCAGCGCCCGGATTTGTGTATCAGAATGTTGACAGGAAGCCGATTACCATGAAGGTGGTGGATCAGCGGGACAGTGTGCAGTATATGGTCGGTATCTCAGGACTGCAACGCGTCGAGCTGACTCTGGAGAACCTGGATGACCCGGTGGGCTGGATTTCCGGCAGCCTGGTCAAGGAGTTCAACGCCCGCGGTGTACCGCTGCAACTTGCGGCAAAGGATAGCAGCGCCCCTGCGGACCTGACCCTGACGGTCAGGAAGTACCAGCTGATCAATCATCGTGCCAGCGGTTTTTCCGCCTGGGAGTCGTACAATGTCTTTCTGGGGCAGGTGACCATGGGTAGCAAGAGTTGTACGATCCCGTCCTTCTTTTTTAACTCAAAGATCCCGGTCTGGTCCATGGACGAGATCCAGAAGCCGTGCATAAGTGATCCGATGGCGGTTGTTGTCAAGGATGTGGCTTCCAAGATCAACCAGTGTCTCTTTGGTTACGGGGTCAGCAACGATGACCTGCAGAAGTTGACAACGGCTGCGCTCAGCACGGTGAAGGCGGATAGCCCGACCGCCTGCTTCCCGTTGATTGACCTGGGCGGCACCAACAATCCTGCCGCGATGGCAACCCTGAAGACCTTTGCCGGGCATGGTGACTCTTTTGTGCATAACTGTGCGGTCAGTGCCATCGGCACGCTGGGAGCTCAGAAAGAGTTTGAATATCTTGTCGGTAAATTTGAGACCTTTGCTGCCAATGACCGGGTTATGCCGCTCAAGGCCATAGGTGACATCGGCAGCAATAAGGCGCAGGATCTGCTTCGTCAAGTGCAGGCAGGTAAACTCTATAGGGAAGAAAATGGCGTCAGGTACTGTACCGACCTGTATCTGAGCAGATAACGGTAGTGGCCAAACGTGGATTTAGTAAGGCGGCTGGTTGGCCGCTTTACTATTTTAACTGAATTTTATCTGGCGGTTTAGGGAGCAATTGAATGAAATTACGTACTCTGTGGTCAACCGTTGTTTTTGTGCTGCTTGTCTCGGTTTCATCCGTTTTTGCAGCATCACCGGTCTGGAAAATCTCAAAGGGGGATGCCCGGATCTATATCGGCGGCACAATCCATGTGTTGTCAAAAACAGACTATCCGCTGCCAGCGGGGTTTGATGCTGCCTATCAACAAGCGGCGCAGCTTGTCTTTGAGACAGATATGCAGAAGATGACTGCCCCGGAGACACAGCAGCTGGTGCTGCAACAGGTGATCTATAGCGATGGCCGCAATCTGAAACAGGTGCTGAATCAGCAGACTTTTCAGGAGCTGGCGCAGTATCTGGCCGCCAAGAAGATTCCTGTTGCCGAGGTGGTTGGGTTAAAGCCCGGCATGCTGGCAGTAACCCTGACCATGGTTGAACTGCAACGTCTGGGGATGGGTGGGACTGGGGTGGACTCGTTTTATCAGGCACAGGCGTTGAACGATCATAAACGGCTGGGACAACTTGAGGTGGTTGAGGAACAGATCGGGTTTCTTGCCACCTTGGGTGACGGGTATGAGAACGAGCTGATCAGCTATACCCTGCGGGATATCAAGGATCTGCCTCGCACTATGCAGTTGATTAAGGCTGCCTGGCGGCAGGGGGATACTCGTAAGCTGGAGGAACTGGCACTTGCGCCGCTTAAACAAGAGTTTCCACCTCTTTATCAGACACTGATCGTCAAGCGCAACAAGGCCTGGATGCCCCGGATTGAAGCGATGCTGAAAAACGCTGAAGTGGTGTTTGTGTTGGTCGGTGCGCTGCATCTGGTGGGGGATGATGGTCTGCTGGCACAGCTTGCAGCCCGTGGGTATCAGGTTCAGAAGCTTGACTGAGAACTGTTTTAGCCTGATAAGGATAGCTAGTAGGGATGCACGCATTACACGACTGGAGCGCTGAACATGGAACTGAATATGCGTCTGTTGAAAAGCCTGCTGAGCAAGCGGGGAGACGAGATTGAAGCTGCGGTTGAAGGGACCGGCTATCTGGCAAAAACGGTGATCGGGGTGGGTACCTTCCTGCTGGATAATGAGGGGGATCTTGATCTGCTGTCTGCCAAGCAACGGGCCACCTATGAGAAATTTCTGAAGCCTCTTCTGGATGCTGCTGCCCGGTGATTTCGCAAGAATAAATCACGCCCCTGTCTCTGAAGAGTGGTATACTTAGTCAGCAGACCGGCTGGATGCACCCCAATAGCCGTATCAGACAGGAGGAACCGTTATGAGCAAAGGTGTGGATAGCAAGAAAGAAACGAAAAAAGCCCCGGCCAAGACTCCGAAGGAGAAAAAGGCCGAAAAGAAGATCAAAAAAGCTGATAAGAAATAATCTGAACCGCTCTGTTTGAGCGATGCCTGAAAAAACCACAGGGAGTATCCCCCTGTGGTTTTTTTGACGCAGAATGAGAGATATAGCCAATGAGTTCTACCTCCTTTTCATCACTGCACCTGAAACCAGCCATGCTAAAGAATCTGGTCTCGCTGGGCTATGCAGAGATGACACCGATTCAGGCCCATAGCCTGCCGCCGATTCTGGCTGGTAAGGATCTGATTGCCAAGGCCAAGACCGGCAGTGGCAAGACAGCAGCCTTCGGGATCGGCCTGTTAACCCATATTGATGCCACAGCCCTGCGGCTGCAGGCGCTGGTACTTTGTCCCACCCGTGAGCTGGCTGATCAGGTGGCCAAGGAGCTGCGGCGTCTGGCTCGCTTTACCGAAAACATCAGGGTTTTGACGGTCTGCGGCGGGGTGCCCTTTGGCCCGCAACTGGGTTCTCTTGAACATGGCGCCCACGTGGTGGTGGGTACTCCCGGACGTCTGCTGGATCACCTGCGGCGGGGCAGCCTTGATCTGTCCAGTCTGCAGACCCTGGTGCTGGATGAGGCGGACCGGATGCTGGATATGGGCTTTCAGGATGATCTCCGCAGCCTGATTGCCGCTGCCCCGGCCAGGCGTCAGACCTTGCTGTTCTCTGCCACCTACCCGGATACGATTACCGGGATGAGTGTAGCGATTCAGCACGCACCGGTTGAGGTCAGCGTGGATGAGGATCATGCAGAAGGGGCGATTGAACAGCTCTTTTACGAGGTGGAGCCGGATCAGCGCAGCGAGGCGGTGGCCCGCATCCTTGGCCAGTATTGTCCTGAATCAACCCTGGTCTTCTGCAACACCAAGCTGGACTGTCAGGAACTGGCTGACTTTCTGAAAGAACGCGGCTTTGCTGCATTGGCGATCCACGGTGATCTGGAACAGCGGGAGCGGGATCAGGTGCTGGTCCGTTTTTCCAACAAGAGCGCCTCGGTGCTGGTGGCAACCGATGTTGCTGCCCGTGGCCTGGATATCAAGGAACTGGCGGCGGTGATCAACTTTGAGCTGTCCCGCAACCCTGAGGTGCATACCCACCGTATTGGCCGGACCGGCCGGGCAGGTGAACAGGGGCTGGCCATCAGTCTGGTCTCCCGGCGGGACAGTCGCCTGATCAAGGGGATGGAAGACAGCATGGACTGCAGGATTGACCTGCAGGAGTTCTCTGCATTGGCTCCGCTCATTGCCAAGCCGCCTGCAGCTGCCATGGTTACACTCTGTATTGATGGCGGCCGCAAAAACAAGCTGCGCCCCGGAGATATTCTGGGTGCCCTGACCGGAGAAGGTGGAATCGCTGGCAGTGAAGTGGGCAGGATTGATCTGTTTGATTTTCACAGTTACGTGGCTATCATGGCTCAGAGTGTTGCACAGGCCCTGAACTGTCTGGCAGGCAACCGGATCAAGGGACGTTTCTTCAAGGTGCGCAGAATCGGCTCAGGACGTACATCATGACCGCACACAGCCATCCGTTTCAGCAACTTACCCCGGACTTTGTCATGGATGCTGTGGAGAGTCAGGGCTTCCATTGCGACTGCCGCAACCTGACCCTGAACAGCTATGAAAACCGGGTCTATCAGGTGGGGATTGAGGACAGCACGCCGCTGATCGCCAAGTTCTACCGCCCCAATCGTTGGACAGAGCAGCAGATTATTGAAGAGCATGAGCTAAGCCTTGAGCTGGCCGGGCATGAGCTGCCGGTGGTGGCTCCCTGGTGTAATCCGGCAGGCCAGAGCCTGTTTCAGCACAATGGATTCCACTTTGCCCTCTACCCCCGTCAGGGTGGCCATGCCCCGGAATTTGACAACCTGGATAACCTGCTGATCCTGGGCAGAATGCTGGGCAGAATGCACCGGATCGGTGCTGTACAGAGCTTTGTAGAACGTCCGACCCTGGATAGCCAGAGCTTTGGCCATGCCAGCGTGGCCCTGATCAGTGAGCAGTTCATCCCCTCAGAATATCGAGAGAGCTACAGGATCTTAACCAGCCAGCTCTTGGAAAGGATTGAACAGGCATTGGCAGACGCCGGTCAGGTTCGCTTTATTCGCACCCATGGCGACTGCCACAGCGGCAATATCCTCTGGCGGGACAATGCTCCTCATTTTGTTGATTTTGATGACAGCCGGATGGCACCGGCAGTGCAGGATCTCTGGATGATGCTGTCCGGTGATCGCTCCCGCAAGCTGGTGCAGCTTGATGCGCTGCTGGAGGGGTATCAGGAGTTCAACCATTTTGATCCGGCTGAATTGCGATTGATCGAGCCGCTGCGTACTCTGCGGATGCTGCACTACAGCGCCTGGCTGGCCAGCCGCTGGGATGATCCAGCCTTTCCAATCGCCTTCCCCTGGTTTAACAGCATGCACTACTGGGGTGAGCATATCCTGGAGCTGCGAGAACAGTTGGCGGCCCTGGATGAACTGGCTCTGGAGCTGCTGTGATGGCTGGATTGATGACAGGAGGTGCTGTCTATGAAACCTGCTTTCAGTAAGAAGATGGGGCGCTGGTTCCTTACCGACCGGGTCAGGGATCTGGTGGATTGGTGGGGTACCCCGCAATCACAGGGTGAAGAGCCGCCGCCGGTGCAGAAACCGGTTGCTGATGGACTGGAGCTGATCAGTCTGCCGGAACGTGCTGATTGGAATATTCCTTCCTATGATCTGGTTGAGGCGATTGCCAGCAGGGAGAGCCAGCGTCGTTTCAGTAACACACCGCTACGGCTGGATGAACTTGCCTTTCTGCTCTGGAGTACCCAGGGGGTGCGTGAAAGGCTGCATGGGGCAGCTGTGTTGCGAACGGTTCCCTCTGCTGGTTGTCGTCATCCCTTTGAAACCTATCTGGTGGTGCTGCGGGTGGCAGGTCTTGTACCCGGTGTGTATCGCTATCTGCCCCTTGATCATGCCCTGATCCTTGAATCTGTTCCTGCTGATCTGGCACAACGGATAACTGCGGCAACACGGGGTCAACGCTTTGCCGGGCAGGCTGCCGTAACCTTTGTCTGGAGTGCCATTCCGGCCCGTACCGAGTGGCGTTATGCCGAGGCATCAGCCAAGGTGATTGCCCTTGATGCCGGACATGTCTGCCAGAATCTCTACCTGGCCTGCGGGGCAATCGGGTGCGGTACCTGTGCCATTGCCGCCTATGATCAGGATCTGGCTGATGCGTTGATCGGTGGGGATGGTAACGACGAGTTTGTGGTGTACCTCTCACCTGTTGGAAAACTCACCAGTATTTAATCTTATCTGCCGAAAGTGTTTGACGCTATGACAAAGGCTGAACTGCTTACAACCATCATCAACTCCCTTGAGGCTGATCTGGCCCTGTTTTTTGCTGCGGCAAAGGCGGCCCATGAGGCGGCCACCCATGAAGAGTGCGCCCCGGATAACAAGTACGATACCACGGCGCTGGAGGCATCCTATCTCGCCCAGGGGCAGGCCAACCGTGCCCAGGAAATCCGGGTGGCGCTGGAAGGGTATCGTAATCTGGTGCTGCAGGATTTTGATGACGAGAGCCCAATCCGCCTGACTGCGCTGGTGAACCTGGAGGATGAAGAGGGGAATCAGCGTCGATTGTTCCTTGGCCCCTATGCAGGCGGCATGAAGATTCCTGCTGCAGATGGCGAGATCGTGGTGATTACCCCTGGTTCACCGTTGGGGCGCAGCCTGTTGGGTAAGCAGGTTGGCGATGAGCTGCAGGCTGAAGAGCATGCACTGACTGCGGCCTTTACGGTGGTGCAGGTTGTGTGACAGATCTGTTGCCGCGGGGTGGTGCGGGGATGGCAGTGTAATGTGTTGAGTAGATAAATAACTCTTGTGTGTAATGCGGTGCGGGGGCGATCGGTCGGGCTGGCTTGTTCTGTCCGTTATAATTGTTTGAATTATTTGGTGTTTTTTTGGCTGCCGCTTTTCTGGTCATCTGCCAGGCCAGCTGCTGTCGGTTACTTGGTGTTGTTTAAAATGGATCGAATAACAGTATGTTGTGCGTAGAGTAGTGTTGTTTGCGGTTTTGTTGTTCGGGGTTGGCGCGTTATTTGCTGTTAAACAAGTCCGTTTTGCTGGCAGGTGGCACGAACTTATATCTTCACAAGGGTTGCACTATGAAAACTATCGGAGTACCCAAAAAGCAGGGACTGTACGATCCCCAGTTTGAGCATGATGCCTGTGGCGTCGGTTTTGTGGCCAACATCAAGGGTAAAAAGTCCCATGATATTGTGCAGCAGGCGTTGACCATGCTGGCCAATCTGGACCACCGCGGCGCGGTTGGCTGTGAACATAATACCGGTGACGGTGCCGGTATCCTGCTGCAGATGCCGGACAGCTTCCTGCGCAAGGCCTGCGGGCCGCTTGGCATAGAGCTGCCGGAACAGGGCAAGTACGGTGTGGCCATGGTCTTTACCTCTCCTGAGGCCACTGAGCGCAACAGCGCCCGTCATATCCTTGAGCGGATTCTGCATGAAGAGCAGCTGCAGATCATCGGCTGGCGCGATGTGCCCACTGACAACTCATCGCTGGGCAATACGGCCAAGGCCGGCGAGCCGTTGGTGCGTCAACTGTTCCTGAAACCGGTTGATGAAAGCCTTGATGAGGCCGCCTTCAATCGCAAGCTGTATATCGTCAACCAGCGTGCCATCCATGAGATCCGTGATCCGGAAGTGGATAATCACTGGTATGTCTCCAGTATCTCCACCCGCACCATCATCTACAAAGGGATGCTGATGCCGGTTCAGGTGGACCAGTATTTTCTGGACCTGCGTGACCCGGATATGGTCTCGGCCCTGGCCCTGGTACACTCCCGTTTTTCCACCAATACCTTCCCCAGTTGGGAACGGGCCCACCCGTACCACCTGATGGCCCACAACGGCGAGATCAACACCCTGCGGGGCAACGTCAACTGGATGCATGCCCGCCAGTCGCTGCTTAACAGTGAGCTGTTTGGTGATGACCTTGCCAAGGCGCTGCCGATCATCAATACCAACGGTTCTGACTCGGCCATGTTCGATAACTGCCTTGAGCTGCTGGCGATGTCCGGCTACTCACTGCCCCACGCCGTGATGATGATGGTGCCTGAACCGTGGGAAAACCACGAAGGGATGAACGACGAGAAGCGTGCCTTCTACGAGTATCATTCCTGCCTGATGGAGCCGTGGGATGGTCCTGCTGCGGTCTGTTTTACCGACGGTCGCAGTATCGGCGCGGTGCTGGATCGCAATGGTCTGCGTCCTTGCCGTTACTACATCACCAGTGATGATCGGGTGATCATGGCCTCTGAAGCCGGCGTGTTGCCGGTTGCTCCGGAGCAGGTAGTCAAGAAGGGCCGTCTGCAGCCGGGCAAGATGTTCCTGCTTGATATGGAGCAACAGCGGATCATTCCTGATCAGGAGATCAAGCAGCAATTAGCCTCAGCCAAGCCGTACGGAGCATGGCTGAAGGAGAATCACCTGTTGCTGCAGGATCTGCCGGAGGCAGCGGTGCAGGAGCCGGATCACGAAACCGTGCTGCAGCGTCAGCAGGCCTTTGGCTATACCTTTGAGGATCAGCGGGTCATTCTTGGTCCCATGGCTACGGATGGCGTTCAGCCGCTGGGCTCCATGGGTACTGACACGCCGCTGGCGGTACTCTCTGATCAGTCCCAACTGCTGTACAACTACTTTAAGCAGCTGTTTGCCCAGGTGACCAACCCGCCGATCGATCCGATCCGCGAAGAACTGATCACCTCTACGACGACGCTGATCGGCTCGGAAGGGAACCTGCTCAAGCCTGCTGCAGCCAGCGCACGTCGCATAAAATTGGAACAACCGATCCTTTCCAACGAAGAGTTTGAAAAGCTGCGTTCCCTGGATCTACCTGGCTTTAAGACCACCACCCTGACCATGCTGTTCAAGGCATCCGATGGAGCCGAGGGGATGGAGAAGGCGCTGGAAAGCCTGTTCAGTGCTGCCATCCGTCACATTGAGGCCGGTACCACCATCCTGGTGCTGTCCGATCGCGGTGTGAATGAGGAGTTCGCTGCCATTCCTGCCCTGCTGGCGGTTTCCGGTCTACATCACTTCCTGATCCGCAACGCAACCCGTACCAGGGTTTCGTTGGTGTTGGAGTCAGGCGAACCACGCGAGGTACATCACTTTGCCGTGCTGCTGGGCTATGGCGTAACGGCCATTAACCCCTACCTGGCCTTTGAGTCCCTGGACGATATGATCAAGCAGGGGATGCTGCCGGGTCTTGATCATAAGAAGGCGGTCAAAAACTTTATCAAGGCCTCCATCAAAGGGGTGGTCAAGACCATGGCAAAGATGGGGATCTCCACGGTACAGAGCTACCGCGGTGCCCAGATCTTTGAGGCGGTTGGTCTGCATCAGTCGGTGATTGACAAGTACTTCACCTGGACCCCCTCCCGCATCGGCGGTACTGACCTGAGCGGGATTGCCACTGAACTGCTGGCACGCCACGCCAAGGCCTATCCCAAGCGGGTGGCTGCAGAGCCGACCCTTGATCCGGGTGGCCAGTACCAGTGGCGTAAGGATGGTGAGGAGCACCTCTTTAATCCGTTGACCATTACCTCGTTGCAGAAGGCGACCCGTACGGGCGACTATCAGGAGTTCAAGGTCTTCTCGAACCTGATTGACGAGCAGAGTGAGCGTCACTACACCCTGCGTGGTCTGCTCGATTTCAAGAACCGTGTACCGGTGCCACTGGATGAGGTTGAACCGGTGGAAGAGATCGTAAAACGTTTCAAGACCGGTGCCATGTCCTACGGTTCCATCAGCCAGGAGGCCCATGAGGCGCTGGCCATCGCCATGAACCGGCTCGGTGGTCGTTCCAACACCGGCGAAGGGGGCGAAGATCCGGCCCGCTTTACCTGGACCAATGAGCAGGGCGATTCAAAGAACAGCAATATCAAGCAGGTGGCCTCTGGTCGCTTCGGTGTCACCAGTGAATATCTGACCAATGCCGGTGAGCTGCAGATCAAGCTGGCTCAGGGAGCCAAGCCGGGTGAAGGTGGCGAGTTGCCGGGTCATAAGGTGTACCCGTGGGTTGCGAAGACCCGTCACACCACGCCGGGGGTTGGCTTGGTGTCGCCGCCGCCCCACCATGATATCTACTCCATTGAGGATCTGGCAGAGCTGATACACGACCTGAAGAACGCCAACCGTCGTGCCCGGATCAGCGTCAAGCTGGTTTCCGAGGTGGGGGTTGGTACCATCGCTGCCGGTGTGGCCAAGGCCCATGCCGATGTGGTGCTGATCAGCGGCTATGATGGCGGTACCGGTGCATCACCGATCTCCAGTATCAAGCATGCCGGTCTGCCCTGGGAACTTGGTCTGGCCGAGACCCATCAGACCCTGATGCTGAACAACCTGCGTAGTCGGATCATTGTTGAAGTTGATGGTCAGCTGAAGACCGGTCGTGACGTAGTGATAGGGGCCTTGCTGGGGGCGGAGGAGTTCGGTTTTGCCACCGCACCGCTGGTGACCCTGGGTTGCGTGATGATGCGGGTCTGCCACAGCAATACCTGTCCGGCCGGTGTGGCTACCCAGGACCCTGAACTGCGGAAACGGTTCAGCGGTAAGCCGGAGTACGTGGTCAACTTTATGCGTTTTGTGGCCATGGAGGTGCGTGAAATTATGGCGCAGCTCGGCTTCCGCAGCTTTAACGAGATGGTTGGCCGTGCCAATATACTGGAGCCAAAGAAGGCAGTGGCCCATTGGAAGGCACAGGGGCTGGATTTCAGCAACATCCTCTATACTCCTGACATGGGGATCGGCGCGGTTAGTTACTGCACCGAGTCGCAGGACCATGGCCTTGAGAAGTGTATTGACCTGTCCAAGCTGCTGGAGATCTGCAAGCCGGCCATTGAAAAGGGTGAAAAGGTGACCGCTGAACTGCCGATCACCAACATTGACCGGGTTGTCGGTACCATTGTGGGTAACGAGATCACCCGTAACCATGGCGCTGCCGGACTTCCTGAAGGTACGGTAAACCTGCGCTTTAACGGTTCGGCCGGTCAGAGTTTCGGGGCCTTCATGCCGAAGGGAATGACCCTTGAACTGTCCGGTGATGCCAATGACTATCTGGGCAAAGGCCTCTCCGGCGGTAGCATCGTGGTGTATCCACCTGCCGGTTCGGCCTTTGTGGCAGAGGAAAATATCATTGCCGGTAACGTGGCCTTCTACGGCGCCACCAGCGGCACCGCCTATATCCGCGGCATGGCTGGCGAGCGGTTCTGCGTACGGAACTCCGGCGTCAATGCAGTGGTTGAAGGGGTAGGGGACCACGGTTGCGAATATATGACCGGCGGCACGGTGGTTATCCTCGGTTCAACCGGCCGTAACTTTGCTGCAGGGATGAGCGGCGGCATCGCCTATGTGCTGGATGAAAAGGGTGACTTCAGCGGCCATTGCAACACCCAGATGGTGGCCCTGGAACAACTTGACCAGCAGGATGTTGCCACCTTGAAAGAAATGATCAGCAACCACAAAGAACGGACCGGCAGTGCCAAGGCAACGGCGGTTCTGGCCGACTGGAACAACTATCTGCCTAAATTCGTCAAGGTTATGCCGATGGACTACAAGCGGGTACTGCAGGCTCTGGAGCGGGCCAAGGCAGCCGGTTTGAGTGGTGATGAGGCACTGACGGCCGCGTTTGAAGAGAACTGGCACGAGGCAGCAGCCCACTAGCAGGATGCAAGCGGCTGATTATCGTATCTGATACTAACACTTTTAATTCTTTGCTTCTGATAGGAAACGACCATGGGAAAACCAACCGGATTTATGGAATATTGCCGCGAACTACCGGCAGACCGCGAACCGCTTGAGCGTATTAAGGACTGGAACGAGTTCCACCTGCATATGTCGGAGGAAGGGCTGCGTACCCAGGGGGCACGCTGTATGGATTGCGGCATCCCGTTTTGCCATACCGGCACGCTGCTCTCCGGCATGGCCAGTGGCTGTCCGATCAATAACCTGATCCCGGAGTGGAACGACCTGATTTATCGAGGACTCTGGCATCAGGCACTGGATCGTCTGCACCGCACCAATAACTTCCCTGAGTTTACCGGTCGGGTCTGTCCGGCCCCCTGCGAAGGCTCCTGTACCCTGGGGATGAACGATCCGGCGGTGACCATCAAGAATATCGAGGTAAGTATTGTTGAGCGTGGCTGGCAGGAGGGCTGGATTGTGGCCAAGCCTCCCAAGACCCGCACCGGCAAGAAGGTGGCAGTGGTCGGCTCCGGCCCTGCAGGTCTGTCTGCCGCTGCCCAGTTGAACAAGGCCGGTCACACGGTTACGGTGTTTGAACGTGCTGATCTGCCGGGCGGCCTGCTGATGTACGGTATTCCCAACATGAAGCTGGACAAGCGTGAGGTGGTGATGCGCCGGGTCAAGCTGCTGGAGCAGGAGGGGATCAACTTCGTCTGCAATACCGCCATTGGCGGTAGCGACTATCCGGTTGAGAAGCTGCGGGGTGAGTTTGATGCAGTAGTACTGGCAACCGGCGCGACCCTGCCCAGGGATCTGCCGATTGAAGGACGCGGTCTGAACGGGGTTCATTTTGCCATGGATTTCCTGGCTGCCAACACCAGGGCGGTACTGAATCCAGGTGCTGACTTTATCTCTGCCAAGGGTAAGGATGTGATCATCATCGGCGGCGGCGATACCGGTACCGACTGTGTGGCTACCTCACTGCGTCATGGCTGCAACTCGGTGGTCCAGCTGGAGATCATGCCGCAATCACCTGAACAGCGTGCTGCTGATAACCCCTGGCCGGAATGGCCCAAGACCCACAAGGTGGATTATGGTCAGGAAGAGGCTGCTGCCAAGTATGGTGCTGATCCCCGTACCTACCTGACCACCGCCACAAAATTTGAGGGTGACGGGAGCGGTAACCTGACTGCGGTGCATACGGTACAGGTCAGCTGGGGCAAGAATGAGAAGGGGCAGTTTGTGCCAAACCCGGTACCCGGTACCGAGCAGGTCCGTCCTGCAGGGCTGGTGTTGCTGGCCATGGGCTTCCTGGGGCCGGAACAGCCCGTGCTTGATGCGCTGGGTGTTGAGCGTGATGGGCGCAGCAATATCAAGGCTGAGTATGAGCAGTACACCACCAGCATCCCCGGTGTCTTTGCTGCTGGCGACTGCCGTCGTGGCCAGAGCCTGGTGGTCTGGGCCTTTAACGAAGGGCGTGGCGCTGCCCGTGAGTGTGATCGCTACCTGATGGGTGGGACGGAACTGCCCTAGGTTGGCCGTCTCTGTGATGAGGTTTTAGACTGCTGAATTGAACTCATCCATTTCGTATGGATCATTGGCTGCCTGCTGATTGATCCGCCCATTTTTAGAGGATTGATGGGACATCCGGTGCAGGGCATCCATTGCCTGGGACAGGTGTGTTGCCACCGACAGGTCATGGTTGGCACGATAGGCTGCTTGCAGAGCTTGTAGTGCGGTAGTCAGATAGTAGCTGGTATCAGTATTTCTCATGAGTCCCTCCAAATAGACCGGCCCCGTTTGAAGCGGGGCCGGTTTCTTGTTTTATATCTCCCAGTTGTCAATCTTCATGGTGCCGTTTTTGGCCAGATTAACCTGCATCTTGAAGACCCGGTCCAGCAATTGTGGTTCGTGTCCTGCCTTGCGAGCCAGGCAGTCTTTGGTGGCCATGTCCAGATATTCCTGCAGCAGCGGTTTGTAATCAGGGTGAGCACATTTTGTGATGATTTCCTGGGCCCGGTCCTTGGGCGCCAGACCGCGCAGATCAGCCAGCCCCTGTTCGGTTACCAGTACATCCAGATCATGCTCGGTATGGTCAACGTGGGGTACATGGGGCACCACGCAGGTGATACCGGTTGGGTCGGTCTTGGTGGGACGTGCCGATGGCGTATGCATGATGGAGAGGTAGGCGTTGCGCAGGAAGTCGCCGGAACCACCAATACCGTTAATCATCCGGGTGCCGCCCACCAGGGTGGAGTTGGCATGGGCATAGATATCGAACTCAACCGGTGTGTTCATGGCAATGCAGCCCAGGCGCCGGATCGGCTCAGGGTGATTGGCAATGGAGAGCGGACGCATCATGACCTTGTTGGCGTATTTGTCCCAGTTGTCATAGAAACGTTTGAAACCATCCACCGAGAAGGAAAGTGAGACGGTGGAGGCGAAGTCCAGCTTGCCGGAGTCAAAGAAGTCCAGCATGGTGTCCTGCAGTACCTCGGTCCAGACCTTCAGGCCGGAGAACGGTCCTTTAGCCAGGCCACCGATTACAGCGTTGGCAATGGAGCCGACCCCTGACTGTAGTGGCAGCAGGCTTTTGGGCAGGCGGCCCAGCTTTACCTCTGTGCTGAAGAAGTCGATGATATTGTTGGCTATCGCTTCCGAGGTGTCATCCTGCTCACTGAAGGAACGACCGTTGTCAGGGCGGTTTGATTCAATGATGGCCACGATCTTGTCCGTGTCGATCCGAACATAGGGTGAACCGGCCCGGTCATCAACCCGGCTGATCAGGTAGGGCAGCCGGTTGGGCGGATTGATCGGTTCAATAATATCGTGCAGCCCTTCAAAGCTGGGGATTGAGGTGTTGATCTCAATAATGATTTTGTCAGCGATCTGGACGATCTCCGGCACGGCTCCACAGGATGCGGTCAGCACCAGTCCACCGTTTTCGGTAATGGCAGAGCATTCAATAATGGCGATATCCAGCCGTCCGCCGTTGTCCTTGGTGTAGAAGCCATAGCCCAGATCCTGGGCAAACATGGAGAGGTGGCGGTCACCCATGCGGATACGACCCTCGTTGATACCGGCCTGGATGTTCTTGCCGGTCTGATACGGCCAGCGGCGGTCAATCATATCAAGGGAGGCCCAGCGGTCTTCGGTTTCAACCCCGACCGAGGCGCCGATAAACAGGTTAAACTTCAACTTTCCCTGCAGGTTGTTTTTTTCAACATGGTCTGCCAGGGCAATCGGTACCATCTTGGGATATCCAGCCGGAGTAAAGCCGGACCAGCCGATATTCATGCCGTTTTTAAAGAGTGGAATAACATCTTCAACATGTTTAATTCGTACGTGGAGACTCTTTTTTCTGATCCTGTTCCGTAATTCCAACATCTGTGTACGTCCTCCTCTGGCGTGCGAGCTCCTGGCTCGTTCCGTTGTGGTACCCTTGTCTGGACAAGGGTGAGCGAACGGTGCTACTGGTTGTATCGAACGTTCGTTCGATTTGTATCATAGCGATACGATGTTGTCCGGTGCAAGAATTAATTGAGGGTGGTAGCAATAAATTGGATTTTGCTCATGAGTTTGCTACTCTTTCCCGCGGTATCTCAAATCAGAGGGAGCGAAATGTCCAAGGTGGATTGTCGCAGCAGGTTAGTGGAGGTCGGGACCCGTTTATTTGCGGAACGCGGCCTGCATGGTGTAAGCATCAGGGAGCTGTCGCTGACAGCGGGGACCAGTATCTCTATGGTATCCTACTGTTTTGGTGGCAAGGAAGGGCTGTACGCTGCGGTTCTCCAGGAACAGTTTGCCTGTTTTGAGCAGATTGATGCGTTGCAGCAGGAAGGGGTAGACCCGCTACAGTTGCTTGAAACCTACCTGCGCTGGACGATCCAGCGTCATCGAAATAATCCATACCTGTTACGGTTTTATACCAGCGAGTTGACCAACCCCACGGTCTTTTTTTCTTCTATTGTTGCACCGGCCATCAGCAAGGTGATCAAGGTGCTGACCGAAGTGATTGAGGGCGGCGTGCAGTTGGGAGTGTTCCGCACCGAGATCCATGCCGTTAATGCCTCTTTAGCCCTGGCTGGAATGGTTAACTACTTTTTCTTGAGCCTGCTGGCAACTGAAAGCCTGATCAGCCATTCTCCTGAGCAGGATGAACAGTTGGTGCAGCAGTACCTTCTGATTTTTACCAAAGGGATCGTGAAATAACGTTAACAGAAGCGTTTCAAGGTTTAGAATTGCCACATAAACGCTATCATGCTATAGATATCCAACACCTGAACCACAGGGGAGACCCCCTGTGGTTTCTGTTTTTACGTAGAGAAAGTGAGAATTGAGATGATCAGTGCAAATAATATTAGTCTTGCCTATGGCAAGCGGGTGATCTTTAAGGATGTCAATATCAAGTTTGTGCCGGGCAACTGCTATGGTCTGATCGGTGCAAACGGCGCAGGTAAATCAACCTTTCTTAAAATTCTGGCAGGCATGTCCGAGGCAGACGCCGGCACTGTTTCTGTTGGTCCACGGGAGCGGATCGCCTTTCTGAAACAGGATCAGTTTGCCTTTGATGAGCATACCGTCTTTAACACCGTGATCATGGGTCATGCCAGGCTGTATGAGGTGATGATTGCCCGGGAGGCGATGTATGCCAAGACCGATTTTACTGAAGAGGATGGCATCAAATCCGCCGAGTTGGAAGGTGAGTTTGCCGAGCTGAACGGCTATGAAGCCGAGTCTGAGGCAGCCGTGCTGCTGAACGGTCTGGGCATCCCGGAGGAGTTGCGGCACAAGCAGATGAAGGAACTGGAAGGGGGGGACAAGGTGCGGGTGCTGCTGGCCCAGGCCCTGTTCGGTAACCCTGATATCCTGCTGTTGGACGAACCGACCAACCACCTGGATCTGAAGTCAATCAACTGGCTTGAGGAGTTCCTAGCGCGTTTCAATAACACCGTAATTGTGGTCTCCCACGATCGTCACTTCCTGAACCAGGTTTGTACCCATATGGCTGATATTGATTTTGGCCGGATTCAGGTCTATGTGGGTAACTATGACTTCTGGTACCAGGCCAGTCAGCTGAACCTGAAGCAGAAGCAGGATGAAAACCGTAAGGTGACTGATCGCGCCAATGAATTGAAGGAGTTTATCCAGCGTTTCTCTTCCAACGCCTCCAAGGCCAAGCAGGCCACATCCCGTAAAAAACTGCTGGAAAAGCTGACCATTGAGGAGATGCCGGTTTCATCCCGTAAGTATCCCCATGTGGTGTTTAAGCCGGAGCGGCCCTGTGGCGATATCATTTTGGAGATCACCGATCTATCCAAGGCCGTCGACGGTATTCAGGTCTTCAAGGATCTGACCCTGACTGTGCGCAAGGGGGACAAGATCGCCTTTGTGGGTGGTAACAGTCTGGCCAAGACCACCCTGTTCCAGATCCTGGCCGGTGAGTTGGAGCCGGATGCAGGAACGTTCCGTTGGGGCGTGACCATTACCAGTGCCTACTTCCCCAAGGAAAACGGGGCCTACTTTGATAATGACCTGAACCTGATTGAGTGGCTTGGTCAGTACTCGCCGCCTAATGAAGGTGAGACCTTTGCCCGTGGATTTCTTGGGCGGATGCTGTTTTCCGGTGATGAGGCCACTAAGAAGACCAATGTGCTTTCCGGTGGTGAGCGGGTACGCTGTATGCTTTCCCGCATGATGTTAACCGGAGCCAATGCGCTGATTCTGGATGAGCCGACCAACCACCTGGATCTTGAATCGATTACAGCCCTGAACAACGGCCTGATCTCATTCAGCGAGGTGGTACTGTTTGCCTCCCATGACCATGAGTTTGTCAGTACGGTGGCTAACCGGATCGTGGAGTTTACCTCTGGTGGTGTTATTGACCGGATGATGACCTTTGAGGAGTATCTGGAAAATGAAGAGGTGGCCAGAACCAGGGATCAGCTCTGTCAGGGGCATGCTGATCTGACGTTGTAGGCGACTGCTGTAGATACAACAAAAAAGCCCCGAGGAAGTTCCTCGGGGCTTTTAATTACTGCTTTGTTACCAGATTAAACTCTGGTTACGTTTGAAGCCTGAAGGCCTTTAGGGCCTTTGGTTACTTCAAAAGTCACTCTATCGCCTTCAGCAAGGGATTTGAATCCTTCACCTGTGATTGCGGAAAAATGGCAGAATACGTCTTCGCCGTTCTCCTGCTCAAGAAAACCAAAACCCTTGCTGTCATTGAACCATTTTACTGTTCCGTTTACCATTTTGTACCTTCTCCTGATGTTTCTCTGTTGTTGTTTTTGGCATAACGCCAAAATGTAATTATCACACTAGCAGTCTTCTTCTGTTAAAGTCAATCTATACATTTGTAAAAGCAAAATAAAATTTACGCTACTTTGTATAGTGTTTTTTGAATATTACAGCAGGAATCTGATCGCCTTGAGAATAATCGTGAAGAGATCTGGATCAGACCTGCGTAGTGGATCGCTGAAGCTGCCGAAGGCTGAAGGCTCGTCGTCATATCCTTTCAGTTTCAGGCGTTGCTCTTTTTCACGCTGCTCTGCCTCTTTGCGTTGCTGTTCCTGGCGTTCCTGGTCGAGCAGTTGTCCGCCCAGCTTCATCCATTCAAACAGCTGACGCAGTTCGCCCCCATCCAGCCAGACGCCGTGTTCTTTGCAACGATCAACAATCACACCGCTTTTCGTACCAAAGTTGACACGGTGCATCAGCTGCTCACAGACCGGGCATTTGATATAGGAGATCGGGTGCTGATTTGGATCTCGTTTTTCGTTAATTGCTTCAAGTCCGGCACGATCGATACCTGAAACATTTGCAACAGTAGCCTCTAGTAGTGCCTCAAGCTCACCGGGATCAAAGAAAATACCCATGCATTGTTCACAACGATCAATCAGAAAACGACCATTCAGTTTCAGGTCCAGGGTTTTTAGCTTGATGTTACAGCGAGGACAGACCCGTGGGGTGTCATTTTCATGGGTGGTGTAGTAGTGAATCCCTTTCAGATCGATGTCGGTGCGGTTTCCGCAGTAGCCGCAAAGCAGCGATCCTGGTGCAAGGGGAGCATTACAGTTTGAGCATCTGGCCATGCATGATACCTTCTTGGTATAAGTTCTGATGAGGCGCGTGTTAGTATACTGAAAAATCGAACAAAAGGAAGCATGAGCGGATGCCGTTGAAAATCACCCTGTTGACCCACTTTAAAGAGATTCCTAAAAAGTCAAATACCGGGCGTTTGGTGTTGGAGGTGTTGGGGGAAGCTGCTGAACAGATTCGTTGGGATCGCTTGAATCCACCTGCGAAACTTTTGGAGGAGATCGCATCAGGTGGCGTGGCCTTGGTTTATCCTGGTGCTGCTGATGAAGATGAGGTGGATCTGTCTGGTATCAGGCAGTTTGTCGTTATTGACAGCACCTGGCATGAGGCCCGCAAAATACACCAGCGTAGTCCCTATCTGCAGCAGGTACGTCGCGTAAGTTTGAAGCCAGTCGTGAAGTCACGCTACAATTTAAGGAAAAATCAAAAGGAGTCCGGCTTGTGTACGGCTGAATGTGTGATCGAGCTTTTGCGGGCAACCGGCCATGCTGAAAAAGCAGATCAGCTGGAGGAATGTTTTCTGGCCAACATGCGGCCGGAAACGGCTATCAGGAGACTTGCCTTTATAGCATCATCAGATTGAACATCGGTCGTAACAGCTTCTGTTGCTGTTCTGTGGCAGAGTCCATAAAGGCATTCAGCAGGGCATTGATCGCCTCAAACGGGTCGCCTTTGATATCTTTGACCAAGCCATCGCGCCCCAGGGTGATCAGAGATGGATACTCACCTTCCGGCTTGAAAAGCTTCAAAATCCTTTCGACTTTGTATTCTCCCATGGTCTCCTTGACTGCATCAAGAACTTCATTTAGCCCGGCAATCATGGCTGGCAGCCGATCGTTGACGGTGGTCACAATGTCCAATCCCACCGGTAATTCACTTATCCTTTCCAGAAAGAGCTCAATCAGGTCACCTTTGATAAGCCCGCCATGCTGGGGTGCCAGCGCCAATGGTGTTGGCTCAAGCGCCCTGATCTTTTTAACGGCCAGCTTCATCGCCTCATTTGAAGGCATATAGATCTGATGGAACGCCTTAACTCCGGCCCAGTTTTCTTCTGTTGCAATCAGGCCTGAAGCCTCAACACCACCTAAAAAATCTCCTGTGAACAGTATGCGGGATTCAAGATCATAAATCATGCTGGCACCCCTGAAGTGACAGTAGGGGGTCGGGATGAACTGAAGTTTGTGGCCGGTGGGGAGTACCAGGCGCTGATCCTGAACCTGATCAATGGAGCGGAAGCGGACAGAGCTGAGGCCGTTAAGGCTGACCAGTCGCCAAGTGTCTTCGGTGGCGATAACGTTTAGTCTTCTATTCATGGCGTACATCTTTGGTAGTACGCCAACAACATCAGGATCCTGATGGTTAATGAAGGCCAGATTGATATTTAATAACCCTCCCGGCAGTACAGAGGATACTTTGCGGGATAAACTGACAAAATCACTGGTTGGGCCGGGGTCAATCAGCAAACTGCCGGAGGTTTTGTTGCCCTCAAAAATCCTGAGAAAGCTGTTTCTGCTCAGGAATGTCTTGGTGCCTGCGCCAACCCAATAGATCCCTGCGGAGATTTCAATCGCCTCGTCCAGATTGTTATGATTGCCCATGATGGCACCTCGATACTATGCAGCTGTTACAGGGAAGAGGCCAAAGGGTGGAGAAGTGCCCTTTGGCCTCTGTGTTGGGTGTTGGCAACTTAGAAGCGGTAGCCAACCCCAATGCCAATCAGGTGGGGATTGAGATCCAATTTGCACTTTTCTGTACCGACAGTGGCCTCGGTGTCGACGTTTAGGTATTTGTAGTCGATGTTGAAGTAGAGGTTATCAGTGATTTTGATATCAGTACCGGCTTGGGCAGCCCAGCCGACGCTGTTGTCAATTTGGAAGTTTGGCACACCATTCACTTTGGAGTTAAAGGGGAATACCACGTTGAGACCAAAGCCGATATAAGGGCTGAAAGTGGAGCCAGCCAGTGGATGATATTTAAGGGTCAGGGTAGGTGGCAGCAGCCAAGTGGAACCGGCAAAACCGTTGTTCAGTTTGATGTCATTCCGTGTTACCCCGGCGATCAGTTCGGTGGAGAAGTTCTTGGTAAAGAAGTATTCGAGGTCCAGCTCGGGGATAATGTCATCACTTACTTTGGTGTTTAGGGTGCTTAGTGTGCCACCTGTTGATTCATCTGGCTTCACATAAATAGCCCGTACCCGCACACCGAATGATTTGTAATCATCGGCTGCCTGTGCCACCTGTCCTGCGCCTACTGCCAACACTGCAGCAGCTGCTGCGATTCCACACCATTTTTTCATCGTTATCTCCTGCCTTTCGTGGGATGTAGAGAAGCGACGCTTCTCGGTAAAAGTCAAAAAAGATATTTCATGTCTCTTTGTGCGGGAATTAATCCTATTTTTGACCTAAGTCAATAAAAAAATGCATAAAATCCAATAAGTTAAATATATTGAATATTGAATTGTGGCGTTTTTGCAACAACTTGGATCATTAATGGGGTGTAATATTCTGGTAAAAATTATCGTACAATTTGAGTTGCTTTTTTGCCGTGAAGTCATTTATGCGAAAAAATAATTTGATTGCACGAAACTCAATCTTGAGATGTTTGACTTTGCCAATGGCACTGATTAGATTTGCACGGTACGGGATGAGCGGGGTCTGACGCAGGGGAAAGGTTTTCTGAACGCTTTGATTAACAGGAGGGCAAGGGAGATGATTGAGCTGATGAGGAAACGTCGCAGTATCCGTAGCTTTACCGGGCAACCGCTGGAGAAGGAACAGGTTGCGCTGCTGGTGGAAAGCTTGCTGCGGGCACCGACATCCAGAAATGTCAATCCGTGGGAATTTGTATTGGTGGATGATGCAGAGCCGTTGGACAAACTTTCAATAGCCAAATTGCATGGTTCCGGTTTTTTGAAGGGGGCTGCCCTGGCGGTTGTTGTCTGTGCCGATGAGACCAAGTCAGACGTATGGGTGGAGGATTGCTCAATTGCAGCGATCCTGTTGCAGATGACTGCCCAGTCACTGGGGCTGGGCAGTTGCTGGGCTCAGATCAGGCAACGGGAGCATGACAAACAGACAACAGCAGAACAGTTTGTGCAGCAGTTGTTGGGACTGCCAGCTCATGTTCGGGTGGAGGCTATCATCGGTATTGGTCATTCGGCAGAAAAGCGCACACCACTCGCTTCCAGCCAATTGCAGTATGCAAAGGTTCGCCATAATCGATATGATACCCCTTGGAAACAGGAGTAACAGGGGCTTTAATTGAGCGTGACCAATGCATACCCCTTGTTTTGCCAGGCGATCTGAGAGGTCAGGACGTTGCCCACCAGAAAGAGATCAGGTAGTAATTGCGCATTGTCGACCTTAAAGACCCTGGTGGCCACACTGCAAATTTCAACCCTGACCCCCTTCTTTTTTAAGTCAGCAAGGAGTTCGCGAAGTTCTGGTGTTGCCTGATCCCTGGTAAACAGTTTGACCGCAGGTCCTCTCAGGGAAACAATCAAGGTTGGTTTCACTTTTTGATTGCTGATCCCTTCAAAGGTTTCCTTGATCAACCCCAGATTAAACAGCAGCTTGTCCAGATCTGCCAGTCGAACATCAAAAATTGCGCGGGTCTGCTTCAATCCCTTGAGGGCAAACCGGTCGTCTGGTACAGTGCTGTCGGCATGGGTGACTGTCGGCAGACCAAGGGCCAGAAACAACAGTGTTGAAGCCAAAACAAGTGTCAGTTTTTTCATGACGTACCCCCATTTTTAGTATTCTTTTACAAGCATACGCCAATCCGCTTAGTACCGCAATCAGGAGCCGATATGTCGTTTAGTGAAGTAACCGGCCACTATGAACGCCATCCCTATCCCCATTATCCGCTTTTGGCTTCTGTCCGGAGTTACGATACCTATGCCATGAACCTGACTGCCCTTTGGGCGCGATTTAACGGTGAACTGCTGCCGGAGCGGGAGGGAAAAATTCTGCTTTCAGGTTGTGGTGCCTTTGCCCCCTATCCGATGGCACTAGCGAACCCCAAAGCCCAGATCACCGGGGTTGATCTGGCTCAGCATAACCTAAAGCGGGCACGGTTGCATTGTCTGCTGCATCGCCGTTTTAACGTTGAACTACTCCAAGGGGATTTTCTTGATCCGGCTGTGACACCGGGACCGTACCACTTTATTGAGGCATTCGGGGTGCTGCATCATCTGGATGACCCGGCTGCCGGAATGCGAGCGCTGGAACAACGGCTGGTGCCGGGTGGCATCCTGCGGGTGATGGTCTACGGACGCTATGCACGGCAGGAGGCTGAATCGGTCCGGCGGGCGATGCGGTTATTAAGGGTGCGGGATGTTGCAGCTATCAAGCGGATGCTGAAAAAGGCTGCATCGGGCAGCCGTCTTAAAAACTATGTTGATGCAGCCTGGGAGGCGAAGAATGATTCCGGGCTGGCAGATCTGTTCCTGCATCCCAATGTGAAGACCTACCGGATTGACGAGTTTATGGAGCTGGTGGGGCAGAGCGGCCTGAAGCCGCTGCTTTTTACCCATCTGGATGCCCTGGCAGACCCAGAACAGGAGATCATCCGGCTGCGGGAGCTGGATCGGCGTCGTGAAACCCGTGCCAATATCATTTGCTACCTTGGCAGAGACTGCAAAGGGGCAGCTGATTCGTCATCAGATTCATCTCTCATGTTGAATCCGGCGCTGCGAGAGGCGGTCTCTTTGTTTAATCTCGCAGCACCGGTGCCGATTGATCGGTTGGGACATGATAATCCGCAACTGACCTGGAGTGTGCGGCGTTTTTTACGACGGTTTGTCAGTCCGGTGAAGGAGTTGTCACTGACGATGGCTGAAAAGGAACAGGCTGAACGTTATCTACGGGAGCTGTTCCTGGTCAGGATCAGGGGCGGCTGACTACTATTTGCCGCAACATTTCTTGTACTTCAAGCCGCTGCCACAGGTGCAGGGATCATTACGACCAATCTTGGTAACGGTAACCGGCTTCGGTTTAACCATCACGCCATCGCTGAAATACCAGACCCCTTCTTTGCGTTTGAATAGCGCATTTTCATGATGCTCCCGCAGGGTGCCGTTCTCTTTGAAGCGGGCAATGAATTCAACCTCACCGTTGCTGTCATCTGCCCCACCTCTGACCGTGCCGATTATCTCCAGACCAAGCCATTCCGAATTTTCAGCCCAGGCCTTAGTGCCCTCATGGTCATAGCCTTCGCGGTTTGATGGATCTGTGCTGTTAAAGACAAAATCCATCTCGGTTTTAGTATAGGCGCTGTAGCGGGCTCGCATGAGCTGCTCGGCGGTTTCAGCAGGCTGGGTGCCTTTAATGATTGGTTCGCAGCAATCGCTATAGGTTTTGGTGCTGCCGCAGGGACAACTGGTCATGGTTCTTTCTCCTTTGTCAAATATTGCAATACTACAGAAATATAAGTACGCTTACGCCTGCTCAAAACTATCGGGAGGCACTACGTATGACGCACCGGATCGAAGTTGAACGGGAACAGTTTTTGAAAGGTTGGCCGGAACCTGAGCCGGGGTATCGTTGTTTCTGTCGGCCAGACGGCGATTACGGCCCGGTGGACATAATGATTACCATGGCGGACGGTCGGGAGTTTTTCGCACGTATGATTGCTGCGATGCGCTCTCCCTATTCACCGGATGTCCTGCAGGTTGATTTTGATGCCATCCGTCATTGGGAAGACGGTACTGCCATGACCGCTGCCGAGCGGAGGCAGGTGGCACGTATCATCTGTTCAGGCTATGAGTCACAACTTTATGCCACTGAAGATGATCTGCAGGCAGTTCCGGGAACATGAACACCTCGGCCTATCTTCCAGGTATGGTGATACAGAGGCACTGCCCCTCTGCGTAAACTGTTTCCTCGTCGCAGAACAGCTTGCCGTGGATCATCACCTTGCGTCCTTCAACGGATACCACCTGGCTTTCCAGGGTGACAACCTTTTTAATCGGTAGCATGGCACGAAAACTCACATTCAGATTGCCCACCACAATCGGATAGCCAGCAGCCCAGGCCGCCAGTCCCAGTGCCTCATCCATAACCGCCGCAATCGATCCGCCATGGGCATGGCCGGGAGGACCCTCAGTCTCAGGGCCGAACCAGATCCGGGCATGTAGATGTTGTTCGGCGTCACGGTAATAGCGTGTGCGAAAACGGTTGCCATCTGGTTCGCCGGATACGAAACGGAGCGAGTCTCCCACCAGGGAAGGGGCATCAAATTCGTTCCATCCCTCTTCGCCGCTTAAATCGACCGATGGATTAGCGGTGTCGCTTACTCTGTTGCTGGCTGACAAAATAGGTTCTCCTTATGCTTTCTTAACCACCCGAGCAGGCATTACTTGCACCCCTGCAGCAGGATTGTCAAGTCTTTGAAGCCGTTCACGGAGCCGCCGCTGTCCAGTTTGTCCGGCAAAAGATCGTCAGTGCTTCGGTGGGGGACGGTGATTTGCAGGTCAGTGAAGCTGCAGGACAAACAGCTCCAATTTTTTTTCAACTCTGTTTCCTGAGGCGATATAGACCCGCTTGCCGTCAACCATGATGGCGTCACGGCGGTTCAGCTCAAGCTGTTCCGGCAATCTGAATGGCGCAATCAGTTGTTTGCCTTCTGGAGAGACGGTCATGGCCCAGTTGGTGGCCGGTTCACCAGAACGGTGGACTTTCCAAAGGATCAGGATACTGCCGTCCGGTAGGGGGGCTGTTTTTACGTTTATGGCTGATTGGTTATCTTGTTTGGTGTAGCGGGTCAGCCAGATAACGCCAGTACTGCGTTGCTCGTTCCAGCGGTTGTTAAAGCAGTAAAACCCGCCTGTTTCCGCTGGCCCCTTCGTAACGAGCAGTTCATCAGGAACACTATTGCCACGTGAGGCTATTGTATGGAAGTCCCGAATCGCCACTACCAGGCCGATATTTCGTTTGTCGGTATTGCCAGTTCCTGTCCGGCTGTTGTCCAGAACCTTGCCTTCAGACGAGGGTTCTCCTGTAAAGACCACCATGTAGCCTTGCGGCGTTTCAACAAGCCCACCCAGTTCAGTATAGGTGTTATTGTCGTTGGACCATTGGTAGAAGGTTTTGTCGGGGCTGCTTATTTCAGGGTAGGGCGGGAATGTCCGGCCAGCCGGGTTCACCGGTCTGGTCGCATGGGCTGTTTTGACGGTATACACAACTCTTGAAACCCTGTTTTTATCGGTAAATTTGTGTAGATGAATCCCCCGTGGATAGGCATCTCCCAGATCTATGCCGATGAAATCACCGGAGCTGTTGGTGCTTAGCACATTGTCAAAGGAGTGGCTTGAGGTTGGCCCCAGGCTCTTGATCTGTTTGAGGCTGGTCGCGTTAAAGATAACGGCAATACCACCCTGGTGGTTCAGTCCATCTCCTGATTTGTGCATGGTCCGCATCAGCATCATGCCCAGTTGCCCCTTGGACCACTGCAGGTCGGCGGCAACCCTGGGGGCTTTCATATGGAAGATATTAAGGCCATTTTTTGATGCGTCAGGCACGAAGCGGGCCAGCAGTTTCCCCTGGGGATCTGTTTTAGCAAGTTCCAGTATCTCCGGGTCATCCTGTTCGCGGGCCAGCAGGTAATACAGATTGCCGGACGGGTCAGCGCAGGCTGCCAGCAGACGACCGGGGCGATCCATGGCCAGGCTGATGGTGGAAGCATTGCCCAGGTCGCTACTGAAGCGGGTCAGGTAGATGGCATGGCTTCCGGAGTCCTGCCAGATGACACCTGGGCCGGATACTGTTTTGACAATGAAAAACTGGCGGGTGATGACGTCAATTCCACGGCGTGGGTCTGGCGGTGTACCGTCAACAGCATGTCGGTAGATAGCCAGCTTGCCGAGTTGCGTCTTGGCGAGACGTGCCGCTTCTACACTGCTGGTGATCTGCGGGTAGCTTGACACTCTTACGGTTGCCGGAGCAAAAAAATAGGTGCCGGTGCCGCTCTGTTTATCGGCACCGATGCGTAACACCCTGGTGTACTGTGTCGGTACGATCTCACTTTCCGGGATGGTGGTAACCTGCGTGACGAAACCATTATCTGTTCGATAGAGCACCCAACTGGATTTGTGAGGGAAGCGATAGTAGATGGTGTGTTGCGTATTCAGATTTTTTATAGTTTTGCGGAGTGGTTCGCCAAGTTTGAACGCCTCAAATCGCTGGTCCTGTCCGGCAACACGGACATGGCCCACTTCAATCGGAAAATCATTATGATTTTGACGGTTGCCAGCCTGATATTTAAAGGCAATCAGTGCCAGGTTGCCGATCCGGTCCTGCTCACTGCCGATACCGTTTGGATTGTTGTCTGTGGTCTTGCCCGGCAGAATTCTGGAGTCGGTTGCGGTGAAGGAATACTGCAGGAGATCGGGTGGCGAGAGTGGGCTGCTGATCAGGCTTACAGCGGTAATACAGAGTGCGATGAGTCTGCTGAACACGGATGACCTCTATCTGCAGCGGGTATAAAGGATCGCTGCTTTTTTGTGTCACGCAACCAGTCGGTCACGGTCGTGGTCTTTGGCATGCTTCAACAGGCGTAGCAAGAATTCACTAAGGCATGGCGTTATCTCGCGGAAATGAACCCCGATGCCAGGGGCGTGGCGCAGGCCCCAGGATTGTTTCCAGCAGACTTTGGCCGTAATCTCGCAACCGGGCTCCTGAAAAAAGACGGTCAGTTCATCGCCTATGGCATACCGTTCAGGGTTGAAATCAACGATGAAGGCACCGCCCCAGGAAATATCCAGGGTAAAGGCACGGGTCTCCGATTCTGCAAAGCGTGTGGCAACTGAGATG
The DNA here is from genome assembly GCF_900167465.1 of Trichlorobacter thiogenes. Classification (GTDB taxonomy): domain Bacteria; phylum Desulfobacterota; class Desulfuromonadia; order Geobacterales; family Pseudopelobacteraceae; genus Trichlorobacter; species Trichlorobacter thiogenes. Next base: position 101,146 of record NZ_FUWR01000008.1, on the reverse strand, counting down.
CCGACTACATGGCGGTGGTGGGCACGGAGCTGACGGGCGGTAAAATTATAACAGGCGCGGTTGATGAAATCATTGAGACTGTTTTCCTGCTTTGCTGCACCGGGCATGGTCATCGGGATCAGCATGGTTCCCATCACCCGTACCCGCAGGGTTGGAAAAAAACCGGTCAATGAACAGGCAACAATCTTTTCCTCTCCCTTGGCCTTCACAATGGTGGGCAGGTCAACCAGTATCCCGCAGTAGAGGCTTTTCAGGGCCAGGTCTTCGGCCTCCAGAAAGGTGCTGCATTCTACGATCTCAACATCAAAGGCCCCCAGGCTTGCCGCCAGCGCCGCACGGGTGTCGTCGTTAACTGAGATTACGAAAATTGGATGATCAAGCAGGGGCATCTAATTTGTCCTTGGCTGTTTTTCGATTGTGAAACAATAAAGAAAAACATTTGAAACATCAATTGAATTAGCATCTGTCCAGTAGCTCTTTAACCTACCGGAGTGCTGGAGCTTTCCCTCATATTGGTGTACTGTGTCCTGCATGAACCTACACCTTATTACCCTTCATGCCATGCCATCCGCCCAGGCAGTACCGCTCGCTGCTGCCTTTCTTAAGGCCTATCTGGATCAAGCTCCTGCCCTGCAGGGGAAGGTAACCACCACGACAGCCGAGTTCTTCTGCGGTACGCCTTTGGAGCAGCTGGTGGCCTCGATCAAAGAGCAACAGCCTGCCATTGTCGGCCTGCCGGTCTATGTCTGGAACCGTCTGGAGTGTTGTAAACTGATTACGATACTGCGTCAGCAGTTTCCTGATCTGTTGCTGATTGCCGGTGGCCCTGAGGCAACCGCTGATCCCGCCCGCTTACTGGCCGAGGCCCCCTTTGACCTGCTGGTGGTGGGGGAGGGGGAACTGACGGCTGCCGAGCTTATGGAACGTCGATTGGACGGAGCTTCATTGCAGGGACTGCCCGGCACTGCCCAATTGGTGGGTGGTGAGCTGCAGGTGATCCCCCGGCCCCAGATCGAAGACCTGGCCATTTTGCCTTCTCCCTATCTGGCCGGGTTGCTGGACACGCATATCGCCAACGGCATGGTTTGGCAGCTCTCCCGGGGTTGCCCCTATGCCTGCGAGTTCTGCTACGACGGCATGGGTGACCGCAAGGTGCGGCGCTATCCGCTGGACCGGATGGAGCAGGAACTGGCCTATCTGGTCAGCCGCGGCGCCTCCCAGATCTTTGCCCTGGATTCCACCTTCAATACCGACAAAAAGCGGGCCAAACATCTGCTGCGCCTGATCCGTGAGACTGCGTCGGATGTCCACTTCCACTTTGAGGTGCGTCATGAACTGCTGGATAAGGAACAGGCCCAGCTGTTTGCGCAGCTTACCTGTTCCGTCCAGATTGGTCTGCAGAGCGCTGATCCGGCAGTGGCTGGAGGTGTGGGCAGAACATTCAACCGCGATGAGTTCACTGCCAAGGTGATGCTATTGAACGACTCAGGCGCCACCTTTGGTTTTGACCTGATCTACGGCCTGCCGGATGATACCCTGGAGAAGTTCAAAGAGGGGCTCAACTTCGCCCTGTCGCTCTACCCCAACCACCTGGATATCTTCCCGCTGGCCGTGCTGCCCGGCACCAAGGTGGCCCACAAGGCAGCCGCTATTGGCATGCGCCACCTGTCTGATCCGCCCTATACCCTGCTTGAGTCAGCCAGTTTTCCGCTGGCGGATATGGCCAGGGCGCGTCAGCTGGGGGCAGCCAGCGACATCTTCTACTCTCGCGGCAAGGCCGTGGCCTGGTTCAACGGGGTGGTACGGGGATTGAAACTCAAGCCGCTGGAGCTGCTGGAACGGTTTGCCGACTGGTTGCAGGGGCAGATGGGCCGCATGCCGGATGAGGCCGAGCTGGATGACGGGCAGATCTGGCAGTTGCAGCGTCGCTTCTTGATCAGCCTGTTTGATGAACGTAAGGCACAGAAACTGCTGCCTGCAGCCCTGGACTGCGTAGATTACCACTATGCCTACGGCGTGGCCCTGATGGCGGTGCCGCCCATCCCGCCGGATGACGACCAGCTGCTGCAGCTTGATCTGCTCAAGATGAAGCTGGCACGTGCTTCATCACTGACCCTGCTGCCGTTCAGTTATGAGATCCTGGATATCCTGGAGAGTGGTGAGCCTGATCTGGCCTGGATCAGCAAACAGCTACAGACCGGCTCCTGGGCTGCCATCTATCCGGCCCATGGCGAGGTCTGCACTGAATCGCTGATCAAGCCCTACTACCGCCTGCTGGAAGAACTGGATGGAACACGCACTGCCGGTGCCATTGCCAAGCAGTTGCGGATACCTGCTGCTGACGCCCTGGAGTTCCTGCAGTTTGCCATGGCCGAAGGGATGGTTACAGGGGAGTACAGTCAATTTAAACATTTGCCATGAAAATTCGGAGTGTAAGTTCGAATTTTCATGGTGACACATTATTCACAAGTTAGGCATTAACATGGCATATCTTGACTGCGAGAGCCCCGAAACTGCGGTAAGCTCACTTGCTTTCATTTACGACATCAAGCCGGAGCAACTTGCTGACTTTTTTAGTCGGTTTGATATCGATGAGCACTACAAGGCAAATAAGCCTGACCTCGCTGGTCCTGATGAAACTCGACGACTCTTAGAAAATTGCTTTGGTCAGCCCCAAAAACATATCACGCGCACATATTGGTACCACTTGACGAGAACAGAGAGAGGAAAAAGCTTCGGTGATGGCCTGCTTCCGCTCAACGCTGTCCTACCAAAAGCTTGGCAGATGCTACTTCGAGTCGTAAGTGGCTCTCACCATGCTGAGCGTCTTCTCACTATGTATGATCAAGGCGTCGAAAATTTCCATTATAACCTCAAGACACCAGACCCACTGCATTGGGGACCGTATGCGATGCTGGTAAAAGGAATTGGTGCATGTGCGGCGTCGGTTGGGAATCATGACTATCTTCAGATTCCAGAAATTGTGGAAGATATTTGTTCTGGCTACGCAGTTCGCTTCGGAGAGTCAATCCAGTCGATAATCGAACAAGCTCTAGTCCCAACTGTAGTTAAATTCTGGTCAGAAGATCAAGAACACCTATATGGGCTTACCTCCGCCATTTACTATGCTTACCTCTCAAATCGTGGCCTTGAGTTGAGCGGTTTGGTAAACACCTGTTTTGACGGAAATGGCAGAACAGTACCAAAGGATAGAATAGTCTATGTTGAACAGACAAATGCCTGACTTTCGGCGGTAGGTGGTCTTCACTACGCGCCGCCGCTGCGCCTCGTAATCGTTGAACAACCGTAATTCTGGAGTCGTACCTGTGATGCCAAACCCTAACCGTAAGCCAGCATCATGCTGCTGATCTTTCCCCCCATTGCCAAGGCCTGTGAACCACCGGCCGGGATCGCCCGTCTGGCTGGTGCGCTTGCGGCCCATGGTATCCCTTGCAGGCTGTGGGATGCCAACTTGGAAGGGCAGCTCTGGCTACTGGAACAGCCGCCGGCAGTTGATGATACCTGGACCAACCGGGCCTGGCGCAGCCGCCAGAACCATCTGGCTGCCCTGCGGGATCGCCAGACCTACGCCAACCCAGGTCGTTATGCCACGGCAGTTAATGACCTGAACCGCCTGCTGCTGATGGCGGCTAAGCCGCTGCAGGCAGAGGTGGGGCTGGCTGATTATCGGCAATCAGACCTTTCTCCGGTACGCAGCAAGGATCTGCTGCAGGCCGCTGCCAGACCTGAATTGAACCCGTTCTTCCCCTTCTTCCAACAACGCCTGCCAGAGCTGCTGGACGGCATTAGCACCGTTGGTATCTCGCTTAACTTCCTCAGTCAGGCCCTCTGCAGCTTTGCCTTGATCGGTCTGATCCGGCAGCAGTATCCCAATGTAAAAATTGTGCTTGGCGGTGGTCTGGTTACCACTTGGCTTTCACGGCCGGATTGGCTGAACCCGTTTGGGGGGCTGGTTGATCACCTGATTGCCGGGCCTGGCGAAGGGCCGCTGCTGGCACTGTTGGGACATGATATGTCGCAGTATGGCGGCATGCCTGACTATCAGCAGTTGCCGTTGCAGCAGTACCTGAGCCCCGGTCTGATTCTGCCCTACAGTGCCGCGTCCGGTTGCTGGTGGAACCGTTGCTCCTTTTGCCCGGAACGGGCCGAGGGGAACCGTTACCGGCCGTTGCCAACCTCACGGGTACTGGCTGAACTGCAGCAGTTGGTGCAGCAGTACCGGCCAGCACTCCTGCACCTGCTGGACAATGCCCTTAGTCCGGCCCTGCTGCAGGGGCTGATTGAGCATCCTCCCGGAGTTCCCTGGTATGGGTTTGTCAGGTTTGAAAAGCAGCTGGCTGATCCTAAATTCTGTCAGGCATTGAGGCAATCAGGCTGCGTGATGCTAAAGCTGGGGATTGAATCCGGTGATCAGTCGGTGCTGGATCGTCTGCACAAGGGGATAGAGCTGGGGATGGCCGGACTGATTCTGGAGAACCTGCGGCAGGCCGGGATCGCTGTCTATGGCTATCTGCTGTTCGGCACCCCGGCTGAAGACCAGGAGGCTGCCTGGCGTACCCTGGCCTTTGTGCAGCAGCATCATGCCGCGATTACCTTTCTGAATCTGGCGATCTTCAACATGCCATTGTTTGGTGATGAGGTGCCGGAGTACGAGACAGAGCTGTTCTACGAAGGGGATCTGTCGCTCTACACAGGGTTTACGCATCCCAAAGGCTGGGGCAGGGGGGCGGTGCGGCGTTTCCTGCGCCAGGAGTTCAGCCGTCCCCCTGAAATTGCGGCGATCATCCGGCGTGACCCTCCACAGTTTACCTCCAACCATGCCGCACTGTTCTGAAGCGTACCGGGTATAGATCCCATCGTTGTGTGCGCAACTTGTAATCCTTCAGAATTGCCTTATTATCTTTCTATGGTAGTCATCAGATCAGAGAGGGCTTGCTCATGCCTGAATTTAAGCTTGGAGAGTTGTTGATTCAGAATAAGCTGATTACCAAAGAACAGTTTGATCAGGCACTGGAGATGCAGCAGCTTACCCCGCATCAGCCGATCGGCCAGATTTTATGTATGCTTGGTTTTTTGAACATCAAAGACCTTGGGTATATCCTTGATCACAATAAAAAACGCCGCAAACTGGGCGATATTCTGGTCTCACAGGGGCTGATTGATGAGGAAAAACTGCGTAATGCGCTTAGTGTCAGCGGGGAGGAAAAAATTCCGCTTGGCAGGGCGCTGATCAGGCAGCAGGTTATTGAAGAAGAACAGGTGGCCCAAGCAATAGCTTTTCAGCATGACCTGAAGTTTGTCAGTCTGTCCGGAGTCCGTTTAGACCCAGAACTTTCACGATTTGTTAATGCTACTTTTGCCCAGCGGCTTCGTATTGTGCCGATCAGGTGTAGGGACAATTGCCTGACCATTGCTATGGCATATCCGGTTCAACGGGATGAACTTGCACAGCTTGAAAGCTGGTGCCATATGAAGATTGTCCCGGTGATTGCCAAAGAAAGCGACATAATTATTGCTCAGCAGAAGATTTTCAAGATTATTGGTGGGACTGAGCATGCAAAGCTGAACTTTGAGCTGTCTGAAGACCAGGTGCGTGATGCCAATAAATCAAAATATGTCAATGATTTCATCAGTGCCGACGTAGACTACCTTGTTAAACGGATTATTGCCACCGGCATCAAGGAGGGCGCAAGCGACATCCATTTTGAGTCAACTGAAAACGGGATGGTTATCCGCTACCGTCTGGACGGCATCCTTCAAACAGTAGGCTTGGGGGCTGATGACCTCCTGATCAGCACAAACGCACGGCAGGTTGTTTCCAAGATCAAAATCCTTTGCGATATGGATATTGCTGAACGCCGCCGCCCGCAGGACAGCAGCTTTAAGATGAAGGTGTCCAAGGAGGGAAATGTACGGAGTGTTGATTTTCGGGTGTCAACAGTGCCAACGCAGTTCGGTGAAAATGTCGTGATACGGATCTTGGATAAGCGCAGAGGGGCTATTACCCTGAAGGGATTGGGCTATTCTCCGGAAGATGTTAAGGCGCTCTACGGGGCACTTGAAAAGCCAACCGGCATCTTCCTTGTTACTGGACCGACCGGATCAGGAAAATCGTCTACACTGTACGCCATCCTTTCCCATATCAATACGCCGGGCGCCAAGACACTGACCATTGAGGATCCGATAGAATACAGCATTGATGGTATGACCCAGACTGAAGTTAACGAAAATATCGGTAATACGTTTGCCCGTCTGTTGCGGGCCTTTCTGCGCCAAGACCCCGATAATATCATGGTTGGTGAGATCCGCGATCTTGAGACTGCGACTATTGCCATGCGCGCGGCTCTGACCGGGCATACCGTGCTTTCCACCCTGCATACCAATGACGCCACCAGTGCCGTGACGCGCCTGATTGATATGGGGGTTGAACCAAGTTTAATCTCCACAACTTTGCGTTGTGTGCTTGCCCAGAGGCTTGTACGCTATATCTGCCCGGATTGTAAAACCCCCTATCTCCCGCCGGCAGAGCTTTTGCAGGAGTTCGGGGTTTCGCTTGAGGCTGATATCAAATTCTTTAAGGGTAAAGGTTGTGGCAAATGCCACTATACGGGCTATGCCGGGCGACGGCCGATTGTAGAATTATGGATTCCTAACCGTGAAGAGCTGCTCATGTTTAATCGTCGTCCTGATAACATTAGTCTTCGGAATGCGGTTTTTTCCGGTGTCAGGCCTCTTACCATGATTGAGGATGGATTTCGCAGGGTTTTGGCAGGTGAGACAACCCTTGAAGAACTCATGCGGACGGTTCCTTATGAGCAGATTGAAGCCGGGCGGGAAAAGATAAAACGAATGCTCGCCTCAGCAGAAATAAAGACTGAGACGTAGTTTATGCGTCTGCCGTTTTACGCCTTGATCAGTTGTTGGATGGTTGATCACTAAAATGCAAGGGCAAGACATACCATGAGACTATTCTGACAATATTCTGAGATTGATCATGCCTAGGGACACCAGGTCGTTTGGGGTAAGTTTGCTGCTGCTCACTTTTGTGCCATTAACCTTGGTGCCATTTTTACTTTGAAGGTCTTCAATCACAACCGCATTTTTAACAAATTTTAACTCTGCATGCCGACGTGAGACAAGGCGGTCATCCAGTATAAAATCACAGTCTTTACGTCCGATGGTGCAGGGGAGAATAACCATGAATCGGGCACCTGCCTGAGGTCCTGATTCAATGGCAAGTATGACGTGCGAGGCTTTTGATTCGGAAATGCCGGTTTTGCTGTCAGTAGTTTCTTCTGGTGATGTTGTTCCCTGATCATCTTTGCGTTTGTTCTTTATGTATCCCACGGTCAACAACGTATAAAGCGATTCTTTGTCATACAGCTTGGAATCATCGGACATGGTTGTATTCATGTCGCGATAGATGTAGGCCAGAATGGTATCGCCAGGCTGGAACGCATACAGCAGCATCTCCTCCTCAAGCGTCATCCCCTCTGGACGTTGAAATGCAAGATCTGCGTAGTAGACTTGCGCGCACTTGCCATCTTTGAAAAAATAGTAGTTGAACGCATTTTCCCGGCGCAGGGCGATCATGGCATGTTTTCCAGCGTCATCAATCTGATGAGCGATGTACTCAAAATCGATAAGCGTCGTAGGGGCTTTAATGTCAGGTTCCTTCTGTAAAAAGAGCAACATGCATTTAAGCAGGATAGGATCTGTCTCGCAGAGCGTAATAAATAGTGAGGATTGGTCAGATTTTACCAGTTGCCTGGCAAGGTCTTGTATAGAATAAATAACCGGCTTGCCTTCTGCATATCTGCCGGCAGCATAGGGTGCCCCCTTATAAAAAAAGAGAAAGAGCTGATAACAATCGTCGCTGGCAAGGGAGATAAATTTCAGATAGCCGGTAAAAGAGGAGCTCTCGGTGTAGATACGGTTGATGACCTCTTTGAGCTGATCATGGGAAAAGGGCAGATTTTCTGCCAGAACCTGTTGCTGACAAAACAGTGTACAGTTGTTAACTGCCGGCGTTGTGGTCGTTTGCATATGCGTACCCAGTATATTGATTGAAAAGTGGAAGATGAAAGCTGCTGGCCAGGTTAGTCGGTCCTTACCTGCTATAATTTTTTCTTACGCCTGGGTCAACCCACAAATTCTGCCAGAAATCGACAAGTTAAATTCTGTTTACCGTATATCATAAAATTGTTATTGTTTGGTGACGCTAGTATAGCAGGAGATTACTCGATGGCAACCATCTCTTCAATCGACCTTTTAAGCTATGTTGGTACAACTATTGGCACTGTCACGCTTGTCAAGTTGTTGGGACAAGGGTCGATGGGGGCGGTTTTCATCGGCTATCAGACAACACTTAAACGCCAGGTTGCGGTAAAGATTCTTCCCAAGTCCCTTGCAAGCAGCCCCAACGCACAGAAGATGTTCCGTGATGAAGCGGAAACCATCGGAATTCTTAATCACCCCAATATTGTGCCGGTCTATGAGATGGGGGAGACCAGTGATTTCTTTTTTCAGATCATGCAACTTATTGCCGGTAGTGATTTGAGGAGCATCATTGTCAAGGCGCGCAAACATCCGGTCCCTACCAAGCGTATCCTGCCGTTTTCGGAAACAATTCATTATATCTGCCAGGTGCTTGATGCCCTTGACTATGCACATGATGAGGGGGTTGTTCATCAGGATATCAAGCCGGCAAATATTCTTATTGATGACCGGTTCAAGCGTCCGATTGTCGCTGATTTCGGCATAGCCCGGACAATCTGGGCTGAATACAGTGCATCGTCGTCACTGTTCGGGACACCGCTCTATATCTCACCGGAGCAGGCGGCACGTACAGAAACAGATGGCCGAACGGACATGTATTCAGTCGGTGTTATACTGATGGAGATGGTTGCCGGGCTCTTGCCGGTACGTAGCGAGTCTCCGGTTGATATGATCCAGCGCAAGAAAACAGATCCTGATAGCTTTTTCACTGCCAGGCCCTCTGAGGTGAACCCGGCTGTTGATCGCGAACTTGAGTCAATCATTGCCACCGCTACAGCCTCACAGCCGGGTAATCGTTTTGCCGATTGTCTGGAGTTTAAAGTTGAGTTGGAAACCTACATCCGTACGCGTAGCCTGAATTAACCAGCCAGGCAGTTTGCCTGCAGGAGCATGGTCAAGAGATGTCAGACACGGTTATTGATGCAAAACAGGCATTACAGATTGCCCGGTTGTTTAACCTGGCGTTTAATAACGCCTTCATGTTTGGTGGAGGGCATCAGACAACCAAGGACAGTTCTGCAAACTTTTATAACCTCCTGCTGCAAACCCTCGGTACGGTGGAGATTCTTACCATTAGTGTTGAACGGGGATCGGTCTATCTTGAAAATCACTGTGTTGATAAGCTGGTTAGTGTTCCGCGCATTACCAACAGGTTAAACAAGGCTGGTGTGCAGTCGGTCAGTTTTGACCGGAATCTGTCGCTGGAAGGTGTGCAGACCCTGTTTTACATGATCGGCTCGTTGGCAGATTTCAAGGATGCGGAATCAATGCAGTCCTACCTTAGAGAGAAGCAGGTTGCCGGGGTACGCCTTAATTATGTTGTATATCAAAAGATTACCGTTGATGAAACCATCATTAACAAGGATCTGCTTTCTGAAAACCACCTACTAAACAGTTTACAGGCGCTGCAAGGCGCAGGTGCAGGATTGACTATCCCCCAGGAGTTGTCTTCTGAAATCTCGGAAATTCTCTCCTGTGGAACTGCTTCAACAGCAGCATCCCCCCATCTTGTTGAAAGTGATGCTGCAATAACCAGCCAGATAAAGGCCCTTTCCCGTCGGTTCATAGCGTCTCCTGATGTTGATGACGATACGCCGCTCAGCCCGTCTGAAATGCTTGAATCGGTCTATAAACTTAAGGAAACGATTCTTGAAGATGCCAGAATACAGCAGGAGACCGGCAAACTGGCTGCTGTGGATGAGCTGGTAATCAACGAGTTAAACCAGATCAGCTATCAGGTTATTGTCCGATTGATCAAGGAAGAGTACCGCAACGATAAGGGGATATCAGTAAAACGTCTGGCCCAGATTATCCGTCGGATGTTGCCTGATATCAAAGAGCTGCGCTATCTGTTGCCCCAGTTGAAGGACGGTCTCTTTGCCGAAGGAATGCCACCTGCCGACTATCTGTTGCTGGTTAAAGAGTTGTGTAAAGAGCTTGCCAGTGATGAACTGCTGCAGGTTGTTGCTGAAGCTGCAGAGCAAATTGGTTTAAGCTTCGGTGAGTTGATTGAAAGCATTAAAGATGCCCCGGAAGAAGCGGCCAGGCTGATTGTGCTGGCTTCAGAGATTAAAAAGGGGGGCGTGGCTGCTGATGAACAGCAGATGTCCGCCCTTTTGAGTGACTATATCGAAAAGGTGAGCCGATCACTGGCGCTGCAGTCCCCCGAAGTAACCGCCAACGGCGGCGGGGTGATGCTGCAGGCCGCTGTTTCACGTATTGAGCGGGAAATTGTTGACAGACTCGCAACTCAGAATTTAAGCCCGGCCATTGTGCAGGATGTGGCTCAGACTCTTGCTCGCCAGTTTACCGCTACTGTCTCGGGAATAAAGAGTGACTGGGTAAAAAACCGGATGTATCAGGCTGAACAACCCACTGAAGAAACAGTGCTTTCAATTCTTGAGCAGGTTGTTGAGCAAGGTAAACAGGGCAGTGGCGTTACTGAAGAGATACGGGCCCTGCTGGTTGTACGGGGATACTCAGCAGAGAGTGTTGATACAATCATCCAGACGGCTCAAAATCGAGCTGCATCGGTCGTTACCCACCCGCTTGAACTACCGCCAGGAATCCACCACGCAAGTAACACGAACTTTTTTCTTAACCGTGAGATAAAGTTGCATGCCCGCTATAAAACTATATTTTCAACCATGCTGATCTCCTATGAGCGGGTGGTTGATCCCTGGACAACAGCGGTGCTGGAATTAACCTCTGATATGATCAGTCAGCTGACCAACCAGTCGTTAGCGCTTCTGAAGAAACAGATGAAGCGGGATACTGATATCATTGGTGTCTATGAGCTGGCCCCAACCCATCTCCCGCTTATGATTCTGCCGATGACTGATGCCTCAAGCGCCCTCTATATTCAGAAGCGGCTGCGTAAGGCCTTTAGAAATGCTGAGTTTGTGCTTAACGGGATTACCGTGCAGGTCGAGCCCACCATTTCGGTGCTGGGCTACACCAAAAAACTGGCAACTGAGACAGCAGCCTTTCTGGACGTAATGTATCAGCATCACTGTATGCAGAAGCCGTAGGAAACCCCATGTACTCTCGGTATGCCACCCACGCCGGCCTGGTCCGTCAGAATAACGAAGATAGTATCAAGACCGATGATGCGCTGGGGATTTACCTGCTTGCAGACGGCATTGGCGGACACAATGCCGGAGAGGTGGCAAGTGCCCTGGCGGTTGATACGGTGTATTCGATACTGCGGGCAAATATTACGCATACGGCTGCTGACGATTATTTTGAGCTTATGGTACATGCGCTTCATGCGGCACATTGGGAAATCTACACCAAAGCTCAAGCTGATCCTTCCATGGCCAGGATGGGGACTACGTTGGTGGTTGCCGTGGTGCAAAATAACCGGGCCTATATTGTCAATGCCGGCGATAGCCGTTGTTATCTGTTGCAGCGAGAGTACTATTCCCAGCCGGATCCGCTGCTTGGACAGGGGTACCACAGGTTCACACGATTGACCAATGACCATACTGTGGGAGAACAGTTACTTGCAAATGGCACTCCTTTGGGAGATATCCCGCAGAAGCAGTTTCATGCCCTGACCAGGTCACTGGGATGTGGTAATCCGCCGTACCCGGATTTTAGTGTGATAGAGATCAGCCATAACGATATGCTTCTGATCTGTTCCGATGGACTGACTGATATGTTGACCGATGCAGAAATTGAGACGCTTCTTGCTGACAACACAGTCAGTTTGGATGTGGTGGCTGCCACCCTTATCAATGCAGCCAATGCAAAAGGAGGCAGGGATAATATCTCGGTGGTGCTGGTTTCACAACAGGCCTAGCTGCGCATGAAACTGCTGAATAGTGCGGGCTTTTTTAAATGATTTGATCTGTTTTGCAAAATTAGGATCATCCATGGTGGCAAACACGGTCTTGACCTTACCCAGAATCTGCTGTTCACCGCAGAATATCCCTTGATAGCGCTCCAGTAGTCCGGTCAGGTAGTGGCGCAGCATGGCTGCTCGCTCAGCCCGGTCCGGCTGGCCAGTAAATCTGTCCCTGATCCGTTGGAACAGCAGCGGGTCGGCAATGGCTCCCCTGCCCAGCATTAAACCTGCTGCCTTGGTCTGTTCCAGCAGTCGCAATCCACCTTCCGCTGTACGCACATCACCATTAGCAATTATTGGCAGGCCGGTTTCCTGTACCACCCTGGTTGTGATGCCGTGGTCCGCTAAACCTTCATACTCCTGCACCACCGTGCGGGGATGCAGCACCAGAAAATCCACCTTGCTGGTTTCAAAGAGCGGCAACAGTGAAAAGATCTGTTGCGGGTTATCATACCCGGCGCGCAGTTTAATCGAGAAGCTGCCTTGAATCTCGGCACGCAGGGCCGGGATCAGCTCCTGCAGCAGCTGCGGTTGTTGCAGGATGCCGCCGCCGGTCAGGCCGGTGGTCATGCGGCCGAAAGGGCAGCCCAGGTTCAGGTTAATGTGGGCTGCTCCGGCGTTCTGTGCGGCCCGGGCAGCGGCAACCAGCGCCTCAGTGCCATGGCCGATCAACTGCACCACCAGCGGGATACCTTCTTCGGTTGCCACAATCTCCTGCAGATCTGAGGCAGCCAGACGTTTGTTGGTCTCCCCCGGTGCCACCCGCATGAACTCGGTAAAGAGGGTGTCCGGCTTGACCCACTGGGCAAACAGGTGACGCAGACCACGGTTGGTCAAACCCTGCATCGGGGCCAGCATCAAGGGGACGGTATTGGAAGGCCAGGGAAGTTTGTGCGGAGTTGAGGGGTGGGGCATAACAGTTTCTACCAAACGGAAAACAGATCTTAAAATCTTAACGCAGAGAAAGAAGAGAGCTGCAGAGACGCAGAGAAAAACGAATAAACCGGATACCAGCAAAATCCATGTCTACTACTGTTCTCTGTGCCTCTGCTTCTCTGCGTTAATGTTTTGAATTACAGAATCTCTACCAGCTCAACCTCATAGGTCAGGTCTTCGCCTGCAAGGGGGTGGTTGGCGTCAAAAGTAACAGAGGTGTCGCCGATCTCCACGACGGTTACTTCCAGCTCTTCGCCATCTTCGCCGGTCAGCACCAGGTCATCACCCACTTCAGGGGTCAGGTCTTCTGGCAGCAGTTCTTTTTCAATGGTGAAAACTGCTTCGGTATCGTACTCGCCAAATGCCTCTGCAGCGGGGATTTGAACGGTTTTGGTCTCGCCGGGAGCCATGCCGATCAGGGCCTCTTCCACCATCGGGAAGAAATCTTCTTCACCAATGGTCAGTTCCATCGGCCCATGCTCGCAGCCGCAGTCATCGCCGCAATCATCGCCGCAATCGCTATCTGTGCAGCATTCTTCAGCCTCAAGGGTTGTCTCTATGATGCTGCCGTCTTCCAGTTTACCGGTAAAGTTGATCCGTACCTTATCGCCTTTTTTTGCTTGTGCCATTGTTGTAGCCTTTCATCTGTTGTTGGTGCTTAAGTAGGGTGCATGGTACGGGGAACCGCTGCCAGCGTCCAGTAAAATTATTGTAACAGTGAGGTGCCATCGGTAAAGTTGAGCTATACTGAGTTTGCATCAGTGCTTGGAAGGAAGGGAGATCGGCATGCATCTGAAAAATACCCGAACCATAGCTCTGGATAGTGGCGATCCAGAGCAGAAGCGGCAGGAGATACTGGATTACTTCCATGCTTCCTTTACTATTGATGAAAAACTGTACGAGACCCTGCGCTTTGATGAAACCTTTTATCTGCGGCCCGACCGGTTGCGGCATCCGTTGATCTTCTACTACGGTCATGCCGCTACCTTTTTCATCAACAAGCTGATCATTGCCAAGGTGATTGAGCAGCGGATCAACCCTGCCTTTGAATCGATGTTCGCGGTGGGTGTGGATGAGATGTCCTGGGATGACCTGAATCAGGCCCATTATGACTGGCCAAAGGTAGCGGCGGTCAAGGCCTATCGATATCAGGTCCGTGCAGTGCTGGACCGGTTGATCCGTACTCTGCCGTTGACATTACCCATAACCTGGGAGTCCCCCTGGTGGGGGATTATGATGGGGATTGAGCATGAGCGGATCCATCTGGAGACCTCGTCGGTCCTGATCCGGCAACTACCCCTTGATCAGGTGCAGCAGCTAGCGTTCTGGGATATCTGTCCTGAAGCGGGTGAGCCTCCGCAAAATCAGTTGCTTCCGGTTATTGGTGGCACGGTGCAGCTGGGCAGGCCCAAAGATCATCCGCTCTACGGCTGGGATAACGAGTACGGCAGTCACGATGCAGACGTAGCTGGCTTTAAGGCGGCCCAATACCTGGTCTCCAACCGTGAATTTCTGGCCTTTGTGGAGGCTGGTTGTTATGGCGATTGCCAGTGGTGGACCGAAGAGGGCTGGAGCTGGCGGCAATTCAAGCAGGCGGAGTATCCCCTGTTCTGGATCAAAAGCGAGGCAGGCTGGAAGCTGCGTACCATGGCCAGCAAAATCCCGATGCCCTGGAACTGGCCGGTGGAGGTCAATTGTCTGGAAGCCAAGGCGTTCTGTAACTGGAAGGCGGCCCAGACCGGGAAACAAATCCGCTTACCCACTGAGGACGAATGGCACCGCTTGCATGATCTCTGTGGGGTGCCGGATCAACAGGATTGGGATCAGGTGCCGGGTAACATAAATCTGGCCTGCTGGGCTTCATCCTGTCCGGTGGATCGTTTTAAACAGGGTGATTTTTTTGATCTGATCGGCAATGTCTGGCAGTGGACCGAGACGCCGATCTATCCGTTTCATGGCTTTGCCGTGCATCCCTGGTATGATGATTTCTCCACCCCCACCTTTGACACCCGCCATAACCTGATCAAAGGCGGTTCCTGGATCTCAACCGGCAACGAGGCCACCCGGCATGCCCGCTATGCCTTCCGGAGGCATTTCTTCCAGCATGCCGGGTTTCGCTATGTTGAAAGCAGCGCCCCGGTGGTGGTCTATGATAATCAGTATGAACGTGATTCCCTGGCAGCCCAGTACTGTCATGCCCACTACGGAGCGGAGCAGTTTGGGGTGCCTAACTTTCAAAAAAGCTGCGCTGAGATCTGCCTTGGGCTGATGCAGGGGCGCAGGATGGGGCATGCCCTGGACCTGGGCTGCGCCGTGGGTCGGACCAGCTTTGAACTGGCCAGTGGCGGTTTCCAGCAGGTAACCGGCCTGGATTTTTCCACCCGCTTTTTCAGGCTGGCCGCCCGGATGCAGGAGGATGGCCAGCTGCGCTACGCCTTGCCTGAAGAGGGTGAGATCGTTTCATTCCATGAGGTGACTCTGGCTGAGTTCGGCCTTGAGCAGGCCAGACAACGGGTACAGTTCTATCAGGCTGATGCCTGTAACCTGCCGGAGAAGTTTCGCGGATATGATCTGGTGCTGGCAGCCAACCTGATTGACCGGCTCTACTCGCCACGCAGGTTTTTAAGCACCATTCACCAGCGGATGAACCAGGGCGGGCTGCTGGTAATCACCTCCCCCTACAGCTGGTCAGAAGAGTTTGCCAAACAAGAGGAGTGGCTGGGGGGCTACCGTGAAGCTGGTGAGCCGGTTTGGGGCCTTGACGGTCTGAAGGCGGTCCTGGCTCCCCGCTTCAGGTTGCTGGGAAAACCGCAGGATCTGCCGTTTGTGATCCGCGAGACCCGGCGCAAGTTTCAACACAGCATTGCTGAACTAACCATCTGGGAGCTGTTGTGATGTTTGATTTTGATACGTTGATTGATCGCCGTCATACCGCCAGTGAAAAATGGGATCGCTATGCCGGGCAGGATGTTATTCCGCTCTGGGTGGCGGACATGGACTTTCGCTCACCACCGGCTGTGCTGGAGGCCCTGCAGCAGCGGGTAGAGCATGGTGTTTTCGGCTACAGCAGTCCACCCAAAGAGCTGATTGCTGTTGTGCTGGCAATGTTGCAGCAGGAGTACAGGTGGCAGGTGCAGCCGGACTGGCTGGTCTGGCTGCCGGGGCTGGTCTGCGGCCTGAATGTTACCTGCCGGGCCGTGGGTGCGCCAGGGGATGCCGTTGCCACATTTACACCAGTCTATCCACCTTTTCTGACAGCCCCCGGCCTGGCCGAGAGAGATCTGATCAGTGTGCCGCTGGTTGAACAAAAGGGTCGCTGGGAAATGGATCTGGAGGCGCTGGAACAGGCGATAACGCCCCGCACCAGGTTGCTGATGCTCTGCAGCCCCCATAATCCGGTGGGTAGGGTCTGGAACCGGGAAGAACAGCTGGCGCTGGCTGATCTGGTTGAACGTCATAATCTGATAGTTTGTTCTGACGAAATCCATGCCGGGTTGGTGCTGGATAGTGACAAACCGCATATCCCGTTTGCCACCCTTACGCCGGAGCTGGCCAGACGTACCATTACCCTGCTCGCCCCCAGTAAAACCTATAATATCCCCGGTCTGGGCTGTTCCTTTGCCGTTATTCCTGACAAGCAGCTGCGGCAGGCCTTTCGGGGCGCCATGGCCGGGATTGTGCCCCATGTTAATCTGCTGGGCTATACAGCTGCCCTGGCTGCCTATCGCGATGGCGAGCTTTGGCGTCAGGCCGTGATCGAGTATCTGCGGCAGAATCGTGATCTGGTGCTGGAGGCGGTTCAGGCTATGCCCGGTTTGAAAACATGGCCGGTGGAGGCGACCTATCTGGCCTGGATTGATGCACAAGGGCTTGGCGTGGCTGATCCGGCCAGTCTGTTTGAACAGGCCGGGGTGGGGTTGTCGGATGGAGTGCCGTTCGGAGCAGCGGGGTTTGTCAGGCTTAATTTTGGCTGTCCCAGGAGCCTGTTACAGCAGGCCCTGGAACGGATGAAAACGGTTTGTGTCAGGATGTGCGGTTTAGCCAAAAAATGATTTTATTGGCAAGCTCGTCACAGTTGATCGGTTTCGCCAGATAGTCGTTCATCCCCATCTGTATGCACTTTTCCTGATCTCCGTGCATGGCCCGTGCGGTTATGGCAATAATGGGAATGTCAGGTTTTTGGGCGCCGGTTTCCGGTTCTCTTATTTTTGCAGTGGCCTGGTAGCCGTCAAGTATCGGCATGCTGCAGTCCATCAGCACCAGATCAATAGCATCTGTCTTTAATAGATCCAGTGCCTTTAGCCCGTCTACTGCAGTTTTGGTCCGGTAGCCAAGCTTGTCCAGCATAAGCTCAAGTACTTTAAGATTCAGCTCATTATCTTCAACCACGAGAATGCAGTAGTCAGCTGGATTGTGCCTGTTAAGGGGCATTGGTGCGGGGGCGGGGAGGGGGATGCTGGTTGCATCTGTGGCAGGTGCCAGCGGCAGTCTGATGAAAAAGGTCGAGCCGCTACCTTCCTGACTCTCAACGCTGATAGTGCCTCCCATCAACTCTACGAGTTGTTTTGAGATGGCTAATCCCAGGCCGGTACCGCCAAATTTACGGGTGGTTGAGCTGTCTACCTGACTAAAAGGAATAAAGAGTTTATGCAGACTTGCATGGGGGATGCCGATGCCGGTGTCGTTAATGCTGAAGCAAAGGGTTAGCTGGTTCTCTTTTGCTGGGCCCGGCAATACCGTGATGCTGATACTGCCTTGATGGGTGAACTTGACGGCATTTCCCAGCAGGTTCAGCAGAATCTGGTTCAGTCTGCCGGAATCACCCCAGAATAAATCAGGCAGTTCCGGTTCTACACGATTGAAAATAATCAGGCCTTTGGCCTGAGCCTGTGGGCGGATCAGGTTCAGGACCTGATCAACCGTTGCGCGTAGGGAGAAGATGCTGTTTTCCAGCTCTATCTTGTCGGCTTCAATTTTTGCCAGGTCAAGGATGTCGCCGATGATCTTGATCAGATTTTGGCCACTTTGGTTGATTGCCGTTGCATAGTCCTTTTGTTCATCTGAAAGTTCAGTCATCGCAAGCAGTTCAGCCATGCCGATCACGCCGTTCAGAGGGGTGCGAAGTTCATGGCTCATATTTGCTAAAAATTCGCTTTTAGCGCGATTGGCCTGCTCTGCCACATCCTTTGCCTGTTTCAAGGTTACCTGTAGATCCTTCAGGTCTGTAATGTCCTGTATAGCACCGACGAGACCGGCCAACTGATCGTCAACGTCATTGAACGTGGCCTTATTAAAGACAACGGTTCTGATTGTCCCGTCAGCAGCACGGACTTTTGATTCATAGGATTGACTGCCTGGGTGCTCCAGCAGCTGCCTGTCTTTTTCGTCATACAGGACTGCAATCTCCGGCGGAGAAATGTCAAAGACGGTTTTGCCGATCAGCTCCGATTTGGAAAGGCCGGTAAACGCCCTGAAGGCCTCATTGCACCCCAGGTAGCGGCACTGGGTGTCTTTATAAAAAAGCGGGATTGGTATGGTTTCCAGTAGCGTGGAGACAAAAAGGTCGTGGTTTTTTAGCGTATGTTCAGTCTTGATACGGATCAGTGATTCAATTCTCTGCTCGGAGATATCCTGAACAATCACCAGCAGGTTTGCTTTCCGGTCGTCTGATTGCTCTGCCGGGTCTGTTTCCTGGCTGGCGGTTATCCTTCCATGGAAACCATAGGACTCCCCCCGTGCAGGAAAATACAGGTCAATGAATTTGTCTGCCGGCTGGTTAAAAAAAGAACGGTATCTTCCCAGAAAGATATCGCGGTCAGTCCCCTCCAATAGGTCGGCCAGCGGTTTACCAATCAGGTAGTCACAATCTTTTCCCGCCATACGGGCAAAGGTCTGGTTGCAACGCTGAATAATACCGATCTGGTTAAGGGTCAGATAGCCAATCGGGGCCTGATGATACAGCCTGGCAAGCTCATCCCGTGATTTTTCTATCAACTGCTGGGCGCGCAGGAGTTCGTCATTTTGCAGCTCAAGTTCAATCTGGTGTACTGAGAGATCATGCACCAACGCCCTGATCTCATCCGGCGTCAGGTTGCAAGAGGCCTGAGGCGTTGCGCTGATGAGGCTCTCAGCCCGTTTTCGTAACTGCATAAAATCAACTGATTCGTTCCGGGAGGTCATGTCAGGGCTCCAGAGCGTACTGCGTGCATCACACAGTTGGGTTGGTCAAATGGGCAGGTCTTGTCAGAAATATCCAAGCAGGCGCCGATATAGCCGGCAAAACTGCCATCCTGTCTGAAGCGTGGGCGGCCTTCATCCAGTAACAGTCGGTAGACACCGTCATGGCGGCGCAGACGATACTCCATTGAAAACGGCTTTAACTGATCAAATGACTCGGTATAGATCTTAAAACAACGGTCACGATCATCAGGATGCACCCCTTCAGCCCAGCCGTTACCCAGCTCCTGCTCCATGGTTCGTCCAGTAAAGGCCAGCCAGGGTTCATTAAACCAGGTGCAGCCCTTGCTGGTGTCGGCTAGCCAGACCAGGGCCGGGGATGAATGGACCACGTCGGCAAACAGTTGCTGTATCTCACTGGCGCTTTTCTGGGCCTGTTTCAGCGAGTTTATATCGACAAAAGAGACCACCGTACCGGAAAAGGTCTTGGGGCCGATAGCGTAAGGGACAATCCGCATCAGACGCCAGCGGCCATCCTGGGTTTGTACCTCAAACTCCTGTGGTTTTAGAGAGTATTGAACATCTCTAATCAAGGAAATCGGGTCGCAATTCAGCAGATGATGGGTGATATGGGTAATTGAACGGCCAATGTCACTGTCAAGCAACTTGAAGATATCACAGACCCGTTTTGAGAAACGGCGTACCTCCATGTTTTCGTCAAGCAGAAGATTGCCGATCTGGGTTGCCGAAAGCAGGTTGTCAAGGTCGTTGTGCAGTTCAGTCAGTTCAATGATCTTGCTCTGATATTCTGCGTTGACCGTAAAAAGTTCTTCATTGGTGGATTGCAGCTCCTCGTTGGTGGATTGCAACTCTTCATTGCTGGCCAGCAGCTCTTCGTTGGTGGCCTGCAGTTCTTCATTGGATGTTTCCAGTTCTTCAATGGTTGCCTGCAGATTTTCTCGGGTAAACTGCAGTTCATGCTCCAGATCCCGCATCCGATCTTCTGCCTCTTTTGAGAGGTCATAGGTCTGCACCGGATGAACAGCATCGCTGGCATCAGTTTTTTTGGTCTCTGTAATGAACACCGCAACAAGATCGTCTTGTTCCTTTTTGGCTGGCAGCAATTTAATCCGCATGTCAATTAGACGGCTTCCATCCGGCTGGCTTACCCGGATATTGGAAAAACGCAACTCCTGGCGCTGACGGAATACCTTTTGAATGCCGGTGGCCACGGGGATAGCCAAGCCCTTGACCGCCATTTTTGAGATGTCGTTGACCACTTTACCGGACGGAAGCTTGAGGTATCCGGTGGCATCACCAAAAATATGTTGCACCTCAAGCTGTTCGTTAACCACCAGGGCCAGGGGAATGTAGTCAGCGCTGGCAGCCTCAATAAAACGCTCCATAACCCGTTCTTCTTCGGTGGCGCGAACAGCCCGACGGGCAATGGCAAACTGTCCCTTCATCTCATGGAAACGACTGTCGGGGACACTGGGCAGGTGGGTGTCGGAAAGCGGTTTCAGCCTGCCCTTGGAACGGAATATTTTCAGTTTTTGGTCAAGCACATCAAAATAGGAGGACATTTCGCCGGTTGATTCACTGCTGCCCAGAAAGAGCGCACCGTTGGCAGCCAGTGAAAAGTTGAAGAACTCAAACACCTTGCGTTGCAGAATCGGTTGAAAGTAGATCAGCACATTACGGCAGCTGATCAGATCAATATTGGTAAAGGGAGGGTCCTTGATCAGGTTGTGCTGGGCAAAGACCACCATTTCGCGGATGGTGCGGGCAATCTGGAAGTTGTCGTCCCGCTTGTGAAAATACTTCGACAAAATACGGGGAGAAAGATCAGCGGCAATACTTTCCGGATAACTGCCTGCAGCTGCAAAATGAATCGCATCACGATCAATATCGGTGGCAAAAATCTTGATATCATGGGAACTACCCAGCTTTTCCAGACATTCTCGGGCCAGAATAGCCAGCGAATAGGCCTCTTCGCCGGTTGAACAGGCTGCAACCCAGAAGCGGATCTCACGACTGGTGGCATTACGGAACAGGTCCGGTAAAATATTGGTTGCCAGGAAGTCAAATGCCTCCTGATCGCGGAAAAAGCTGGTGACGCCGATCAACAGTTCGCGGTAGAGGGTGGTTAGTTCCGAAGGGTTACTCAGGATATAGTTGACATAGTCCTTGATGTCTTCAACCTGATTGATGGACATACGTCGTTCGATCCGGCGCACCACTGTGCTGGGCTTGTAGTAGGTGAAGTCCACCTTGCAGCGCTCCCGCAGCAGGGCAAAGATCCTGAGCAGGCCGTCTTCATCGCTAAGCAGACTCTCTGAACGTTCGGACTTGGTTACATAAGGGTGCTTGATAAAGGCTTGCAGCTGCTTGGGCATCTGGTCCGGCGGCAGTACAAAATCAGCCAGACCGGTGGAGATGGCTGAACGGGGCATACCATCAAACTTGGCTGATTCTTCCGACTGCACCATGACCATGCCGCCGTTTTCTTTAACGGCCCGCACCCCGCGCATGCCGTCGCTGCCGGTGCCGGAAAGGATGATCGCCACGGCATGTTCAGCCTGGTCGTCGGCCAGAGAGCGTAGGAACAGGTCAATCGGCAGGTTTATCCCACGGCTGTGATCCTGGTCGGACAGCAGCAACTTGCCGTGGAAGATGGTCAGATTCTTTTTGGGGGGAATCAGGTAGACATGGTTGGGCAGAACTTCCATGGCATCTTCGGCCCGGTGGACCGGCATGGCGGTCTTTTTAGAAAGCAGTTCCACCATCAGGCTTTTGTAATCAGGGGAAAGGTGCTGTACCACAATAAAGGCCATGCCGCTGTCTGGCGGCATGTTGGTAAAGAATGATTCGATGGCTTCCAGGCCGCCGGCAGAGGCACCGATACCAACGTAGTGAATGGCGGTGGGAGCAGAAGCAGGGACAATCGGTGGCGCAGGAGCGTTCTTTTTCATCTAATGCCTCGTGTTCTGAACAGAGCTGTCAGGTACAGGGCTATTTGCATACAATAAAGACCCACTTGGCGTCTAGTTCAATGTTGTTGAATAAGATTTTTGTAACATTCAATTCACTGTAGATGGCAGGGGCAGGAGGCAGCCATGCCCGGTACGGTTCTGCCGATTAGTACAGGCAAAGTTTAACAGGAAAGGGTGCATCTGCAATAGGTCTGATAGAAGTCGCTGTTGAGATTTTAGCTGAGATTTAACAGGGCTTTGAAAAACTATTCCGGAGGCCGTCTACGGCGTTGCGCGGTGCTCGCTCCATCGTCTAACTGTATGTTATGTCTCAGTCGCTGCGCTCCGTGCGCCTTGTATCCGGCCTTCCTCATAACGTTTTTCAAAGCCCTGCAAATTGATGGATGAAAACGTGAAAGGCCCGCGATGGTTCGCGGGCCTCTGATGCTTGAATCCCTGTTTCACGGGAGTTCCGGCGGTTATGTTCCACCGGACAGGTGCTGTGGATCACTATGTTCGCTGATTACATCTTGGATGCAGATCACCTTTCCTGCTCGTCGTTCTGGTGCCTTCTGCTCTTCCGGTTAGCGCTACCGTTAAGTACAGTATCGACATAAACCGAATAATTTTCCAGTCTGTTTTTTTATTTTTTATGGGCGTATACTTTTTGCTTGCGCTTGGTAACAGCAATAAGCTGCTCAATAAAAACAGGGGGTGTCCAACTGGACGCCCCCTGTTTTGTTTTGCGGAACTGTTCTGCTTTCAGGTCAGCGCAGGATCACTCGCATGTTGCGCAGGCTGACCTTGTAGTTACCGGAGACCGTGACATAGCCTTTATAGAGGTCCGACAGGTCAGTGATGCGAGCCATAAACCAGCTGCTGCCGCGTGCACGATCTTTTCTTTCCGGGGCGTCATAGATGCTGTTGCGATGGTTCCCTTCAAAAATGATCACGTTCAAGCCAAGACGTAGTTCGCTTTCAGAGGCTATTCGGGTCTGCCAGTAGTGGCTGGTCCAGTAGTTCTTGCCATCTTTAACCTTCATGAACTCTGCCTCACCCTTGGTGTTTGAGCCAGGGCTGTTGACCATTTTAGCCAGTTCAACATAAATCCAGGTGTGTCCTTCCAGGCCGTGGCGCTGGATAAAGTAGTCGTCACCCTGGATGAAGTGACTGTCATCTCCCATAACCGGCGGCGGTGTAGGCCGCGGTGGTGGGGCCTCATAGCGAGGTGGTGGTGGGGGCGGGGGGGGTACAACAAATTTTTCGACGTCCGGACGTGGAGCCGGTTTGGGCGGTGGTGTTTGCTTTTTGATCTTTACCGGCGGTGGTTTCGGTGTTTCGCCAAGGTCATAGACCTGCGGCTGCAACAGTTCTTCTAAATTTTCGTCAGCACTGCAAATTGCAGCAGTTGCAAGGTTTGCACAGAGCGCGAGACATAATAGTTTCAGCATGATCTTCATCGATGGTACCTCCTTGTCAATTGTTACCTGCTATTCTCCGGTAAAGGTCAGTTTCCTCTCCAGATCCATGGAGCGGGTGATCCGTTTGGCCTGCTCAAAGGTAATCAGGTCCTGCTGGCAGAGTTGAACCAGGTGCTGGTCAAGGGATTGCATCTGATACTGGGTGCGACCGTTTTCAATATGCTTTTCAATCTCATCGAAGCGACCCTCGCGGATACAGGCCTGAATCGTGGTGGTGGTGCGCATGATTTCAACCACCGGTAGTACCTTTTCACCGGTCTTGTCGTTGATCAGGCGTAACGAGATGGTTGCCACCAGAATATCAGCCAGGCGCTGGCGGATTACCTCCTGTGAGTCGGGCGGGAAGTGTCCCACCAGGCGGTTGACAGTTGAAGCGGCACTCTGGGTGTGCAGGGTTGAAAAAACCAGGTGGCCGGTCTCTGCTGCCTTGATACAGGAATCAATGGTTTCCAGATCTCTCATTTCACCAACCATGATCACGTCCGGGTCCATTCGCAGGGCGGCCTTCAGGGCAGCGCTGAAGCTGCCAGTATCAATCCCAACCTCCCGCTGGATGATACAACTTTTGTCTGAGGCGAACAGGAACTCGATCGGATCTTCAATGGTTATGATGTTGAAGTTGTCAGTCCGATTGATGTATTGGAGCATGGATGCCAGGGTGGTGGATTTCCCGTTGCCGGTGGGACCGGTAACCAGAACCAGTCCGTTGGGCGATTGGCAGATCTCACCCAGAATAGGCGGCAGATTTAATTCATTGAACGCAGCAATGTAGGGGGGGATCACGCGCATCACGATGCCGACACTGCAGCGCTGACGGAAGATACTGACCCGGAAACGGCCGCCATTGGGTAAGGCGTAGGCTGCATCAAGCTCTCGCAGATCTGCTGGCAGCTTGCGGTTACTCTGGGCAAGCACTGTCTGAGCGATAAATTCAGTGTCCTGAGAGGTGAGGGAAGGCAGTTTTGAGCGGATCAGTTGGCCGTGCGCCCTGAAAAAGGGGGGATTATCCACTTCAAAATGCAGGTCTGAGACCCGTTTTTCAAAAGCGATTCCTAGAATCTGGTTGAGCAGGTTCATATCCATTGGTTTGGTTCCTTATCAGCCGTTTTTTGTGGCTCGCTGTTTGCGTAGCAGGGCACTTTCAATGGCCATTCCGGCATGTTCGGCACAACCTTCCAGTTGTACCGTGTTGATTTCGGCAGCAGGTTGTGCTCCGAAATCTGCATAAATAAGCGCAATTACCTTTTTTCCCATCTTCAGCGGTAGCAGTAGCAGTGTGGGGTCCGCTGGAGCACCAATTACCGGGTAGAGATACTCTTTCAGTGCCTGATCTTCAGATTTACCGTAAAACAAGAGCCCTTTGTCAAGGATAAAACGGAACAGGGTGCCGATATTGAGTGGTATTTTAAATCCCATGACCGGCCCCGGCCCCTCTTCGCGGGGGGTGGTCATGCCGATTCCCCGTTCTGCAACCAGTTCTGTGTCCCATACCACCAGGGTAAGTGCCCGTGGGAAGAGGGCTGAAACGGTCTCCAGAAGTATCCGGGCGGTTTCTGGTAAAGTGGTAACCTGTTTCAGGCTTGCGCTGGTGTCTTTCAGGACGGCATTGAATTTAGATTGTAGTAAATCTGAAGTCGGCTGGTCCTTTAAGGCCTCATGAAAGGCAGGCGGCTTGCGTTTCACGGCATCAAGGTCTCCCAGTCCAAGGTCATCTGCAGACAAGAGGGTGCTACTGTCTGCTTGTTCAGAGGCAGGAGTGGCATGGGGTTCCTCTTCCATCTGCAACAGTCCGTCACGCATCTTTTCATCAAAGATCCGCAGGGCATCCATCAGGACATGTTCAGTGGGCAGCGTGAATTCCTGATCCAGGTTGTCAGGGAAATAGCGGAACTCATCGCAGACCAGTATTTCATCAACCTGCAGGGCAAAATTTCCTTTTTTCCAGGTCAGTATCTCGACAATCGCCAGTTCAATCAGGCTTTCAAGGCCACGGTAGGCTGCATCGCGGTCAGCAAGCCCGTTTTCCAGCAAGGTGGCAACCAGCGGTTTACGGTCTTCTCCAGCCTGTTGCTGGATATCCAGGGCCTTTTGAAGGGTTTCAGCATCGATTACCCCTGCCTCCATAAGAATGGTGCCGATTAAGGCTCCTTTGGAGTAATGGCTTGCCCCCACAATGTAGCCGTCGCTGAAGGCAACCGAGATATCTCCCTTGCGGCCCTCCACCTTTAACGTTCCGGTTTTACGGGTAGAATGCAGCAACTGGATCACATCAACTATGGAGAGGTGTTCCAGATCACCTGAAAAGGCCATGGGTGGCTCCTTGGAAAAGGTTTGTCTTCACATTTAATCAGAAAACAGCGATGATTCAAGTGGCAAATCGTGTTTTAGCTGCAATTTTAACAAAAGGGGGAGATGGATATGCCGGATGATGCCATGCAGGGGTTGGCAGAACAGGTTGATACAGCCCAGTGGCAGTGGTTGCGGGCTCATAATGAACGGGGAGCGCTGATACTGGTTGAGAGAATGCTGGAACTGGTTACCGTCGGTGAGCGAGTAGTGGCTGATGATAGCGCTATGGTGCAGAGTTGGCTGGCTTCTCACCTGTTATCAAAGCCCACCGCTGAGCAGATTGCGGCTTGGGATGCCGTGCCTGCCAAGCCGTTCGCTATGCTGGTGGTCAGTCCGTTTGTGCTGATTCAGGAACTGGATCTTGCAGAGAATGACGTAACAGCCTCGGCTTGATAGAACGCTATTTTTATTGTATTTAGTGTGCGTTCTGCTATTTTTGTCAAAATCAATAGATGATTATACACTGTAGTTATAAAAATGGAGGCTGCTATGACAACTACTCGTCAGCGTTTTTTTCTTGATGCAACCGATTCTGTGCTGGTGGTGATTGATGTGCAGGAACGGCTCTGCAGGGCTATGGATCCACAGGTGCTGGCTGGTTTGACTGCCAGCACAGCTGTTTTGCTTGAATCGGCAGCAGAGCTACAGGTGCCGGTTGTGATCACGGAGCAGTATGTCAAAGGCCTGGGGGAAACCCTGTCTGAACTGCAGGAGAAGGCGGTTACCGCGCCGCGCCTGGAAAAGATGACCTTTAGCTGTTGCGGCAGTGGCGAGTTCGTCGAGGCGATTAGAAACAGCGGACGTCGTCAGATTGTTATCACCGGAATGGAAACCCATGTCTGTGTGCTGCAGACCGTGATTGAACTGCTGGATGCCGGGTATACGGTGCATCTGGTGCAAGATGCGGTCATGAGCCGTTCCGAACAGAACAAGCAGGCAGCCATAGGGATGATGCAGCAGGCCGGGGCGGTAATTACCTGTACTGAATCGGTGCTGTTCCAGTGGTTGAAGGCTGCCGGTACCGATTCGTTCAAAAAACTTTCTAAACTGGTGAAGTAGCCCCTTGTCCCCTCACGGGAGGTGCCGCCATGATTACCACGCTGTTGGAAGGCAACAAACGTTTTGTTTCCGATGTCTTTGACCGGGAAAAGGACTACTTTGCCGAGCTGTCCAAGCACCAGCGTCCTACGGTGCTCTGGATCGGTTGTTCCGACTCCCGCGTGCCGGTCAACACCATCACCCAGACCAGACCTGGCGAGGTCTTTGTCCATCGCAATGTGGGCAATATCGTGGCCACCAATGACTGGAACCTTTCCGCAGTGCTGGAGTTCACCATCAACCACCTGAAAATCCCTGATGTGGTAGTCTGCGGACATTATAATTGCGGTGGCATCAATGCCCTGGTCAATGAAAGCCCCGATGACCGCTATATCCCGATCTGGCTGAACAACGCCTACAAGGCGCTGGAGCGGGTGGATGACAAGCTGCGCTCCCTGCGGCTGCAGGTTTCCGATGACCAGCGTCGTCGCCTGATCGAAGAGGAAAACGTTCGGCTACAGTTGGAACATCTGCTGGAGTATCCCTTTGTGCGTCGGGCCATGCTGGATGGCAAGCTTTCCGTGCATGGCTGGATGTACGACATGGATACTGGTGAAATCAAGGTGATGCAGAAGAATGAGACGGTCTGCCGTTAAGCCCTGATCATCACCAGTAACATCTTGAACGGCACCTCTGCCTTAAGTGAGTGGGGCAGATTGGCCGGCATAATGATCATTTCTCCCGCCTGCACCTGATGCACCGTGCCGTCTATGGTGACGCTGGCGGTGCCGTCAACGATCTGTACCACCGCATCAAATGGTGCGGTATGCTCCGATAATCCCTGTCCGGCATCAAAGGCAAACAGCGTCAGGGTGCCGATCTTCTTGTCAATCAGGGTCTTGCTGACCACTGATCCGCTCTGGTATTGTATCTGTTCATTCATGTTGAAGGCGGTGCCGATCAAGGCGGTGCTGGAACTCATGGTCGTTTCCTTTCCGGTGTTACAGGCATTAGTTACCCCTACCGTACACCTTCTGCGGAGAAAATCATTGATATAGATCAAAGAGTCTGTTTTTGTCTGATTGTAGCTTGACAATCAGGGCGTCAAACGTATGCTGATATCGTTACACTACCTACCCAAAGGGAGAACAGCATGAACGAGCGTAGCGGCGTAATTACCTTTAAGGGCAATCCAATGACTCTGCTTGGCACCGAGCTGAAGCTGGGGGATAAGGCTCCTGATTTCACTGTGGTGGATACGACTCTGGCTCCGGTTAGTCTCGCTACCCATGCCGGTAAAATCAGGATTATCAGTGCGGTACCATCCCTTGATACACCGGTCTGTGATACTGAAACCCGTCGTTTTAATCAGGAAGCTGCCGGCCTGCCGGATAACGTTGTGCTGTTGACAATCAGTCTTGATCTTCCCTTTGCCCAAAAACGCTGGTGTGGCGCTGCCGGGATAGAACGGGTGATTACCCTGTCTGACTACCGGGACCGGTCCTTTGGGCAGAACTACGGTGTGCTGATCAAGGAACTGCTTTTGTTGGCACGCTGCATCTTTGTAGTGGATGCCCAGGGTGTTATCCGCTATATCCAACAGGTGCCGGAAGTGACCAGCGAACCTGACTACGCTGCCGTTATTGCAGCTGCAAAGGCCCTGCTCTAACGGCATGACTCCCAAAGGGGTTAAAGATCTTTTTTGTTCCGCACACTCCCTCTGGCTACGTTTTGACAGTCATCAGGGAATGCTGCGTGCTTCTGCACTGTCGTTTGATACGTCACTGGCGTTGGTTCCGGTATTGGCGTTAATCTTTGTAATCCTGCAAAAGGTTGGGATACAGGCGTTGCTTGAGCCGTACATACTGCAGCAGCTGACAGGCAATGCGGGTTCCACTGCAATTAAGGTGCATGAGTATGTCCGTAATACCAAGGTTGCAGGGATTGGGTCGCTCAGTACGATAGTACTGATTGCGACGTTGTTTTTTATACTGGAGAGCATACGAGAGTCGTTCAACGCCATAGGGGAAGCCGTTGAACATCGCAGCATACTCCGACGTAGTCTGGATTATCTGGTGGTTCTGATAGCTGCTCCGTTGCTGCTTGCTGCGGCACTGGGCGTGACGACGGCACTGCAGAGCCAGTGGGTGATCAAGTGGCTGATTGACAATACCCAGGTTGGTGAGGGGCTTCTGTTTTTTTTCAGGCTTACCCCGTTTTTTTGCAGCTCTCTGGTGTTGATGCTGTTGTATCTGTTATTGCCAGCCGCCCGCATCAAGTTTCGCTCCGCACTAATCGGGGCTGTTATCACCGGCGCATGCTGGCAGCTGGCGCATGGTGTCTATTTTCGTTTCCAGTTTGGTATTGCTCGTTACAATGTTATGTATGGTGCATTGTCGTTGCTACCGTTTCTGCTGATATGGATATATACCAGCTGGTTATTGGTGCTACTGGGGTTTGAGCTGGTTCTCTGTTTGCAGCAGGGGGGGCTGAAGCAGCAAAGCAGTGTTGGTTCAGGAGAAAGGTTTTCATGAAGGTTCTGCACAATTTTATAGGTGGTCTGCTGGTCGTGCTGCCACTTCCTGCTCTGTGCCGGGGTGCTCAGCAATCAATTTGGGTGGTGATGGGTGAATAGTGGTCTTGAACATATGAAACAGCATGGCATTGTAAACCTACTTACCTATCCCAACCCTGCCTGGCTCTGGTTGGTGGGTGGTGTGATGCTGGTGGCGTTGCTGCTGTTGTTCTGGAACTGGGGGCTGCGCAGGATGGTCGCCCGACGAACCGGTGAGCTGAGGGCAAATGAAGAACGCTTTCGCACGCTGATTGACCTGGCTGCCGATGCGATTCTGCAGGGAGATCCGGCAGGTATGATCATTGGTGCCAACCGTCAGGCGGAAGCGCTGACCGGGTACCTGCAGGCAGAGCTGATTGGTATGAATATAGCTCAGCTGTTTAGCGAAGAGGAACGTAATCAGGTCCCCTTGCGCTATGACCTGATCAAACAGGGGCAGACCGTTATGCATGAACGGCTGCTGCTGCGCAAGGATGCCAGCCAGATCCCGGTTGAGATGAACAGTAAGATGATGCCGGATGGTACGTATCAGGCATTCATAAGGGATTTTTCTGAACGCAAAAGGATAGAGCGTGAGCTGGTACAGGCCCGTCAGGCAGCAGAAAGTGCCAATGAAGCAAAAAGTCTTTTTCTGGCCAATATGAGCCATGAAATCAGGACACCACTTAATGCCATTATCGGCATTAACTCACTGCTGGTGGAGCGGCTGGATGCGGGTGAGCTGCAGGAACTGGCCAAAGACTCCATGGCTGCGGCCAACAACCTGTTGGATATCATCAGTGATGTGTTGGATATTTCAAAAATTGAGACGGGTAAGCTGGAGATTGTCAAGGTTCCCTTTGAGCCGCGCATGCTACTCAACCAGCTGGAGCGGATGTTCGGTGCGATCATACGGGAAAAGGGCTTGCGTTTTGAGGTTTCGCTGGCTGCAAGCCTGTCGGGACTTCTGGTGTCAGATCCGGCCCGTATTCAGCAGATTGGCGTCAATCTGCTCTCCAATGCACTTAAGTTTACTGAACAGGGTACTATCCGGCTGCGGTTGGCCGGCAGCAGTATTGACGATACCACCATGCAGTTGGATCTGATGGTCAGCGATTCCGGCAAAGGGATCATGGCAGAGAACCTGGATCGGGTGTTCACCCCCTTTGTGCAGGAGGATCTTTCCACCACCCGCAAATTTGGCGGAACCGGGTTGGGACTCTCAATTTCACGTCACCTGTCAGAGATGCTGGGAGGAACCATCAAGGTTGAAAGCAGGATTGGGGAAGGGAGTATCTTTACCTGCAGTATTCCCTGCCAGATCAGCAAGCGGGAAACCTCTGAACGTGACAGCGCGGCACGGGACGAAGCACAGGCGCTCTGTCGCCGTTTACGGATTCTGGTGGCGGAAGATTCTGTCGTAAATTGCAAGATGATGGAGGCTATCCTGCGGATGGAGGGACACCGGGTCCGTTTTGCCGATACTGGCCGAAAAGCGGTTGATGCCTGGCGACAGGAGTCGTTTGATCTGATTCTGATGGATATTCAGATGCCGGAAATGGATGGTATGCAGGCAACAGCAATTATCAGGGCCACCGAGGCTGAAAAAGGCGGACATATCCCGATTATCGCCCTGACAGCCTATGCCATGAGTGGCGATAAACAACGTTTTCTGGATGCCGGTATGGATGCCTACCTGCCTAAACCGATCACGACGGAGCAGTTGCGGCGGCTATTGTGGGAGTATGGGCGGGAAGAGCAGGCAGCCCGGTAATCAGGTTTTCGCCGGGATGAGTTTTGAAGCTTTGAACGATGCCCTGCTGATCAACCCTGCGGAGTAAACCAGTAATTCTGTTGCATGCGTCAACCATCAGTCCGTCGGGTGTGTCGCCCCGTTCCTGGCCGGTTACTGCGTGCCGCCATTGATCTGGCCAGCTTTTTGAGCGTCCCCGTTGCCAGTTGAAGGGGTAGAACAGCTTCTGAAACGATCGCAGCCAGTAGTTTGGCACAAGTCCCACGAGCCACGCCAGCAGTTGCCAGGGCGGTGTGCCGTACATCCCCTGAATCTGTCCATGCAGTTGCAGTGCATGCTGCAGCACCTTGTCGGGCAGCCTTCCTTCCGGATCAAAAACCCCGCGTAGCACCATGAACGCCTGATCACTGACCTCTCCGGCCAGTACTTCATTCAGCCGCCAAACCGGTGGTTGCTTGTCTTTAGAGAGCAGGTACAGATCAAGTTCCGTCTCAAGTTGGTAATGTCGCCCTATATGATCGCCAGCCAATGCACAGATGTAGGGGTGGAAGACAATGTCTGCCTCGATGTGGCTGGCGACCCCCAGGAGGCAGGCAATAACGCCCGGCGTAAGGGGGGCTTTTTCTGCAAATGTCAGCAATGGCTTGAAACTGTTGACTGGTGGCTGATGGAAGTTTCGGGATAACTGCAGGGCGGTAGCACTCCAGCGGCCCAGAACCAGATGGAGCAGGGTGTCGGGAAGGACTGCCCCCACCAGATACGCTGCCTGCTGCTCTTCCAGCAACAGCCGGCTGCTATGGTCAAGGGGAAGCTGTCGTACCGCTTCAGCTGCCAGCCACCAGTGGGTCAGTTCCTTGGGCATGGGGTGTCAGTTGGAAGGTGAAGGAGCGGCGACGATCCTGTTGCGTCCTTCCTGTTTAGCCTGGTACAGGGCACTATCCGCCCCCTGCAACAGCCAGGTATGCTCATGTTCCCGACTGGCAACTGCGGTGGCAATGCCGATACTGGCCGTAACGACTGTTCCCAGAGGGGATGCTGGATGGGGTATGGCAAGTTCAGCCACTCCTTCCTGGATCTCGCGGGCAACAATCATGGCGCCTTTTTCATCGGTCTCCGGCAAAATTGCCAGAAACTCCTCGCCGCCATAACGGCCGACAAAGTCTGCCGCCCGTCCCAGCGGAATTTTCAAGGATTGGGCAAAGCTACGCAGACAGTCATCACCAGCCAAGTGACCGCAATTATCGTTGTAGGCCTTAAAGTGATCAATATCAATCATCAGCAGTGACAGTGGTTTCAGAGAACGGGTGCCGCGCCGCCATTCCCGTTCCAGGGCCTCATCCAGGGCACGTCGGTTGGGAATTGCCGTAAGGCCGTCAAGGTGTGAGAGTCGGGCTAGCAGATCCCGTTGGCGCTTCAGCTCGATCTGGTTGCGAATCCGCAGTCTGACAATGGTTGGATTGAACGGTTTGGTAATGTAGTCAACGGCACCCAGCTCAAGACCGATCGCCTCGTCTTCCTGCTGGTTCATGGCGGTGATGAAGATAATCGGAACATTGCGCAGAATAGGGTCAGCCTTCAATTTTCGGCAGACCTCATAGCCATCCATGTCCGGCATGATCACGTCCAGCAGGATCAGGTCTGGCAGGGACTCTGACGCAATCCGCAAGGCGTCGCGACCACTGGTGGCAAAGAACAGGTGATAGCCGTCTTTCAGGGTTTCATTCAGCATCTGAATGTTGGTAGGGGCATCATCCACCAGCAGGATCATCAATTTTCCATCACGTTCCGGTGTCACGGGCTCTCCTTGCAGGTGCCTGTTTTTTCAGCCAGTGAGTGCAGTAGCATCAATGCCTGTTGATAGTCAAGCCGTTGTGTTGCATCGGTAAGTGCTGCCAGCAAGGGACGATCATCTTCAGCAGGCAGCAGGCTCTGTAAACGGTTTAACGGTGTGGTGACATCCAGGGAGTGCAGTTCAAACAGATGTTGCAGTTCACCCAGGAGTGCGGCTATTTCTGCAGGAGATCCGCTGCCTGAACCTGATGATGATTTTGAAGGTTCAGTAAGCAGTGCTGCTGTAGTGCAGACTTCATCGAGAGCTGCTTCAAACAGGGGGAGCAACGCTTCTGCGGCTTTCAGATCCTGCTTTTTAAGTGCGGACTCAAGGTTGGCAGCGGCGATATGGAGACGGTCAGCTGCCAGATTACCGGCAACCCCTTTCAGACCATGCACCAACCGGGCAGCTGAGGCTGGATCATTGTCTGCCATCAGATGACGGACCTCAGATGCTATTCCCTGTTGTTCCTGAGCAAACAACCGGATTAATTGTCCCAACAGTCGTTTGTTTCCGTTAACCCGTGCCAGCGCGGCCTCCTGGGTGATGCCCGGCAGCAGCTCAGGCAGCTGATCAGACAAACCGTCAGCCTCATGCGTCAACTCATCCGTTGACGCTGTTTCAGGCGTCCGATCAGTCATGCGTGCCAGCAGTTCATACAGCTTTTCAACGACAATCGGCTTGGGCAAGTGTTCATTCATGCCAGAGGAAAGGCAGCGCTCACGTTCTTCGTTCAAGGCATGGGCTGTCATGGCAACAATCGGTAAACGGTTGCGGCTGTAGCGTTGGCGAATTTCGCGCGTGGCTTCATAGCCGTCCATGATCGGCATCTGGATATCCATCAGGATCAGGTCAATACTCTCGCCGTAGTCCTGCATGAAGGCTACCGCCTCACGACCGTTGTCTGCAGTTTCAACCTGTATACCAACCACTTCAAGAATTTCCCGGGCTATTTGACGGTTAATCGGATGATCTTCCGCCACCAGCAGATGGAGTCCTTTAAGCGATTGGTAGCGTTGAATCAAGGCGGCCCGATCGGCTTTAATACCTCTACGTGTTGAAACGGTTGCGTTAATGTTGAAAACAGCGCTGAAGCTGAAGCAACTGCCTTTGCCGGGGCTACTGATCACACTGATTGAGCCGCCCATCATTTCCACCAGATGTCTGCAGATGGTCAGTCCCAGCCCCGTTCCGCCATGGGTTCGGGTGGTGGAGGTGTCTCCCTGAGAAAACGGTTTGAACAGGCGGGCAAGTGTCTGCTCATCCATTCCGATTCCGGTATCGCTAATGCTGATTTCAAGTGCAAGTTGCTCAGGATTGCTTTGGGCGGCCCCTCGCTGAATCTTCAGTGTGATGGTGCCGCTTTCCGTGAATTTGACCGCATTACCCAACAGGTTGACCAGCACCTGTTCCAGACGCAACGGGTCTCCTACAAGGGCATCCGGGACATCAG
Organism: Trichlorobacter thiogenes; assembly: GCF_900167465.1. Taxonomy (GTDB): domain Bacteria; phylum Desulfobacterota; class Desulfuromonadia; order Geobacterales; family Pseudopelobacteraceae; genus Trichlorobacter; species Trichlorobacter thiogenes. The sequence goes on along the minus strand of NZ_FUWR01000008.1, from coordinate 66,454 downwards.
CGGCTACCTGCTGTTCAAGCATTACCCCCTTGTCCTTGGCTTTGAATGCCAGCAGGGCAATGGAGCGGGCCACGACACCTTCCAGTGAAAAGCCTGTTTTTTCCATCTGGAACCGTCCGGATTCAATCTTTGATACGTCAAGGATATCATTGATAATCCCCAATAGTGACTGAGCCGAATTGCTGACGGTATCAAGGTATTCACGCTGTTTATGATTCAGATCAGTCTGTAGAGCCAGATGTACTAACCCCAGAATGGCGTTCATGGGGGTGCGGATTTCGTGGCTCATATTGGCCAGAAACTCACTCTTTGAACGACTTGCCCCTTCTGCTGCATCTCGAGCCTGGGTCAGTTCATTATTCAGGCGGGCCAGTTCTGCGGTCCGTTCGGCAACCCGCTGTTCAAGCTTTTCGTTGTTACTTTGCAACAGCTGGTTGGCCTTTTGAAGATCTCCGGCAACACGCCGTTGTTCTGTCACATCAATGGTAAGGATTGAGACTGATACAATAGTACCATCCAGTGTACTGACCGGGTTCAGGTGGTGTTCAAACTGCCAGAGGTCGCGGGTATCACTAAATACCAGCGGCATGCCGGTTTTGAAGACCTCCTCTATTTTGCTGCGACGTTCCTGTGCCACCTCTGGGCTGAACAGCTCACCCAGGGTGCTATCGATGATCTGAGGGAGCTCTTTGCCGATACGGCGTGCAAAGGTGGTGTTGGCAATTAGTATGGTTCCGGTACGGTCCACCAGATAGAGTGATTCCGGGTTGCCGTCCACCAATGATCGGAGCGTGCGCTGGCTTTGTTCCAGGGCCTGCTCTGCCGCGTGTTGTTCCGTAATGTCACTGCCGATGCTGGTAACGCCGGAAATACCGCCCAGGCTGTCATGGGTCAGGGTGTTGTTCCAGGCCACCATCCGCTGCCCGCCGGATTTGGTCAGGATTGCATTCTGGAAGTGGTGGACAATCTCGCCCTTTGTAACCATCTGGTTGAAGACCTGCTTGACCGGCTCCGGATCCGGTATAAAGAGGTCAAACCAGTTTTTGCCGATCAGCTCATGACGTCTGTAGCCGGTAACCTGCAGCAGGTAGTCGTTGCAGTAATTGATCGCCCCGTTTGTCTCAAGGCAGACAGTGATCATATGCAGGTTGTCGAAGATATCTTTCAAGCGGGATTCGGCATCCCTGGCTGTACTTTCCGCCCGCTGACGTGTCTCAGCCATTTTGTTGAAGGCGGTTGCCAGGCGGCCCAGTTCGCTTGATGACTGACAGGTAAGCCGGTAGGAAAGTTCACCCCGGGTAATTGCTGCCACAGCATCTTTCAGCTGAGACAGCGGGCGGGCCAGGGTACGGTACAGCAACAACGAGAAGAGTAGCGGCCAGATAGCTGCCGTTAGCAGCAGTATCCGGTTCAGGGTGTTTATCTGCTGATTACGTGTCTGCAGGGTGCTGGCATAGTAACTGTTCAGCTGGTTAATAATCGGAAGCAATCCTTTGATTTCCTGTGCCAGCAGTGCAGCGCCACGGCTGGATAGATTGCTGCTGCCCCGTGTAACCTGATCAAGTTGTTTTGAAAGTCTTGGCGGCCCGTCATGTAACTGTTTAATCAATTGCAACTCGTCTGCAGAGGAGTGAAAAGGTTTCAGGTCAACGGTCAGGCTACTGATCCGGTTACGGGCTGCCTGCAGATGATACCTGGCTGTTTTGCCAGAACCGGGCGCTGGTTCCTGGAGGAACTGTATAAAATCATTAAGTTCTGATACGAGTGGGGCGGTTTGGGCTGTGGCTTTGTCAGTGAGTAGTGTGAGGCGCTGAAGATACAGATTGCCCCCCACCGCAGTCAGGGCGCAGAGCAGGGGTATCAGTACCAGGATAATCAGCTGTGTGCGGATGGTCATGGCCGCTCACTTTCAGTGGAGTTGACGGATGGTGCAGTATACCGTGTTTGTCTGGAATATCAAGGGAGTGTCAGTGATTCTTGCGCAGGCGGTATGAAGCGTTGTACAGTACAGCCATGTCCGATACCGCATGGTCAAAAAAGATAGCCCAAAGGCTTGGGCGTAGTATGATTGCTGATGCACCATCCGTCGATGATCGTAAGCCGGCTGCTGTTGCACTTATCCTGCGGCAGGTCGGGGCTGGCCAGGAGCTGCTTTTTATTGAGCGAGCCCACCATCCTGATGATCCCTGGTCCGGTAATATCGGTTTTCCCGGTGGTCGGCGTGATCCGGTTGACGAGACTCTGCGTCATACTGCAGAGCGGGAAACCATGGAAGAGGTGGGGATTGATCTCTCGGGGGCCTGCTACCTTGGCAGGCTGTCAGATATTGTGGGAGCCAATCTGCCGGTGCGGGTTTCCTGCTTTGTCTATGGTTTGGCAGAACAGGTCGAACCGACCGTTTCCCCCGAAGTGCATGATGTTTTCTGGTTTGCGCTGCATGAACTGGTTGCTCCACAACGCCAGCTTACGGCGCAGGTCAGTTTTGGTGGCAAGCTGCTGGAGGCACCGGCGATTGACCTGGGGCTGCCTGGTAAGGCGGTGCTGTGGGGGATTACCTACCGGTTGGTGAATCAGTTTAGAGAAGTTCTGGAATCAGGTGAGGAGCGGCAGTTGCCCTATGAACTGCCGCTGTAAAAGTAGAGAGTTGCTCTGCGTTTAGTGTTTACCATTTTTTGTGGTAAGTGATGCCACCCTGTTCATTCCACTTTGTTTCTTCAAGTGTCTTTCCCATATCATAGACAAGCTCCCAACGCTTGTTGCCGTTTGGATAGTACTGAGTGTCTAAGCCGTGCTGCTTTCCATTTTTGTAGTTATCTACAGCCCAAACCTTCCCATTCTTGTCCCAGAGGGTTCTGACGCCGTTTGCATTGCCAGCAGAGAACGTCGCTTCTGAACTCCTATTCCCGTTGTCATGCCAATAGGTTTCCTTACCCTCTTGCACGCCATTGCTATAGGTGCCACGATAATAAATCTGGCCTGATTCGTAATAGCGCTCCTCAAGTCCCACCTTCTTGTCTTTTACGTAGCTAGAGAAATCCTTGATTTTACCGTTGTCGTAATACGACCAGTAGGTGCGCTCATCACTGGTGTAGTTGTTGGTGTAGGTGGGTTTACCGTTCTCGTTCCAACCTTCCCAGAGCCCTGTCTTCTTGCCATCGCTGTCATTGGTGCCACGTTCGGTCATCGTGCCGTTTGACCAATAGCACACATAGGGGCCGCTCATGGTTTCCGTTGAGTTATCCTTTAAAATAAATCCATATTCCCTATACAGACGGCCGTTTTCATGATTTTCCTTGATGCTGCCGACCGCTTTTTTGCCAGGTTCTACATAGCTGTAGGTCCTGCTTTTTTGTGGCAGGGTCTTATTTTGGAAGTAGTCTGTTGTGTTCCAGGCACCACTACGTTGTCCGTCTGAATAGTTTCCAGCCTCCCTGCTTTTACCTTCTTCGTTGTAGCTACGATATATGCCGTGTAGTACCCGATTGGCGCCTTTTAGGTAGTAGGTGTACTCAAGCTTGATCTTTGTTTTCGCTGTATCCCAATACTCAACGTGTCGGAGCAGGTTCAGCCCGGCTTCAATTTTTACCGAGCCTGTTGCTTCATCCAGCACTTTGCCGCTGGAGAGATCGCTTAGTCTGACAATCGCCTGATAATTGCCGACTTTTTGATAGACATGGCTTACGCTTGGAGCGGTGGTGTCAACGGAAGCTGTCCCGTCGCCAAACTGCCATGCATATCCTGCCGTTAGCGGTGCATTGGTTGTTTTTGCCGTGAATGGAACCGCTATGCCAGGATTACTGATGGTTACTGTTGTTTCAAGAAAAAGTCCTGGAACAATAACCGTTGCCTCGCCAGTCAGATTTTTGTCTTTTTTCGACTTGGCGATAACGGTGAAGTTCCCGCTAGCAGCGGGTGGTTTATAGAGCCCGTCAGCATCAATGGTGCCGCCGGACACGCCATTCTTAACACTCCAGATAATCTCTTTGCTCTCTTTTCCTGCCAGAACTGCCTTAAAAAGTTGGGCATCCTTTTTGAGTACCACCGCCTTGGATGGAATGATCGTCAGGGATTGCTCAGGTTGCATCTCAAGCCTGGCATACTGCAGATCAGGCGTTGCAGAGGAACCGATCGCTTCTGTTGTCAGACGACAGACAGCAGAAGAAGTCTTAACTTTCCATTCAAGCGTCGAAAGTTCACCTTTAGGGGGAAGAGTGCCCAGTGACTGGATCTGGTTCTTAGAAATCAATTCGCAGCCGCTACTTTGCAGCTTGATCTTTACATTGTCAAAGGGGGTCGTATTCAGGTTTGTTACTTTTGCCGTGACAAGCTCTATATCACCTTCTTTTTTCGTTTGTATCTTGATTTTCATAGCCGAAAAAGAGGCTCGCCACAAGGTGTAGGCGCTGCGGATAGCTTGGTTTATGGCGGTTTCAGGCACATAGAAAAAGTAGTACAGTTTCGATTGCGTTAATGTGGCTGCGTCGATAGCAAGCTGTGATGCCTGGCTTGCCTGACTCATTACGGGATTGACAAAATCCGGTGTTCCGTTTTTCCAAGCCGGGTTGTAGCCGCTAAGATTATATGAACCTGGCTGTATCGTGCCCTCCCAAGCTATATGGCTTGACGTATTCGACATAAGCATTGCTGTGGTGCCGTTGTAGTACCAGGGGTCGAACCAGTCTTCCGTTGTTGAAAGGAAACGCTCAACGTCGTTTTTGAAGTCTTTGGTTAATGATTTGAGCGGAGCTGCGTAACTGAGTGCGTCATTCCCGGTTACTGTGTCACTCAGAAAGACGGCCCCATCCAGTGTGGTGCCGCGGTGTTTGTTCTTCTGTTCAGAGGCAATTCGTTCAATGGTGCTGCGGGATACGCCGTTGACGTGGTAGGGGCAATACATGTCTGCCAGGAAATGAGCACTCCAGGCTGCTGATTTTGGAAGCGCCTCAACTTTATTGGTGCGCATTCCTTCTGCTAGATATTTGTAATAGCTGGCTGTAGCTTGGGGGGCTCCACCCTCTTGGGCTGCTGGGTTGTAGTAATGCATTGAGAACGGTGAGTTGCCTTTTGCGTCGGGGCCTGGCCCATCTATCAGGCTAATGTCAACCCCGCTTGTTCCTTGGCCGGTAAAGCCGATGTTTGCCCAGTTAACGCCTTCGTGAGCGAGAATAGCCTCCAGCTTGGGAAATGCTTTTGGATCAAACCCAGGTTCTGCTTCAAGCAGCCGGTATGCCTCCTTAAGGATATGCTGGTGGGTTTGAGATGGTGCAAGAACTCCCCACCCCTGGCAGTTTTCTGGTAGGGCGAGCAGGCCTATTATTACTAACAGCATGACAACAGTACAAAGCTGCAACGATAGATTAAAAAAATATCGCGTCATATCAGAGTCCTCCTGTCTATACTTAGGCCTTGAATTTACTCTCTGTCCCCGCAATCAGGCGGTTGATATTGGTGTGATGTTTGATAATCACAATGGCTGAAATCAGGGCGGTTGCAATCAGAAGTTCAATGCTGTGGGGGCGGAACCAGATGATCAACGGCATGACCGCAGCCGCAACGATTGATCCCAATGAGATGTAACGCCAGATAGCCACCAGCAGGATAAATACTGCCAGCGCTCCCAGAACTGCCAGGGGAGACAGGGCCAGAAAAACCCCCAGTGCAGTGGCAACACCCTTCCCCCCCTTAAATAACAGAAAAACAGAAAAAACATGGCCGCAGAAGGCAGCCAGTCCTATCCAGGCCTGCATCGGCTCAAGCAATCCCAGCTTCCAGGCCAAAATTACCGGCAGCAACCCCTTCAGGCAGTCGCCAACCAGGGTCATGATGCCCACCTTGCGTCCTACGGTGCGGTACAGGTTGGTGGCACCGATGTTGCCGCTGCCCTCTTTGCGGACGTCTATCCCGTACAATTTGCCAAGCAGCAGGCCGGTGGGGATGGAGCCTAGCAGGTAGGCCCCAAGTATCCAGAGCAGGTTGTTGTTCACAGCTTGTCTGCCAGCAGTTTGCGGGCATCTCCCACATATTTGCTGGAAGGGTATTCGCGGATCAGGCGGCTGAAGGTGGTCTGCATCTTGTCCAGCTGCTTGTTCTCAATATAGGCCTTGCCCAGGTAAAAGAGTGTCTCATCATTACCGGTATAGTCAGGGAAGTTGGCCAGAGCCCCTTCAAGACGTCCGATGGCAGCCTGATAGTAATCAGTACGGTAGTAGAACCGTCCAACGTAGATCTCATACTGGGCCAGTTTGCCACGGCAATCGGCAATCTTTTCCTGAACCTTTGTGACATATTGTGACTTGGGATAGAGGCGAACAAAGCTTTCAAACAGGGCCAGTGCGTTCTTGGTAGGGGTCTGGTCAGTATCGATACCGGTGATCAGGTTGTAACTGGAAAGCCCCTGGCGGTAGAGTGAAAACTGGGCCAGATCATGGGTTGGGTGGAGCTTGCGGAAGTCTTCATATGCGGCCCCCGCTTCAATAAAGTCATTGTTCAGGAAGTAGGCGTTGGCAATGCCGATTTCTGCCTTGGCGGCCAGTTCCGGCTCAGGAAAGGCCTCTTTAACCTTTTTCCAGTTCTCCACAGCAGCTTCGTAACGGCTTTTCTGGAAGGCGGTCTCACCCTGTTTGTACAGTTCTTCCGGGCTTGGATCTGCCTTGGGGGTGCTGGCACAGCCCTGTAGCATAAGGATGGTTGCTGCTGCTAACAATAATCCGTATTTGAGTCGTTTCATTACCGGTCCTTTAGGTTGTGTAAGATTAGTCCAGCAGGTCAGCACCACGCTGGTCGGTAACCAGGGTGGCGATGGTGTCGTGGTTTAGCCATACTGCCGCTTCAGTGCTACTCCAGGAACCCTGCACCATCAAGCGACCGGTACAGCGGAATACCAACCGTGACAGTTCAGCACAGATCAGTTGTTTCTGGTCGCGGTGCATCTCCATCAGCTTTGCAGAGGTGGCCAGCATCAGCTCCATCTGGTCACGGGTTGAGTGCTGGGGCCAGGCTTTAAATTCCAGCGCATCATTGATCAGCGGTGCGCCCAGGTAATCGGCGGCAACAGCCATCAGGCTGTCCAGGCTGCAGCCATCAGCAAGCAGAGCCTTGCAGCGTTCAGCCAGCGGAACGGACTGTTCCGGGGCAACCTGTTGAAGTGCGATCAGCAGTGGGTAGAGCGACAGTTCAACTCCCAGGAAGAGGGCGCTGGAGTTGGTCAGGATTTCAGGGCAGTTAAATACCGTGGCGTTAATTCCCTGCTTGCGGGCTGCTATCGCATGATCTTCCAGCCGCATCTTGGCAAAGCCCTGCAGATAGGGGGTATAGGACTGCCACTGGAATTGACCGTTTACCAGAATGCCGGTGCCATGATAGCCGTAAGCGGTACAGGCTACGCGGCTGCCCGCCCCTTCTGCCCGTTTGCGAAGTCCGGCAGAGGCATCAATCAGATACTTGAAGGTGTCGGCAGTTACCTCGTTGAAGCTGGCATCACAGAGCTGGCCGATGGCACTGTTCCAGAACGGCTCAGATGGCAGGTACTTATCGCCGCTGCCTTTGAAGACCCGGTTTAAAAGCGGCATAAAGAAGCGGGCGCGGGGGATGCCGCCTGCCATGGTGTGGGCCAGGATGATGCTGGCTGAAGCAGGGATTTGCTTTTCCAGCTCTGCCATTACCTGTTGCAGGTTGGCGCAGAAGCGTGCCTTGCCAGCGGCGCAGGCCTGTTCAATGAAGCCAGGTTCAAAGCTGATACTCTCCCACTCATCCGGTTTGGCTTTTTTCAGTCGTTCTGCAACCGATGGGGCGCCGCCCGGGCTTTCCATATCAAAACCGGCTTCAAGCGGGATGTTGATAATCTTGCTGCCCAACAGTGCCTCAGCATCAGCCAGCTCTTCAGCAGTCAGGGGGCGCAGGGTACCGTCACTATCGCGACGCCCCACGGTGGTGCCCAGCACAGTCATGCCCAGACGTTTGGCCTCTTCCAGCAGGCCATTGGCATAGCCACGGCCAAACAGTTCTCCCACCAGTACCAGCACATCGCCTGCTTTATATCCTGCAGCTGCAGGCAGGGTTGTCATAGGACAGTAATCAACCATCATCCATCTCCTTGATACGAATTGAATTTGTTTATTTACCACGAAGCCGGAACTCTTGAAAACAGAAAACGTTCCATCGTGACAAGCTGCGGGATTGGTGCTACCTTTTGGATCTGCTGATGTCAGGAGGAGTAGACAGATGGATGATGACCTGATTTTGTTGGGACATGGTAGTGGCGGTACCCTTTCACACCGCCTGCTGGATGACCTGATTGTTGCCACCCTGTCCGGTCACGGGCCGGGAGAGCAAAACGATGCCGCCCTGCTGGCGGCAGGTGATACCCGACTCGCCTTTACCACCGATGGCTATGTGGTTGATCCGCCGGTCTTTCCCGGTGGTACGATCGGTTCACTGGCTGTCCATGGCACGGTGAATGATCTGGCCATGATGGGGGCACGCCCGTTGTGGCTTTCCTGCGCCCTGATCATTGAAGAAGGGTTCAGCCGTAGCCAACTGGCAGTTATTTTAAACGATATGCGTCAGGCTGCTGATAGCGCCGGTGTGCGGATTGTGACCGGTGATACCAAGGTGGTGCCCAGAGGCAAGGCAGACCGGATCTTTATCACCACCTCTGGTGTGGGGGTGCTGGAACATGATCTGGCCATCCATGGCGCCAATGCCCGTCCCGGTGATGTTATTATCCTTTCCGGTAGCATGGGCGACCATGGCATTGCCGTGATGGCAGCCCGTGAAGGGTTGCCAGTTGAAGGGCTTACCAGCGATTCCGCCCCGCTCTGGAGTCTGGTTGAACAGATGCTGGAAGAGGCAGGCGAGGGGATCAGGGTGCTGCGTGATCCTACCCGCGGCGGTGTGGCTACAACGTTGAAGGAAATTGCCGGTCAGTCCGGTGTGACGCTTCAGCTTGAGGAAGACCAGTTGCCGGTCAGTCCGCAGGTGCGCGGTGTGTGTGGTATTCTTGGGCTGGATCCGCTCTATGTTGCCAATGAAGGCAAGCTGCTGGTCATAGTGGCGCCGGAATCTGCAGAACCGTTATTGGCGAGGATGCAGCAGCATCCCCTGGGACAGCAGGCAGCCATTATCGGCACCGTGGAGGCAGGAGAACCGGGACGGGTGCGGATGCGGACAACGGTTGGTGGGATGCGGGTGGTGGAGATGCTGGCGGGTGAGCAACTGCCCAGAATCTGTTGAGCGGGAAAGGCTTTTAACGCAGAGTTGCAGAGCAGCAGGGACGCAGAGAAAGGCAAGCCAATACAGGAAAAAATACATGTGGTTTCCTCTGTATCTCTGCTCCTCATGCCCCTCTGCGTTAAGTTTTTATATGGAGAGTCCAGTTTATGGCCAAGGACAAGACGCCGGTTACTCCGGCAGTACGGGCATTGCGGGGGGCTGGGATCAGCTTTACGGATCATCCCTATGCTTACGAGGAGAAGGGGGGCACCGCCGTTTCCTCACGGGAACTAGGTGTTGATGAACATAGTGTGATCAAGACCCTGGTGATGGAGGATGACCGCAAGCAACCGCTGATCGTGCTGATGCACGGTGATCTGCAGGTATCCACCAAGGAACTGGCGCGGCTGATCGGAGCCCGCTCGGTTGAACCGTGCAAGCCGGAAACAGCCCAGAAACATACCGGCTACCTGACCGGCGGCACCTCTCCCTTTGGCACAAAGAAACAGCTCCGGGTCTATGTTGAAGAAACTATTTTGGAACTACCAAAAATCTACATTAACGGTGGCAAGCGCGGCTTTCTGGTGGGGCTTGCTCCGGCTGATCTGACGAACCTGTTGCAGCCGATCCCGGTGCGGGTCGGCTATGCCAAATGAACATAAAGGTACACAATTATGCCCTCACTAACCCTTGATAAAGAGATGGTTGAACAGCTGCGGCGGGTATTGACTGCGGTGGAACAGCTACTGCCCAAACCTGTGCCGACGATTGACTGGGCCGAGACCCATGCTGCCAACTGGCGTCGTCGGGGTACCGGCGGCTATCTGGACCCGGTGCCGGAGATAGAGGCCTTTCATCTGGATGACCTGCTGGGGATTGATAAGCAGAAGCAGACGATTGAGGAAAATACCTGCCAGTTTTTGGCTGGTCTGCCCGCCAACAACGCCCTGCTGTGGGGGACCCGTGGGACCGGTAAATCAACACTGGTACGTGCCCTGTTGCACAGCTATGCCTCCCAGGGGCTGCGGGTGATTCAGGTGGACAAGGATGATCTGGTGCATCTGCCGGCGATAGTGGATGAGATCAAGCGCCAGCCGTACCGTTTTATCCTGTTCTCCGATGATGTCTCCTTTGAGACCGGTGAGTCCAGCTACAAGATGCTGAAAAGCGCCCTGGATGGTTCGGTCTATGCCCCGCCTGAAAATGTCTTGATCTATGTTACCTCTAACCGGCGGCACCTGCTGCCTGAGTACGAAAGCGACAACCGGGGCGCCATGCTGGTGAATAACGAGATCCACCACGGTGAAACGGTGGAGGAAAAGATATCATTGTCCGGCCGTTTCGGTTTGTGGATCGGATTTCACCCCTTTAGCCAGGACCAGTTTCTGGAGGTGGCCCGCCAGTGGGTGGAGCGGCTCTGTGAGCGAAGCGGCACCAGTCTGCGTTGGAATGAGGAGGCGCGTCAGGCGGCCATCCTCTGGTCCCGTCAGAAGGGGGACAATAGCGGCAGGATTGCGTTGCAGTTTGCCAACCAGTGGGTGGGTAGTACCCTGTTTAAGCAGGGCACAAAGTAGTTAAAACGTAAGGGGGGATATCATGCTCCGTAAGGCCCAGATCGGTGATGTGAAGGAAATACAGAAGTTATTGACCACCTACGCCAGCAAGGGGGATATGCTCTCCCGCTCGCTGTCAGAGTTATATGAAGCACTGCGGGATTTTTATGTTGAGGTGGACGACGACGGCAGGATTCTGGGGGCAGCGGCCCTCCATATTGTCTGGGATGATCTGGCTGAGGTCCGTTCCGTGGCGGTGGTGGAGGATGCCGGGCGTAAAGGGGTCGGCAGTCTGCTGGTAAACGCCTGTATTGATGAGGCCCGTGAGCTGGGGCTGAAGCGGATCTTCTGTCTGACCTACAAGCCGGAGTTTTTCGGCAAACTGGGGTTTGTGCTGGTTGATAAGGCAACCTTGCCTCACAAGGTCTGGGGTGACTGTATCAAGTGTCCCAAGTTCCCGGATTGCGATGAAAATGCCATGACCATGGAGCTATAACACTATCCTGAACTCAGCCCCTTCTGCTGTGTTGCGAGCGGAAAGAGTGCCGCCCATGTTGCGTTCAATCATGGTCTTGGCCATATAGAGACCGATACCGGTACCCTGGCTCGGTCCCTTGGTGGTGACATAGGGTTCAAAGATCTGGGGCAGGATTTGGTTCGGAATACCTCCGCCATTATCCGACACGGTCAGTACAGAACGGCTCTCTTTCTGATGGATCGAAATGCTGATCCGTGGCTCTGCCACCTGGTGTTCCAGTAGCGCGTCACGGGCATTATAGAGGATGTTCATCAGGGTCTGGGCATACTCATTGGGGTAGCCGATGGCTCGGATATCCGGTTCTGCTGTCACGCTGACCATGATCCCTTTGTCATCCAGGGCTGATCTGAGCAGGTTCAGCGTTTTTTCCACAACCTCCTGCAGTACAAATTCCCGTTTTTCACGATCCTTGATGAAAAAACCTCTGAAGTCGTCAATTGTACCTGACATGTAGAAGATGATATCCATCACCGCTTTGATGTCACGGTCCATCTCTTCCTGACTCAACTCACCGGCCTTGCTCAGGAGTTGCATGGTCTGGATCGAGACCGCAATATTATTAAGCGGCTGACGCCACTGGTGGGCAATGTTGTTCAGCAGTTCACCCATGGCCGCCAGCTTGCTTTGCTGCAGCAGCAGATTGTCTTTTTTGCGGAGTTCAGTGATGGCATCGGCGATCCGCTCTTCAAGGGAGCTGTTGATAACATTCAGTTCTTCCTGGGTCTGCTGCCGCTGGGCAATCTCGTCTTCCAGCAGGGTTGCCTGCTCGTGCAGGGTATCTTCAATCTGCCTGCGTTCTTGGAGGTACTCACTGATCTGGGCCTGCATGCTGTTGAGTGAATCCACCAGCAGATCCAACTCATCTTTAGCACGCTGCGGGCTTTGGTTACGTTCAAGATTAAGCGGTTCATGGAGCGTGCTGATGGTGAGCGCCGCAGCATGGCGGGCCATAATCGCAAGATGACGCCCGATCAGCTGATAGAAGAGTAAAAAGATAAAGGTTGAGATGAAAAAAATCAGGACTGCCTGGGTGAAGAGGATCAGTAGTGCCCGTTCCTTCATCCGCTGGATGACATGGCCCGTACTGGCGGTAATATGCAGGGTGCCGAGTGGTACGGTTTTGTCAAGATGCTGGTAAGAAAGCGGGATGTTATGTGTTATCAGATGCCTGGATGTTGCCTTGCCAACGGCCAGCTCCGGGCCGTCTTTACGTTCAAGCCGTAAGGCTTCAATCATCGGCAGCGCCAGAATTCCCTTCATCTGGGCCTCAAGCCCGCGATCATTAAACAGCCAGATGTCGTTGATAAGACTGTGTATATGGCTGGTTTCAATGTAGGTCAGCTGGCGGCTGATATCACGCAGGTCTTTGCGGTAGTCGATATACAGTTGCAGGCAGGTCCCTGCCAGGGTCAGGACTGTGCTGAAGATGACGATGGCAAGGATGAATCTGCGCGCAATCCCGAATGATTTTGGTATGATCCGGTCAGCAGTCACGGTTTTCTATGGTACTTTGCAGGCAAATAGGGGGCCAGGGTCTGCTTGAAGATGGCATCATAACTGCCGTCACGCTTCATCTCCCGCAGTGCTTTGGCCAGTTTTGGCACCAGTTTTTCATGTTTTTTATTGAGATAGAGGAACATCTCCTTGGTGGCCAGGGGTGGTTGGGCAATGGAAAGGTGTGGTAGATTCAGGGTGTGCATCAGATAGTAGCCTCCGTACAGCTCGGCAAAGGCCAACTCAATCCGGTCATTTTCCAATACCTTAAACAAGCTGGTTCTGTTTTCAACCACCGTGATCTGGCGCACATCCTTGATCTTTTCTTCGGCAATCAACCAGCCCCGCACATGGCCGACATGGTACGGCTTCAGGCTTTCCCAGCTGGGGGTCTTCAGCTCTTTGTTTTTGGAGAAGATTACGAACTGCACCTCAATAATCGGCTCCGGTACCCGGACCAGGTTTGGGAACTTCTTTTCCGCCCCTGCAATTCGCAGGAAATTGCCATCATCCAGTGCCTGCTCTGCATTGCTCAGTGTTCTGGCAGACGCCAGCGGAATAATCTTGGCTTCAATTCCCAGCCTCTTGCAGGCCTCGATGATCACCCGGTCAGAGAAGCCTTTATGATCCTCGGTTGAGAGCGGGGGGCGGTCAGCCGTCCCCAGCACCAGGGTCTGCGCCGCATACAGGGGGGATGCGAGAAGGATTGCAAGTATAAGTTGGAGGAGTGTCTTCATTGCGCAGCTCCTTGTCTTCTGTCTGGGTGGATGTACCAAAATTTTAGCGGGTATTGGCCGTATGTCAATTGTTATCAGCGGATTTCCCGTAATCATTATACATACCTTTCATATCGGCCTTGACGCCAGATAATCGGCAGTTAGTATAGGTGACATGCCTCGATCAAGATTTACGCATAGCATCCTTTGGGGGTGTCTGCTGCTGACATCCCTTTTGCTCTGGTTTGCGGTTGCCAACTACCGTAATGCCGAGCCTGTTGCCCAGTCTATCCTGCGCGGTATGTCGCTTTCGCTGGGGCAGGCCATAGAGGCATTGGCGGTGCGTGATCCTTCCCTGAAGGCCCTGGCTGACTTCAGTTCCCATGACAGTGCCTATTTCTCCCTGATCAACAGGCAAGGTGTGATCCGGTTTCACCGAAATCCAGACCTGATCGGCAGCCGGATTGAGGATCAGCGCTACCTGCCGGTTGCTGCTGCTCCGGTGATAACTGAAGAACGGATCAGGCTTGGCACCGGTGAGGTGGTCTTTGAGACACAACAACAGCTGCATCTGCCTAGTGAGACGATGGTCTTACGGCTGGCGCTGCACACCTGGCAGGCAGATCAGATTATCCGTAGGGCCCGTACCGGTCTGATGGTAATTGTGGTGCTGTTGACCGTCGCATGGGGCTTTGGTTTGTGGGTGTTACGTCTGCAGCAACGGGATCTTCAGCGGCGTGAGGAGATGACCCGCCATGAGCAGCTGGTACGATTGGGAGAGCTGGGGGCGGTGCTGGCACATGAGGTGCGGACGCCCTTGGCCGGCATCAAGGGGTTTGCCCAGCTGTTGCGGGAACGGGTACAAGATGCCAGACAACAGGAGTATGCCGGCAAGATTGTGACCGAGTCAGAGCGGCTTGAAGGGCTGGTAACCGATCTGCTGACCTATACCCGTCAGGAAACGATGCAGTCAGGCTCTGCAGTGGTGTTGGAGCTGGTGCAGGATGCCTGGGAGTCGTTTGTGGCAGAGGCAGTACAGGCCGGGGTAGGGGTGCAGATAACCGGTGCCATCGCTCGGCCGGTTGCCTGCCCGGCGGATCGTCTGCGGCAACTGTTGTTGAATCTGTTCAGCAATGCCCTGCAAGCCATGCCTGATGGGGGAACCGTGCAGATTAACCTGTCAAATGATGGTGAGCAGGCAACGATCCTGATCTCTGACAGCGGCCCCGGTTTTGCAGAGGAAAGCCTGAAACGGGCCTTTGATCCGTTTTACACCACCCGGGCCAGTGGCAGTGGTCTGGGGTTGGCGGTCTGCCACAAGATTGTCGCAGGCTACGGTGGAATTATGACAGTTGCCAATGGCAGTTCAGGCGGTGCCAACGTGACCCTGCAACTGCCGCTGGTAAAGGAGTGTGCATGAGTAAAACTGCGCGGATACTGCTGGTGGAGGATGATGCCACCTTTCGTTCACTGCTGGCGGCAATCCTTGATGATGACGGGTATGAGCTGGTGGAGCGGGAGGATGGCAAGGCAGCGCTGAAGACACTGCAGGGGCAGTCCTTTGACCTGGTGT
Source organism: Trichlorobacter thiogenes (assembly GCF_900167465.1). Classification (GTDB taxonomy): domain Bacteria; phylum Desulfobacterota; class Desulfuromonadia; order Geobacterales; family Pseudopelobacteraceae; genus Trichlorobacter; species Trichlorobacter thiogenes. The sequence goes on along the minus strand of NZ_FUWR01000008.1, from coordinate 51,370 downwards.
TATCAGACCTGCGTCTGCCCGGCCTGAACGGGCTTGATCTGTTTCGCAGGGCGCAGGCAGAAGGGATTGCACCACCGTTTATCCTGCTGACCGCCTTTGGCACCGTGGAAGAGGCGGTTGCAGCCATCAAGGAAGGGGTGGCTGACTTTCTGACCAAACCGCTCAAAGATCCGGAAACGTTGCGGACCCTGGTGCGGCGTGTTCTGGCTGGCAGTCAGCAGGAACGCACCCTCAAGGTGCTGAAAGAGCGTGAAACAGCCGGTCTGCCGCCCGATGAGGTGCTGTTTGCCGGACAGGCCATGCAGCAGGTGAGGCGTCTGATTGTGGATGTCGCCTCCACCCAGGCAACGGTGCTGATTAGCGGTGAATCCGGTACCGGTAAAGAGCTGGCTGCCCGGATGATTCACCAGGCCAGCCCCCGTCGGGATGCTCCCTTTGTGGCGCTTAACTGCGCCGCCATACCGGAAACTCTGCTGGAGAGCGAACTGTTCGGCCATGAAAAAGGGGCTTTTACCGGTGCCACCCAGGCCCGACAGGGCAAGTTTGAACTGGCATCGGGCGGCACCATTTTTCTGGATGAGATCGGTGAACTGCCATTGGCGCTTCAATCCAAATTTTTGCGGGTGCTGCAGGAACGGCTCTTTGAACGGGTAGGGGGCAGTCGTGAGATTCGCGTTGATTTGCGGGTTGTTGCTGCCACCAACCGAGATCTGGCAGAAGAGGTCAGGGAACGCCGTTTTCGTGAAGACCTCTACTACCGCCTGAACGTCTTTCCGCTGCAGCTGCCGGCACTGCGTGATCGCCGTGACGGGATACCGGTTCTGGTCCGCTATCTTTTGCAGCGGGCGGCCCTGCAGACCGGTCGTGATCTGCAGGATATTGAACCACAGGCGTTGGAGATACTGTCTGGATACAGCTGGCCCGGCAACATCCGTGAGTTGCAGAACGTGATTGAACGGGCGGTCATTCTCTGTAAAGGGGCACTAACAGCTGCAGACCTGCCTGATGCCTTGCGCCAACCTGTCGTGACAAACGCTAGCACAAGAGAAGGCGGGAGTCTGAGGGATCGTGAGCGAGCCAGTATTCTGGAGGCGCTGGCAAGCTGCAATAATAACCGACGGCTGGCAGCAGAAAAACTGGGCATCTCAAAGCGGACCCTGCAGTACCGCCTTAAGGAGTATGGGCTGGTTGAACCATAAAGAGTATGGTGCAAGAGCTGCAGCAGGTAGTGCAAATGCTGCACCAGCTGCATTGCGCCGATGACCAAGTGGTTTTTAAAATAGTGTGTGATATCTGGTTGTTACTTGATTGCTTGATGTTGGCATGGTTGCTGTAATCCCTATGATTAACGAGCGCGGATCTCGAAACTATTGTAAGGAGAGACAATCATGAAAACACGTAATCTTCTGATCACGGCAGCCGTATTAGCAGCAGTTCTGGCATTTGGTGGAGAGTCCTTTGCCCGTGGCGGCGGTGGTGGTGGCAGTATGGGGGGCGGCGCCCGAAATGGTGCTTCTATGGGGAAAGGGACAATGACCCAGACCCGCAGCCAATCACAGACCGCTACCCAGACTCAGACCCGTCCTGAAGGTTCGCAGCGCCGTGACGGTACCTTTCTGCAGACCGGAACCACGGCAAACGGTTCAACCACCCGTCCGGCTAATGGTCGTGGTGTCATGGATGGCACGGGCGTGAATGCAACAACCCCTACAACGACGACTCCGTAGAAAGGCAATTTTACCATGGGCAGATTCAGATCATTCTTTTTCCTGATTGCAGCAGCGATTGTGGTGGTCATGCTGCAAAGACCGGCTGAAGCGTTTTGGGGCTTTGGTTCCGGTGGCGAGGGAGGAACAAGTGGCCTGGATCTGGTGCAGGGGTATGACCGCAACACGGTGGTAACAACTGTTGGCCGTGTTGCGGCTGCCCCTGACTCGTCGGCTGATCCGGTAACCATTGAGCTGGTTGCCGGATCAGAACGGTTTGTTGTGGTGTTAGGACCGCGTTGGTATCTGCAAGACGACCATCTGGACTGGAAGATTGGTGACACCGTAACGGTGCGTGGATCCAAGGCCCAGGGCAAGGATGGACGCAGCTATCTGCTGGCCCAATGGATCAGTAGTCCATCCGGTAGTCCATTGGTGTTGCGTAATGAAACCGGCCGACCTGCCTGGGCAGGTGGTTTTAAGGGCGGGCAACAAGGTGCAGGTCAGCAGCAACGTGGCGGAACAGGCGGCGGGCGCAGAGGCCGCTGATGGAGGATTGTGTGCATAGTACCCATGAAATGAATCAGATACATAGGATTATCTATAGTTTGATTGTCAGTCTGGTCATCTTGCTGGCAGCTGTTGCCGCAAGGGCTGAAAACAGTGAGCATCGTTTGGGCCAGGGTGTCTCGTTTGCCGCCGGTATCGGCGCTGAAGTTTCCCATGGTGATTATGGCAGCAATGCCGATGCAACGGTGGTTACCCTGCCGGTACTGCTGGCGGTTAACCCGACTGAGTCCATTGATCTCACACTTGAGCTGCCAATGGTCTTTTTAACCAGCAAAAGCGGAAGCGGTGTGGTGGTGACCCAGTCTGGCGGCGGCGGACGGGGGCGCAGGCCAAGCAGTGCTACTACGACAACCACAGCTGCCGTTACCACGACAGCCACAGAAGCAGGTCTGGGGGATATCAGTCTTTCTGCTGGCTGGACCGTACTGGCGGATGGAGAGCAGACCCCGAAGATCAGGCCGACACTTTATCTGAAGGCGCCGACCGGCGATAAGGAGCATGGTCTGGGTACCGGTACCTTTGAAGGCGGTCCCGGTGTTTCTGTCTCAAAATGGTTGGGGGATATTCAGCTCTTTGCAGAAGGGGCGTATATCTTTCAGGACAGTACCAGTGATTACCAGGGTAAAAACTATGTCAGCTACAGCGCTGGTGGCGGGGTTCAGGCAACGGATCGCCTGTTTGTCTCCCTGTACGCAAAAGGCTCGTCTAGCCGGGTTGATGGCGGTACAGCACCGGTTGAGGGCCGGGTGAAATTGAATTTTCTGCAGTCACGCAGGATGTCGTGGGAGCTGTATGCCCTGGCAGGCTTTACTGATGCAAGTCCGGCAGCCGGTGGCGGGATGTTGCTGATGTATCAGTTTTAATTCAAGGATAGTTTAAGCTGAATCAGCATAGTGGTGGGGAGCATGGCCTGTGCCAGCTCCCCATCTTCACGTTCCAGCCGGGCTCGGTTCCGATGTTTCGCACCCGTAGCAGACGAAAACCTACCTTTGGGTGACCTGATCTAAAGTCCGGGATGCAGGGTTAGATATAGTACATCATCTTGGCGTCCTGATCCTTTTCCACACCCATCTCCTGGCCACGCTGGCAGAGGGTTTCCAGGGTCATCTTGCCAAACAGTTCAGCCAACAGGTCATTGGCATCCTTCCAGACGGTCTGGGTCACGCAGTTGCCTTCAAAGGGGCACTCGTTCTTGCGGCGGCGGGTCTTTTTGCCCTGGCCACCACAATCCACCATCAAGGCATCCTGCTCAGTGGCCTGGATGATCTCTAGCACCGTAATCTGATCTGGCTTGCGTGCCAGGGTGTAGCCACCCTGAGGTCCCCGCTTGCTCTTCAGGACACCGGCTTTTTTCAGATTCTGGAAGATCTGTTCCAGATAGCGTGGGGAAATCTGCTGACGGCGTGAGATATCCTGAATCTGTGCCGGGGCAGTATTGTTGTTGTACGCAATATCAAACAGCGCCCGCAGACCATATCGACTCTTGGTTGACAACCGCATAACATGCTCCTCCTGAAATCTGTATACAGGGTATCGGTATATGATACTGCAGTGCCGTTGTCAAGAACTTTGGTCGGGGATTGTCCAATGATTACCTATGTATTCATGGATGGTGCTAAGGGGCGTGGGCAACGGTAACAGCAGATACAGAATGGCAGCCTGCCTGACGTAGTGCCAGGGCAGATGCAGCCAGCGTGCTGCCGGTGGTAAAGACATCATCCACCAGCATGATCCGTCGGTCACGAATGGCGCTGCTGTTGGTGACGCTAAAGGCGTTATGCAGGTTGTGGGTGCGCTGTTCAAAGGTCAGTTCAATCTGGGGAGTGGTGGGGCGGGTCCGTTTTAGACCCTGTCGCAGCAAAGGAATCTGCCACTGGTGGGAAAGAACTTCCCCCAGTAATACGGCCTGATTAAAGCCGCGATGGCGCAGGCGGCTGACATGTAGTGGAACCGGCACCAGCAGATCAGGTTGCTGTTGGTTTGCAAAATCAGCCAGCAGGTGGGCTGTGAGCAGGCCAAGGGGGCGTCGCAGGTGCGATTTGAAATCGTACTTGAAGCGGTGGATCAGATCGCGGCAGGCCCCTTCATAACGCAGTGCAGCCCTGGCTGCAGCATAGGGCGGTGGCGTCTGCAGACAGCGGCTGCAGGGGTGATCGGAACCTGCGCCATCAAATGGAATACCGCAGATTGAACAGACCGGTGAAGCCACCCTTGGCAGGGCTGCCAGACAATCGGCACAGATATGCAGCTGGTCCGCACCTGCGACCAGCTCATGACAGATAGGGCAGCGGGGCGGCAGCAGCAGATCCTGCAATGCCCTGCCCAATGTCTGCAGCACGCCGACCAGCTGTTTAGAACCCCAGCTCTGCATTGACCACCACCACCCGCAGATCAGTAAAGCGTGGCTTGCGATCAATGATGGTGGTAACCCGGCAGAGCCGGTCAGGCGAGTTGCAGTTGCTACAAAAACCGGTCTTGGCACAGGGGGTGTTGAAGTTGAGGCGCTTGGCATTGGGGGGCGTTGCCCACTGTTTCACCCGCTGGATCGCCTCCTGCGGTGTGCCGTCCACCAGCTTGTTACGTCCCACCACCACAATCACCATTTTGGGGCCAAAGAACATGGCTGCCACCCGGTTGCCGGTTGCATCGATGTTGATCAGCTCGCCCCGCGTGGTCAAGGCGTTGCTGCCGGAGAGAAACAGGTCGCAGGTCAACTGACGGCGCATGATCTCCATTTTCTGATCTCGAGACAGTCCGCTAATGCTGTGGTTCAGGATCTCTTTGCCTTGGGTGGCCAGCTCCTGTTGTACTCCCAGGTCTGCAATGGTCATGGAGCCGCCAAAGCCTATAGTTGCTGCATCTGCTGCTGCTTCCAGAATATACTGACGGGCATCGTCAGGGGTCTGGCAGTAGACGGCGGTAAAACTGTTAGTCCCCAGCGCCTCCACAGCCTTCTGACATTTTTGTTCCCAGCTCCATCCAACCAGTTCGTCGGTCATGCTCATGCTGATCCTCCATTTTTATCAGGCAGTTCGATACGGAAGCAGGTGCCTTTGTCAGATGAACGAGCGACGAAAATGCTGCCACCATGGGCAGTAAGCAGCTCTTTGACAATGGCCAGTCCCAATCCCAGGCCACCTGTTTTGCCCTTGGCAAACCGCTCAAAAACATGGGGCAGCAGATCAGCCGGGATACCTGGTCCGGTGTCGATGACCTCAATATAGCGTGCTTGCGCTGTTGCTGAAAGGTGAATTTCCAGTCTGCCGCCGTTGGGCATTGCCTTTAGCGCATTGGCAATCAGGTTGACCATGATCTGGGTAAAACGGTCCGGGTCGATCCAGGCGGTGCTGTGTTGATCACCAATAACGCTGATTGTGACCTGTTGTTCCTCGGCTGTGTGACTGAAGCGGGAAACAATCCCTTGCAGAAACGGCAGCAGCGCGATTTCCTTCTGATGAAGCTGCAGTGCGGCTGTTTGTGCCCTGGTCAGTTCATCAACACCGTCAAGGATGGTTGTCAGGCGGCTGGCCTCATCATGCAGCGACTGCAACGCCTCAGGGGTGACAGGCAGCAGGCCGTCCATCATCCCTTCCAGTTCACCTCGAATGATCATCAACGGCGTACGCAGCTCATGGGCAGCATTTGATACCAGCTGTTTACGCAGCTGCTCCTGTGCCTCCAGGCGGTCAGCCATCCGGTTGAAGGTGGTTGCCAGACGGCCGATTTCATCACTGCTTTCCGTCAGTACCCTCTGGGCAGGATCACCACTGGCCAGCCCTTCTGCGGCAGCGGTTAGCTCCTGCAGGGGACGTGAAATACGTCGGGCTGCCAGAAAGCTGAGTATGACAGCGGTTAAGCCAAGTCCCAGCAGCGAATAGATCAGGAACAAATTTGAGGAGCGGATAAAGAAGGATTCGTGAACCGGTCTGGGGAGCTGCAGATCAAGGTGACCTATTTCTTCACCTTTCAGAAAGAGCGGGTAGCTTTGGAATTCTGTGGAGTCCGGCGGTAGCGGGCGTCTGTTGGTTGAAGCGGCAATCCGCTGCTGCATCACCGGGGGCAGGCTTGCCAGGGCCTGTCTGGTGTCCAGCACCAGCTGGCTGTCTGCATTGTAGAGCCGCAGTTCAATGCCGGAAAGCCAGGCCCAGACCAGATCATTGGCAACCTGCTCCCGTTTCCAGCCGCCTGCCTGCTGGTAGCGTCCTTCAAGCACGGCCTGTACCTGATAGAGGCGATCAAGCATCCGGCCTTCGCCAAAGGCCTTGAAGTCGCGGATCACAAAATTTCTGAGCAGGACAGAGGAGGAGAGGGCGATCAGAATCACTAGCCCAAGCAGCACCAGCAGTTTGCGCTGCAGGCTAAACCGCATCCCGCTCACCACAAAACAGGTAGCCGATGCCATAGACGGTCTTGATGAACTCAGGTTTGCGGCTGTCCAGTTCGATCTTCTGACGCAGGTTTTTGATATGGGCGTCAATGCTGCGTTCGTAGCCATCAAACTGGTAGCCCAGCGCCTTTGAAACCAGCTCGTCCCGACTGTAGGTTCGGCCAGGAACAGCGGCAAGGGTTTGCAGTAATTTAAACTCGGTGGGAGTGATGCTCAGCTGTTCGCCGCGGCAGGTTACGGTGTGGCGGCGGCTGTCCAGGATCAGCGTGCCGTTGTTGAAGCTGAGCGCCTGCTCGCCGGAGCCTGCTCCATCGTAGCGCTTCAGTACCGCCTTGACCCGGTAGACCAGCTCACGGGGGGAAGCCGGTTTGACTACATAATCATCTGCCCCCAGGGCAAAGCCGGTGATCCGCTCTTCTTCAGATGATTTGGCGGTCAGCATGATAACCGGAAATGATCCCAGTTCTTTCAGATCCTGGCACAACTCTTCACCGCTTCTGTCCGGCAGGCCCAGATCAAGGATAACTGCCAGGGGCAGTTCAGCCTCAGCCTTTTCTAGTGCGGCGCGGGCGGTGTCGGCATGGATGACCCGGAAATCAGCCCCTTCAAGGTAGGCCTTGATGATCCGGGCAATCTTCTGGTCATCTTCAACAATCAGAATCGGTGGCTGCATGGCTGTCCCATTAGCGGATAGAACGTATTCTGCCAGACCGTTTGTCGATAATTACCCGGTCAAACAGTGATCCATCGGCATTGGTGATATCAGCAATATACCCCATCCGAACCTCTTTGCGCAGGGTTATTTGAGCAGGGGGAACGTTAAAAAAGAGCCGCAGCCGATGCCTTGCCTCGTCCGGCGTCTGTAACGGTTGGCGTGCTCCGTAGTGGTCGGCATGACGGCGGGGGCAGTAATCACCAAAGGGAGGCGGTCCCATCTCGCCAGGCGTGCGTCCACCGCGCCAGCCCCGGCCTTGACCTGGCTCAGGTTCTTCTGCTGCTGCCGGTAGGGCGGTGAGGAGCAGAAGGGATAGTAGGAAATATGTGGATAAAAAATACTTCATCAGGAACCCCTACAAAATCTCAACGCAAAGGTGCAGAGAAGCAGAGATATAGAGAAAGATAAGAAAACCAGGGGAAATTCAAAATATGGCCTGTAAGCTGATTCTCTGTGACTCTGCACCTCATGCCTCTCTGCGTTATGGTCTTAATCTATTTCGACCTTGTTACTTGGCCGGTGCTGGAGGAGTTGGCATCATCGGGCAATCCATCTGCATCATGCCCATGCCGCCGCCGCGCATCCCTTTATGGCCGCGCTTACCCATCTTGCCCATGGGGAGCCCTGCCTTGGCGCGGGCATCCATCATCTTTTTGCGCAGTTCAACCATCTCACCCTGCAGCTTCTTGATGGCTGTCTGATCAGGCGCATCCTTGATCATCTCCTTCTGCAGTTGCATATGCTTGGCATGCATTTCTTCACGGATCGGCATGGTGTCGGCAATGAACTTTTTCATTTCCGGTGTCATGGTGCCTGGTTGAGCCATTTGGCCCCTCATGCCAGGTCCCATGCCCTGACCTGCGCCCATACCGGGCATGGCGATGGCTGAACCGGCGATGGCAAGGGCTGCTGCTGCGGTGAGTGCTAAAAAAGATTTTTTCATGATTCTGTTCCTCCGTGTCTTGGTAGTGGTTGGTAATCAACCTTGTTTTGATGGTGCTACCATAGCAAGGGAGATGGAAGAACCTGTGAAGGGATTATGAACAATTATGAAGATTTCAAATTTTGTTGCAGGGCTGTTCGTACCAACTCTGCCAGACAGCGGATAAAGGTCGGGGAACTGTTGAGTGATTCTATGCGGCGGAAGTCGCTGATACCCATTTTATGGGCTTCTTCAGCGTATTCAATATCAATTTCGTGCAGGGTTTCAATATGATCCGACACAAAGGAAAGCGGTACCATCAGCAGGTTTTTGCAGCCGTTTGCTGCCAGCTCCTTCAGCTTGTCATCGGTGGAGGGCTCCAGCCATTTCACCGGCCCGGCCCGTGATTGAAAGGCCAGCTGGTGCTGCACCCCCTCAAAACGTTCCATCACCAGCCGGACCGTGGTCTGGATATGCTCAAGGTAGGGATCGCCTTCGTCAATAAATGATTGCGGTAGAGAGTGAGCTGAAAATAACAGCTGTACGGTATCACGGTCAGGGAAGCTGGCCAGCCCGGCTTCAATTTTTTCAGTCAGGGCGTCAATGTAGAGTGGATGATCGTAAAAATGGGGAATCCGGATAAGCTCAAAGTCGCTATCCAGATCAGCAAGGCAGCGGGTCAGGTCGTTAAAGCTTGAGCCGCTGGTGGCGCGGGAATAGTGGGGGTAGAGTGACAGCGCCACCAGCTTTTTAATGCCGCTATGCCGTAGCCGGAGCAAGGTTTCTCTGGTAAATGGATGCCAGTAGCGCATACCGACAAAACAGGGCATACCCAGTTCGGTAGCAAGGGTATCTGCCTGGGCCTGGGTCAGTTCTTTAATTGGCGATTTACCGCCGATCTCGCGGTACTTCTCCGCCACCACCGGGGCGCGTCGTCTGACGATCATCCGGGCGATGAACGGCTGCAGCAAGGCCGGACCGATCTTGATGATTTCTCGATCAGAAAACAGATTTAGCAGGAACGGCTTGACCGCTTCCAGAGAATCCGGTCCACCCATCTGAAGCAGAATAACGGCGGTATCTGTCATGGTTAACCCTTTTTGTCTTCGTGAAAAGTCTAGCCTCGTTCGGTGGTACTATTTCAGGGATTAAGCCCGGTGGTGTAGAGGGCGCTGATCTGTGCATCAGTCAAGGCAGCCTTGTACAACTGGACATCATCAATGTAGCCCCAGTAAGGGAATCCATAGCCTGAACCACCATCATGTCGAGCACCAATTGTAAATTTAAAGGTGTTGTCGAAGTTGAGTGCCGTTGGGCTGGTATACTGGTAGTCGTTTGATGCATCGGTTTGCTTGACGTTGTTGATATACAGTTTGATTTGGTCTGTTGCTGGAGATGCGTTTCTGTCAAGAACCGCTACGACATGAGCCCAGCTGCCGCCGGCAATTACGGAGTCCGAGTAGACACTATGGATGTCGCTGTTGGCTGGGTTACGCAGTTGGAACGCCACCTTGTAATTGCTCCAGGCTCCGCTACATGAGGTGCATGAAGGGCATGGGCGGGTTTGGGTTACATACATACCGTAGCCGATTGCCGGATAGAGGAATCCCTTACCTGCAATGGCACCAATGGCCATATCTGTTCCTGTAGCAGAATCACACCAGTGTTGCGCTGGCGTGCCACTGAAGTTAACCCAGGCAGAGAGTGTAACGTTTCCGGTGCCAATGTTGAAATAATTGATATCATTGAAATAGATATAGTTGGTGGTGCCGTTAAGAAGCAGGGCATAGCCGCCACCTCGCGCTACCCAGTTTGCCGTGCCGGTGATGGTGCCCAGGGTAGAGCCGGAACCGATGGTGTTCCCGGCACCTTCATTGAAATTCCAGGCAGCGGTGGGCGTGGGTAGTGATGCACCACATGAGTTGACAGTCAAAGTTAGATTTTTTTGAACCGTAGTAGCTGTCGGTGTATGGCTATCGGTAACCTGCACGGAAACAGGGAAGCTGCCTGTGGTCAAAGGCGAACCAGAAATGTTGGCACCTAAGGCAGAAAGTCCAGTACCAGCCAGACCGGTGATGGTATAGGTCGGATAAGGGGGCACACCGCCGCCAGCAAAAATGGTTGCGGAGTAAGCTGTTCCACTGCAGCCCTTGGGCAGTTCATTGTTCAGGATTTTTAGCCGTCCCTGGGTGCTGCCGTAGCATCCGGCACGGTTTTTTAGCTCTGCAAGGGTGACTGTTCTCGTTAGATCTCTGTTGTCAAGTGTAATAGTTGCAGGAAACGATTGCGAAGTAGCAGGTACGGAGTTGACGGTCTGATCTTCACCGCCACTTATGAGTATGAAGGCGTTACACGTTGTTTCATCAGTACAGCCTGCGGGATAGGATGTTGTGGTTCTTCCACAAATGCCGCCGGATGCCTGATTCGCCAAGGTGTTTTCGTATAGATAGACAAAAGGTCTTCCCCAGGAATCAGTCTGAGACGGAATGATATTTAAGAAATACGTTGGGTTTGTTGCTGGTAAAACAGTATCCGGTAAGCGTCCGTTAGCCACCGACCAACTGATAATTGCATCAGCAGCCTTTTCAAGCCCTGCCTTTGTCTCAACTGTCTTGCCCAGCTGCACCTTTGGTCCCAGCATCATGTAGCCTGCGCTTAATAACCCTACAATTACAAACATGAACAGGATTAGCGGCAGCATGGTAAAGCCGTATGTTTTGTGGATAAATCCCATCAGGGGTTTACGGTGAGCACAAACGCTTTTGAGGCGATGTTGTCGTTGGTGGCTGCTGCGTCATTGTTGTCGCGGACAAAGATGGTGAATGAATAGGCCGCTGAGGGTGGAGCCGTTCCAAGAGGCCATGAAATGGCAAGCTGTCCGGCCTGCCCCCATGAGCCTTCAGCCAGTGCCGCACAGTTTGCACTAAAAACTGCAGGAGCGAACGTCATATTAGCATTGGGAGTTAGTCCTGTTGTTGTCTGAATACACCAACGATACAGGTTGGGGGAAGGGTAGGGTATGCCTCCGTCAGCAGTCATGGTAACAGCGTATGCCGCAGTAGTAGCTGATCCGGCTGGCAACTCATTGTTTAAAATCTTTAGCTGTGCCCCCTGACAACCGATCTTGCTGCGCAGTTCATCCAGTGTTACCCAGCGGGCAATGTCGCTTACTGTAGGGTCCAGTGTAATCGTGCCGGTAGCTGTGCCAGAACCTGTGATTACACCGTTTATAACTGCCCCGTTTAAAGTGCCGTTTAAAGTGGTCTGGGTTAGTGCGTCTTCTCCTTGGCTTGTTATGGCAAAAGCAACATTAGTTATGGTTACAGCCGGGATAGCAGTGTTGTCCGTAATAGAAATTGCGGTTGTTTTTCTTCCGCAGATAGTGTCTTTGGTTGGTAAATTAGCTCCTGAAGGTGCAAGATTAGCGTCAAAAAGGTAAATTAATGGGCGCCCCCATGAGTCAATAGGGCTTTTGACAATTTGATCAAACCTGGCGGTATCAGGCAGGGTTGGGGTAAATGTCGGCAGGCGATTGTTACTTGCTGACCAACCGCTTACAGAAACTATACTGCTTTCAATAATTTCGCGGCTTTCCCTGACCTTGCTCATGGTGGTTAGCGGGCCGATCATGCCAGCGCCGATGCCGATCACAATACCAACGACAACCAGTACAAGAGCCATTTCAACCAGAGAGAAACCGCGGCTATTGAGACGAATATTTTTCATGTTTTCACTATAGCATATTGCATAAATAAAAAAAGGAGGCCGTTAGGCCTCCTTAAACGAACAGGATTGCTTTATAATGTTCGACAGACAGTATATTGCGAGTTTTCCGAATACGCAGCTGCAGCTGCACCGGGCGCTGTGTTTGCACCAGCTACCCCCAGTGTTGCGCGAACGGATCCGGTTGACGGGTTGCGGTCGTCAAGCTGTGCATCGATTTGTGCCGCCGCTTTACCGGGGATTTGGCTGATGCATACGGACAGTCCTGTCCCCATACCTGTTATTGCGGTGGTGTTATTGGAAACTCCAATTAACCCCTGAAAGGCATTGATTGGTAGCGCAGCTACAGCAGCATCTGCAGGGTTGCCAGCAATAAAGCCTGCTGCTTTTACATGTTGCCAAAAAGCAACACTTTCTCCCCCACCAGTAAATGTTTGTGCCGGAGTAATTCCAAGAATACCGCTGACGTTGCCGGCGGCAGTGATGTTCCAATTTGCTCCACGTGCTTGCAGTGTTGCCAGTGGGCCATCATCACCTGGAATCCGGTTGTATCTGTCTAAATAGCCATTGTAAGCAACAGAGATGGCATTCAAATCATTAACAGCCTTTTTAACTTTCGAGTTATCAATCAGCTCTTGTCCTTTTAATACTCCTCCTAGTAAAAGACCTATGATAACAAGAACTATTGCCATTTCTACCAGGGTAAAACCTTTGTTACTGCGCATGTCTGACCTCCTGTATTGTTTGTTTTATCGCACCTATTAATTTAGACAGGTTTCTTAAATCGGCTATTTGTTTAAAAAAATCAAGTAAAATAGGGTTGAAAGGAGAGTGTGTGATTTTATCATCAATATTGAATAGACGGATTTTGAATTGTATTGACTTCCAGCCTTTGGCCTGCTATTCGATTTTTCGATGTACATTCAATAAATTACAGGTGTATCAGATATGAGTATTCTTGCAAATTTGCTGAAAAAAAATGATTTAAGCCAAGAAACTGGTCAAATTCCACCTGGATTGTTGCAGTCTGTGTCCAGTGCCGCCCCTGGGAAAAACAGTCGGCGAACCTATCTGGTAATTGGTGCCGTGGCTGCAGCTGCTGTCGCTGGTGGCGGGTTGTTAGTGGTCTATCTGCAAACCCGGATTCCCAGCTCTCCTTCGCTGACCCGTCAGGTAATACCGCCACAGTCGCAGATGGCAGCTAAGGTAGTGGAAACACCAGTGCCGCAGATGCAGCAGTCCTCTGTTCGTACGGTGGCTGCACCTGTGACTTCTACGCTAAAAACAAAGGTGCCGGTGGCTCGCCAGACAGCTGAAAAGACAGCTCCTTCCCCCCGCCACCTACAGGCAACAGGAGCAAAGCATGCAACTGCCGCTTCGACTGCTCCACGGGAAACCCCTGCTGTAGAGCGTAAAGCGGTGGTAAAAGATAGGGCCTCTCTGGATGCCTATCTGTTTGCTGCACGTAGTGCCGAGGCACGCCGTGATTACAGTCAGGCTATGCATCAATACCGAAAGGCCCTTGAGGCAGATCCGCATAACTATAGGATTTTGAATAATCTTGCCAGCACCAGTCTCAGTATGGGGATGTTTACTGATGCGCTTGGCTATGCAAATCGGGCTTTGCAACTGAAGGGGGATTATGTTTCCGCGCTGGTTAATGGTGGTATAGCTCAGGGGCGATTAGGTAATGAAAATGGTGCTCGTATAATGCTCGGTCGTGCTGTTGCTGTTGATCCTGTTAATCGTATGGCATTGTATAATCTGGCCTTGTCACAGGAACGCAGTGCATTGCTGGATGATGCGTTAAGCAGTTATCGTCGTCTGTCTGACACGGGCGATGCACAGGGGATGTTGGGGATGGCGAGAATACGGGAGCGACGTGGAGAGCATCAGGATGCATTGCGTCTGTACCGTGAAGTGACAGCGCTGCCTGAAGCAGGGCAACGGGTGCGTGAGGCAGCTAGAGAGCGGATTAACGTGCTTGATCGGTAATTGTTTGCATTAGAAACGAATTTTAAAGACTGACAATAGCGCTATAATTACAACCAACCCACTAATTGCCCACCAGAGTAGTTGGTTTCTCCTTGGTGAACCCATCTTCTTTCGTTCTTTTTTCATAACTTCTGCTGCGGCAATGATCACCTGTCGTTCCTGAACGCCGGGTTTCCCCTCCAGATAAGCTGCCATCAGCGCCCTTGATGCGATCAGGTTGATCAGGCGGGGGATGCCACAGGAGAGTCGGAAAATAGTGTCCAGTGCTGCTTTGTCAAAGAAAGTTGCGGTCAGGGCACCTGCTTTCATAAGCCGGGTCGTCAGATAGTCTGCGGTAGCCCGTTCTGCCAATGGTGACAATGAGGCCCGAACCGATATCCTCTGGTTCAACTGCCTGAACTGGTCCTGCTCCATTTTGTCAGCCAGTTCCGGCTGACCTACCAGAATAATTTGCACCAGTTTTTCTTTAGTGGTTTCAAGATTTGACAGCAGGCGTAGTTCCTCAAGGGTGGCATCGGGCAGTTGTTGCGCCTCATCCACAATAATGACTACCCGTCGCCCATTCTCTGCGTGTCCCAGCAGAAAATCCCTGAATTCCTTGATCATATCATTTTTGTTGCCGGAGAGCGGAAAGATGACCCCGAGGTCATCCAGGATTGCTTGTAGAAATTCTTCAGGGGACAAACGTGGAGTCATGATCAGCGCAATTTCGGCCTGATCCTGCCATTTGTTGATGAATATACGCAACAAGGTGGTCTTGCCGGTGCCTGGTTCGCCGGTCAGTAGACAAAATCCTTCCCGGTTATTGAGGGTGTAGTCCAGTGATAGCAGGGCATTGGCATGGTCGTGAGAGGGGTAGTAGTAGGCCGGATCCGGGGTAAGCCGGAATGGGTCATCATGTAATCCGAAAAAATTAAGGTAGGTGGCGTTCACGGCTATCCTTTACCAACTTTGGAAACGAGGTCGTAAATCGGTAATAAAAGACCACTGATAATAACAGCAAACAGCACACCAACAACGGTGATAACCAGCGGCTCAATGATTTTACCAAGCTTATCCGATACATCGTCCATAGTCTTAAGATAGTGGCGTGCCAGAAAGCTGAACTGTTCATCCAGAGTACCGCTGCTTTCTCCAACACTCACCAGACGAACCAGCAGAGGAGGGAAAACCTTTTGACGTTTCAGTGCTTCAGCAATCGTGCTGCCGTAGGTTATTTCGTCACGAATGGTGGTTATGGCTTGTTGGAATATGACATTTCCCATAATATCTGAGACTATATTTAGTGTCCGGTCAACCGTGAGTCCGGCAACAATCAGGATACGCATCTGCTCGGCAAAGAGTGCTAATAGTCGATTGTATTCAATGAGCTTGTAGATTGGTAGTTTTAGTTTTGCAAGGTCAACCAGATAACGACCACGTTCAGTTTGCTTGAACAACTTAATAAGTACAAACAGAGTGATCGGTAAAATAATACCTACATACCAGAAACGCTGTGACAGGTTACTGGTAACGATTAATATTCTGGTTAAAAGAGGAAGTTTGACTCCCAGACCTTTCAGCGTCACAATAATTTTGGGTAGAACGTAGATCATCCAAAATGCCAGGGCGCCCAGTGTGGTGGCTATGGCAAATGCCGGATAGATCAGCGCTCGTTTGATTGATCCAGACAGGTCTTCCATTCTCTGAAGGTGTTCTGCTACATCTTTGAGGCTTCTCTCAAAACTGCCGGTTTCTTCTCCTACCCGTACCAGACGTCTGAAAACATCAGGGAATACTCTGGCGTGGGGTTCCAGTGCATCAGAAAAGCTGGTGCCCTGCTCAACGCTTTGCTTTATTTCTGCAATAATAGCCTGCAAATGTGGGTTGGTAACGGCTGCACCAATATCTCCCAGGGTGGTCAACAGTGGCAGACCTGCTCCAACCATAACTGAAAGGTTGTTGGCAAGATCGATTATCTCAGCACGTTTGACCTTCTTACGGCCCAATAACCCTTCAAAAATAGCTGAAAAGTTGGATGATTGCGATATTTTGAGGATATAGAGTCCGCGACTAACCAGGCTTGCCGTTGCTTCTTCAATTGATTCTGCTTCAATACTGCTTTTGATCGTGCTGCCGGAGGCATCAACCACCTGGTAGGTGAACAGCTTCATCCTGCCACCCGCAGTACTTCTGCAAGCGTTGTGATTCCGGCGGCAGCCTTGTTGATGCCATCCTGCTGTAGGGGTATCATCCCTTCAGCTACTGCCAGTTCCATGATCGCGCCGGTGGATGCTCCTTCAAAGATTAACTGACGAATCCTGCTGTCTACCACCAGTACCTCGCAGATTGATACGCGGCCGCTGAAACCACTGTTGCCACATTTTGAACAGCCAACGCCACGACGACCTTTCGTGATCTCAAGCTGGTGTTGTCTGAAAACCTGCAGTTCGTCATCGTTAAGCAGGTATTCTTCACTGCAGTATTTGCAGTTTTTACGCACCAGGCGTTGTGCAATGACCGCTACCAGCGCAGAAGATAGCAGGAAGGTATCCACCTTAAGGTCCAGCAGGCGGGGGATTGCCGTTGCCGCATCGTTGGTGTGCAGTGTTGATAACACCAGGTGGCCGGTGATGGCGGCCCGTACCGCCATCTGGGCAGTTTCCTCATCCCGAATCTCACCCAGCAACATGACATCAGGATCCTGTCGCATGAAGTTCCTGGCGGCAAGGGCAAAATCATAGCCCGCTTTTTCGTTTACCTGGGTTTGCTTGACAAAGCTTAAGCGGTATTCAACAGGATCTTCCACCGTTAAAATATTTCGTTCAAGACGATTCAGTTCCCGTAACGCGGCATAGAGGGTGGTGGTCTTACCACTGCCGGTAGGGCCGGCAATCAGTATGATGCCGTAGGATTTATTGAACAACCGTCGGATCTGCTGCACGGTTATGCTGCTTATTCCCAGTGCCTCCAGGCGCAGTAAGGGGCCGGCCCCTGCCAGAAGACGCAGAACCAGATTTTCGCCAAATATTGAGGGAACCGTTGAGACCCTGACTTCAAAGTTCTTAGAGAGGAAGGCGTGAGAGAACGATCCGTCCTGGGGCAGGCGTTGCTCCGCAATATCCAGTTGCCCCAGGATTTTAATCCTTGAGACAATGCCAGCGTGGGCCTGCTTCTGGATGCAGTGTCCATGCTGTAACACCCCGTCAATTCGATAAAAAATGTTAGTAACATCTTCAGTGGGCGAGATATGGATGTCCGTAGCCTGTTTGCGGATGCCATCCATCATGATCAGCTCTACCAGCTCAGAGATTGTTGCTCCAGGAATAACGCCGGTGGCCTGGCGCAGCTGGCTAATGATCTCCTGCATCCGTTTCTGAATCGGGTGGGCAATGAAGTAGTACGCTTTTTCAAGGGTAGATTGGTAGTGGTCATTATCCACCAGATATACCTTGGGCGGTTTACCGGTGACTTTGGTCGCGGTATCCACTGCAACGATGTTACTTGGGTTGGTGATCCCTATCGTAAGTTGACCTTCTACTAAAGCAAGAGGAATTACCCCTATTTTTTCGGCAGTTTCTTTGGGGATGAGACGCAGCGCCTCTTCTTCAGGTTCAAATTCCGACAGTTCAAGGTACTCAAGACCACTCTGAACAGCAATAGTTCGTGCAAATTCAGGGGCCGTGATAAATCCCAGTTTAATCAGTAAATCGCCCAGGATAGCGCCGGTGACCTGCTGCTGTTCCAGGGCTATCTGGAGTTGTTTTTGGGTTAAAACCCCCTGGGAAAGGAGCAGTTCACCAATCTTGATAGGTGCGGCCATTGACGATACCTCCGTCAGTCGTTGTTAATCAGATATGGTTGCAGCACTACAACCAGCTCAGAGCGGGTGTCAGTGTTGTCCTTACGGGTAAAGAGGCCGCCAAGCCAGGGGATTTCACCCAGCAAAGGAACCTTTTCATCCTTAAGGTTCTGCTTGTTGGAGATCAGGCCGCCAATTACAATCATCTCACCGTTTCTTACTTTAATGGTGGTGGAGAGCTCTCTGAGGTCCACCGTGGGTATGGAAATGGTAATCTGGTTGGTCGGGTCACCTCCGATGGCTTTGTCTTCCAGCTTGACCAGATCAGAGATGATGGGAGAAATGGTCATGCTGATCTCTCCCCGGTTGTTGATAAAGGGAGCCAGCCCTAACATGATGCCAGAAAGTACATTGCCGGTTTCTACTGAATAGGAAATGGTAGGCGCACTACCAGCAGCTGTTGTAGTCGTGGTGGTTACCTTTGCAATGTAGTTAGTATTACGACCGACGGTTAATAATGCCGTCTGGCCGTTCATAACGTTAATTCTGGGATTGGAAAGTGTTTTGACCTCTCCCTGCGTCTTAAGAGCGGTAAGCAGGGTATTGGCGTTGCCGCCTTTATAGCCAAGCCGGAAGGTACCGTTTTTGATAGACGCATCGAGCGAGGTGGTGACATTACCAAAACCTCCAAGAGGCGCCCCAGCTGTATTGAACCACCTGATGTCGCCAAGAAAATCCCAGTCAATTCCAAATTTCAATGAATCATTAAGCTGTACCTCAATAATTCTGGCTTCAACCAGTACCTGACGATTAAGGGTCTTGCGTAGCAGGTCCAGATAGGTCTCAATTCGCTGCAGGTTCTTACGGGTAGCAGTGACCATAATGGTGCCGGTCAGGCGGTTTACCACAATCTGTTGGCGAGGACCAGAATCTTCACCACTAGCGGATGATTCGTGTGCAGGGGATGCGATTACGGGCTTTGGTGGCTGCTCAATAATCGTTTTGGTTTGGGATGTTGTGGTGACGCCTGCAGCATTGGTTCTGTTGGTCAGAGTGGCAGTCTCCACCTTGCCGGACTGTGCTGCCGGTTTGTCAATCATTCCTTGTAGCGATTTTTCCAGTGACTCCCAGAAATCAAACGCCTTGGTGTCGTTTTTGGTCGTCTGGGAGATGGTTCCCTTGACATTTGATGAACCGCCACCACCTCCACCGGCAGATAGTGCCGCGCCGCTTCCAAGAATATCACCCCCGACTTCTACGTTAAAGCTCTGTACCATGGCAGGGTGGCCCAGTTCAAACGACTTGGTTCCGGTCGCATCTACAGTGATGGTGTTGTCTTTAATAGTGTAGTAGTAGTCAGCGGAATTAAGCAGAGTTGCAAGGGCGTCATCGGCCGTCACTCTCTTGAGCGTCAGGGTGACTGGTCGGTCCTGATGTACGCCATCGTTAATAATCAGGTTTAGTCCGGCAGTATCGGCAATCACATGCAGGATATCCCCCAAAGCACTGTTCCGGGCTTGAATATTAACCAAACGGGTTTTGGCGGGAGAAACATCATCACTTACCGGTTGATAGTCTGGTGTTGTGAGGGGAGGTAGCTTTTGCTGGCTCTGTAGCTCCTTAATGTTTTGCTGGACAAACGGGTCATGCTTTCCCGCAGGAGCAGACAGAGAGGTGTCAAGTGCAGAGCGGGGCGGCGTGGTTGCCTGCTTGATGCTGCTGGATGCACAGCCGCTCAGTAGTGTCAAGGTAACCAACAGGGGTATCCGTGCAAATACGTATGTTATTCCATGCTGAGCCATTGTGTTCCTTTCCTGCCTGCTAACTGTACCCGTTTTTGTTCAATTTTTGTGACGCGCCATCCATTGAGACTATTCCCTTGTCGTAGCAGATGTCCATCCAGGATGGCAGTATCCTTCTTGGGATTGCCTTCGTACAGGATAAACGTCAATTGTGGTAGGTGTGCCGGATCGGCTTCTGATTGTTTGCGTGTCTGGTCGGTCAGAGGGGCTGCTAGTGCCCGGTTTTCAGACGACAGTAAAGTGACGGTTACCGGGCAGTTGAAGGATGCTTCCCGCCAGGTCCGGGGGCTGAGTGTGATTGGCGTTGGAGAAAAGCTCAGCAACGATCGTTCATCAGGAGTTTGCTTTAGCTGGAATTTGATGGTCAGAAAGGCTATTACCGGTATAATCAGGGCTGCAATCGTGCAGCACAAAGCTGTGATGGCTTCTCTGGAAAGTTTGATGGTCATTGGCTGATTTCCTGCGGAGCTGGCATCTGCACAACCCCTTCCATGACGAGTTTTAAACTTTGTTGTGCCTCTCTGCCGGACTGGTCAATCTGTATGCTGCGAACATTGACAAACGGAAAGGCCAGTGTTTCCTGCTTGCCAAGCAGGTTGATAATTCTGCTATAGGTGCCCGAGTCACGTAGTGGCAGTGTAGCTGTGAAGTCAACGGCCACCATGCCTTCTTTGTTTTCTATTGCTTTAACAACCATTTCTGTTGCCTGTAGTCGGGACTTTAAGTCATCAATCCTGCTGTATGCCAGCCATTCGGGAGTGTGTGTCCCGTAAGCCGGAGGCAGGAGGGACTTGAAATCGGCTACTGTTTTATCCGCATCCTTTGCAGCAAGGCGCATTCTGCCCACATTTTGAAAAATGGTTTTCTGGTTGATGATCGTGCGTGCAAGCATCTCTTTGTACCGTATAACAACGCTTAGCAGTGATGCTAACAGGGTAAAGCAGATAAGTATAATCCCCAGCTTGATGAGTTTTTGTCGGGTCTGTCGTTGCATGGCGGCAATCATGGCTTGTGAGTGGCCTCCACACTGAATTTATTATTTTTAGGGTCTAGGGTGCGGTTGCCTAGGGTCATCCCCTTGGTCGCGGAAAGTTGGGCACCGAGTGCCTCCAGCTGCGATTGCGCATCTGCAAGAGAGGGTTTGGAGATTACACCGGTTAGAGATAGCCCGATAGCGTCTTTATCCCTTTTGGCTGTCATGCTGCTGATCGTCACATCCGTGAGAGGTGCAAGGGCAAGTGTAGCCAGCAAGCCGGGGATCGATGGTTCTGCATGCTGGCTGTTGAGTATGCTGATCAACGGCTCAACTGCCGTTCGCTTTTCCATGGCTTTTTGATGTGTTGTAATGACACTGTGCAGCAAATCAGGTGGCTGACGCAGGCTGTCCAGATCCGTTTGCATGGCGGTGATTAAAAAGGCATGTACTATGAGCAGAAGGATAACGAGAGCTGTCGCAGCGACAAAGCCCAGGCTGGTGTTTTTGATCAGATCCTGTTCCCGCAGGGCAGAACAGTAGGCCGCGGGTCGCAGGTCTTGAGATGCAGGTGGAGGGTACATCAGTAATGCCAACTGAGCCGGATACTCGTTGATAATAGCAGCGGGAAAACCAGAAGGAATAAGTGGTTCAAATGCAACAAAGGGTGGTGGTGGGTCTTCACTGTTAATGGCTATGGCACCTCCTGGTCTGACCCGCAGCGTCTGAAAACAGTAATCGATAGTCATGGTAACGTTCTGCCGGTCAAGGCTGTTCCAGCCACGGCATTCCGAAGGGACTTGACGGGTAAACAGTACTGCGCCGTTCTCCAGTACCAGCAACGTTTTGCGTTCGCCTTCATCATATGCACAAAGCAAGGTGTCAGGTAGGTCTGACGGTGTGTTGATAACCAGCCCGGCAAGAGCATGCGGGGTAGCTGCAATCATGCGTACAGATTTATTATGACGAATGAACGGCTCAAGCAGCATGTTGAGTAGTTCATCGGGCATAAGACAGCAGGCCACTCTGCGGATGGTTCTGCCATCCTGTACACTGTCACCAATAACCTGAAAACCTATGCTGAACGCCGACAACTCCGGGTGCATCCGTTTGAGTTCTGCATCAACAATGCGAGCAATAAGTTTGTCATCGACCGGTGGGATGGAGATAGTTTCATAAAGTGCGTCGGGCGGGTTGACGGTTATTAGATAGGCTTTACTTTGATCTTGAGAAAGAAATCCCTCAAGCTCATCATCGGTCAGCGTCAGAGCTTGTTTACAGATCAAGCTGTCTCGTGTCTTTTGAGCAGTGACGATCCGAATGGCATCGGCGTCGTAGCTGACGACCGCGAGGAGTGACATTAAGCCTCCATAAACTGAAATTGATTGACTTTTTTACCCTATGCGGGGTGTTTCTGTCTAGATAAAACCGATCATTCTGGGGCCTGTTTCCGAGGTTCAACAAAAAACGGGCAGAGAAACTCTCTGCCCGTTCTGGTTGCAGTAATTACAACTGGGTGTGGTTGGCTTAGTAATCCATGCCGCCCATACCACCCATGCCGCCCATACCGCCGGGCATAGCAGGCATACCGCCATCCTTCTTGGGCTTCTCGGCGATCATGCACTCGGTGGTCAGCATCAGGCCCGCCACGGAAGAGGCGTTCTGCAGTGCGCAGCGGGACACCTTGGTTGGGTCAATGATGCCGGCTTCCAGCATATCAACATAGGTGTCGTCGGCAGCGTTGTAGCCGAAGGCTTCCTTGCCGTTCTTGACCTTGTCCACCACGATGGATGCGTCGATGCCGGCGTTGTCGGCGATCTGACGGATCGGTGCTTCCAGGGAGCTCTTGATGATGGTAACGCCAAACTGCTGCTCAGCAGGCAGGGTTACGCTGTTCAGGGCGTTCAGGGCGCGGATGTACGCAACGCCGCCGCCAGGGACGATACCTTCGTCAACAGCTGCGCGGGTAGCATGCAGTGCATCTTCAACGCGAGCCTTCTTCTCTTTCATTTCGGTTTCAGTTGCAGCGCCAACCTTGATCACGGCAACGCCGCCAACCAGTTTGGCCAGACGCTCTTGCAGCTTCTCGCGGTCATAATCTGAAGAGGTTTCTTCAATCTGAGCGCGGATCTGCTTGACGCGGCCTTGGATATCAGCCTCGGAACCGTCACCGTCGATGATGGTGGTGTTGTCCTTGTCAACCACGATACGCTTGGCGCGGCCCAGCATCTCCATGGTGGCGTTTTCCAGTTTAAAGCCCATATCTTCAGAAATGACGGTACCGCCAGTCAGTACAGCGATATCTTCCAGCATAGCCTTGCGACGGTCGCCAAAGCCAGGGGCCTTGACAGCGCAGACGTTCAGCACGCCACGCAGTTTGTTAACCACCAGGGTAGCCAGCGCCTCCCCTTCGATATCTTCAGCAATGATCATCAGGGGACGACCTGACTTGGCGGTCTGCTCCAGTACCGGCAGCATATCCTTCATGTTGGAGATCTTCTTGTCGTAGATCAGGATGGTAGCGTTCTCAAGGGTTGCTTCCATACGCTCTGGATCAGACACAAAGTAAGGGGAGAGGTAGCCGCGGTCAAACTGCATCCCTTCCACGGTCTCAAGGCTGGTTTCCATCGCCTTTGCTTCCTCAACAGTGATAACGCCTTCCTTGCCGACTTTTTCCATTGCCTCGGCAATGATATCACCGATGGTCTTGTCGTTGTTAGCGGAGATGGTACCAACCTGGGCGATCTCTTTGTGGTCTTTGATCGGCTTGGAGATTTTCTGCAGCTCAGCCACGATCGCCTCAACCGCCTTATCGATGCCGCGCTTGATTTCCATCGGGTTGTGGCCGGCAGCAACCAGCTTGGAGCCCTGCTTGTAGATGGCCTGAGCCAGTACGGTTGCAGTGGTGGTGCCGTCACCGGCAACGTCAGAGGTCTTGCTTGCTACTTCTTTGACCAGCTGAGCGCCCATGTTTTCGAACTTGTTCTCCAGCTCGATCTCTTTGGCAACGGAAACGCCGTCCTTGGTGATCAGCGGGGAGCCGAAAGACTTCTCGATGATGACATTACGGCCCTTAGGACCCAGGGTTACCTTTACTGCATCAGCCAGGGCGTTAACACCACGCAGGATGGCATTACGGCCTTCCTCATTGAAACGGATTTCTTTTGCAGACATTGACTATTCCTCCATTTTGGTTTTTTTAGAAAATATTTTAACGCAGAGGCGCGGAGACGCAAAGGTGCAGAGAAAAACAAAACAGACTCTAATAAAAGAGTTTTATGACCTCTCTGTGTCTCTGCCCCTCATGCCTCTCTGCGTTAAGGTTTTCATTACTTCTCGATTACAGCCAGGACATCGTCCTCACGCATCATCAGGAACTCATCGCCGTCAACCTTAACTTCAGTACCGGCGTACTTGCCGAACAGAATGGAATCGCCAACTTTTACATCCAGGGGAGCACACTTGCCTTCATCGTTTTTCTTGCCATTACCAACGGCAATTACTTCACCTTTCTGGGGCTTTTCCTTGGCGGTGTCAGGGATAAACAGGCCGCCTGCGGTCTTCTCTTCGCCTTCAAGGCGCTTCACGATGATACGGTCATGCAGTGGTCTCAGTTTCATTGGTACTACTCCTTTCGTTGCTATGGTGTGTGGTGTTGTGTGTTGTGTCTGCTAGCACTCTATTGGGCTGAGTGCTAACGAGAGGGAATATAGCGATGGCCCCGTGAAAAATCAAGGGGCGTTTTGAAATTTTTGCTATAGTACGAAACCCAATGTCCGATAGAGGAGCCGTTATGCAGCAACTTTCCCTGTTAGATTCTGTTGTTATTCCTGATACAGCCCAATTACGGGCAGCAGAGTTGCGCCAGCAGCTTGAATACCATAATCGTTGCTACTACGAGCTGGATGCCCCTGAGATCAGCGATGCCGAGTACGATGCCCTGTTTCGTGAGCTGCAGGCGATTGAGGCAGAGCGCCCGGACCTGTTGGCCCCTGATTCGCCTACCCTGCGGGTGGGGGGTAAAGCTCAGCCCCGTTTTTCTCAGGTTCGCCATCGGCTGCCGATGCTTTCGCTTGAAAACGCCCTGCAGGAGGAGGAAATACGGGGTTTTGAGCAGCGTGTCCGCAGCCTGCTGGCCCTGCCTGATGATGTCGTAGTTGATTATCAGTGTGAGCCAAAGATGGATGGTCTGGCCATGGAGCTGGTCTATCAGGATGGTCTGCTGGTGCAGGCCTCAACCCGTGGGGATGGGGAGGTCGGTGAAGAGGTGACCGCCAATATCCGCACGGTCCGCAATGTGCCGCTGCGTCTGTCTGGTGAACAGCTACCTGGCCTGCTGGAGGTGCGCGGAGAGGTCTACCTGCCGCTGGCTGCCTTTCAACAGTTGAATCAGCAGCGGGAAGAAGAAGGAGAGCCACCCTTTGCCAACCCCCGTAATGCTGCAGCCGGGTCCATCCGCCAGCTTGATCCTGCAGTGGTGGCCAGACGTCCGCTGGCCATGGTCTGTTACGGGGTGGGAATGATAGAAACTGAGGTCAGGACACAAACTGAACTCATGGCGCAGTTGGCAGGCTGGGGCCTGCCGGTCAGTGATCAGGCCAGACAGGTCTGCGGTATTGAAGACGCGGTTGCCTGCTTTCTGGATCTGCAAGAGCGGCGCGATTCCCTGCAGTATGAGATCGACGGCATGGTGATCAAGGTGGATGATCTGCGACTGCAGCAGGAACTGGGGGAAAAAAGTCGCTCACCTCGCTGGGCTATCGCCTGCAAGTTCCCTCCCCGGCAGGCAACCACCTGGATCAACGAGATCATCCTTTCAGTGGGCAGGACCGGCGTGATCACGCCGGTGGCCAATCTGGAACCGGTGGAGCTGTCTGGTGTCACGGTCTCACGGGCCACCCTGCACAACTGGGATGAGATGCGACGCAAGGATATCCGGGTAGGTGACCGGGTGATTGTGGAGCGGGCAGGGGACGTGATTCCGGCGGTAGTTAAGGTGCTGCTTGATCAGCGTAGCGGTGCAGAACAGGAACTGCCGGAGCCGGATCTCTGTCCGGTCTGTGGTTCCAGGGCAGCCCGGGAACCAGGAGAGGTGGCAGTACGCTGTCAGGGGGGGCTGGCCTGTCCGCCGCAGCTGGCTGAGTCGATCATCCACTTTGCCTCCCGCGATGCCATGGATATTGACGGGCTGGGGAGCAAGTATATCGAGCAGCTGATCAGCCTGGGGCTGGTCAAGGATATTGCTGATCTCTACCGCTTGACCCGTGATGACTTCATGCAGTTTGAACGGATGGGGGACAAGCTGGCGGAAAACCTGCTGGCTGCCATTGCCGCCAGTAAACAGCAGGAGTTGGCCCGCTTCATCTTTGCCCTGGGGATCAGGCATGTGGGGGAGCGGACCGCAAAGACGCTGGCAGAGCGGTTCGGCAGCATTGATAATTTACAGGCTGCTACCCTGGAAGAACTGACCAGCATCCGTGATGTGGGGCCAACAGTGGCAATCAGCATCCGCTCTTTTTTTGATGCCCTGGCTAATCAGGCGGTGCTGCAACGGCTGAAAGAAGCCGGTGTTGCACCGACCGTGGAAGAAAAACGGGTTGGTGGCCGGTTGACAGGGCTGACCTTTGTTTTTACCGGCACACTGGCCCATCTGGGACGTGATGAGGCCAAAAAGCTGGTTGAGTCAGAAGGTGGCAACGTGACCGGTTCAGTCTCAAAAAAGACCGATTACGTGGTGGCGGGCACAGAGGCTGGCAGCAAGCTGGAGAAGGCCAGGGCTCTAGGGGTCAAGGTACTTTCTGAGGATGAATTTGTGACATTGCTGGCAACATGACAAGTTAAGCCGCCAAAAATCAGATGAAAATTTACCCAGCGTGTGTCGCTGTCTCAGGCTCAATCCTGAATCGTGTTTGTCTCATTATGATACGGGTCTGAGTTGTCACTAGAGACAGCCCTTTGTTTGTGGTCTGTAATATGTTGATGTTTGGTGTAGTTGTGGCGATTGCGTGGTCTGGCATCGTTTGTGCTTTGTTTGATTTTCAATAAGGGTGGCATCTGCAGACAGTAATGTATCACTCCCTCGGTATTCAAATTAAATCGTGAGATACTAGTGGCTACGCATACACATACTTTTTACGAATCATACCAAACATATATACATCGATGGGACGCTGTGCTGCTGCCACTGACGCTGCTGGTTTGCAGCATGTTGCTGGCAGTGATGGCGTGGTATCTGAATACGCGTCGGCGCTTATGTATGAGCGAAGAACATTTCCGCAATCTGGCGGAGGCTTCGTTTGAAGGGATTATTCTTTCACGCAATGGCGGCACCATCTGTGACTGTAATGAACGGGCCTCCGAGATGAGCGGATTCAGCCGTCAAGAGCTGTTGCAATGCTCGCTCTATGACCTGATCGCTGCTGAGTATCACGCAATGGTTCGTAGAGCTATCGATGACGGTTTTGATGGTCCCTATGAGATCGAAGGGATGCATGCAGATGGCAGCCGTTATCTACTGGAGGTGCGTGGCAAAACTTTTCAAAGTGGTGGACATACCATGCGTGCCTCAACATTGCGGGATGTTACAGCCCGTCGGGCAAAAGAGGCACAGCTACGCAAACTTTCGGCTGCGGTAGAGCATAGTCCAGCTTCAATAGTAATTACTGACCGGGACGGAGCCATTGAATATGTTAACCCGGCTTTCAGTCGATTGACCGGCTACAGTATGCAGGAGGCGCTGGGGAAAAATCCACGCATCCTGAAGGCAGGAGATCAGCCGGAAGAGTTTTATCTGGAGTTGTGGGAAACCTTGCTGCGAGGAGAAGAATGGCGCGGAGAGTTTCATAACAAGCGCAAGGATGGTTCCCTGTTTTGGGAAATGGCCTCTATCTCGCCTATTTTGAACGAAAAAGGAGAGATCCTCAGTTTTGTTGCCGTTAAGGAAAATATCACAGAACGGAAGGAGTTACGGGACCGGCTGGAGCAGATGGCGCAATTTGACATGCTGACCGGCCTACCCAACCGCAGGATGTTTCTGGATCGGTTGTCCCAGACCGTTGCAATTGCCCAGCGCAGTGAGCAGCGCTTTGCGCTCCTGTTTATTGATCTGGACGGGTTCAAACGGATCAATGATTCCTATGGCCATGAGGCTGGTGACCGGGTGCTTAAAACGGTTGCTGCCAGGTTGGCGGCCTGCATCAGGATCTCAGATACCGTAGGCAGGATCGGTGGAGACGAGTTTACTGTTCTGCTCGCAACCCTGTCCCACGACGAAGATGCCGGTCAGGTGGCCAGCAAGATTCTTGATGCATTGTGTCGGCCAATCACCCTGCCGGACGGGCAGCAGGATTCAATCGGTGCAAGCGTCGGTATCAGTGTCTTTCCTGATGATGCCCAGGATGGCGATAGTCTGCTGGCAACAGCAGACGACGCCATGTATAAGGTTAAGCGTAGCGGTAAGCACAGTTACTGTTTCTACCACAACTGTAAGCCGGTTGGCGTTGTGAGGGAAGATCTCTAGTCTTTCAGCTTTTTCAGCAACCAGGCCATGTTGTTGCCCAGGTCACGCATGGTCTTGATCCCTTCCTCATCACCATCCACATCGCCGATATTCCTGCCCACTCCGATGTTCCAATAGCTTGAGCTGACAATAATCATCTGACCAATGGTAAAGAAGTGGTTGATGGTGTCAAAGACATGGATGGCGCCTGCCCGACGTACCGAGACCACTGCCGCCCCAACCTTGCGTTTGTACATGTCACCATTGGCCCGTGAAACCATACCGCAGCGATCAATTAACGCCTTGGCCTCCGGCGTTATTGCGGCAAAGTAGGTGGGAGAGCCGATGATGATTGCGTCGGCAGCATCCATCTTTTCAATGCACTCGTTGGCGCAGTCATCGGTCACGGCGCAACGGCGATCCTTGCTGGCAAAACATTTGTAACAGGCGATACAGCCGTGGATCGGCCTGCCGGACAATTGCATCAACTCCGTCTCAATCCCCTCTTTTGCCAGCTCCTCAAAGGCGTAGTTGATCAGTTTGGCAGTGTTGCCATCCTTGCGGGCAGAGCCGTTAAATGCGATGACCTTCATGTGTAACCCCCAGATGTTTTTTTACGCAGAGACGCAGAGATACAGAGAAAAGCATATAAACCCAATTAAAAACGGCAGTTACTCACGCGGAGCCGCGAAGCTCGCGGAGAAAGTTAAGTAGTTACCTGAAACAGGGAACAACCTATACAGGCAAAAAAGTGACATGACGTAACCACACGATTCTACTCTTTGCGCCTCTGTGTCTTGCTTTCAAACTTTGCGTTAGAGCTTCTGTGCAATTCGTTTTAATAGCAGTGAGTTCAGCACCACTGATACCGATGAAAAGGCCATGGCAAGCCCGGCAAACTCGGCCTTCAGGAAGATGCCATAACCGACAAACAGACCTGCTGCCACCGGGATGCCGATCACATTGTAAAACAGCGCCCAGAACAGGTTCTGTTTCACCTTGGACAGGGTGGCTCGGCCAATCTTGATGGCCCGTACTGCATCCAACAGGTCATCCTTGATCAGCACGATATCGCCGGTTTCCTTGGCTACATCGGTACCACCGCCAATGGCGATGCCGACATCAGCAGCAGCCAGGGCAGGGGCGTCGTTGATGCCGTCACCGGCCATCCCCACTATCAGCCCCTTCTGTTGCCATTCCTTGACCAGTTCCTGCTTGCGGCCAGGCAGTACCTGGGCATCAAAGCTGTCTACGCCAGCCTGGGCAGCAACCGTGGCAGCCACTGCGGCATGGTCGCCGGTAATCATCACGGTGCGGATACCCAACTGCCTCAACTCTGCAACCGCCTGGCAGGAGGTGGGCTTGATGGTGTCACTGAAGGCGGCAATCCCCACTAATACCTGGTCTGCCGCAACATACATCAATGAATTGCCTTCTGCTGCCAGTTCTTCAGCTGCCTCTTCAAGGTGGGCGGTCTTTACCTTTTCTGCATCCATCAGGCGCTGGTTGCCGACTGCCAGTCGGATGCCGTTGTAGCTGCAGGTGACACCATGTCCTTCTAACTCGTGAAACTCCTTCACCTCGCCGGGGACGCAGCCCCGTTCTTTTGCTGCAGCCACGGCAGCCTGGGCCAGTGGATGGCTGGAGGATGCCTCGGCAGCTGCCAGACATTCCAGCAGCCGTTGTTCATCAACGCCAGGTGCGGTCACCAGATTGCTCATGGCCAGTTTGCCGCTGGTCAGGGTGCCGGTCTTGTCCAGCAGCATCACCTGCAGCTTGGCAATGGTCTCAAGGGCAGATCCCTTCTTAACTAGGATGCCGCGGGAAAGGGCAACCCCGCTACCCACCATGATGGCGGTGGGGGTGGCAAGGCCCATGGCGCAGGGACAGGCGATTACCACCACCGCAACGCCGAACTTGAAGGCCACCAGAAACGGGGCATGCAGCAGCCAGAACCAGCTGCCAAAGGTTACCAGTGCCAGGGTGATGACGGCTGGTACAAACCAGGCTGAGACTGCATCAGCAAAACGCTGGATCGGTGCCTTGTCCCCTTGGGCATCCCGGACCATCCTGACGATCTGGGCCAACAGGGTCTCTTCGCCAATCCGGGTGGCATTAACGATCAGGCGCCCGTTTTTGTTGATGGTGGCACCGGTGACCGTATCACCCACCTGTTTTGTAACCGGCAGTGATTCTCCGGTGACCATCGCCTCATCAACGCTGGATGCACCTTCCACCACCAGGCCATCCACCGGTATGGTTTCACCAGGTCGAACCGCCACCAGATCACCGATCCGGATCACCGAGGCCGGCACCTCTTTTTCTCCGTCAGCAGTAACCAGTCGGGCCTTGTCGGCCTGCAGATGCAGCAGCTTCTTTAGCGCCTCACCAGCCTTGCCCCGCGCCCGTGCCTCCAGATACTTGCCCAGGCGGATAAAGGTGATCAGCCAGGCCGAGGTCTCGAAAAAGACCTCATGGCTATCCCCCAGCAGACCAAAGAAGGCCAGCAGTGAGTAGCCCCAGGCAGCACTGGTACCCAAGGCCACCAGCAGATCCATGTTGCTGCTTTTGCTCTTCACGGCAGACCAGGCACCACGGTAAAAGGCCAGACCGGCGCTGAACTGGATAATGGTGGCCAGAACCAGGTTCATCCAGCCCACACTGCGCAGACCGTGCAGGGTCATGGTGGCCATGATCGGCAGAGACAGGGCCAGCGAGAACAGGAACCAGTTGCGTTGGCTGGTCAGTTCTCCTGCTTCCGCCTCTTCGCCCGCTTCCAGCTCAGCCGGGGTGTAACCGGCATCAATCACAATCCTGAAGATGGCCCCTTTGTCCAACAGGGCAGGATCAAAGCGGACAAAGCCGGTGGCTGCCACCAGATTGACCACGGCGGTGCTGATTCCCTGCTGCTCTCGCAGGATTTTTTCAAGGCGGGCTACGCAGTTGGCGCAATGCAGGCCGGTGATGGAAAAGGTCAGCTCCCCCGGCGGTTCCGGTTTCACCACGCCGTAGCCCAATGACTGGACTTTTTCCATGATGCTGTCAGCGCTGATAACGGTTTCATCAAACGAAGCAGTCAGCTGGGCAATGGCAAAATTGACAGTTGCGGATTCCACGCCAGTCAGCGTGCTGATCTCCCGCTCTACCCGCCCGGCGCAGTTGACGCAGGACATGCCGGTTATCTGCAAAGAAAGTGTGGTCATGGTTCATTTTCCGGGTTTGCAAAATCGCCCTTAAGCCAGTGTTGTGAGGCGATGAGCAGAGCGGCGGTGATCGGCAACGCCAGCAGGATGCCCCAGAACCCCATCAGTTCGCCAAAGGCCATTACCATGATGATGGTCAGGAGCGGGTTCAGGTTCATCGATTCCTTGAAGACCAGCGGCTTGACCAGATAGCCTTCCAGGAAATAGATGATGCCGAAGGCGATTAGTACCTTGATGATGATGGCGCCGGTGCCGTAGGTCAGCCAGGCAAACAACAGTGGCGGCAGCATGGCCAGAATCACCCCCACAAAGGGTAGAATACTGGCTGCCCCGGCAAAGATGCCGCAGAGAATCGGGTGGGGTATTCCCAGCCAGATCAGGGTCGGGATGGTGGCCAGGGCCACTACAATGGAGACCATTACCTGTCCCCGGATATACCCACCCACACTGCTGTCAATCTCTCTGCCGATCTGCAGAATCAGGTCGCGGCGGGCCTCCGGTATCCAGAGCGCCGTGGTTTCCATAATCTTCTGCTTGTAGTTAAGCATAAAGAAAACCAGGATTGGCGCCAGAATCAGGTTGAAGACGTTGAAGAACATACGGGTGGCAAAGCCGTAGGCCCAGATGCCTGCCTTTTCAGCCATGCTGTCAGCATTGCCGATCACGTTGTCCAGCAGCCAGGTGATCTCTTCTGAACCGTAACGGGTCGGCAGCGTGCTTTGCCAGCTTAGCAGCGCCTGTTTGATCTGTTGCAGCTGTTGGGGCAGGTTGTGCAGGAAACTGTCCCAGCTGATGGTCAGCATCGGCAGCAGGAAGGCCAGACTGAAGGTGGAGATAATCCCCAGCACCACATACAGCAGTGCAATGGCGTGAATCCGTTTGAGTAGCCTGTTTTCAAGACGAACCACCACCGGATCAAGCAGATAGGCGATCACAAAGGAGAGCAGGAAACAGGAGAGGGTGTGGCTTAAGGCATGACCAAGCCAGGCAATGGCAGCAACCGTCAGTATGCCTGCAATCAGCCTGATCTGGCTGATTGGGTGCTGGTTTTTAAAGGTTTCCAGCGGAGACATGTAAGACTCCTTTAGTGGACTGCGCTCAGGGAGGTGCTCAGGGAAAACAGCTCGTTTTCCTCCAGCCAGTGCTTGACGCGGTTGCTCAGGAAGGTGTCACGCAGTTCTGACAGTTGCAGCTCTTCTTCCGGGAAGAACGACAGAATGTCAGCGGTTTTGGCATAGGGGGGGCGCCCGGAAAGGGCATGATCCAGCAGACCGCGCAGTTCCAGGTTGGCCTGTTTTTCAAGAAAACCGTTGATAAGTGTGCGCTCTGCAGCCGTATCCAGAACAGGGATCTCCAAAAAACGCCCCTGTTGCTGTTCAATCTGGTCCCAGAAATCATCCTCGCTGTCTGATCGGACAGAGAAGATCTCACCGGTCATCCGATCAAAAAAATAGACCCGGTCCTGCTCCATATTTGAGAACGCCCTCAGGAGATCATCCCAGGCTATGGCTACGCTGTGTATCATGAAAAGTACTCCCTGTTTTTCTAGCAGTTGACAGCCAGCCCCGGCAACGGCACAATCTGCCCACTATGCGTACTATCTTTCTTGCCGACGCCCACCTGCATCACCCGGATGACGCCAACTACCGTCTGCTACTTCGTTTTATTCAGTCTCTGCAGGGTACCGCGGATACGCTTTGTATCCTGGGCGACCTGTTTGATTTCAGGGTTGGTCTACCCGCGCTGGCCTTTGATGAACAGGAACCTTTGCTAAAGGCCCTTGAACAGCTGCATGCTGCCGGTACCCGTCTGATCTGGCTGGAAGGGAATCACGACTTCCAGCTTGGCGCTGATCTGGCTGCACGGCTGGGGGCCGAGATCTACCCAGGGCCGGTGCTGCTTGAGTTACAGGGCAAACAGGTCTTTCTTTGCCATGGCGATCTGATTAACAAGGCTGACTGGCGCTATCGGCTGCTCTATCGAACCTTGCGTAGCCGTGTAACCCTGCAGATCGGTCGTATGCTCCCTGCGTCAGCGGTGCAGGGGCTGCGCAGCAGGCTGCAGCGTTCCAGCAAGGGGCGTTACCATAAAGATCGGAAGCGCTGGGATTATAGTAGCATGATCCGCAGCTATGCAGCATCAATTCATGCACAGGGGGCTGATGCCCTGGTGCTGGGGCATTTCCATCAGCCGTTTATCGATCAACAGCAGGACTTTAGCCTGGTTTCACTGGGAGACTGGATCTCCCACTACTCCTATGCCGAGCTGGTTGACGGCAGCTTCCGTCTGCTTACTTACCCTGCCTGAAAAACTCTGCCAAGGCCTGTTCCCCCAGCTGTGAGGCCTTGATCTTCCACTTGTCACCGTTAATCACCAGTGCCACCAGTGCAATGCGAGGCTGGTCCGCTGGCGCATAGGCGGCAAACCAGGAATAGTGGCCTTTGGGATTATCTCCATCAATCGAGCCGGTCTTGGCTGCAATCTTCATATCGCTGGTCAGCCTGCGGCCTTCAGGGCTGTGGAACGCCTTGCGTGACGTGCCGCTGGTAACTGTGGTCAGCAGCATACGGGTCAGGTTGTCGGCGGCCTCAGGGCTGATAACCTTTGCCAGCTCACGGGTGGCCGGTACCTTCAGCTCCTTGCCGTTACGGGTTGCCTGATCAACCAGCCGCGGGGCCATCATCCTGCCCCGGTTGGCTATGGCTGCGGTGATGGCAGCGGCATGTATCGGTGAAACCTGCAGGCCGTGATCCAGCCCGCAACCCTGCAGGCGCAGATCATTGCTGGTCTCTACCGCCGGGGCAGGACTGGGAACCGCAGGAACACCGGGCAACAGCAGTGGACGGTTAAAACCAAAGTTGTTGCAGGTCTGCTTAAGTCTCTCCTTGCCCAGCAGGTCACTGGCAATCCTGCCGTAGATCGGATTGACCGATTTTCCCATCGCCTCTGTCACATCCATTTTGTTGTTACGGCCTTTGGGGCTGGGGTCCCAGTTCTTCGGGGTCTCAGAAACCAGACGCCCCCGGAACTCCAGTACGGTGGTCGGGTTAATCTTGTTATTTTCCAAAGCTGAAGCAGCCGTCACCATCTTGAACAGTGAGGCCATCGGATAGACCTGATAGGCCGCATTTTGCTGCCAGTTCTGATCAACGGTTGAGTAACCAGCCAGGGACAGCACCCTGCCGGTGGCCGGTTCAACCGCAACAAAGATCGCGTAGGGGGGGCGGGTCTGCTCCAGATAGCCCTGGACCCGCTGCTGCAGCGCCGGGTTGATTGAAAGCTTCAGTGACGTACCATCAGGGGCGGTCGCTGTCAGAGTTTCTCCCGAGCTAACAGCGGCAGGAAGCAGGCCGCTGGCAATGGCAAACAGATCATCCCCCAAAGAGATCGGTTGGGCCTTCAGTTCTATCTGGCTGCGGGTATCCTGCCAGACAGATACCGCCTGGGCAGCTTTGCGAACCAGCATAACCGTCAGGGGGATGAACAGAAGTGCCACAGCCGTACCGAGAGCGGCGCTTTGCCAGTGGCGTTGAAAAAAGTTCTTTTTGCGTCGGGTCAGATGTTTGAAATCTTGCATCTAAAAACTATATGACAATTGTAGATTGAGTGTCAATCGGAGTCAGGCTCATCCAGGTGCTATTCCGAGTAATTTTGTAGCAGAATATATTTTGCTGTGCCGATTGTGCTCCCGTCGATCTCTGGTATAAGTTTCAGATTGTTGATCTTTTTTAAAATTATGGGCAGTAACGAGAGGAAGCTATCACCATGAACCTGCAGCAACCTGGTATTATTTTGATGTTATGCTGCTTTTGCTTTGTGCCGTTTTCCTCTGCGGCCACCATTCAACTGCCGGTTACCGGACAGGTCATCTGTTACAATTCATCAGATGCGGTCATTGACTGTGCTGAAACCGGGCAGGATGGTGCTGTTCAGGCAGGGGTTGCCTGGCCTGTACCCCGCTTTACTGACAATAGTATCGCAAACCCGGAGAACCTGTCAGTCACTGACAACCTGACCGGGCTGATCTGGGCGCAAAATGGTAAGCTTGCCGGAGATACGGTTACCTGGCAGGCAGCTCTCACCTACATCAAAACCCTTAACACCAACCTCTATCTGGGACACAATGACTGGCGTCTGCCAAACCGGAACGAGCTTGAAAGCCTTGTCAATAAACAGGTGACGGATCAAAACGTCTGGTTAAATTCACAAGGTTTTAAGAATATTCAATCAAACCACTACTGGACCTCAAGTTCTGATCTCGATAGCACCTATGCTGGAGGTCTCGCCTGGGAAGTATATATGTGGCAAGGCTATGTAACACGCGATGACAAGACGCATTATCATTATTTTCTACCGGTCCGTTCGGATGGGGCTGGCACCGTAAGCCTGCCGGTGACCGGTCAGACATTGTGCTATGGAGACAGCGGGGCAGAACGGTCATGCACCGGCACTGGTGAAGATGCTGAAACACAAATCGGGCTTGCCTGGCCCAGCCCCCGCTTTACGGATAACAGCTCTGTAACACCGACAGATCTGTCGATGACCGACAACCTGACCGGGCTGATCTGGACAAAAAGCGGGAATCCTGCAGGGGTGACAAAAACCTGGCTGGAGGCTCTGGATTACATCAAAACCCTCAATACCGATGGCTATCTTGGACATACCGATTGGCGTCTGCCAAACCGTAATGAGCTCCAAAGTCTGATTAACGTGCAGTATGAAAGCCAGGCTGGTTGGTTGCAGATGCAGGGCTTCAACAATGTTGCCGAAAACGAATACTGGTCATCCAGCACCGGTGTTCAAACTAACAACAATTACGTACTCGCGTGGGAAGTAGACATGAGGTACGGTCTTGTATTTGGTAGTACTAAATCACACTTGTTCCGTGTCTGGCCTGTTCGATCAGCCCAGGTTATACCGATGTCGCAACTAAGCGTGACCGTAGCCAATTCCGGCGTTGGCAGCGGCGGAACGGTTACCAGTAATCCCCAGGGGACAAATCCTGCTGGTATTTCCTGTACCTCTGGGCCTTGTACAACCAGCTTTCCTGCAACGACAAATGTTACGCTTACGCAGGCAGCCAATGCCGCTTCTGTTTTTGGCGGGTGGGGCGGTGCTTGCAGTGGCAGCGGGGCCTGTGGTTTCGGCATGGCCGCAGACAAAACCGTAACTGCCAGTTTTGTGCTTGCGCCGGTGGCTAAAAATCAGACCCGTACTCTTTTCTACACCAGCCTTGCCACTGCAGTTTCAGTTGGAGAAGCTCAAGAACAGAATGAAATCAGACTGCTGGGGATTCAACTGGATGGGGCTGTTACCCTGAATCAGAGTCTGACCCTGAAAGGTGGCTGGTATGGCACCTACCAGACCACTAGCGGTCTGCCTACGGTGCTGAATGGTAACCTGACCGTGCAGGGTGGTGATTCAAGCCTTGAAAAAACGGATGTTAAGGGCGTTTTGACCATCCAGGGCGGTAGTCTGCGGGTGAACAACGTCACCGTGTTGCCTTAATTTCCTCAAAAGCTTGTTTGAATAGTACGAAATCATTGATCTATAGTGCCAACGTTATGAACCACCGAATCATACATCTGCTACTGCTGCTCTCCGTTGTGGCACTGCTCTGCCTCTGCAGCGGCTGTCGCGTCAGTGATGATCCGCTGCCCCGTGCCCGGCAGGGGGTCGTTGATCTTTCTGCGCTTGATCTGCAGCAGGCTGATCCGATCCGTCTGGACGGGGACTGGGAGTTCTACTGGAAACAGCTGTTAACCCCCGCTGATTTTAAAGCCGGTCAGCCACCTCAAACGCCGGGCTATCTTGCGCTTCCTGCAGCCTGGAACGATACGCTGAGTAACGGGAGAAAACGTGAAAGTGCAGGCTACGCCACCTTCCGGTTGCGGATACTGCCCGGCCCGGCCCGACAGGAACTGACGCTTCAGCTTGGTGAGCTGTATTCTGCCTATCGGCTCTGGGTAAACGGTCGCTTGTGTGTTGAAAACGGGGTAATCGGGAAAAACAGCACCGCAGAGATACCGGCCCAAGCCATCCGGCAAACCCGTCTGCAACTTGATGGTCAACCGCTTGAGCTGTTGCTGCAGGTGTCCAACTACCATCATCGCAGCGGAGGCGTTGTTGGCCCGATCAGGCTGGGGGCAACGGAAAAGCTGGAATCAGCGCAGCTGAAACAATGGGCTCTGGCTCTGCTCTGCATCGGCAGCCTGTTGGTGATGGGGTTCTACCACATCGGTCTGTACGGTATCAGGAAGAAGGACCGTGCCCCGCTCTATTTCGGCATTTACAGCCTGCTGTGGGCAGGCAGTTCGCTTACTTCAAACGCTACGGACTGGGCTGTAAACCTGCTGGTGGCCCATTATCCGCCCTGGTTTATCAACCGCTTTGACCTGATCTGTTTTGTGCTGTCGCTGCCGGTTGGCTACAGCTTCTTCCGCACCCTGTATCCCGCTGAATTTTCCCGTCGTCTGCAGCAGATCACCCTGTTTGTGGCCCTGGTTGCTACTGTTTTGGGGCTGATCCTGCCCACCATGGCATTTACCACCATTGTCCCGGCGTTCTACCTGTTTGCCATGGCCATGATCCTCTACTGTCTGGTCATGCTGTTGCGTGCTATGCGTACCGGCAGGGAAGCCGCCGTGTTGATTCTGGCTGGTTTTCTGGTGATGGGGGCAACCGGTATCAATGACATGCTCTATGACCTGCAGCTGATTCAGTCCGTCTATCTGATTCATATCGGCATGTTTATCTTTATCTTCTTCCAGGCAATCGCCCTTTCGTTCCGTTTTTCCCGCTCCTTTTATGCCGTTGAGCAGCTTTCCGGTGAGCTTTTTGATAAAAACCGGACACTGGAAGATGAAATGGCGGAGCGGACCCGGTTGGAGCGGGAGATAGTCAACATCAGCGAAGAAGAGCGCCGTCGTATCAGCCACCAGCTGCATGACGGGCTTTGTCAGCTCTTGACCGGGACCCGGCTGCATTTTTCCTCGCTCAGGCGGCAGCTGTCCGATGTTGACCGCCAGAAGCCGGAAGTGGCGGAAGTATCATCCCTGCTGGAAGAATCGGTTAACCATGCCTATGACCTTTCCCGTGGGCTCTGGCCGGTGGAGCATGATTGCAACGCGCTGAGCCCTTCACTGGAAGAGCTGACCCGTCGTATGGCCGAGGCCAGTGGTATTCTGATTGAGTTTCGCCAGCAGCGCACCTGCCAGGCCTGTACAAACAAAGGGGTGACCCAGCTCTACCGCATCGCCCAGGAGGCGCTGACCAACGCGGTCAAGCATGCCAGGGCCAGCCGGATTGTTGTGGAACTTGCCTGCCTGAATCAGGGACAGCTGACCTTGACGGTTCAGGATAATGGTGTTGGCAGAGATCAGGCCAAACGGACCAGAGGCGGTTTGGGGATGGGGATCATGGCCCATCGCGCCCGTCTGATCAACGGCAACCTGACGGTGACTGATGCAGCAGGCGGGGGGACTCTGGTCAGCTGCATCATCCCCTGTGATCTGCAGACAACGGAGGGCTGTGCCCCATGACTGATAACGTGCAAGCCGGCACCATTTTTCTGATCGATGACCACCCTGCGGTGCGGAAAGGTCTGAAACTGTTGCTCCAGGAATCGCACCGTATCTGCGGCGAGGCCGACAGCACTGCAGAGGCGCTTGCACTGATTGATCAATCCGGCGCAGAGATCGCCTTTCTGGATCTTTCCCTGGGTGATGAGAGTGGTCTGGATCTTATCCCGGTTATTGGCGCCCTTGGTATCAGTGTGCTGATCTACTCCATGCATGAGGATGCCGATACCATTCAGAAGGCCCGAAGTGCAGGCGCCCGTGGCTATGTCTCCAAACGGGAACCGGAAGATATCCTGCTGGTGGCGGTAACAGAACTGCTGGCAGACAGAGCTTACTTAAGCCCCCGCATTACCCAGGCGCTGCTAGCCAACCCTGCTGCCACGCCGTTGCCCAGGCCGGAAGCCCTGCTCAGTGAACGGGAACAACAACTATTAGCCATGCTGGGCCAGGGGGATGGCCTTCAGGATATGGCCGCTGATTTTGGAATAAGTGTCCGTACCGTAGAAACTTACTGTAACCGGATCATTACCAAATTGAGTCTTGAAGGGATGAAAGAACTCAGGCGTTTTGCCATCAAAAATCACCGCCAGTAACTCCTTCCTAATAATCAATTTCCTCTCCTGTTTTTTTAGTAATGTCCGGGGTTTCACGGACAGACACGCTTCTCCTGTTGCGGTATACAGAGTAACTGGAATCATTTCATTACCTGGAGAACCGTGTGGCCCGTCTGTTTTTAATTGATCATCATCCTGCCGTACGTCAGGGGCTGACCCTGCTGCTGCAACAGGCCCACACCATCTGTGGCGAGGCCGGTAGCAGTGCAGAAGCCGCTGAACAGCTAAAGGAATCCGGCGCTGATCTGGTTTTGCTGGATCTTGCACTTGGTGCCGAAAGCGGGCTGGGGCTGATAGCAGCGGCGCGTCAGCTTGGTATTAGTGTGCTGGTTTACTCCATGCGTGAAGATGCAGACTCCATCTCCGGGGCCTTTGCTGCCGGAGCCACTGGCTATGTTACCAAGTGTGAAGCCGATGAAGTTCTGCTTGCCGCATTAGCGGATCTTCTGGCTGGCAAGCGCCACCTTAGTCCGCAAGCTGCCCAGAGTCTGGCAAACCGGACCCTGGCTACCTGCAAAAATAACCAGATCTGATATTCATGGATTTTTATAAACCTCAGCTGAGGAGGCTACTATGATGCGACAATTCAAACTAATGCTGGTGCTGCTGTTTTCAATGCTTCTGCTGTGTAGCAGCTCTGCCTGGTCGCTGGACCGTTTTGTTGATCTGAATGACGGCACCATGCTGGATACGTTCAACAACCTGCGCTGGCTGAAAAATGCCAACTGTTTTGAGCGGCAAAACTGGGATGCAGCTATGTCGTCCACAGCTGGCCTGGCAGCCCCTGCCTGCGGCTTAAGCGATGGATCTGCTGCCGGTGACTGGCACCTGCCCACCATTGACGAGCTGAATACCCTGGTTGCTGCCCCAGCCAAATACCGCTACGACACCCTCAATACCGCCGGGTTTAGTAATGTCCAGGCTTACACCTACTGGTCTTCCAGTACCTACACGAGCAACGCAGGCTTCGCCTTGTCCGTGGACATGAGAACCGGCTACATGAACATCGACGGTAAGACCAACGTCGACTACGTGTGGCCCGTTCGTGCCGGACAGCATTGGTCATTGGACCCTTTGGTTATTTTGGGGGCTGTTGATTTTGGAACGGTATCTGTAGGCACTACATCCTCCGGCCATCCGTTTACCCTGAAAAACAGCGGCGCAAGTTCGTTGTCGGTTACTTCAATCGCCTTAAACGGCCCTGATTCCGGCCAGTTTACCCTTGCCGCTGGTGGCACAAACCCCTGCAGCAGCCTTACCTCGCTCACCCTGAACGGCGGTGCAAGCTGTACCGTGCTGGTCAGCGCCAAACCAGCAATTTCCGGCAGCAAAAGCGCCAACCTGACGGTAAGCTCAGGCGGCTCAAGTCTGAACGTCCCGTTGACCGCCACTGGTTCAGCACCTCTGTCCGTAACCTACAGCGGCAACGGTAACAGCAGCGGCAGCGTGCCGACTGACAGTACCGCGTATGCCACCGGCCAGAGCGTCACGGTCTTGGATAACAGCGGTGCGCTGGCAAAGAGCGGCTACATCTTTAACGGCTGGAACACGGCTGCTGACGGCAGCGGCACCGGCTATCAGCCCGGCGCAACCTTTACCATATCGGCGGACACTGTCCTGTATGCCAGGTGGACTGTCCCCATTGCGCCACCATCAGGTCTGATATCCTGGTGGCGAGGTGAAGGAGCTGTTGTTGACTCGGTCGGGGGTAATACCGGTACGTCTCACCTTGGTACCGGCATTGTCACAGCCACTGCGGCGGAAAACGCAACGGCCACCGCAACCTGTAACAGCGGCGAAATCATAGTGTCATACAGTTCAATCTACGGTGCTGGTTCACAAACGATAAGTTGCGGTAGTTGTACCTTCGGAGCCAACAGTTGCTCTGTCACCTATAGCAACGCCAACTGCACCGATCCGGCCATCGGAACGGCCAAGAGCGGTACTTTGAGCCTGACCTGTACGGTGTCCACCGGCGCTTTTCCCACCGGCAAGGTGGGTCAAGCCATAAGGTTTAACGGTAGCAGCGAGTATGTAACCCAGGACAAAACCTACAAAGGGATCGCCTCCAGCAGTGCCAACAGTTCCTTCACCATGGAGTTCTGGGCCAAACCGACAGCAACCATCACCAATCTGGCCGCATCCCAGACCACCAGTGGGTATGCGGGTGCGTCAGGCCAGCGCTATGCCATCTTTCCGGAAATGCAGGGTAGTACAACCGAGGCTGGTGCAGGTGTCTCCGTTGGCACCAACGGCATCATGGTCACTGAACATGCCGGTGACTATCTGCCTGCGCCGCTGGTGTATCCTCTGGTTGACGGGGATATGCCCTCTGATGGCTGGCTGCATATCGCTGTAGTCTACGAGAGCCAGACCCCCAAGCTGTATGTCAACGGCGTACTGAAACAGACCGGCCTGAACAGCGGCAGAACCGTCTACCCATCCAGCCAGTTTGGCGGCACATCATATGGTTTTTACAGCGGCTTGCTGGATGAGCTGCATATCTTCAACCGTGCCCTGACCGTCACGGAAATTCAGAGCATCTACAATGCCGGACCAGCCGGTCTGGCACTTGTTCCAACCGTCACCGGAATCTCGCCCTCCAGCGGTCCGGCTTTCGGCGGAACCATCGTCACCATCACCGGCAGCAACCTGACCGGCGCAACTGCAGTGATGTTCGGCAGTACGGCTGCCACCGGCTTTACGGTTAACTCTGATAGCCAGATAACCGCTGTAGCGCCTGCCGGTTCCACTGGAACTGTTGATATCACCGTCACCACCCCCGGCGGCATCAGTGCCACCAGCAGCGCAGACCAGTTTACCTATCTCGTGTCGGCACCAACCGCCACCACACTTGCAGCCAGTTCTGTCACCGGAACTACTGCTACCCTGAACGGCAGGATAAGTGCCAATAACTCTGATACAACAGTCACCTTTGAGTACGGCACCAGTTCATCGTATGGCAGTACTGCTGTTGCGTCTCCCAATCTGGTCAGTGGCGACCTGAATACACCGGTCAGTGCAGTCATTGAAGGTATCAATAAAGGCACGACCTATCATTATCGAGTTAAGGGGGCCAGTACTGGCGGCATACGTTACGGTGATGATATGACCTTTACTACTCCTGGATGCACACTCCTGAATGATGGCGGTTTTGAAGCGGGAACGCCTAATCCATACTGGACTGAGGCATCCACAAATTTTGGTACGCCGTTGTGTACCTTTGGAACTTGCGGTGGTCCGTCGGGCGCCGTCCGAACGGGAAACTGGTGGGTATGGTTCGGGGGGATAAGAGAAGCTGATGAAATTGGTTCTATGACACAATCGGTACTGATACCAGCCAATTCGTTGCCGCGGCTCAATTTCTATCTCTATAATCCAGCTATCGGTAGTGATAACACAGATTTTCTCAAGGTGTTTGTTGATGGTAACGAAGTTTTCGGTATGCTGGCAGGGAATCCCGCCTATACCGGCGGCTATACCCTGGTAGACCTGGACCTTTCCTCCTATGCCGACGGGATGTGTCACACCCTCAGCTTTCAGTCTACGACCCACGTTTCATCATCGAATCTAACAAATATATTCGTGGATGATGTTGCCATTCCCCATTGCTCTTCTACGGTCAGGATCGATGCTGTGCCCTCAGTTTCACTGCAACAGGCCATGAATGATGCCGGTAGCCTCAGTGTGATCAGTGCCACTGCCCATGTTTTTACGGGAGATCTGCTGTTTTCCCAGCCTGGTCGGGTTACCTTCAAGGGGGGGTATGATTGCAGCTTTTTACAAAATTCCGGATATACGACAATAGGCGGAAAATTGGCGATAAGCGGGGCAGGAACACTGGTGGTGGAGAAGATGATTATCAAGTGATGCGGTCTGCATCAGACCGCAGATGTATGTGCTGTGGCTTTTGCAGGAACCCCGTGCATGACAAGATAAACGGTTTTGGCCCCCCATCAAAAAGACGTGAGTAACTGCCGTTTTCAGGTTTACAGGATACATATTCTTCAGGGAGTTTAGGTATGCGACAATTGAAGCTGATGCTGATGGTACTATTTTCAACGCTGCTTTTCTGCAGTCAGGCCTGGTCACTGGATCGTTTTGTGGATCTGAACGACGGCACCATGTTGGATACGGCCAGCAGCCTGCTACGATTGAAAAATGCCGGTTGTTACTATAATAATAACTGGGAAAAATCTACGTTATTATCCGCTGCACTCGCATCAGGTGTCTGCGGTTTGACGGATGGTTCGGTGGCCGGGAACTGGCGCCTGCCAACCTTGGATGAATTACGTGCGGTTACTTACGCCGGTTACCGTGAAGATTCGCTTGTTGCAGCAGGATTTACAAATCCCTGGGGTTACTTCCATTCTTCCACTATTGACGCTTCTACTGGTAACGCCTGGAGTGTGAGTATGGAGAGCGGTTGGGAGAGCAGCAACGGTGGCGCGGGTAGAGCCTGGGCTGTTCGTCCTGTGCTGTATTGGTCGGTAGACCCCTATATTATGTTGGGAAACGGTAATTTTGGTAGCATATCAGTTAACTCTGTTTCAACAGGCCATCAGATTATCCTGAAAAATAGCGCCAGCAGTTCGGTTTTGACCTCTTTGGCAATCTCCATGAATGGCAGTGATGCCGATCAGTTTGTCCTGGCGCTAGGTGGAACAACCCCCTGTAGTAGCCTTACATCATTTACCTTGGTAGCCGGTACAAGCTGTACTGTGCTGGTCAGTGCCAAGCCAACAACTGTCGGCAGCAAGAGCGCCAACTTGGTCGTTACTGCTAATAGCCAGAGCATGATTGCTCCGCTATCGGTTACTGGGGTTATACCAGTTACTTACAACAGCAACGGCAGTACCGCAGGCGTAGTACCGACTGATAGCCAGGAATATCTTGCAGGTGCAACCGTCACCGTACTTGATAACAGCGGCGGGTTGGCAAAGACCGGTTATCTCTTTAACGGTTGGAACACGGCTGCTGATGGTAGCGGCACCAACTACCAGCCCGGCGCTACCTTCAGCTATGCCGGGCCTGTTACGCTCTATGCCAAGTGGTCTGTGCCCACAGCACCGCCAAACGGTCTGGTCAGTTGGTGGCGTGGAGAAGGCAACGCTACCGACACCCAGGGGAGAAACAACGGCACATTACAGGGCGGCGCTACCTATATCCCCGGATTGGTGGGGCAAGCCTTCAATTTT
This sequence comes from Trichlorobacter thiogenes, assembly GCF_900167465.1. Classification (GTDB taxonomy): domain Bacteria; phylum Desulfobacterota; class Desulfuromonadia; order Geobacterales; family Pseudopelobacteraceae; genus Trichlorobacter; species Trichlorobacter thiogenes. The sequence goes on along the minus strand of NZ_FUWR01000008.1, from coordinate 6,703 downwards.
GACAACGCCACAGCCCAGTATGTCAGCGTACCTTCCTCTTCATTCCTGAATATCTATGGCACCCATTCCGTCTCCTTCTGGGTCAAGCTCACCACGCTGCCTCCTGCCAGTAAAGCGTACTATGTGGTCAGTAAGTGGACCAATGCGGCAGAACATAAGCAGATCAACATCAACGCCGACGGAAAGGTTTTCTACTATCTGTTTGGCACGACCGCCGGTTCCGGTGTCTCCTCAACCGCTGCCCTGCAAACCGGCGTCTGGACCCACGTGGCTGCAACCTATGACGGCGCAAATATGAAGATCTATATCAATGGGGCGCTAAGTGCCAGTACACCTGCCAATAATGACGTTGGTGACAGCAACGGCACCTTGTATCTGGGCAACAATCCTTTGATCGCAGCCAGCTATTCCGGTGCGAATTTCAACGGGCAGCTTGATGAGCTGGGCTGGTTCAACAGCACCCTGTCCGCCTCAGAGATAGCAAACATCTACAATGCCGGCAGCGCCGGTTGGGCTTTGCCCCGCTTTATTGACCTGAACGATGGTACCATGCTGGATACCAGCAGCAGCCTGCGCTGGCTGAAGAATGCCAGTTGTTTGGGGAAGCAGAAATGGGATGCGGCTATCTCCACAGCAGCCGGTCTGGCAGCGCCTGCGCCTGCATGTAGCCTGACGGATGGATCGGTGGCAGGTGACTGGCACCTGCCAACCATTGAAGAGCTGCAAACCCTGGTTGCGCCCCCGGACAACTACCGTTATGACACACTCAATGCAGCAGGCTTTGCTGATGTTCAGGCTTACTGGTATTGGTCCTCCAGTCCCTACACGACCCCCAGTCCCTACATAGATATCTCAAATTTTGCCTGGGACGTAAAATTGACCGACGGCAACTCGTATTTCGACGGCAAGTTCAATGCTAGCTATGTTTGGCCCGTTCGAGGCGGACAGTATTGGACACTGGATTCTTTGATTGTTTCAGGAGGTGCTGATTTCGGGAGTGTGCCTGTCGGTTCCACATCATCCGGCCATTCATTTATCCTGAAAAACAGCTCGGCAAGCTCACCGTTGATCAGTTCCGTTACCCTGAGTGGCACTGATGCCAGCCAGTTTGCAGTGGCTACTGGAGGAGCCAACCCTTGCAGCAGCCTTACCTCGCTTACCCTGGCTGGTGGTGCAAGCTGCACCGTGCTGGTCAGCGCCAAACCAACAACCATCAGCAGCAAAAGCGCCAACCTGACCGCTACTGTAGGTGGATTGAGTATAAACGTCCCGTTGACCGCCACTGGCGCAGCGCTGTCAGTCACCTATAACGGCAATGGCAACAGCAGCGGCAGTGTGCCGGTTGACAGCACCGGCTATGCCCTGAACGCCACAGCCACGGTTCTGGATAACAGCGGCGGGTTGGCAAAGAGCGGCTACGCCTTTAACGGCTGGAACACAGCTGCTGATGGTAACGGCACCAGTTACCAGCCCGGTGCAACCTTCAGCATTGCCGCACCAACCACGCTGTATGCCAGATGGGTAGCCCCCATTGCGCCGCCGTCAGGGCTGGTCTCCTGGTGGCGCGGGGAAGGGAACGGGCTGGATGCCCTGGGAGCAAACAACGGCACGCTTCACAGTGCCTCAAGTTTTGCCTTTGCAACGGGCAAGGTCGGTCAGGCTTTCAGCTTCAGCGGGGCAACAACGGAGTACGTTGATGCGCCCAATAGCGCTTCTCTTAATTTCGGCACCAACGACTTTGCCATCGCCACCTGGATCAAGACAACGCTTCCCTCCGCCGCATATACCTGGAAACGTCTGGTCACCAAACGGGGAACCAGCGGTAACTGGTATTCGCTGACACTCAACGGCCCTGTTGCCGGTGCAGTAACCTTTGAAATAGCCGCCGGTGTCAGCATGTCGTCCAGTGTTGCCGTGAATGACGGGAAATGGCACCATATTGCCGTCAGCAGAGACCCGGCAGGTACGCCCCGGAACTACCGTCTCTACATTGACGGCGTTGAGAACAGTTCCATGACCGATGACGGGTGGAATCTGGACAACAGCGCCCCGCTTGAGATGGGCAAATGGTTTACTGAATCCAATGGTGGCATTTACTCCGGCCTGATGGATGAACTGCAGATCTTTAACCGATCCCTGAGCGCTGTTGAAATCCTGAGTATCTATAGTGCCGGACCAGCCGGGCTGGCACTTGTCCCAACCGTCACCAACATCTCACCATCCAGCGGCTTTGCTTCTGGCGGTACCACCGTCACCATTACCGGTACTAACCTGATCGGCGCAACTGCCGTCAAATTTGACGCAACGGATGCTGCCGGTTTCTCTGCTGGTTCCGACACCCAGATTACCGCCACCTCACCAGCCGGTCTGGTTGGCCAGACCGTGGATATCACCGTCACCACACCGGGCGGCACCAGCGCCACCAGCTCTTTTGACCAGTTCAGCTACACCCTGCAGTATCAGGCCCAAAATCATAGTACCAATCCCTACACCCCCTACAGCACCCTTGCAGGGGCGATCTCTGCTGCATCAACATCAATTGTTGAGGATATCCGGGCTTATGGTGGTCAGTTTGACGGCGACTTTACTCTTGGCACCTCGCTTAACCTGTACGGTGGTTATGATGAGATGTTTAACGTTAAGGGCAGCCTGCCCACCACCCTGAACGGTAGCCTGACGGTGGACGGCGGCACTGCCAAGGTGGACAGCGTAACCGTCAAAGGCGTTTTGAACATCAAGAACGGTAGTCTGCAGGCAAGCGGGGTGGTGGTACAGTAACAGATACAAAAAACTGAAAAAAGCAGTTGCCATAGAGGATTACAAGAAAAGACGGCAAAGTAAAGAGGTCGCTGTTAGATCTCTATATTGTTTTCCTCCGCGAGCTTCGCGGCTTCGCGTGAGTACCTGCCGTTTTCAGGTTTACAGGATACATATTCTTCAAGGAGTTTGGGTATGCGACAAGGTAAATTGATGGTGCTGGTGCTGTTTACATTTCTGTTGGTATGCAATTCCGCCCTGGCGGACCGTTTCGTAAACCTGAATGACGGCACGGTACTGGATGCCACAACCAACCTGCGCTGGTTGAGGGACGCCAACTGCTACAGCAGCTACAATGGGGGCGGTGATCTTTGGGATAACGATGTCAATAAGGCAAATAGCCTGGCGACGGGGAGTTGCGGATTGACCGATGGCTCGGCTGCCGGCGACTGGCACCTGCCGACCTTTGATGAACTCTATTCCTTGATCGCCCTCCCGGACAACTATAGAGCTACAAATCTCATTAACGCCGGGTTTACCAATGTGGGGGCGGGGTACTGGACGTCCACTCCCAATGCCAATGATGCCAGCGAGGCATGGATTATCAACATCGGCAATGGATCCTCAGGAACCTGCGGCAAGGAAAACTGTTATATGCGCACCTGGCCTGTCCGCAATGAGCAGTACTGGATTCAAGGTTCTTTAGTGATCGGCGGGAAAACAGGCTTCGGAAATCAATTGTTAAACAGTACGTCCACCGGCGCGTTAACATTGATAAATACAGGTTCCAACCCGCTTGCAATAACAGGTATTACCATCAGCGGCAGCAATGCGGACCAGTTCAGTCTGGCTCTTGACGCTCCGGACGCCTGTTCAAGTCTGACTCCCTCTCTGGCAGCAAGCGCCAAGTGTACTGTCACTGTAAAGGCCACACCCACATCGTCGGGTAGTAAAACTGCCACCCTTACCCTCGCCACGGCCAGCGGCACCAAAGATCTCCCCCTGACCGTTACCGGTTATGCGTTTACTGTCACCTATGCCGGTAATGGCCAGACGTCCGGTTCGGCGCCACATGACAGTACCAATTACGCCTCCGGCGCAACGGTTACGGTTTTGGGCAATAGCGGAGCCCTTGGAAAAACCGGTTACAATTTTAACGGCTGGAACAGCAACACAGATGGCAGCGGTACCAATTATAATGTCGGCAGTGCATTTACCATCACCTCAAGCGTAAATCTTTACGCGAAGTGGACTGCCGCCATGATTGTTCCCTCCGGGCTTGTCAGCTGGTGGCGGGCTGAAAACGATGTGCAGGATCTGGTCTCGCAAAACAATGGTGTCGCCACCGGAGTTACCTACGCCGCAGGCGAGGTTGGTTCGGCTTTCAGCTTTAATGGTACAACCGACAACATTACTCAGGGGAGAACCCACAAAGGGATCGCCTCCAGCAGCGCAAGCAGTTCCTTTACCATGGAGTTCTGGGCCAAACCAACAGCAACCATCACCAATCTGGCCGCATCCCAGACCACCAGTGGGTATGCCGGTACATCAGGCCAACGCTATGCCATCTTTCCGGAAATGCAGGATAGTACAACAGAGGCTGGTGCAGGTGTATCCGTTGGCACCAACGGCATCATGGTCACTGAACATGCCGGTGATTATCTGCCGGCGCCGTTGGTGTATCCTCTGGCTGACGGAGAGATTCCCACCAATGGCTGGCTGCATATTGCCGTGGTTTATGAAAACCAGATCCCCAAGCTGTATATCAACGGTGTGCTAAAACAGACCGGCCTGAGCAGCGGCAGAACGGTCTACCCCTCCAGCCAGTTTGGCGGAAATTCCTATGGTTTTTATGCCGGGCTGCTGGATGAGCTGCATATCTTTAACCGCGCTTTGACGGTAACGGAAATTCAAAGTATCTACAGCGTTGGAAGTGCCGGCTTTAGTACGGCCAGGATCAATCAGGTTATCACCTTTGGCGAAGCGCCAACCATCGCTGTTGGTGGCAATGGTATGGTCAATGTCACTTCCAGTTCCGGTCTTCCGGTAACACTCAGTTCACTCACTCCGGCAATCTGTACCATCAACAGCACGGTAGTCAGCGGTATCGGCCAGGGAACCTGCACCATCGCCGCCAACCAACCGGCCCTGGGTATTTACAATCAAGCGACCCAGACCACCCAAAGCTTCACCATTTTTGCTGCCATTGCTCCAACCTTGACCACGACAGCCGCAACTGCCATTACAACGACCAGTGCAACTCTGAATGCTACGGTTAATGCCAACTACAGCAGTGATACGGTCAGCTTTGAATATGGCACAACAACAGCGTATGGCAACACGGCAACTATCAGCCAGAGTCCGGTCAGCGGCGGTACCGATGTTTCTGTCAGCGCGGCCATAAGCAACCTGGAGTTTAATAAAACCTATCACTATCGTATCAAAGCGGTTAATGGAGTAACCGGAACGACCTATGGCAATGACATGGCCTTCACCACTTCTATCAGGCGCTTTGTTGATCTGGCTGATGGCACCATGCTGGATACAGCCAATAGTCTGCGCTGGCTGAAAAAGGCCAATTGTCTGGGGAGCGCAACTTTTTCGGAAAGCAATACCAAGTCTGCGGCACTGGCCTCAGGCGCATGCGAACTGGTCGATGGATCCGTAGCAGGTGATTGGCACGCGCCGACCAAGACAGAGCTGGAATCTCTGGTTGCCGCCCCGGACAGTTACCGGTACGCTACCCTTAACTCAGCCGGTTTTAGTGGAGTTTCGGGATCACTGTATTGGACATCTACTGACTATGGTAACGGCAGCGTAGGTTTCTACTATATTGTCAATATGTACAGCGGTGGGACGATTGTAGATTATGACAAGAACTATTTACTCTGGCCGGTACGCACCGGCACGTTCGTCTATTCCGGCCTGACCGCCTCACCGGCAGCCATTGATTTCGGCAGCCAGCCAATTAATGCACCCGTCAGCCGGAACATCACCATCAGTAACAGTGGTGGATACGGCAATCTGGTGGTCAGCAGCATTACATCCGGCGGCAGCGATAGCTCCCGGTTCTCTGTCGGTAGCGGTACCTGCGGAGCCGCACCCATAACCCTGGCTCCGGGGGCGAGCTGTACGGTCTCGGTTATATTCACCCCTGCAACTCTTGGAGCAAAAAACGCAACCTTGAACATCGCTTCCAATGGAACGACAACAGCAACCCGGAACATCACCCTGAACGGTACCGGGGTGGCACCAACCTGGCCATTGACCGTCAGCGTGTCAGGCAGCGGTAGCGGCACGGTTACCAGTGATGCGGACCACGCGGGAATCGGTTGCCCAGCCATGTGCCAGGCATCATTTGCCAGCGGAGCCGTGGTTACCCTTAGCCAGTATCCTTCCTCAATTTCCACCTTTGGCGGCTGGAGTGGTGCCTGCAGCAGCGACCCGTGCGTTGTGACCATGGATGCTGCGAAAAATGTAACCGCATCCTTTGTCCTTGCCCCGCTTGCAATCAATAAAACCTACAACAACAAGGCCTACCAGACGCTTGTCGATGCACTGACCGATCTGGCCAGATCAGCGGTAAGTGGTGATGAACTGTTGTTGTTGGGTACGTCCTATGATAGTGCCGTTTCTCTGAATAAAGGCTACATCCTGAACGGTGGCTGGAGCGCCACCTATCAGACCAAGAGTGACCTGCCCACTACGCTGAACAATGGTTTGACGGTGACCAGCGGCGCTTCAACTGCCAACACTCTTGAGGTAAGGGGACAGCTGCTTCTTCAGAACGGCAGCCTGAAGGTGAACGGGGTGGTGGTGAAGTAGCAGATACAAAAAACTGGAAAAAGCAGTTGCCACAGAGCAACTGTGTTCTCTGTCAAGTAGTAACATTTAGTTAGCCATAGCTGGCTTCCACTTTTGACTGGTTTTAATCATGGCGTTTAAA
>NZ_FUWR01000026.1 GCF_900167465.1 Trichlorobacter thiogenes | reverse complement strand
CGCTGAACCGTAAAAAAATCAGCGCACTTGTCGGTGTCTGCCCCTATAACCGAGATAGCGGACACTTCAGAGGCAAACGCTGTATCAGTGGTGGCAGAGCCGATATACGAAGCGTACTTTACATGGCCACTCTTGCGGCAACACGTTTCAACCCGGTTATCAAGGCATTCCATAAGCGACTGAAAGAGGCTGGCAAAGTGCCAAAAGTAGCGATAGTAGCATGCATGAGAAAGCTACTGACCATTTTAAACGCCATGATTAAAACCAGTCAAAAGTGGAAGCCAGCTATGGCTAACTAAATGTTACTACTTGACAGAGAACACAGTTGCTCTGTGGCTAACTGCCGTTTTAAGGTTCAAAGTGCGTCATGGCTGGCGTCTGAAATCACCCGTTCATCCCAGTCAATCCACGCCACTTGATGTTGCTGCAGGTAATGGTCAACCGCCTGGCCGATGGTGGGAAAGAAGTTCTCCTGACCCAGCTTGCAGAACAGATCATAGGATTTCAGGCGATCTTTGACCGGCCCTTTCATCTGGGCAAAACAGAGGGTAATGCCGGCCTGCAGCAGTTCGTTGTCCAGTTCAGCCAGCATATCGGCGGCGGTAATATCGATGTCGGTTACCGGTTCAGCGGCCACCACCAGCCAGCTGGTGGTGGTAGGCGCCTCAGTTGCCGCTTTCAGGACCTGTTCCCGGAAGATCTCGGCATTGGCAAAGAAGAGCGGGGCATCCCAGCGAAACAGTACCAGTCCCGGAATCCGTCTTCCTTCGGGGTGGCGGCTGATGTCGTGATACCCTTTCAGTCCGTCAACCCGTCCCAGAACAGCCGCGTAGGGACGCCAGGCCCGCCAGATAAATCCGGCCAGTGCCAGCCCGACCGAGATGAAGATCCCCTGTACCACCCCCAGCACCGCCACCCCCAGAAAGCAGACCATGGAGAGTACGAACTCGGCGCGGCTTAGTTGGTAAAGTCTGCGAACTTCCTTTATCTCAATAATGGAGGTGCAGACCGATATGACTACGGCTCCCAAGGCCGCAATGGGCAGATAATAGAGCAGGCGAGGGGCAAAGAGCAGCAGCAGCACGATGCAGGCGGCCCCCACCAGCCCGGTTACCTGTGTTTTGGAACCGGCAGATTCCGCCACCGGGGTGCGGGATGAGCTGCTACTAACCGGGAAGCCCTGTAAAAATCCGGTTGTCACATTGGCAACACCAAGGGCCACCAGCTCCTGATTGGCGTCAACGTAATAGTTTCCCCGCGTTGCATAGATCCGGGAGAGGACGCTCATGTCTGCAATGGAGACCAGAGCGATGGCGGTTGCTCCCGAGCAGAGGGTCAGAAATTCATTCAGCGAGAGAGCAGTAACCCTGAAGCCTGGCAGGCCCTGTGGCAATGCACCCACCACCGCAATATGTGCGGTTGCTGCCAGATCAAGCAGCAGCACTGCCAGGGTTGCCCCCACCACGGCGATCAATACCCCTGGAAGGCGCGGGAACCAGCGTTTTGCCGACAGAATGATGATCAGACAACAAACACCGATGATACAGGCGGTACTGTTGAGCCTGCCTGCGGAAAGGCCGCGGTACAGGCCTTGGGCGGCACTGAAGAGGCTGCTGCCGTCCACTGAGAAGCCAAGCAGTTTGGGAAGTTGGCTGAACAGCAGCGTGAGCGCAATGCCGTTCATGTAGCCGTAGCGGATCGGTTTGGAGAGCAGGTCGGTGACAAAACCAAATTTGAACAGGCCTGCCAGAATGGCGATAACGCCGGTAATCACCGCCAGTATTCCGGCCAGACCGGCGGCGCGGTGTGGATCACCGGCGGCAAGGGGGAGGACGGTGGCCGCAATCAACGCGCTCAGGGCAGAATCCGGTCCCAACACCAGAATCCGGCTTGGTCCAAAAATGGCGTAGGCCATCAGTGGTATGATGGTGGCGTACAGGCCGTAAATCGGCAGCAGGCCCGAAGCCTCGGCGTAGCCCATCCCAACCGGTGCCAGCAGGGTGGCAAGCACCAGCCCGGCCCCCAGATCCTGCAGGAAGGTCGCGCCTTTGTAATGACTGAAGGCTGACAGGCAGGGGAGCCAGCGCCGCAATCCATGTGTGCGAGTGTGACGAAGCAGGGGTGCAGGGCTGGTTCGGTCCGTTTGCATTATCCGGGATTACTCCTGTTTTTCCGAGACTCCGGCCTGCTCGAAGGTGGCCATTTCCAGCAGGATCTTGACCCCGGCCTCAATCAGGTGCATGGCCAGGGCACCACCGGTTCCTTCACCAAGGCGCAGGTCAAGATCAAGAATCGGTCTGCAGCCGATCCGGTCAAGCATGAAGCGGTGCCCCACTTCAACCGACTCGTGGGCGGCAAACAGGTAGTCACGTGCCTGGGGGTGCAGCTCGGAGGCGATTAACGCCCCGGCAGTGGAGATGAAGCCATCCACCACCACCGGAATCCGGTTGGCAGCGCAGCCCAGCACCAGCCCGGCAATGGCGGCGATCTCCAGCCCGCCTACCTTGGTCAGCAGATCCAGCGGATCAGCCGGATCGGGACGGTTGAGATCAAGTCCTTTCCGGATAGCTGCAATCTTGATCTGCAGGGTCTGGTCATTGATACCGGTACCGCGATGGGTAACCTGCTCCGGCGAGAAACCGCCAATGGCGGCGATGATGGCTGATGAAGGGGTGGTGTTGCCGATCCCCATCTCACCGGTCCCCACCAGTCCGATCCCATCCTGTTTGCACTGGTCAGCCAGTTCAATCCCGACCGCCAGGGCTGCCAGGGCCTCATCACGGGTCATGGCCGGTCCCTTGGCCAGGTTGCGGGTGCCACGGGCCACTTTTTTGTGGATCAGGCCGGGGCAGTCCTCAAAATCAAAATCAACCCCCACATCAACAATCCGCACCTCTGCCCCGGCATGGCGGGCTAGCACATTTACCCCGGCCCCGCCGCGCAGAATGTTCAAAACCATCTGGGGCGTCACCTCTTTGGGAAAGGCAGAGACCCCTTCTTCCACCACGCCATGGTCACCGGCAAAGGTGAAGATCACCTTTTTTGAGAGATCAGGGGTTGGGTTGCCGCTGATGGTAACCACCTTGCGGGCAAATTCTTCCAAACGGCCCAGTGAACCCAGTGGTTTGGTCTTATTATCCAGCCGGACCTGGGTCTGTTGCAGTAGATCGGTGTCAAGGGGGGCAATCCGGGCAAGTGTGGTTTCAAGCAGGGTCATGGTCAGTCCTTCACGTTATTTGAGTTTTAGCGGAATGCCACTGATGGCGACATAGACGCTGTCACAGCTGGCAGCCAGTATCTGGTTGGCCTGTCCGGCAATATCACGGTAGAGCCGGGCAAGACGATTTTCCGGCACAATCCCCTGACCGACTTCGTTGGTCACCAGTATCACCGGGGTAGACATCCCCCGCAGGGTGGTGGCCAGACGGTGGACATGGCTTAAAACCCGCTCTTCGCAGCCAGGATCGTTTTCGTCACAGGACAGCAGCAGGTTTGAGAGCCAGAGAGTGACACAATCCAGTAAGATGGCGCTGTAGATGCCATCAATCCGGGCCAGGGTCTGGGGGATCATCAACGGCTCTTCAAGGGTCTCCCAGGCAGTACCGCGCCGCAGGCGGTGGCGATGGATGCGGTCATCCATCTCGCCGTCCAGAGGCTGGGCCGTGGCCAGATAGCAGAGTGACGGGCCTAAACTGAGGGTCAGCTCTTCGGCAAAACGGCTCTTGCCGCTGCGTGCGCCTCCGGTGATCAGGGTGTTGTTGGGCATTCATCCCTCCGATTAACGGGTGAGGCAAGTATATCCTCTTTTGACAGATAGACCCGATCAGCCGCGTCTTTGACACATTGCCGGATAAACTGTCGCCACCTGCTGATTGAGAAAAGCATGTTTCCGCCTAAAATCCCAAGCCAGGCGACAACGTAAAAGATCTGATCGCCTTTACCAAGTAAAAAGACGCGATAGTTCACGTAGGCCATCAATCCTACCAGTACAGACGCTATAACTGCGGTATCAATAAAGCTCAGGCGGCTTATGATAAGTATCCGTTGAGTATCTGTTTGAAAACGGATTTCTCCGCCAAAGATCGTGGAGAGCGGTGCCCAATCCCACAACAGGCGAAAAAGGCCGGTTGAAAAATTGATCTGATTTTCGTCGTAGACCGTGGTTCTAACCTGCTCAACCCGTAGAGAATCTGCAATAAAATAGAAAAGCCCGTTAAATGTCAGTTTCGGGTATGTTGTGAGATCAACCGGAACGGTTACCTTAAGCCGCATGCGTATTCCTTGTGAAGGCCAGTGTGGTGGTGCAAAACAGGAGCTGTTCCGAGGCGCTAGTCCTCAAACAGCGGGGTTGAGAGGTAGCGCTCTGCCCCGTCCGGCAGTATAACCACAATGGTCTTGCCACTAAACTCTGCTCGTTGAGCCAGTCGTATCGCTGCTGCTGCCGCAGCACCACTGGAGATGCCAACCAGCATCCCTTCTTCACGGGCCAGCCGTTTGGCAAAGGAGATCGCCTCATCACCGGTTACCTGTTCAACCCGGTCAATCAGGCTTAAGTCCAGGGTTTCTGGTATGAAACCGGCGCCGATCCCCTGGATCTTGTGGGGGCCCGGCTGCAGCGGTTTGCCTGCCAGTTGCTGGCTGATAACCGGACTTTCTGCCGGTTCCACCGCCACTGAGATAATCTGCTTACCCTTTTGCTGTTTGATATAGCGGGAGATACCGCTGATGGTGCCGCCGGTACCAACTGCAGAGACCAGCAGATCAATGCTGCCGTCAGTGTCATTCCAGATTTCAGGGCCGGTGGTCAGTTCATGAATTTGTGGATTGGCCGGGTTTTTAAATTGTTGTGGCAGAAAGTAACGCTCTGGTTCAGCAACAGCCATTGCTTCGGCCCGTGTGATGGCCCCCTTCATTCCTTCTGATCCGGGGGTCAGGATCAGATTTGCCCCCAGGGCAGCCAGTACGCGACGGCGTTCAATGCTCATGGTTTCCGGCATGGTCAGGGTCAGTTTGTAGCCCCGTGCAGCTGCCACATAGGCCAGGGCGATCCCGGTGTTGCCGCTGGTTGGTTCGATAATCTCCACCCCCGGCTTCAGGATCCCCCGCTTCTCCGCATCCCAGATCAGATTGGCGCCAACGCGGCACTTGACCGAATAGGCCGGATTACGCCCTTCAATCTTTGCCAGTACCGTTGCTGCTGCGCCGTCGGTTACCTTGTTCAGCCTCACCAGAGGGGTGTTGCCGATTGATTGTGAGTTGTCGCTAAAGATAGGTGCCATGATTCTCATCCTTTCGAAGCCATTTAACCTAACCTGATACCACATAGCCTACGTTATTGCTGTTTTAGTCGTCAATCTGAAAAACAGATAAAACAGTAAAGAACTTCATCTGTCCAAAATACACAATTTTGGTTGTAAATGAGTTCTACCGCTGGTGTGCGCCTGCTAATGAGTTGACAATCATCGGGGGCTCTGCGAAGCTTTTCAGACTTGGAAGGAGTAAGCAATGCACCACGGTGGTCTGCATGAAGATGCCATAGCTGGCAAGGCCTACGACGGGCGATTACTGCGCCGGTTTCTGGGCTATCTGGTGCCGTATCGCCTGACCGTGGGCTGGATTCTGCTGCTGCTTCCCCTTACCACCCTCTGTCGTTTGGCACAGCCGCTACTACTTAAATACGCCATTGACCATGCCATCACCCCCGGCCGTCTGGATCAGCTGGCCGGTCCGGCTGCCCTGTTTCTGCTGCTGTTGTTACTTGAGGCATTGCTGACCTGGGGCGAGGTCTATGGACTGCAGATGGTTGGACAGCGGGTAATGGCGGATCTACGGGCCACCCTGTTTCAACACCTGCTGCGGCTTCCGGTGCCCTGGTTTGACCGGTCTGCCACCGGCGGGGTGGTTACCCGCCTGACCAGTGATGTTGAGGCGCTGGGGGAGATGTTTGCCGCCGGGATCGTGTCGGTAATCGGTGATTTTCTACTGCTGGCCGGGATCGTGGCCGCCATGCTCTGGATGGATATCAAGCTGTCGCTGGTGACCTTTACGGTCTTGCCACCGCTGATCTTTGTGGCCTGGCTGTTCCGGCGCAATATGCGACAGGCCTTTCGTGAGGTCCGCTCCCGGCTGGGCAAGATGAATGGTCACCTGTCCGAGGTGCTTGGCGCGGTCTCCGTCGTACAGGCCTTTAGCAAAGAGCGTGAGGAGCAGGCCCGCTTTACAGAATTAAATTACGCCCACCGTGAGGCCAACAGGCCGGTCATCACCTGGGACGCCTCGCTCTACGCCATTGTGGAGATGTTCTCCTCCCTGGCCATCGCCCTGATCATCTGGTACGGCAGCGGTCAGATGCTGCACGGTATCCTGACCTTCGGTACCCTGGTGGCCTTTATCCAGTACATTGAAAAGTTCTTTGGCCCGATCCGGGATCTCTCGGCCAAGTACGGTATCATGCAGGGGGCTATGGCTGCGCTGGAGCGGATCTTTGCTTTGTTGGATGAAAAGGAAGAAGACGCAAATCTCCCCGTTCAAGTGGGCACCCCCCTTTGCCAAAGCGGGGAAGGGGGGATTTCTTTCCCCTTTGTTGCCTTTCGCAATGTCAGCTTCTCCTACCGTCCTGATGAACCGACGCTGACTGATTTCAGCCTGACCCTGCAGAGGGGGGAGCGGGTGGCGCTGGTGGGGGAGAGCGGCGGCGGCAAGACTACCGTGATCAGGCTGTTGTCCCGGATGTATGAACTGGATAGCGGGCAGATTCTGGTTGATGGGGTTGATATCCGTCAGTTGCAACGGGATCAGCTGCGCCGACGTATGGCACTGGTTTCGCAGGAACCGTTTGTCTTTGCAGGCACAGTTGGTTTTAACATCTGCCTGGGGGATCAACAGGCTGCACAGCGGATGCGTCAGGCAGCGGTTACGGTGGGTGCGGATCGCTTTATCGAACAGCTGCCGCAGGGGTACGACACCCAGTTGGCTGAGCGGGGCGGGGACTTGTCTCTAGGTGAACGGCAACTGCTCTGTTTTGCACGGGCTGTGGCCTTTGATCCTGAACTGCTGATCCTGGATGAAGCCACCGCCAGCGTGGATAGTGAGAGCGAACGCCTGATTCAGGAAGGGGTAGAGCGGCTATTGGCTGGACGCACTGCCCTGGTGATTGCCCACCGGCTTTCCACGGTGCGGGATGCCGACCGGATTGTGGTGATCAACAAAGGGCGGGTGGTTGAAGAGGGGCGACATGACCAGCTGCTGACACTGAACGGCGAGTATGCCCGCCTGTACTGCCTGCAGTTTGATTGTAGGGCAGATTAGGTATACAGGGTGCAGCCTTTTAGCGCTTGACCAACGTTATTTGCCTCGGTAAGACTGTCGCAATCAACTCTGTTTCAGGAGGCTTCTCATGTGTACAACCTGCGGCTGCGGCCCTCATTCTGATCATCATCACGACCATGAACATATCCATGACCATGAACATATCCATGAGCATGAACATACCCATGGCGATCAAAGCCATAGTCACCCTCATCCCCATAGCCATGATCACGACCACGGTGATCAGCATCACCACCATGATCACCTGCATGACGATGCTCAGCCACACCAGCACAGCCATGACGAGGCCCATCGCAGCAAAAAAATCACCATTGAAGAGGATATCCTGGCCAAGAACAACCGGCTGGCCTCCTTTAACCGTGCCCTGTTCAAGGAAAAGGGAATCCTGGTGCTGAACCTGGTCTCTTCCCCCGGTTCCGGCAAGACCACCTTGCTGGAGCGCACCCTGCGGGATCTGTCTGGGAAGTACCGTTGTGCGGTGATAGAAGGGGATCAGCAGACCGATAACGATGCCCGCCGGATCGCCGCCACCGGTGTGCCGGTCAAGCAGATCAATACCGGGGCCGGCTGTCACCTGGATGCCCACATGGTGATGCATGCCACCGAGGCCTTTGATCTGGACCAGTTGGACATCCTGTTTATCGAGAACGTCGGCAACCTGGTCTGTCCGGCTGCCTTTGATCTGGGGGAGGCCCACAAGGTGGTGGTGCTGTCGGTGACCGAAGGTGAAGATAAACCGCTGAAATATCCCCAGATGTTCCATAACTCCGGCCTGATGCTGTTGAACAAGGTGGACCTGCTACCGCACCTGACCTTTGACGTGCCCCAGTGCAAGGAATATGCGGGTCGGGTCAGCCATGATCTGGCTATCCTTGAGGTGTCAGCCACCAGCGGGCAGGGGCTGGATGGGTGGTATGGCTGGCTGGAACGGGAGCTGGGGAGATAGTTAGAAGTTAAATAGCCGCAGCTATTAACAGCCGGAGCAGATGCTATGGGCACTAACGTTGTACAGAACAATAAGGACGATGCGCCAGTCACAAGCCTGCTGGATAACCTGCGGCAGCTGATTGTTGCCGCCAGGCAGCAGGTACTGCGTGCCGTTGATGTTGTGCAGGTGCAGACCTGCTGGGAGATGGGGCGGCATATCGTTGAATTTGAACAGAGGGGTGCTGGTCGTGCCGAATATGGAGCCCGCCTGCTTCCACGTTTGGCAGATGCCTTGACAATTGAGTTTGGAACAGGTTTTGACACGACCAACCTCCGTAAAATGAGGCAGTTCTATCAACTGTTTCCAATTCGAGACGCACTGCGTCTCGAATTAAGCTGGACTCACTACCGGCTGCTTTTACGGGTTGAAAATGAGAAAGCCCGTGAGTGGTATATGCTGGAAGCTGCCACTCAAAACTGGTCTACCCGTGCCCTTGATCGGCAGATCGGCACGCTTTATTACGAGCGTTTGCTGGCCAGCCAGGACCGCAAGGCGGTTATTGATGAAGCTGATACGAATATTGCCGCTCTGCCTCCTTCGCCTCGGGAGTTTGTACGTGATCCGGTACTGCTTGAGTTTCTGGGGCTGCCAAGTCCCGGCAAGCTTTTAGAGGTCAAGCTGGAGCAGGCTTTGATAGACAATCTGCAGTCGTTTTTGATGGAGCTGGGCAAGGGATTTGCTTTTGTTGCCAGGCAACAGCGGATAAGTACCGAGAGTAAGGACTTTTATATTGACCTTGTCTTCTACAACTATCTGCTCAAGTGTTTTGTGCTATTTGATCTGAAAACAGATGAGTTGGCCCATCAGGATATCGGCCAGATGGACATGTATGTACGGATGTATGATGACCTGAAGCGCGGGGAGGATGACAACCCGACGGTGGGCATTATCCTTTGTGCCCAGAAAGATGCCTCAGTGGTGCGTTATTCGGTGCTGGCGGAGAATGAACAGCTTTTTGCAAGTAAATACCGGCTGGTACTGCCAACTGAAGATGAACTGAGGGCTGAGTTGGATCGTGAGCGGGAATTGCTTGGGATTGATGATTTAAATATTAACCGTGATAGAACGTAATGCCATCCTACTCCATAATCCCCATGTTTTTAGCGATTATGTCGGTGTCAGCGCTTAAGCTTTACACGCTTCCGCTGACTTGATTCTCCAAAATACCTACAGGGAACATTCATGACCTTCTCACTTGCAGAACTCCTCAAAGATAGCGCCTACAAGCTCACTCAATTCAACGCAACCCCAATACAGGCACTTGAAGCTGCCATCAGTTTGAAAGTGACTGAAAAAAGTACTGCTCCCTACGCCACCGAAATGGTCATAAGAGAAATCTGAAAAGGAGGAATTGCTATGCTGGCAATCGAACTGTTTTGGGTCAAACCATGACCACCAATGAGATCACCACAAGCTACAGGAAGTTTTTGCAAGACCTGAAGCATCGCATTCGCTCTGCCAGAATACGGGCAGCTCTGGCAGCCAACCGCGAGCTGGTACTGCTCTACTGGCAGATTGGCCGTGATATTTTGGAGCGGCAGGAACGGGAAGGATGGGGGGCCAAGATCGTTGAGCGACTGGCAAAGGATCTGCGTGCTGAGTTTACTGATATGAAGGGTTTTTCTCCAAGAAACCTAACGTATATGCGGAAGGTTGCAGAAGCTTGGCCGGATGAACAATTTGTGCAACAGCTTGTTGCACAATCGTGGATATGATCCGCCAGCAGTCCATCATTACCGGCATTGTCCAAGGGGTGGGGTTCCGCCCTTTTGTCTTTCGCCTGGCAACTGAGCTGAGCCTGACTGGCTGGGTGCGCAATACGCCGGCCGGGGTGGAGCTTGAGCTGCAGGGTGGGGAGGAACAGCTTGCCGCGTTTAGCTGCCGCCTGCAGTCAGAGCTGCCGCCGCTGGCAGTCATCAGTTCGCTTGATTCAAGCGATATCCCGATTATTGACGAAGAAACCGGCTTTGTGATCCTTGCCAGCAGCGATGGCAGGCGTGAACCCCAGATTGCCCCGGATAGCGCCTTGTGTGCTGACTGCCTGAGAGAACTGTGTGATCCTGCTGACCGTCGTTTCCAGCATCCCTTTATCACCTGCACCAACTGCGGTCCCCGCTGGACCATTGTGACCGGCATCCCCTATGATCGTCCCCTGACCACCATGGCTGGCTTTCCTCTCTGTCCTGAATGTGAAGAAGAATATAGTAATCCCCTTGACCGCCGTTTCCATGCCCAACCGATCGCCTGTCCGGCCTGTGGTCCTCAGCTGTCCTTGATTCCCCCACATGCTGATCCGCTGGGGCAGGCGATTGTCCTGCTGCAACAGGGCAAGATTGTGGCGGTGAAAGGGTTGGGCGGCTATCATCTGGCAGTGGATGCCTGCAATGATCAGGCGGTGGCCCGGTTGCGGCAGCGCAAAAAGCGGGATGAAAAGCCGTTTGCGGTGATGGTGCCTGATCTGGCAACGGCGAGGCAGTTGGCAGATCTCTCAGAGATGGAAGAACGGCTGCTGGCCGGAGCCGAGGCGCCGGTGGTGATTGTGCGCAGCAGGGCTGATTCGCCGGTCTCCGGGCTGGTTGCCCCAGGCAGCCGCTGGATCGGTCTGATGCTGGCCTATACGCCGCTGCACCAGTTGCTATTTGCCGATACCACGTTGAAGGCGTTGGTGATGACCAGCGCCAATGCCTCTGATGAGCCGATGATTGCGGATGATCAGGAAGCGCAGAAAAAACTGTCCGGCATTGCCGATGCCATCCTGACTCACAACCGGCCAATACAGGTGCGAACCGATGATTCGGTGCTGCGGGTCTTTCAGGGCAGGCCGCTCTTTTACCGTCGTTCACGGGGCTATGTACCGCGACCGGTGCTGCTGCCGTTTGAGTCTGGAACTATTCTGGCAGTGGGGGCAGAACTGAAAAATACGGTCTGCCTGACCCGCAGCAGGCAGGCTTTTCTCAGCCAGCATATCGGTGATCTGAAAAATGAGGCCACTCTGGATACCTTTCGCCAGACGATTGGTCATCTCAGCACAATTATGGAGATCAGGCCGGAGTGGGTGGTCTGCGATCAGCATCCGGACTACCTCTCCACCCGTTATGCCGAAGAACTGGGGCTGCCGCTGGTACGAGTCCAGCACCACCACGCCCATCTGGCCTCCTGCATGGCTGAAAACGGTCTGGATGGCGACCTGATCGGCGTGATCTTTGACGGCACCGGTCTGGGGGATGATGGCACGGTCTGGGGGGGCGAGTTTCTGGTGGGGGGCTATTCAGCTGTGCAGCGGGCCGGCCATCTGAAACAGGTGCGCCTGCCCGGCGGCGATGTTGCGGCCCGTGAACCATGGCGGATGGCTGCTGCCTGGCTTTGGGAATCGCTTGGTGATGCTGTCTGGCAACTGCCAGGCATGCCGATACTTTCCGCTACAGAGCGTCAACTGTTGGAGGCCATGCTGGAGCGGGGGATTCATGCGCCGTTTACCTCCAGTGCCGGTCGGTTGTTTGATGCGGTTGCCTTTTTGACCGGGGCGGCTACCCGTAACAGCTTTGACGGCCAGGCTGGTATGGCGCTGGAGGCGTTGGCAGAGACGGCAGCAACAACAGATCTGCTGCCGTATCAGCTGCAACCGGGCAGGCCGTTTCAGCTTGATCCGCTGCCGATGCTGCTGGGACTGCTGCAGCGGCTGCAAACAGGCGAGCCTGTGGCATCATTGGCCTGGGCCTTCCACGCCAGTCTGGCTATGGCAGTGGTGGATGGCTGTGCGCTGATCCGTAAGGAAACCGGTTTAGATCGTGTGGTGCTGTCCGGTGGTGTGTTTCAGAATCGTCTTTTAACCGAGTTGGTGTATACTTTCTTGGCAAAATCTCATTTTTCAGTCTTTATACATAGATTGGTGCCGCCTAATGATGGTGGTATTGCCCTGGGGCAGGCAGCAATAGCTGCACAAACAGGGCCTTAAAAACTATTGCGGAGGCCGTCTACGGCGTTGCGCGGTGCTCACTTCTTCGTCTAACCGGTCCGTTATGCCTCAGTCGTTGCGCTCCGCGCGCCTGGTATCCGGCCTTCCTCATGACGTTTTTAAAGCCCTGTTAAGGAGGGGATAACAATGTGTCTTGGTGTGCCAATGCAGGTACTTGAAATACGTGATGATATGGTTGTGGCCGAGATTGATGGCGTGCAGCGTGAGGCCAGTCTGATGATGTTGGGTGATCCGGTGGCGGTGGGGGATTATGTGATCGTGCATGCCGGATTCGCCATCTCGCGGATCGACCCGGCTGAGGCGGAAGAAACCCTGCGGATAATGCGGGAGATCTTTACCCCTGAGGATATGGCGTGAAGTTTCAGGATGAATACCGTGATCGCGGGCTGGTGCAGGGGCTGGCTGCCGCCATAGCAGACGAGGCCCGGCAGTTGCCGGAGCCGGTGCGTCTGATGGAGGTCTGCGGCACCCATACCATGGCGATTGCCCAGTTCGGCCTGAAATCATTGCTGCCGGAGCAGGTCAAGCTGGTATCTGGTCCCGGCTGTCCGGTCTGCGTAACACCGGTCAGCTATATTGACCATGCCATTGCCCTTTCAGGCCTGCCGGATACGGTCATCACCACCTTTGGCGATCTGCTGCGGGTGCCTGGTTCATGCTCATCCCTGATGGCAGAGCGGGCTAAAGGGGCTGATGTCAGGATCGTCTATTCTGCACTTGATGCGGTCAAGCTGGCTACCGAACTGCCTGAGAAGCAGGTGATATTTCTGGGGGTCGGTTTTGAGACCACCACCCCCACAGTGGCAGCAGCGATTCTAGCGGCACAACAGCAGCGGCTTGGTAATTTTTCTGTGCTGACCAGCCACAAGACCATGCCCGGCCCGATGCAGGCCTTGTCTGCAGACCCGGAGCTGAAGATCAGGGGCTACCTCTGTCCGGCCCATGTCAGTACGGTGATCGGCTCTGATGCCTATCTGCCCCTGGCTGAAAAATTCGGCATCCCCTGCGTCGTGACCGGTTTTGAACCGGCGGACCTGCTGCAGGGGGTGCTGATGTTGGTGCGACAATGCCGCGCTGGCCAGGCCCGGGTTGAAAACCAGTACAGCCGGGCAGTCACGCGACAAGGTAATACCAAGGCTCAGGAGTTGATCAGGCATCTCTTTGAACCGGCTGATGCTGTTTGGCGGGGGCTGGGTGTTCTGCCTGACAGTGGTCTGGTGCTGAGTGAGGCGTATGCTGCCTTTGATGCTGCCCGAAAATTTCAGATTGAGCTGCCGGATGCCAGTGAACCGGCTGGCTGCCGCTGCGGCGAGGTGCTGACCGGCCGGATTGCACCGGCGGACTGCCCGCTGTTTGGTACGGTCTGCAGCCCGGAGACACCGGTGGGGGCCTGCATGGTTTCCAGTGAAGGAAGTTGCTCTGCTGCCTGGCGCTATGGCCAGTAATAAGATTTGTTATATAGAGGAGAACACTGATGGAAAGTATGGCAAAACTGAGGGATCAATACCACTTTACCGATGATGATGCAGCAAACCTGCATGATCTGCTGCCGGTTGCAGAGGAGTATCTGAATAATCTGGCCGGGCATTTCATGAATTATCTGTATGAAAATCCTGAAACAGAACGGATTATTCTGAAAAGCTCAGACAAAGACCGGCTTGAGGCCTTTCACCGCCATTGGTTTCGCACCCTGTTTTCAGGCGAGTATGATGAGGAGTATTTTCGTTCTCTGAAACGGATCGGTCAGGCCCATGTGCGGGTCGGTCTGCCGGTGCATTATGTGAACGCCTCCATGAGTCATGTGCGTCACGCCATCCAGCATATGATTCATGATACTTTTGAAGATCGTGATCAGCGCCGCATGTTCCGTGAATCTGTGGACAAGATCCTGGATATGAACCTGGCGGTGATGACCTCTTCTTACCGTGATGCAGAGATGCGCAAGGTGTTTGTGTCCCGCTCACTGGAATCAGGCCTGATTCATCTTTCTGAACGGTTTACCTATGGCCTGAATCTGGTGCTTGTGCTGGCTCTGGCCGGGGTTTCAATCGGTGTGGTAGGGCTGTTTGTCAGCGATATCATGAATATATTTCATGGTGATGTTGAAAAGGGAATCCTGTCAGCCCTGGGTGCCATGTTGATCCTCTGGATGATGATCGAGCTGCTTGATAATGAGATCAAGAACCTGAAGGGGGGCAGTTTCAATATTCTGGTCTTTGTGGGGGTGATCATTGTGGCGATGGTGCGGGAGATTCTGATCTCTACCCTGCGCCATGATGATCTGAAGACCCAGGCCTTCCTGACGGTTACGCTGCTGGTGCTGGGGATTGTCTACTACCTGGTCAGTAAGGCCCAGAAGTGCCCCTTTAAGGAGTAGTGTCATCGGTCATATTCTGAAGGGGATAACGGTGGGCTGGCGGTATCGGCAACAGCTAAGGCAGCTGGTTGTGGAAACGCCAGTCACCAGTACGCTGCTGGATCAGGACCCGGCGGCGTTGGCAGCGTGTGGCGTGCAGGCTCTTGCCCTTGATTTTGACGGGGTGCTGGCTCACCATGGGGCTGATCAGCCGTTACCTGACGTGACGGATTGGCTGCGGCGTGCCGTGGCGGTGTTTGGTGCAGAACGGGTCTGTATCCTCTCAAACCGTCCCTTTGGTCCCAGGGTGGATTGGTTTGCTACCCATTTCCCTGGCATAGGTTTTGTGTCTGGTGTGCGTAAAAAACCATATCCTAATGGTCTTATAAAAACAGGGGAACTGGCTTCAGTTCCCCTGTCATCGATTCTTATGGTTGATGATCGTTTGCTGACCGGCTGCCTGTCTGCGCTGTTGGCCGGTTCACGTCCCTGTTATATCCGTAACCCCTTCAGATCGTATCAACTCCATCCGGTAAAAGAGTTTTTCTTTATGCTGTTGCGCCGGGCAGAGCGTTGCTTTGTTGCGCTTCCCTAGTCCATCTCAAGTACAATACTTACCAACAACCACTCTTCATCCAGATCAAACAGCAGGTTCATTGAATTGGCCTGTTTGGTGCAAATGATGTAGTCACTTCCGGTTGCCACTGACGGTGTTGAGAGCCGGACATCCAGACCACCCTTTGAAAGGTGCTGTTTGACGTTACCTGCCACCATGTTGGCGATCTCTCCCAGGGCGTCAAAGACATCCTGATCCACCTCAGTAACCTCCATGTCCAGCATCGCTTCAGTAAGCTTCATGGCCAGTGAACAGGGCTGATGGATTGAAATCAGTCCGTTATAGGTACCGGCCAGGCCAACCATGGCAGAAACACAGTCCTTGAAGTGCTCCATCGGATCAACTTCCAACGGCAGGTGCATCAGATCAAGACCCAGCATGGTTGAGTAGACGCTGCGGGTATCGTCAATCAGATTTTTTGCAAACAGATCAGGGGTAGTGTTGAGGGCGGTCAGCACCTCGACTGGAATTGGCATAGGACAATCCTTTTTTAACAGCGGTCTGTTGGAAAGAGTTACGTTCAGTGTATACAGCGATGTCTACAGTTTTGCAAGTGCCTGTTCGATCTGGGTGCAAAGCGTCTTTAAAACTTTTATGCGAGCATGATTCTTGTCATTTGCCTCCACCAGTGTCCAGGGGGCGATCTCGGTGCTGGTACGATCAATCATATCGCAGACCGCATGCTCATACTGTGGCCATTTCTCTCTGTTACGCCAGTCTTCTTCAGTTATCTTGAACCGTTTAAAGCCGATCTTTTCCCGCTCCTTAAAGCGCTTCAGCTGTTCATCCTGGGTGATGGCCAGCCAGAATTTAGCCACGACGGTGTGGTTACGAACCATCTGTTCTTCATAATCGTTGATCTCGCTATAGGCACGCATCCAGTCTGCCTGACTGCAGAATCCTTCTACCCGCTCAACCAGTACCCGGCCATACCAGGAACGGTCAAAGATGGCGAAACGTCCCCGGCGGGGAAGGTGCCGCCAGAAACGCCACAGATAGGGCTGGGCACGTTCTTCTTCACTGGGGGCGGCAATCGGTATGATCCGGTAGGCCCGTGCATCAAGTGCCTGGGTTATGCGCCGGATACTGCCCCCTTTGCCAGCGGCATCATTGCCTTCAAACAGGACAACCACTGAAATCTTGTCAAAATCCTTGTGGCGGGTAAGCAGGTTCAGGCGGCCTTGCAGGGTTTCAAGTTCATCATCATATTTTTTCTTGATGATTTTTTTGGTCATGTCCAGGGTTTGTAGAATCTGCAGACCATCAATGGAACTGAAAAGTGGTGGCAGTGGCTCACTGGCCTGTGGTGTTTCCGGGGCGTCAAGGCGACGACGCAGGGCGTCATTGATCGCTTTGCCGATTGAGAGTGAACGGTAGCGGTCATCAGCCCCTTCCACAATAGTCCAGGGGGCCTCGGGGGTGCTGGTGCTGCGTAGCATCCGTTCCGACACAAGCCTGAAGCGATCATACTGTTTGTAGTTCTTCCAGTCACTGTCATTGACCCGCCAACTGGTTTTTGGGTCTTTTTCCAGCTTTTTTAGTCTCTTCTTCTGCTGGACTTCTGACAGATGTAGCCAGAATTTGAGGATCAGGGCGCCTTCATTGCAGAGCATGGTTTCAAAACGGATAATCCGGTCCAGTTGCTGATCAAGCTCGGCATTTTTGGTCCGTCCATAGACGTTATCCACCAGCGGGGCCGAGTACCAGGAACCGATGAAGATGCCGATCTTTCCCTTGGGGGGCAGATCACGCCAGTAACGCCACATGGGGGGGCGCTCACGCTCTTCGTCAGTAAGCTCACGCTGGGCGTGGGATTCTATATGGCGGGGGTCCATCCACTCGTGCAGCAGGTTCATGGTTTCGCCCTTGCCGGCACAGTCCACACCGGCCAGCAGGATAATCACCGGAAACTTTGCCGATTGCAGCAGGTCCAACTGGGCATCCAGCAGTGCCTCCCGCAGGATCGGCAATTCCTTTTTGTAGACCTCTTTACTGATTTTATGGCCAAGCTCTGCGGATTCAAACATGGTGGCACCTCCTTAGGAGCTGTTGGCTGTATACCACACAATCGGTCAAGGGCAAGCAAGGACGCTTTTTTCTTTGTTCTCCATCGGTTTGGTATGGTACTATCCAACAATAATTCGCACCACTACACAGGAGGAGACAGTGAAAGCAACTATCGTAACACTGATGATCGCTGCACTTGCCCTGGCAGGTTGTCAGGACAAACCAAAGACCGAAGCCCCCACCAATCAGCAGACAGCAGCAGCGCTGCCAGCCGGCCATCCGCCGGTGGGTGGTATGCCGCCAGCCGCTGAAGGCAAGCCCGGTATGCCGAAAGATGCCGCCCACGCTGGTGCCCAGGCTGATCCCCACGCAGGCCTGAAGCCGATGTCAGTACCGCAAGGGGTTCCTTCCAAGACCGGTAAGGTGCTGGAAGTTCTTGATGGTGGCCAGTACATCTATCTGCAGGTGCAGCATGATGATGGCAAGAAGATCTGGGTTGCAGCCCTGCCGATGAAGGTTGCCAAGGGTGACAAGGTTAAGTACGCAGATGCACCGGCCCTGCCGAACTTCCCCAGCAAGGCTCTCAATCGTACCTTTGATCAGCTGGTGCTGACCCAGGCGGTAGAGGTTGTGAAGTAAGTCTAACTGGTATTTAAGAAGCAGAAGGGGCGTCTGAACGTAGGTTCAGGCGCCCTTTTTTATTGTCTTAGACGCTGCAGTGCCTCTGCAGCTGGCCCGTTTCGAGGGACCAGTTGCAGTATCTTTTGGTAGCATGCTTCCGCTTTGCGGTGCGTATCTGTCTGTTCGTACAGCTCTCCCAACAAGAACCAGCCCCAGGGGTGATCCGGTTCT
Source organism: Trichlorobacter thiogenes (assembly GCF_900167465.1). GTDB lineage: Bacteria > Desulfobacterota > Desulfuromonadia > Geobacterales > Pseudopelobacteraceae > Trichlorobacter > Trichlorobacter thiogenes. The sequence goes on along the minus strand of NZ_FUWR01000026.1, from coordinate 16,056 downwards.
TTTTGTGTAATCAGTTGGTACTGTTCTTCTGCCCGCTGCAGTTCTCCTTCAGCGGCATAGGCATCACCTGCCTGCATGGCGGTAACGGCGCTGTAGCCGGATTTTTCCTGAATAGTGAGCAGCTGTTTGATGCTGGCGTTCTGGCGGTAGCGGGCAGTGCGGGAGAGTAGCTGTGTGACTTTACGTTGGCCATCCTGCTCTGCCAGTACCGCCTCTTCCTGGCTGGTTTCAAACAGATTCTGCTGAAGTCTTCCTGTGTTGACTGCTGTTTCAAACAAGGCGGTGCCTGGATAGTAGGCCAGAGGCGCCACCTGCAGATCGTCAGGCTGAATCTGTTTGATCAGATTGATGGTCTGTTGCCGGTCACTGTCACGTTCCTCCGGGATACCGGTGATCAGGTAGACAGAAAGTTGCATACCGGCCTGCCTGATCAGGTTGGCGGCGGTACGGATCTGATCAGGCAGGATCCGCTTGCCCAGCAGTTTTAAAATGTCCGGTGAGCCGGACTCAACCCCAAGCTGTACGCACTCACAGCCTGCCCGGCGCATCCATTCAAGCGTTTCCTGATCAATCGCTTCAACCCTGGACTGGCAGTTCCAGAAGATGTTGACCCGCTTTTCAATCAGCTCCTGGCAGAGGGCAACGGTTCTACGTCGGTCTGAAGTAAAGGTGTCGTCACGTAATGACAGGTAGATCAGACCATACTGTTCACGGATAGACAACATCTCTTCAGCTACCGACTCTGCTGATCGATAGCGTATCTTGCGGCCCCAAAAGGCAGGGGACGCGCAGAAGTTGCAGGCGGCCGGGCAGCCACGGGAGCTGCTGATGAACTCGGCCTGTAAGGTTGTGGTAACGTTAATCGCTTCATGAAGCCAAGTGGTGGGGAAGGGTAAAAAATCAAGATCGGGCCAGGGCTGCCGCTGTGCTGTGCGCAGAATGCCATCAGTGGTGCGGATAACCAGCCCAGGGATCTCTGCCAGTGGCTTGTCGGTTTGCAAGGCATCCAGCAGATCCAGCAGTGTCTGCTCGGCCTCGCCAACGGCTATCAGGTCTACCTCGGGATGCTGTTCCAGAATCAGTTCTGCCTGATGGGTTGCGTGTCCTCCCCCCAGCAGGATACTGCAGTCTGGCAAGGTTTGCTTGATCAGTCGTGCAAGCTCCAGGGTGGCATGACGATTGTGCGTCCATTGGGAAAGACCTGCAACGGTTGGCTGTGTCTGTACCAGCAGATCAATGATCTGGCGATTGGTCATGTTGCTTAAGTTTGCTAACGTTACCGGAATTTGCTGTGAGCGTAACAGGGCATGGAGCGAACAGAGGCCGATCGGCAGAAGGCTTTCGAACTCATCTGGCCTGCTCTTGTGTGCAGATCTGGTTGTGTAGGCGAGCAGTGTATGCATAAAAAATAGGGTCTGTTCTGTTTAACAGGCTGTTGAAAAACTACTGCGGAGCCCGTCTACGGCGTTGCGCGGTGCTCGCTTTTTCGTCTAACTAGTTGTTATGCCTCAGTCGCTGTGCGACCTACGCCTTGTAGCCGTGCTTCCTCATAACGTTTTTCAACAACCAGTTAAGGCAAAAAAAACGGGCTCAGTGTCTGAGCCCGTAAAGTGTTGTTGGTCCGTGGTAATTATTTAGTAAGTGGCTCCGGCAGGTTCAGGCCAAGATGGTCATTGGCAAGCACATCAGCTTCCTTCTCTTCTTCAATACCGTACATCAACTCACTAATGTCGATAGAGTCGGAGCTAACCTTATTTATCCGGCGGGCTCCCAGGTAGCGTGACAGATAGTAGGGGGTATCCATGGAGGAGATAACCACCCGGTGTTCTGCTGATGAGGCATGGATCATCTTGCGGTTGCCAAGGTAGATGCCGACATGTGACGCAAAGGGTGCATAGGTACGGAAAAAGACCAGATCGCCGCGACGCAGGTCGCCACGGGGAACTTCATTGCCGATCCTGAACTGCTCACGGGCAGTACGGGGCAGACTGACTTTTTGTTCTCGGAAAACCTGCTGGGTGAAGCTTGAACAGTCCAGGGCATAGCGACTGTTACCGCCAAAGCGGTAGCGAGCTCCTAAAAATCCATAGGCTGATTTTTGCAGGGTGGAAAAGCCGGTGGAGCGTTCTTCAAGGTTTTTGGCAAGGTCAACCGGGGTGTCTGCATCAATGTCAGACAGCTCAGCCAAGGTGCTGCTCATTTCCTGCTCGTTCAGCAGGTCACTGTTTACCAGCTCAAGACGTTTACCACGTGTCTGCCGGGCAGCGGTAAGATCACAGGTGGCCGCAGTATCAGCCAGGGCTAAGATCTGTCCCGGCTTTACCTTGTTTGCCTTAAGCTTGTTGATCCGGCGCAGTTCTGACATTTTCTTGCCGGTTTTTTTGGCAATTTTGGGAAGGGTATCCCCTTTTGCAACGGTATAGGTGCTGCAGTTTTCGATGAGTGGTTGTGCTGCTGCCCTGGAAGGGATGATCAGGGTAGCCCCTTTGGCGATACGGGTGCTACTCAGGTTGTTGGCGGCCTTCAGCTCTTCAACCGAGACACGGTATTTACGGGCGATGCTGGGAAGTGTCTCTTTTGTGCGGACCTGGTGGGTCTTGGAGGCGATGGCCGACAGGGGAAGGGCAAGCAGTAGCAGGCAGATGGCTGGTATCAGGCGTAAGCGGTGCGTCATGTGTCCTCCTTCCTGAAGATTTTTTTGAAACAGGTTTATAGCTAATATAACAAATATTCTTTTTTGTCAAGTTTTGGCGTCTGTCGTCTATATGCAGCAAGCGTGCCACTATTTTGGTTTTTGCGGCGCCTTCACAACGATTTTTACGGAGGTCGGCTCAATTCCTACCACTGTCATGCCGGACGGAACGCGGACGTGGGAGAGTGAAACCCGCAGGGTGTTGTGTCCTTCCTGGACAGAGCCAAGATCAAGGTCGGCAGTCAGGTCGAGCAGGCGGGGAGAGGGGGTGAGGCCGGAATTTGAGCGAAGACGCACCGTTACCTCTTCAGGGGAAACCCGGGTCAGGGTCATTCCTTCGGGCAGGCCATGAAAGGTAAGCGGTACCGGTACAATGGCCACTTCTCCCTGTCTGGCTGAAAGCAGTAACCAGATAACGGTAACGCCCAACAGTATTGCTGATTTTGGCAGCAGATCGCTAAAGATACGCCTTGCTAAGGTACGTTTCTGCTGCTGGTCCTCGGGGGTGAACAGTGCTTCCAGCTTGCGTTTGAGATGTTCGGCAGTTTGGAAGACCGTCAATTCTCCTCTTTCTGCCAGTGACACCTCTCCCCGTTCTTCTGATACGACCAGCACTATGGCATCGGTTCGTTCTGTCAGGCCCAGGGCTGCCCGGTGGCGGGTGCCATACTGTTGGGGAAGATGCTGTGCATCGGACAGCGGTAGTAGGCAGGCGGCCTGTACGATCCGTTCATCGCGGATCAGAACCGCCCCGTCGTGCAGCGGGGTGCCGTCCTGAAATATGCTGCTTAAGAGTGGGGCAGAGACCAGGGCCTCCAGTTGAGTGCCGTTGCTCAGGTGATCATCTAGTTGGTCGGCGCGCTGGAAGACAATAATGGCACCGCAGCGGGCCTTTGCCAGGGCAAAGGCTGAATCTGCAATGGTGTTGGGGCCGGAGCAGTGCTGTTTGCTGTCAGCTCCCACCAGTTCCCTGAGCTTGCTGAAGCGGTAGAGGGTCTGGCGGATTTCGTTCTGGAAAATGACGACGATCACTACGATGATGACGGTGCCCAGCTGTTGCAAGACCCAGCTGGTCATATGCAGGCCGGTCTGGCGGGTGACAAAATAGATGGCCGTAATGGTACCAAGGCCTGCCATCACCTGTATGGCGCGGCTTTTCCGAAACCATGAATAGAGCTGATAGATCAGAATACTCATGATCAGTATGTCAAGGATGTCCTGAACTCTGAACTGGGGCATGGCGGTCGATTCTCCTGCAGTAGCAGCGGGGTTTTGGGGCGTTTCTGCTGGCATGGAGCCGTAAAGTATGGTAGATGATAAGGCCTTGTCTTATATCATCAAACATTCGCTGAAGGGTACAAAAAAACCATGTTCAGGCTATCGCAAAAAGGGGAGCAGATCCAGCAGATGTTCGATGCCATCGCCCCCCGTTATGACTTCCTTAACCATCTGCTTAGCTTCGGGATCGACAAACGTTGGCGGCGGACCGCCGTCAGGCTGATCAAGGCTCCTGAAGGGGGTAGGGTGCTGGATGTTGCCACCGGTACCGGTGATGTCGCACTTGAGATTGCGCGGGTAACGCCAGCTTCGCTCAAGATTACCGGAGCGGATTTCAGTCCTGAAATGGTTGCCCTGGGGCAGGCCAAGATTGCGGCCTCGGCCTATGCTGATCGGATTGATTTCAAGGTCGCCCCCTGTGAAGATCTGCCCTTTGGTGCCGGTACCTTTGATTCGGTCACCATCGCCTTTGGTATCCGTAATGTGGTTGACCGTCGCCTTGGTCTGGCAGAACTCTGGCGGGTGATCAAGCCTGGTGGACGGCTGGTGATCCTTGAGTTCTCAACCCCCCGCTCGGCACTGTTCAGATGGGGATATCACTTTTATTTCAAGCGGATTCTTCCCTTTGTCGGAGGACTGTTCTCAAGCTACAACGCCTACAAGTATCTGCCGGACTCGGTTATGGAATTCCCCTCCAGCGAGGAATTTTGCGCCACCATGACCGATATCGGGTTCAAATCGGTACGCTGTCAGCCACTTACCTTTGGTATTGCATCCATCTACACCGGGAGTAAAGAGTAATGCAGGTGGCAGATCTTCACCAGCTGCAGCAGTGGTTTGATCGCTATGTGGCCAGCTTTGAGGATCTGGATCCTGAAGGTCTGAGGAATATTCGTCTCAAACAGGAGCATACCCGACAGGTGGTGGCCTGTATGGAGGCGTTGGCTGCTGGTGAAGGACTGAATGAAGCAGATACGTTATTGGCATCTGCGGTGGCCCTGCTGCATGATGTCGGGCGTTTTCCACAGTACCGGCGTTGGCGTACCTTTCGTGACAGCGAGTCTGACAACCACGCCCGTCTGTCTGTTGAGGTAATTCGTAGTGAGACCTTGCTGGATCACCTGCCTGCTGAAGAACGACTATTGATAGAAGAAGCGGTTCGCTTCCACAATCTGCTGGAGCTGCCGGATCAGATCAGTTCCCCTACGGGTCGCTTTATCCGTCTGATCCGTGATGCCGATAAACTTGATATCTGGAGGGTCTTTCTGGAGTTTTACCAGCTACCCGAGTCAGAGCGTGCCTCGGCAGTGGGGCTGGGATTCCCTGATCTGCCGGAGGTTACCCAGGTCTGCCTTGATGCCCTGGCAGCTGGCAAGATTGTCAAGCTGGATCAGGCCAGGGTGCTGAACGATTTCAAGCTGCTCCAGATTTCCTGGGTCTATGATCTTAATTGTGCCACCACCAGGCGGCTGCTGCTGGAGCGGGAGTATCTGCTGAAGCTGGCTGCAACGCTGCCTGATACTCCGCCGATACAGCAGGCGGTCGGACGTGCCGTCGCATCGCTCATGGCCCGTTCCGATCAGGCGTAACTGACAAGGTCTGCGTTCTATGGTCCGAAACCTCTCAACGTTGTTCCTTCCCGTAACGGTCCTGCTCTTTTCCTGCTGGTCTCTTTCCCGTGTGCCAACACTCTCAACGACCCACCAGGAGCTGCTGGCCATTGCTCCCTATCTTTTGGCGATCGTTGCCGTGGCCTCAGCCTACCATTTCAAGAGGGGCAGAACCTGTCTGGTGCTGTTGCTGTCAACCTCATTCTATTACTATGCATCACACTATGGTGCTCAAGGCCTGGAAACGCCTGAGTCGTTTCTGGTGTATCACGGCTTTGCCGTGCTACTTCCGTTCAATCTGCTGATCATCTCACTGATGAGTGAAAAGGGGATCATCGGCAGCGCCGGTAGAATGCGGATGGCTTTTGTGCTGTTTCAGCTGTTGATTTTCTGGATTACCTTTCATCAGCGAAGCCAAACCATGTGGGCGGCACTGACCAGGCCAATTATTCAGTCCCGGCTGTTTGAGGTGTATCAGCTCCCTCAGATCAGCCTGTTGTTGTTGTTACTGGCTGTCGGAGTCATTGTCGCACGTGCCTGGCAGCGTCAGTCCCCCCTCGACGGCGCTTTTTTCGGAGCGGCGCTCGCCTTTGGGCTGCTGCTGGCACAGCCTGATACACCCTATATTGCTCCGGTGTTCAACAGTGCCATCGGCTTGATCTTTATCCTGGCCATTATTCAGGACTCCCATAACATGGCCTTCCGGGATGATATGACCGGTCTCCCTTCTCGACGGGCCTTGAATGAGCTGCTGCGCGGGTTGGGGAGCAGTTACGCCATAGCCATGGTGGATGTTGATCACTTTAAACGCTTTAACGATACCTACGGGCATGATGTGGGGGATCAGGTGCTGAAGGTGGTTGCAAGTCGGCTGATGGCGGTTACCGGCGGTGGGCGTCCCTTCAGATATGGAGGAGAGGAGTTTACCGTCATTTTCCCCGGTAAAACGGCCAAAGATGCTGCACCGCACCTTGAAAAACTGCGTAAAGCGATTGAGGAATATAAAATGGCCTTGCGCTCTGATGAACGTCCTAAAGACGATTCCAAGGGGCAGGTGGCCCGTGCCAAGCCGTATGGAAGCAGGGATGTCTCCGTGACTGTCAGTATCGGTGTAGCAGAGTCAGGTGGTCGGTATGCCTCTGCTGAAGAGGTGATCAAGGCTTCAGACACCGCCTTGTATCGTGCTAAAAATGGCGGTCGTAACCAGGTCTGCGTGGCTGGCCAACGTTAGTTGTAACTGTTTACTATGAGGAGGGGGAATGCCCGTTCGTACGTCGTGTCAACTGCCTGTAGAAAAACTGCGCTGGACCTGCGACCCGGATCAGTTTGATTTTACCACTACCGCTGATCTGCCGGATCTGGTGGATGCGGTGGGGCAGGAGCGTGCCCTGCGGTCTATCGAATTTGGTCTGGGGGTCAGGGAAACCGGCTTTAACCTCTATATCTCCGGTCAGACCGGTACCGGACGCACCTCAACCATTCGTAACCTGCTGCGTCAACGGGCCAAGGATGAACCGACCCCTGACGACTGGGTCTATGTCTATAACTTCAAGGATGCTGATAATCCGATCTCATTATCGCTTCCGGCTGGCCGGGGCAGTGAGCTGACCGCTGACATGAAGGAGCTGGTGGAGGCGTTCAAAAAGGATATCCCCAAGGCGCTGGAAAGCAAGGAGTATGAATCCCGTCGCACTGAGGTGCTGGAGCAGTATCAGACCCAAAGCAATGAGCTGTTTGACACCCTTGAAACCGAATCGGAAAAGCATGGTTTTGCGCTGCAGCGGACCGTTTCCGGGCTGGTAATTGTACCCCAGAAGGATGACCATAACTTTACCCAGGATGAGTACGATGCCCTGACCGATGAGGAACGGACCAAGCTGGAGGAACAGGGTAAGCTGCTGACGGAGCGTCTGAATGATGTCCTGCGTCAGGTGCGGGACAACGAGAAGGCCACCAAGGATGCCCTGGCCCAGGCCGACCGTGAACTGGGGCTTTCCTGCCTGGGGCATCGCCTGGACCCGTTGCGGGAAAAGTATGCCGGTCTGGAGAAGGTGCTGGCCTACCTTGAAACCGTGCAGGAGGATATCCTTAAAAACCTTGAAGATTTTAAGCCGCAACCGACGCAGCCCCAGATTCCCGGCCTGAAGATCGCCCGCCAGGAGCCCAGTTTTGAGCGCTACGAGGTCAACCTGCTGGTGGATAACAAGGAGACAGAAGGGGCGCCGATTGTCTTTGAGTCTAACCCCACCTACAACAACCTGTTTGGTAGGATCGAGCATGTCATGCAGTACGGTGGCGTGGCGGTGACCGACTTTACCATGATCAAGGCCGGTGCCCTGCATCGGGCCAATGGCGGCTACCTGGTGATCGATGCGCGCGAGGTGCTGATCAACCCGTTTGTCTGGGATTCACTCAAGCGCTGCATCCGTACCGCTGAAATCAGGATTGAGGATGTGCTGGAGCAGTATCGCTTCATGACCATGGTGTCGCTCAAGCCGGAACCGGTGCCGCTTTCAGCCAAGATAGTGCTGGTGGGCACCCCCTGGATTTACTATCTGCTCTATTATCAGGACCCTGACTACCGCAAGTTCTTTAAGGTCAAGGCGGAGTTTGACAGCTCGGTCTCCCGTACTCCGGTGGTCATGCAGGAATATGCCCTGTTTGTGGCCACCCTCTGCCGTGACAAGAAGCTGCTGCACTTTGACCGGGCCGGTGTGGCCTGTCTGCTGGAATATACCGCCCGGATGGTGGATGATCAGCAGAAACTTTCCTCTCGTTTTATGGAGATCGCCGACTTTGTCCGTGAGGCCAGTTTCTGGGCCGAGCGTGATGGTCACCAGGTGATCACCTGCAGCGATGTCCGCAGGGCTGCGGAGGAACAGCTCTACCGGGTCAACCGGATTGAAGAGCGGATGCAGGAACTGTTTGATGACGGTACCATCATGGTGGATACCGAAGGTGCCGTGGTGGGCCAGATCAACGGACTGTCGGTCATCTCCCTGGGGGACCATGTCTTTGGACGGCCTTCACGGATTACCGCCCGTACCTGGTTGGGGCAGGCCGGTATGGTGAATGTGGAGCGGGAGGTCAAACTGTCCGGTCCGATCCATGACAAAGGTGTCTTGATCCTGACTGGTTATCTGGGGGGGCAGTTTGCCCGTACCCACCCCCTTTCCCTGTCTGCCTCGATCTGCTTTGAGCAGAATTATGATGGTGTGGAAGGGGATAGTGCCTCATCCACCGAGCTATACGCGCTGCTTTCAGCCCTGTCCGGTCTACCGATCAAGCAGGGGATTGCGGTGACCGGCAGCGTCAACCAGCGGGGGCAGATCCAGCCGATCGGTGGCGTGAACCACAAGATTGAAGGCTTTTATGCCGTTTGCAAGGCCAAAGGGCTGACCGGTGAGCAGGGGGTTATAATTCCCAAGACCAATGAACGGCACCTGATGCTGAAAGAAGAGGTGGTGGAGGCGATTGCCGATGGTCAGTTCCACCTCTGGAGCATTGAGACCATTGAAGAGGGGATTGAGATCCTGACCGGTGTCAAGGCCGGAGCCGCTGGAAAGAATGGCAGCTTTCCCAAAGGCACGGTCTTTTATCTGGTTGCGCAGACCCTGAAGAAGATGCACGCACGGATGCATGATGAAGATGAGGATACGAGTAAGGCTGCCGGTCATAAAAAGAAGGCCGGAGCTGCACACAAGAAAAAGTCTGCTGAAGCAGACAGGGAGGCATAGGATGGGGATTACCTGGAGAGAAGATCTTGCCATAGGGGTTGATCAGATTGACAGCCAGCATAAAGAGCTGCTGGCCCGCTTTGATCTGCTGTTAAACTCCTGCAAGGAAGGCAAGGGGCGTGAAGAGGTGCTGCACCTGCTGTCGTTCCTGGATGAGTATGTGATCAGCCACTTTGGTGATGAAGAGGTGCTGCAGAAAAAGAGCGGTTTTCCTGACTACGAAGCGCACCATGCTGAGCATGTCGGGTTTATCGCCCGGATTGCCGAGCTGAAAGAGCGGATGCGTACTGACGGTAGCGTACAGATTGACCATGTGCTGGATACGAACAAGCTGTTGCTGGATTGGTTGCTGCGGCATATCTCGGTTAGAGATCGGGCGGTGGGTAAGCACCTGAAGAGTCAGGAAGGGCTCTAGCGCTAAGCAGTACGCGAACTGCTGTCTGTTCAAGACTACGCCCTGTTGGCCTATGCTGACAGGGCGTTTTTCTGTGCAATCCCGGTTCCATTTCAATGCGCTATCTTCGTTGGCTCGTCTTCGGCTCCTCAACGTACTGCGTGTACGCCTGCGTCGCTGAAATCATCGCCGCCTTGATATCATCCTTGAACTGGAATCGGGATAAGACGTAGGAAAAATGAGTTAGTTGCAGTCTTCCCGCCAGAGGCACTGCTCCTGACCGCAGACAGCCATCTTGCCGGTGGCATAGCATGGGTCATTACCTTCAGCCTGCTGTATCTGCTGAATCAGGTCTGCCTTACGCAGTTTACCCGCCTTAATTCCCAGTTCTGCAGCAATCTTTTTGACGTCATCCAATTTCATGGTCAAGCTCCTTTCCCGCATGTTCTTATGGGTAGTATACACACTTTAGGGATCTGGTCAAATTTTCGGCAAAAAAAATACCGCCGGTATGTGCCGGCGGTATGACGTTCGTGAAAATAGATGGTTACAGCTTAATTCCAGCCAGTTTGAACAGTGCTTCCTTATACTTGTCGCCGGTTTTGGTCACAATTTCTTCCGGTAGCGGCGGGGCTGGCGCGGTCTTGCCCCAGTCCAGGGTTTCCAGATAATCCCGCAGGAACTGCTTGTCAAAGCTGGGCTGTGGGCCACCGGGCTGGTACTGGTCTTTGGGCCAGAAACGGCTGGAGTCGGGGGTCAGGCATTCATCAATAATGATCAGCTTGCCTTCATAGACACCGAACTCAAACTTGGTGTCGGCAATGATGATCCCTTTCTGATCAGCAATTTCACGGGCACGGCAGTAGATCCTGATGGTGGCTTCACGGGCCTGCTCGGCCAGCTCTTTGCCGCAGACCTTTGCCATCTCTTCAAAGCTGATGTTTTCATCGTGAGTACCCAGCTCTGCCTTGGTTGAGGGGGTAAAGATCGGCTCAGCCAGACGGTCAGACTCCTTCAGCCCTTCAGGCAGCTTGATGCCGCAGATGGAGCCGGTTGCTTTGTAGTCTTTCCAGCCGGAACCGGAGACGTAGCCCCGTACAATACACTCGGCAGCCAGCGGTTCTGCCTTCTTGACCAGCATGGAACGGCCCTTCAGAACATCAGCATAGGGCTGGCAGACGGCAGGATAGTCAGCCACATCAGTGGAGATGATGTGGTTAGGGATGATATCTTCCATCTGGCTGAACCAGAACTTTGAGATCTGGGTCAGCACGATCCCTTTGTCAGGAATCGGCTCATTCATGATCACATCAAAGGCGGAAATCCGGTCTGAGGTGACCATCAGCAGGGCATCACCCAGATCGTAAATATCCCGCACCTTGCCGCGGGCGACCAGCTTCAGGCCGGGAAAATCGGTTTGTTTAACAGGCTGGGACATGTCAGCTCTCCTTTGGTTTCAGCGTTACTGGTTAGCGGCGGTAAGTGCCGGATTAATGACGATTTTAGCCTTGCTGCGCAGCTCTTTCAGCCAGTTACGCAGGGTCTCTTCCTGCTTGGCAGGCAGCATCCGCTTTTTGATCTCATCCTTGCGAGGGGTAAAGTCGGTCTGGGGAGCGGCAATGCGTTGCTTCAGCCGTACTGCGTACCAGCGGTTGCCCACCAGTATCGGTTCAGAGGCGGCTGCACTGGCAGTGGTCAGCTCAAAGGCCTTTTCCATCAGCGGTTTTGAACTGCCGATGCCAGGCAGATCGCCTTTGGCATTATACCCAAAGGCAGGGGTCGCTTGCAGCTTAAGGCCTGCACCGCCTGCAGCCAGCGCCTTTTGTGCCTCAACCGCCTTCTGTTTTGCCAGTTCTGCAGCTTTTATGGCGCGTACCTGTTGCTCAACCGTGGCACGAACCTGGGCCAGTGGCGGCAGCTCAGCAGCCTTCTTCTCCTTGACCTTGAAGATGTAGATCCCTTTTACGGTTTCAACCGGGCCGCCCAGCTCGCCCTGCTTCAGTTCAAAGGCCTTCTTGATCAGGGCTGTTTCGCCAGCCAGGGCTGCCGGAGCGGTGGTTGCACTGAAAAGCGGGGTGTCCTGAATTTTTGCACCCAGCTTGCCGGCCACCAGGGCAAGGTCGCCGGACTTGATGTTCTGGAACAGGGTGTCGGCAGCCTTTTCATAGAGGGCCTTGGATGCCTTCTGGCGGACTGCGTCAGCCTTGACCCGCTCTTTAACCTGCTCATAGGGGATCGGGGCATTGTCCTTGTCAAGATAACGATCCATGTTTTTGTCGTAGAAGGTTTTCTGCTCTTCTGCAGTGACCGGTTGAGCGTGTGTCTGGCTGGCGTTTTCCAGTACAAACCAGGACAGCGCGACCTTCTCGGGGGTCCTGAATTTTTCGGCATTTTTAGTCAGGAAGTCCTGCAGGTCAGCATCACTAAGTTTCACTTCGCCCGCAACATCTGCTGCTGCAAAGGAGACATAGGAAAGTTCCAGCTTGTCCTGCTCCTTGTGGAACTGCTTCAACGCCTCATCATCACTGATGGTCACCTTATCCATCACGGCCTTGCGGGTCTTATCAATCAGCAGCTCACGCTTTTTTGATTCCTCATACGCTTCCGGGGTAATCCGGTTTGCCTTCAGCATCTGCTGGTAGAGGCTGAAATCAAAGCTGCCGTTCTGCTGGAAGGCAGGCATGGCTGCAATGGCAGCAGAAATATCTTCCTTGCTGACGGTAACGCCTTGGCTCTTGGCTGCCTTCATGATCAGGGTGCTGTCAATCAGGCGATCAATCACCTGCTGGCGAAGATTAAGCTGTTTTTCAAGTTCAGGGGTGAAATTGCCACCAAAGATCTGACGGTAGGTTTCAGTCATATTCTGGTAGGCGTTCTGAAAGGCCTCAAGGGAAATGACCGTGCGGTCAACCTTTGCAGCATAGCCGGTTGACCTGCCCATTCCCTCATCCCCTTTACCCCAGACCAGGAAGATGGTGCCGATGAACGACAGTACAATGATGATGAAAACGGCCTTGATAACGACCGAATCCTTCTTTTTACGTATCACATCAAGCATGGTGCCGGGCTCCTTGTCTCTGTAGCTCAAATAGTTGTCAAAAGAGGTTGCATACTACACTAGCGCTTCAGATAAAATCAAGCTGTGATTCCCGAGGTCCGGCGGTTTACAGCTGGTTTGAACTGTGCTAGTGTGCGCCACTATTTGCGCGGTTTGAGTGCTATGACGGGGGTGCCATGGAGTTAAGTTTTTCCCATACCAATGAAGAAGTGGATAAGCTGATTGATCGGCTGATAACAGCCACCGGTGGAGTCACCCATCCCCATCTGGTGCGCGAACTGGTTATTTCATCACTTAAAATCGGGCAGGAGACCACCTATCTGCCAGACCTGAAGCTGATCAACCGTACTTTGAGGGAAATGCGCTATACCACCCGGGTTTTTAGTCCCTACCGTGACCGTAAAAAAGTCACCGTCTTCGGTTCTGCACGCACCAGACCTGAGGAGCCTATCTACCAGACCTGTATCCGTTTCAGTCGCCTGCTGGCCGAGCATAACTGGATGATCATCACCGGTGGCGGTCCCGGCATCATGCAGGCCGGTAATGAAGGGGCAGGCAGCGAAAACTCCTTTGCCGTCAATATCAAGCTGCCGTTCGAGCAGAGTGCTAATCCGGTCATGCAGAACACTCCCCGGCTGGTTACCTATAAGTACTTTTTTAACCGCAAGGTGGCCTTTGTCAAAGAGTCTGATGCGGTGGCGGTTTTTCCCGGTGGATTCGGCACCCTGGATGAGGCGATGGAGGTCTTTACCCTGGTGCAGACCGGCAAGACCTCGCCCAAGCCGCTGGTGCTGGTGGATGATGGTGATGGCTTCTGGGAGCAGTTCTTTGAGTTTGTGAAGGAGCAGTTGCTGGCCAAGGGGCTGATCTCTGGTGAAGACTTTTCGATATTTACCATTACCAAGAGTGAAACAGAGGCTGCTGCGGTCATTGAAGGGTTCTACAAAAACTACCACTCGATCCGTTTCCATGATGATCTGATTGTGGTCCGGCTGACCAAAGAGCTGCAGCCAGAGCAGCTTGATCTGCTTGAGCAGGAGTTCCCAGAGCTGATTCTGCCGGGTGGGCGGATTGTCAGTTGTGAACCGCTGCTGGTTGAGGATGATGAACCGGAGCTTGCGCTGCTGCCCCGGATAAATTTCCCCTTTAACCACTTTCATTACGGTCTGTTGATCGCCTTTATCAACCGTATAAACACGTTTTGACTTTTAACGGGGGCTGTGTTAAAAAATTCCACTTTTTATATATAGTACCGTTTTCAACGAATTAGCCGATATTTAAGGGCGTTTTCTCTGCCAGTAGAGTCATCCTGGCTGTCTGGTGGAGATACATAAGCATACGAAGCAGATTCCCTTGTTTCTGTAATCAGTCTGTGAGGTAGGGCATGAGCCTTGACCTGGCCATAGCTACGCTGGATGAAATTGAACAGGCCCGTAACGATTGTCGCACAATGGTCACCAAGCGAGCGCTGGTTTCCGGGGCGGCGGTGCTGGTGCCGTTACCCGGTAGCGACCTGGTGGCTGATGTGGGGATGCTGATGCAGTTGTTACCCCGGATCAATGCCCGCTTTGGCCTTTCAGCCGAGCAGGTGGAAGAGTTAAGCCCAGAGCTGAAGATTATGGCCTTTGATCTGGCCAAACGCCTGGGTTCCCGGCTGATTGGCAAGGCGGTTACCACCAACCTGGTAACCTCACTGGTTACTAAAATGGGGGCACGGGTGGGTGTTAAAAGTGTGGTCCGGTTTGTGCCGCTGGTGGGGCAGGCGGCCGCAGCCGCCATCAGTATCAGCATGATGCGCTATATCGGTAATCAGCATGTGGAGGCCTGTTATCAGCTGGCTCGCCAGCTGATAACCAAACGTGACAATACTTTTGCATGATTTAGAGTGTAACCACATAGTTTCAGTAGCTTGGTTTTTTATTTACGTCAGGGGAGGCAGTTATGTTTAAAGGAAGTATTGTTGCCATTGTTACGCCGTTTACCAACGGTACGGTGGATGAGAAGAAGCTGCGTGAATTGGTGGATTTCCAGATCGAGAACGGCACCGATGCCATCGTTGCCTGCGGGACAACCGGTGAATCGTCCACTCTGGATAATGAAGAACACCTGAACGTCATCAAGATCGTATTTGATCAGGCCAAAGGGCGTGTACCGGTCATCGCTGGTACCGGTTCCAACTCAACTGCCGAGGCGATCCATCTGACCCGCGAGGCCAAAGCGATTGGTGTGGCCGGGGTGCTGCTGGTAACCCCCTACTACAACAAACCGACCCAGGAAGGGCTGTATCGCCACTATCTTGCCATTGCCGATGCAGTTGAAATCCCTCAGATCCTGTACAACGTGCCGGGTCGTACCGCTGTTAACCTGCTGCCGGAAACCGTAGCACGTCTGGCCGGACACAAAAATATCGTGGCCATCAAAGAGGCCACCGGCTCTCTGCAACAGGCTTCAGAAGTGTTGGCCCTCTGCGGTGATCAGATTGATGTCTTTTCCGGCGATGACTTCATCACCTTCCCGATGATGGCCTGTGGTGCCAAAGGGGTGATCTCGGTCACTGCCAACATTATGCCCAAGGCGATTGGCGATCTGACCGACGCTTTCTTTGCCGGTGATCTTGAAAAGGCTCGCCAGCTGCATCTGCAGACCCTCAAGATTAATAACGCCATGTTCATTGAGAGCAACCCGGTACCGGTCAAGACCGCATTGGCGATGATGGGTAAATGTTCTGATGAGGTCCGCCTGCCGCTGGTGCCGATGAGCGATGCCAACAAGGCGAAGCTGGAAGCCATTATGAAAGAGTATAAGCTGATTTAAATTCATGTTGAAACACGGAGGCACGGAGACACAGAGAATGACAAAAAGCAATTAGGGGTAAATCAAAGTTTAAAATATAGTTAAAGACTTGTTTTGCCCTTCGGTTTTGTGCTTTTCTCCGTGCCTCTGTGTCTTGTATGTTCAGCGTGTAGCATCTAATGTTCTTTCAAGTAGCCAGGGAATGACAGCTTGATCGTGTTTTGGGACACCAAGCCCGTCACAGAGCGTAAGGCGTCATTCCCTTCCTCCCAATAGCCCGAACAGTTGACTGGGGACCATCTGGATCCCGCATTCTGCAAGAACGGGAAAGGAGAAAGACTATGGGAAAGAATCTGTTTATCGGCATTGATGTTTCTAAAGCTATTCTTGATGTTGGTGTCATTCCAACAGAAGAAGTAAAACGTTTCACCAATGATGCTGATGGTTGCAAAGCGCTTATCTCCTGGCTGTCTGAAATTGAACCTGAACTTATT
>NZ_FUWR01000028.1 GCF_900167465.1 Trichlorobacter thiogenes | reverse complement strand
TTAAATATTTTGAAGACCTGCTTTCTACAGGGCCACTGTTACCAGAAGAAGAACACGCTGTCAGACAGTACAAAGACGTATATTTGAAGCCACTTGATGTAACACACTATAGCTTTTCCCCTTTGCTCCCAATAACACCACAAGCGCTACTTGATGAAATGAGTCTTTTAGGCCGGGCAACCGTAGAACTTGGATTGGTTGATTCTTTCTTTGGTAACATATCCTGCTTGCTCAATAAAACGCTCTATATCTCCCAGACATCTGCGCGACTGGATGAACTAAGCAGTCAGGTAGACTCTGTCCCTTTCGATAAGGTATCAACAACAGGCATCACCGCCTCCAGTGAATTGCCTGCACATCGAGCGGTAGTTCTGGCGACCGGCTGCAGGATTGTTCTTCATGGGCATCCTCGCTTTCCGGTCATAATGAGTTTCTTTGCAGATTCCGATACCAACAAAGCCTTTGATTTAATTGACTCAATACCGGTTGTTGGAGGTGAAGGTGGTGTTGGTGGGTTGGCAGAAAATCTACCTAAGGCTTTTTGTCAGATAGACACAGAGGCCGTTATAGTACGGGGACATGGGGTTTTTGTAGTAAGCACAACCGGATGTAGTGAGGCTTTAGCCTGCCTGGCTGATGTGGAACAACGTTGTAGGGATATTTATTTCACCAGATTGCGCGAACGCTATCAAATCTAGTTTAAAAAACAAAAGGGCATGGAATTAACCATGCCCTTTTGTTTTTACAGGATAAAGTCTGCTAAAAATTAGCAACCAGCAGTTTTACGGAACAGCTTGCTTTCTTTGTTAGCGTCGTCATACTTTACACGAACTTCGTCGCCAACAACAATACGCTTGTCCTTCAGTTTGTCCACGGTCAGTTGGTCTTTAACAATAACCTGAACTTTAGCACCTTTGCTGTCCTTGAGGGTTACAGCTGCAGCAGAACCTTGCATCTCAACCTTCTCAATTACACCAGTAATCTTTTGCTCTGCAGCAAAAGCCAGGGAAGAAACAGACAGAAAAGCAGCCATCAGTACTACGGATACAATCTTTTTCATCGTTACATACTCCTTTGTGGGATAAAGATAACTTTGATCATAGTATTCATTTATCGATATTTTCGCAAGTCTTTTTGTAAGCAGTAACCACCACTAACGAACCGTCACACCCAGTTTTCCCATCAATGTAACAATAACCTTCTGATGTACCTGCTGCACCTCGTCATCTGTCATGGTCCGTTCAGAAGCCCGATAACGCAGACGTAATGCAATACTCTTATACCCCTCCGGGACACGATCTCCCTGATAGAGGTCAAAGATGGCAACCTTTTCAAGTTCCTGGAGTTTAAGACTTTTAACACAGTCAATCAGTTGCGCTGATGGAAGGTCAAGTGGAGCCAGCAGGGCGAGATCCCTGACACTGTCAGGAAAACGTGATGGCGCTACTATGGCCTTACGGCTACCTGATAACCGTACCAGTTCTTCAAAATTTAATTCAAAGTAATAGACAGATTGTTCAATTTCATACCGCTTCAATACTTCTGGATGGATTTCACCAATTGTGCCGATGGTCGAATTTCCAACCACAATACGACAACACTTACCAGGATGATAGAATGGCTCAGGCTCTTCTGATGACCATCGAACGCCTCTGATCTGCAGCAGTTCAAACAGGTTTTCAACAATCCCTTTTGCATCATAAAAATCAACATCAACATCCTGTTGACACCAGCTTTCCTGATCTCTAGTGCCGCTAATCAATCCAGCACAGTAAACCGGCTCATGGGGCATCTCCTGATCAGGAACCGGATGATAGACTCGACGCATCTCAAACAAACGCAAATCAAGACTTCGAAAACTCATATTACGTGAAGCAGTTTCTAAAAGGCCTGGCAGTAACGTGGTACGCATAACAGCCTGCTCTGCCGCAAGTGGGTTACAGAGCTTGATACCGTTACGGCGTGGATCATCAGCGTTAAGGTTTATACGATCAGCCGCATCTGCTGCAATAAAACTGAAAGAAACAATCTCATGCATCCCCTCAGCCACAAAATGATCCCGTACAGAACGCTGTAAACGCTGATGCAAAGAGGGGCGATCTGAAATGACCTGGGCTACTGGCATGGTTGCAACGACCTGATCAAAACCGTTCAGTCGGCAGATTTCTTCTATCAGATCAATTTCACGTTCAATATCAATCCGGTAGGAAGGGATCGTAACCTGGAAACTGCCATTGCTGACCGGTTGCACCTGAAACTCAAGATTTCGGAAAAGTTCAGCCATCCGTTCAGCTGTCAGGGAAAGTCCCAGCATGGCATTGGCACGCTCTGGCCGAAAGGTTATGGATGCCAGTGCTTTAGGAG
Source organism: Trichlorobacter thiogenes (assembly GCF_900167465.1). Taxonomy (GTDB): domain Bacteria; phylum Desulfobacterota; class Desulfuromonadia; order Geobacterales; family Pseudopelobacteraceae; genus Trichlorobacter; species Trichlorobacter thiogenes. Next base: position 27,267 of record NZ_FUWR01000028.1, on the reverse strand, counting down.
CCGGAAAATTATCTACCCTGCCGGTGGCAACATTGCCGCCTGCCAGCTGCGCCATAAGACTTGCGGCCCGATCCAGTGCCTTGGGTACCATATCCAGATCTGCGCCACGCTCGAAACGGTGTGATGACTCTGTATGCAGCCCCAGACGCTTGCTGGACCGCCGGATTGTTGGCGGATCAAAAAAAGCGCTCTCCAACAGAATGTCAGTGGTTGTCTCCGTAATTTCAGAGTTTTCGCCACCCATAATACCTGCCAGGGCAACCGCACGGTCACGGTCGCAGATCATCAAATCTGTGGCCGTAAGAGTTCGTTCCTGCCCATCAAGAGTACGGAATTTCTCCCCCTCTCCTGCCCTGCGCACAATAATCTGGCCACCAGCCACCTGGGTATAGTCAAAGGCATGCAACGGATGTCCCAGTTCAATCATGACCAGGTTGGTAATATCCACCACATTATTGATTGAACGCACACCGACCGCGTTCAAACGGTTAACCAGCCAGGCTGGTGAAGGAGCAATCTTACAGCCAGATATAAATCGAGCAGCATACCGAGGACATCCGACAGCATCCTGAATAGCTACCGATACTTTACTGTCAACCGGCTGACCATACTCAGGCACAACAATCGACGGATACCGTACCCGTTTACCCAGTTTAGCGGCAATTTCACGCGCAATACCGATTACACTGAGACAATCTGCACGGTTGGGAGTTAAACCAATTTCAAAAATGGTATCCTTAAGACCCATTGCTTCAAAAAACGGGGTTCCAAGCGGCAGATCACTAGAGAGGATCATGATTCCAGCACTCTCATCTGCCAGATTCAGCTCCTTTTCAGAGCAGAGCATACCGCAGGATTCTTCACCACGTATTTTTGAACGCTTGATCTTGAAATCACCTGGCAACACAGCACCAATCTGGGCCAGGGCAACTGTATCGCCCTGTTTGAAGTTCTGGGCTCCGCAGACAACAGATAGTATCTCTTTTCCATTATCAACCTTGCAAAGAGAGAGCTTGTCGGCATTGGGATGCTGGTTCTTTTCAAGAACACGGGCCACTACGACCTCATCCATACCACCACCAAGTTGTTCCATACCTTCTACTTCAAGGCCAAGCATGGTCAGCAAATGTCCCAAGTCAGCAGGTGACAGATCAAAATCAACGAACTCTTTCAGCCAGTTATAGGTAACTTTCATGGTCTCACCGGACTAAAACTGTTTAAGGAATCTAATGTCATTCTCAAAGAGCAGACGCATATCGCTGATACCGTACTTCAGCATAGCAATCCGCTCTATCCCCATGCCAAAAGCGAATCCTGCAATAGTCTCAGGATCATAGCCCACATGGCGGAACACCTCCGGGTCAACCATACCAGCTCCCAGAATCTCCAACCAGCCAGTCTGCTTGCAGACTCGACAACCGGTGCCACCACAGATCACGCAGGCAATATCTACTTCAGCAGAAGGTTCGGTAAAAGGAAAGAAACTGGGACGCAATCTCACCCCAGTTTTCTGCCCAAACAATTGATTGGTAAAGGTCGTGAGTATCCCCTTCAAATCAGCAAAGGAAACCTGGGTATCCACCATAAGACCTTCAATTTGATGAAACATCGGGGAGTGGGTAGCATCAGAATCGCAACGATAGACCGTTCCTGGAGCAATAATCCGTACCGGTGGTTTCTGCTTTAACATGGTACGAATCTGCACTGGCGAGGTGTGAGTCCGTAACAACATCTGATTTTCCACAAAGAAGGTATCCTGCATATCGCGGGCAGGATGTTCAGGAGGAAAATTCAATGCCTCAAAGTTATACCAGTCATGTTCGATCTCTGGCCCTTCAGCAACAGAGAAACCAAGACCGGCAAAGATCTCACTGACTTCCTCGATCACCAGAGTAATTGGATGTTTGCTGCCTTGACGGCGTCCACGACCAGGCAAGGTTACATCAATCCGCTCTGTGGCAAGACGCTTGGCAGTGGCCTCTTCGCGGGCACGGTTCATGGTCTGCTCAATCTGCGCCTCGACCTCATCCTTAACCGTGTTAACCAGCTGACCAACCTTTGGCCGTTCATCGGCAGGAAGCGTCCCCAGTCCCTTCATCAGACCGGTTAACTCACCCTTGCGCCCAAGATAACGAACTCTGACCTCGTTCAGCATCTCTTCAGTTGTCGCTGCAGCAATGGCACTTAAGGCCTGTTGCCGCATCTGCTCAAGCTGTTCCCGCATATCGTTAGTCCCTTTAAGAAACTTAAAAAATGAATAGAACGGAAAAAGGGAACAGGAGCACCTGACTCCCATCCCCTTTTGTCCACAAACAAACCAGCGTTACAGCTGGGCCTTGGCCACTGCCGAAATCTCGGCAAATCCTTTTGGATCGGTGATGGCGATATCAGCAAGGACCTTACGGTCAATCTGAACATCTGCCTTCTTGAGGCCAAAAATAAACTTGCTGTAAGAAAGGCCGTTCAGGCGGGATGCTGCGTTGATACGCATAATCCAAAGTGAACGAAAATCCCTTTTCTTGACACGACGGTCGCGGAATGCATAGTTAAGTGCGCGATCAACTGCCTCGGTTGCACTTCTAAACAGTTTACTCCGTGCGCCACGATATCCTTTGGCAAGCTTCAGAACCTTGTTGCGGCGTTGCCGCGACTTAAAACCACCTTTTGCTCTCGGCATCTTAATACTCCTTCAGGTTTAATTGCCCGATCCGCAAGGGGCCGCTCCTCGCGGTTCTGGGTCGAAACAGCAGATGCTGTTTCTAACTACATGTACGGAATCAAAGCACAGATGTTTTTCTGATCCACAGCGGCAACAGTGTTGCTCTGACGCAGGTTGCGCTTACGCTTGCTGCTCTTGTGAGTCAGGATATGGCTGGTAAATGCATGAGCGCACTTTACCTTGCCGGTACCGGTCTTTTTGAAACGCTTGGCAGCGCCACGGTTAGTTTTGATTTTAGGCATTGACTTGCTCCTTCTTAATAACGTTGTGAGTAATACTATCTAAAAATCAGTGTTTCTTAACTTTAGGGGCAACAATCATAAATAGCTGACGCCCGTCAACACGGGGAGCAGTCTCAATAACCGCAATATCAGCCAGTTCAGCTGCAAATTTTTCAATGACTGCGCGACCAATATCCTGATGGGTAATCTCGCGGCCACGGAATACCAAAGTTACCTTCGCCTTGTTTCCTTCTTCGAGGAAACGACGGACATGTTTTATCTTAAAATCAAGGTCATGATCATCGGTTTTAGGTCTGATTTTAACCTCTTTAACCTGTACATGAACCTGCTTTTTCTTGGCTTCCTGCTGCTTCTTGCTCACCTGATACTTAAATTTGCCGTAATCCATGATCCGGCAAACCGGTGGAGTTGCGGTAGGAGATACCTCAACCAGATCAAGCTGGCGTGCCTCAGCAGCCTCCAGCGCCTCGCGCAGCGTAAGAATTCCTAATTGTTCTCCATCATGCGCAACAACACGTACTTCTGAAGCACGAATGGCATGATTAATGTTAACTGTTGCGGTTTTGGTGGGGGCAGCTATGGCGGCACCTCCTGGCAGAATGGCACTACTAACTTACTTGTAGGCCTTTGTTTCAGATTCAACAAAAGCAATAAATTCATCCGGCTTCATGGCTTGCAGGTTTTTACCGTCACGATAACGCGGAGTCACCGTTCCCTGCTCAACTTCCTTGTCACCAATCACCAACATGTACGGAATTTTCTGTAACTGGGCTTCACGAATCTTGAAATTAAGTTTTTCGTTCCGCAGATCTTCCTGCACACGAATCCCCGCACTCTTGAGCTGTTTGTACACCTCTTGAGCATAGGGGATCTGATTATCAGTGACCGTTAACACAACCGCCTGCACTGGTGCAAGCCACAACGGGAAATTACCGGCAAAATGTTCGATCAAGACGCCAATAAAGCGTTCAATTGAACCGAGGATAACCCGATGTACCATTACGGGACGTTTTTTCTCACCGTCACTGGCAACATAGGTCAGATCGAACCGCTCGGGCAGGGTAAAATCGCACTGGATAGTAGCACACTGCCACCGTCTGTCAAGACAATCACGCAGTTTGATGTCAATCTTGGGGCCGTAGAAGGCTCCATCACCTTCATTAATCTCAAAAACACGACCGGTATCCTTCAACGCACCCAGCAGTGCGCCAGTTGCCCGATCCCAATCTTCATCACTGCCGATTGACTTTTCAGGACGGGTTGAGAGCTCCATCTCATACTCAAACCCGAAGATACCCATCACATCGGAGACAAACTTCAGGACACCTTTAATCTCGGCGTCAAGTTGCTCCGGTGTACAGAGAATATGAGCATCATCCTGAGTAAAGCAACGTACCCGTAGCAGGCCGTGAAGTACACCGGCACGCTCATGACGATGGACAGTACCCAGCTCAAAATAACGCTGTGGCAGATCACGATAGCTGCGCAGCTGTGACTTATAAATCATCATGTGTGAAAGGCAGTTCATCGGTTTAACACCAAAGCTCTGCTCATCCACCTCAGTAAAATACATGTTTTCGCGATAGTTATCGTAGTGACCGGAACGCTGCCAGAGCTCTGTCTTAAGGATCTGGGGGCCGACAACGATATCATAATCGCGCTTCAGGTGTTCCTTACGCTCAAAATCTTCCAGCAGGGTACGCAGCATGGCTCCCTTGGGATGCCAGATGGCAAAACCAGCCCCTACCTCATCGCTAAATGAGAACAGATCCAGTTCACGACCCAGCTTACGGTGGTCACGACGCTTGGCCTCTTCAAGGCGATGCAGATAGGCCTCTAGTTCTTTCTTATCCACAAAGGCAGTGCCATAGATCCGCTGCAACATCCGGTTCTTCTCATCACCACGCCAGTAGGCGCCGGCAATGGAAAGCAGTTTGAATGCCTTAAGCTTATTGGTATTCGGCACATGGGGACCACGACAGAGATCAGCAAAATCCCCCTGCGTGTAAATTGAGACTGTCTCAGCACCAATCCCCTCAATCAGCTCCTTCTTGTACGGCTCCTCCATCTGCTCAAAGAAGGCGATCGCCTCTGCAGCAGACATGACTTTACGAGTAAGCGACTGCCCGACTGCTGCCAGCTCAGCCATCCGCTTTTCTATTTTTTCAAGATCTTCCGGTGTAAAGGGCGTAGCCACATCAAAATCATAGTAGAAGCCGTTTTCCACAGCCGGACCAATGGTAACCTTGGCAGCTGGAAACAGTTCCTTCACGGCTTGCGCCATCAGGTGCGAGGTAGAGTGGCGGATGATCTCAAGTGCCTCAGGGCTTTTTTCAGTAATAATGGCAACAGAATCACCGTTTGCAAGCGACGCTGAAAGATCAACCAACTGACCATTCACCTGCCCGGCCAAAGCAGCCTTGGCCAGTCCGGCGCCAATGGATGCAGCCAGATCAGCAACCGTAGCACTATCAGCAAGTTCACGTATTGAATTATCCGGCAGCGTTACCTGGATCATGGTTATTCTCTTTCTTTAAACAGAAAAGGCATCGGGAATGCCGATGCCGCTCTCAGTTCAATGGTAGGCGCGGGCGGTTTCGAACCGCCGACCTCTACCGTGTCAGGGTAGCGCTCTCCCCCTGAGCTACGCGCCTCCAGCAAGGGAATTTGTTAATTAGCAGCTTCTTCGGAAAAATGTCAAGCGATTTTTAGCTCTTTACGCACCAGTAACGCTACATTTTCCACATGTGGTGTCTGGGGGAACATCTCCACCGGCTGCACTTTTTCACAATGATAGCCCTTTGCAACAAGGATATCCAGATCACGGACCAAGGTTTGAGGAGAACAGGATACATAGACAATTCGTTCAGGCGCAAACTCTGCCACCTTATCAAGAACTTCCCTGTCACAACCTTTACGAGGTGGATTAAGCACAATACAGTTAAACCTTAGTTCATCCTCAAGCAGGTCGTCCAGAAGTTCCAGCACGTCGCCTGCCTCAAAACGACAGTTTTTTGCATTATTCAGGCGGGCGTTACGTTTGGCATCTGCCACGGCATCTTTATTCAACTCAACACCCAGCACCTGTCTGGCAAGAGGAGCCAAGGTCAACGCAATACCGCCAATGCCACAGTACAGATCCAGCACCTGTTGGCTGCCATCCAGACCAGCCCAGTCACGGGCGGTTTCATACAGAAGCCGGGCACCATCATTCTGGGCCTGCAGGAAAGAACGGGGAGAGACCAGCAGTTCTACCTGCCCTATCCTCTCCTGAACGGTCTGCTGCTTGGTCAGAAAGTGGTCATGGGCACCAAAGATGACATTACCTTCACTGCTGTTGACATTCTGACAGACAACCGCCACCTGTGGTACCTTTTCCTGCAGCAGGCGTGCAAGGTGATGAATTTCGTTAAAGGCCCGCCTGGCTGCGACAAAAGTGACCATTACTTCGTTACTGGATTCTGAAACCCGCACCACAAGATACCGTAAAATACCGGTTTTGTTCTTGTCCTGATAGATCGGCACCTTTAACTTGCTGATCCCCGCACGCACAACCTTGATTACGGTATTGATCATGGGATGATGGAGCGGGCAATCTTCAAGGTCAACCACATCGTGGCTGGCACGACGATAGATACCGATATACGGATCTGCGTGGGTTCCCGCCACGGCCAGTTTGGCAGTGGTTCGGTACTGTAGTTGACGCTCCGGCGTCAGCAACCGAGGGACTACAATTCCCTTTAGAGACGGATATCCATCAAAAGCCGCCTGTACCAGCTGCTGTTTCCAGCGCAGTTGTTCGCCATAGCGCATGGCAATCAGCGGGCACCCCAGACATAGGGCCGCATCAGAACAGGGACAGCGTTGCAGGCGCAAGGGGGATGGCTCAATCAGCTTTATCAGATCCGCAAACACAACGGTCTTACCAAAGTGGGTAATACGTGCCTGGCAGCGATCCTGGGGTACCGTACCAGGAATCAAAATCTGGCGGCCGCTATGGAGGGCCACACCGATTCCATCGCTATCCAGACGTTCAACTGTCAATTCTACAGCCAGACCGAAACGGAGACCTGATGGTGAATCTGCTTCATGTTGAGATGCGGACTTGTGTGGCCGCTTCATCCCGCTTTTTTGCACCCTGGTCTTGTTTGACTTCATGATTTGCACCTTTGCCGTGCTGCTTCAAACAGCACTATACCACCTGCTACAGAGGCATTTAGAGACGACACCCCGCCATACTGGGGAATTGCCAAAAGACCATCACAATGCTTGCGGACCAACGGGCGGATCCCCTCCCCTTCACTGCCCACCACCACCACCAGATTGCCACAAAAATCTGTTGTGTACAGATTTTTTCCTGCCTCTCCTGCCAGTCCGTAGGCCCAGCAGCCAGCCAGTTTCAAACGTTCCAGAGCCTGCACCAGATTAGTAACCTGCATAACCGGAACCGTTTCCACAGCACCAGCCGAGGCTTTTTCCACCACCGGTGTCACCCCGCAGGCCCGATCCTTGGGGATGATCACCCCCTGTACACCAGCACAGGCAGCAGACCGGATCAACGCCCCCAGATTTTGTGGGTCCTGAATGCCATCCAGAGCCAGCAAAAACAATGCATCATCTGCCTGATGGGCAGATAAAAAATCTTCCAGATCTGTATATGCAAAGGGAGCAACCCGCAGCACCACACCTTGATGATGGGGATTACCGGCCAATCGCTCCAGATCAGCCCGATCGCGGCGATGCACCGGAACGCCCTGTTCTTCTGCCAAAGCCGTTAGCTTTGCAATTCGATGGTCTGTTCCACTGGTCTGCACAAAAAGCTCAAAGGCCTTACGACTACCGCGCAAGGCCTCCCTGACCGGATTTACTCCATACAGAATATCGTCTTTCATTGCCCACCTGCTACAATCTCATCAACAATCAGCTCTGCAGCCTTAACCGGATCAGCTGCCTTGGCAATCGGTCTGCCGATCACCAGATAATCAGCACCTGCCTGAACCGCCTCAGCCGGAGTCATGATCCGTTTCTGATCATCAACAGCAGCAAAAGATGGTCGTACCCCCGGGGTGACAATCAGGAAATCTGAACCACAGGCCGCACGGATCGCCTGAATCTCCAGCGGTGAAGCCACTACACCGTCCATGCCACTTTCCTTGGCCAGTTTTGCCAGCCGCACTACCATCTGCTCCACCGGCTGCTCTATTCCAACTGCCTTCAGTGTTTCCTGCGTAGATGAAGTCAGAATAGTCACTGCCAAAAGACGGGGGCGTTCACAGTCACTAAACTCCTTGCGTACTGCCTGGCTGGCCTTTTCCATCATCTCCGGCCCACCCAGAGCATGCAGGTTAGCCAGCTTCACACCCAAACGTCCGGCAGCCAGCATGGCCTGAGCAACGGTATTGGGGATATCATGGTACTTCAGATCAAGAAACACCTCGCCACCATGCTTCTTGACAGCCTCAACAGCAGCAGGCCCGGCAGAGGTGAACAGCTCCTTGCCCACCTTAAACATCCCCACCTTGCTGGAGAGTTTTTCAGCCCAACAGTCAATATTTTTCAGGTTATCCACATCCAGGGCAAAGATTATCTTGTTTTTAGCTTCGTCGCGGGTCATGCAAAATTCCTTTCAGTACATTGTCATTATTTGTAAGTAATTAAGATTTATTTTTAGTGCGTCAATTTCCATTGCTATTTCTCCGGGAGCATATCTATTTTATCAAAATTAACTGTAATTCTGTTTTTTGGCACAAGCTGATGATAACCACCATTTCCATATTTAGGATAGTATCTGTTAAATGGTTCTGGAGCCAATCCTTTATCACCATCTTCCATCGGAACTTTAACTTTTGGAGATATTTCGAGGACAGTATATTTATCTTGCCTTTGCCTTCGGACCAGTTTTTTGTGGTCTGAGTAATCGGTCTTGCACCTCTTTAAGGTTTTTAATGAACGCTTCCTGTCCAAGCGGCCTGCCGGTCCTCTCATGCTTGCGGAAGATGTTCATCTCTTCTTCCGATGATACCGCCAGAAAGTCTTTCCAATTGCCTACCATTGAAAGCAGGGGATCAACTGATCATCTTGAGCCGAAAGGTGGGCCTGTGCGCTGCTCCAACGATATTCTTTTGCCCGTTTGACAATATGTGCCGCCACCGGGTTCATCTCAACATACCGGGCTACTGCCAGCAGGTAGGTTTCATCCATAGGAAACGAAGCAAAACGCTCCTGCCAGAGATGTCCTTTCCAATTTTCACGAGAGTTTATCCTGCGGGTATAGCGTCGGTGTGCTTCACCAATGGCGCGGGCAAGTCCATTTTCTGTTTCTGGCACGACAATCAGATGGACATGGTTCGGCATAAGACACCAGGCCCAGATTTCCACCTGACACTTCCTGCACCATTCGGCCATCTATAAGCTTGATAGTCATCATCACAGAAAAAGGTTGCTGGCGGCGGTTGCCGCGTTGGGTAACATGGTGGGGGATGCCGAGGCTATAACTCGTGCAATACTGGCCATGCGGTGAGAATAGCAGATAGTAGGCCAGAGTCAATTAAATATACTGTCCCCCGAATGCCCAACAACACAACAGAAAGTCCCATCCAATCCAGGAAGGGGCTTTTTATTTCCCAATCAGAGTAACCGGGTGAAGGGATCAAGCAACAATTTCAGGGGTCACACTTAAGCGCAAGCCAACCACATGCAGCAGATTGAACAGAGTACGGATTTCAGGATTGCCCCGGCGTGATAACGTACGGTACAGGCTTTCCCGGTTCAGATGGGCTTTTTCAGCAACCGCCTTCATGCCCCCGTTGGCCTCTGCAATGTTCCGCAAGGCAAGTAGAAAAGTTTCTTTGTCGCCCTCTTCCAGTGCAGCATTCAGATAAGCGGCAGCTTCAGTCGGGTCTTTCAGGGCTTCAATCAGGTCCCTTTGATAGTCAGTTGTCTGTGTCATGGTTGTTGTCTCCTTTGGTACTCTTCCAGGTATCCGGCGGCCCTGGCAATATCCCGCTTCTGAGTGTTTTTGTCCCCGCCGATCAAAAGCAAAACCAGCCTCCCCCCCCCCTCTCTGGTGAAATAGACACGATACCCCGGCCCGCAATCAATCCTCATTTCCCATAACCCGGCGGCAAGCTGCTTGTGGTCCCCCAGGTTGCCCAGCCGAGCGCGGTCAAGCCGCACACGAATTTTAGCCCGCCCAGTAACATCCCGTAAGGTTTCAAGCCATTCCTTAAACGGCGCTTTGCCTTCACTGGTCTGGTAGTACTCTATGTCGTTGGAAAAGGTTTGCACGCCGATATTTTGGCTTATAGGCCACATATTGCAAGCGGATTATTACACCGCACCCCCCTCCAGGTAACAAGCCGCAACAAGAATTGTGACCATTGAAAAATTGGTCACTGCACTTGTCACAGTGAAATGACATCATAGCGCAAAAGATAAATTCAAGGAAACACGAAAGAAATTCACCGCCATGAAAACGGAAAGGCCCCGGCGTGGGAACCGGGGCCTTTCGTATATTCAATACCCTGCTTTTTTAGTTTCTCTCTTTACTTTCCTTCCAAAGCTGCCTTGATAGCTTCTGCGGTACGCTGGCCCTGATACACTTTACCATCGGGCAGCAAGATCATTGGCGTACCGTTTATCCCCTGTTCACCTGCAAATGCAATGATTGCATCAACAGCTGCTTTGCCTTCGTCACCTTTAATCTTCGGAAGCTCTTTACCTTCAAACGCCTTGTCCAACAGGTCACGCTTCTTTTTGCTGATGACAACACGAGCCTTGTCATAGGCCTGAGGATGCAACTGACGTAATGGGTAGAGCATGATAGTAATGGAAAGATCCGGCATCAGCTTTTCAAGTTTCTGCAACTCGGGATGCAGGGTACGGCAATAGGGACAATCAGGATCAGTGAAAATATACAGTTTTTTCGCTGATTTGGGATTTCCCATCACAACGGCATGCTGAACAGGAATTAACTTGGGATCAACGCCGGTAAACTGTTTGGGCTTGGGAAGATCCTTTTCATGGGCAGCAACCGGTTCTTTGGTCTTCAGGTCAATGATCATTCCCTGAATCAGATGTTTCTTGCCATAATCAATAAAGACAATCCCCACCCCGCCGTCTTTTTCAAAAAGAACTTCATGCATGCCGTGGGATGGTGCAGGTTTAATCGACTTTACCGTTACTCCGGCAAAGCTGAGCAGTTCACCGGCCTCTTTAACGGTCAGGGAATGACACTTGGAGCATTCCATGGTGCCGCAGCCGTCTTTTGCTGCAGGCATGGCAAATGCGCTACCAAGTAACAACAGGAGGAGAGCAACAACACTGGAGACAATTTTGAACATAAATACTCCTTCTTAGATTTTGATGTGACCATTTGAATACAACGCCTCAAACTACTCCAAACCATATTCCTTCAGCTTATACAACAAGGCACGGTGGCTGATTTCAAGTATTTTTGCAGCATGGGTTCGGTTGCCGCCGGTCTTGATCAAGGCCTTACTAATCAGATCCATTTCCATGATCCGTTCCGCCTGTTTAATGGAAAGGTTTTCAGTACCGTCAGCACTGTCTGTTTGCAATGATGGCCGTTCAATGGGAGCTGAACCATTAGGTAAACAGGTTGCAGCAAGCTGATCACCATCACAAAGCACTAACGCCCGTTCAATGACATTTTCAAGTTCACGCACATTCCCCGGCCAGTTATGGGCCATCAGACGGCGCAGAGCCTCTGGAGCAACCCTGGGAACCGGTTCCCGCCCGATCCTGGCAGCGCACTCTTTAACCAGATACTGCACCAGTAGCGGAAGATCATCAACCCGGTCTCGTAACGGGGGGATCTGAAGAGAAAACACATTCAGTCTAAAGAAGAGGTCTTCACGGAAACGTCCTTCTGTAACCTCTGCCTGCAGGTCACGGGCAGTAGCTGACACCACCCGCACATCAACCTTGCGGGAGGTTGACGCTCCGATTCTGCGTACTTCACTTTCCTGAAGAACCCGTAACAGCTTCACCTGCAGTGAAAGCGGCATCTCACCAATTTCGTCCAGAAAGAGCGTGCCTCCGTCTGCCTGTTCAAACAGGCCTGCCTTATCTGCGGTGGCACCGGTAAAAGAGCCTTTGACATGTCCGAACAGCTCTGCTTCCAGCATTGTTTCAGGAATGGCACCACAGTTGACCGCCACAAATGGCTTGCCATTACGGCAGGCACTAGTATGCAGCGCCCTGGCAACCAGTTCTTTTCCTGTTCCTGACTCACCTTGAATCAGTACGGTGGTTTTCAGACCCGCCACCCGCCTGATCTGATCATAGAGAGACAACATGGCAGGATTACGGCCAATCAGCCCGCAGAATGAATTTTTGTCAGCCACCTCTGCCTTAAGCGTCTGGTTTTCCTCTTTCAGACGCTCACGCTCTTCAGCTTTTTTCAAGACGATAACAATTTCATCACGCTTGAACGGCTTGGAGATAAAGTCATAGGCCCCTTCCTGCATACAGGCCACCGCAGTATCTACCGCACCATAGGCGGTCATCATGACAATCGGCGCTGAAACCCCCCTGCTGATGGCCTGGCGGAGAAACTCCCGGCCATCCATATCCGGCATACGGATGTCACACAGGATATAGTCATAGGCATGGCTGGCAAGCATCTCCAACGCTTCTTCGCCACCAGCAGCCGTGTCAGCAAGATAGCCCTGTTTACACAACATGATGGAGAGCATATGCCGCAGATTTTCTTCATCATCTATAATCAGAATATGGGATTGTTTCATGCTTTCTATCCCTTCGTATTCACGGGCAGATGAACCGTAAAGCAACTACCTTTGCCGATGCTGCTCCGGACTGAAATTTTGCCACCAAATCCTTCAACAATACGGGCTGATATGGCTAACCCCAAACCTGTGCCTTTGCCCGGCGCTTTGGTGGTAAAGAATGGATCAAACAGCTTACCCAGGTTTTCAGGTGCAATCCCTGCCCCGGTGTCCCATACTTCAAGCAACTGTACAGTACTGCCGGGCTCTTGTTTGACAACCAGCTTCAGTGAACCACCCTGTGGCATCGCATCACTGGCATTGATCAGCAGGTTTATCAGTACCTGCTGAAGCTGATGGGGGTCAAGCATGAGACTGGAGGGACTTCCTTCTGTCCTGAGAGTTCCCTGTATCCCCTTAAAAAGTCCTTGATGTTGCAGCAGTTCCAGCGTTTGCTGAACCAGCTCCAGCAGGTGTACCTCGGTGTAGACAGGCGGCTTGGGACGCGCATACTCAAGTAGCCCTTTTACAATTCTGTCAATCCGCCCACAGCTTTCCATAATACGTGCAAGATAGTCTGCCTGAGCCGGATTGTGTTCCAACTCCTGAGACAATATCTCGGCGTAGCCCATCACTGATGCCAGAGGTGTGCCTATCTCATGGGCCGTACCGGCGGCCAGCAGTCCAACAGATGCCATTTTTTCTGAACGCACCGCCTCTTCCCGTGCCAGTTCCAGGTCCTGGTTAACCTTTTCAAGAGCGGCAACATGGGAGGCAACCTCATGCTGTTTTTGGTCAAGGGTGCTTGACATTGCATTAAATGCATCTGCCAGGCGTGCCATTTCAAGCGCACCAGTAACTTTCAACTGAGTGCCGTAGATACCGACTGTAATCTTTTCCGTTGCTGACAACAGGCGATTAACCGGAGCAACCACGATCTTTGACAAAACAAAGGCACCCAGGCCAAGCAGCAGGATAAAATCAAGGGCAAAATAGGTCATCAACAGCTGTCGTGTTCGTCTGATGCGGCGTTGTTCGTCTGACAACGACAAAATCAAGCCTGCCCTGCCAACCTGTTCACCATTACGGATTACCTGAGCTGAGCGAACCAGTAGCGCTCCGTCAGCAATAATGCCGCTTTCCTCCAGCTGGCGTCCCGGCAAGCTAAAGGGGCGATAGAGATCACTGCCTTCTCTGCCAACGCTGTAGATAACCTTGCCTGCCTTATCCAGCAGCGTCAGACGTTCAAATGATCGTTCTTCAGATAATTTGGAGGCATAGACTGCGGCAGAGGTATTAAGCGGCAGCATTCCTTCCGGAAAACCAGGCAACTGGTCGGGTAGCTGGTTAACAAAGGTGGATAACAGCATCCGAGCATGCTCACCCTTCTGGGCATACAGGTCATTTTCAGCGGTTTTAAAGGCGAGTAGACTGAAGAGCAGCCAAGTGAGGATAAGCAAACAGGCCAAAGAGGCTAGAATGGAAAACGTGAGGCTTGGCCGCACTGTTCGCATCGGTTACTTCCCCAGATGGAGATACCAGTTGATCAGCTGGGGGCCATAGAAAATATAGACAACCGCCCCGAAAGCCAGATACGGGCCAAAGGGAATGGCCAGATGGCGCCCTTTGCGTTGCGCTGCCATAAGAGAAAGGCCAACAACTGATCCAACCAGTGATGAGGTAAAGATGATAAACGGAACAGCTTTCCATCCAAGGAAGGCGCCCAGCATGGCCAGTAGTTTGGCATCTCCGCCCCCCATACCTTCCCGTCCGGTCAGCCAGAGATAGGCGTAAAAAACCAGCGCCAGACTGCCCCAACCCACGACAATACCTGCCAGAGATGAAATCCAGCCCGGTTCTGGAAGAAAAAATGAAGCAAGAAAGCCTAGAACAACCCCGGAAAGCGAGATTTCATCAGGGATAATCTGATGATCAAAATCGATAAAGGTGACAACAATCAGTGCAACAACAAGCAGGGAATAAATAAAGAAGGAGATACTCAGACTAAAACGCAGGAACAAGAGCAAAAGCAGACAGCCCGTTAATAGTTCCACCAGTGGATAGCGAATTGAGAAGCCGGCACCGCACCCCCTGCAACGGCCTCTTAACACCAGCCAACTGATGATCGGGATATTGTCAAACCAGCGCACCGCAGCCCCACAGGACATGCAACGGGAACCGGGACTGATGATTGATTGATCAAGGGGAAGACGATAGATGCAGACATTTAGAAATGAGCCGATCACCGCCCCGAACAGAAAGACAAAGACAGCCATATAGGCAACTGGCAGCATGATCACTCTTCGCCAAACCCATCAATAATCAGGGCTCCAATGGTCTGCATCGCCTCTGCTTCATCAACTCCTTCTACAGTCAGGCGGATCTTGGTCCCTTTTGAGGCAGCCAACATCATGATTCCCATAATGCTTTTGCCATTCACTTCAACCGATTCCCGGGCCAGTTTAACTTCAGACTGAAATTTACTGGCAGTCTTGACAAAAAGGGCTGATGCACGGGCATGCAGTCCTAACTTGTTAACAATCTCAAACTCCTGTTGTTGCATGTAAGCACCTGTTCTATTTTAGGAATTCACCAGCGACAATTACACTTTCACGTCCACAACGCAGCAGAGAAGCGCAAAGTTCCTCCAACGTCATCCTTCCACGACGGGAAAAAAACTCTACCATCATCGGAAGGTTAACTCCGGTTACCACCTCAACCTTGCCCTCTTGCAGAAAAGACATGGCTGCATTGGATGGCGTACCGCCAAACATATCAGTCATGATGATGGCGCCATCGCTTCCAACGGTTTTCAATGCTTCGGCAATACGGCCAACTAGGCCATCTGCAGGGTCATCAGCATGCAGCTCAACCGCTTCACAGCCTTCGCTGCTGCCGGTGATCATGCTTGAAGCAGCAATCAATGATGTGGCAAGTCCTGCATGGGTTACAACAACAAGTCCAGTCATGGTTTACTATCCCTTCTCAATATCGCGGTGACTGATGCGCACCTTAAGCCCAAGCGACTCAAAGCGAGCTGCCGCTGCCTGCGTAATGGCCACCGAACGGTGGCGCCCACCGGTGCAGCCGATGGCAATCGTTAAATAACTCTTTCCTTCACGACGATAGGCCGGGATCAAAAACTGCAGTAATGACAAAAACTGGTCAAGAAACGCCTTTGTCTCCTGCTGTCCAAGGACAAAATCCCGAACCTGTGGCTCAAGACCGCTGTAGGGACGAAGTTCAGAAACAAAATGAGGGTTCGGCAGAAAGCGTACATCCATGACCAGATTGGCATCCAGGGGCACACCATAGCGGAATCCGAACGAAACCACTTCAACCGTAAAATGGCTGCTGCCCTGTTCCCCTTTAATGACACGGATAACCTGCTCTTTTAACTGATGAACATTGAACTCAGAGGTATCAATGACCAGCGTAGCATTCTGACGCAGGGCAGCCAGCCGTTCCCGTTCAATCCGAATCCCTTCAGGGACAGTACAGTGTTCATCTGCAGGATGGCGGCGACGGGTTTCAGCAAAGCGTCTGATCAGCACCTCATCTGATGCGTCAAAAAACAGCACTTCAAGTTCATGGCCTACACTGCGTAAATCACGGAACGATTCAACAATGCCGGTGGAGAGATCCCGGCCCCTGATATCGGTAACCAGCACCACCCCTTTAAAGGTCTCACCTGATTTTTCAATCAGTTCAACAAACTGGCGAAACAGCCGGACTGGCAGATTATCAATACAGTAAAACCCTTCGTCCTCCAGAGCCCGCACTGCTGTTGACTTACCTGAACCGGACATCCCGGTAATAACCACAATCCGCATCAGCTACTCCACTTCATCGCCAAGGTGCCGGACTTCCATCCGGTCCAGCAACCGTTGTTGAAAATCCTTTGCTGAATGATAGCCCATCCCCTTGAGCAGGAAATTACGGGCCGCCACCTCAATGATCGAACCAAGGTTACGTCCCGGTCTGACCGGTATCGTCAGGTGAGGCAGGTCAACACCGAGAATGGTGGTGGTCTTATCATCAATTCCCAAACGGTCATACTCCTGATCCGGGTCCCACTCCATCAGCTCAAGCACCAGATCAATAATCTTCTTTTCACGGATGGATGAGACACCATACAGATCTTTAATATTGATGATGCCCAGACCTCTAATCTCCATCAGATGCTGGATCTGCTGTTCTGGTTGCCCAACCAGACTGGCCGGCATCTTTTTGCGAATAAAGACCATATCATCAGCCACCAAGCGATGTCCACGAATGACCAGATCAAGGGCACATTCACTCTTGCCGATACCGCTCTTACCGGTCAACAGGATGCCGACACCCAACACATCCACCAATACCCCATGCAGATGGGTGGTGGGCAGCAACTGCTCTTCAAGGAATTTGGTGATCAGCGAGATAAAGGTTGATGATTGATGGGGAGAAACCAGCACCGGAATGCCAAGTTGCTCGGTAATTTCAAGGAAGCGAGCAGGAGGAGTAAGCCCTTTGGTAACAACAAAACAGGAGATAGGAAAAGCGCAGAGCGCCTGGGTATTGTCACGCAAACGGTCTTCTGGCAGTTGGGTTAAATAGGATATTTCTGTATTACCCAGCACCTGGATTCTGGCAGGGTGCAGATGTTGGGTATAACCGGTCAGGGCCAGCCCAGGTTTTTGAATCCGGGATGAACTGACACGATGATTCAGGCCGCTGGCACCTGCGATCAAACGCAGATCAAGGCCATATTCCTTTTCATCGAGCAGGTCCTGTATGGAAAGGGTAATGCTATCCACAGTACGTGGTGGCATGCCAGGGGAGGTGAAGGACACCTCCCCTGAAACACACGTTAGCCCCGTTGAGGCTCGATCAGACCGAAGTTACCGTCTTTGCGGCGATAAAGAACATTGATTTCACCTGAAACCGCATCCGTGAAGACCAGGAAGTCCTTGTGCAGCAGGTCCATCTGCATAACCGCCTCTTCCACTGCCATCGGTTTGGCAGTCTCGGTCTTGGTGGTGATTACAACCGGCTCTGGATTGGATTCAATACTTTCAGCATGGAACACCTTTTTGGACATGGTGCGACCATTGTTGTCAGCAGGCTTGTGATCCTTCAGTTTTTCCTTGTAACGCTTCAACTGACGCTCAATCTTGTCCAGAACAGCGTCTACCGCAGCATACATGTCATTGGTTGCCTCTGAAGCCTTGGTGGTAATGCCACGGCCGGAAATAACAATCTCAACAATGTGGCGGATCTTCTCCACCGTAAAGTAAACCTGGGCTGATATAGGCTCATCAATATACTTCGCAACCCGCTCAAGTTTTTCTTCTGCGTAGTTTTTCAGCGCCTCACTCTGTTCCATATGCCGAAAAGTTGTCGATACTTGCATAATGTGTCCTCCTCTGGATAGTTCCCTCTTTGGTAATTATATCAGAAATGTCGCCGTCGTTCAGACGACGATCCGATACGCAGCATCTCGCGGTATTTCGTTACCGTCCGCCGGGCAATGTTAACGGTTTCATCAGACAGCATTTCAGCAATTTTTTGGTCTGAAAGCGGCTTTGCGCTATCTTCCTTATCAATAATTGCCTTAATCCGATTCTTGACACTTTCTGAAGAAACTGAATCGCCATCTGACGTTGAAAGCCCGCTGTTAAAGAAATACTTTAATTCAAACAGTCCCTGGGGGGTCTGCATATACTTGTTGGTGGTTACTCGACTGATGGTTGATTCATGCATGCCGATATCTTCAGCAATATCACGCAACACCAGAGGGCGCAGCCCTTCAACACCCTGCTCAAGAAATTCGCGTTGATACTTTACGATACTTTTGGCCACCCTGAAGATGGTGCGCTGGCGTTGTTGAATACTCTTGATCAGCCATTCAGCGGCCCGCTTCTTGTCGCCGACATATTCCTGCGTTTTGGCGTCCATACCGCCACCAGCCTTGGCATCAAGGTAATAGGGCGACAGCCGCAGGTTTGGCAGGCCTTCCTCATTCAGCATCACCACATAATCATCACCCACCTTATGCACAAAGATGTCAGGAGAGATGTAGTGTACCTCATCGCTGCTGTACAGTCGTCCTGGACGGGGGTCAAAACCGGCAATAATCCGAATTGCTGCCAGCACCTGCTCAGGATCAATCTTCAGACTACGGGCAATCTGTTTGTAATTGCGGTTTTCAACATCCGGCAGGTGGCGTAGCAAGATTGACTCAACCACGCTACCGGCCATTCCCAAACTACGGGCCTGAATCAGCAGGCATTCCTGCAAACAGCGGGCGCCAACACCACTGGGATCAAACTCCTGAATCCTCTGTAGTATAGTTTCTGCAAGCTCTTCAGAAGTTTCACAAACAAGGGCGATATCAGCAACCGTAGAACGAAAGAAACCATCATCATCAATATTGCCGATGATCTCTTCCCCAACCATCTGCTCTTCGTCGCTATAATTCCCCATCTGCAACTGCCAATGCAGGTGATCAAACAGAGTGCCTTTGCGGGTCAGCAGGTTTTCAAAGGAGAGCTTGTCATCTTCATCCCCTGACTGTTCACCCGAGGTGTAGTTATAGCCATCAAGGTAACTATCCCAATCACGCAGGGTATCTTCACCGGCAGCAACCTCCTGAAAGGCCTCACCGGTTGCAAGGTTTTCATCAGGAAGCTCTACTTCCACAACCTCCAGAAGTGACTCCCCATCCCGAACCTCATCCAGTTCTGGCGACTCCTCCAGAATCGGGTTTTCCTCCAGCTCCTGACGAACCACATCCTGCAGTTCTATCCTGGTCATCTGAAGCAGCTTGATGGCCTGCTGCAACTGTGGCGTCATCACCAGTTGCTGCGTCATCTTCAGTTGTTGGCGCATCTCCATCGCCATAGCTGCTCCTAACTGCCTCTAAAGTCTGAAGTCTTCGCCCAGATAGATTTCACGGGCCTTTTTACTTTCTGCAATCTGTTCAGGAGTGCCGAATTCCAGCACCTCACCGGCACTGACAATATAGGCGGCATCACAGACACCAAGGGTTTCACGGACATTGTGGTCTGAAATCAGCACGCCGATATTACGATTTTTAAGCCCCAAAATCAGTTGCTGAATATCTGCCACCGCTATCGGATCTATACCGGCAAACGGCTCATCCAGCAAAATAAAGGCCGGTCTGGTAATCAGGGCACGGGCAATTTCAACCCGTCTGCGTTCGCCACCTGAAAGGGCATACCCCTGTGAATCAGCAATATGGGTGATGCCAAACTCTTCCAGCAACTCCTGAGCACGATGCTGCTGCAGTTCACGATCATCTTCAACAGTTTCAAGAATCGCCAGCAGATTGTCCCGTACTGACAATTTTCTGAAGACTGATGCCTCCTGTGGCAGGTAACTGATCCCCTTACGTGCCCGAAGATGCATCGGCTGCTCGGTAATTTCATCACCATCCAGCCAGACCTGCCCACCATCTGGCCTTGTTAAGCCTACTACCATGTAAAAGGTTGTGGTTTTACCCGCTCCATTGGGGCCAAGCAGACCGATTACCTGGCCGGAGTCAAGCGTCAGGTTAACGCCACGCACCACCTGACGATTACCATAGGTCTTGCAAAGCCCTTCAGCACGCAGGTTTCTGCTATGGCTGTTTTTTTGCGTCATTCTTTTTCGGCCCACTGCCCGGCTTTGGATGGATAACCGCCTCTACCCTGGCATTTTCACCACTGGTAACCACGCTGCGGTCTTCATCCAGATAATAGACAATCACCTTACCGGTTACAGAATCCTTTTCCTGGGTAACTTTGGGATTGATGGACAGGGTTATCTTGCCTTCCTTGCTTTCATACAGGGCGTGACCGCCGGTACCAACCCGGTTGGTCTGCAGAATCCGGACTGCACCAATCGCCTCAATCTTGTCTACCTGATCATCCTTTTCACCGTAATAAACAATCAGTTTGTCGGAATAAATGGTTACATCTTCCTGACGTGCCACCACACGTCCGGTAAAAATAGCGGTTTTGCCCTTATTGTCTGCCTTCAGCTCGTCAGCCTTGACATTGATCGGTTTTGAAGAACGATCCCGCTTTGCCGGAGACCCGGCAGCAGGCTGAGGTGCCGCAAACGCGGGTACCACCCCCAGCAGGCAGACAAGTAACAACAGTAAGGTCTGTTTAACGCTTTGCATGTGCTCCCTCGATAACTGCATGTACAGCCCCCCGGAAACGAACTTCTTCTTGATGTAGCGACATTTCCATGCCTTGGGCTGTTAATGTTAACCGGCCATCAACGACCTTTACGGGGCGTTTTGTTACCACCAGGCCTGGCCCGGAATGGTATTCAAGCTGCTCCGTATCAAACACCATCCCCTTTTTAGTAACGGCATGGACCTTTTCCTGCATAATGACCAGATGTTGCGCCTCATGATAGCTGCCGGTTTTTGAGGTAATGGTCACTCCGCCGGCCTTGCCACCATAGATCTCGGTCCTGACCCCGGTCAGCTTTGCCAATGCAGCTTCTTTATCATAATCAGCACGTTCGGCAGTCAGGTCCCAGAGCTTTTCGTTACCTTTCATTTCAGAAAAGGTAAGTTTGGAAAGAGACATATCAACTTCAGGGGAGATTGGTTTTGAGGCTGTTTCAGGCGGGGTTGAACGAAATTGCCTGAACAGAATAGCCACCACCAAGGCAACAGTTGAGGCCACAATGACTACTGCCAGAATCCGCCTGATTTGCCTTGTGTTCGGCATTTGCATGAACGCACTATAGCATTGGGCTGGCTGGCTGTCCAGCGGATAACAGCCTATAGCGACCCTGTTGGCACAGAGATTGTATAATCACAATTCATACCTGTCCACGACCAGTTCCTGCCACATGCCACGACCTTTCAGCAGCAGATCGCACAGCTCTCGCACAGCGCCCCACCCGCCTCTGGCTTTGGCAACATAATCAGCCACTTTCTGAACTTCCGGCAGGGCATCTGCGGGGGCAGCAGAAAAACCAACCCGCCGCATGACCGGCACATCAATCACATCATCACCCATATAGGCGATCTGATGGTCAGCCAGGCCGGTACGCTGCTTGATATCGTCGTAACTTTCCTGTTTACGCAGTGATCCCTGATAGAGGATCTCGATTCCCAACTCTTTTGCCCGCAGGTCAACCACCGGAGAGACACGTCCTGTGATGATACCGACCTGGATACCGGCCCGCTGCACCAGCTTGATGCCGTGACCATCCTTAACATTAAAGAACTTGATCTCGGTGCCATTGGCATCCCAGATGATCCTGCCATCGGTCATGACGCCATCCACATCCAGCAGCAGCAGCTCTATATGCTTCAGTTTTTCGTTCATGCAATGCCAGCCTTCAGGATATCGTGCAGATGGATCACGCCGCAGGGGGCCTGACTCTGTTCATCATCAAAGGCAAACAGGGTGGTAATTGAATGGCGCTCCATCATCTGAAGGGCTGCTGCAGCCAGCTCTCTGCGTAGAATCCGCTTGGGATTGCGGCGCATCAGGCTTCCGGCAGAACTGTGCAGGATATCTTCACCACGCTCAAGACAGCGCCTCAGGTCGCCATCAGTAATCACCCCCAGTAAACCACCCTGGGCATCGGTAACACCGGTTATTCCCAGACCTTTTGAGGTAATCACAAATAGCGCCTCTTTCATCAGCATCTCTTCCTGCACCAGCGGAATTGAGTCGCCGCCATGCATCAGATCCTCTACCCGCAGCAGCAGCCTTTTACCCAGAGACCCACCGGGATGAAAGATAGCAAAATCTTCAGCCCTGAAGCCCCGTTCAACCAGCAGTGCAACAGCCAGCGCATCGCCCATGGCAAGGGTAGCGGTGGTTGAGGAGGTTGGAGCCAGCCCCAGCGGACAGGCCTCCTCAGCAACCGATACATCCAGAAAGACATCACTGGAACGGGCCAGGTTTGAGGCAGGATTGCCGCTCATGGCGATCAGACTGGCACCCAGACGCTTGATCACCGGAAGAATCCGTAGCAGTTCTTCGGTCTCACCACTATTGGAGATACCGATTACCACATCACCGGTCATGATCATCCCCAGGTCACCATGAATTCCTTCTGCAGGATGCAGAAAAAAGGCCGGGGTGCCGGTTGAGGCCATGGTGGAGGCAATCTTCTGGCCGACCAGACCGGACTTGCCCATACCGCTGACCACCACCCGGCCAGAGCTGGCCAGAACCATCTGCACGGCCTGTTCAAAGGAACTGTCCAGACGTCCCGCAAGTGCCGCCACTGCAGCAGCCTCAGCCTGAATAACCTTGCGTCCTTCATCAAGAATACTCATCGCACCACCGCATCAAGGGCCTGCAGACGCTTCAGCAAAGCAGGAAGATCAGCAAGGGGAATAGAGTTGGGGCCATCACACAGGGCACAGGACGGATCTTCATGTACCTCCATGAAGATACCATCAATACCGGTGGCAACCGCAGCCCGGGACAGGGTTTCAACAAATTCACGCTGCCCGCCGGATGACTCCCCCTGCCCGCCTGGCAGCTGCACGCTATGGGTGGCATCAAACACCACCGGATAGCCGTAGGAGCGCATGACCGGGAAAGAGCGCATATCCACCACCAGATTGTTATATCCAAAGGAGGCGCCACGTTCGGTCAGGATGATATTTTCATTACCCGAGGCCGCCACTTTGCCCACCACATTACGCATGTCCCAGGGAGCCAGAAACTGTCCCTTCTTGACATTCACCACCTTGCCGGTCTTTGCAGCAGCAATCACCAGATCGGTCTGGCGGCAGAGAAAGGCTGGAATCTGTAACACATCTAGCACTTGGGCAGCCGGAGCCACCTGTTCGATTGAATGGATATCAGAAAGCACCGGAATACCAAGACTGTCCTTGACCTTGGCAAGTATCCGCAACCCCTCATCCATACCAGGCCCACGGAAGGCGTTGACTGAAGTCCGGTTAGCCTTGTCATAGGAGGACTTAAAGATCAGCGGCATCCCCAACCCGTTACAGATGGTCATCAGCCGCTCGGCATGGCGCAGCGTTGCCTCTTCACTCTCAATCACACAGGGACCGGCAATCAGCACCAACGGGCGTCCGCCCCCCATTTTAACCGACCCGATTGTCAATTCTTTAGTCATGGCATCCTCTTTCGATAAAAAGGCCTCGCAATAATCTTCGCGAGGCAGGCTCTTCTTACCACGTTCGCGGCTCCTTTGACAAGCGGGCAAAATTCGGTCATAGTTCGCCCCATGGAACGAGCTATCACACCGGAAAAACGCGACGACGACCTGCAGTTTGATGCCACCCTGCGCCCCCGTACCCTACAGGATTACATTGGTCAGGAAAAGATCAGGGAAAACCTGAAGCTCTTTATTGACGCCGCCAAAGGGCGCAGTGAGGCCCTTGATCATGTGCTGCTCTATGGTCCGCCGGGTCTGGGCAAGACCACCCTGGCCAATATCATTGCCTGCGAGATGGGGGTTAACATCAAGTCCACCTCTGGTCCGGTGATTGAGCGTCCCGGTGACCTGGCCGCCATCCTGACCAACCTTGAGCCCCATGACGTCCTGTTCATTGACGAGATCCACCGTCTCTCCCATGTGGTGGAGGAGATCCTCTATCCTGCCATGGAGGACTTTCAGCTGGATATCATTATCGGTCAGGGGCCCAGTGCCCGCAGCATCAAGCTGGACCTGCCCCGTTTCACCCTGGTGGGGGCCACCACCCGTGCCGGTCTGTTATCATCCCCCCTACGTGACCGCTTTGGCGTCATTTCACGGCTTGAATTCTATACCCATGATGAACTGGCCTTTATTGTGACCCGCTCAGCCCGTATCCTGGGAATGGCGATTGACAAGGAAGGTGCGCTGGAGCTGGCCCGCCGCAGCCGAGGTACCCCACGAATCGCCAACCGACTGCTGCGCCGGGTGCGGGACTATGCCCAGGTCAGGGCTGATGGCGCCATCACCCTCAGAGTCGTACAGGAAACCCTGCGCCTGCTTGAAATCGACGAAATGGGCTTTGATCAGATGGACCGGATGATCCTCTTAACCATCATCGACAAATTCGGCGGCGGCCCGGTGGGATTGGACACCATTGGTGCGGCAATTGGCGAAGAAAGCGACACCATTGAAGATGTCTACGAACCGTTCCTGATCCAGAACGGCTTCCTGAACCGCACCCCCCGCGGCCGGGTTGCCACCCCTGCCGCCTATCAGCACTTTGGCAGACTGACGCCGGAACGTCCCCAGGGGTCACTGTTCTGATGCTGCAACAGGCCCTTGATCTACCGGTTACCCCACGTTATGGCTTTGAAAACTTCATCTCCTGTGCCGGTAACAGCTCTGCCCTTGAATTCAGCCGCAGGATCACCAATCCAGCTGAACCGGAAAAACTGTTGTACCTCTACGGCCCAGCAGGATCAGGTAAAACCCATCTTTTGCATGCCATTGGGCGTCAGCTGGCAGGAGAACAGTACCAGGTCCTGTCATGCCGTAACCTGACTGTTCCGATTAGCACCACCAGCAATCTGCTGTTGGTGGACGATCTTGATCAATTGCCAGACCAGCCAGAACTGCGTAATGCCCTGTGGGAAGCCTTTAACCAGCAGTACAGCAGCGGCCACACCCTGGCCCTGGCCGGCAGGTTTGCCCCCAAGGAACTGCCGACCATTGACGAACACCTGATCTCGCGCCTGCTGTGGGGTTTGGTGGCCCGGCTGGATGTCTCGGATGACCGTTCACGTCAGATGTTGATTGCCAAACTGGCCCAGGATCGTCAAATCATCCTGCCAGATGACGTGGCAAGCTGGCTATTAACCGTGCTTCCCAGGGATGTGGGATCGCTGGTATCAGCCTGTGATGCCCTGTATCGGGCCGCATTGCAACGCAAATGCCGCATCACCCTGCGCCTGGCCCGTGAACTGGTTCTACTGGGAACGCTGACTCCATGAAATCCCCTGAAGAGATAGAGCTTGCAAAAAAGCGTCGCGAGCTGGCTGATCTGCTTGAAGAACAGTCCCAGATAGAGCGGGAACTGGCAGCCATCAAATCTGAAATCAGGGTCTTTGAGCATACCTATGAACAGATACTGGGCGGTAGAATTGCAGAGCTTGAACAACTTGAATGGCAAATCAGCGGACTATTGGGAACCGGTGAAACAGAAGAAGAACACCATAAATACTTTCATACCACTGAACACGACTCCTCCACCTCAACCTTTACCCGAACCACCCTGCTGGATGACGACCCGGACACCACACCGATCTTTGAAGAGAAAAGCCTGAAAGCACTCTATCGTGAAGTGGCTAAATCAATTCATCCAGATCTGGCCAGTGACGACCATGAACGGTTCAAACGCCAGGAACTAATGGCCATTGCCAACCTGGCCTACCAGGAAGGTGACCGGGGGAGACTGCAGAGGATATTGCGGGAATGGCAGCTTGGACCCAAAACAGCCAAAGGGCTTGATATTGGCACGGAACTGATTCGCCTGATCCGACAAATTGCCTACACACGTCAGCATATCAAAGAGTTAAACAAACAGATTATTGAGTTGCGACGTTCTGACATCTACCGTTTCAGACAACGGGTTGATGAAGGTCTGCTGGATGGTATTGACCTGCTGGCTGAAATGGCTGCCACGGTTGATCTTGATATTGCCAAAGCAAAAAAACGCCTTGCACTGTTACGTGGAGAGCAGGAAACACCTGAAGACCAGCCTTCACCACCACTTGAAACACGCATCATCCGCTTTCCCCCTAAAAAAACCTATGGTGTTCTCTATCTGCGTGCAGCCAACTCAGTGGACTACCGTGACTGGCAAAAGCTGGGAGCCGCCAAAGGCCCCCGTGAAATACCGCTGGACAAGGGGTTACGACTGGATGTACGGGGCGACGGAGAAGGCGGGATTGATTTTCTTGAAAAACTGCAGTCGGATGATCTGCAGGCACTGTTTCTGTACGACGTGGGAGACGATGCTCTGGCCCGGATCTGTAACCTGACCGGCCTCCAGGAGCTCTATCTTTCAAATACCACCGTATCCGATGAAGGACTTAAAAAGCTGGACTGCCTGAGCAGCCTGAAGCGACTCTACCTCTACCACACTGAGATCACTGACAACGGCCTGGCTAACCTATATCCCCTTACCTGGCTGCGCTGGCTGACCTTCAGCGGCACCAAAGTAACGGACAAGGGAGTGGCAGAACTGCGCACGGCCCTGCCAAACTGCAAGGTAGTCATGACCACCGGCAGAGCCGGTGGCTTGAGGAAAGCCCCTAAAAGGGGCTAAGGGTTTTGGGTGAAGTCCAACTCCTCTTGTTTGTCCAGATGTTCTTGATCTCTTACATACGCCCGGATCATTTCTTCATCCAGGCCGATAGTGCTGGCACAGTAACCACGTGACCAAAAGTGCCGACCGATAAAACCTTTCTTGACCCCTTCGGCCTTACGGTGAATATGAATTGCCGACTTGCCTTTCAAATACCCTATCACCATCGAAACACTGTACTTCGGTGGAATACTCAACACCAGATGGATGTGGTCAGGCATGGCATGACCCTCGATAAGTTCAACTTCCTTC
>NZ_FUWR01000017.1:2500-64502 GCF_900167465.1 Trichlorobacter thiogenes | reverse complement strand
TGACGTTACCCCCTGTAACTGATCCATTGCCAGCTTAGCGATTTCGGTCTAGAACTCCCAGAGGAGACTAGACATGAAAACGAAGCGTTTTACAGAAGAGCAAATTATCGGCATCCTGAAACAGGCCCAGGCCGGTATGAAGGTGGCTGACCTTTGCCGGATGCACGGTATCAGTGATGTAACCTTCTACAACTGGCGCAGCAAATTTGGTGGCATGGAAGTCTCTGACGCCAAACGCCTGAAACAGCTTGAAGACGAGAACCGGAAACTCAAGCAGATGCTTGCTGACAGCATGCTTGAGAATAAAGCCATCAAGGACGTTCTTTCAAAAAAGTGGTAACGCCTGCCGCCCGGCGAAAGGTGGTGGTCTTTCTCATGGAGATCCACCAGCTCAGTGAACGACGGGCCTGTGTAATAGTCGGGCTGTGCCGGAGCAGTCATCGGTACCAGGCGAAGCCAAAGAACGATGAGGCCATCAGATCACGCCTGCGTGAGCTTGCTGAACAACGTCGCAAGTTTGGCGCTCCCCGTCTGCATACCCTGCTGCGTCGGGAAGGGCACCTGATTAACCACAAGCGCACAGAACGGCTCTATCGCGAGGAAGGCCTCTCACTCAGACTAAAGAAGCGCAGGAAGCGTATCAGCCATCTCCGTGTGGTCTTGGACAAACCAGAACGGATCAACCAGCATTGGTCCATGGACTTTGTATCTGACAGCCTCTACAACGGCAGACGTTTCCGGGTTCTGACCGTGGTAGACAACTTCAGCCGTGAATGTCCTGTGCTTGAAGCAGACCACTCGCTGACCGGCCAGCGGGTTTCCAGAATCCTTGAACGCATGGCCTTGACCAGAGGTCTGCCGGAAGTCATCACCGTTGATAATGGGCCGGAGTTCATCAGCAAGGCACTGGATTTGTGGGCCTTTGAAAACAACGTCAGGCTCAGATTTATTCAACCGGGGAAACCGGTTCAAAACGCATACATCGAAAGCTTCAATGGAAAGTTCAGGGACGAATGCCTCAATGACAATGTTTTCGTCAGCCTGAACAGCGCACGACAGATAATCGAGAACTGGCGGCTGGACTACAATTCTGAAAGACCACACAAGTCGTTAAACAAAATGACGCCAGAAGAATTTGTTGCAAAACATAATCAGAACCAAAAGGCCGAAAACACTAAGCTAAAACTGGTTCAGTCAATGGGGTAACGTCACAACAATAATCTTATCAAAACAAACAATATCAGCGATATACGACTTGGTAAGCAGCTTATCTTTGTATTGTATTTCAAGAGACTGCTGTGAAACAAACGGTACTAGGCGCAAGGAAAGCTCATGTTCTAGCGCTTCCTGATAGACAGCTTCTAAAAAACCGCTACCAAGCACTTTATGGACTTCAATAGCGGCTCCAATTATTTTGAATACTTCTTCTCTATAGATCAGCTCATCCATCTTGATTTTCTTCGTGTTCCTTCGTGTTCCTTCGTGTTCCTTCGTGTTCCTTCGTGTTCCTTCGTGTTCCTTCGTGTTCCTTCGTGTTCTTCGTGTTCTTCGTGGACAGATTATTTTTCCTGTATCTCTTCCAACACCCCGGCAATGTCAATCCCCACCGGGCAGACCCGGATACAACGCCCGCAGCCGGTGCAGAGGGTCTGGCCAAACTTGTCGTCGTAATACTTAAACTTGTGCATAATCCGGTTACGGTAACGCTTGGGCTGCAGGTCACGTGGATTATGGCCGGAGGCATGGTTGGTGAACTTGGAGAACCCGCAGGCATCCCAGAACTTACGCCGCTTGCCGGCCTTTTCTGATCCTTCATCCACAATATCAAAGCAGTGACAGGCCGGACAGACAAAGGCGCAGGCGCCGCAACCGACACAACGGACGGCAATACTGTCCCAGGCCGGGTCTTCAAAGTGATCATCCAGCCAGGCCTTGATCTTCTTCAGGTCAAACGGTTGCAATGCAGGGGTTGCCAGGGCCTGGGTCTGGGTGCCGTCCGGCTCAGAGAAGCGGTCTTGCCAGGTGGCTAGAAACGCTTCACCCTTTTCGCTCTGACTCTCCACCAGAAAACCGCCTCCAACCAAGGGGGTCAACAGCAGGTCTGACCCTTTGGGATCATTGGGGGAGAGGCCGACGGCGGTGCAGAAACAGGCGTCGTCAGCCGTGGTGCAGACCAGGCCGATGATGGTGGTCTTTGCACGTCGTGCCAGAAAAAACTGATCCTTGTAATCCCAGGAAAAGACCGCATCCAGCACCGGAACCGCTGCTGCGTCACAGGGCCGCACACCGATCAGCACCGTCTCAGGGAAACGGGCAGGGTCAATATCCTTCAGTTCAATCTGCTGTCCCTCTTTACGGTACTCAAGCAGATCTTCGCAGACCGGAAAGAAGGCCTCTTTGATCGAACGTCTCGGCAGTTCATCGGTCACCAGATCCGATGCAGAGGCAAGCGGCTCATACAGCACCATGCTACCGGACTGGCGTGGGCCGACCACCCGCTGCCCTTTCAGGAGCAGGCTGTCGATCAGCAACCGCAGGTTGGCTTCAGTTATCTGTTTCTGCATAGATTCTATCTTTCCTTAACAGCCCAATAAAGCGTTATGAGGAAGCACGGATACAAGGCGCACGGAACGCAACGACTGAGACATAACACACTAGTTAGGCGAAGGAGCGAGTACCGCGCAACGCAGTAGACGGGCTCCGCAATAGTTTTAACGGATAAACGATTGGTCGTCATCTTCACGGTAACTGGTAAGTGGCCCGGTATCCCGTACCTCAAACCCGGCTTCACTGTTAAACAGCTCTTTTAGCTCCTTGGCCATTTTGCGGTTCAGGAGGTTAAGCGGTATATCCATGGGACAGACCCGCTCACATTCAGCACAACCGGCACAGCGACCGGCCAGGTGCATGGCCCGCACCAGATGCCAGGCGGTGTTTCCCGATGGCCGGGGGGTCTGTTCAACCATCTGGGGCCGGTTACGGTCACACAGGCACTGTTCACAGAAACAGAACGGACAGACCTGGCGACAGGCGTAACATTTGATGCACTTACTGAACTGCTCTTTCCAGAACTCCCAGCGTTCAGAGGGTGTCATCGCCTCAAGCCGGGCGATCTCATTGGCATAGCGTTTCTCAAGATCAGGCAGGGGAGCCGGCGTAACCGTCGGCACAAAATCACACCCCACAGGAAGCTGGTCACTACATTCACAGCATTTGGAGGCGATGGTCTCTGTTGTCAGCTCTGCTGAGGGCTTAAGCAGTGAGCCAAGCACACCGCTGCAGGGGATGCCGATCAGGTAGAGATTCTCCCGCTTGAGCTGTGATTCACCCAGCAGCCCAACCAGGGCCTTCAGGTCACAGCCTTTGACCACAATCCCGATTCTTCCGCTCTTTGGCACATCCTTTTTGGCCTTGGTCAGGTAAACCACCAGATCATTCAGGCAGGCTGCAGTGAAGATCAACTGGTCGGCATCATCGGCTGTAGTGATCACAATCGGCTGGGTGCTGCCTTTACGGCGGCCTGCTGTATAGCCGATCACCGCTGAAACGGTGCTGTCAGACAGGATGCGTCGAGCCTCGCTGCGGATGGCGTCGGTTATGGTGCTGTAGCTGGATATATCAATGGTCTGTGTCATCTTACATCGCCTCGTACACGGCCTGCAGCTCCGGGTTGTTCAGATTGCCTGACCACTGTTCCTCAAGCACCAGGTCCTTGAACTCCACCATCGGCCCCATGGCCCGCACCCGCTCGGTCAGGTCGGTCACCACCTCTACCCATTTGCCCCCTTCGGCTGCCGAGACCCAGGAAAACTGAATCCGGTTCAGGTCAACGCCGATGAATTCCAGCAGCTTGCGGAAGGCGGCAAACCGTCTTCTGGCATGGTAGTTACCGGCAATGTAGTGGCAGTCACCAGGATGGCAGCCGGAGATCAGGATACCGTCAGCCCCCTGCTGAAAGGCCTTGATGATAAAAACCGGATCAATCCGACCGGTGCAGGGGAATTTCAGCACCCGCACGTTTGACGGGTACTGCATCCGGCTGGTACCGGCCAGGTCGGCCCCGGCGTAGGTACACCAGGTGCAGACAAAGGCGATTATTTTGGGTTCGAAGGTATGTTTCTGTTTATCAACATGCATCTGCAAAACCTCATAAGAGACAAATCAAACCATTTAACGCCCGTTCGCGCTGCTCACTCGAGACGCAAAGACGCAGAGAAAAGCAAAGGCTTGTTTTTTGTTATTTAAAAGTCATGACCACCGGCAGAGCCGGTGGCTTGAGGAAAGCCCCTAAAAGGGGCTAAGGGTTTTGGGTGAAGTCCAACTCCTCTTGTTTGTCCAGATGTTCTTGATCTCTTACATACGCCCGGATCATTTCTTCATCCAGGCCGATAGTGCTGGCACAGTAACCACGTGACCAAAAGTGCCGACCGATAAAACCTTTCTTGACCCCTTCGGCCTTACGGTGAATATGAATTGCCGACTTGCCTTTCAAATACCCTATCACCATCGAAACACTGTACTTCGGTGGAATACTCAACACCAGATGGATGTGGTCAGGCATGGCATGACCCTCGATAAGTTCAACTTCCTTCTGCCGACATAACTGACGGATGATTTTGCCAACTTCTCCTCGAAGCCTGCCGTAAAGAACCTTCTTACGGTATTTCGGCACGATCACAACATGATATTTGCACTCCCATTTTACATGGGCTAAACTTTGCCACTCTCGCATGGCAGTTCCTCCTGTTGATTGCCTTTAGGGGCTTTCCTCAGGAGGAACTATCGCTGGAACGGCAGAGCCTTTTCAAGTCTCACCGGCAGAGCCGGTGGTTTACTGAAAACCTTCAATTAAAAACTAAATTCAGTTTGGTTCTCTCTGCGACTCTGTGTCTTGACTCTGAACCTCTGCGTTAAAAATGCCTTTTGCCTTATAACGCCTCAATCATGGCCACAATCTGCTCATCGGTATAACCATCCAGCTCAACCGATTTTGACGGGCAGGTTGCCTGGCAGGTACCGCATCCGGCGCAGACACCGGGGTTAACGTAAGCAACTACTTTGATCAGGTTGCCCTGACGGTCACGGATCTCTTTCTCCTCCACCGCACCATAGGCGCAGACCTTCTTGCAGGCAAAGCAACCCACGCAGCCATTTTCCTTGACCCGCGCCACAATCGGTTCCCGCTCCAGCTTGTCTTTGGCAAACAGGGTCATGACCTTGGCTGCCGCAGCTGATGCCTGGGAGACGGTGTCAGGGATATCCTTGGGCCCCTGGCAGGCACCGGCCAGATAGATCCCGGCGGTGGCGCATTCAACCGGCCTCAGCTTGGCATGGGCCTCAGAATAGAAGTTGTACTTATCGTAAGAGATCCCCAGTTTCTGGGCCAGGAGATCAGCCCCTTGCTGGGGTTGTACTGCGGTGGCCAGCACCACCAGATCAGCCTCGATCTCTACCTGGACACCAACGGAGATATCGCTACCCATGACCACGATCTTGTCCCCCTTCTGATACAGGCGGGAGACCATGCCACGGATGTAGACCGCTTCTTCATCTTCAATGGCACGGCGCCAGAATTCATCGTAGCTTTTGCCCGGAACTCGGGCATCCATGAAGAAGACATAGGCTTGGCCATCATGCACTTTATGGTGGTAGAGCATGGTGTGCTTGGCGGTGTACATGCAGCAGACCTTGGAGCAGTAGGAGATCCCTTTTTCCCGTGAACGGGAGCCGACACACTGGATAAAGACCACCTGCTTCGGTTCTTTACCATCTGAGGGACGCAGAATTTTGCCACCGGTGGGGCCGGAAGCTGAGGCCAGCCGCTCAAAAGTCATGCCGTCAATCACATCCGGGATCTTGCCGTGGCCGAATTCACCATAGCCTTTAATGGGTGAGCCCTTTGGTTTTTCAGTGATGCGGTACAGCTCAAATCCGGTGGCGACAACGATGGCGCCAACCGGCTCAACAATCAATTGATCTTCCTGTTCAAAGTCAACCGCGCCTGGTCCGCAGACCTTCTGGCAGACACCGCATTTACCACTTTTGAACATGGTGCAGTTTTCACGGTCAATCACCGGTACGTTGGGAACCGCCTGGGGAAACGGTACGTAGATGGCGGTCCGCATCCCCCTGTCGCAATCAAAGCTGTTGGGGATCTTTTTCTGGGGGCATTTGGTCATGCAGACGCCGCAGCCGGTGCATTTGTGTTCATTAACCGAGCGGGCCTTTTTACGAACCGTGATCTGAAAGTTGCCTATGTAGCCGTCTACCTGTTCAATTTCGCTGTAGGTATGCAGGGTTATGTTGGGATGGTTGGCAACATCCACCATCTTGGGGGTCATGATGCACTGGGAGCAGTCCAGAGTGGGAAAGGTTTCGGAGAGCTGGGCCATATGGCCGCCAATGGAGGGTTCCCGCTCCACCAGTACGACCTGATGTCCACAATCGGCAATATCAAGGGCCGCCTGGATGCCGGCGATGCCGCCGCCGATGACCAGGGCACGTTTGGTGACCGGCACGGTGATGGTGGGCAGTACCCGGTTCTTCTTGACCCGTTCCACCAGCATACCGACGATTTCGATCGCCTTGCCTGTGGCCTCTGCCCGATCTTCATGCACCCAGGAGCAGTGCTCACGGATGTTGGCCATCTCGCACAGAAAGGGATTGAGGCCGGCCTGTTCAACCGCCTTGCGGAAGGTGCGCTCATGCATACGGGGTGAGCAGGCTGCAACCACAACATGGGTCAAGCGGTGTTCAGCGATTGCATTCTTGACCAGGTTCTGGCCAGGGTCGGAGCACATGTATTTGTAGTCGGTGGCAAAAGCCACACCCGGCATCAGGGCTGCCTGGGCTGCTACCTGCTCCACATCAACCGTGCGGGAGATGTTCTCGCCGCAGTGACAGATAAAGACACCGATTCGCGACATCTAGGCATTCTCCGCAGGAATCAAGTCCAGCTTGCGCAGGGTCTTGACCAGTTTTTCCGGTTGCACCGGCTTAACCAGGTGGGCAGATGACTGGGCTGCCACATAGGCCTGAATCACATCCTGAGGGGTACTAAGCGATGAGAGCACTACAATATGGACCCCTTTATCAATTTTTATGCCCTGCTGCTCTTCATGGCTGCGGATGGCCTTAGCAGCCTCCAGTCCATCCATTTCAGGCATAACAATATCCAAAAGGATCAGGTGATACGGTTCACCCGCCTTCAGCGCAGCAGTAAATCGCTCCACCCCTACAAGACCATTTTCAGCCTGATCGCATTGGGCATAGGGCTCCATCTGCAGGGCCAGCATCTCACGGCTTAGTTCATCATCCTCTACAATCAGGCAACGCAGCATAATCCCGCCTTAGTTAATTTTTTTATCTCTGAGCAGTTTTTGCGGGCTGACAATCAGGGCATCCAATCCCAGACGTTCCTGCGGCACCCCCAGGGCCAGCCCCACCAGTTGGGTCAGGTAAAAAATCGGCAGCCCATAGCTGGTTTCATAGACGCCCTCAATCTCTTTCTGACGGATATCAAGATTGCCGTGACAGAGTGGACATGCCACAACAATACAGTCAGCACCGGCAATTTTCGCCGATTCAAGCACTGCGTTTGAAAGCTGCTGCACCACAGGAGGACGGGACAGGGTGAAGTTTGCGCCGCAACATTCAAGCCGGTGGGTCCAGGCAACGGTCTGGGCTCCGACTGCTTCCATCACCTGTTCCATAATGGTGGGTGCCTCGGTACAGTCCAGATTCGGCACATCGGTGGGGCGGGTCAGCAGGCAACCGTAGTAACAGGCAATCTTCAGGTCGGACAGCGGCTTTTTAACCGCTGTTGCCAACTGCTCCAGGCCATAATCCCGCACCAGAATCTCCAGCAGATGTTTTACCCGTCGTTCCAGATGCACCGGTGCATCAATTGCCTTTTCAACCAGCTTACGCTTGGTCTCGTTCTCTGACAGAATATGCTGGGCAAACTTCAGGCGGGAAAAACAGGAGGCACAGGCCACCGCCATATCACCCGGAACCTGCTCGGCAAGTTCAAGGTTTTTCGCTGACAATGACAGCGAAAGCAGTTCATCAACATTATGGGCCGGGGTGGCGCCACAGCAGATCCAGTCCGGTATCTCTTCAAGACCGATCCCCAGGCTTGCAAAGACCTCCCTGGTGGACAGGTCATATTCAGAGGCTGAGGCATGGAGTGAACAACCAGGGTAGTAAGAATAGCTCAAGGCTGTCACAAGGCCTCTCCTTTACGTCGCATTTCTTCAATACGACTGAATATTTTCTCCACCTCAGCCATATTCTTGTTCTTCTGATGGAAGACCTTCAGCTTGCCCTTGGAAAGCAGCTTGGGTCCCAACAGCATATCTTTCAGAAACTGACCAGATTTCACATTGAATACTGCCGCCAGCCGCATCTCGTACTGGCGGCCGTAAGTGCGGATGTTTTCCAGAAAGAGACGATTGGCAAGCTGGACATAGCTTTCTTTTGAAGGGCCATCCTGATCCCAGGACAGTTTACGCAGGGCATCCATAATTGAGGCAAGATGCACCTGATTGGGGCAACGGGTGGAGCAGGTCTCGCAAGAAACACAGTACCAGATTGAACGCCCTGCCAGAATTCGTTGCCACTGCCCTAACTGCAGCAGCCGGACAATCCGGTTTGGGGGATGATCCATAAAAGTTGCCATGGGACAGCCAGCAGAACATTTTCCGCACTGGAAACAGCGCCTGACCGAAGTCCCGGAGAGCTGCTCTACCTTACGTACCATGTCCAGATCCATGGTTTTCTGCGAGAGAAGCATTTTTTTCTTTTTCACAAAACCACCGTTTTAGTCACACTAAAAATTAGCGCAACCATTCAGATTTTGTTCGATCATAATAACGCTGTCTTTACTGCCACAACTTCATTCATACTAAAACCAATTACTCTTCTCTACTGATAAAATCAAGTTTTATATGCAAGCTTTTGAATGTCCTTACGACAACTAACGGCCCGCAGAAAACATCTGCGGGCCGTTAGCATACTTCGACATCAATCGGTCAAATTAGCGGTTAGCTGGATTCTTGGGATCACCCTTGTAACCAAGTGCCTTCCAGTCCAGACGGCCTTTATCGCCGTGACAGTCATTGCACTTGAGGGCCTTGTCCTTGGGAGTTACCATATGATTAACCGGCCAAACCATGGAGGTCTCAATCCAGCCAAACTTGCCACTGTAGGGCTGACCAGCAGCCTTCATGCCGGCTTCAATTGCCTTAGCCCAGTCATATTTTACCCAGTAGGCAGTTTCGCTGGTAGGTGGACCAAAGGTATTAACTACGGCAACGGTATTGTTACCGGAGTCATACGGTTGCTTACCTTTCATAACCTTGAAGGGGAAGATCTTCGCGTTGGGGTCTTTACGATCACCCTTGGCGTCAGACAGTTTGACAACTTTGGAAGGATCAATCTTGTCGCCCATCAGTACGCGGTCAACGGTTCCGTTATACCAAAGGTAGGTGGGGACAACATCCTTCTCCCACTTGAAGTCACCTTTCATCTTGGCGTAGGTCTTCTCGCCGTACTTATCTTTTGGTGCATTTTTGTCATCTTTACCGGCTGTTGACCAGTCCCACCAGGTTTTGGTTGGCAGAGCCTTGGCAAAGGTTGGGATATGGCAGGTCTGGCAGGCAATCTTTTTGGCATGCTTGTTCAAGAATGCATTTTTATGCACGTTCTCTTTGTGGCAATCCGTACAGCCAAAGATTTTCTTAGTAGATCCAATTGAAACGGAAGCTGCCTCACCCTTGATGGCATGATCTTTACCGCCCTGGTGGCAGTCTTGGCAGGTCATCTTTTTATTGCCGCCCATATGGACGTCAATTTCAGGAGACGGATTCGTCAAGGTAGAATCCAGGTCACCGTGCTTGACCCGGTCGCCACCACCACCATAGAAGTGACAGGAACCACAGGCCTTGCGGCTTGGCTTACCAACAGATTGGGCCACCTTCACCAGATCGACCTTTGGATCTGGATTACCAGCGCCCGCAGGTGTCTTTTTGTAGGTACCGGTTGTCTCATGGCAAACCAGACAGTCAACGTTTTCTGCCTTGCTAAAATCAAAGCTCTTATCTTTCCAACCATAACCGGTGTGACAACTGGTACAGCGAGGCCAGTTGGAATCAATGGCAACACAGAAGTTGTTGAGTGCGTTCTTCTTGCCCAGCTCAATATCTTTTCCGTTTAGCTTCTGCTTTTTAGACCAGGTCCAGTGTACCGATTTCATAAAAGCTTTGGTCTCGGCCTCATGACATTCCATACACTTTTTGGTCACTTCAGGACCTGTCTTGAATGGACCAGCACCGACATAATCGGCATGGTTACCAGCTATAGCGGTAGTTGCCAGGGAAAGCCCCAGCAGCAACGCAGCCCGCGCCATCAGTTTCTGCAGTTTCATACGCATCCTCCTTTTGGGAATACCTCAGAACGAGGTTTAAATATATGAATATCTATATAAATATTTAATAATATTATTATTTTTTAATTACAGCCCCCTTATACTGTCTTTTGAAAACAAGTCAAGAAAAAGGCTGCAAATCGTGCACCGTCAGCCAAAAATGCCGACCACCTCACCATCGACCAATGCTCTGTATCAATCAAAAACGACAGAAACACTTTTCGCTTGACTCTACTCGCACGCCTATGATAGAAGAACGGTCTCATTTGTTCCCCAGTAGCTCAGTCGGTAGAGCGGGTGACTGTTAATCACCATGTCCGTGGTTCGAGTCCGCGCTGGGGAGCCATATCATGTCAAAGGAGCAGCCTTACAAGGCTGCTCCTTTTTTATTTCCCTCAATGCACCCGCACCCCACACAAAAAATCACACATCGAGCTTGAAGATTTCCAATTAGCAGGTATAAGCCTTCTCATCAGACTACTAACAGGGAGGGAACAGATCATGGGAAAAGAATATTCAGTTCAAGAGGCCCTAAAACTCGCCATTAAGGCAGAAAAAGACAGCATGGATTTTTATGCCCGAGCAGCATCGGTGGCAAAGAACGAGCGGGCAAAGAAGGTATTGGAAATGTTGGCAGCAGAAGAGGCAACCCATGTAAAACATTTCTTTGATCATTACAAAGGAACCGAGTTTGGCGACCTGCAGAGCTTTATGGCCACCCCGGTTGACACCAAGAACCCCACCTACATGAAGCTTGAAAAGGCGATCAGCGAAGAGATGGGAGAGCAGAAGGCTCTGGAGCTTGCCCTAGTTGAGGAAAAGGACTGTATCGGACAGTACACCCAGCTTGCAGCCGGTGTGGTTGACCCGATGGTTAAGGCAATTTTTGAGCGGGTAGTAAAGGAGACCGAAGGACACTACGCCTTGATTGAGGCGGAATATGCACATATCATGGGGATGGTGAATGACAGCGACATGGATACTTTTGTAAGAGAATAGCCTTAAACCGCTACGCTACAATTAAAAAGCGGCATGGGAAGATTCCCATGCCGCTTTTTGTGTCTTTGAAAGCCTGTAACCGTTACATCAATTTTGCAAGCAACGGAACAATCATCAAGGACACAATGTTGATGATCTTGATCATCGGGTTAACCGCCGGGCCGGCAGTGTCCTTGTACGGGTCACCAACGGTATCACCGGTAACAGCAGCCTTGTGGGCTTCGCCACCTTTACCGCCAAAGTAGCCATCCTCAATATACTTCTTGGCGTTATCCCAGGCGCCACCACCGGTGGTCATAGAGATTGCCACAAAGATACCGGTAACGATAGTACCAACGATCACACCGCCCAGGGCCTTGGGCCCCAGGGTAAAGCCGACAATAATAGGTGCGGCAATCGGAATGATACCGGGGATGATCATCTCTTTCAGAGCAGTTTTGGTGACGATATCAACACAGGCAGCGTAATCAGGCTTGCCGGTGCCTTCCATAATGCCTTTGATTTCGCGGAACTGACGACGGACTTCAACGACGACCGCACCACCAGCCTTGCCAACCGCTTCCATACACTGGGCAGCAAAGTAATAAGGCAGCATGCCACCGATAAAGAGGCCGACAATGATGTAAGGATCAGAAAGGTCAAATGAAATGATTGGCTTGCTGGCCAACGTCAACGCCTGATTCAACTCGTCAACATAAGAAGTAAACAGGATCACCGCAGCCAGACCGGCTGAACCGATGGCATAACCCTTAGTAACCGCCTTGGTGGTATTACCGACAGCGTCAAGTGGATCGGTAACGGCACGAACTGAATCGTCCAGCTCAGCCATCTCGGCGATACCACCGGCGTTATCAGTAATAGGACCGTAAGCATCCATGGCAACAACAATGCCGGTCAAAGACAGCATGGAAACAGCAGCGATGGCGATGCCATACACGCCGGCACATTTGTAGGCCACAATAATTCCAGCTGCAATGACGATAACCGGCGCAGCGGTAGATTTCATGGAAATACCAAGGCCAGCGATGACGTTAGTACCATGACCGGTGGTGGAAGCCTCCGCAATATGCTTAACCGGAGCGTATTCAGTGGAGGTGTAATACTCGGTGATCCAGAAAATGGCACCGGTTACAGCCAGACCCACCAGTGATGTGACAAACAGGTTTGCCGCGCTGAAACTCACACCGGCGGCATTGGTAAGGCCAGCAGGGAACATTTGAGTAGTAACAAAATAGAAGGCGATAGCAGCCAGTACACCGGAAGCGATCAATCCCTTGTAGAGGGCGGGCATGATCTTCTGGCTCCCCCCCAATTTAACGAAAAAGGTACCAATGATTGAGGTAATGATAGAAATTCCACCCAGAATCAATGGATAGCTGACGGCTGCGCCGTTATTGGTAAAGGCGATAGCGCCAAGCAGCATGGCAGCAATCAGAGTTACGGCGTAGGTTTCAAACAGGTCAGCAGCCATACCGGCACAGTCACCGACGTTATCACCAACGTTATCAGCAATAACCGCCGGGTTACGTGGATCATCCTCAGGAATACCAGCCTCAACCTTACCAACCAGGTCAGCGCCGACATCAGCGCCTTTAGTGAAGATACCACCGCCCAGACGGGCAAAGATGGAGATCAGTGAACCACCAAAGCCCAGACCCACCAGTTGGCTGACCACCTCTTTAACAGGCGCACCAGGCATCAGCTTAAGCAGAATAAAGTAGTATCCAGCAACCCCTAAAAGACCCAGACCGACCACCAGCATACCGGTGATGGCACCGCCTTTGAAAGCAACGTCAAGCGCCTTGACAATACCGGACTTGGCAGCTTCAGTGGTACGCACGTTGGCCCGCACTGATACAAACATACCGATAAAACCGGTCAGACCGGAAAAAACAGCCCCGATTGCAAAACCAATGGCTGTCTTCCAACCCAAAGACGCAAACAGCGCAATGAACATAACCACGCCAACCACAGCAATAATGGTGTACTGGCGCTTCATATAGGCACCTGCACCCTCCTGGATCGCTGCTGCGATCTGCTTCATCCGCTCATTGCCCTGGGGCAACCCCAGAATCCATTGCGCCGAGATCAAACCGTAGACAACGGCTGCCACAGCACAGGCCAAGGCGAAATAAATTGCATACTGTTCCATACCAAACCTCCCGAATGTAATAAACGCACCAACGACGTTAATCAGCCAAAACCCAAACGGAAAATTGTTAAAAGAATCCACCTTGTTTGTCAATTGAAAAGTACAAAATCCGTCTATTGCCACCCCAACGGCACGCTTGTCAACACAAGATCGGACATGGTATAAAGTCTCTTCATGTAACGTACGTTCATCCGCAGGGGGCACCTATGAAAGTAGTCTGGATTCTATCTGGCTGTTTGATGGCCGCATTAACAGCCGGCTGCGCTTCAACAGGATCTGTTGAGGCGGTTCGCCGTGATATTGACGAAACCAAAAATCGTATTTACACCATCGAAAAAGACCTGGGCACAGCGCGGGAAGGCGAAAAAACCTTTAAGGCTGATTTTGCCGCACTACGCAAGGGCGATGCTGACCTTCAGGCCAACATTGACAGCCTCAAGTCAGATCTGCAGGTCATGGCTGGTAAACTGGATGATCAAGGTCTTGCTACCAAGAAACCTACTGAAGATCTGGCTCGTTACCGCGAAGA
The DNA here is from genome assembly GCF_900167465.1 of Trichlorobacter thiogenes. Taxonomy (GTDB): domain Bacteria; phylum Desulfobacterota; class Desulfuromonadia; order Geobacterales; family Pseudopelobacteraceae; genus Trichlorobacter; species Trichlorobacter thiogenes. Next base: position 50,396 of record NZ_FUWR01000017.1, on the reverse strand, counting down.
CTCTGACCGCCGCATTGTGGCGCTTGAAGACCGGATCGTTAAACTGCAGGTAGCACTGGATGAACTGAACAAGCGGATGAAAGAGGTCGCTCAAGGGGCTGGTTCCACAGGTAAGGAGGCCGGAGCTGACGCCCTGTACCTGAAAGGCCTTGAGGCATTCAAGGCTGGCGACATGCCCAGCGCCCGCACCCAGTTGGCAGGCTTCATTGAAAAAAATGCCGGCCATGATCTGGTACCCAATGCCCGTTACTGGATAGGGGAAACCTATTACGGTGAGAAGAACTATGAGCAGGCTATCCTTGAATTTCAGGAAGTGGTTAAGCAGTATCCCAAAAAGGAAAAGGCACCGGCTGCAATGTTGAAGCAGGCACTTTCCTTCAAGGCGCTAAAGGACCTGAAGAGCACCCAGTACCTGTTAAAACGCCTGATAGCTGATTACCCCAAGAGTGATGAGGCAAAAAAGGCCAAGGTATTATTGAAAGAAGTAAAGTAGGCCTTAAAACTATTGCTACAAAAAAGAGGGGCAGGCCTGAACAGGCTGCCCCTCTTTTTTTCAGATCAATCCGGCTTTAAAAGCTACAGGACACCTTTGGTGGACATAACCCCATGCAGGCGGGAATCCTGGCGGGTAGCGCTATCCAGAGACCTGCCAAACCCTTTAAAACAGGCCTCAATAATATGGTGGACATTCTCTCCATAGAGCAGGTTCAGGTGCAGGTTACAGCCGCAGTTATTGGCAAAGGCCTGAAAAAACTCGCGGGCCAGTTCTGCATCAAACTCACCAACTTTCACCTTGGGCAGATCTACATTATAGACCAGATAGGGACGTCCTGAGAGATCAACGGTCACATCCGCCAAGGTCTCATCCATTGGAATCCGAGCGGTACCGTAACGGACAATCCCCTTTTTATCCCCCAGAGCCTGACGAAACGCCTCACCCAGCACAATACCGATATCCTCAACCGTGTGGTGGAAGTCGATATCAATATCCCCCTGGGCCTCTACGGTCAGATCAAACAGGCCATGGCGGGCAAACAGGTGCAGCATATGATCAAGAAACGGAACCGTAGTACGGATAGCCGACAGGCCGGTGCCGTCAATGGTCAGTTTAAGGTGAATCCTTGTTTCCGAAGTACTGCGATCAATCTCTGCTGTTCGCTTCATAACACTCCTCACTTGCTACCATTTGCTCCTACCAGATCAAACTTGTTCAGCGGATGCCCGGTCACCAACATCGCCTTCTTTTCCTTACTGTCCCAGATGGAAAGGTACCCCTTCCAGCCTTTTTCAGTCAGCAGCTCCTTGATGTTATTAAGCACTTCCGGGGGCGGCTCTGAATGAAAGGCGTTGTAGCCGGTGTAGCCTCCCGGCGGGATCAGGCGGTAAGCCCCAAACCCCTGGGCCTCATTCCGTTTCATCAGTACGGATTCGCCGTTTTCCTCCCAGCGATGTTCTTCATACACGGTCCAGCCACAGATCGGACACATAATCCGGCGGGAACTAAAGCGCCCCCAGGCCTCGGTATCAATCCGTGAATAGTTAAAATGACATTGGCCACAACGGGTGTGCATCTCAGAAAGCTGCATGCTACTCCTCCTTGTTAACCGATATCCCTGAGCGCACTCAGGGTCTGCTCTATCTCTTCACGGGTGCCGATTGAAATCCGCAGACCATGACTAAGCAATGGATCACTGAAATGACGCACCAAAATTTTACGCGCATACAGGCCATCATAGACCCGCCGCCCATTCCGGTCCGGTGGCGATGCAAAAACAAAGTTCCCAGCTGATTCTAATACCGCATATCCCAAAGATTGCAACTCTGTTACAAAAAACTGCCGGGTAGCCACCACCTGCTCACACCGCTTTTTGAAATAGTCCTGATCCTGCAGCGCAGCAACACAAGCGGCCTGGGCCAGACGATCCAGGTTGTAGTGATCACGAATTTTATCCAAAGCAGCGATGATTTCAGGCCGGGCAATTGCCAGACCAAGCCGCATGCCAGCCAGGGCATAGCTCTTGGACAAGGTACGGGTAACCACTACATTGGGGTACCGTCTGACCAGATCAAGGGCATTGCAGTCGTTGAAATCGGCATAGGCTTCATCCACTACCAGCAGACCATCGCAGCGGGTGGCCAACTCCTCCACATAGGCAAGCGGAAAAGCAAAGCCCAGCGGTGAGTTGGGGGTGGTCAGAAAGAACAGCTTGCCGCTGTAGCGCTCTGGAAAATCAGCAATCCTGAAGTCCTCAGTCAGACCAAAGGTGCGGACTTTAGCGCCCTGAATCTCGGCCAGGGTGGCGTAGTAGGAGTAGGAAGGATGCACATACGCGATCTCCTCCCCTTCTCCGGCACAGGCACGAATCAGGTTATTCAACACCTCATCAGAGCCATTGGCCATGATGATCCAGGAAGGATCAAAACCGTACAGTTCTGCCGCAGCCTGACGTAGCTTTTCACTGGAGGCGCTGGGGTAGGTCCGCAGCAGTGCAGCATCATCACCCAGCTCAGCCAGAATCGCCTCTTTTACCTTTGGCGATGGCGGATAGGGGTTCTCATTGGTGTTCAGCTTGATCCAGGAGGCGATGTCAGGTGGCTGAAAGCCAGGCACGTAGCCTGCCATGGATGCGATGGGGGGGCGTAGTGGACTCATTTACCATCCTCCAACCGCAGACTGACCGACCTCGCATGGGCCTCCAGCCCTTCCAGCCCGGCAATCTGTACGATCCGACTACCCAGCCGTTTCAGCCCCTGCTCAGAGAAGCTGATAATGGAGGATTTCTTGACAAAGTCATCCACAGAGAGCGGTGAGAAGAAGCGGGCAGTACCGCCAGTGGGCAGGGTATGGTTGGGACCGGCCAGATAATCTCCGGCTGCCTCCGGGGTCCAGTGGCCCATGAAGATGGCGCCGGCATTGTCGATCAACGGCAGCAGGCCGAATGGGTCGGCCACAGCCAGTTCAAGGTGTTCAGGTGCGATTCGGTTAGAAAATGCTGCAGCCTCTTCAATCGAGCCTGCCACGATCACAGCACCAAACTTATCCCATGAAGCCCGTGCAATGGACTCGCGGGAGAGCAGTGCCAGCTGGCGCTCTACCTCGGCGACGACCTTTTCACCAAAACCACGGTCCGTAGTGATCAGGATCGAGGAAGCCAGTTCATCGTGCTCGGCCTGTGACAGCAGATCAGCTGCAATGTGGGCTGGATTGCCGGAGCCATCATTGATCACCAGGATCTCACTGGGACCAGCGATCATGTCAATCCCCACCTGACCAAAGACCAGCTGTTTGGCAGTGGCCACATAGATATTACCCGGCCCGGTGATCTTATCCACCTTGGGAATACTGGCAGTGCCATAGGCCAGGGCAGCCACGGCCTGGGCACCGCCAACCCGGAAGATCCGATCCACGCCAGCAAGTTTTGCTGCAGCCAGCACAGCCGGATTGATCTCATTACCCGGTGTGGGGCAGACCATGATGATCTCTTTGACCCCGGCCACCTTGGCCGGCACGGCGTTCATGATCACGCTGCTGGGGTAGCTGGCCTTGCCACCCGGCACATAGATGCCAACCCGATTCAATGGGGTTACCTTCTGGCCCAGCAGGATATCGCTTTCTTCGGTTGAGAGCCAGGTCTGCTGCTTCTGTTTTTCATGGAAGCGGGCCACCCGCTCAACCGCCAGTTGCAGGGCAGCCAGATCATCGGCAGGTACGGCGGCCATGGCTGCCTCGATCTCGGCTGAACTGATCTCAAGCCCAGCGGCATCGGCCAGCCCCAGACGATCAAAACGGTTGGTGTACTCCAGCAGGGCATCATCACCACTGCTGCGGATATCCTTGATAATCCCTTGCACCACCTCAGTCACCTGCAGCGAGGTCTCCTCGCCACGGGTCAGGATGGCAGCAAAGCGGGTATCAAAATCAGTGTCATTGATATCAAGAAACAGCACGATGAAACTCCTGTAATCTTATTGTGTCAGTGCAACTTTATAACGAGCTGCCAGCTCTCCTAATAGCGCGCGGTTTACCAGCCCAGAGGCAAGCAGTTCCTCTACATCAAGCAGGTCTTGGGGGCCTCCGGCCTTAAGTTTGAGAATAATCAGAAATTCTGGCGAAACTACAGGCACCGTTTTCCCTGCAATATCTATTGCGATACTCTGCCGTATTGCCTCTGCTTCATATGCCTTGGTGGCGATCAGTAGATCAACAGCATCGGCGCGGATAAGATAGGGAACCGGATCGTCATAATCTCCACGTCGCAGCTCGGCATGCAAACCGGCATCACAGAAAGCCGTTACTATTTGCTGAAGTTTGTCGGTATCCACAAGTATCAGCAGATCAATATCTCTCGTTGCGCGCGGCGTACTCCAGGCAGAAACAGCCAGTCCCCCAATCAACGTAAAGCCGCTGATACAACCAGTGTCGCGCAGACCAGACAACAGCTCAATAACGGTATCAAGCTTTTGCAGCAGCACGTTCTTTCTCCAAAGCCAGTCGTGCAGCATTACTCAGCAACAGACAGATATCAGACAGCTCGAGAGCGATCAGCAGGCGTTCAGCCGGAGTTTTTCCGGACATTTCCTTACGCTGCTCATTCCGGTTTTGCTCTATCAAGATAGAGGTCGCCATAAAAACTCCATTCACCCCAGTTAGCTGATAACCCTTTCCAGCCCGTCGATAATCCCGCGAATCCGCTGGTGCTTGGTCTTGAGCGAGGCCCGGTTCACCACCAGGCGGGTGGTAATCTCAGCAATGGTCTCTACTTCCACCAGACCGTTCTGACGCAGTGTTTCACCGGTGGAGACCAGATCCACAATCCGCTCCGAAAGCCCCACTAACGGCCCCAGTTCGATGGAACCGTACAGCTTGATGATCTCGGCCTGCACCCCTTTGGAGGCAAAGTACTTCTCTGCCACATGGGGATATTTGGTGGCCACCCGGATATGGGACCAGCGGCCAGGATCATCACTTTTGGCCAGATTAACCGGCTCTGCCACCATCATCCGGCAGTAACCGAACTTGAGGTCCAACGGCTCGTAAAGATCCTTGTCCTGCTCCAGCAGGGTATCCTTACCCACAATCCCCAGGTCGGCACAGCCGTATTCCACGTAGGTGGGGACATCGGTGGCCCGTACAATCAAGGCCCGTAGGTTCTGTTCAGGGTATTCAAAAATCAGCTTGCGGGAATCCTCCAGCATGGTTTCCAGATGGATGCCGATCTTTGCAAACAGCTCAATCGACTCGGTCAGGATACGCCCCTTGGGAATAGCAATCGTCAGTTGATTATTCATTATTCAGGCACCCGCTTGATATCTGCTCCCAGACCGGCAAGCTTGGTTTCGATCTGTTCATAGCCGCGATCCAGGTGGTAGATGCGCTGGATCTCGGTGGTTCCTTCCGCTGCCAGACCGGCAAGCACCAGACAGGCCGAGGCCCGCAGGTCGGTTGCCATGACCGGCGCACCGGACAGTTTCTTGACCCCTTTGACCGTGGCTGAGTTACCTTCTACCGTAATATCAGCACCAAAGCGCTGCAGCTCGGAAACGTGCATGAAACGATTTTCAAAGATGTTCTCCGAGATCACACTGGCACCCTCTGCCACACACATCAAGGCCATAAACTGAGCCTGCATGTCAGTTGCAAATCCGGGATAGGGGCGAGTCTTGATATTAACCGCCTGTGGTCTGCGTGGGCCTTTCACTCGCACAACGTCGTTGCGGTTGGTGATCTCCACCCCGGCATCCATCAGCTTGAAGGTCAGGGCATCCAGATGCTCCAGCTTCATCCCCTTAATCTTCACATCACCGCCGGTGATCGCTGCTGCGCACATAAAGGTGCCAGCCTCAATCCGGTCCGGCATCACCTCATAGGCAGCCGGGGTCAATTCGGATACCCCCTGAATACGGATCGTGTCAGTACCAGCCCCTTCAATCTTGGCCCCCATCCGGTTCAGGTAATCAGCCAGGTCAGCGATCTCAGGCTCACGGGCAGCGTTTTCCAGAATACTTTCACCTTTGGCAATGGCAGCTGCCATCATCAGATGTTCAGTGCCACCCACGGTGGAGACATCAAAGTTAATCCGGGCGCCCTTCAGCCCTTTCTTGGCAATCGCCTCAACATAGCCATGCTCAAGCGTGATCTCGGCGCCCAATGCCTTGAGGCCTTTCAGGTGTTGATCAATCGGGCGGGCACCGATGGCACAACCACCGGGCAGAGAGACCCGTGAGCGGCCAAAACGGGCCAACAGCGGTCCCAGCACCAGCACCGAGGCCCGCATGGTCTTGACCAGATCATAGGTTGCCTCAACGGTGTTAATGGTACCGGCATCAATCCGCATGGTATTCTCGTGACGTTCAATGGTTGCGCCCAAAGATTCCAGCAGTTTTGCCGTGGTGGTGATGTCACGCAGACGGGGAACATTGGTGATGGTGCTGGCGCCGGGAGCCAGGGCAGCAGCGATACAGATCGGCAGGGAGGCGTTCTTTGAGCCGCTGACCGTTACTTCGCCCTTCAGCTTCCTGCCGCCGTTAATAATCAGTTTATCCACAGATAGGTGCCTCGAATTGAAATAAAATAACGTGTCATACTAGCCTAGTACAAGCGCCAGGAAAAGAAAAAACACCAACAACTTAGCGGTACACCGGCAGGGTGCCTCGCACCTCAAGCACCGGGCCATTATCAATCTCTTCAAAATCGCCATAATCATCGCCGTATTCACTGTCAGGGACCGCCCACTCATACATCTTGCGAGAGTCCACCAGAACCGGCTCTTCCGGCATACCAAAGGTACGTTCCTGCATCTCTTCATCATACAGGCCGACGCAACCGTGGGAAGCCGGTCGCCCTGGCAGATCACGGGCATGGATATAGTAGCCGATATTTTTTTCATCAATATGAAAACGCAGGGCATAGTCCATCGGATACTGATCCCCCTCTTCACCGTTGATCTTATAGAGCGAAGAGGTATGGGTCTGATGGCGAGCATCAATCCTGAAGGTGCCAACCGGGGTTTCTGTGCCAGCCTTACCGGTGGCTGCAGGCATGGAAAACTTCAGCACACCCCGTTCATAGGCGCCGATCCACTGTTCAGTCAGATCCAGCAGAATATACTTACGATGGGCCTTTGCCTCAGGAAGTTCCTTTGGCAACGGCGTATAACCACGAATATCCTCCATCCGCTCCGGTTCCTTGATGGTCATGCCGGGATAGACATGCCGCCGATCAACCCGGTTGAAACGGGCCACCCAGATCCAGTCCTTGCCGTAAAGCGATTCAAGGGTCTCATGGGGACGAATAAAGCGAGGATGCCAACGCATCCCTTTCTGGCTAGGATACTCAATCCGGGACAGATCTTCCTGCGCCTTGTCCGTTGGGGAGGCGGCAGGGGGATCAACCGCGTCTATCTCCCAGATCAGCCAGCCGCCGGTTATCAGCGCAGTAAAAAAAGCCACCAGCACCAGCCGATGGCTCAAACGCATTTGCGACCTTTTATTAAAATTAGAAACGACTGACTCCATAACTATCTGCACTTTTCTGGTTCATCAGGTTTTATCAAAACACTCAAGTCAGAAACGGGAAACAACTGGTAAGTTTTCGATCAACAATCAAGTGGGAGTTGGAAGTTGAATCAGGGACCAGCCACTCTAAAATTTCAAACATCTCGTGGCAGTATATAGACGTTGTTTCCAGTTTTCAACTGCTGCTTTCCTGCTTTCTACGTGTAGCCCGCTTGTATGAATTATGTCCGGCTTCATAAACCGCTTTGAATTGTGTAGGGGCGTCTATCAAAACCCGCAAAAACTGCCCTGCCCACCGGTTCGAGCAGTTTTTAAATTTTGTGGTACACTTATACGGCAGCTCATTTCTGCTGGTTGTGACAGTCGCAGCTACCAAGGCAAGGGGAGACGATGCGCAACGTGATGCGACACACCTGGTCAACACCAAGCTCTTGTTTTCTCTTTTTGTTCATCATGTTTCTGCTGGTTTCGACAGCTGTGCGCCCTGTTCAGGCCAAAGAAACCCTGGTCTGGAGCGTGATCGATTTCCCGCCGTTCCAGATTCTTGACGGGACATACGCAGCCAGTGGCAGCTTTGACGGGGAACTGCAGACGCTTATCGACAACATGCCGGACTTTGACCACAAAATTACACGCATGAGTTTTGCCAGGCGGAAACAGGAGTTTCTCAGGGGAACTAATATCTGTACGCCTGGAATTTTTTTAGCGCCGGCCAAAGAATTGAATTTGGCGATATCAAAACCGGCGCTGACACACCTGGACAACCGGATCATCTTTCTGAAAAACAAGGCTGCTCTGTTTGGCAGGGAAAACCCGATTGTGCTGGAAGCACTGTTTAAGCGTAAGGATCTGGTTGGAGGGATTATGGCCGGACGCTCCTATGCACCCAATATTGATCCAGTCATCCAGCGCTACAAGGATAGCCCCAATCTGGTTATTAGGACCTTAACAGGAGATCAGCTGTTTCAGATGATGCAGAATGGCGACCTGGACTACCTGATCATGTTTTCTCACGAGGCTGCATTTCAGAACATCCGTATGGGGCTGAACGACATGCCGCTGAACCGTTCGATTGCCGGAACGCCGCCGTATCTTTACACCTATGTCGCATGTACGGGAAATGACTGGGGGCGGTCTGTCATCAAAAAGGTTAATACGGTTCTGGATCGAGAGCGGGCCAAAAAGTCCTACCAACAGTTTTCAGAACGCTGGTACCCGCAGGAAGACCGTAAAAAGGTACGTCGTTATTATCCGCACATGCTCAAAGAGTGAAAGGCCAGAGACTGATGCAGCGGCTTACAAACCTTGCAGGACGATTATTTAAGCTGGTATTCGGCTGGTACCTGGTACTGGCAATCGCGGTAACGTGCAGCCAACTGGCACTGGAATATGCCACGATTCAGACAACCATCTCCTCTGACCTGGTTGCGTTGGGCCGTTCATTTGCTCCTGCTGTCTCTGATGCGATCTGGACCTACGACCGTACACTGCTGGACTCCCTGGCCAAAGGTATCCGCCAGACAGCAATCATTACCGGTGTCAAGATTGAAAACCACGCCGGCGAGGTCATCGCCTCAGATGGAGAGGTCCCCCCGGATTCCGCCCTACAGGGCAAGAGATGGTTAGCGCCCTATCAAAAACATGAACTGCCATTATGGTCAAAATGTGTTGTCGAAGGGCACGCCCCCCACGCACTGGGCAGGTTGGTACTCTACTCAAACCGTGACGTAGCCGTTGAACGGGTCAAGTACAGTTTTCTGGTTATCCTGATCAACTCGCTTATTAAAACCGCAGGCCTATGGCTGATCTTTTACTGGGTGATCACCAGACGCCTGTCTCGGCCGCTGACAGCACTTGCTGCAACCGTGTCACAACTGGATCTGAAAGAGCATGAAAACAAGCCGCAACGGCTTGAATATCCCTACAACGACGAGATCGGGCAGTTGGTCAGTGCTCTGAACGAGATGCGCAGCAGGCTCGCTGCATCCCATTCAGAGCTTGAACAGAAAATTGCTGACCGTACCGCTGACCTGAAAGCAGCCACGGCTCAGGCAGAGGCTGCCAACCAGGCAAAAAGCAGCTTTTTGGCCAACATGAGCCATGAAATCCGTACGCCTATGAATGGTGTGATGGGGATGGTGGAGCTGTTGCGTTTTAGTGAGTTGACACCGGAACAGCAGGAATATCTGGATGCCATCGCACTGTCTTCTGAAAACCTGCTCAGCATCATCAACGACATCCTTGACCTGTCCAAGATTGAAGCAGGGAAGGTAGAACTGGAATATGCCGATTTTTCATTGCAGCGCTGTTTAAAAGAGGTGCTTGCAATGCAAACTTCCAAGATATCCAACAAGGGATTGAGTTACAATTGCCAGGTGGCGCCGGAGCTTGGTGGTCTTTTCACAGGAGATCAGTTACGGATAAAACAGATCCTGCTCAATCTGCTTTCCAATGCCATAAAATTTACCGAGCGCGGAATGATCACCATTAAGGCTGAATTGATGCATTATCAAGACAATCAGGCGCTTGTATGCATAACGGTATCCGACACCGGTATCGGCATGTCACAAGAGGCGTTGGCCAAAGTATTTGATCCATTTACCCAGGCTGATGCCAGCACCACCCGTAGATTTGGCGGCACCGGCCTCGGTCTTACCATCTGCTGCCAGCTGGCGGCGTTGATGAGAGGATACGTCTGGGCTGAAAGTGAAGAGGGAAGAGGCAGCCAATTCCACCTGGAACTACCTCTTATGGTATCGGAACACGCTGAGGCATTCTCCTCCCGGCAGCTCGCATCGGCTCTTGAACTGCCAACCGCACCACTTACTATCCTGCTTGCTGAGGACAATCCACTTAATCAGCGCACCGCTGAATTGTTGCTGCAAAAGTTAGGCTGTTATTCGCTGTGTGCCGACAATGGCAAAACGGCAGTCGCCATCTGGCAGCAGGGGGGCATTGATCTGATTCTGATGGATATTCAGATGCCGGAGATGAACGGCATTGAGGCACTGCAGGCGATCCGCGCACAAGAGGCTGAAACTGGCGGACACACACCGGTGATCGCGCTTACCGCCGATGCGGTGAAAGGGACCGAAGAACGACTGATCGCAGAAGGCTTTGACGGCTATTTGAGCAAACCATTCCTGGCCCGCGCACTTGTAGCAGAGATTCAAAGAGTGACCTCCGCTTTAAGCGATCCACCTAACGTATAAAATGGCCTGCGTTTTCTATGCGCTATCCTATGCCTGTGATCATGTTCTCTTGCATGCAATCATTGCAGCGGCCAGTGACAATCACAAGAGCCTCGTTACTCCACTGTAACGCTCTTGGCCAGGTTCCTTGGCTGATCAACATCAGTCCCCTTCAACACGGCAATATGGTAGGCCAGCAACTGCAGCGGCACTGACAGCAGAATCGGATCAAGGTCATCACTGAGTTCAGGCAGTTCCAGTGTTGCCTCAGCCTTGTCCTGTACCTCATGATCGCCTGCACTGCAGAGGGCGATCACGCGACCGCTACGGGCAATGACCTCTTCCATGTTAGAGACCGTCTTTTCATAGGTGCTGTTCTTTGGCACCAGCACCACCACCGGCACATGCTCATCAATCAGGGCGATCGGTCCATGCTTCATCTCACCAGCGGGATAGCCTTCTGCATGGATATAGGAGATCTCCTTCAGCTTCAGCGCCCCCTCCAGAGCAATCGGGAAGTTTCTGCCCCTGCCCAGATAGAGGAAATCGCGGGCATTCATATACTGACGGGCAATCTTCTCAGTCTGCTCATTCAGCTTCAGGGCCTGTTCCAGCAGTTCCGGTACCTTCTTCAGATCAGCAATCATCTGCTGGCCCTGTGCCACATTCAAACGGCCAATGGCCCGGCCAAGACGGATAGTGAACAGGTACAGCGCCGTCAGCTGGGTCACAAAGGCCTTGGTGGAGGCCACCCCGATCTCTGGTCCAGCATGGGTGTAGATCACTCCGGCAGCGTCACGGGCAATGGAGGAATCCAGCACATTGCAGATGGCCAGGTTCATAGCCCCCAGCTTCTTGGCTTCGCGCAGTGCGGCCAGGGTATCGGCGGTTTCACCTGACTGGGAGATGACCATCACCAGCGTCTTGTCATCAATCACCGGGCTGCGATAGCGGAATTCAGAGGCGATATCAATCTCAACCGGAATACGGCAGTGCCCTTCGATCAGAAATTTACCGGTCAGGGCAGCATGCCAGGAGGTACCGCAGGCCACAATCACCATCCGCTGTACGGTCTGCAGGGTGGCATCATCATAGCCCAGGTCTTCAAGGTAGACATCCCCCAGTTGTTCCTGCAACCGTCCGGCAATGGTATCCCGCACCGCCCGGGGCTGTTCGTGGATCTCCTTCAGCATGAAATGCTTGTAACCACCTTTTTCTGCCATCAGAGGAGACCAGTCAATATGGCGGGCCTTCTTCTCAAGCGTGGCTCCGGCAATGGTGGAGAAGCGGGCTGTCTGGTTGCTAAAGACCGCCATCTCACCATCCTCCATAAAGACCATCTCACGGGTATGGGCCAGGATAGCCGGTATGTCTGAGGCCACAAAGAACTCGCCCTGCCCCAGACCAACCACCATCGGTGAGCCGACCTTGGCAGCAATCAGGGTGTCAGGCTGATCCTTGCAGAGGATGCAGACTGCAAAGGCCCCCTGCAGCTCCTGCAGGGCGGTACGGACTGCTGCCTCAAAGGACCCGGCAGTCTTCAACCGTTCATCAACCAGATGGGCAATCACTTCAGTATCAGTCTGACTGGAGAACTCATGGCCGGCGGCCTTCAACTGTTCCTTCAGGCTCAGGTAATTTTCAATAATGCCGTTATGTACGACGACAACCGGACCGGACGTATGGGGGTGGGCATTGATTTCAGAAGGACGACCATGGGTGGCCCAGCGGGTGTGGCCAATGCCTATTGTCCCCTTCAGCGGCTGCTCCCGTAACAGCTTTTCCAGGTTAAGCAATTTACCTTCACTGCGGCGGATCGCAATACCATCCGGCTGCAGCGTGGCAATACCGGCAGAATCATAACCACGATATTCCAGCTTACGCAGCCCTTCAAAGATGATCGGGGTTGCTTCCTGTTCTCCAATATAGCCAACAATACCGCACATAAGTTTTATGCCTTTCCGTTAATATCCGGCACCTGCACCACCATCAGGAACAGTCCCAGTCGATGCAGCATCTCTGAAAAGCGATCATAATCCACCGGCTTGGTAATATAGCAGCTGCAACCCAGTTCATAGCAGTTCTGCACTTCACGGGGATCATCGGTGGTGGTCAGCATGATCACCGGCATCTTGTGCAGTTCCGGCGTGAGCTTAATCCGACGCAGCACCTCCACCCCATCCACCCTGGGCATCCTGATATCCAGTAGCAGCAGATAGGCGGCGCCGCTCTGACGGGTTTCCGGTGTGTCTGGCGTCCCGGCCAGGAAGTCAAGCGCCTCCTGGCCATCCCGAAAACGGATGATCTGATTGGTAAGCCCTGCTTCTCGCAGGTTATCAATGATCAGTTCAGCATGGCCGTCATCATCCTCGGCGATCAGGACAGTGACCTCATTTTTAGCAAGTTTTTCCATGAGCGTCTGCAACATCCTTTCAGCTCCTTTGTGCAGGAAGTGTCACAAAGAAACGGCTTCCTGCCCCTTCCTCAGATTCAAGCCAGATGGTTCCATTCAAGCGATCCAGAATTCTGCGTGAAACAGTCAACCCCAACCCTTCACCAGGAATATCCCGAGGATTGATCCGATGGAAGATTTCCCAGACCTGGTTCTGGTAATCAGGATGAATACCGATACCATTGTCCTCAACACAGTACTGAACTGCATCATCGCACATAACACTTGAGACACGCACCTCAAGCAGACGATCCGTCGAACGGTACTTGATCGCATTGTCCAGCAGATTGGTAAAGACCTGACTGATCTGAACCGCATCTCCCCGGCATGGTAACAGCTGCCCGACGGTTATCCGGGCACCGCTTGATTCAACCTGGTAGGCGAGGGAATTGATTATTTTGCTTATTAACAGATTCATGTCAAGGTTTTCTATGGTTATGGCTGCCCGCCCCAGCCGGGAGAGCCGTAAGAGGCCTGACAACAGGCTATCCATCTTCTCAACGCTGCCGGTAATAAACTCGATCGAGCGGGGCATACTCTCGGTCAACAGCTTCAGCAGTTCATCGCGGCTTTCCTGCGGCAACTCAATCTCTGCAAGCGTCTTGTTCAGGGCAGCGCAGCTTTTAGCCAGTTTACGGCTGAAGCCCTGGATATTCACCAGTGGCGAACGAAGGTCATGGGATGAGACATAGATGATACTCTCCAGCTCCTTGTTCTTGGCCTCCAGCTCCTGCATCAGCCGGTCACGTTCAAGCTCGGCCTGCTTGCGTTCGGTAATATCAATGAAAGCACCAATCAGGCCGGACAGTTCACCTGACAACGTATGGTAGGTTGCTTTATTGACAATAACAGTATGGGTGTTTCTGTCGGCATACAGGATATCTGCTTCATACTGTTGTATCCCGCCTGCAGCAAAGAGCTGATCATCTTTTTCCCGATGAAATGCCGCAACCTTGGGCTGATAGAGTGCATCAGCGCTCTTACCGATCACCTGCTCACGGCTGACTCCCAAGGCCTGGCCAAAGGCCTGGTTAAACCCCTGATAACGCCCCTGGGTATCCTTGAAATAGATCGGATTGGGAATGGCATCCATCAGGGTCTGCAGGAAACGGAGCTGAATCGTCAGTTCATCCATCAGGTGATCGCGCTGGCGTTCTGCAGCGATCCGATCATCAATCTCTTGACGCAAAGATTGATTGGTTGCGCTCAACTCAAGGGTTCGCTCCTCTACACGCCCCTCAAGCTCCGTATTGATCTGGGCGATCTCCCGAAACTGGCCACTCAGCGTATGGCCCATCTGGCGGGCATTTTCCACCAGCGTTGCAATCTCGCTGATGGCACTGGAGGGCCAGACAAGATCTTCAGACACCAGCTTGCCCGGCAGATCAGTGGTCGTCTTTGACAGCTGTTCCAGCGGGGCAGCAATCCTGCGTGCCACCAGCGTAGCCAGCACGGTGCCGACGGCCAGATACATCAACATGGCAACCAGGGCATTCCGATGTCCCCGCAGAATTTTAGCCTGATAGGGAGCAAACGGCATCTCTGCAATGGCGTATACCGGCGTCTTGGGGATTGGGTAGACCCTGATATAGGTACTCTTGCCAGCTCGCTGCCAAAGTGGCACCGGCGGATTATTGGGGGGTATACGGTAAAAGACATGCTCCTGTGCCGTCTGACTGGCCTTACCCAGACTTAGCGGATCATAGTTTGACAGCCTGCCCACTTCAGGATTTGTTGAGGCCAGTACCTCTCCCTTATTGGCCATCAGATGTAACTGGATTTGCTGGTTGGCCTGGATCCCCTGTAAAACCTTCGTGACCGCCCCTAAATCAAGCTTTTGACGGTCCAGCCCGTCGAATTTCTCCGGATAAGTGCCATCAAAGATCTTCTGCCTGATCTCGTAGCCGACCTGCCGCGACTTGATCTCCAAAGTATCCAGCAGCTTCTGCTTAACGGTCGCCTCCCGCTCCCTTCCAGTTAGCACCAGCACCAGCAGAGCAGGCAGGACAATGGTCAGCATCAGCACCTGAAACAAAAACTGGACAATGGTCACCGCCCCCTGCTGTCTCCCTGGCCAGACCAGACGCTCCAGAGAGAACTGATTAATCAGCAACGTAGCAATCAGGGCATTGGTAACCCCTATAACCATATACATCAGCGCTGCTGTTGTTGTCCCCAGCAGCGGCACCTTCATGACCATCTGAAAGAGTATGAAAATCACCGGCATCCCAACAATCAACCAGTACACCGTGTCTGCCAGGATCAGTGTATCTTTGGGACGACGTTTCTGCCAGTACGCAACAAAAAGCGGTTCCAGCCCCAGCCAGACAACCGGATAGAAGTGGCCAAACAGCTGCTTGCACCAGAGGGCGGCGATCACCGCGGCAACGCCCGCCCAGACAGGCCCGAAAAGCCTTAAAATCAGCATCACAGCGATACTGCCCAACAGATAGTTAAACCCGGTAAAGAGCTGCGGCGCCAGAATAGTGCCCAGCAGTGCAGCCCCCATTAGCAGCAGCAGGGCCAGCAGCTGCCGAGGGCCCCACTTATTGCCCGCAAAATCAGTCATATCAGCTATCCTTAGCGTCATTCGGTGAGGGTACTAGTTCATGTAAATCTATGTACCACAAAAAAGGATAACCTCAACAAAGCAATACAAAAAGAGTGAATTAGTCCATTAACGCTTGAAGCGCACCACTCTTTCATCTATGATTCCACTGTTATTCAAGGAGGATGCAGCAGATGAACATTGAACAGGTGAAGGTTGTCCTGAAGGAACTGCTCACCAAAACCGACCTGACCCCCTGCGTGGTGGGGCATCGTGGCGTGGGCAAGACAGCCGGCATTATACAGGTTTGCCGTGAAATCGGTTGGCGTTATGCACCACTGCGTCTGGGACAGATGGAAGTGGGTGATCTGGTTGGTATCCCGTTTCGTGAAGGCAACGTCATGCACTGGTCACGCCCTTCCTGGTGGCCGGAAGATGACGCCCCGCCAACGCTAGTCCACTGTGATGAACTGAACCGGGCACAGCAGGAGGATACCCTGCAGGCGATTTTCCAGTTTGTAGAACCGCCAGCCGAGGGGTTACAACGTGCCCTGCACACCCACAGCCTTTCCCCCCGCCACAAGGTAGTGGTCACCATCAACCCGCCGGATGGCACCTATCAGGTTGCCACCCTTGACCGGGCCCTGATCGACCGGATGGTGATGCTGTATGTGGAAAGCGACTACCAATGCTGGGCCCGCTATGCAGCATCACGAGAGCTGAACAGTGAGGTACGCGGCTTCCTGTCCGGCAACAGCAGCCTGCTGGCCAAACAGGGCGCGCCAATGGATATGCAGGTGGAGCCGACGGAGCGGGGCTGGGAGATGGTCAGTACCCTGCGTCAGCACTGCCATTTCCCCGGCGACCTGGCCATGGAGGTCTATGCCGGCATCATCGGCAAAGAGGCCGCCATCACCTTCATGCGCTGGCTGACCAATCGTGAAGGACGCCCTCTGACCGCTGCTGAAATCCTGAATGGCTGGAATGAAACAGTCTCAACCAAGGCTGCCGATCAACGTGATGACCTGCAGGCCGCCACCATCAATGATCTGCTTACCACGCTCCAACTGGCACCGCAACTTGAGCCTGAGCAGGAGACCAATCTGGTGGCCTACATTGACCTGCTGCCGCGGGACCTGCGCTTCGGCTTTGTTAAATCGCTGCTCAGGATTCCGACCGTGGCGCTGGCCATCAGCCAGGACAAATACGACCATGTCATCTACGAGGCGATTCGCGCCATCGGCGCTGAGGCAACAGGAACGAACTGATTGTTTGATCGGGAGAACATGCTATGAGCTGGTTTATTTTTAGTGGCGGACTGCTTGTCGGACTGATGCTGCACCCCTTTGCGCGGATGCTGAAGTCTGATGGCATCAACTACGTGCTTGATCTGATCGGGCAGATTGTGACTGCCCCGTTCAGTGCCCTTGTTGACTATTTCCAGAAAAGGTCAGATCTCAGCAAGGCCCGGCACGGGGTAGAACTGCCCGACAGTGGCAAGGTTGACCCCCGTGAACAGCAGATCAGCGACTCGGCCCAAACCATCCGCAGTATCCTGCTTTCATTGGCAACCGCAATCCATCGTACGGACCGCGCTGCCAGCGATTCCTCCCATGCCCTGCGCGAAGTCCGTGCCGGGATTGAACAGGCCGACCTGCCGGATGAGCTGGCCGCAGCCCATGCCCTGCTGATTGCTGAGATTGACCGGGTTATTGCCAGCAACAGCGAACTGAAAGGCGAGCTGGCAAGCTCCCAGGCTATTCTGGCAACCCAACGGGAACAGATTGAGGCATTAAAGACTGCTGTGCGGATTGATGGCCTGACCCAACTGGCCAACCGGGCCTATTTTGATGAGAAACTGCTGGAGATGATCGCCCTGCATCAGCGCTACAAAGAACCGTTTACACTGATGATGATTGACGTTGATTACTTTAAGACCATCAACGACAGCCATGGCCATCAGGCTGGTGACCGGATCCTGAAAGGGGTCTCTTTCAAGATCAAGGCAACCCTGCGGGAGAGTGACTTCCTGGCCCGCTTCGGCGGCGACGAGTTTGCCCTGGTACTGATCAAGGCCAGCTTGCAGCCAGCAACCAAACTTGCTGAAAAGATCTGCACCAACATCCGCGAAAGCCGCTTTATCCTTGATGGAAACGAATTTAAGGTAACCCTTTCAATCGGTGTCGCTGAAGTACATGCCGATGACACACCAGAAACCCTGCTCAAACGTGCTGATGAGGCGCTTTATCTGGTAAAAGAACGGGGACGTGATGGCGTGGAAGCAAAGGAGTACGAAGAAATAAAAGAGACACTCAGCCAAGCAGACGCTTGATTGCCGCACTGGCCATAAACAGCCCAAACGTAGCGGGCAGATAGGAGATCGTACCCAATGGGCGACGGTCTCCTTCTGTTTCCGGCTCCCCCAACCGTTCAAGACTGCACGGTTCATCGGAATAGATCACGGTCACACCGTTGGAGACACCACCACGACGCAGTTCTTTGCGCAGCTTGCGGGCCAGCCGACAACCCTGGCTGTCGGCAATATCACTAATCTTGATCCGGCTTGGATCAAGCTTGCCAGCCGCCCCCATGCTGGAGATCACCGGAATTTGGCGTTCAACACAGTTCTGCAGCAATGCCAGCTTGGCGCCAAAGGTATCAATCGCATCCAGCACCAGATCATAGCCAGACGCCAGCAGAACCGGAACATTGTCAGGGGTAATCAGCTCCTGTAGCGGGATTACCTGCAGACTAGGGTTGATCTGCAGCAGCCGCTCTGCCATCACCTTCACCTTGGGCTGTCCAACCGTGGTTGTCAGGGCATGTAGCTGCCGATTGATATTGCTGGGGTGAATGGTATCACTATCAACCAGCGTCAAACGGCCCACCCCGGCCCGTGTCAACGCCTCCACCGCGTAACTCCCTACCCCACCGATACCGGCCACCAGCACCCGGCTGGCAGCAAGTCGAGCCAGCCCGTCATCACCAAGTAGCAGGGCGGTGCGGGAAAAGCTCCCGTTCATTGTGCGACCAGTTCCCGGTAGATCGCCTCAAACTGATCCACCATTGCTTCCTGCGTAAACATCTGCAGGGCACGTTGACGTCCAGACTGTCCCATTTGGCTGCGCAGTACAGCGTCAGCCAGCAACAGCGCAAGACTCTCAGCCAGAGCTGTCGCATCTCCAGGCGCTACTAACAGACCGGTAACACCGTCCTTCACCGCCTCATCAATCCCAGGCGCATTGCTACCGATGGTCGGTTTTTCCAGCAACGCCGCCTCCACCAACACCAGACCCAGCCCTTCTTTAGCTATGGAGGGCAGCACAACAATATCCGCAGCCTGCATAACAGACATCACATCCCGCCTGAACCCCAGCAGGCGCACATGATCCGCAATACCCAGCTCAACCGCCTGCTGCTGTAACTGCTCCGCCATCTCACCTTCACCAGCCAACAAACAGACCAAATCAGGAAAACGGTCCCGCAGCAAAGCCACGGCCTGCAACAGAAAGGTCTGTCCTTTTTTGGGTGAAAGATGGGCCACACAGGCCACCACCGGCTGGTCCGGTGCAACACCGAGCATCTGGCGAGCTTCAGCAGAAGACGGTACGCCATCCAGCCGGTTAGCCGGAATGCCGTTGTAGACCACCCTGACTTTTAAGGGATCAGCCCCCTGCGCCACCACATACTGTTTCACTCCGCCTGAGCAGGTGGCGGCCAGCGTACTGAATCGATAGTAAAACCAGGTATTCAAGGCATGGACATGGCCTAAGGTCGGAATACCAGACAGACGCCCGGCCAGACCGCCCCACAGGCTTGCAGAAGAAAGATGGGTATGGATAACATCAGCACCAAACTGACGGGCAATCCGGGCGAGATTGAACGGCGCAACCAGATTCAACTTGCCGGATATATTCGGCGTCTGCACTGCAAGCCCCAGCTTGCGAGCCTCATCCGGCAGACCACCGTCCGGCTTGCAGAGTAATAGCACACGATGGCCCCGCTGCTGCAGATCAGCACAAAGCGAAAGACAAACCCGCTCAGCACCGGAAAAGCGGCGTTGGGTAATGACCTGCAGGATGGAGAGCGGCTTCATGGTGTACCCTTCCTCCCCTGCGCAAGCAGACGCTCTGCAGCTTCAAATAAGGCAGTTGGTGTAATGCTTCTACGGCAGTCTTCGTCCTGATCACACTGCTTTCGCATACAGATTGTACAGGGAAGTGGGGACTGTATGATGGCATGCTGGGTGCCATAGGGACCGTTACGCAGACCATCTGTGCAGCGGTAAAAGGAAACTGTAGAGGTTCCTACGGCAGCGGCCAGATGAACCGGCCCGGTATCACCGCCAATCACCAGATCACAGCGTTTTAAGACAGCAGCAAACTGTTTCAGGGACAGCTGTGGCAGCAGACAGGCACGACCACCGACCCCAACGGCTAGCTGTTCAGCCCGTTCCTTTTCCTCATCATTGCCCCAGGAAAACAGCAGTGTTGCAGACGGATACTTCTGGAGTAACTGCTGGCCCAGCTCCAGCCACCCATCCTCAAACCAGAGCTTGGTCTGCCAGGTTGTTCCGGTGTGCAATAGAATCAACGGGCTACCGGCTGTTGACAGCACTCTTTCCACAAACCCGTCATCGGCTGCAGAGGTTGCAATATCACTGTGAGTCACCAGTCCGTCGGGCAGAAGCGAGAACGGCGCACTGACAACCCGTAGATAGCGCTGCACGGCATTGCGGTCAGTGGGCAAAAACGAAACCTGCTCTGTGGTAAACAGGGTGTTCAGTTTTTCCTGCAGATGTTCACGATCAAAACCGATCTTGCGTCGGGAGCGGGTCAGCCAGCAGACCATCCCGCTCTTACTGTTACCCTGCAGATCAAAGACCAGATCATACCGTTGTTGCCGCAGCTCTCGAATAAAGGCCAGTACCTCCTGCCTGGTTTGAGCGGAAAGGGGAGCCTTTTTCCAGCGTCTAAAAGCAACCGGCAGTAGACGTTCAACCAGTGGATTGCCGGAGACCAGATCGCTAAATGCCTCATCTACGGCCCAGTCAATGACAGCTCCGGGTGCCGCCTGCCGAAGATACTCCAGCACCGGCAGGGCATGGATGACATCCCCCAGGGATGACGTTTTAATGATCAGGATTCGCATAAGACTCGCTAGAAGGTCACTTGGTCAACTGTATCAGACGGGCATAAAAATCATACTTACTCTGAATTTTACCGCTTTTCACGACACTGTTCAGCACCAGGTATTTGTAGTACTTAAACCGCAAACGAAACCGGTCAAGCAATGCCAGCAGAACCGTATGAGGTGCGCCATAGCACTTCTCAAGGTAGATCCGGCGACTTTCCTGAAACAGCCTGCCACCTTCGGCAGAGGTGGATTGTCCCCCGAGATGTATAATAGACACCTGAGGCAGGACAAAGCAGGGGATCCCCCGTTGCCAGTAACGGTGGGCCAGTTCACTATCCTCGTAATAAAAGAAGAAATCCTCATCAAACAGGCTGTCCGCAAACAGATCCCGACGAATCATGAAAAACGCCCCCAGCACTCCAGGGACCGCAAGCGGTGCTGTAGCTTTCTCCAGGCGCAATTTCCAGCTTTTGCTTCTGATCTTGCTGATGGTCTGAGAATACAGCGCCAAAATACTTGGCAGGAACAAAAAACCCTGCACCCGATGGTCACTCCCCATAATCACCGGAGATGCCACCCCTGCCTCAGGCCTGGCTTCAAAGAACGACCACAGTGCAAACAGCGCTTCCTGATTCAAAACCAGGTCAGTATTCATGATGCAGGCGTAACGACTGGCTACAGCCTGCAAGCCGCGATTCATACCACGACCATAACCCAGGTTTTCGTTGGTTTGGATGTAGAGCAGTCCATCCCACCGCTCCTGCGCCAACATCGCCTGGGAACCATCAGTAGAATTATTATCAACCACCACCAAACCATAAGAAAATGGCAGTTCTACTGCTTTAAAAAACCTGATCAGCTCCTCAACCAGGGCGCAGGTGTTATAGTTAACGGTTATGAAGGCAACATCAACCTGCATAGCCGGTATCCTTGCAATCAGCCTTTAGAGCCAGTACCTGCGCTGCCTCTCGACAAACAGCATCGGCTGTCAATTCCATCATACAGGGATTTTCCGTTTCACCATAGCAGTGGGGCCTGATACAGGGATAGTGCTCACAGCCTGCCTGGAGAGTAACCATCCAACCACTGCGAATCGCGCCCCTATAGCCAAACGCAACCGGTTCATGCTGGGAGTGTTCATTATCCCAGGGATGCCAGCGCCAAAGTTCAGTAGGACCATACAGCGCCACCATCGGGACACCGGTAGAGGCCGCAATATGGGTGATAGCTGTATCCAGGCCGATATACAGGGCAGCCCCCTTCAGCAGACAGGCCATCTGGTTAAGGGAAAGCGTGCCGGGTATCAGTAACGGTTTGATGCTGCACCCCGTTGCCGCTGTCTGCAAAAGTGCAATCTCCTCTGGGTCCGGTGATGATGTCCAGACCGGTTGCAGGCCGTGAACGCGGGCCAAACGATCACTCACCTCACAAAAACGACTGATTTCCCAATACTTGTAGCGCCAACGGGCAAAGGGATGAATTACCAGATAGGAACCGGACAGGTTTCCATCAGCCAGCTTTGACATTACTTTAGCCTGATCAGACTCATCCCAGAACAGTTTAACGTCAAGACGTTCATACTGAAGCCCTAATGCTTTCGCGGTTTGACCACATCGCAACACCACATGCAGGTCTTCATCAAAAGGGATTGGATGACTGAACAACAACCTGCGAACAGCACTTGATACTGCCTTCGTTGCATCATAATAACCAACCCGATAGTGCCTGCTGGCCGCTAGGATGGCAACAGCCCCTCTGTCCCCAGTATTCATTGACAGTGCTAAATCGTACTTTCTAAAAATATGAGCCAGGTAGCTACTAGCCGGGCCTGCAGAAGAACTTTTCCATTTTTCAGAATAAATAACTTTTCGGACTCGCGGGTCTTTTTCCAGAAATTCACCTGTACCGCGGTTTACCAACAGATCTATAGAAGCGCTCGGATAGATGGAATGTAACAAGCTGATCAGAGGAGTTGTCAGTATAACATCACCGATAAGTCGGATATTGACGATCAAAATAGACGCAGGAAGGCATATCATATTGTTGGCACAAATGTTTTACGGGAAAGCTCCCGCAGCTTTGCGTATTTTAGAAAAGTCAAAAAAGCTGTGCTAGCCGCTACTACCAGCCCTTCAAAACCATCAAGAATACCGCGCTTCAACAGGTAACTTTTAAGAAAAGCTGCTACCGGCTTAATCAACAGGGCTCCAAACCTATTGTTTTTGCCTGCAGCATGCATCTGCTGCGCCCAAAGATCACTGTACTGACCGATCTTAGGCAACATATCTCCAATATTTGCATAGGAGTAGTGCAATAAGTCGTTTTGCAAACTCCCTTTTGCTCCCCGCACAACAACACTTTCATGCACAAGGCTATCTGAAAATGCGGCTTTATTCCGGTCAAAAAGCCTCACGGTGCGATCTGGATACCAGCCGCAATACTTAATCTCCTTAGCCCCAATAAAGGTGCGGCGCGGCACATCATAACCTGCGTTAACTTCAGGCTGTCCAAGCAATGCGATAATCTCGTCAGCAAGCTGAGGTGTTACCAGCTCATCACAGTCAACCACAAACACCCAATCATGGGAGGCAAGTTCAACAGCAGCCTGCTTCTGTGGGCCAAACCCCCGCCAGGGAATTTCTACAACCCGCTTCGTATACCTGAGTGCTATCTCCCTGGTGGTATCTGTGCTACCAGAATCAACCACAATAATTTCATCAGCCCACTGCAACCGTTCCAGACAGTTTGCCAACCGACGTTCCTCGTTATAAGCAATTAGCACAGCAGAAACCGAGCGTCTCATCTGCTTTCCCCACCGATATCAGTCCCACATATTCCCCAAGAGGGAGGGCACCCATACAAGTGCCAACGAAAAAGGGTTACATTTAATACGAAACGGCTGCGTGCATCAGCGCTGAACAGAACAACCACAGCCTGTGCAACCAAAGATAGTAGCAGACGAACCAACAGCCCGCCCTGCAACAACCTGAAAGCCGCCAAAGAGCTATGCTTTCTAAAAAACAGATAACGAGATTTCCAGTATTCTATCCTTGCCGGAATATGAATCCTATTAGCGGAAGCCCCCTGCAGATGCACTATGCGTGCCTGGGGATGAAACCAGACTTGCCATCCAGCCTTTTTCATGGAAAGACACCAATCCGTCTCCTCAAAAAAGAAGAAATATCTTTCATCAAGCGCCCCAACTTCCTTTATGGCTTTTCTCGACACCACCATACAGGCGCCGATAACAGATTCAACCTCAATCGGCACTTCAATCTGACGTTCCTTGCCGGGATAGCTCTTCGGAAACAGACGCCTAAGCACCGATTTGTTCAATAATTCGGTTGCTAAGGTCGGAGTATTTGCAATGGAATTTTGCAACGTACCATCGTGGTTCAGCAATTGACCTCCGCAGACGCCAATATCCTGATGCTTATCCATAAATGTAACAATAGTCTCCAGAGACATGGGCATCATGAGGGTATCTGAATTTAACAACACAACATACCGTCCGGATGCTTGGCTGATTGCCTGATTATTGGCACGGGCAAACCCCAGGTTAGTCCTGTTACTGATGCACCTTACTTGAGGAAAACGGCTTCCAACCATATCGAGGCTACCGTCACTACTGGCATTGTCAACTACCCACACCTCAAAACTGATGCCGGAAATAACAGTAAAAAGCGATTCAAGGCAAGCGGCGAGTAGTTCACGGGTATTATAATTAACAATAACAATTGTTACGTCATATGCCGAAGAGATGGATGTCACGTTTCTACGACCTCATTAGAAGTCCCCGACATAATCCACTCCATAATGGCCCGCCACACTTTCTCAATCCATTGCATATAAATTACCCGTAGACAGCAGGTCATACCGCACCTGGCTCCTGGTCACTGAACTGCAGACCATGCAGCCTGCTGTACAAACCACTCCCATCAATCAAGTCCGCATGGGAGCCAGCTTCCACAATCCGCCCTTTTTCAAGCACCACAATGGTATCCGCGTGCATCACCGTAGACAGCCGGTGAGCAATCACAAAGGTAGTACGATTCAGCATCAGGTTATCAAGCGCCTGCTGCACCATTTTTTCACTTTCTGTATCCAGGGCGCTGGTGGCCTCATCCAGGATCAAAATCGGAGCATTTTTAAGCAGGGCACGGGCGATACAGATCCGCTGACGCTGACCTCCGGAGAGACGTATCCCACGGTCACCAATATTGGTGGCATATCCTTCCGGCAGCTCCAGAATAAAGTCATGGGCAAAGGCCGCCTGTGCAGCTGCTTCCACCTCAGCATCATCAGCGTCTGGCTTGCCGTAACGAATGTTATTGGCAATGGTATCATTAAACAGAGTGGTCTCCTGATCAACCAACGCAAACTGCCGATTTAACGCATCCATCCGCAGGTGACGAAGGTCATGGCCATCCAGTAGAATACTGCCCTGATTGACGTCGTACAGACGCATCAGCAGTGCAGCCAGGGTAGACTTCCCCCCACCTGAAGGTCCCACCAGAGCGACCATCTGTCCCGGCTCAGCCTTCAGAGAGATCTGGTCAATAATGGTCTCATCCCCATAGCCAAAGCTAATAGCACGCATCTCAACCCTGCCGGTAACACGACCTATCTCCAAGGCATCTGGCTGCTCTGTAACCGTGCGCTGGGCATCCATCTGCTGAAAGACCCGTTCTGCCGCACCGGCAGAACGTTGAATGGTATTGTAGGAACCCTGCAGTTTCTTGACCGGGTTAAACAGCATGATCATGGCCGCGATAAATGAAAATAGCTCAGAGGCGGTCATCCTGCCGGACATGACCTGACTGCCACCCAGCCAGACCACCGCTGCAATCCCCAGCGAGATAATCATCTCAGATACCGGCATGGCCAGCGATTCATACTTGATGAACTTCTTGTACTGCCCAAGAAAGGCGAGGTTCTCAGATCGGAAACGATCAATGACCGTCCCCTCCAGACCAAAAGCCTTGATCACCTTGATACCGGAAAAGGTTTCCTGCAGGATAGTGCCGATCCCCCCCATCACATCAAGGCTGCGCCGGGCAGAGTTTTTGATTTTTTTACCGATCAACTGGGCAGGATAGATGGTTATTGGCAGCACCACAAAACAGAGGATAGCCAGCTGCCAGTTACGATAAAAGATCACGCTCAGCAGGGAAATGAAAGAAATCATATCCCGGAACAGACCACAGACCACATTGGCCATACCATCCTGCATCATACCGATGTCGTTGGTCATTCTTGACATCAGTTCGCCTGTGGCCTGCTTGTTGTAAAAGGCCATGTCCTTGCGGATAGTATTGCTGTACAGGTCGTTGCGGATATCCTGGATCGCCTTCTGTCCGGCCAGCTTAATGGTGGTATCGTAGGTAAAACGACAGATCCCCCGCAGGACAAAGAGCGCTATGATGCCGACCGGCACCAGCAAAAAGATGCCGGTATCTTTGCCGGCAAAGATCTTTTTCAGTACCGGTTCCACCAGATAGGCAAAGGCGCCATCCATGGCTCCCACCACCATTGAGCAGAGGGCAGAGATCACCAACAGCCCCCAGTAGGGCTTGAGGTAGGCTAGGGTGCGTATCAGGACAGGATTCATGGTTCTCCAGTAATGTTTGCTTTAAAAAGCAACTGTGCTGCCTGTACCACATCGTCGATTGAAACAGCTGTCATACAACGATGGTCAGTTGGGCAAACCCGCAGCTTGCAGGGGGCGCAATCAACAGTTTGACGCACAATAATCGCCTTGTCAGAACAGGGGGCTGTACCAACATGGTCCGTAGGCCCGAAAATAGCCACCAAGGGGACTCCAAAGGCAGCTGCAATATGCATCGGACCGGAATCATTGGTCACAAAAAAGTTGCAGCGTTTGATCAATGCCATCAGTTGACGCACCGTGGTTTTGCCTGCCAGATTCAGGCAGTTGCCCCGCAATGCCTGTTCAATCTCATTGACAATCCCCACTTCGTCCGGCCCACCAAACAGGATAATCCGGGCATTCCATTCATCTGCCAGACGTCTGGCAACCTCACCAAACCGCTCTGGATACCAACGTTTGGCTGATCCAAAACTGGCACCGGCATTAATGCCAAGCAACATCGCTTCAGCAGGTATACCATGTAGTGCAAGCAGTGCTGCAGCCTGATCATCTTCTTGCAGTGTCGTAGCAAGCAACGGCCCAGATTGAGGCGAAGAGATGCCAAATGACCGCAGCAGATCGCAGTAGTACTGCACCTCATGTCGATCCTGCGGTGGGTTCTGCTCGTAAAAGCGTTTGGTTAAAAATAGACTACGTCCATCCGACGCCTTACCCCACCGTTGCGGAATCCTTGCCAGCCAGGGGATCAGAGCGGAATCAAATGAATTGGGCAGAATAAGCGCCAGATCAAACTGTTCATGCTTCAGTTGGCGTGCCAGACGCAGACGGCCGGCAAGGCCGTTGTGTTCGTCTTTACGATCAAAGACCAGCACCCGATCAATAGCAGGATGCCCCTGCAGCAGCTGGCCGACCATTGGATTGGCAAGCAGGGTGATCCTGGCCTTGGGATAGGTCTCCCGCACTGCCATCAGGGCAGGCGTTGCCATGACCGCATCACCAATCCAGTTAACCGACCGCACCAGTATGTTGTGGTATTTCTGTTGCATTATGCCTAACCTGTAACAAACTGAAACAGTATGCCGGAATCAGCGCAAGCTTGAAAGTAGTTTATCTAAGGCGCTCTGTAACAGCCGATCAGGATCATCAAGCAGCAGTTCCAATCGTGCTGTAACCAGCTTGTTACTCCATGTCTGATTACAGCCTGCCAGCTTGACTCCATCCTTAGCGGTGGTTACCAGCCAGTCTGCTGCAGCGTCTGCAGCAAGCCGCTCAATGAGCATCAAGCTGTCATCAGCATAGGATGCATGGTCCGGCAGGGCAAGGGTTGCCACCAGCTGAATCCCGAGTGCCTGCAATCCATCAAAAAATGCTGAAGGATCTGCAATACCGGCAAAGGCTGCCACCCGCCCCTGCTGTAGCCTTTCAAGCGGCAGTTCATTACCGGTTTCCAACAGATTAAAGCCGGTCAAACAATGCTCTGAACAGCAGCAAGGCAAACCGAGACCTGAAATAACCTGTCCAAGACGACAACGGGTAAATAGTGCCAGATCAGCCCGTCTCATAGCAGAGCGAGATTCCCGCAGCATCCCCAGTGGTAGTGTCCAGCCGTTGCCAAAGGGACGGGTTGCGTCCAGCAGAAGGATGTTCAGATCACGGTGCAGGCGGATATGTTGAAAACCGTCATCCAGCAGCAGGACATCCGGTTTCAGCCGTTCCAACGCCACCAAGCCTGCCTGATACCGGTCCGATCCGATCACCACCATCAGCCCCGGCACCGTTTGAGCCAGCAGACAGGGTTCATCACCGGCCTGTTCAGGCCCCAGCAGCACTGATTCTCCATCACTCACCACAGCAACTTGCCCTTCAAGGGAGCCACCATAGCCACGGGACAGAACAGCTACCCGATATCCCCGTTTTTGCAGTTCCTTTGCAACCAGCATCGTTGCAGGGGTTTTACCGGTTCCACCCACGGTAATATTACCGATGGAAATAACCGGGCAGGGCAGTTTGTGGATGGACAGGATACCGCCTTGGTAGAGCAGAGCCCTGACCCTCAGCGCCATACCATACAGTACTGCAAATGGGGCCAGTAGCAGCTTCATAGCCAGGCTGGCCATTCCGTTGTTACTTCCTTCAGCGACTCCCCGCCACCAGACTGCTCGACTCATTGGGGCATCGCCTCTTCCAGCATGGCGAGATGCCGTTCCACTGCACCACCACTGTCACGCAACAGCTTAAGGCCGTTGCTGCCCACAACATGCCGCAGTTCAGGCGTTGCCAGAAAGTCTGCTGCTGCATCCAGCAGTTCCTGCTGATCCGCCACCTGTACCCCGGCGCCATACTCAAGGGTAAGAGCGGTAATTTCCTGAAAATTATCCATATGGGGACCAAAGATGATCGGAATCCCCCGTGAGGCAGGCTCCAACAGATTATGGCCACCGGTGGGGACCAGGCTTCCCCCCACATAGGCCAGATCAGACAGGGCGTACAACTTCATCAGCTCTCCCACCGTATCAACCAGCAGGACCATACCAGCATGGCAACCCGAAGAAAGCTGCTCCAGTGCTGATCTGCGCAGAACCGGCAGACCAAGGTCGCTGATCACTGTTTCCACCTCTGCAGTCCGCTCCGGGTGCCGAGGCACCAGTACCAGCAACAGATGATCAAACTGCTTGAGCAGTTCCTGGTAGACTGCCAGGAGCTGCTCCTCTTCGCCAGGATGGGTACTACCAATGCAGAAAACAGCCAGGTCTGCCGGTATCCGATACCCTTGACGCAACGTGTGCCGCTCATCATCAGCAACCGGGCTAAACGGTATGTCATATTTAAGGTTGCCCAGTACCTTGCTGCGCTGCTCAGGTGCGCCAATGGCCAGTATCCGCTCAAGATCAGCCTTACTCTGCATCCCCAGGCCACTAAAGCGTTGCAGCACCGGCCTGAAGAACCAGCTAAAACGCTGATAACGAGGAAAAGAACGGGCTGATATCCGACCATTGGCCAGCAGCAGCGGTATATCCCGGCGTTGCGCCTCAAGGGTAAAGACCGGCCAGATTTCAGTCTCCATAATCACAATCGCCTGCGGATTTACGGCATCAAGCAGGCGACAGACAGCAAAATGGGTATCAAACGGGAAGTAGGTAATGACATCAGCAAGACAATCCTGTTCAGCCACACCTCGACCGGTTTCTGTGGTAACCGAAAGCAGCAGCCGATGCTCAGGATACCGCCGCTGTAATCCTTTAAGCAGTGGACGGCTGGCAATCACTTCCCCCACAGAAACGGCATGCAGCCAGATAACCGGCTGTCCTGCCAACCGTTGTCGTGCAGCAAAAGGCAGAAACCCGAATCGTTCACCAAAGGCACTCTTTCTGCCCCTGCTGATGGAGCGGTACCAGTGGTATAACAGGGCAAACGGCAGAGCAACCAGGGTTAAAATGCGGTACAGGATCGACCAGTTCATTTCACGGCCTCTTCGCCGTTTTCCTGTTCCGGCAACAGCACGGCAGCCAGTACCGCCAGTACCATCCAGAGCTCTGCCCAGAAGCGGCCGCTGCTCATAGCCCTTCAGTTCTCTTCCAGCGGCGATGTACCCAGTACCACTGCGTTGGATGGGCCACAATAAACTTCTCAATCATGCGGGAATAGGTCTTGACGTCATCCTGCCAGCCTCGCTCATCGGCAGCGCCTTCAAACTGAAGCAGGGGATAAATATCAATCACATGCCGTCCCTGCTCACGATGAATAAAAGCCGGAACAATTGGCACACCGGTTTTACGGGCAAGCAACACCGGGGCCTTGGAGGCCCAGGCAGGCCTGCCCAGGAAATCAATCAGGTAGCCCTCTTCAGGGAAAACGGTCTGATCAACGAGGAGTCCGATGGTTCCATTCTTACGGATAACAGCGATCATGTTCCTGAGTGCATTGTCCTTATAGATGACCGTGTTGTCATAATGCATCCGCATCCGCTCCACCATGGTGTTCAGATAGGGGTTGTTTTGCCGCCGCGCCACCACCGAAAGCGGCGCCTTGAACAGACGGGCATAGGCCAGTGCCATCAGTTCCCAGTTACCACAATGACCAGTCAGGAAGATAATACCCTTTCCCAGAGCACGGGCTGCATTATAATGCTCCATTCCCCGCACCTCAATCCGGTCAATCAGGCCATCACCTTTACCGTGGTATAAACGGCAGGTCTCCACCAGTGAACGCCCAAGATTGCAAAATACCTCCCGTGCAATCCCCTCAGCGGTTGGAATAGTGCAGGTCCATTCTGGCTGAACACGCATATGCTCAAGCACACGGCTGATATTCTCCTCTGCAATACGACGGCGGCTGGCCAAGACCCGGCGCATCAGCAGGCCGACACCCACTCCAAAACGTTGGGACAGACCTTCCGGCACCAGAGCCACCATCCAGGTAAAACAGTAGAGTACCGCTACCTGCAGCATCCAGACTATCTTCTTCATGGCTGCCCCGCCATACTGACGACCAGATCGGCCATGCGCTGGTCAGCACCGCCACCGCCAAGCCGCTCGCGCACGTGTGAAAGTTGTTTTTTGATCTCTCTGTTATAAGGCTCATCACCCAACAGACGTCCAATCTCTGCCGCAATCTGCTCTGGTGAGGCATCATCCTGAATCAGTTCTTTGGCCACCGTCTCACCAGCCACAATATTACAGAGACCGATATGCTCCACCTTGACCAGCCGCTTGGCCAGCTGGAAGGTAATCGGAGACAGCTTGTAAATAATAACCAGCGGGGTCCCCACCAGGGCAACCTCCAGGGTCACGGTACCTGAGACTGATATCACGGCGTCACAGGCCCGCATCAGGTCATGAATCCGTTCACGGGTAATCGTTATCGGCAGATCACAGTCCTTAAGCCAGGGAGCGAGATCATTATCGGTGAGGGTTGAAGCCAAAGGCAGGACAAACTGAAGCTCGGGAAAGCGTTGTTGTAGCAAGCGGGCTGCATCAATGATAGTAGGCAACAGACGGGTGACTTCGCTCCTGCGGCTGCCAGGAAACAACCCCACAACCTGTCGTGAAGGATCAAGACCAAAGGAGGTTGCAGCCTGTTCACGTGTTAAGGTCACCGTAACCAGATCAGCCATGGGATGCCCCACAAAGGAGACCGGTACTCCGGCCTTTTCATAGAACTGAGCCTCAAAAGGCAGGATCACTGCCATATGATCAACCAGACGCTTGATCTTTTTTACCCGTCCCTGCCGCCAGGCCCAGATCTGGGGCGAGATGTAGTAGAGCACCTTGACACCGACCCGTTTTGCCACCTTGGCCAGACGCAGGTTAAATCCGGGGTAGTCGATCAGGATCAGCAGATCAGGAGGATTTTCCAGCAGGATCTTTTTCAGCTTGAGAAAGGCGGCGGCAATAACATCAAAATGTTTCAGCACCTCCACCAACCCAACCACCGCCATATCTGCAGAGTCAACCAAGGTCTCACAGCCAGCCTCGCGCATGCGGGGACCGCCGATGCCAAAGAAGGAAAAGGCAGGATCAGTTGCCTGTACTGCGCGCACTAATCCTGCCCCGTAGATATCACCAGACGCTTCGCCTGCAACTATCATGACCCGTTTGGGCCGTCCTGCTCCCATTATCCAGCCAATGCCCCGCGTACTGCTGCGATTACCTGATCCACCTGCTGATTGGTCATTTCAGGATAGACCGGCAACGACATACAGCGGTCTGCAATAGACTCTGCGACAGGCAGCGAAAGGGTACGGCACTGTTCAGCAAAGACGTTCTGACGATGCAGCGGGATCGGGTAATAGACTGCGCTGGCAATCTGCTGCTCACTCAAGGCTGCCATAATCAGATCACGCTTGTCTGTTAATACCGTATATTGGTGGTAGACATGGATACCTTTGCCATCCTCAAACGGCACCGTAACAACATCCTTCAGCCCTTCTGAGTAACGATGGGCTACCCGACGGCGTTCCTGATTAAAGCGATCAATATGACGCAGCTTAACCCGCAGAATAGCGGCCTGCAGATCATCAAGGCGACTGTTAAAACCGATCACATCATGGTGGTAGCGCACCTTACTGCCATGATTACGCAGCATCTTGAGGGTTTCAGCCCCTTCTGCTGTGGCAGCAGTTACCAGACCGCCATCACCGTACCCCCCCAGGTTTTTGCTGGGGAAGAAGCTGAAGCAGCCGAAGGCTCCAATGGAACCGGTCATACGGCCAGCAAAGGCAGCTCCGAAAGACTGGGCGCAATCCTCAATCAGCACCAGGTTATGACGTTCACAAATTGCACTGATGGCAGCCATATCAGCAGGCTGGCCAAAGAGATGTACCGGGATCACCGCCTTGGTTCGAGGGGTAATGGCCTTTTCAATCAGTTCCGGCACGATGTTAAAGGTTTGCGGGTCCACATCAACAAAGACCGGTACTGCACCGGCATAGCAGATCGCCTCAGCCGTGGCAATGAAGGTGAACGGCGTGGTGATCACCTCATCACCCGGCTTGATTCCGGCAGCCAGGACAGCCAGATGCAGGGCATCAGTACCTGAGGCACAGCCAACGGCATGGGGGCTGCCCAGATAGTTGACCGTTTCCTTTTCAAGATTGGTGACATTGGGTCCCAGAATAAACTGGGTACTTTCCAATGCATCAAGAACTGCTGTATCAATCTCACTCTTCAACTGGTGGTACTGGGTCTTCAGGTCTACCATTGGTATCATGGGCGTATCCTGTTCAGAGCTTCATTGATTTTT
Organism: Trichlorobacter thiogenes; assembly: GCF_900167465.1. Lineage (GTDB taxonomy): Bacteria > Desulfobacterota > Desulfuromonadia > Geobacterales > Pseudopelobacteraceae > Trichlorobacter > Trichlorobacter thiogenes. The sequence continues at coordinate 17,202 of NZ_FUWR01000017.1, read as the reverse complement.
AACGCTGTTTCCAGCGCCATCCTGCCATCCCGGCCACTTACCTGGGGCTGTTTACCTTCGGTTATCGCCTCTACAAACGAGCTGATCTCAGACAGTAACGGATCTGACTGTCCCAGCTCCTGTTCCTTGACCTGCACATTGGGGATGCCGGGCAACAGCTCACCTTCCCCTTTTTTAGCAACCAGCACCTTCTTGTTCTGGAAGTCCAGGGTAAGGTAGGCATCACGCTGGAAGATCCGCATCTTACGCTCGCTTTTGAGACTAATCCGGCTTGCCGTAACATTGGCAACACAGCCGTTTTCAAAGGCAATCCGTGCGTTAGCGATATCTTCTTCACCGGTAAAGACCGGCGCGCCAATGGCATCAATTTTTGCCACCGGAGATTTAACCAGATGCTGGATGATCTCAATATCGTGGATCATCAGATCCAGCACAACATTGACATCGGTACCGCGGGGTTTGAAGGGGGCAATCCGCACAGATTCGACGAACAGCGGTTCGATCAGCACCTCTTCCACGGCCATCAGCACCGGATTAAAACGCTCCAGATGCCCCACCTGGAAGACCAGCTTACCGGTATCAGCAAGACTGATCAGTTCATCGGCCTGTTCAATGGTAACGGTAATCGGCTTTTCAATCAGCACATGTACGCCAGCAGCCAGAAACTCTTTTGCCACCTGATGGTGGTACTGGGTCGGCACCACCACGCTAACCGCATCAACGCGGCCAATCAGTTCACGATAGTCAGTAAAGGCCTGACATCCGCAGGCAGCAGCCACCTCAGCTGCCCGGCCAGCATCGGCATCCACCACCCCGATCAGCTCAACCCCTTCCAGGGCAGCGTACTTCTGTGCATGGAAGGTACCAAGGTAGCCGACCCCGATGACTGCAGCGCGAAGCCTGCTCATCCGCGACAGATCCCGCGCTGCGAGGCTTCAATAAAGGCCAGCAGGGTATCTACCTCGGCACAACCGACGATCTCAGCTCTGATCTTTGCGATGGCTTCAGGCTGTTTAAGGCCGGCCATAAACAGGGTCTTGTAGGCCTTCTTCAGGTTACTGATTGACTCATCGCTAAAGCCACGACGCTTCAGACCGATCAGGTTCAGCCCCCGCAGTGTCGCGTCCCGTTTACCGGAAGTAGCAATCATATAGGGAGGAATATCCAGCCCCACCAGTGTGCCACCACCCAGCATGGAGTAGGAGCCAATGGTAGTAAACTGATGGATCGCCACCAGTCCACCCAGAATCACGTTATCCTGAACCGTTACGTGGCCAGCCAGCGTAGCTGAGTTGGCAAAGACGTTACCATTACCAACCACACAATCATGGGCCACATGGGAGTAGGCCATCATCAGGTTGTTGTTACCCATCACGGTCTCGGCATGGCCGGTTACGGTACCGCGATGAATGGTGGCAAACTCGCGGATCACGTTATTGTTGCCCAGCCGGGTCCAGCACTCTTCACCCTTGTACTTCAGGTCTTGCGGGGCAGCACCGACCGAAGCCAGGTGATAGATCTGATTATTCTCCCCCAGCTCGGTCCACTTGCCGATAACGGCATGGGCACCGATGCTGGTGCCTTTGCCGATAATGGCATGCTCTTCAATAATGGCATAGGGACCGATCTCGACCCCTTCAGCCAGCTGTGCAGAGGGGTGGACTATTGCGCTTGCATGGATGCTCATGGTCTCTCCCTGTTATTCTGCCGGAGCAAAGGTGGCCTTCAGCGAGGCCTCGGTCACCAGCTTGCCGTCAACAAATGCCTTGCCATCAACCCCCCAGATGCCGCGGCGGTTCATAGTTGTGGTGATCTCGATCCGGAGTTGATCACCGGGCACCACCGGCTTGCGGAATTTAGCACTGTCAATGGCCATGAAATAGCTGACCTTCTTCTTGGTCTCATCATCGGACGCAAGATAGGCCATAATACCGGCAACTTGAGCCATAGCCTCGATAATCAGCACACCGGGCATAACCGGATGACCGGGAAAGTGGCCGGGAAAGAACGGCTCATTGATGCTGACGTTTTTAATACCAACACAACGCTTGCCGTGCTCTAGTTCAACAATTCTATCCACCAGCAGGAACGGAAAACGGTGGGGCAAAATCTTCATGATGGCATTTATATCCATCGGCATAGTTGGTTCCATTGCTTACTCCTTTGCCAGCCGGGCCTCAAGGGCGGCCAAGCGTTTTTCATACTCATTCATCTTCTTTCTCATCTCAGGCAGCTTGGGCAGGGCCCCCATGGTCTTCAGCCATTCCTTGTGCGGCATGGCAGGAGAACCACTGTAATAGGCATTGCCCTCCAGCGAGCCGGGCACACCGGCCTGGGCACCGACGATCACGTTATCACCGATGGTGACATGTCCCACCACCCCCACCTGACCAGCCAGAGTGACATGGTTGCCGATCTTGCTGCTACCGGCAATCCCAACCTGCGATACGATCATGCAGTCTTCGCCGATCTGGCAGTTGTGAGCCACCTGCACCAGATTATCCAATTTGGTACCACGCCTGATCAGGGTTACCTCAAGGGCAGCCCGGTCAACGGTTGCATTAGCACCAATCTCAACATCATCTTCCAGTACCACAATCCCGATCTGGGGGATCGGATAATAGGAGGAACCATCCGGTGCATAGCCGAATCCATCACTGCCGACCACGGCACCAGGCTGCAGTTTGCAACGTTTGCCCAGTCGGCAGTGTTCTCTAATCACCGCATTGGCGTGGATCACACAGTCGTCACCAATAACGACGCCGTCATAGATCACTGCACCGGGATGAATCACCACCCGATCTCCGATAACGACGTTGTTTCCAACCACAGCACCGGGATAGACACTGATATCTTCACCAAGCACAACATTGGTGCCGACCACCGCTTCAGGCATTACGCCAAGAGCAGGGTGGGGTTGGGTATAAAACAGGGTCAAGAGCTTGGCAAAGCCCAAATACGGGTTAGCCAGCTCAATAACATTGCGCCCATAGGACTCACCGCCGGGCGCCATTAACACGCCGCCGGCCTTGGTATCTGCTACTTTGGCAGCATATTTGGGATTAGCCAGAAAGGTAACCTTATCAGGAGCAGCCCCCTCAAGGGGAGCAAGCCCGTTGATCTTGACCGTACCATCACCACGGACCGTACCGCCCAGGTGATCTGCCAACTCCTGCAGTGTCTTGGTCAGCATGGTTGCCACCCTGTCTATTTCTTGCTTTGCGCTGCGTTAAGGGCCTTCAGTATCTCTTCAGTCAGATCCACACCGGGATCGGCATAGAGCATACCAGCGCTACGGGCATCAAAGATCATGGAATAGCCATGTTTTTTGCCATATTCCTGAACAATCTTTTCAAGGGTCTCAAGGATTTTTTTGGTAAACTCACCATCACGAGCCTGCAGGTCTTCTTCAGCATCTTTGGTAAAGCGCTGGAAGTCCTTCAGCTTCTGCTGATAGTCCTTTTCCTTGGCAGCACGGGATGCCTCAGTCAGGGCCATTCCTTGCTTCTCAAGGTCGGTTTTCAGCTTTTGTAGCTCTTCCTGCTTGACGTTAACCTGCTCCTGATATTTCTTCAGCTTCTCCTGCAGTTGCGCCTTGGCAGCCTTACCTGCTTCAGAGGTGTTCAAGGTCCGCTGCATATCGAGATAGCCGAGCTTTATATCAGCGGCCCAGGCAGAACCTGTCATTACAGCCAGCATCAGTGCCATCAGTACCAAACGCTTCATTGAGTCTCTCCTTACGTTGTATAAAGGTTAAAACAAACTGCCGATTGCAAATTCAAAACGGCCAGACTTGCTGTCTTCAGGACGGGGGTTGATCGGAATACCATACTCAAGCCTCAAAGGCCCCATAGGGGATGCCCAACGGATACCGCCACCGTAGCTCATATACATAGCAGGGGGCTTAAAACCGCCGCTCCAGGCATTACCATAATCAAAGAAGCCAACCCCTTTAATCCCAAACTCAGGCAGCAGTGGAAACTTCACTTCTACGTTGCCAAACAGTTCTTTTTCACCGCCCACATAGACATCATTATTTTTAGGACTGACAGTTCGAGCAGAATAACCACGCAACGTGCCGATCCCGCCCAGATAAAACTTCTCATCAATCGGGATCGGTGCGCCAACCTTTTGCACTGCACCAACCACAACCTTGGTTGAAATGACAAACTTCCACCAGAGCGGATAGTAGAAGGTATTATCTGCTATCTCCCGCAGGTATTTGTTGTTACCACCTAAACCAGCATATTCCACTGACAGGGTATTGACCATGCCGCTGGAGGGGTCAAAACGGAAATCTGTAGTATTGTTGGTAATACTGGCATAGATGGAACTGGTGGTTGTCTTGCCCAGCGGGTAGCTGTCAGGATACTGAAGATTTGCGGCCACATAATAGGTATCCGGGTTATAAATATCCTTGATCTCATACTTATACATCCAGAAAGTGCCGATAAAATCGGTAATCGGATAGCCAGCCTTGATATCACCACCGGTCAAACGGCGGCTGTAGTCGGTGTAATCCCGTTCTGAACGGTAGATATCCATCCCCAGGGTCCACTTGGAGTCAAGGAAGTAGGGGTCTGTCAGACCGACTGAATAGGTATTTGACTTGCCGCCGATGGCTGCCGAAGCATTGGCCTTAAGTCCCAGCCCCAGGAAGTTTGACTGGGAAACCGAGCCCTGAAAAATCAGGCCGTCAAGGGAGCTGTAACCACCACCAATGGTAAAGGCACCGGTGGCCTTTTCCTTCAGATCAACATTGACATTGAGCTTGTCGCTCGCACTGCCTTTGGCTGTGGCCACATTGGCCTCTTCAAAGTAACCGGTGTTCATCAGGTTCTGCTTGCTGCGTTTAAAACCGGTGGCGCTGTACAGTTCACCTTCCATCAGACGCAGTTCACGGCGGGCAACCTTGTCACGGGTCTTGGAGTTACCAACAATGGAGATCCGTTCGATTCTAACCAACTCACCCTTCTCCACCTCAAACGACAGATCAACAAGCTTTTTTTCGGGATCCGGCTTACTTTGCGGGTTAACGTTATTGAAGGCATAGCCCTTGTCAGCGGTCATATCAGTTAAGGTACCGATATCAGCCCTCAGATTTGCCCGACTGAACACCTCACCAGGCTCAGTTTTAAACTTTTCACGAATCTCTTTTTCCGGGTAGAGAATATCTCCCTTAAAAGTAATTTCACCTATCCGGAACTGCTCCCCTTCGGTAATGCTGATATCCACCAGCAGGGATTCCTGATCCTCTGCAAGTTTCATCGTCGGCTCACCAACTTTAACGTTGATATACCCGTTATTCATATAGTGGTCAGCGATCAGCAGGGCATCATTCCTGAGCACCTCTTCCTTGTAGGTACCGGCGCCGGTTAACCAAGACATGAACCACTCTTCCTTGGTTTCCATCACTCCTCGTAATTTGCGCGGACTAAAGGCGGTGTTGCCTTCAAAAGTGATGCTGCTGATTCTGATTTTATTGCCCTCAACCACCTTGAATACCACCTGATATTCAGTAGGAGAACGCTGCTCAATCTGTGGTTCTACCGTAACCAGATAAAACCCTTCATCCTGATACTGCTTCTTCAGTTTAGCAACGGCCTTATCAAGATCTTTTTGCGAGAAGATGGCATTACGACGAACCGGCAACCCTTCCAGCAATTTTTCCTGCTTGAGTTCTTTATTTCCTTCAAACCGGATATCCCTGACAATCGGCTTTTCAATCACCGAGTAGACCAGTATTACGCCGTCTTTACCCGGTTCACTGGAAACCTGAACTTCCTGAAACTGTCCCAGCTTGAAAATGGACCGAATATCAGCATCAGTACGGTCACCATCGAGCGTATCACCCGGCTTGATAGCGGTAGCACCCAAAATGGCTGACGCCTCTACCCGCCGGTTGCCACGCACAACCACCTCGGTTATTTTTTCACCATCAGCATAGGCTGGTTGATCGGCAAGCACTAAAGCAATTAGCAGTGCGGTTGTAAGGCTGGGGTTATAATTCACACTTCCTCCGTAGTACAAGGCAAAATAAGTCCGTCCAGAAGCCGAACCACTCGTTCCATCCTTGCAGCAATTCGCTCGTTATGGGTAACAATCACCATACTTATCCCGGTTTGCTTCTGGATTTTCACCAGCAGCTCGTAAATTGCTTCACTTGTTTTCGCATCCAGGTTGCCGGTCGGTTCATCAGCCAACAGTAATTCTGGCTCCAGTATTAACGCCCGGGCAATGGCAACCCGCTGCTGCTCACCGCCGGACAACTCTCCAGGCCGGTGTAACAGGCGGTGCTCCAACCCGACATCTCCCAAAATAGCCCGCGCCTGTTGTTCTGCCTGACGCCGTTCTTTACGGGCAATCAAGGCTGGCATCATCACGTTTTCCAGCGCAGTAAATTCCGGCAGCAGATGATGAAACTGGAACACAAAACCGATGGTACTGCTTCTGAAATCCGCCAGTTCACGGTCAGATCGAGCAAAGAGATCCTGGCCTTTATAGGTCACCCTGCCACTGCTGGGTCGATCCAGCGCTCCCAGAATATGCAGTAATGTGCTCTTGCCGGCACCAGAAGCACCCACCAGGGCAGTTGTGGTTCCAGAAGAGATTGCAAGATCAATCCCCTTCAGCACCTGCACCGTTTCAGCCCCCATCCGGTAATCCTTGCAGAGTCCGGTCACTTCCAGCAGACTACTCATACCGCAGTGCCTCTGCCGGCAGCATCCGGGATGCCTGCCAGGCGGGATAGAGCGTGGCTAAAAAGGAGATCAGGATTGCGGTTACTGAAATAATCAGGACGTCCGACATCACCACATGGGAAGGAAAGTGATCCAGATAATAAATTTCCTTACTAAAGAAGTTCTTGCCAGTTACCTTTTGCACAACATTTATGATCGGCTCCAGATTGAAAGAGATCAGCAGGCCTGACAATACTCCCAGCACGGTTCCAATCACCCCGATAATCAGCCCCTCAAGCACAAATATCTTCATAATACTGCTGGAACGGGCGCCCATGGTCTTTAATATTGCAATATCACGGGTTTTCTCCATCACCACCATAAACAGAGTAGAGGCGATCCCAAAGGCTGCCACCAGAACAATCAGGGTCAAGATGATAAACATGACCACCTTTTCAGTCTTAAGCGCAAAAAGGATGTTCCTGTTCATCTGCATCCAGTCCCGGGCATACAGCTCCGGACCAAACTCATGATTAATCTTTTTCGCTAATTCTGTGGTGGCATAGACATCTGCAACCTTAAGCTGAATGCCAGTTACGGTATCCCCAAGGTCAAAAAATTTCTGGGCCTGGCTGATACTTACATAGGCCAGGGTTGAGTCATATTCAAACATACCGGTGTTAAAAATGCCGGTAACCCGAAACGGCTTCAGCTTTGGCATCATCCCTAACGGGGTAATAGTGCCAGTGGGAGAGACAACATTTACCCGGTCACCTACGGTTAGGTTCAGATGTTTTGCCAGCTCACCACCGATCAGCAGGCCCGGCTCCGGCAGGCCGTTTTCAATCGTCTCAAGCGTATCCATGCTACCTTGCACAAGAGCGCGTGAGAGGCGCGTTACTTTTTTGTCAGAGGCGGGATCAATACCACGCAGCACAACTCCAGAAACGTTCCGTCCGGTTGATAGCATAACCTGATTATAAATAAACGGGGTCGCTGCCTGCACGCCTGGTAGCCGGGTCAGCTGCTCCATGGTTGACCGGTAGTTTTCCATCGGAGCACCACTGCGGATCACCACCAGATGGGCATTGGTTCCCAGTATCTTTTCCTTCAGATCCCGTTCAAAACCGGTCATAACCGCCAGCACAATAATCAGCGCCATAACACCCAAGGTCACACCGGCAGTGGAGATGAAGGTGATGATGGATATAAACGTGGATTTACGCTTGGCCTTCAGATAGCGCAATCCTATGGTAAGTTCAAATGGCAGTGCCAACGGTTATTTTGCCTCTTTACGAAGTTGCGGGAACAGGATGACATCCCGAATCGAGGCGGCATCAGTAAGCAGCATCACCAGACGGTCAATACCGATCCCCTCGCCTGCTGTCGGTGGCAGGCCGTATTCCAAGGCACGCACATAGTCTTCATCCATGTAGTGTGCCTCTTCATCCCCCTTATCCTTTTCAGCCACCTGAGCAAGAAAACGTTCCTTCTGATCAACCGGGTCGTTCAGCTCGGAGAAGGCGTTGGCTATTTCCCGACCACCGATCATCAACTCAAAGCGATCAACAATATAGGGATCTTGGTCATTTTTACGGGACAGAGGTGACACCTCGGTGGGATAGGCGGTTACAAAGGTTGGCTGGATCAGTTTATGTTCAGCCACCTCCTCGAATATCTCCATGATCAGCTTGCCATAACTAATATCATCAGTCAGACCAAGCCCGATACTACGGGCATAGGCCAGTGCCAGATCGCGGTCTTCAAGTTTTTTTGCATCAATATCGCCATATTCAAGGATAGCCTCTTTCACGGTCAGACGACGCCAAGGACGCTGGAAGCTGATATCGTGTCCTTGACAGGCAAAATCCAGGGTGCCCAACACCTGCTCTGCCACATGACAGAACAGCTCTTCAGTGAAATCCATAAGGTCTTCAAAGGTAGCATAGGCCTGGTAGAACTCCATCATGGTGAACTCAGGATTGTGACGGACCGAGATCCCTTCATTTCTGAAGTTGCGATTGATCTCAAAAACACGTTCAAAACCACCGACTACCAGACGCTTCAGATATAACTCTGGTGCAATACGGAGGTATAGCTCCATATCAAGTGCATTATGATGGGTGACAAAGGGACGGGCCGTGGCACCACCGGGAATCTGGTGCATCATCGGAGTTTCCACTTCCAGAAAATCACGGGAGGTCATAAAGCTACGGATCAGGTTCACAATCCTGGAGCGTTTAATAAATAATTCTCTCACCTCAGGATTGACGATCAGATCAACGTAACGCTGACGATACCGTGTCTCCACATCAGTCAAACCGTGAAACTTCTCTGGCAATGGAAGGAGAGATTTAACCAGCAGACGGATAGCACGGGCATGCACGGAAAGTTCACCGGTCTTGGTACGGAACGGAAACCCGGTAACGCCGATAATGTCACCAATATCAAAGGACTCAAACTGGGCAAAGACCTCTTCACCTAGATCATCCTTACGGACATAGACCTGAATCCGCCCTTTACGATCCTGAAGCTGAATAAAGGCAGCCTTACCAAAGGAACGGCGGGCAATAATACGACCTGCCAGCACAAACTCTGCATCAGGCGCATCAATCAGCTCAACTGAACCATAGACAGCAACAACATCGGCAGACGTATGCTGTGGTTTAAAATCATTGGGATACGGGTTAATACCGGCAGCCCAAAGATCATTTACTTTTCTGCGACGTTGCAACAGTAATTCACTTAATTCTTCCATTGCCTAAACTCACCTTTCAGACTCATTCCGTACTACCGGTGTAACGGAAGAAAGTAGCTCAGAGTACTATCAGCGTCAAGCTATTCTTTACCCTCATCAACGGCAACTGAGGCACTCTTTTTTGAACGAGAAGCTGGACGCTTGCGGGCTTTAGGTGCGACTACCGGCTCTACTGGCTCACCAACATTTTCAGACGGTTCCTGTGCTGTTTTCTTCCGGGCAGACGACTTGCGTGCTCTGCTAGCCGGTTTGACCACAACAGGATCAGCAGGCGGAACATGCTGGTCTTCCCCAATAATTGTTTCAGCAACAGCTGTCGCCTCTTTTTTAGCAGGTCGCTTGGGGCGTGTAGCCTTTACTGGAAGCTCTGGCGCGTCGCCATCAGAGACGTCGACAGGCGCTGGAACCTGCGGACTACCGGCATCTGCATCAGCCTGATTACCAAACTCTGCTTCACTCTCTTTAACCACAGCCGGCTTCCTTCTGGAGCGGGAGCGACGACGTTTTTTTGCTGCCGGCTCCAGGGGCTCAGCAGATTGCTCAGCAATGACATCCTCACCGTTTGGTGCCACAGGCTCATCAGGTACTGAGGTATTCAAGACATCATCTGCTTGCTCAGTAGCAGCGTCAGCAGGCCGATCAGTATTTTTTTTCTTACGCTTACGCTTACGGCGTTTTTTTGCCGCTGCCTCAGTTACAGCCTCACCCTCCGGCACTTCCGTTGTTGTTACAGAAGAGTCAACAACGTCAACAGGTGCAGACTGCTGTGGCAGCTCAAGTTCCGGCATTTCATCCCGCTGTTTTTCCTTACGAACTGTTTCAAGTTCCAGCTGATTAAGCAGGAACGATGGCTTTCCCTTAATGGTAACAACAATTTCATAGTCATTCTCAATCTGTGCTAATTCACGCTTCTTGCGATTCAGCAAAAAATAAGCGACTTCAAGCGGCAATCCCCCACGGACCTCAGCAATCTGGCCTTTGGCTGCAGCTGCATGTACCTTACGCAAGAATGATACTGCCATCGCCTCTACCGATTTAACACGACCACGTCCTTCACAGTGCGGGCACTCAAGATGAATGGCGTCATTAATATTTTTTGCAATCCTCTGACGAGACATCTCCATCATGCCAAACTGGGATATCCGCCCCAGATTTACTCTGGCCTTATCCATCTTCAAGGCATCTTTCAGTGCCCGCTCGACTTCCTTATTATGCTTGTTGTCACGCATATCAATAAAGTCAATCACCACCAAACCACCAAGGTCACGAAGTCGGAGGTGGCGCGCCACCTCAGCCGCAGCTTCAAGATTAGTCTTAAAAGCTGTATCCTCAACTCCTTTTTCACCACTGGATTTACCGGAGTTGACATCAATAGAGACCAGAGCCTCGGTCGGCTCGATAATCAGTGAGCCGCCAGAAGGCAAAGGTACACGTTTTTCATAGAGCTGATCAATCTGCTCTTCCAGCTGATACTTTGAAAAGATCGGCCGTTTTTCCTTGTGCAGCTTAACCAATCGCTCACAACCGGGCATGATCTCTTTAAAGAAATCAATTGCTTGCTGACACGCTGCCTTGTCATCAACCAAGACTTCGTCAATATCATCAGAAAAGTAATCGCGGATGGTGCGGATGATCACGCCTGCATCCTGGTAAATCTCACCAGCACCTTTAATCGTGGCAGCCTGTTGCAGAATCCGTTCATGCACACCTATCAGGTAGTCAAGATCCTTTTTCAACTCCTCACCTGACCTACCAACCGCCTCAGTACGTACAATATAACCATAGCCTGCCGGCACCTGCAGTTCTGCAACAAGCGCCTTCAACTCTTTACGGGTGGCATTATCTTCAATCTTACGGGAAATACCGGCGGCATCATCACCTGGCATCAGGACCATGTACCGACCAGGCAATGAGAGGTAGCTGGTCAGGGCAGCCCCCTTCATGTCGCGAGCGTCCTTCTCCACCTGAACTATCAGCTCCTGCCCACGACGCAAAACATCCTGTATTCGGGGACGCCGTTTACGATCCCCCTCAGGAAGATCATCCCGCCATTGCCAACTGGCAGGGTGGAGATCTCCCATCTGAATAAAGCCGGGCTTTTTATGGCCAATATCAACAAAGGCCGCCTGCAGGCCTGGTTCAACCCGCACGACGACCCCTTTGTAGATATTACCTTTGGTCTGTTCTTTACCACTTATTTCGATATTCAGCTCCATCAAGCGCCCGTCCTGCACAATCGCTACGCGGGCCTCCTCAGGATGGAGTACATTTATTAACATTTTTCTACTCATACAGGCGATGATCCTTTCAAACATATAAACGGATAAATTCGTGTGACTATACTCGTTTTCTTTAATTTATCCAAGCCGAATCATGTATGTAGATACGCAAACGCCCCGCTCAGGTATACCTGGCGGGGCGTTTGTTTTATTAATTCTGGCGGCGACCTACTTTCCCACACAGCTACCCGTGCAGTATCATCGGCCCTGAGGGGCTTAACTTCCGTGTTCGGGATGGGAACGGGTGTGGCCCCCTCGGCATAGCCACCAGAAATCGGTTGCATCCAGCTTGTAAGCTGTTTGCTAATTGATTTCCAATTGCAATTGAGGGATTGTAGTTAGTTTAGTTTTGGAGTTGACTGTTTTATAGGTTGGGGGGTGGGTTAGCACCCCCCTTCCATTTATTTTTTTATGGTCAAGCCTCACGGCCGATTAGTACTAGTAAGCTCAACACATTACTGTGATTACACACCTAGCCTATCAACGTTGTGGTCTACAACGGGCCTTCAGGGGTTGTTACACCCAGGGATACCTAATCTTGAAGGAGGCTTCCCGCTTAGATGCTTTCAGCGGTTATCCTTTCCGTACTTAGCTACCCAGCGACTGCTCCTGGCGGAACAACTGGAACACCAGCGGTACGTCCATCCCGGTCCTCTCGTACTAAGGACAGCTCTTCTCAAGTATCCTGCGCCCACGGTAGATAGGGACCAAACTGTCTCACGACGTTTTAAACCCAGCTCGCGTACCGCTTTAATTGGCGAACAGCCAAACCCTTGGGACCTACTTCAGCCCCAGGATGCGATGAGCCGACATCGAGGTGCCAAACCTCCCCGTCGATGTGAACTCTTGGGGGAGATCAGCCTGTTATCCCCGGAGTACCTTTTATCCGTTGAGCGACGGCCCTTCCATACAGAACCGCCGGATCACTATGACCTACTTTCGTACCTGCTCGACTTGTTGGTCTCGCAGTCAAGCTCCCTTATGCCATTGCACTCTACGGCTGGTTTCCAATCAGCCTGAGGGAACCTTCGCGCGCCTCCGTTACTCTTTGGGAGGCGACCGCCCCAGTCAAACTACCCACCAGACAGTGTCCCCGACCCGGATGACGGGCCTAGGTTAGACATCCAAAACAACCAGGGTGGTATTTCAAGGACGACTCCACCGACACTGGCGTGCCAGCTTCAAAGTCTCCCACCTATCCTACACAAGCTATTCCGAATGTCACTGTCAAGCTGTAGTAAAGGTTCACGGGGTCTTTCCGTCTTACCGCGGGTAGACGGCATCTTCACCGCCAATTCAATTTCGCTGAGTCACTGGTTGAGACAGCGCGGAAATCGTTACGCCATTCGTGCAGGTCGGAACTTACCCGACAAGGAATTTCGCTACCTTAGGACCGTTATAGTTACGGCCGCCGTTTACCGGGGCTTCGGTTCAAAGCTTCGCCTTGCGGCTAACAAATCCCCTTAACCTTCCGGCACCGGGCAGGCGTCAGACCCTATACATCGTCTTACGACTTAGCAGAGTCCTGTGTTTTTAGTAAACAGTCGCTACCGCCATTTCTCTGCGACCTCCTTCGGCTTCGCGTGCAAATCGCTACACCTAGTGGAGGCACACCTTCTCCCGAAGTTACGGTGTCATTTTGCCGAGTTCCTTAACCAGTGTTATCTCAATCACCTTAGGATTTTCTCCTCACCCACCTGAGTCGGTTTACGGTACGGTCTCAAATTACCTGAAGCTTAGAGGCTTTTCTTGGAAGCATGGGATCAACAACTTTATGAGCATACGCTCTCGTCATCACGTCTCAGAGTTGACGGGAAAGTGGATTTACCTGCTCTCCCCCCCTACACGCTTGAACCAGGACAACCAGCGCCTGGATTGCCTACCCTTCTCCGTCCCCCCATCGCAGTAAAAAGAGGTACAGGAATATTAACCTGTTTCCCATCAACTACGCCTTTCGGCCTCGCCTTAGGGACCGACTAACCCCACGCAGATTACCTTTACGTAGGAAACCTTGGGTTTTCGGTGTGCGGGTTTCTCGCCCGCATTTTCGCTACTCATGTCAGCATAATCTCTTGTGATACCTCCAGCCATCCTCACGGTTGACCTTCGCAGGCTTACACAATGCTCCCCTACCACTCATATTTTGAAATATAAGTCCGTGGCTTCGGTTGTATGCTTGAGCCCCGTTACATTTTCCGCGCAGATCCACTCGACCAGTGAGCTATTACGCTTTCTTTAAAGGGTGGCTGCTTCTAAGCCAACCTCCTGGTTGTCTGGGCATTTCCACATCGTTTTCCACTGAGCATACAATTGGGGACCTTAGCCGACGGTCTGGGCTGTTTCCCTTTCGACTACGGATCTTATCACCCGCAGTCTGACTCCCGGGGTATACGTTGATGGTATTCGGAGTTTGGTTGGGTTTGGTAACCTGGTGAGGCCCCTAGCCCATTCAGTGCTCTACCCCCATCACGGAACCCCCGAGGCTATACCTAAATATATTTCGGGGAGAACCAGCTATCTCCGAGTTTGATTAGCCTTTCACTCCTATCCACACCTCATCCCCTGGCTTTTCAACGCCAGTGGGTTCGGGCCTCCACGAAGTGTTACCTTCGCTTCACCCTGGACATGGATAGATCACCCGGTTTCGGGTCTACTCCTACTAACTAAACGCCCAGTTAAGACTCGCTTTCGCTTCGGCTCCGTTCTATGAACTTAACCTCGCTAGTAAGAGTAACTCGCTGACTCATTATGCAAAAGGCACGCCGTCACACCTGATATACATGGTGCTCCGACTGCTTGTAGGCATACGGTTTCAGGTTCTATTTCACCCTCCTCATCGGAGTACTTTTCACCTTTCCCTCACGGTACTAGTGCACTATCGGTCAGAGGTTAGTATTTAGCCTTGGGAGATGGTCCTCCCAGCTTCCCACGGGATTTCTCGTGTCCCGCGGTACTCGGGGTTCCTCTAGGGTGAATCTTGGTTTC
>NZ_FUWR01000023.1 GCF_900167465.1 Trichlorobacter thiogenes | reverse complement strand
GGAATACTCAACACCAGATGGATGTGGTCAGGCATGGCATGACCCTCGATAAGTTCAACTTCCTTCTGCCGACATAACTGACGGATGATTTTGCCAACTTCTCCTCGAAGCCTGCCGTAAAGAACCTTCTTACGGTATTTCGGCACGATCACAACATGATATTTGCACTCCCATTTTACATGGGCTAAACTTTGCCACTCTCGCATGGCAGTTCCTCCTGTTGATTGCCTTTAGGGGCTTTCCTCAGGAGGAACTATCGCTGGAACGGCAGAGCCTTTTCAAGTCTCACCGGCAGAGCCGGTGGTTTACTGAAAACCTTCAATTAGTCAATGTGCATTAACAACTGAATAAATGAATAATTTTTCCAGCCATAAGATATCTTATCTTTAGCTTACATGCGAATTGCACTCCTGCAGTACCAGCTGCTCGCCCCACCCTGCAACCATCTGCTGCAGTCTTTCAAGCCTGCCCTCTACACGTAAGAACGGATCAACAGTGCTGCGGAACTGGTGAGTTACACTACTTGACCTCACCAGTTCCGCACTCTGCTCTGCAGCTTTGCCGCTACCTTTTACGCAGGTAATTGCATCGTACAGGTCAAACGGCGCCTTCAGATCCATCCCCACCCAGTCTAGGTGCGGCAGACAGGCAGCTAAGCGCTCCGGGTACGGCCCGCCGGTATGCAGGCCGGTCAGAAATCCCATCTGCCGTACTGTTGCAATAGCCTGTGCCAGATTTGGCTGCAATGTTGGCTCACCACCGCTAAACACCACAGCATCCAGCAGGCCACGGCGTTGTTCAAGAAACCTGCTGACCTCCTGCCACGACACGGTTTCAGGCTGGCTGGCATCCAGCAGATGCTGGTTATGGCAGTAGCCACAACGCCAGGCGCAGCCCTGACAGAAGATGACGGCAGACAGCTTGCCGGGATAATCAATGGTGGTGAATGGCGTCAGGCCGCCGATGGTGAGCATGGTTATTTAACTCGCAAGAACGATCATAACCGCGCTTCAAGGGCCTTTCGAGCCAGGTCCGGGGTAACATCAGCCTGCTCTCCCAGTGCGGTTAAGCCGTGCGCCTGCAGTTGCTCCAACACAGCCGGAATACACTCTTGCGTAAGGCCATACCCGGTAAGGCGGGTGGGTACCTGCATCAGTTCAAAGAAGGCGCTGGTCTTTTCAATGGCTGCATCAATCCGTTCTGCGTCGCTACCACTGGTGATACCCCAGACCCGCTCAGCATACTGGAGCAGTTTCTGCTGTTTCTGCTCTGCGCGCACCTTCATCATCCCCGGCAGCAGGATGGCCAGGGTCTGCGCATGATCCAGGCCATAGAGCGCGGTCAGTTCATGGCCCACCATATGGGTGGCCCAGTCTTGGGGAACACCGGCCCCGATCAGCCCGTTAAGCCCCAGAGTAGCGCACCACATCAGGTTTGCACGGACATCGTAGTTTTCCGGCTGGGCCAGCACTTTGGGGCCTTCTTCCAGCAGGGTCAGCAGCAGTCCTTCGGCAAAACGGTCCTGCACCTTGCCATCAACGGGATAGGTCAGATACTGCTCCATAATATGCACAAAGGTATCCACCACGCCGTTACTGGTCTGTCCAGGTGGTAGACTGAAGGTGGTCACCGGATCAAGTATCGAGAACTGCGGAAAGACAAGCGGGCTGGAAAATACCAGCTTTGCCTTAAGGGAACGCCGGGAGATCACGCTGCCGTCGTTCATCTCAGACCCGGTACCGGGCAGGGTCAGTACACAAGCAAACGGCACTGCCTGCTTGATGCTTTTGCCCCAGGAGGTCAGGATCTCCATCGGATCACCCTGAAACGGGATGGCAGCGGCCATGAATTTCACACCATCTGCAACAGATCCGCCCCCTGCGGCCAGCAGGTAATCTACCCCCTGGGCGCGTGCCAGCTCAACACCCTGCATCAGGGTGTCGTAGTCGGGGTTCGGTTCCACACCGCCAAACTCGATCAGGCTGTACCCCTCAAGGGCCTGTCTGATCTGATCATAGACGCCATTCTGCTTGATGCTGCCGCCGCCGTAAACCAGCATCAGCCGGGCTTCTTTCGGAATTTCCCTGGCTAACGCCTTGATGCGGTCTTTGCCAAAAATAATTTTGGTTGGATTGTGGAGTACGAAATTTTGCATCAGGTATGTTCTCCTTTGCATCTGAGATGATAACAGCTAGGGGCAGCCATGAACTTGCCTATGGCACATTCTTGTTCAAAAGTATATCTTTCAACCTTTCAACAGAGCAACATCAACTTTTGGGGATTAAAGATGATTGTCGTCATATCGGGCGCTTCAAGCGGTATCGGTCTTGCCCTTGCGCGTCACTACCTGAAATGCGGGGCTACCGTGGCTGCCTTTGCACGACGTGGCGAACTGCTGGAGGAACTTGCTGCGGAATATCCCGGCAAGGTAACTCCTTATATTCTTGATGTGCGTGATGCTGCTGCCATTCATGCTGCGGCAGATGACCTGATCAGCCGGATAGGTCTGCCGGATATCATTATTGCCAATGCCGGGGTGAGTCGCGGCACACTTACCGAATATGCCGAGGATCTGGATGTCTTCCAGCAGGTGATGGATATCAACGTGCTGGGGATGGCCAAGACCTTTCAACCTTTTATCGCGCTGTTAAGCAGAGCGGGCAAAGGCAGACTGGTGGGCATCGCCAGTGTTGCCGGGTTCCGGGGGCTGCCTGGCTCTGAGGCGTATTCAGCCTCCAAGGCGGCAGCTATCTCATATCTGGAAAGTCTCCGCGTTGAACTACGCAGCAGTGGTATCAAGGTGGTAACCATTGCGCCCGGCTATATCAGATCACCGATGACCGACATCAACAGCTATCCCATGCCCTTTCTTGTTGAGGCGGATGATGCGGCAGCACGGATGGCACGCGTCATAGACAAAGGCAGCTCCTTTGCTGTGGTTCCCTGGCAGATGGGAGTAATTGGCTGGCTATTGAAACGCCTGCCAAACTGGCTGTATGACCGGATTTTCAGTAAGGCGCCGCGTAAGTCACGCAGCGCCAGAATGTAGCTGGCCTGATGCCTTGATCAGGTCAGTGATGTTGGACATGCAACTTCCTTGAAGAAGGTACGCTCGGCATACTCGGATTTTTTGCCGGTGTTAAATGATGCCACCGGACGGTGGTAGCCCATCACGCGGGTCCAAACCTCGCAAGCCTGGCGTTGTTCCTGTGGGATTGCTGTTTTCTGTTGCTTTGAGTGCATGTTGTATTCCTTTCTAGTGCTTGGATTGACTGCGCGAGATTTCTTCATCGCACAACGGACAGAAATGGTGTTCACCGCTTAAATAGCCATGCTTGGGACAGATTGAAAAGGTTGGCGTCACCGTGACATAGGGCAGCCGGAACCGTTCCAGCGAGCGTTTGACCAGCTGCTTGCAGGCATCCACACTGGAGACCTGCTCCCCCAGATACAGGTGCAGCACGGTGCCGCCGGTGTATTTGCGCTGTAGCTCTTCCTGACGTTGTAGTGCCTCAAACGGATCATCGGTAAACCCCACCGGAAGTTGGGATGAGTTGGTGTAGTACGGCGCCTCCGGGCTGCCTGCCTGCAGAATCGCAGGAAAGCGCTTTTTGTCCTCCCGTGCAAAGCGGTAGGTGGTGCCTTCTGCCGGGGTGGCCTCCAGGTTGTACATAGAGCCGGTCTGTTCCTGAAACTGCACCATCCGCCCCCGCAGGTGATCCATCAGCCGCACCGCCAGGCCGTGACCCGCCGGGCTGGTGATATCCTCCTGATCAGCCGTAAAGTTACGGATCATCTCATTAACCCCGTTGACGCCGATGGTGGAGAAGTGGTTGCGCAGGGTGCCCAGGTAGCGTTTGGTGTAGGGAAACAGGCCGTTATCCATATGACGCTGGATCACCTTGCGCTTGATCTCCAGGCTGGTGCGGCTGATCTCCAGCAGCTGATCCAGCCGTTGCAGCAGCCCTGCCTCATCCCCCTGGTGCAGATACCCCAAGCGGGCGCAGTTGATGGTCACCACCCCCAGGGAGCCGGTCTGCTCGGCAGAACCAAACAGGCCGTTACCACGTTTCAGTAGCTCACGCAGATCCAGCTGCAGGCGGCAGCACATGGAGCGGACCATGTTGGGGGTCAGCTCGGAATTAACAAAGTTCTGGAAGTACGGCAGGCCGTAGCGGGCGGTCATGGTAAACAGCAGTTCCGCGTTCTCGCTCTCCCAGGGGAAATCCGGAGTAATGTTGTAGGTGGGGATCGGAAAGGTAAAAACCCTGCCCTTGGCATCGCCAGCGGTCATGACTTCAATATAGACCTTGTTGATCAGATCCATCTCAGCCTGCAGATCGCCATATCTAAACGGCATTTCCTCACCGGCAATCACCGGCACCTGCTGTTTCAGGTCATCCGGGCAGGTCCAGTCAAAGGTCAGGTTGGTGAAGGGGGTCTGAGTGCCCCAGCGAGACGGCACGTTCAGGTTAAAGATCAGTTCCTGCATCTGCTGCCTGACATCCTCGTAGGTCAGTGAATCCTTGCGGATGAACGGCGCCAGATAGGTATCAAAGGAGCTGAAGGCCTGGGCCCCGGCCCATTCATTCTGCAGGGTGCCCAGAAAATTGACGATCTGCCCCACTGCGCTGGAAAGATGCCTGGGCGGTCCAGCCTCCACCTTGCCCGGCACACCATTAAACCCCTCGGTCAGCAGCATCCGTAGTGACCAGCCAGCACAGTAACCGGCCAGCATGTCCAGATCATGGATATGCACGCTGCCGTCACGGTGGGCCTCCCCTACCTCTGGCGGATAGACCTGAGAGAGCCAGTAGTTGGCAATCACCTTGCCGGACAGGTTCAGGATCAGGCCCCCCAGGGAGTAGCCCTGGTTGGCGTTGGCGCTGACCCGCCAATCGCTTTGATCAAGGTATTCGTTGACTGAGGCGGTTACATCCACCACGGTCTTGCGATCCTGGCGCAGACGGCTGCGCTGTTCGCGGTAGACTGCATAGGCCCGTAGGGTGGCAAAATGGTTGGCAGAGATCAGCGCCTGCTCCACCACATCCTGGATCTGCTCAATGGTGGGTGATTCCTGGGGAAAACGATGGCGCAGCACCTTCAGTACCTGGCTGGTGATCAGGTTTGCCTCATCATCGCCAAATTCTGCGGTGGCCTTACCTGCCCGCTGGATGGCGGACTTGATGCGGGATGCCTCAAAGGGGGCGCGTTCGCCGTCACGCTTGATGACGGAAACCGGTGCAGCTGTGGTCTGTTGCATGGTATGACTCCTTTGACTTCAGCTTTACAAAATATGATAAAAAGCCATGATGATAGAACGCGGATGACGCGGATTGAGCGGATTTACGCTGATTTCAATCTGCCAGTAAGAATCAGCGCAAATCCGCCAGAATCAGATTTGATCCGCGTGCCATTGCCTTTGACTTTTCTTTTTTTGATTTTCCTCTGCGTCCTCTGCGGTAAAAACGGTTTTATGTTTCAGAAACTAAAAAAGTCCGCAGCTGCCTTACGCAGCATGCGGACTTTCCGTGTTTAAAGTCGCCTGATCTCGTGTCAACTCCCAGTCCCCGGAGAGTTTCATGATGTAAGATCAAGGCAGGTCTTCTGACTTGCGAATCATCCTCCAGGCACCTTCCCGGCCATTATAGCCAGTGGTTGTGTTGCCCTTTGTCATCGCTTACAGCGGCGGGTCCGTGGAGGAGTTTCACCTCACTTCCCTATCAAGCCCTTGCGGGCACCGTTGATCGTATATTCTGCTTCCGCCAACCAACAACGGAATATGTAGTGGCAAGCCTTCTACCACAACACAAGATATAGAGTCAAGATCAAGTTTCAAACAGGTGGGCTGCAAACACCAACTGATCAGGCTTACCCATTACCAGCACAATATCATCCACCTCAAACTGCCAGACCGGATCAGGGTTAGAGCTGACCTCATCGCCACGCTTGATCACCAATACGGTTGCACCGCAACGATCACGCAGCAGACCATCCCGCAGCTGGGTGCCTGCGATATCTGAACCGGCCTGTACCCTGAAGGTGGCAAGCTCCACCCCGGAAAGGTAGCCGGAAATGCCGGTGGCGTGACTGTGACGACGACTGACAGTTCTAAACATCTGGTAAGAATCACGACGAATCTCTGCAATACAATGATCGATCTGGTCATGGGGAATCATGTAGGTACGCAGCACCCGTGAGAAGATTTCAACCGAGGTTTCAAACTCCTCTGGCACCACATCATTGACCCCCAACTGGAAAAGCGGCTCCATCTCCGCCACATAGCGGGTACGGACAATCAGGTGGATACTGGGACGCATCAGGCGGACCTGGGCCGCCACCCGACGGGTGGCAGTGGCGTCAGAGATCGCAATGACGACAATCCGCGCCTTCTCAATCAGGGCATGGGACAGAATTTCAGGTTTAGAAGCGTCACCGAAGATGATTCTGGTGCCTTTTTTACGTTCAGCCTTAACCGTGTGATGATTGCTTTCAATGGCAATGTAGCGGATACCGTTGCCGTTTAAGACCCGGGCCAGGTTTTTGCCATTGACGCCAAAACCGACTATCACCACATGATCATCCATGGGGAAACGGTCGTGACTGGTACCTGTTGTTCGTGTTCCACGCTTAAAGGAGGTGGGCAACCAGGTTGCAACCCGGTTAGCAAGCGGCTCTGCAAACTTAAGTGAAAACGGAGTTAATGCCATGGTGGCCACAGAGGCAGCCAGAAAAAGTTGATATTGTTCACTGTTCAGCAAACCAAATTTCTGGCCGGCATGGGAAAGCACAAAGGCAAATTCACCCACCTGGGCCAACAGCAGGCCACTGATCAGGGCAGGTTTCGGTGGAAACCTTAGAACAAAGGCTGCACCGGAAGCCACCAGCCATTTAATCAACACGATGGCAAGCACAATCAAGAGCACGGCAAGCGGATTACGCAGCACTGCGGCCGGGTCAAGCAACATCCCCACCGAAATAAAGAA
Source organism: Trichlorobacter thiogenes (assembly GCF_900167465.1). Lineage (GTDB taxonomy): Bacteria > Desulfobacterota > Desulfuromonadia > Geobacterales > Pseudopelobacteraceae > Trichlorobacter > Trichlorobacter thiogenes. The sequence goes on along the minus strand of NZ_FUWR01000023.1, from coordinate 33,141 downwards.
CAGGCTCATGAAGGCATCACGAAACGGGATGATATCCCCCATCACCTGATGGCTGTATTCTGATTCAGAGATGGCCAGACCGGCAATAAAGGCACCCAATGCCAGAGAAAGCCCAACCTGTGCAGTGAGAAAAGCGGTGCCGAAGCCGACAAAGATAATAGTCAGGATAAACAGCTCGCGGCTCTTGGCCTTGACCACCTGATTAAAGATCCATGGCACGGCAAAACGGGCACCAAAGTGGGAAACCACTACCACCACCAACGCCTTGGCAGAAACAATCACAATCCCGGTCAGACCATCCCCTGCCCCGCCCAAAAACGGGGTAAACAGCATCAACGGCACCACGCAGAGATCCTGAAAAATCAAAATCCCCAGACAGGTCTTGCCGTGGGGAGCATCCATCTCACCGGCATCCATCAGTAGTTTCATCAAAATTGCGGTACTGGAGAGGGAGACTAGAAAACCAAAGAAGGTGGCCTGTTGCCACGGAAAACCCAGCATCAACCCCAGTACTGCCACGGCTCCAATGGTAACCCCAACCTGCAGACCGCCGCCCCACAGCACCAGATGTTTGATCCGAAGTAACTCTTTGAGCGAAAATTCGATCCCGATGGTAAACAGCAGCAGCACCACCCCGATCTCAGCCATCTGCTCAACCTGATGGGTATCCTTGATCAGACCAAGTGCGTAGGGGCCAGCCACAATACCGGTGCAGAGAAACCCGATAATGGAAGGAAGCTTAAACTGGCGGAACAGCACCACAGTTACCAATGCCAGACCAAACAGCAGCACCAGATCTTTTAGTAAACCAAATTCCATACTATCCACCGAAGATTAATAATTAAACAGACAGAAGTCAGGCCCTTGCATACATTTTTGCAATAACTCTTCAAGGGCTTCAGACTTGAGCGGACGACTGAAGAAAAACCCCTGCATCTCATCACAACAATGCTGCTTTAAAAACGCAACCTGATCCTGCCGCTCTACCCCTTCAGCAATCACCGTCAGTTTCAAGCTATGGGCAAGTGCAATGATCGCCTGCACAATAGCTGCTGAATCACCTGACTTTTCAGCCATTTCCAGAACAAATGACTTGTCAATCTTAAGGCGATCCAGGGGGAAATGCTTCAGATAGCTTAGTGAGCTGTAACCGGTGCCAAAATCATCAATCGCCAGGGTAACCCCCATTGCCTTCAGTGCCTTCAGGGTTTCATGGGTGCTGGCGATATTTTCTATCAGCATTCCCTCCGTCAACTCAAGCTCAAGCAGGTGCGCCGGAAGGCCGGACTGTTCCAATGCGGTTCGTACCGTTGCCACCAACCCTGGATTACGAAACTGCTTGGCAGAGAGGTTAACCGCAACCCGCATAGGCGGAAGCCCCCGGCTTATCCACTGTGCTGCCTGAAAACAGGCTTCCTTCAGTGCCCAGGTACCGATCGGAACAATCAGGCCGGTCTCTTCGGCCAACGGAATAAAACGATCAGGGGCTATCACTCCCAAATCAGGATGCTTCCATCGCAGAAGTGCTTCCACCCCTACCATTTCACCTGTTACTAAACGTATCTGAGGTTGATACACCAGATACAGCTCATCCCGTTCCAGGGCGTGGCGCAGATAGCTGCTTAAGGTCAGCAGCTCCAGGGCAGAGGCATGCATATCCGATGAGTAAAAACGGAAGGTATTCCTACCCTGTTCCTTGGCATAGTACATGGCGGTGTCGGCATTTTTGAACAGGGTGTCGACATCGTTACCGTCATGGGGATAGAGCGAGATTCCAATACTGCCACCGCTGTAGATCTCTCGATCAAAAAGTTCAATCGGCTGGGACATGGCTGTCAGCAGTTTGCTGGCCACCTCCATCACCCCTTCACGATCTTCAACTCCCTCCAACAACACGACAAACTCATCCCCGCCAAGCCGGGCTACGGTATCAGATGTCCGCAGACAAGAAGTCAGTCGCTCGGCCACAATCTGCAACAGCAGGTCACCAGAGCCATGGCCCAGGGTATCGTTGACCTCCTTAAAACGATCAAGGTCAATGAACAGCAGTGCCACCTTCTCTTTATGGCGGCCTGCCCTGGTCAACATCTGGTTCAGTCGATCCTTTAACAGTACCCGGTTGGGAAGACCGGTCAGGCTGTCAAAGAAGGCCAGCCGTTCAATCTCCTGGGCTGCAGCCCGGCGCTCGGTAATATCAGTGTAGAGCAGTACCATCCGAAAGATCTTGTTATCAGCACTTTTTAAAGGGGTGCCAACCAGATGGTAGTGACGGCCTTCGTGCATAAAATTGGACTGTTCAACCCGGCGACCAGTGGTCAGAATCTGATCAAGGATGCACTCTTCTCCTTCATGACCACAGATCAGATCGCGCAGGTTTCTGCCCATTACCCCAAGCTGATCAGGAAAAAACGCCCCCAGGCTGTAATAGTTGTAGGCAACCACCTCCATCTGTTCATTCACCACAATAATGCCAGCGCCAACAGAATCAAAGACAGCCTGCAGCTCATCCCTGGTATCACTCAGATCACGGTTGGTCGTATGCAGGTGTTCCAGTACCTGTTCAAAAGCCTCAGTCACAATACCGATCGGGTCCACCGCCAACAGGGTTTCATCATCAAGCTCATCAGGGTTAAGGGGGACCGTACCCATAACCTGCAACAGGCGATCAGTTTTGGTGCGGATATACTGGACAAGCTCCTGGTTCTTGGTCTGCAGCTGACTCAATTCTTTTCCGCAACCAGTGGAGCTGATAGCTGGTAATGGTTTGTTTTCAGGTTCCATCAAGAGATCCTGTCAATGGTAATACGGTAGTATTCCTGTTCTTTTACAACCTCTACACGATACCCCATGGCGCCGATCGATTCACTAATATGGGTGGTTGAGTTACGATTATCGGTCAGAATAACCAGTTTAAGTTCTCCTGATCTGAGCTCTGTTTTATTGGTGTTGGTTTCACGCAGGGCAGTCAACAATGTTGAAGGGCAGATCTGTCCACGCAGGTCAATCTCCTTGCAAACAGGTACATCAGGCATAGCTAAACACTCCTCTCGGGCAGGTTAACGGGGTATCACCAGCCGGGTAAGTAACAGTCCACCCAGCCAGGCACCGGGAAACAGACCGGCCAGAAACAAAAAACTTTGCAGCGCAAAAATCGGCAGACCGCCAAAGAGATGCCAGATATTACAGGCCGGTGCCATACGGGAAGCCAACCCCATGATGATACCCCCCAAGACAGCAGAGATAACCTGACGCCAGGGCAGTTTGATCTGCAGCCGCCATTCTCCCAGCCTGATGGCTGACCAGGCAGAGCCTGCCACGATACCCAAAATCAGTGGAAACTGAACCAGGGCAACGGCATCAAGTCCAAAGCCGGGGCCTCCGCTGATCAGGCCCCCCCCCAATGGCGGGGTGTAGCGTAAAGGAACCAGCTGAAAATAGTTGAGAGAGGCATAATACTCAGGCGCTAGAGGGGCCAGCAGCATGGCACCAAATTTAGCATAAGAGGTGGTAATTCCCAACGGCATCCCCACCAACAGAACTGAGGCGCCTCCTAGTAACGCCAACCCCAATGCTGCCTGCCATGGCTGCAGATAACCATCAACAACACCAGAACGATACAGGCTGCCATCCCTGAACCAGCGCCAGATCAGAGTAACTAAAACCGGTACCAGCAGTAAAACAAGCAGCCAGGAAGGCAGACCAAGCAGCTGCGGTAGCGTCACAGCCTTGGTGGGCAGGGCTAGTGCACGGGAAACATGCGTCCATTGGGGATACAGACCGGCAAAGAGTGTACTGCCGGCCACCAACCCCAGAAAAGCCAGCAAACCGGGAAAACTCCCGGCCCCCAGCCGGTACAGGGTGCCAACCACACAGCCACCGGCCAGCACCATACCTATGCCAAACAGGAAACCACCCAGTAGATTGGTTAGAGAAGGTGGCCCGAAAAAGGGAAACGGAACAGACACAAAACCGGTCAGGCGGATCAGTTCAAACAGCGGCAGGGAGACCGTTATCAACAGCAACAGGGTTTTCAACATGCGGGTAGCACGAAACAGAAACAGATCACGGAACATACCGGCCACACAGTAATCTGAGCGATGCATCAGAAAACCGGCCAATGCCCCCAGCAGAAAACCTCCTGCTATCATGCTCAGATGAATACTGGACACCGTCTCCCCCGTAAAACAGTTCTTGCGTTGACTCTGAAGATACCACCTATCGTTTTAATGGAATCCAGCCTGTCAGACAACCCAAATCGACACAAAAACAACGGACAAAACTATTCATAAAGCCGCGTTAAAAGCAGATTCAGCAACGGTCGTGATCACCGGCGAACACGTATCAGTTACTCACACACATTCAGTAAACAACGCAAACAGAGCAAAACAATCAGCAATCGAGCCTAAATAATTCTTCTGATATCAAACATTTGATTTGCTTCCTGAAAAAATATGCCGTTTTACGGTTGCGCTAGAGCCTATCTGCTAGTACGTTTGTAAAGGTTATCAATGCGAAAAGAGGAGGCTTCTCATGTCATTCTACAAACGGATCTCACTTCGTGCAAAGATCCTGCTACCTCTGATTCCAACCATCTTTGTTATCTTTGTAGCACTGGGATTGTACGCCTCATCAGAGATTAAAGCAGCCCTGAACACTGAAACCAAAAATCAGCTACAGGTTAATATCCGCCTGCTAAGCGACATGATCACCACCATCAACACTGCCACCATCAACAACGCCAATGAGCGTTCAGACTCCCTGATCAAGCTGTGTGGCGGCGTCAGTGGATTTGCCCTGAACACCCAGGCCACGGTCAAGGTAGGCGATCTGGACACCCCGACCCTGACGCTGAACAACACCGTCCAAAACCTGAATGAGGCCAAGGTGGAGGAGTTCAGTAACCTGTTCTCCGGCTCTGTGGCAACCATCTTTGTGCGCAAAGGTAATGACTTTGCCAGAATCACCACCTCTCTAAAAAAAGAGGATGGCAGCAGAGCAATCGGCACCATGCTGGGAGAAACTCATCCAGCCCATAAAAAACTGATGGCAGGAGAGGTGTATCACGGTATCGCCAAACTGTTCGGCAGCTGGTACATGACCAAATACACACCGCTCAAGCAGGGCAACGAGATCATTGGCGCCCTGTTTGTCGGTACCAACATCAACAAGGATGTTGACCAGTTGGTTAAATCGGTCCAGCGGATTAAGGTAGGGAGCACCGGTTATGCCTATGTGCTTGATGCCAAAGGCACTATGCTGATCCACCCGAATAAGGCTGTTGCAGGCAAAAATGTACTTGATATGAAGGACGCCAATGGCAAGCTGTTGTTTAAGGATATGCTGGAGAAGAAGGAAGGCAGCTTCCTGTATGACTGGAAAAATGAAGGCGAAACCACAGCCAGGGAAAAGATCGCCATTTTTACTGCTGACAACCCTTGGAACTGGCTGATTTCAGCTGGCGCTTATTCTGAAGAGTTGTATGAGTCAGCCGTGCGGATTCAGTGGATACTGATGGCAGCTGCAGCAGTTTGTGCAGCACTGCTGGCAGGATTAGTAGTTTTGGTGCTTAAAAAGACGCTTGCTCCGCTGAAAGACACCTCACATGCCATTGAGCAGGTGGCGCAAGGAGATCTGACCGTGCGGCTCAACGTGCAGTCCGGGGATGAAATCGGAAAAATTCAGGATGATGTTAATACCATGGTGGCAAACCTGACCGAAATCATGCGCCAGACATCCGGTACTGCCGGTGAAGTTTCATCATCCGCCACTCAGTTACAGGCAACCTCCGGCAGCATGTCAGAAAATGCAGAACAGGTGGCTCAACAGGTTGGCTCTGTGGCCACAGCCAGTGAAGAGATGTCAGCCACCAGTAATGATATCGCCATGAACTGCCACCAGGCGGTTGAATCAGCAAAGCGGGCCAATGAAACAGCAGAGCGTGGTAAAGCGGTGGTAGGTAATACCGTTGCTGCCATGGGACGCATTGCCGACCGGGCCAGCCATTCTGCCAGTGCTGTAGAATCACTGGGAACCCGTTCTGATCAGATCGGTGCCATTGTTGCCACCATTGAAGACATTGCTGATCAGACCAACCTGTTGGCCCTGAATGCTGCCATTGAGGCGGCCCGAGCCGGTGAAATGGGACGAGGTTTTGCCGTGGTTGCTGATGAAGTACGTGCCCTGGCAGAACGGACCACCCGTGCCACCCATGAGATCAGCGGGATGATTAAGGCGATTCAGACTGAGACCCGTGATGCGGTGAGCGCAATGAGTGCGGCAGTACAGGAAGTTGAGCAGGGAACCAACGACGCGACCAGTTCCGGTGCTGCCCTGGATGATATTCTGGAGGAGATCTCCAATGTCACCATGCAGATCAACCAGATTGCCACCGCAGCAGAAGAGCAGAACGCCACCACCGGCGAGATCACCGCCAACATCACCCGCATCTCGGACACGGTACAGGAGACAAACCGTGGTGCCCACGAGACCGCCACCGCAGCATTACAGCTTTCCGGCCTGGCAACCACCCTGCAGCAACTGGTGGGACGCTTCAAGGTGTAATCAAACATAACCTGAATTACTAACAGGCAGCAGAGATACAAACTCTGCTGCCTGTTTATATCTGACTCAAACTCTGTTCCGCCTCAACCAGCACCCGCCAGAGATCCTCACTCTCCCCCATCCCTACCCGAATGAAAAACGCCGCAATACTCAGATTGGTACGGGCCCGGAACAGTTCCACCTGCCAGAGAAAATCATCTTCCACCGGCGGGCCCTCATCCAGATAGGCCTCCAGAAAAATCGACTCGGGCAGCTGATCCAACAGCCCGGTATGACAGAACAGTTGATTGCGGTACTGAGCCATAAAGGTGCCCACATCAAAGGCTGGCGGCAACATCAGCGAGCTGCCGAAATCAATGGCTGCCACAAAGACGGTATCACGATTATCCTGGATATCCTGGCCAATCATGATGTTCTTGGGATGAAAATCACCATGCCCCTGCACCAGACAGTCATGCCCGCATGACAGATCCTGTTCCGCAGCAATAATCGCCTCGGCCACCTGTCTGGCCCGACCGGTATGACGATGGTTGATTGTTTCAAAACGTGACAGATAGTTTCGTATTCTGGCTTCTTCGCGCTGCCTGAACTCATCCGCTGCTGTTACAGCCAGCCGCGCCTTATGCAGACGGGCCAGCCAGCGTCCAGACAGCTCCAGATACCAGCGTGCATCGTCATGCCCTGCTGCCAACAGCTTGTCATGCAAAGAACGGCCACGAATCCCCTGCTCGATAATGGTCATCCGCTCTGCATCTATCTCTATCGGTCTGGGCACCCGAAAGCGACCTTCTGCAAAACCGGCATCTGCAACCACCGCCATAATCTGCTCGGCCCGCTCAGTACCTTTCCATTTATGATCATCGTACAGGGTACGAATAATGATCCGCTCCCGATTTTCATCCCCTTCCTTGGTGCCAAAGGTCACCTCAGTCACCACAGCATTGGCACCGGAACGGGGGATCTCCTTGAAAAACGGACGACAACGCCCGGCCCGCAGTTCATCGGCCAGCTCCTGGATGGTCTGGACCGGATGATCAAAAATAGTTGGATAAGCACCGGCATACTGCACGCCATGGGTATCAGTGCCACTGATGGCGGTAAAGCGCAGACGATGCCAGTCTGACAGACCACGGCTGTTTTCTGCCACGCCATGATTGGAGCTGAAAATCTCCACACCATGTAACAACGGATTCAGCAACTGCTCGTCAGTCGGATAACGTCCCTTGCGGTAAGCGTGGGCCAATACCAGTGCAGCAGTTGGCCAATCCTGCTGAATCTGTTCCAGCGGGGTACCTTTGGGTATCGCTGCGGTTGCCCCATAGACCAGCAGGTCACCATGTTCTTTTGTGGTGACCTCCTGCGCGCTAAAGATCAGAAAATGGCCCGGCACACCAGCCTGATGACGAACGTCAGTAAGCTCTTGATCAGACCAGATCGCATGGTGATCCGTCAGCACAATCCCCTGCAGACCACGGGCCTGTACCCGACGGATCAACTCAACCACCGGAACAGAGCTGCAGGATGATTTTTCAGCAGTGTGGCAGTGCATCTCTAACAGCATGGCAAAACACCTCCTTATGAACGCTCAAAAGCCTTCTTGGTCTTGTGGGTCGCCACCGCATTCCAGGGGTCATCCGGCCAGGGATGCTTGGGATACCTGCCCCGCAGCTCTTTGCGCACCTCCAGATAGCTCCGTTCCCAGAACCCTTTCAGGTCCCGGGTGACTGCCACCGGCCTGCCAGCCGGAGACAGCAGATGCACCAGCACTGCCCGCCTGCCTTTGCAGACCGTGGGTGATGTTGCCAGACCAAACAGTTCCTGCAGCTTAACCGATAACACCGGCCCTTCCTGATCTGTATAATCCAGGGCAACCTTTCTACCGCTGGGTATGGTCAAGTATGTTGGTGCAACAGTATCAAGTGATTGCAGCAGGTTCCAGCCAACAACCTCTTGCAACAGATGAAGTACAGAAAGCTGTTGCACCCCCTGTTGCGAACGGATACCAGACAGGTGCGGCCCCAGCCAGATCTCAACAGTATTCAGCAGCGCTGCATCAGAAATATCCGGCCAACCATCCTCCGACAGTAACCGGGCTGCCAGCCCTACCCTGGCCTGCAGTTGACGGGATTGATCATTCCATCCTAAACACCCGATTCCGTTGCGCTTAACCTGCTCCAGCAGCAAAGGGATCGCTTCACTATCATCAGCCTGTATCTGGCGTGATGCCAGAACCACGGCACAGATCCTCTCCTGCTCTGCAGCAGCCACCCGGCCAGCGGCCCCATCCCAGGTAACCTGGCGCTGTTTGGTGATCAGATGACCAGCAGCCTGTCGCAGCTGTTCTTCTGTCAGACCAACCGCCTGATGTATCAGACCATCAGCCCCTTCACCACCATCCACCTGCAGGGCCACCAGAAACGCTGCACCAGTACAGCCAGCCTTTGCTGAAAGCACAGCCCCCCTGCCCGATGCAAGTAGATATTTCCCCTCGCCCCCCTGACGTAGCATGGCGATTCTATCAGGCCAAGCTGCCACTGCCATTTCAGGGGTATTATGGAGCATATCCAGATCTACAGCCGGGCATTTTTGAGGTTTTTCTCCCACCAGTCGCAGTAACTGCTGCGCTGTCTGCTCAATCGCCCTGAATGCGGTTGAGCGATTTGATAGCTGCGCTGCCAGATAACAGCCGGTAACAGCCTGCCCCTGTTCCTGGGCAGACAGCAACAGACGTGCCAGCCTGGGATGCAGCGGCAGCTGCACCATGCGACGTCCAAGTGCAGTAATGGTCCCTTGTGCATCAAGTGCTCCCAGCATCTGCAGCAGCTCCTGTGCTGTTGCCAAATGCACTGCAGGGGGCTGATCCAGCCAGGCAAGACTGGCAGGATCAGTCACCCCCCAGGCTGCCAGCTCCAGCAGCAATGGCGCTAGATCAGCAGTCATTAATTCAGGTGGGGTAAAAGGAGTCATGGCCTGATAGGTCTGCTGGGAATACAGCCGGTAGCAGACTCCGGGAGCAGTACGTCCTGCCCGGCCGGTACGCTGATCTGCCGATGCCTTTGCTGCCCGCACCGTTACCAGCCGCTCCAGTCCGGTGGCAGGATCAAGTTGCAGTCGGCGGGTCAGACCACTATCCACTACAATCCGCACCCCTTCAATGGTCAGACTGGTTTCAGCTATGTTGGTGGCCAGTACTACCCGGCGCTGTGGCCCTGGTAGTATGGCCTGCTGCTGCTTTTCAAAGGGTAGATCGCCATACAAGGGACAGACCACAGCAGATGACAGCCCTGCCAGCTCACGCTCAACTGCCCGGATTTCTCCGGTGCCTGGCAGAAAGGCCAGCAGATCACCAGCCTCTTCAGTCAGGGCAGTCTTGATGATTGCTGCCATCTGCCGTGTCAGGGATTGTGTATCAGAAACCGCTGGATAGATGACCTGCACCGGAAAGGCCTGGCCTTGCGACACCACAACCGGCGCATCGCCCAGCAGGCGTGCAATCGGACCACAATCAAGGGTGGCAGACATCACCAGCAGTTTCAGGTCAGGCCGCAGTGCAGCCTGTGTTTCCAGACATAAAGCCAGACCAAGATCCGCCTGGATGGAACGTTCGTGGAACTCGTCAAAGATAACACAGGCCACACCAAACAGCTCTGGATCGTTCTGAATCCTGCGGGTCAACACCCCTTCCGTCACCACCTCAATCCTGGTGGCATTGCTGACCTTGCTTTCAAAGCGAATGGTATAGCCCACAGTCTGTCCCACCTGTTCCCCCAGACTCTGGGCCATGTAACGGGCAGCCGAGGCAGCTGCAATTCTACGCGGTTCCAGCATGATGATGCGGCCAGCTTCAGCAGGGATGATGGTAAGCAGTTCAAGCGGTACACGGGTGGTCTTGCCTGCACCGGGTGCAGCAGAGAGGACAACATTGGTAGTGGTCTGCAACGTGGCAAGCAGTTCAGGCAGGATCTGGGTAATGGGAAGGTCTATCATACGCTACAGCCTGATCAGGTCCTCATGTTCTTCATCGTGGGGGTTGATATGGATCATCACATCGCCGACATTATGAAACCGTTCAAAGATGCGGCGTTTTACCTCGGTTGCCACATCATGGGACTGTTTGACGGTCATCTCCGGGTCCATATCCAGCTTCAGGTCAATAATGATGTACTGCCCTGATCTGCGGGCACGGATTTCATGGACATGCTCCACACAATCAACCACTTCAGCCAGTTCAGTAACCTCCTGAATATAATCACCACAAACCGAACCATCCATCAGGTCATGGGCAGCCCCGCGAAAGGTTTCCCAACCGATATGCAGAATAAAGAATGAAGTCAGCGCCGCAGCCAGCGGGTCCATGATACCCCAGCCCAGAAACGCGCCCACAACGCCAGCCAGGGTTGCAATTGAGGTCAGGGCATCTTTGCGGTGGTCCTGGGCAATGGCCAGTAGAGACGGGCTTTCAAGCTGTTTACCGGTGGCTGTTGAGAAACGGTAAAGCCATTCCTTGATTACAATGGTTAAGGCGGCCGCTGCAACGGCAATCCAGCCAGGTGATTTAAAGTCATGGCGCAGGATAGCCTGTACCGCATCGACCAGAATCCAGATACCGGTTCCACAGATCACCAGCGAGATCAGTAGAGCAGCCAACGATTCTGCCCGGCCATGGCCATAGGGATGTTGTTCATCATAGGGCTGCCGACCAAGTTTAAGGGCAACCATGGTACTGCCAATGGCAATGAAATCACAGGCTGATTCAATGCCGTCAGCAAAGACCGCATCAGATCTGCCCCAGTATCCGGCAGACAGTTTCATAACCATCAGCACAGCATTGACCCAGAAACCAACCTGGATAATCCGCTCAGCCTTATCAAATCGTTCGTCACGCTGCATCGGTTGCCTCTGTGGCACGAAAATCTTTCAGCTCAAGTTTGAGCTGTTCCCGATTGTTCCAGGTATCAATCTTTACGGTACAGGCCAGATCAATAGATGCCGGCACGTCGCGATCCGCCATGCCCCAACCCACTGCCCTGAACTGATACCCATCCCGCTCTAACCGCAGATTAAGGTGGTTCTCACCAAAACAGCGCAGATCGCCCACCTTCATTCCCTGCAGCAGCAGCAGCGGTGTCTGATTAGCCATGCCAAAAGGTCCCAGACTTTGTAGTTCCTGAACCAGCTGCAGGGTTACCTGATTAGGTTGCAGTTCAGCATCCAGCACTAGCTGTGGCATCAGCTCCTGATCACCCAACCGGTCAGCTGCTGCCTGCTCAAAGGCATCTGCAAAGGCTGGCATCTGACCAGGTTTAACTGTTACCCCTGCTGCGGCACGGTGACCGCCGTACCGTTCCAGATGCGCGGAACAGTCATGCAGAGCATCCAGCAGATGAAAACCGCTAATACTGCGGCCTGAACCCTTGCCGGTGCCATCCTCACGCTCAGCAACCAGCAGGGTGGGACGATAATATCGCTCCACCATCCGGGAGGCCACAATCCCCACCACCCCCTGATGCCAGTCTGGTGATGACAGCACAATACTTTTACGCTGTTCCACCGCACCCTGGGCCTCAATCAGTGCAATGGCTTCCTCAAAGATGCAACGCTCCACCTGTCGGCGCTCAAGGTTGGCGCCATCAAGTTCTTCAGCCAGTGCAGCAGCTTTTTGCGGATCATCGGTAAGCAACAGTTCAACACCGGGCACTGCACTTTCCAGGCGTCCGGCAGCATTCAAGCGGGGAGCCAACTGAAACCCGACCTGACCACTGCTCACGCTACCTTTTACCCCGGCAACCTGTTTCAAGGCAGCCAGACCGATCCGGCAGCCATCACCCATCCGTTGCAGACCGGCTGCGGTCAGCAGGCGATTCTGCTCCACCAGCGGCACCAGGTCTGCAATGGTGCCCAGGGCCACCAGATCAAGCCACTGCCTCAGATCCGGTCCATTATCACCAAAGGCCCCTTGGTCACGCAGGCGGCTACGCAGCGCAACCAGCAGGTTAAAGGCCACCCCTACCCCGGCCAGTCCCTTGAATGGATAGCTGCAATCCCGACGATGGGGGTTGATCACTGCCACGGCATCCGGCAGTTGATCCAGTGGTTGGTGGTGGTCCGTTATGATCAGGTCAAGCCCGATGCTGCGGCAGAGTTCTGCTTCTTCAATGGCGGTAACTCCGCAATCAACACTGATGGCAAGATCGACACCCCGTTCTTTGATCAGACGTAGCGCATCACCATTCAGACCGTAACCATCCTCCATCCGGTTGGGAATGTGGTAACCGACACTGAGACCCATTGCCCTGAAACCGGACACCAGCAGCGCTGTGGCACTGATGCCATCCACATCATAATCGCCATAGATACAGACCACTTCAGCATTGCCATGGGCAGCAACAAGGCGCACCACCGCCTGTTCCATCCCGGCCATCAGGAATGGATCAAGCATACCTGCAAGGGTTGGATTCAGGAATGACGTAACCTGTTCAGGCTCTGTCAGCCCTCGGCTTACCATAATACCGGCAGTAACCGGTGAAAGACCGGTTACCTTTGACAAGTCGGCAACCACGGCTGGGTCTGTCTGTTTAAGTATCCACTGTTTGTGCATGGTAGAAACAGAAATCCCCCGGCAAGCGGGGGATTTCATAACCTTTCCAACTACTTTGTTGTTGAAAGCTGTTGCAGCATCTCTCTGGCCTGTCTGGCCAGATCACTGGTTTGGTCTTTTTGCAATAACGCTTCAAAGGTCGCCTTGGCCTTGGCTGTCTGTTTCAGATCCACCGCATAGACAATGCCGGTATTAAAGAGGCTTTGCAGATGCTTGGGATCCAGCTTGTTAGCCTTTTCAAAGTTATTCAGCGCACGATCATAAAAGCCAAGTGCGCGAAACATAACCCCTTGATCAGTCAACACGTTGACATTCTTGGGATCAAGCTCCAGGGCCTTATTGTAGGCCTGCACCGCTTTTTGTGCCTGGTTGGAGTCAAAATAATCATTCCCCAAGGTAATCCAGGCCTGCAGGTTTTTAGGGTCTTTGGCAACCAGTTGTTCAAGTTCGGCAATCCGGGCTGATGCCTGGCCGGGATTCACCATGGCCCCGCTACCCTGCTGCACCGTAGCCTGGCTGGTTGAGGCCTTAGAACCAGCCATGAATTTTCCACCCACCATAATACCGATCAGAAAACCGATAATCAGGGCAGCAACACCAACTATAGTGGTTTCCTTGTTCATGGTTAATACTCCCTATGCCTTGACAGGCTGCGCAGCTCCGCTCTCACCTTTGTTCATGGCCCGTTGTTCCAGCAGCAACACCACCGGGCTGGCAACATAAACTGATGAATAGACGCCAACGACGATACCAACCAGCAGCGCAAAGGAGAAGTCGTGAATCACCTCGCCACCCCAGACAAAAAGGGCAATTGCTGACAAAAATGTTGTTAGTGAGGTGATAATACTCCGGGAAAGAACCTCATTAATACTTGTGTTGAATATCTTGTGCAAAGAACCTTTCAGATCTTTGTGCAAGTTCTCCCTGATCCGGTCAAATACCACGACGGTATCGGTCAGCGAATACCCGGCAATGGTTAACACGGCGGTAATGAACAGCAGGTTAAATTCCCGGCCGGTCAGGTAATAGGCAGCAAACATGGCCAGTACGTCATGCAGGGTGGCCACAACAGCGCCGATACCAAACTTAAAGTCAAAACGCCAAGCAATGTAGCAGATGATCCCCAACATGGAGATGGCAACCGCAATTATGGTGTCTTTACGCAGCTTTTCACCAATGGAGGGACCGATCTCGGTGGTACTGTCAACGGTCACCTTCAAGCCGGGCTGAGCCTTGACAAAGGCAGCAGGCACGATCTCAGCTGCCTTGCCCACGGCCAGAGCACTCTTGCGGGGCAATTTCACCAGCAGCTTGTTACCTTCTTTTACTTCCTGCAGTTCAAATTCAGCAATGCCACCACTATGCAAGGCTTTACGGGCATCAGCAAGAGCAAGTGGTTTGTCGAACATCAGCTGTACCGAGGTGCCACCGGTAAAATCAATCCCCATATTGGCAACACCACGGGCCATCTGGATAATGGCGATAATGCCGATGATTGAAATGATACTGGAGATGACAAACGAGATATTCCGCTTGCCGATAAAATCTATGTTAGTTTTTCCAAGAAGTTCCATCATTGCAGTATCCCCCTTATATGCTCATCTTTTTGACGTTCCCTTTGTGCAGGAACAGGTCAAAGATAACCTTGGTACCCATCAGCGAGGTAAACAGGTTGATCATGATACCAAGACTCAAGGAAACCGCAAAACCCTTGACCGGGCCGGTACCAAACTGAAACAGCACCGCAGCAGTAATCAGGGCTGTCACGTGGGAGTCCATGATGGTCAAAAACGCCTTGTCATAGCCAGCCTCCAGGGCGGACTTGGGCGACTTGCCCAGTCGTAACTCTTCACGAATCCGCTCAAAGATAATCACGTTGGAGTCAACTGACATACCAACCAGCAGCACGATGGCTGCAATACCGGGTAGAGTCAGGGTAGCGCCCAGGGCAGACATGGCACCCATCAGGTAGAGGATGTTCAATACCATACCCAGGTTTGCCACCATACCGGACAGCTTGTAGTAGATCGCCATGAAGATGATTACCAGCGCAACACCGATACCACCAGCCATTAGGCCTTTGTCGATTGAATCTTTACCCAGCGAAGCACCAACAGTGACGTTCTGGATGATCTTAACCGGGGCTGGCAGGGCACCTGCACGCAGTACAATCGCCAGGTCTGAGGCGGTTTTTTCAGTAAAGTTACCGGAGATCTGGGCAGAACCGCCAGAGATCCGCTCCCGGATAACCGGGGCAGAGTAGACATTTCTATCCAACACAATGGCAAAACGCTTGTTCACATTGGCAGCAGTAACCTGATCAAACAGACGCGCTCCCAGCGAGTTAAACTCAATCCCAACATAGGGCTGATTAAACTGTGAGTCGATCCTCACCTGGGCATCAGTCAGCAGGTCGCCGGTGATCAGAGCCTTCTTCAGCACCACCAGCGGGATCTCCGTGGTTGCGCCGGTGGTGGGATCCGTGTGTTTTTCATACAGCACTTCACTGTCTTCAGGAATTGCGCCACCAGTGGGGGATACCCCTTCTTTAACCATCTTGAATTCAAGACGTGCCGTACGGCCAATCAGATCAATGGCGCGCTGAGGATCTTTGATACCAGGCAGCTGCACCACGATCTGGTTGATTCCCTGACGGGCAATCACCGGCTCTGATACGCCAAACTGGTCAATCCGGTTGCGGATGGTCTCAAGGGCCTGGGCAACTGCCTTGTCCTTGCGATCCTGAATATCCTGCTCTTTCATCCGCAGGGCAACACCAACCATCCCCCCCTCTTCAACCGTGGGGATGATCTCATAGTCGCGGTATTTGTCCTTGATCAGCTTCTGAACCGCAGCAGCGGTATCTTTTTCGTACACGACAATCGATACCTTGTCGCTACCAGTACGACTGATCCGCTTGAAACGCAGGTTCTTGCTGTTCAGGGTGTCTTCCAGATCGGTTGCAACCAGGTCCAGAGTTCCCTCAACCGCCTTGGCTGTCTCCACCTCAAGCACCAGATGGGTTCCCCCCTGCAGGTCAAGACCCAGGTGGATCTTGTCCTTGGGTAACATCCCTTTCCACCACTCAGGCAGATTGGGGGACAGGGTTGGCACCAGATAAATACAGGAAAGGACAACAAAGGCTGCGATCAGGGCGATGCGCCATCCGGCTCCCTTAGGCATTGGCACGGCTCCTTCTGAGTGTAATATGCTGAAATACTACGTTCTGAAACGAGGATTTTTTTGTTCTGGTTCTGGCAAGCAAGGTATGGCGCGGAGGCGTACACCATTGTACGCCGCACAAGACATACCGCAGCTTGACTGGGCCAGAGCGAAAAAAGACCGTTTCCCTACTTTACAACAGTGGTAACGAACGGCTTATCAATCTTAATCTTAACGCCAGTGGCAATCTCAAGGGTTACCACCTGGTCTTCCACAGCAGTAACCTTACCGTGAATACCAGCAGCGGTCTTGACACTATCGCCAACCTTAAGGGCATCAATCATGGCCTTATGCTCTTTAGCCTTTTTCTGCTGGGGACGGATCAACAGAAAATAAAAAATAGCAAACATGGCAACCAGGGGACCAAAAGTACCTAACAGTTGTGCTGGCCCGCCAGCTGCTGCGCCTGCACCTCCTGCGGGTGGTGCCATTGCATAGGCTACTCCAAACATGCTCATCATCATTGATCTACTCCTCCTTGTGATTTTCTGTTTCTGATTGTTGTTGGTGGTAAAATTCCTTACGGAATGCCTCAAATCTGTCTTGTGTAATCGCCTCTCGCATCCGCGCCATCAGGTTCAGATACCAGGCAATGTTGTGATGAGTGTTTAGCATGGATGACAAAATCTCGCCAGAACGAAACAGATGCCGCAGGTAAGATCGGCTATATGTCCGACAAACGTAACAGTCACAGGTTGGATCAATCGGCCCCTGATCGTCCTCATACTGCTTACGCTTGATGTTCAATCTGCCCTGGCTGGTAAAGAGCATCCCGTTTCTGGCATTGCGGGTCGGCATAACGCAATCAAACATATCATAACCACGCCAGACCGCCTCAACCAGATCTTCCGGGGTACCGATCCCCATGATATAACGGGGATGATCAGGGGGAAGCAGGTCGCTGCAGGCATCCATCACCTCATGCATAACCGGCTTTGTTTCCCCTACTGACAGCCCGCCAAGGGCATAGCCGTCAAATCCGATCTCCTGCAGTTCCTGCAGGCTACGCTGCCGCAGCTCTGCAAAGCGCCCCCCCTGCACAATACCAAACAATAGCTGGTCACTCCGGGAATGGGCATCCTTACACCTCTGGGCCCAGCGGGTGGTCATGGCAAGGGAACGCTCAACATACTCCCGGTCTGCCTCAGCAGGCGGACACTCATCAAAACACATGATGATATCTGCCCCCAGTGACTCCTGAATCTTGATTGACAGTTCCGGTGTCAGCAGATGCATGGAACCATCAATATGGGAGCGAAACTTCACCCCTTCTTCGGATATCTTGCGCAGCTCGGTCAGGCTGTAGACCTGAAATCCGCCGGAATCGGTCAGGATCGGCCTGTCCCAGGCCATAAATTTGTGGAGCCCACCCATCTGCTCCACCAGACGGTGTCCCGGCCGCAGATAGAGGTGATAGGTATTGGACAGAATAATCTGGGCACCGGCATCCTTCAAGTTCTCAGGTCGCATCGCCTTAACCGATGCGCTGGTACCCACCGGCATAAAAATCGGGGTCTGGATCTCACCATGGGGGGTCGTTATTCTGCCGGTACGGGCACGGCAGCCAGTATCCTGATGCAACAATCTGAAATGATCCGGCACCACTACTCCTACACAATCAGCATGGCATCGCCATAGCTGTAAAATCGGTATTTTTCCTGCACAGCCCTGCGGTAGGCATCCAAAACAAATTTCTGGCCGGCAAAGGCAGAGACCAGCATCAACAGGGTTGATTCAGGCAGATGGAAGTTGGTAATCAAGGCATCCACCACCTTGAAACCATAGCCGGGATAGATAAAGATATCTGCCTCACCCTTGCCTGCATGCACCTGACCTGCTGCATCAGCAGCATATTCAAGGGTCCGGCAGGCGGTGGTGCCCACTGCAATCACCCTGCCGCCCCGCTGCTTTGTTGCTGCCACTGCAGCAGCGGTTTCAGGCGGGATGCTATAACGTTCGCGATGGATGATATGGTCCTGCACCCGTTCGACACGCACTGGTTGAAAGGTTCCCAGCCCAACATGCAGGGTAACGGCAGCCAGTTGAACCCCCTTTTGCTTGATCCTGTCCAGCAACTGCGGTGTAAAGTGCAGCCCTGCAGTGGGTGCTGCAACGGCGCCGGATTCAGCTGCATAGACGGTCTGATACCGTTCCCGATCCAGCTCCTCTGAAGGGCGGTTCAGGTAGGGTGGAATCGGCATCTGGCCGATCTGCTGCAGCCAGCCATCAAAATCATCAGTGCCATGGAACCGGATCAACCAATCCTGCTCACCCAGCCGGTCTACCACCCGGGCAGTAACACCCTGGCTAAGTATGATCATTTGACCTAGCTTGCAAGCCTTGGAGGCCCGTAACAGGCAACGCCAACAGGCATCTGGCTGCGGTTCAACCAGAAACAGTTCCACCCGCCCACCGGTTTCCTTGTTTCCAAACAGGCGGGCCGGAATCACCCTGGTATCATTCACCACCAGCAGATCATCAGGCTGCAGCCAATCCGTTATCTGCTTAAAACGTGCCTCTGTCAGAGTATGCTGCTGCCGTTCCAGCACCAACAGACGTGAATCATCACGCTGTGGCATTGGATAACGGGCAATCAGCTCATCAGGGAGTTCAAAGGAAAAATCACTAACTAACATATCTGCAGGGCTATTTAAGCTCAGAGAGCTTGCTCAGTTTGGCGCCGGGATAATAGTAGGACAGGATTTCATTATACCTGAAACCATCCAGGGCCCGCTGTTTGGCTCCATACTGGCACAGCCCCACACCATGACCATAACCGGAACCATTAAAATAGACCGTGCCACCATCAACCCGCACGGCAAAATTGGTGCTTTTGATCACTGTTGACCCAACTGCCATCCTGAATTTGGTTGCCAGCAGAATCACGTTGCCCCGCTCTGTCACCAGCACCAGATTCTTCAATCTGCCGCGATTATTACGTGGACCGAGTTTAATATCAGTAAGCCCATAGATCTTGAATGATTTCAAGGCAGCTTCAATTTTTGACAGCGGCAGACTCTGTTCCCAACTGCTGGTGGTTGAGGTCAAACCATACTGGCACTCGACCCCCTGCAGATAGGGCAACGCGATGCCCCAGACATTCTGTGATGCCTCGGTTCGGCCGCCACTATTGGCATGATAAAAAGCCTGTATCACCGAACCGTTATAGGTTAATACCTCACCTTGAGTTTCAACAACACCACGGGCAGCCCGACTATCCTCTTCATCACTGCCTTCATAGGCCTGATCCATTACCGTTGACTCAAGGTGATAGAAAGCCTTGCTACGTTCCTTCCGTTTAGCCACCGCAAAAGTACGGGCAATCACTGCCTGGGTCTTGATCGACTCCATCGGCCAGGTGGAGGAAATTTCGCTATTAATCACCCCCACCAGATACTGCTCAAGGGGCAACTGGTTCACCACCAGTAACTTACCGCTTTGTACTGACAGCTCAAGCATTCCCCGGTAAGACTTACCGTTTATGCGTAACTTGCCAGCCGCAGCAAGACGTATCAGCCGGCTGGAACTGCTTCCAGCCTGCACCCTGCCCCGCTCGTTTTGAAATGTTAAAGGGAATTCAAGCGTAAGAGGCTTGCCGGTTTCATCGGTGGCCAGTATACCGTCACCGTCAATGGCAACTGAATCAGCCCCTTTGCTGATGGCAACCCGGATCTGCTCGTTAGTAGCTGCGATCTCAATGGCTGCAGCTCCCTGCGGGGCGACTCCGGCCAACAGCAGCAAACATACGGTTATGATAAAAGAATATAAATAGTTCATAAATTTCGATTGAAAGTTTGAAATAGAACCATAAAGCCGTATGAGTGTCAAACAGATTCAAGTTTATCTATAACCATTTCGAGGTTTGACAGGCGGGAAACAGCAGGCTACACTGCCGCACCATGGCACTGCTTGAAATCAGCAATCTAACTGTTACCATCCCCACCCCCCACGGCATTGTGCA
The DNA here is from genome assembly GCF_900167465.1 of Trichlorobacter thiogenes. Classification (GTDB taxonomy): domain Bacteria; phylum Desulfobacterota; class Desulfuromonadia; order Geobacterales; family Pseudopelobacteraceae; genus Trichlorobacter; species Trichlorobacter thiogenes. The sequence goes on along the minus strand of NZ_FUWR01000023.1, from coordinate 12,799 downwards.
TGCCGTCAACAGCGCGGACCTATGCCTTGATTATGGCCAGACCGTGGCCCTGGTGGGTGAGTCCGGCTCTGGCAAGAGCATGACCGCCCGTTCCATCATGGGGCTGATCCCGGCATCCGGCAGCATTGAGAGCGGTTCAATCCGCTTTGATGGTCAGGAGCTGGCAAACCTGCCGGAAAAGGAACTTCGTCTGCTGCGGGGTAACCGGATTGCCATGATTTTTCAGGAGCCGATGACCTCCCTGAATCCAGTACTGAAAATCGGTGATCAGGTGATGGAGCCGCTGCTGCTACACCGCAGGCTGGATAAGCAGGCAGCACGGACAGAAGCTCTTGAGCTCTTACAACAGGTAGGAATACCATCTCCTGAACAACGGATTAATGACTACCCCCATCAACTCTCCGGGGGCCAGCGTCAGCGGGTCATGATCGCCATGGCCCTGGCCTGTAATCCGCAACTGTTGATTGCCGATGAACCGACCACCGCCCTTGATGTCACCATTCAGGCCCAGATCCTTGAACTGATTGATCAACTGCGCCGTGACAAAGGTCTGGCCCTGCTGTTGATTACCCATGACCTGGGTATTGTGGCCCAACGGGCTGACCGGGTGCATGTCATGTACGCCGGTCAGATTGTGGAAACTGCTGCAACTGATCAACTTCTCAACAACCCGCTGCACCCCTACACCAGAGGGCTGTTGGCCTCGTTGCCGGAAAACGCCCTGCCGGGTCAACCGCTGGCCACCATACCGGGCCAACCTCCCCGGCTTGACAAACCGATCATTGGCTGTCCCTTTAAAGATCGCTGTCCTGATGTAAAGCCAGTCTGTTTTGAACAGATGCCTGCTGAGCTGGACAAGGGGAATGGACACCTGGTTAAATGCTGGAACTACCTGCTATGAGCGATATCCTTTCCATCCATACTGCAGACAAAAGTTTCCCGCTCAAGGGAAATGGCCCGGACAAACAGACCAGGGCCATGCTCAAGGCAGTAGATCAGGTTTCTCTGAGCCTGCAAGCGGGAGAAACCCTGGGGTTGGCCGGTGAATCAGGCTGCGGCAAATCTACGGTGGCCAAGCTGTTGACCGGCCTCCTGCAGCCGGATAGCGGCAGCATCAGGTTCCAAGGCACTGATATCAAGGAACTGCCCCCTGAAAAGCAGTCTATTTTCCGGCGTTCAGTGCAGATGATCTTTCAGGACCCCTTTTCATCCTTAAATCCCCGTATGCGGATCGGCGATGCCATTACAGAACCGCTTTTGATTCACGGGCTCTGCGATAACCAGCAGGTTCGCGAAACCGCCATCAAACTGATGACACAGGTAGGACTGGCTGGTGATCAGTATGACCGTTTCCCCCATGAATTTTCCGGGGGCCAGCGTCAGCGGATCGGCATTGCCCGTGCCCTGGCAGCCCAACCAGCTGTACTGGTGGCTGATGAGCCGGTCTCATCGCTTGATATCTCGATCCAGGCCCAGATTATCAACCTGTTACAGGAGTTGAAACAGCAACACGGCCTGACCATGCTGATGGTCAGCCATGACCTTGGTGTACTGCGTCATGTCAGTGACCGGATAGCGGTCATGTATCTGGGCAGCATCGTAGAACTGGCACCGGCACAGGATCTGTTCAACCAATGCCGTCATCCCTATACCCAGGCCTTGCTGGCAGCCATTCCACGCCTGCACAAGTCATCGGACAGCAGCCCGAAACCAGTTATCCGCTCCCATGAATTACCCTCAGCAGCTGATCTACCAAAAGGATGCCGTTTCCATCCCCGCTGCCCCTATGCTGCGGATATCTGCCGTACTGAAACACCTGTACTGGCTGCACAAGGTTCCGGCCATTTTGCGGCCTGTCATCTGAGCAGTAATATTTTCAGCAAGTAACCACACAACCAAGAAAGCATCACATGAACTTTACCCTGCTTAAAAAAGACAAAGATTCTGCTGCACGGCTTGGCATCCTCCAAACCAGCCATGGCGAAATCCAGACCCCGATCTTCATGCCGGTGGCAACCCACGGTGCCATGAAACCGCTGACACCGGCCCAGATTCACGATACCGGGGCACAGATTATCCTGTCCAACACCTACCACCTGCACCTGCAGCCAGGTGAAGGTCTGGTCAAGAAGGCTGGCGGCTTGCACAAATTCATGGCCTGGGAAAAGCCGATCCTGACTGATTCCGGCGGGTTTCAGGTTTTTTCCCTGCCCAAGAAACGGATTACCGAGGATGGCGTATTCTTTAAGCATGAACTGACCGGCGAAGAGATCTACCTTGATCCGGCCAAGGCGATCAATATCCAACAAGAACTTGGCTCAGATATCATGATGGCCTTTGATGAGTGCATCCCCTACCCCTGCGACAAGGTATATGCTGAGCAGTCCACCAGGAAGACCATCCGCTGGCTGAAAGAATGCCAGAACGCCTGGACCAACCGTGAGACCCAGGCGTTGTTTGGAATCGTACAGGGCAGCGTGTATGAAGACCTGCGGATTATGTGCGCCAAAGAAATGCGCAAGCTGGATCTACCCGGCTATGCCATTGGCGGGGTCAGCGTGGGTGAAGGACTGGAACTGCTCAAAAAAGTGGTTGGCTGGACCGCGCCCCATCTGCCAGAGGACAAGCCGCGTTATCTGATGGGAGTTGGTCTGCCGGAAGATATTCTGGAGAGCGTTGAACGGGGCATTGATATGTTTGACTGCGTGATCCCCACCCGCTATGCCCGTAGCGCCACCCTGTTTACCCGACGGGGCAAGATCAGGGTGAGCAACAAAAACTATAAACGTGATTTTTTCCCGGTTGATCCATCCTGCAGTTGCTACACCTGCCAGAACTTCAGCCGGGCCTACCTGCACCACCTGTTTGCCGCAAACGAAGTGCTCTCGGCAGTGCTGTCAGCCATTCACAACGTCACGTTTTACCTGCAGATGATGACAGAGATCCGTCAGGCTATTGCCGACAACCGCTTCATGGCCTACAAACAGGCCTTTTTGGCCGACTATCTGGCTTCAGAAAAACAAACTCAAGGATCAAAGAAACATTCAAAATGATCAGAACCACTGCATTAACCGTATCATTCATAGCTGCAGTTGCCACTGCGGTTTTGGCAGCAGAGACAGCACCGGTTGCCCAGCCGGTTGTCACGACCATGCACCCGTTGGAAGTAACCAGCAAGCCACACCAATGTGAACTGCCCAGATGCCTTACCCTCAGCCTGTTGCAGCAACGTAAACTGGCAAAATTCCATCAGGCCATGGATGACATCAAGGGCCAACGAGCCCTGATCGGTGATTTTGAACGGTACGCCGCCTGGATGAACACCAATCTGGCATCCTACAGCCGCTATATTCAGGCAGGTTCTGCAGCGGCTACCGTTGCTAAATTTCTGCCGATCCCCTATGCCGGACAGGCTGCGTTTTTCTCAAAATTTGTGGCTCAGTTTACCTTAAGCCTTGGCAGCACTTCCAAATCACTTAACAGCTACTTGCAAGCTTCGCAGCAACTTATCAACCAGGCATCAGCACTTGATCCCAATCAGCCTGATCCCAAGGCTCTGGCTGACGTACATGCCTTTGCCGATGGTCCTTTTTTAAAGAGCATGCTTGAGGCACAGCATCAACTGAACAGCATTGCAGATCTCTCTGCCAGCGCACAGGCGTTTCTGGTTGGATTAAACAACTACCTCAGCACCGGCGATGAGTACCTGCACAAGGTCAAAGGGGTATTTAAGAAAAAAGAGGACAGCCAACAGGAAAAAAGTTTTCTGACTGAAAGCTCAGGCAACCTCAAGACCCAGACCGAGCTGTTTAATACCCGACTGAAGACCTTTGAAACCCAGGGAGTAAGAATTACCAATACCATCAAGGCGTTGGCGGTCTATGATGAACTGGCAGGTGAAACAGGAACAGCGCCACCTGCAAAACTATAAGTTGGTTGTAACTGGTGCTTTTCTTTTCCTCACTCAGTTGCTATAAAAGTGAGGTTTTGATCCAATTCCATGAGGAGGCAGTGATGAGCGAAATTGTTGATATCTATGCACGGGAGATTCTGGATTCCCGCGGTAATCCCACCCTTGAGTGTGAGGTGTTTCTTGAGTCCGGTGCCTTTGGCCGGGCAGCAGTACCATCCGGTGCATCAACCGGTGAGCGTGAAGCACTGGAACTGCGTGATGGCGACAAAGGCCGCTATCTGGGCAAGGGTGTGCTGCAAGCAGTTGATAACGTGAACAACAGGATTGCTGATGAACTGATCGGCATGGAAGCCAGTGATCAGGTCGGAATTGACCAGCGGATGCTGGAAATGGATGGAACCGAGTTCAAGAGCAACCTGGGCGCCAACGCAATTTTGGGAATCTCACTGGCGGTTGCCAAGGCTGCTGCTGAAGAAGCAGGCATGCCGCTCTACAAATATATTGGCGGAGCCAATGCCCGCGAACTGCCGTTGCCAATGATGAACATCATCAACGGTGGCGCCCACGCAGACAACAACGTGGATATTCAGGAATTCATGATCATGCCTGCCGGTGCCGGTTGCTTTGCCGAGGCGCTGCGGATGGGCGCAGAGATCTTCCATGCCCTGAAAGGGGTACTGAAGGCCAAAGGCTACAACACTGCCGTTGGTGATGAGGGCGGCTTTGCCCCCAACCTGAAGTCCAATGAAGAGGCGCTGGAAGTTATCATGGAGGCGATCGTCAAGGCCGGTTACAAGCCGGGCGAAGATGTTCTGCTGGCCCTGGATGTTGCTTCATCCGAGCTGTTTAATAAAGAAAAAGGGATCTACACCCTGGAGAACGAGGCACAGAAAGAAAAAACTCCAGCCCAAATGGTGGACTTCTACGAAAACCTGGTCAACAAGTACCCGATTATCTCCATTGAAGACGGTATGGCTGAAAACGACTGGGATGGCTGGAAGCTGATGACCGACCGCCTGGGCAAAAAGATCCAGATCGTGGGTGATGACCTGTTCGTGACCAACCCCGCCATCCTGAAGGAAGGGATACAGAAAGGGATTGCCAACTCTATCCTGATCAAGCTGAACCAGATCGGTACCCTGACCGAGACCCTTGAGGCGATTGAAATGGCCAAACGGGCTGGCTACACCACGGTTATTTCCCACCGTTCCGGTGAAACCGAAGACACCACCCTGGCTGATTTGGCAGTAGCCGTTAATGCCGGACAGATCAAGACCGGTTCGCTCTGCCGTACTGACCGGGTGGCCAAGTACAACCAACTGCTGCGGATTGAAGATGAGCTGGATACCACTGCAGAGTTCAAAGGTCATAATGTTTTCTATAACATAAAGAAGTAGTTTTAAAGCTTCAATTAAAAGTATTCAAAGGGCGGGGTTATCCCCGCCCTTTGTTTTTGGGGCCACTGATCTGGATTTTCCAACAGCCTGTGGTATAGGTACAGCATCATCCACCAGAAGGAGCAAACCAATGCCGACAAATACCTGGAACCGCTTTCAGCAGCACCTCTGCCACTGCCCTGAGATCGGCCTCTGGCTTGATATCAGCCGAATGAATTTTGACGATGAGTTCCTGAACCGGATGGAACCTGCCATGCAACAGGCGTTTGATGCAATGCTTGCCCTTGAACAGGGCAGCATTGCCAACCCTGATGAAGGCCGCATGGTTGGTCATTACTGGCTACGCACCCCTACCCTTGCTCCCACACCGGAAATCCAGCAGCAGATCGAATCCACCGTTGACCTGATTGAGTCTTTTAGCGCTGACATTCATTCCGGCAAAATCTGCGCTCCAGGTAACAAGACCTTTACCAAACTATTGATAATCGGGATTGGCGGTTCAGCCCTGGGCCCCCAGTTTGTGGCTGATGCCCTAGGCAACAGTACTGACAAAATGACACCCTACTTTCTGGACAACACTGACCCAGATGGTATGGACCGGGTCTTCAGTCAGATCGGCAACCTCTCTGACTGTCTGGTGATTGTAATCTCCAAAAGTGGCTCCACCAAAGAGACCCGCAACGGCATGCTGGAGGCCCAGGCAGCATGGCAACGCGCCGGGCTTGATTTTAGCAAGCAGGCTGTAGCCATTACCGGCAATGGCAGTCAACTGGACAAACTGGCTGTGGCTGAAGGCTGGATCACCCGCTTTCCCATGTGGGACTGGGTCGGTGGCCGCACCTCGGTTACCTCAGCTGTGGGACTTTTACCGGCAGCACTGCAGGGAATCAACATCAGAGAGCTGCTACGCGGCGCACAGACCTGTGACCAGATCACCCGCAGCAGGATTGCCACCTTTAATCCAGCCAGCTTGATGGCCCTGATGTGGCACCATGCCACCGGTGGAAACGGCGATAAGGATATGGTGATGCTGCCCTATAAAGACCGCCTGCTGCTCTTCTCCCGCTATCTGCAGCAACTGATCATGGAATCAATCGGAAAACAGTTAGACCTGGATGGCAACGTCGTGGGTCAAGGGCTGACGGTGTACGGAAACAAAGGCTCTACCGATCAACACGCCTATGTGCAGCAGTTGCGTGAAGGGGTACACAACTTCTTTGTGACCTTTATTGAGGTGCTGCAGGATCGTCAGGGCAGCTCCATGCAGGTTGAGCAGGGAGTGACCAGCGGTGATTTCCTGTTTGGTTTCCTGTACGGCACCAGACAGGCTTTGTCAGAAAAGGGGCGGGAATCCATGACCATCACGGTGGAAAGGATTGACGCAGCCACCATCGGTGCCCTGATCGCCCTGTTTGAGCGGACAGTTGGCCTATATGCGTCATTAGTCAATATCAACGCCTATCACCAGCCAGGGGTTGAGGCAGGCAAAAAAGCAGCTGGGACAGTGATTGAGTTACAGAAGAAGGTACAGGCATTTGTACAAGGGCATGCTGATCTGCCATCGCCTGAAAAAGTCGCTGAAGCGATTGGAGTACCGGAACAGGTGGAAATAGTGTATGCCATACTACGCCGGTTGCAGAGCCATTAAACCAACAGAAACGCCCCTTCAAGATCACTTGAAGGGGCGTTATTTTAACACCAGAAGCACCGTTATTCGTTAAAACTCTGCTTCACGGGACTCAATCAGAAGCGACTCAAGCTCTGCAATCTGCAGTTCACCAATATCAAGCACTTCTGCCTCTAACGTCAAATGAAGCGCCAAATCAGGCTCTTTCTTCAATCCAAGCCCAACCTTATGACAAGCCTGGTTCACAAACCGGACAATGGCCAGCATCTTGTTGACTGGATCCCATTCTTCCAGGTGATGATCCCTGATCACATCACAGTACATGGATGGGAAGTTCCAGTGCTGCATCAGACGAAAGCCCTGCTCAACATGCATCGCCTCAAAGATCTCCATGATCAGGTCATCATCAAACATTGAGCTGATCACACCCGCCTTAACCAGTCGCTCAATCGCCTTTACCAGATACAGTTTACCCACGTCATGCAACAGGGCAGCAAGATAGATCTCATCCGCAATCCCACGCATGCCGCAGTTGTGTGCCAGCCAGCGTGCTCCCAGTGCAGAGCCATGGCTGTGCAGCCAGAGCTCTTTCATATAGGCATTCAGGGCCGGGTTATCTGAAGCATGTGCCGATGCCTGTGAAGCAGCGATGGCAATATTGATAACCTGCTGGGCACCAAGCCTGATTACCGCTTCCTTGATGGTGGCCACCTTGGTACGCCCCATATACATGGGCGAGTTGGCCATCTTCAGCATCTGGCTGGCCAGCGACTGATCTTCATTGGCAATCTGCGCCACCTCATCAACGGTAAAGTCATAGTCTGACAGCATACGCTGCAGCTTCAACGCAACCGGATGGAAGATGGGCAGCTCAATCGGTTGTGAGGCCAGCAGTTTTCTAACGGTTTCAGGCAATGCGACCTGGGACATGCATCCCTCCTGCAGGAACTATCCGGAAAATGTTAAATTTTGTCATTTCTAAGTTAAATTGCTCCAGATGTCAATCAATCGCAGGAATGCTCAAGCTTTCCCGATGGTCAGGTTAACCGGATATTCCTGAATTGCACCTTCCCGTTCTTTCTTCACGGCTATCACCAAGACCGTTCTAACATCAACAAACCCGGCTTCACGGAAATAGCCTTCCATATCCTTAACGCTAAAGCCTTTGTGAGGAATACCGGTTGCGTCATCATGGAAGCTGCCATCCTCCAGCTCCAGATCAGCAATGCAGAGCTGCGCACCTGGATTCATACATTCCTTGAAGTGGGCCATAAGCGGAGCCGGTTCCGGCACATGATGCATGGTCATACTGCTGACCAGCAGGTCAATCCCCTGGGGCAGATGCCATTCTGAATCCAGATCAATAAAACAGGTCTGCAGATTGGTAATGCCAGCTTCTTTGGCCTTGGTTTCAAGCTGCTCCAACATACCACGGGAACTGTCAACGGCAATCGCCTCCCTGACTAATGGCAGAAGCCCCAGAGTTACTAATCCAGTGCCGGCACCATAATCAAGCATCCGCATACCCGGTTGCGGATCAGCTTCAGCAATGATTGCCTCCACCACGGCCCTGGCCAAAGCCACTCGACGGGGCAGATTATCCCACTGGCTGGCACGACTATCAAAATCAGGGCGAATATGTTGCGTCATGTAAACTGACTCCTTTACTTTTCGAGCTGGCAGGCACGATCCCACTCTTCGTAGCCTTCACCAGCCAGGGCAAGGAAAGACGCTATCCGTTGCTGGTAACATTCCAGCTGAGTGGTTTCCTTCAGCATCTGATCAAGCTGATCAGAATTCACCAGGTTCAGCTCATGCATAAAACGGTACAGGGCTGCAATTGCCTCAAGATGCCGTTCAAGTACCGCCATTTCAGGTTCCAGAGTACGGGTAATGTACCAGTTACTGGCAAAATAATGTACCTGGCCTGCTTGCGGCCGCAGAGCATTACGCTGCAGAAAATCAAGCACATAATCCCGCAGATAGTAATCTGCACTGTAAGCAAGCTCTGAGGCATGTTCCGGTGTCAGGCCAGATTGCTGCAACCAGATATAAAACTGCTGAAGCAGCCTCTGGCACTGCTCATCAGCCTTCAGTTCCTCTTCCATGGTCTCAAAATCAAAATCTTCATGATCAAAAACAATCTCAGTCATACAACTCCCGTATTATTTCATGGTTCGCGGATCAAGGGCATCACGGATCCCCTCACCCAGCAGGTTATAAGCAAGTACGGTTACCAGGATGGCTAGTCCAGGAAACAGGGAAAGCCACCAGGCAAATTCAATATAGTCCTTGCCAGAAGTCAGAATATTCCCCCAACTTGGGGTTGGCGGTTGTACACCGATCCCAAGAAACGACAGGGCCGATTCAGTCAGAATAGCCCCGGCGACCCCCAGCGTAGCTGCCACTAACACCGGTGACAGGGCATTGGGAAGAATATGACGCAGAATAATCCGCAAGTCTGAGCAGCCGATGCAACGGGCAGCCAGGATGTAGTCCATCTCACGAATAACGAGTACTTCCGCTCGGACCAAGCGAGCCACCCCCATCCAGCCGGTCAGACCGATCACCGCCATGATGATCCAGATAGATGGGCTTAAAAATGCTATGACTGCCAATATTAAAAAAAACGTAGGAAAACATAGCATCACATCAACAAAACGCATTAAGAGAGTATCAACCCACCCACCATAGTACCCGGATGCAAGCCCCACCAATGACCCAATAGTAACTGCAATACCGATTGCTACAAAACCAACCATTAGAGAAATTCTAGCTCCATACAGCATTCGACTTAATACATCTCTTCCAAGCTCATCAGTACCGCACCAATGTGACCAATTGGGTGGAGAAAGCACATGCACTGCATGTATTTCTGTTGGATTATACGGTGAAATTATTGGAGCAAGTAAAGCTAAGAGCAGCAATATACTGACAACACTTATCCCCATCACTGCTAACCTGTTACATTTTATCCTTGGCCATAGGATTGATATTAAGTAACTGTTTTTAATCACTATAGGTCACCTCAACCTTACACGAGGGTCAGCAAATGCATAACCAATATCTGCCAGTAAATTACCAAGTAAGGTCAGAAAAGCACCAATCACAAGTATACCCATTACCACAGGGTAATCACGAGACATGACCCCCTGATAGAATAGTTGCCCCATACCAGGAATTGAGAAGATTGTTTCAATTATAACGCTACCACCAATAAGACCGGGCACAGAAAACCCAAGCAATGTAACTAATGGTAAAAGCGCATTACGAAGAGCATGTTTCCAAATAACCACTCGTTCAGAAAGGCCCTTAGCACGCGCCGTAACAATGTAGTCTTGACCAATCACGCCCAGCATGCCAGATCGCATATATCTGGAAACTCCAGCCAAAGACCCAAATGAGGCGACTATGAGGGGTAAAATCAGATGTTTTACCAAATCCCAAACCTGAGCAACCCACGAGTACGACTCATACCCGAGAGTATGAAGATTTGAAATTGGCAACCAACTTAGCTTAACTCCAAACAGATACATTAGTAGTAGTGCAAGCCAAAAATTGGGCATAGCTATGCCCAAATAAACAAAGACAGTTGTTCCTTTATCAAAATGCGAATTTCTTTTGAGCGCAGCCAGCACCCCGATCGGAATCGCAAGACCAAACTCAATAATCAGAGCCACCAGATTAAGCGAAAGAGTGATCGGCAGACGTTCCTTGATCTTGTCCAGTACCGGACGGTTATCACTGGAAAAGGAGCGGCCCAGATCAAGCCTGGCCAGCCTGCCCAGCCAGGTAAAATACTGTTCATGGAGCGGTTTATCCAGACCGTAGAACTTGGTCAGACGCTCTCTGGCCTCTTTGCCAACCTTGGGGTTCATGGCCATCTGCATATCCACCGGCTCACCCGGTGCCAGATGAATAACCGTAAAGGTGATTAGGGTGATCCCAAGCATCAATGGTACCAGCATGGCTATCCGTTTGAGCAGGTAGGTGGTCATCTATGCTCCACCAAGGTACTGCTTAAAGGCTTGCAAGGCCTGGCCTCGGTGACTGATCCGGTTTTTTTCATCCAACGGCAGTTCTGCCATGGTCTGCTGATACCCATTCACCAGAAAGAGGGGATCATAACCAAAGCCATGCTCCCCCTTGGGTTGATCAATAATCGTACCCCCTACCCTGCCCTCAAACAGCTGTTCAACACCAGCAGGGCTGACATAGGCCATACTGCAGACAAAGGCTGCGCCGCGCTCAGACTGTGGTACACCAGCTACTTCCTGTAAAAGTTTGAGATTGTTAGCGCCATCATCTGCATCAGGCCCTGCAAAACGGGCAGAGAACACACCTGGACGACCATCAAGCCCATCTACCACCAATCCGGAATCATCGGCCAGGGTTGGCAGACCAGTGGCCTTGCAGGCCTCACGAGCCTTTTTCAAGGCATTGTCACTAAAGGTGGCGCCATCCTCAACCGTCTCCAGCAGATCCGGCAGATCCGCCCCACAGATAACCTCTTCCACCAGGCCATCCAGTAGCGCCCTGATCTCCTTGATCTTGCCCCGGTTCCGGGTGGCAACCAGCAACTGCTTCATCGCGACAAGGCCTCCTGTTGATGGGTAAACAGCTGGTTGATACCTGTCATGGCCAGGTTACGCATGGCATCCATCTGCTCAAGAGTAAATGGCTCTGCCTCAGCTGTGCCCTGCACCTCAACAAACCGGCCTGAGGATGTCATAACAAAGTTCATGTCCACTTCAGCGCTGGAATCCTCCTGATAATCAAGATCAAGCAGAGCCTGGCCATCTACAATCCCCACGCTGACTGCAGCCACAGCTTCTTTGAGCGGACTTTCAGCAATCTTGCCCTGGGCCAGCAAAGACGAAATTGCATCAACCAAGGCCACATACGCGCCGGTAATGGAGGCGGTGCGAGTGCCGCCATCTGCCTGGATCACATCACAATCCAGATAGATGGTGCGCTCACCCAGCTTGGCCATGTCAGTCACAGCCCGCAGAGAACGTCCGATCAGACGCTGAATTTCAAGTGTTCTGCCACTTTGCTTACCTTTGGCAGCCTCACGGGAAGAACGGGTATGGGTAGCACGGGGCAGCATGGAGTATTCAGCAGTGACCCAGCCGGTACCTTTACCACGCAGAAACGGCGGAACAGACTCCTCTATCGAGGCGGTGCAGATGACTCTGGTGTCTCCAAACTCAACCAAAACAGCACCTTCCGGGTGCTTGATAAAGTGACGTGTTATACTAATGGGGCGTAACTGCTGCAAACTCCGTCCTGCTCGTACCATTATGATGCTCCTTGGCTGTCTAAAGTGGAGAAAATGTACGGATTACGGCACCTGCTGTCAAACAAAAAGGGGAACCCATAGCTGGATTCCCCTGTGATCAATCTTGAAATTCTGTTTATCGGTCAGCCAAGAAAGCTGCTACTGCACCGGGCCCTGTTCTGAAGTATGGTTGAATCAACGACATCTCCGCAGCAACTGCACTTCCAGGCATCAAAGGAACGAACAAAATCATAATATTTTTGGTTCTTCCGCAGAATTTATGGGTAACTGACCTGCCGAAGATGGTCTGAGCAGCTACCTGGTGAACGAAATAGAGCATCCCGCCTACAAATCTGTCATTGTGTGTTTCGACCAAGAAACCCAATACAGACAAGGAGAGCGGGATGCAGCTCAAGTCTATACTGAATTTCGTTCAACCGCATCAAGGTTTTGTGTATGGCGCTGTCCACCAGCGAAACAAGGGACAGCGCACGGTCCTTGACATTGAGATCCGCCCCCGCAAGAACAGGCAGCCTGTCTGTTCCAGATGCGGCAAACCTGGTCCCGGCTATGACACCTTG
>NZ_FUWR01000024.1 GCF_900167465.1 Trichlorobacter thiogenes | reverse complement strand
GACAGCCAGGAGATAAGCGCTTTGCAACCATCAGCATCATTGGTGAAACGTTTTACTTCTTCTGTTGGAATGACACCAACATCAAGAATAGCTTTAGAAACATCAATGCCGATAAACAGATTCTTTCCCATAGTCTTTCTCCTTTCCCGTTCTTGCAGAATGCGGGATCCAGATGGTCCCCAGTCAACTGTTCGGGCTATTGGGAGGAAGGGAATGACGCCTTACGCTCTGTGACGGGCTTGGTGTCCCAAAACACGATCAAGCTGTCATTCCCTGGCTACTTGAAAGAACATTAGATGCTACACGCTGAACATACAAGATCACAGAGGTCTCAGAGGTAAAGCAGGAAGGCACAACAAGCGACCTGATTCCCTTTTGGGTGAGGCGTTAAAAGCTGATTTTCTTGTAGTTCTCTGTGTTTCTCTGTGACCTCTGTGGCTAACTGTCGTTTTAAGGTTAGCTACTCAAGGACATAATCCACCGGCATAACCAGCCGCGCACTGACCGGTGGTCTGGGAAACGGTGCGGCACGTTCAACCGTTTCAATGGCGTTTCTGTCCAACAGTGATACGCCGCTACTGTGACTTACCCGCAGATCTGAGACACTGCCGTCCACCAAAACCAGAAATGAAACCGTGACCCGTCCGCTCCAGTTCATGCGGATCGCCTGGCGCGGGTAGCGCAGTTCTTTGCCGATCAGGTCGCGGATGTAGGCAAAATGTTCCCGCAAGTAGCGTTTCTGCAGTGTTTCTTTGGTCTCTGCGGCTACCTGTCCGTTTCCCTTTGTCCCAACGCCTTCACCTGGGGCAGTTACGCCTCCGCCAACTGATTTGTTTGTGCCGCCCACCGTGGCCTGCTGCGGTGCGCCATCGGTTTTTGCCGACAGGGTTGCAACCGGCTGGGAAGCTGCTGCTGGCGATTTTGAAGCCGGCGCCGCTACCGGAGGAGGAAGCGATTGCGGCGCCGACCTTGCCGGAGCAGTAGTGTTGCTTCTGCTCCGGGTAGTCATCTTTGGTGCTTGCTGCTGCGTCTGCGGTTCAGGGAGCGATGCCGTGGTCAGATCGATCACCACCGGTTCCTGCAGAGTCGGTTTTTGCAGCACCACGGCAGTTGCCAGCCCGCCCAGCGTGCAGTGGATCAGCAACGACCCGATCAAGGCTGACCTGAACCGGCGCGTAGTGCTGGTTCCATGCCCCCCACGCCAATAGATGTCACCGCACAGCAGTTGCATCTTTCTTAGAACGCAACTTCCAGCTTAGCGCCGCAGGTGATACCCTGATCCTGCCAGCCCGCAATGGTCACATAGCGGTCATCCAGCAGGTTGCGGCCATAGACCGTGGCCCGCAGTTGGGCCTTATCCAGCTTGAAGCTGTAGCTGACATTCAGGTCTACACGGGTATATTCCCCGGCTGGACGGTAGATGTTACCCACTGAAAGGAAGTTGTTTTCATAGGGACCGACGTAGTTCAGGATCAGGTTGCTTTCCAGGCCGCCAATCTGGTGGGACAGCCGTAGACTGACATTGTGATGGGGCATAACTTTGTTGGTGTCGCCCCGGTTGGTGGTGATGTAGGAATAGCCCGCATGGTAGCCAAAGCCCCAGGGCAGGCTGCCCTTAACGGATGTTTCAACCCCTTTGCGGATGATGTTGGCAGTGTCGTAGATGTTGTAGACCGATGAGCCGCTGCCGCCGGTGGCTGCTGAATAGGCAAAGTTGTTGATGTCATACAGGAACAGGGTAACGCTGGGATTAAAGGCCGGGTGATAGCTGGCCTCAACCCCTGCTTCGTACTTGAACCGTTCTTCCGTGTTCAGGGTTTTGTTGCCCACGGTTGCCAGAAAGGTATCAGCTTCCTGACGGGTGTAACCCATCCGTGCCAGCAGTTTGTGCTGCTCATTCAGCTGGTACGAGCTGCCGATTGACATACTGATGGCCGGTTGCTGCCATTCATTTTCAATCTTCTTGTTGGTGGCCTGCAGGGGTGAATATTTATCCGAGCCTTGCTCAATCAGCTTGGTATCAACCCGCACCCCGCCATCCAGAGTCAGCCGGTTGTTGAATTTGTATTCATCCTGCAGATAGCCGGAGAACAGGTCTTCCTTGCGGGGTACCCCTTCATAGAAGAACTGGCCGGTAGGGCTTTTCCAGAGAAAGGCCTGAAAACCGCCGGTCAGCCGGTTGTTTTCCGTGGCTGCCACATGCCAGAGGTGCCAGGTTTCCACCTGATCCTCCTGCCGTACTGCCTGGGGGATGGTTGTACTGGTTGAACTCTTGAGGTATTCATCGTCGGTAACCCGGCCACGGGCATAGGAGAGCGAGGTGGTGTGCACCGCATTCCACGGTTTATGCAGGTTCAGGGCGATTTGCAGCGACTCCAGCGGGTCATAGTTCCAGAGTGAGGTATAGGCGGTGCTGTCCTTCGTGGATCGCTGGATCTCGCGGCGGCCATTGGCGTAATAGATCAGGAAATCCGCCTTCAGCGCCGTGCTATCATAATTGCCATTTAACAGCAGTGAGAGATTATTGGCGGCATTGTTCCAACCTGCCCTGCCGCTGGTGCCGGAGGCGGTACCCACCATCCGGTAGGAAAACGGCCCTTTGCTGTTGCCGTGGTAGAGCTGGAAGTTACGGGTATCAAGGCTGCCGTATTCGGCAATCCCGCCCAGCTCCGGCCCTTTGCCCTTTTTGGTGGTGATCACCATAAAGCCCTGGTTTGAGCTGCCCAGGCCGGGGGATGGCACGTTGTCATGGCTCATGGCCGGAGAAAAGGCCACAAAGGGGCCAAGGGTGACGGCAGAGCTGTCCCGTACGATCCTGACCGATTCAATTGCATCCACCGGAAACTGGGCCATAATTCGGGAGGCCTGGGACCAGGGGATGTAGACCCCGTCCAGGATGATTCCCACGGTATCGCCACCCCGCAACTGCAACGCATTCATCCCCTTGCGTCCCTGAAACTCCACCCGCGCACCAGGTGACAGCGCGGCAATGTCATAGACACTGGCAGGGGCAATAGATTGGATATCCTCACGGCTGAACTCCTCCACCGTGGCAGAGGCGCTGGCCGGCACCGTGGTTGCGCTGTAGACCGGTTGCTTGTCCTTTTTCCCGGTAACACCAACGCCACCCATTTCCACTGCCTGCTCTTCAGCACTTGCCTGTGTCACTGCACTGCCTAGCGCAAGCAGGGCAACGCCCATTATCACCTGTTTTTTCATTGTTTCCTCCTGTCCGGCATCAGCCGTTATGTAATTATTGTTATAACGATAGACGCAGTACTGCTTTGTAGAGACACCGGTTTCAGCTCTGCTTCAGTATCTCCATCAGATCCTTGTTATTCAGCTCTATCCCCAGAAACAGTCGGTAAAAGCGCCTGGTCTCAGTAGCAGCATCAAAACGGTAGAGATCAGGATGCAGCCGGTTGGTCAGCCAGCGCAGTCCCAACAGGCGCATGAATGACGGGGGGCGATCAAACCAGTTAAACGGTGCGCGGGGGATGCGGTAGACCCGGCCATCCCGCACCGCTTTGATTGATTTCCAGCGTGGATCTCGGCCAACTGCTGCTAAAAACGGAGCCTCCTGCGCCAGCATGATCTGCGGGTTGTAGAGCATGACCTGCTCCATGCTGATCTTTTCCATGCCGTAATGATCCAGCGCCTCTCCGCGATGCACATTTCTGCCGCCAGCCAGCCCGATCAACTCGGCATGGAAGGAGCCATCCCGTTCAGTGGCCAGGCCATCCTGCCCTTCGGCGTAATAGACCGTTGGGCGCTGTTCCGGTTTGATACCCGCCACTGCCTGATCAACTGACTTCAATGTTTCTTCAGCATAGCTCCGCAATTTGGCAGCCCGTTTTTCCCGTTGCAGCAGCGAGCCCAAAAAGGTAAGCGCTGCCGGATAATCCCGCAGCGAATCAATCCGCAGTTGCACCACCGGAATCTTCAACTGCCGGAAAACATGCTCAAACCTGGCATTAATCTGTGGCTGCTGCCAGGCCCAGACCAGCACAATATCCGGCCTGGCCTTCAGCAGAAGTTCTGTATTCATGTTCTTGCCCTGGCCGACTGAACTGCCGATTACCGGCAGCGAGCGGACCGCAGGTTTGAGAAACCGCTTCTCTGTTTCATTCAAAGGAGAGTTAAGCCCAACAATCAGGGTTGGGTCCATGGCATAGAGCAGGTAGCTGGCTGGAGGTGAGCTGGCATAGACCCGGCTGATCCGATCCGGCACCAGCACCTTTCTGCCGGTCATATCGGTTATCTCGCGGGCATGGCCGGTTCCGGTCTGCAGTAGCAACAAGACACTCAGAGATGCTGAAAGCAGCAGTTTCATGGCAGTTCTCCGGTTCATTTGTATTCACAGGCGGTTGCAAAATCTGATGATACTGTTTGCAGCGGAAGATCAAATGGCTTACTGAACACAACCCAGGTACCGCTTTCATCCTTCAGCAACCCTGCATCCGGTATCCCTGCCACCTTGATTGCATCATAAAAATGATCATCACCAAACCCGCGGCACTTGGGCTGCCAATCCGGTTCTTTCTCTCGCATCTTGCGGATGATCTCCTCTCGCAGCTCCTTAGAGCCAAATCCACCGCCAATGCAGACCTGCCCGCCCGGCGCCAGCACCCGCCAGATCTCCCGCAATACCTGGGCAAGATCATTCCAGAAGTAGATGGAGCCACGGCTTACCACCAGATTTACGCTGCCGCTTTTTAGCGGAATGTTGTGTACATCTCCGCAAATTGCCACCACCCGGTTATCTAGCTGGTGTTCAGCAATGTTTTGTTCTGCAATCATGCGCATGTCGTCTGATTCATCCAGCAGACAGACACGTAACCTGCTGCGAAAGGCCAAGGCCAGCCCCAGATAGCCGCCACCACTGCCCAGATCAAGGCAGACACCATTGGTAATACTGCTACGTGCAAGGATTTGACTGGCCAGCAGCGGATATACCGGCGCAAACGGACCACGGGCAATGGTGTCAAACTTGTTGGCGTCAATCTGCATGCTTGTTTCCTCCTCTGTCATTACGCTATATATGCAACTACATAACGCGTGCCAAAAACGTACATTTCTGGATAGGCATTAAAAATCAACATGTTGAGATCTGTTGTAAGAATTGCAAATTACGACCGTGTGCATAAAAACAGTGCCAGTGCTGTTTTTATGACCAGAGGCAGGTGAAGAGAGATCAGCTATTCGTTGCAGGAAAAAGACGATGCAGCTTGGTACAAATTTGAAGTAAGGCGATATCGCCCTCAGCAAAAGACTGGAGCGGTTTTAGGTGGCCTGGAGGCATCAAAGCCTATGCTGCCGGGGGGTAAAAAATCAGGTTGGTCATTTGACGACACCCAAACCTTGAGCTATATCACTAGGTATCACGCCAATTTAAAAATCTGCTGAACAAGCTATTCCACTTGAAAAAAGCACCGGTCTACACACGTAAACCACCCTTTAACCAAGTCAGCAGCACAACGCCCCATCCACCTACGAAGGAGAAGCTACAATGCGACAAACGGCCCTACTATTTATCTGCCTGGTTCTGTTTACCTGCGTGCCTGTATATGCAGCCGAGAAGGGGAAAATGACGGATGCTGAATTTGAGGCATCACTGAAGTACCAAAAAGGTACGATTGTTCTTCCAGGCAGCATGGCAACCATCAAGATTCCAGATACGTTCCGCTACTTATCACCCAAAGATACTGAACAGGTTCTTGTGAATGCCTGGGGAAACCCATCGGGCGACGGCACGCTCGGCATGATCTTTCCTGCTGATATTGGCCCTACTTCAAAGAATAGTTGGGGAGTGGTCATCACCTATGAAGAAGACGGCCATGTTTCAGACAAGGATGCAGACAGTATCAATTACGATGATTTATTAAAGGAGATGAAGGAAGGCGTTGCCGAGGCGAACAAAGAGCGCCAGAAGGCCGGGCACCAAACCTTGGAGCTTGTTGGTTGGGCAGCAAAGCCGCGCTACGACAAATCAGCCCACAAACTCTACTGGGCTAAAGAGCTCAGTTTTAACGGTGAAAAGGAACATACACTGAATTACAACATCCGTCTTTTAGGGCGAAAAGGTGTTCTTGTGCTTAACGCGGTTTCCGGCATTGACCAGCTTGGCACTGTTGAAAAAGACATGCAGACGGTGCTTGCTTTTACCAACTTCAATGCCGGTTACACCTACGCCGACTATGATGCAAAAACCGATAAAACCGCTGCCTATGGTATCGCTGCGCTTGTTGCTGGTGGTGTTGCCGCAAAAGCGGGCCTGTTTGCCAAACTGTTTGCCGCGCTTTTGGCAGCAAAAAAGCTGATCATTGTCGGTGTTGCTGCCTTGGGCGGCTATATTGTCAAACTGTTTAAGAAGAAAGAATAAAAACTGTAGCAACACTGCAAGCAACGTACGTTTAATCACCTCACGTCACATCTGAAAAGGGAGAATCACATGAATACGACTGACAACCAAAACCTTATTCTTGGAATCATTGCAGGATGCGTTGCTGCAATCGTCGGGGCAATAGCCTGGGCACTTATTACCGTAGCAACAGGGTACCAGATCGGATGGATGGCGGTTGGCGTCGGTTTCCTTGTGGGCTATTCGATGAAGTATCTTGGCAAAGGTACGACAGTGGTTTTTGGCATAATCGCTGCTGTCATTGCCCTTGTTGGCTGCGTTGCAGGAAACCTGCTGACCACGGTGATTCTGGTTGCAAAACAGGAACACCTGACGGTGATGAGTGTGCTTCAAAACTTGACACCCACCATTGTTATGGATCTTTTAAAAGAAACCTCTCAGCCCATGGATCTTCTGTTTTACGGGTTAGCGGTTTATGAAGCGTACAAATTCTCTTTTACGTCTGAGGAACAGGAAATGGTAACAGCGCAGCCAGAGGAAAACTAAGGATGGGATCAGTTCAATGCGTCGGCTCCATACCAAATGAGTCGAGCAGAAACAGGCCGTTATGAGCACAGAGAGCGCACCGGAAACAGTCACGATAGATGGAGCAACGGCTATTGCGACAGCCACTGCAGACAATCCGCCAGAAAAGCCACGCCGTTCCGGCATCATTGCAACCCTTGCCGTTGGTGGGGCATTTGTCCTTAAGTTCCTGAAACCGCTGTTTATCGGACTTAAGACGCTTAAGCTTGCCGCGGTTTTAAAAACCGGCCTTACCATGGTGCTCAGCATGTGGGCCTATGCCCTGGCCTGGGGCTGGGCCTACGGCGTTGCGTTTGTACTGCTGATTTTAGTTCATGAGATGGGACATGTGTATGCGCTCCGCGAGTTTGGTGTAAAGGCCGGCGCCCCTGTCTTTATCCCCTTTGTCGGTGCCTACATCGCCATGAAAGAACAGCCAAAAAACGTGAGAATAGAGGCATGGACGGCAATTTACGGGCCACTTGTCGGCACAGGCGGCGCCATGCTGTGCTGGTCAGCAGCGCTCTACACCGGTAGTTCTTTTATGATGGCGGTTGCGTACACCGGTTTTTTCCTTAACCTCTTCAACCTGATTCCGGTTAGCCCGCTTGATGGCGGGAGGGTTGTTGCCGCACTCTCACCCAAAATCTGGATCTTTGGTTTTATCGGCATCCTGATCATGTTTTTCCGTTCTTACAACCCGATCCTGTTTTTAATTCTTCTGCCAGCCGGTCGTAATGTGTATGAACTATGGAAGAACAGAAAGTCAGCGCCATCAGAATATTTTGAGGTGGATAAGAAAACCAGGATACAGATATCACTGCTCTATTTTGTACTTTTAGGTTTTCTTGCCGTGGCGATGTCGCTTACCCATGTGGCACGATAACACCAGTAGATGACCGCAGGCCAGATGGCCTATTTGGCGGGATGAGCGGAGCACAAGTTGAATTTGGCCAACATCCCAAAACGGAGGAAGGGCAGATCTGAAAAGGAGATTATAGAGAATGAAAAGAATTGTAAAAAAAACGCTAGTTGTTGGTATTGTAGCTTTCTTAACAGGTTGTGCGCCAGTAACAGATAGCTACAAATACATGCTTACTGGCAAGGAAGGTGAGCCGCCACCGAGGACGATTGAAGCGGCCCAAGCACAGTTTAACGATGGAAAATTGGTTGTTGGGCAGTCCTCTGAAGCTAACCTCAAGACACTTCTTGGCTCTCCAGCAGAAATCAAGAAAATGAATGGCAAGAGAGTACATGTTTACATGAAAAATGTGTCCACACAGGGAGTAAGTGTTGATGTTGGTACAACTTACATCGCTTCTTACACATTTAACAAGGCTGGAAAACTCGTAGACAAGGATTATGCAGCCCGCCCCATGGGCAATCCCCTTACTGGACAATAGCTTGCAAACTGTTCTGTTCCGGCGGTTACTGCCTTAAAACGGGAAACGAGAAAAAAGAAGAAATGAGTGTAAGGTCTACACATTTGGCAAAAAGGCAGAAGACTAAAAAGGCGAAGCTCCAACCAGGCAGTTGAACCGTTAGACCTTCTGAACTTTCTTTATTCGTCATGCGTTACCCAGGAGCCGTTGCAAAGCAACTTTTTGAAGAAGCATCACCTTGGAGGATTTTATGGATTACGTTTGCCCGGCGTGCAAGAGCGAAAATATTCAACGCCTTTCTGTTATTTATGAAGCAGGACTGTCAGAAATCAACACCACCTCTTCGACTTCAGGTATCGGTGGTAGTTGTGGCAGTTTCGGTGGCGGTGTCGCTTCCACTTCAACCACAGGAATATCCCAAACGGCTGCGTCGCAGCGGGCCACCCCACCAGAAAAGCAATCCTATCTAAAACCGCTTCTGGCAATTTACATTTTACACATAGTCGCCCAAGTATTCGGGCCAAAGTTTTGGGGCGGCCATTTGTTCACCTATGCATGGATGGCGGTCTCAGTGTTGTGGGTCTGTTTTGCGTTCCAATACAACAAAAAAACCTGGCCTCCGCTAAAAGCGGCTTGGGACGATTCATATATGTGTAATCGCTGCAACAAGATTTTTGTCCTTATACCAACCGCTACCTAGTTGGCCGCGAGGCATAATCAGCTAGCCGGAGGACAACCACACACATAACCTGGCTCCCGAACCGTTTCTCACAGCAGGGTGAAAGCTTTAACCAGACAGAAGCAGCGGCTTAAAACCGCGCTGTTCTGCCGAACCGTTAGGAGAACAAATGGAAATAAACCGAGAACGTCTTCGAGAGGCAACTGCACAGGGCATTGTAACGGAGTTGCAAGCTGAGCAGCTTTGGCAGTTTTTATTTGAACAACGAAAAGACACTCCGAGTTTTCATTTCACTCACATACTTTATTACCTCGGTGGTCTGATTGCCATTGGAGCAATGAGCTTGTTCATGAACCTCGGGTGGGAGCGGTTCGGTGGATGGGGACTCTTTGGCATTGCTCTCGCTTACGGAATGGCAGGCCTCGGGCTTACTGAGTTTTTCCTCACACGTCGCCATCTGCAAATACCTGCCGGTATCATGGCAACCTTTGTCGTGGTATTGACGCCACTGGCAGTCTACGGCTTACAAGTTGCTCTCGGATTTTGGCCGGAAGGCCACGTTTACCGGGAGTATCATACGCACATCAACTGGCGCTGGATTTTGATGGAACTCGCCACGCTCGCAACCGGCGCTATCATGCTGTGGCGCTATCGCTTCCCGTTTCTGGTAATGCCGGTGGCCGTGACGCTCTGGTATATGAGCATGGACTTGACGCCATTACTTTTTGGCGAAGCAGACGCAAGCTGGGACCTGCGAAAGCTCGTATCACTCTGGTTCGGCCTGTTTATCTGTCTGATGGCCTTCTGGGTGGATATCCGATCACGATTCGAAAAGGATTTTGCCTTTTGGCTTTACATATTTGGGGTGTTAGCATTTTGGGGTGGTTTATCCATGATGAACTCAAACAGCGAATTGAATAAATTCATATACCTATGCATTAACCTCATAATGATAGTCGTAGGATCAATACTTTCCCGCAGAGTATTTGCTGTGTTCGGAGGTTTGGGCGCAGCCGGATATATCGGGCATCTGGCTTATGATGTTTTTAAGGACAGCATGATGTTCCCGTTCGTTCTGACCGGCATTGGCCTTGGCGTCATATACATCGGGATTGTATGGCAACGGCATGAAAAGAAGATTAGCAGCACCCTCCGCGGTTTTCTTCCCGTCCCGCTGAAGGAGCTGATTGAACGAAGGAGCTAACCTGAGAACATATGTCGTGGTAAAAATCGCCGCGCAAGGCATTCCCAGAGGGATATCGGTACATAAGGAACAAATATGAAAACCTGCAAATTACTATCAATCGCCTTGTTGTTCTCAGCTTTACTGGTTTGCCGATTTGCATCTGCGAACGATTCCAGTTTTGGTGACTCTAACGGAACCATCAAATTCAAAGCAGAGCCTGACATCAGCATGGATAAGGAGGTGCTGACCATTAGTCAGAAAAAGGTACTGGTCGAATACGTATTTACAAACACCAGTCAGAAGGAACTGACAATACCGATCGCCTTCCCCATGCCTCCAATGTATTTCGGGCAAGGGGACCATAGTGAAATTGCCGATTTCAAGCTGATGGTTAATGGTAAGCAGGTAAAGACCGAACGCAAGTTGGTTGTGCTGCTTGACAATGGTCAGGATATTACACAGAATTTTTTTGAACTGGGGTGGGATGTTAATGCGGTAGCCTCTCTTGAAGAGGGTGAATATCCAAATAACAAAAAACAACTTCCGGCCAGATGGCTTGATAAAAATAATTCGCCCCGTTTTACAATCAGCGAGTACTTTATCTGGAAGCAGACATTCCCAGCTGGCAAACCTGTGGCGATCAGCCACAGCTACAAACCGAGTATATCAAGCGGTGTTCCGCGCCCCGCCAGTGAAATTATACAGACATTCAAAAAGAGTACCTGCCTGAATGAGAATGCCCAGTCCACCATCAGAAAGCAAAGCGGGGTCCATGGCGTAAATTGGGAACACCTAAGCTATATTCTTATGACCGCTAAAAACTGGCAGGGGCCGATCAAAGATTTCAGGCTGATTATTAAAAAGCAGAATGCATCAGATCTGTTGAGTCTCTGTTTCGATGAAGAACTGGTAAAAACCGATTCAAAGACCTATCAGTTTCATAAGCAGAATTTCATCCCGAAACGTAATCTGGAATTGCTGTTTATCAGCAAAACAGAATAATCACCTGATCTGATGTTGTGTGGAGACCGAAAGCCCCGGAAGGGCTCAGCCCTGGACTCGAGACAAAAGTAAAAAGGCAGAAGACTAAAAAGGCGAAGTCCCAACTAGGCAGTTCGATGCCGGTCGGGCGGGTTATTTCCCCGCCGTTGCTCAAAGCAAGGAGACATTTTCATGGACGATATGATTGTATTCGCAACAAAGAACCGGCTTGGCTGCCGCGAAGGGGGCCTTACAGCCTTTGGCAGCAGCCAGTATCTGGAAAAGTACAATAAAAACCGTGAATCGATCCAGAAGAAGAACGCCTGGAAGACCGAGGGAATGGGCGCAGCCTTTCAGGGAGTCCGCACAAGTTCCGGGCCGGATTCAGAGGAGATACATGCTCGGGCGAATGTAAACGGTCTTGCCTTTGCGAAAGATGGCATGATCGTCTATTCCCTGGATGTTGAGGACTATTCAGGCCTGTTTCTAAAGAACCCGAAGAATGACGGGGAAGATGAGGGCCACATCATCCATGACAGCATGACCAGGTTTATGAACCTTGATTGCCATCCTGTGACCGGTGAGCTTGTTGTCTCAGTTCAGGACTGTCCGTGGGAGCGACATTTAGCCCTGTTTGAACCTAAAAACTCGCGCTACCGGAAAATAACAGAAGGTGATTGCTTTGACGAAAACCCGGTTTGGGGAAAGCAAGCCAGCCGCTCGATTTTTTATGATTCTGCAGGCGTTGGCAAGGATGGGGAAGGACGCTTTTTAGAGCTGGGCGAGAAGGTTATCAACCGGCTTGACCTCGATTCTGGAACAATTTCTGAGTTGGTTTCCCTGCCCAGACACGACTGTTTTCTGCCCAAGGTTGACCGCGAAGACAGGCTCTACTTTATCAAACGGCCACACGAAAAACCCGGCTCGAAAGGTATGACCTTCAAGGATATTGTTCTGATCCCGTACCGTCTGGGGCGGGCTGTCTATTCTTTTCTGCAACTCTTCAGCATGCGCTACACCGGCGAACCGCTCTCCACAGCCGGGCCTGATCCTACGAAGGCTAAAAACAAGGATCCCAAAGATCTGTTCATTAACGAAAATATGATCAATGCTGAACAGACGCTTAAAGAGAACCGCGATAAAGGTGATTCTTTTCCCGGCATCGCCCCCCGCAGTTGGGAATTAACGCGGCTGGAGAAAGACGGCAGCCTTACCTGCCTCAAAAAGGGCGTGATTGACTTTGACCTGGGGAAAAACGGCGATATTGTCTTCTCTAACGGTAAATACCTGCTCAAACAGGACCGGGAAGGTAAAGAAAAGGTTTTAGACACCGTAGACCTGATCAACCGCGTGCGGGTGTGTCTTGCGTAAACAGTCGGGTGGAGCTGATCATTGGCGCAGATCAAATAATCCTGGGAAAAGCAGTTAGCCGCCACTGAACGCAAAGATCACAAAGAACCGCAGATAGTTGGAATGCATTTCAAATGCACCGGCAAGGTGTTGCATAAGGTATAGTTAACTATCTGTTCTTCTGTTATTTCCTTGCGCTTTTGCACGAAAAGCCTTTCTCCGGTATCACTTCTCATGGTAACAAGCGATATCCCTTTGATTACGAGGTACCCATGTCAAACGTACGTTCCCACAGCCATGTAACCAATCTCTCCGGAAACGAGATCTACTGCCTGAAGAAGCTTTCCCTGAGCCCCGGCAATATCTGTATCGGCAACAGTGTCTTTGCGTTGGGGATACTTGGCAGCCTGACCGCAGGCCTGAATATTCTGTTTGGCGGTGAGATCCCGGATGTCACCAGCCTGATCCATGATGGCCGTATAAATGCAATCAACCGGATGCTGGAAGAGGCAAAAGCAAGCGGCGGTACCGGTGTTACCGGTGTCACCACGGAACTGATCAGCCACGGCAGCAACATTGAATTTCTATCCATCGGCTCTGTCGTGCATGTTGCCGATGCAGCGAACGAAACCCTCTCTTTCTCCACCTCTGCAGATGCGCAGGAGCTGTACTGCCAGGCTGATTGCGGATTCAAACCGGTTCAGTATGTTATCGGCAACGTGGCCTACTCCATCGGACTTGGGGGCAATATTTTCGGCTTTCTGCGAAGCCTGGGCAGGGGGGAGGTCAAGGAATATTCTGAGATATTCGACCGGACACGGCATCTTGCCCTTGAACGGATCACCAGAGAGGCACGGCAGTGCAAGGCTAATGCGGTGATCGGCATAAACACCACCATTACTCCGCTGATGGGTGCCCAGGAGATGCTGATGCTGGGGACCGCCTCTTCACACCCGGCTCTGGCTGAGTATGCTACCCAGCCGATCACTTCGGACATGACCAACGAAGAGATGTGGAATATGATCAACATCGGCTATATGCCGATCCGCCTGGTCATGGGGGTTTCAGTCTATTCACTGGGGATTGTGGGTGGTATAAAATCGATCTTCAAATCAATGGTACGTGGTGAGGTTGATGTCCTGACCTCTCTTTTGTACGAAGCACGGGAAAAGGCGCTGGACAGGATTCAGGCTGATGCACAACGTTACGGCGCTGACGAGGTGGTTGGCGTCAAGATTCATGTCTATGAGCTTGGCGGAGGGTTGATAGAGTTTCTGGCAATCGGTACGGCAGTTAAAAAAATGGATGGCATCACAACCCGGACACCGGTCTTGATCCCCCAGGCGATCATCAGGGACAGAGATACGTTTTTTGATAAAAAGCCCCAGACCGGTCAGGCAGTATCACTGACGGAAAGCGGCAAATCTTCAGCTGCTGCCACACAGGGCGGGCCGATAGCCATAGCCATCGGCATTATCATGTTTCTCTTCTATGTTTTCATGTTTGTGCTGAAACATCGGTAATCGGGGAAAAGTGGCAGTTTTTATGAATAGAGAGTACCGATTCACGTGCTTATGCGCATGAATCGGTCAAAGAGGACAAATACGAGACAGCTCAGACCATACCAAGCGATGGCACACCTACAATCCTTCAGGTACTAATATACTGAGGCATTATCTGCCAAACTTACCATTAAGTACCAAGTATGGGTATTTACATACCTTCTGCGTGACATCCCGTTGAACTTACCTGAAAAAGAAATGGAATCACCTATTTTTGCGCCATTTGATGCTTGTGGTGAACTCGTTGGAACCTCGACTAATACGTTGTTACCACAGTCAACAATAAAAGTGAATTTCGATGCCAATCCACCGCTTCTAACATCACGAATACTTCCAGACCCATCAAAGGTGCGCAAAGCATTTTTGTCGGCAAAACCGTCTATTTGAATGCTCGTTGAATTGACAAAAGGTCCGGCAACGCTACAGATATTGTCAGCAGCGAATGCATGTCCGGAGCAAATTATTGCAAATAATAGGATAAAAAGTGTACGTTGCATGCGATTATGTCCTTTATGGAGTTTATTTAGCTTGAAATTGTGTACAACAGTTTAATAGTACTGTCAATAATGCTGAAATAAGTTTGCCCGCACAACGGTTTTATTTCTTGCAATCTGAATAACGCTATCCATGGAGGATGTCACCGTATGACCATTGGAACACCATTAAAGGCTGGAGCCACCAAATTGCTGTTGTTGGGATCAGGAGAACTGGGTAAGGAAGTAGCCATTGAGGCGCAACGTCTGGGTGTTGAGGTGATTGCGGTTGATCGCTATGCTGATGCACCGGCCATGCAGGTGGCCCACCGCAGCCACGTGATCAGCATGCTGGATCGAGAGGCACTGCGCCGGGTAATAGAGGCAGAACGGCCTGACCTGATTGTGCCGGAGATTGAGGCGATTGATACGGTCTTTCTGCTGGAGCTGGAGCAGGCAGGGCAACGGGTGATCCCCACGGCCCGGGCCGCCAACCTGACTATGAACCGTGAAGGGATCAGGCGGCTGGCAGCAGAGGAGCTGGGCCTGCCAACCGCACCCTATGCCTTTGCCTCCAGCGCAGCAGAACTACGCGCTGCTGCCGACAACATCGGATTCCCCTGTGTGGTTAAGCCGATCATGAGTTCATCCGGCAAGGGGCAGAGCGTGGTGAAAACCGCAGCCGAGGTGGATACTGCCTGGCAGTACGCCATGGATGGCGCACGCGGCGCCTCGGACACGGTTATCATCGAGGGCTTTATCGACTTTGA
The DNA here is from genome assembly GCF_900167465.1 of Trichlorobacter thiogenes. Classification (GTDB taxonomy): domain Bacteria; phylum Desulfobacterota; class Desulfuromonadia; order Geobacterales; family Pseudopelobacteraceae; genus Trichlorobacter; species Trichlorobacter thiogenes. Next base: position 23,253 of record NZ_FUWR01000024.1, on the reverse strand, counting down.
TTACGAGATCACTCAGCTGACGGTCCGCCACGTTGGCGGTACTTCCTTCTGCCCGCCCATCGGCCATGTGCAGATCAAGGGGGATTACCACGAGTCATGGCAGCCGATGGCCATGTCACCAGCAGCCCTGGCCGAGTCCCGGCGTCAGGCAGAGGCAGTAACCACCGCCCTGGGCGGTTATGGTATCTTCGGGGTAGAGCTGTTTATCAAAGGCGATACGGTGCTGTTCAGTGAGGTATCGCCCCGCCCCCACGACACCGGCATGGTGACTATGATCTCCCAGAATCTGAGCCAGTTTGAGCTGCATGTACGGGCCATTTTGGGGCTGCCGGTGCCTGAGATCCTGAACCTGGCACCGTCAGCCAGCCATGTGATTCTGGCCACAGAAAGCCAGGATAATGTGCGGTTTGAAGGTGTTTCCGATGCCCTGAACATCCCCACTGCCAAGCTGCGGCTGTTTGGCAAACCGGATACCAGGCCCGGCCGCCGGATGGGGGTTAGCCTGACCCAGGGTGCAAGCACTGATGAGGCCAGAAGCCGGGCCGAGGCCAGCGCCCATTGTGTACAGATCGTGCCGCAGGGATAGCCTGCCCTTGTTTTAATTCGTAGCCGCATCAAAAATTGAAAAGGAAACCAGCAATGAGTGAATTACCCAAATGTCCGTCCTGCAGTTCTGCCTACACCTATGAAGATGGAGAAAAGTATGTCTGCCCGGAGTGTGCCCATGAATGGCCAATGACGGCGGCAGAGGAGACGGTTAGCGAGCGAGTGGTACGGGATGCCTTTGGCACTGAGCTGAAGGATGGCGATAGCGTAACCGTGATCAAGGACCTGAAGGTTAAGGGGGCGTCATCATCGGTCAAAGTCGGCACCAAGGTGAAGAACATCAGGATTGTGGATGGTGATCATGATATCGACTGCAAGATCGACGGGTTCGGTTCCATGGGATTAAAATCGGAGTTTGTCAAAAAGGCCTGACGTACCGGTGCCAGCGCAGTGCTACGCACAACGCCCCTTGCCATTCTGATCAGAGAATGGATAAGGGGCGTTCTTGTTACGGGCTTGGATGAGGTTCGTCTAAGCTATGGATCTCCGCTTTACCTGCATACATTCCTGCATCCGCTCTCTGATAGCTGTTGTGGCCTCTTCTGATGGGGAGCTGCCACCCAGTCCTTTCAGCCAGAATCGGTCAAAGACCCGTTTCCTCTGCGTCTCAACCCGCATCTCGGCCGGAAACAGCGAATACAGGCTGAAGGTGTTCAGCAGTGATGACAGCAGACCAAGCCGGTCAGGACCGCTTATCTCCAGATAGAGACTCCCTTCGCAACGGGTAGAGCGTTCCAGCAGGTAATCATCAATCAGCAGCTCTACTGACGCTGGTGCCGGTGCCGTCGGGGCTTGGATCAACGATACAAAATCAATCGTATCCGGCTTGGCAGCAGCAGCAAAAAAATCCAGATCAATGGTTGAACGCCACTTCCAGCCAGCACTGCGGGCAGCTTCAACCCGCATGATGTTAACCTTGCGTTGTGCCATGCCGTTACTCAAACGACCTGCCCAGCCAGGTTCAAGCCGCCCATGCAGGCCAAGCTCATAACGTTGTAGTCCATGGTGATGGAGCGTCACCCGTGTTTTAGATTCCGGCGTCGTTGCCTGAATAGTATGCACAATTACCACCCCTTTCGGTGTATCGACTGCAAAGGCAGCCGCTTGTTAGATTGTAACATTTTCCTTTCATGTGCCATGCCAACTCGCCATTCGAATTAAATGCAATAAAACAAGCCGGTTACAAAGTGCATCATCGTTCCGCTATGTAGTCCTGTACGATACGCTTGCATGTTTAGCTGCAAAAACAAGCAGACGGCAATGAAGTTGCATACCAGTGGTTATCAGTCAGGAGGTTGTATCCCATGCCACTACCAATAGACCGCGCTGAAGGAAAACGACTGTTCAAAAAGTATCGTTCCCAGCGGGACGGGATTAGAAACTGCCCGGAAATGGCCTCGGTCTGCCTGATCTGCGAATCCATTGATGTCGTAGTCAAACCGAATGCAGAGGGTATGCTGTACTGCCGAAACTGCGGCTTTGCCTTTTACCGCTACAGCTGTCCAGGCTGCGGCAAGACAGTGGATGGACGAGACCCCGGAAACCCCAGTTGCAGTGTATGCGGCCTGCGAATCTGCAGTTGCGGCACCTGTGGCTGTCCACAACCAGACAAGGAGACACACCTATGAAACAGGCTCAGCATGGCAGCACGATTACGGTCAGTTACATTGGCACCCTGGACAACGGCAGGATCTTTGACAGTACCGAAGAAAACAGTCCTCTGACTTTTACCATCGGCACTGATCAGGTCTTTGCAGCACTGGAACAGGCCATCATCGGCATGACTGCGGGTGAGACAAAAAACATTATCATACTGGCTGCAGATGCCTATGGACCACGTCTTGACGCTAACATTATCAAGGTGAAACGGGATATGTTTCCTGCAGATCGGGAGTTGCGGATCGGGGAAAAACTACGGATTGAGTTTAACGGCGGCAGAGAGCGGATACTGATTGTTCTTGACCAGAATGAGCAGGAGGTGACTCTGGACGGCAATCATCCCCTGGCAGGACTTGATCTGACCTTTGCGCTACGTCTGGATGCAGTGGAATGAGTAAACCTGATCGTTATGTTTCGTTTGTGGGGATTGATGGTGACTCCAACGCACGCAAGCTGATGGAGCTGCTTCGCCAGCATATTGATGACCCTGCCAAGACCAACCGTTTCTGGGAGCTGTTCAAGGGAAAACTGGAGCGGATCAAGCAGCCGGCTGAAACCAGCGGTTTCAGTCAGGATGAGCTGTACCTGATCCATGCCTACATCAATAACATCAGAGAACTGTTTGAGTCATACGATGATCAGCCGGCACTTGAGCTACTGGACCGAATTGAAGCAGAAAGCTGCTGACCTTTGATGGCCAACAGCTTTCTGTCTCGTCAGCTTATTCAGCGATCTTCTTTTCTTCCTCTTTAGGAGGCTCTTCCTGCTCGGCAACTTTGGCTTTTGCTGCAGCAGCAGCTGCGGCTTCTGCCTTTGCTGTTGCCTTTGCAGCCAGATATACTTCAAGGATTTCTTTGTAGTCTACGGTGCCGGTCAGTTCCGGCTTGATCGAAAAGAGCGGGGCATCATAGCGACTGAAACCACTGATGTTCTCCAGGCCGACCTGGTAGCGGTTATCCTTGCCCACCGCCGTAAAGCGGCTTTCAATGCGGCTGATCTGTCCTACTGATGTCAGCCCGATATCAAGGGTGGCAGCCATGCTGAATTTTGCCAGATAGGTATCAATTTTCTGCTTGTCGGTCAGGATCATCAGCGTGCCGTACTCTTCCTTGCTCAGCACGCCATCCTGATACAGCCGCTGGATCAGAGTGTCTGCAATGGTAAGCAGCAGGGCAACTGATTCCTCATGATTCAGGGTTACCTTGATATGTCTGACCACACCTGCTGCCTTGTCATCACCGGAAAGCGGCTGGTCACTAAAGCGTTCATCCTTCAGATTGGCAAAGCCTTTTAAAATTCCTTGTTTAAAGCCCTCGTTAACCGCATCGAAGTTTTTCTGGCCAAGCATGTTTTTAAGTTTGTCAGATTTATCACCGGTAAGTTTCAGCAGATCATTCAGATCAACCTTGATCAACTTGCCTTTGCTGGCCGGTGGCATGGGAAAGATGGTGTTAAAGAGCGTGGTGCCGATGTACAGGGTCTGATTGGAATAATCAAGCAGCAGTGGTACCTTGATTGAGACCTCAAGATTGTCCTGATCATAGTGAAGGTTGTACAGCACCTCGGATTTTTTGGCCTTCATGTCAATGGCGCCATCTGCAATAATAGAAAGCCCCCGCGCCGCCTCCAGCCCCTTTTCAAGATACTGCTGTTTGGATGCAGCTGCCTCCAGATCCTTAACCGGCACGGTCAGGTTGGTGATCCTACTTTTCGAGCTGTAGTTGTAGCCACTTGAGTTCAGGGTCTTGTGCAAGGCCTGATTAACTTCCTGGTGGGGTGGAAGCGTATGGGTACAACCGGCTGCCAGAAAACTGATCAAGCTGAGTACTACCAGAATATGTGGTCTCATGGGCATTGGCGCTAACTCCTCTGTTTCCAATAGGATTGGTCTTTGTAGCATGTTGAAGGCATACTAGACCATAAACCTCTTATATTCAATAACCTCCTGAAACAAGATTAGAATTTCATTGCTTAGAGACAGGACTGGTGCGCAACAACATCGGGATTGGAACAACTGGAGAGATCGCCCCTGAACACAAAGGCATCGCCATTCTTGGCAAGTCCGACCCAATCATGGATCGCAGCCGGATCAAATCCGCATTTCCTGCTACCACCAGATTCCAGCAAAGGTCGCCGGATCAGGAGGTGATCCTCAAGCAGCAAGGCAAGCGCCTCATCAGCAGCATAGGCCTCTGGATCAAGCTCGCCTGTTTTGACCCGCGTGGCATTAGGATTGAACCACTCCTGTACCGACAGCGTACCAAAGTAGGATTTCAGCTCTTCTGCAGTCCAGGAGTGGGCCAGCAGATCCTGTAGCAGCACCTGATGTCCTGCCTCTTGCAACAGCGCCAGCTGTTTCTGAGACGTTAAACAGCCGATCTTTGTATAAAACGTAATATGTGCCACAATCTCCTCCTGCTAATAGCCTTCCATCATCTGGCTGCCGCAGCCCACCAGATAGTGAAAGGTTTCGTCTCGATTGGTGATGAAACGCGGCATGGTGTTGAGAAAATCTTCTAGGCGATTCAGAACATCACCATCATCGGTGCCAAGCTGATCCATCACCGCACCCAGCATCGGCAGGACTTCGTACAGGTCATCCCGGTTAAATGGGGAAGGATCTGGCAGGCCGGAGAATTTCGGCTCGTCGCGGGTTTCTACATATTTGCGATATTTGAATTTCAGATCAAATGCCTTGACGACCAACATACGAACCTCCGAGTAAAACCCCAAAAATCATAGCACGCGGATCAAATCTGATCTGAGCGGATTTCCGCTGATTATCCAGACAAAATGGTTTGCAATCCGCGCATATCCGCCAAATCAGCGTTATCCGCGTGCTATTGTCATGGCCTTTAAGAAATCAATGACTGCCGCAACCGCCGCTGCCACAGCCGCCACCACATCCCTTTTTGACGATATCCGATGGAAGCGGTTTACCGCAAAGTTGCAGTGAGGCCTTATCAACAAACCACTCACCATCAACCTGATTACCCTGCAGTTCGTTCTTCTTCAGCATCATCAATACCCGTGTCTCAGTTGTAGCCAGCAACGTGGCTGCCTCGGCAATCGGTACGGTCGTTCCTGATGTACACATGGTCGTCTCCTTAAGCTGCCTTCAGCAGCTCTGCTCCGTTTAGATAAATATTTACCAGTTCCCGGTCTTTCAGATCACGCTTGCGGCGTAACGCCTCAAGCCGTACCACCGGCAGTAAAAGCCCGGCATCATCACGGGACAGCACAATTCCCAGCTCGCGATAGCGCTCGATCATGCCGCTGGCACCGGAATGCTTGCCCACCACAATCTGGCGCACCAGCCCCACCTCTGCCGGATCAAACCCCTCATAATTATGGGGATCTTTCAGGACGCCATCGGCATGCAGCCCTGATTCATGAGCAAAGACCCGCTCTCCCACCACTGCCTTCCAGGAGGGAAGCTCCCTCCGGGAGGCCTTGGCCACCATCAGGGACAGTTCGCGGAATCGATGGGTATCAATGCCGGTCTCAATACCGCAGGCATGCTTCAACCCCATCACCACCTCTTCAAGGGCAGCGTTGCCGGCCCGCTCACCCAGGCCGTTGACGGTGGTGTTCACAAAACGGGCACCGGCCCTGATTCCGGCAATGGCGTTGGCGGTGGCCATACCCAGGTCATTGTGGGTGTGGACCTCAATCTCCACCTCAGGTACGGCAGCCCGCAGCCAGGCCACCTTGTCGTACATGGTAAAGGGGTCCATGATGCCAAGGGTATCGCAGAACCGGAAGCGGTCACCACCCAGTTCACGGGTAATCTGCAGCAGTTCAACCAGAAAGCCCAGATCAGCCCGACTGGCATCTTCACCACCAACCGAGACATACAGATCATGCTGTTTGGCAAAGCCAAGTGCCACCTTCAGTTGCTCTTTGACTGCGTTGCGGTCTTTCTTCAACTTGCGGCTGATCATCTGATCAGAGACCGAGAGCGAGATATCAACGGCCTGAATGCCGCAATCAATACTGGCCTGAATTTCAGGGATCAAGGCCCGGTTCCAGGTGATCAGACGGGCAGACAGCTCCATCTCCACCAGGGCGCGGATGCTGTTCTGCTCATCCTCTCCCATGGCCGGAATTCCGCATTCAATCTCCTGCACCCCCACCAGGTCCAGCAGGCGGGCAATGGCCAGTTTTTCACGGCGGGAAAAAACCACACCGGCGGTCTGTTCTCCATCCCGCAGGGTGGTATCATCGATGATGATGTTGTTTGTGTTGATCATGGCAAGCTCCTTTGCTTAACCCATACTGCCCATGCTGGCCAGCCCGTAAATATGCTCCGCGTGGTAGGCTGGCGGCTGTCCGGCGTACATCAGATCCACTTCATTGCTAACCGTAAAACCCCGGCTGGTCAGCAGTTTTGAGGCAACCCGGTTTGATGACGGTACATCCAGCAGTACCTTTCCGGTTCCCGGCAGCATCTGTTCAAGCAGTTTTTCAGCCGTGGCGCTGTTCAGTGCGCCAAAGGGGCCGATCTGTTGACTGCTACCCAGTCGCTGCACTACTAGAAAACCTTCTTCTGTCCCGGCTGCTGTTCCGTTTGATGCGGCGTAGGCTAGTAGTTCGTTCCGAGAGTCACCCCAGCCCAGAAAATCAATTTCTTCCCAACCCGGTTCCAGTGGCTTTGCATCGTGCACCTCAATCGGCTCTGTGCCTATTCCCTCCCAACGTCTGATACGATCACAAACCCTGAAACCACTTCGTTCGTAGATCGGCCGTCCGGCAAGGGATGCGGTCAGCCAGACCGTTTGGACATCAGACCGCTGCAGTACCTGCATTGCCTGTTTGAACAGCGATGTTCCGATCCCCCGCCCCCGTGCATCAGCAGTAACCAGCAGGTTGCCGATCCAGCCTGAGCGGCCATGCCGCACTGCGGTGACAAAGCCAACCGGCTTGGTACCCTCATGGCAGACCAGGCAGCCCTCCGGTGAGCGTTCCAGCAGAAAGGCCAGCTCATGACGAGTGCTGATCCAACCTTCGTCTTTTGCCATGGACAAAAAAGGATGGATATCATTGGGGGTGAAGTTGCTGATCTGCATAATGCGGCCTTTCTCTTCCTGATCTCTTACAAAAGTCCGATTGCATCGGCCCGGCACTGTTTGCAATGCCGCATCTGGCTGATGATCCGCTCGTTGTTGTTACGTACTTCCGCAAGTTGCTCTGTGCTTGGCGCTGGAATATGTGCCAAGTCTGCCTGGGGAATCAGCGGCATGACGTTCATGACAAAGGCGCCCAGCCCTTTAATCCGCTCTGCAATCTGCGGGACCTCGGCCTCGTTAATGCCGGGGATCAACACGGTATTCACCTTGACCACCATGCCCAGCTCAACAGCCCGCTGTACCCCTTCATACTGGCTGGCCAGCAGGATCTCGGCGGCATCTTTACCGCTGTAGCGCTTGCCGTGGTAGTAGACATGGCGGTAAATCTGCGCTGCAGTCTCTGGATTTACCGCATTGATGGTGACGGTCAGACTGTGCAGCCCCAGGGCATGCAGGCGGTCCAAGGATTCAGGCAGCAGCAGGCCATTGGTGCTCATGCACTTGATCAGGTCGGGAAATGCTTCACCCACCAGCTTGAAGGTCTCAAAGGTCTGTTGATTGGCCAGCGGATCGCCAGGTCCGGCAATCCCCACCACCCGCATGGTCGGCCCCAGGATAGGGGAGGCCATCACCTCACGCACCTTATCCAGCGCCTCGGACGGAGTCATCAAGCGACTGGTAACGCCAGGCCGTGATTCATTGGCGCAATCATGTTTGCGGGTGCAGTAGCCGCACTTAATATTGCAGGCCGGTGCCACAGCCAGATGCATCCGGCCGGTCTTGTGGTGGTTTTGTTCAAAGCAGGGATGCCCCTGAATCTTTTTCATCTGCTCACAGGTTGTTGCCATGATCTACACTCCTTTCAAAAAGAAACGGCGCCACGAAGATTTCTCTTCGCAGGCGCCGTTGCCTGGATAATTACCCATAGGCATAGAGCGTGCCAGTTTTTATTTTGAAGTGATATCAGCGTGTTGGTTGTTGCCGCAACCTGGCGGTGATACTTTATTGAGCAATTTTACTGTTCTGGTGCAGACACAACGATGAAACGATCATCAAAAAATTCTTCCAGCATCGGTTTCACCTCCTGCCAACGCATCCCCCCGCCTCCACAGCCAGGCCGTGGAACGACCACGGCGTTCCAGCCACACTGATCTGCCAGCTGCCGTAACTCTTCGGCTGAGCGCCTGATCAGGCTCAGTTCAGGCAATGAAAACGGCGTCTCTTCCACCGGAAAGCTGACCAGCCCAAGCAGGATCTCATGGACATGATTGCCACGCACCTGCAGCAGCCTGCCCAGTTGGCTGCGAAGCTCAGGAAAACGTTCTGCGGCCTGTTTGGCCACCCCCTTGCCCATAATAGCCCTGCCGTCGCGGGTTAGTGAGCCGTTGGTGGTAATGGCAATGATGGCCTGACCTTGATACGACCAGATATCAATCTGCTGCTCACGCATCCGGGAACACTCCTTGCTTATAGATTTTTCATGATCCTGAACATCGACCCAACAGAACTGAAAGAACATGCCCGCGCCGCCTTTATCGGCATGGCGATCGGCGATGCATTGGGGGCAACGGTTGAGTTTATGACCACCCCTGAGATTGAAGCCAAATACGGCACCTTTAAAGAGATTATCGGGGGTGGCTGGTTGCGCCTGAAGCCGGGCCAGGTCACGGATGATACTGAAATGGCTCTTTGCATTGCCCGTGCCGTTTCTAAAAACCAGGGCTGGTCACGGGAGGCGATTGCCCAGCAGTTTGCTGCCTGGCTAAAGTCACGGCCGGTGGATTGCGGGGACACCTGTCGCAAGGGAATCCGGGCCTTTATGCTGAACGGCACCCTTGAGGTGCCGTATAATCAGTGGGATGGTGGCAATGGCGCTGCCATGCGGATGCTGCCGGCTGCCCTGCTGTCGCTGCCAGACACTGAGCTGATGAAAAAATATGCGCTGGAGCAGGCCAGGCTGACCCATCATCAGGCGCTGTCCGATGCGGCCTGTATTTGTCTGGGGACACTGCTGCATCAGATTCTGCAGGGGGCATCGAAAAGCAGTCTGCGACGGGAGGTTGACGGCTTTGTCACCCGCTTTCCTTCGTTTTGCTTTGAACCGTACCGCGGCCTGGCCACCGGTTACGTCGTGGATACCATGCAGACTGTATTTCACTGGTTTTTCAGGGGGAGAAGTTTTGAGGATTGTCTGGTGGGTACCGTGAATCAGGGGGCTGATGCTGATACCACCGGCGCCATCTGCGGCATGCTGGCCGGTGCTTACTACGGGCTGGAATCAATCCCTAAACGCTGGCTGAAGAAGATGGACCCCAAGCTGCTGCGTGAGCTGGAAGAACATGCAGACCGGTTGGTTATGGCGAGCCCGGCAGGCCGCTTTTTTTAATTCCAATGCCAACTCAAGGCGCTCTCTGCGTTGGCTCGTCTTCAGCTCCTCAACGTACTGCACGTACGCCTTCGTCGCCTCAATCCTCGCCGTCTTGATATCATCCTTGATTTGACATTGAAATAAGCAGCTCTTCGGCCAGTTGCGCCATGCTGACCCTGCGGGTCATGGACTGGCTCCGCATCAATTTAAATGCAGCATCCTCACTGATCCGTTCTTGCTCCATCAGCAAGCCCTTCGCCTTTTCAATCACTTTACGATCAGCCAGCCGTTGTTCTGATTCACGCAGTTTGGTTCGCAGGAGATCTTCATGCTCCAACCTGATGCGGGCCTCAATCAGGGCATGTGCCAGCTCAGGCTCTGTGGGGAAACTGGCTAGAAAAGCAGCAACACCTGCAGTAACTGCCGCTTTTACCAGCTCTGGTGTCCAGTTTTTTGCTGCCAGTAACACCGGCACCCAGACCTTGCCCCGCAGCGATGTTGTCAGAGTAATCCCGTCACACAGAGCTGGCTCATGGCTGCAGATCAGCAGGTCCGGTGGCTGCTCCAAAGCGGATTGAAGCGCGGCTGCAGGGCTGACAGACACCGCTGCACGATAGCCGCCGATTGCAGCAAGCAGTCGCGTCAGGTGATCCCGAAAAACCGGATCAGGGGAGCAGATCAGCACCGTTGCAGGCCTGCTCCTATCTGTCAGAGGTGTCTTCATGCAGAAGTTAAAAGCAGGAGCTGTGCCAGATTTATCGTTCCACAAAAAAAGGGACAGGCTGATCACCTGTCCCTTGCTACCTGCTTTCAATCGGAATGTTTAAAAACGGATCAGCAGACCACCCCAGGAAAGTCCGCCACCAAAGCCCATTACCAGCACCAGCTGGCCCGGCTTGATGGTGCCATCCTGCCTGAATTCATTCAGGGCCAGACCAACCGAGGCAGCCGAGGTGTTGCCGTATTTCTGCAGGTTGACCAGAAACTTTTCTTTGGGGATGTCGTGCTTCTTGGCAACCGCATCAATAATCCGCAGGTTGGCCTGGTGGGGGATCAGCCAGTCAAGATCAGCAGGCTGGATACCGGCCTTGCTGCAGACCGTCTGAATCAGTTCAGGAATGGCGCTGACTGCAAAGACATAGACCGGCTTGCCTGCCATGTAGAAGGTGTTCTCTTTGGCGGCAATGGTTTCGGCAGTAACCGGCTTGCGTGAGCCGGAAGACGGCACCTGAATCAGGGGCCAGCCATTGCCGTCAGTACGGATAAAGGAGGTGAGAATCCCTTTTTCTGAGGTTTCTTCGCCACGGATAATGACCGCTGCAGCGCCGTCTCCGAAGAGCGGGGCCGTGGTCTTGTCATCAAAATTAAGGATCTTGGAGTAGGTGTCAGCACCGATTACCAGGGCGGTGCGGGCCTTGCCAGCCCGAATGAAGCTGTCTGCCGTATCAAGGGCAAACACGAAGCTGCCGCAGACCGAGTTGATATCAAAGGCAAAGGCGTTCTTGGCACCGATCTCTTTTTGCACCATGCAGGCGGTGGCAGGCAGGATCATGTCCGGGGTGGAGGTGCCAACCACAATGCAGTCAATCTCGTCAGCGCTGATACCGGCATCCAGCAGGGCTGCCTGGGCTGCCCGGGTTGCCAGATCAGAAGTTGATTCATCAGGGCTGACAAAACGCCGTTCACGGATACCGGTACGGGAAGAGATCCACTCATCGGCATCATCAACCAGATAGGAGAAAAAATCATTGCCAACCACCCGTTCTGGCAGGCCGGCGCCACTACCGATTATACAGGATTGCATCATTATACTGTCCGTCGCGTAAAAGTGCGAACGTCCCTTCGTAAAAGTTTAACCACTATCGCACAGACAAACGCTGTTTGTCAATTGCGGGACACATCGTTTTCACCTTTAAAGGCGCTGAAAAGATCCACCAGACTAAAGCCCCATAAACCAAAAAAGGCGGCCAGCAGCAGCTTGGCCCAGAAGCTGTACGGCTGCAGTTGTTGCAAGATCAGGGCCGGCGTCAGGGGGGTGCCGGTCAGATGAGCACCGATCACCGGGCTGGCGATCTTCATTACAAAAAACAGGGAGACCAGCAGCAGCAGGTTGATGGCCATGATCAGGGCGATCCCCTTGTTGCGCCGTCCCAGATACAGTTGGCCCATGCCGGGCAGGATCAGTCCTGAAAGCAGCAGTGCGATAATCGGGCGTTTCATGGTGTTTCCTTTTCCGCCAGCAGGGCGATCATTTCATCATGAATCAGGCCGTTACTGGCCAGGATGCGGTGGTTGGTCACGTCATAGGCATTGCCGTCAAAGGCGGTCACCAGACCGCCAGCCTCGCGGACCAGCAGAGTGCCGGCAGCCACATCCCACGGCTTCAATTTGACCTCCCAGAAACCATCCAGCCGTCCTGCTGCCAGATAGGCCAGATCAAGGGCTGCGGCGCCGGCCCTCCGGATGCCACGGGCTGCCTTTTGAAACCGGATAAAGTGGTCAAAGTTATTTTCAGGGTCGGTGGCACAATCATAGGGGAAGCCGGTGCCAAGCAGTGAGCCTGCCAACGGCTGACGGGTTGATACCGACAGCCTGCGGCCATTGCGGAAGGCACCGCCACCGACCGTGGCACTGAACAGCTCATCGGTCATCGGGTTGTAGATCACCCCCACCACCAGCTCTCCACCCACTGACAGTGCGATGGAGACGCAGAACCAGGGGAAACCATGGGCATAGTTGGTGGTGCCATCAAGGGGATCAATAATCCAGACATGCTGACCATCACCAGCCGGATAATCCCCTTCTTCAGCCAGAATGCCATGCTCAGGAAAGCGGGCATGGATCATATCGACAATCAGCGCCTCTGAGGCCAGATCCAGCTCGGTCACCAGATTTTTAGCCCCCTTCAGATCAATTGAAAAGGCGGCATCAAAGCGCGATCGCTGTAACTGACCAGCAGCCAGGGCTGCTTCAATGGCACAATCAAGAAAACGGGATGCAGGCATATGGTGGGTATCCTTAGTGATGAAATGGTGTGACAGCATTAACAGAATTGCACCCCACTGACAAGGGGATCAGCTGCCCTGGCAGCAAGAGAGCTTTTGACTTTCCAAAACGATTGCTGCATAGTGCAAGGCTATGAAGTTTGGGAGGTTACTGGCATTATGATCCTTTTCGGCAATATACTATACGCATTGGCCAAGATTGTTGAATTGACCGATGGTCTGCTGACGGTCTACAAGTATATCCTGATCGCTGCGGCCCTGGTTACCTGGGTTAACCCAGATCCGTACAACCCGATTGTCAGTTTTCTCTATCGGGTGACGGAGCCGCTACTGTCCCGCATCCGCCGCAGGATGCCTGCCATGGGACCGGTGGATCTCTCACCGCTGGTGGCTTTCGCCTTGATTTATGTGGTGCAGATTGTGGTGCTGAATACCCTGTACCAGTACCTGCTTAATTACAGCATGATCCTGAAATTGAGGTAATACCCGATGACTATTACACCCCTGGATATACGGCAGCAGCAGTTTAAGGGCAAGATGCTGGGCGGTCTTGACTCTGATGATGTGGATAGCTTTCTGCAGGCCGTGGCGGTTGAGATGGAAGGGCTGCTGCGTGAAAATACTGAGCTGAAAGAGCAGGCCAACCGCCAGAACCGTGATTTGAGTGAACATGCCCAGCGTGAAAAGGATCTGCGTGAGACCATGCTGGCAGCTCAGCGGATTACCGATGAGATGAAGGCCAATGCCCAGAAAGAGGCCGAGCTGATTGTCTCAGAGGCACAGCTGCAAGCCAAACGGTTGGTGGATGAGGCGGAGCGCAAGGTGGCTGATCTGCAGGGGCGTATTCAAGATGTCCGCCGCCAGAAGCTGCAGTTTGAAATGGAGTTCAAGGCGTTGTTGGATAACCATGCGCGGATGATCGGCTGCGGTGAACAGTAACCAGCCTCTTCCCTGGCAGCAGGATGGCGAGACCCTGTTGCTACGGGTCTTTGTCCAGCCCAGGGCCTCCCGCAACCAGTTCTGTGGCATCCATGAAGGCGAACTGAAGCTGCGCCTGACCTCGCCACCGGTGGATGGGGCAGCCAATGAATGTTGTCGTGAATTTCTGGCAAAGCAGCTCAAGGTGCCCAAATCTGCAGTTACCCTCATTGCCGGAGACTCCTCGCGACACAAACGCCTGCGGATTACCGGCGCAACCACCCAACAGATTGAACAGCTGATCCCTCCCGACTAACGTCAGTTCCTGCCCCCTGGAAGGGCAGGTTATTTATGGTATGAAAGGATATTCCAATGGCACAGGCACAACAGGGCGATACCGTCCGGGTACATTATACCGGCACCCTGCAGGACGGCTCAATTTTCGATTCTTCCGAGGCAGCAGAACAGGATAGCTGTGGTTGCGATTGCAGCAGCTCTGGCGGTTGTGGTACCGGCAGTGACTGCGGCTGTGAACCGCTTGAATTCACCATCGGCGGCGGCAACGTGATCCCCGGCTTTGAAAAAGCGGTACTGGGGCTTTCTGTAGGTGAGAGCATCAAGGTGACCATCCCGGCTGATGAGGCCTATGGCCCCCGTCACGACCAGATGGTGGCGGTTGTTGACCGATCAGAACTGAACGGCGAAATTGAGCCGATTGAAGGCCAGCAACTTGAGGTGGTTTTGCAGGATGACTCAACCATGCCGGTATTGATCACTGAGGTGACTGAAACCACCGTGACCCTGGATGCCAACCATCCGCTGGCTGGCCAGGATCTGACCTTTGATATCAAGCTGGTGGAGATCGTTTAACAGCAAACTATTCTGAAGCCGCAAACAGAAAAGGCTGCCCGGTAATCCGGGCAGCCTTTTCTGTGTAACCTCTGGTCAGCGGTCTACTTGCCAGCCGTAGCCACCGTTGATCCCACCGGTTCCACCCCGAAATCCTTACCATCCGTGGGTGGGTTGATAATAATGATGGTGAACGGAATAGTCTTACCCGGCTGCACTTCCAGGTTGGTCAGGGAATCACCAAACTGGTTGTTCATGGCAGCCTCAATCTTGTCAGCCGGCATCTCGGCAAGCTGTTCTTTGGTCAGTTGATTGCCAGCATAGGCGGTCTTGGTAGCAACAGCCTGGTTGGTGGCACCAAAGACCATCCCTTTTACCTGCAGGGCGGCACGGGGTTTTTTGTAACCGTTCAGCGCCTCACCGGTAATAACCAGCAGCTCACCGGCAGTTGCCTTGGGAATAAAGTAGGCCTTGACGTTCTGAACCGTAATCTTGCCATCATCAGCTGCCACTCCTGGTTTACCAAACAGGGAGACCGCTTTTGAATCGTTGCCAATAAAGGTGTAGGCGATGTAGCCCAAAACCCCGAGTACCAGTATGGTGATAACCGCGATCAAAATTGACATGCTTGAACCTTGACGGCGGCGTGACGTAATGGACGACGGTGGAAGCTCTTCTGGCCCGGCCGGTGCGTCAAAGCTGATGTCCGGCTTTACTGGTTCCTGCTGCCGGGCGACGGACTCATCTACCGGCGCAAAGAGGGTGCTGCCTGCAGGCGCTGTTGCCGTGGCGTCAACCGCAACAGCGGCAGTATCACCGCTGAAGTCCATCTCTCCCAGGCTAAAGGCTTCAACCGGTGCGGCTGCTGTCTTGGTTGTCGTCTGGCCGTCGCCAAAATCAACACCAGAAAAATCAAAACTGTCTCCACTGGTTGCAGTGGACTGGGGTGCTACTTCATCAAAACTGAAGCTGGATTCAGCAACAGCAGATTTTGTTGTTGAGGCTGCGGTAAAGTTGCTGAAGTCCGTGGTGTCAATACTGGTTGGTGCTGCTGCCACCGCCGGTGCATCGCCAAAGTCAAATCCGCCCAGATCAATCTCGCCACTGGCGGCCACGGCAGCAGTGCCCTGGTCACCAAAGTCAAATGCTGACGTCTGGGCAGTGACATCAGCCCCAGGTGCAAAGGCGTCACCAAAATCAAAGGCAACGGTGTCTACAGGGGCGCTCTCTGCAGCAACGGGTGCTGCACCAAAATCAAAACCAAACTCTGCAGGTTGTTCTGCGGCCTGCTTTGGCGGCATAACCATGGTCATTTCGCCAAAATCTGCTGCAGCTGGCGTAGCAGCAGGTGTTTCAGTTGTAAAGGAGACATCGCCAAAGTCAAAATCGCTTGCAGCTGGTGTTTCGGCTTGTTCAAAACTGAAGGAGGTGTCAGTTGCAGGAGTAGCCTCTACCGGGGCTGCACCAAAATCAAAGGCAACCTCAGGCTCCGCAGCAAAGGCGGTGACTTCAGGTTCAGGCGCTGGAGTAAAACTCATACGAACCGTTTCATCGGCAGCGGCAACAGGAGCTGCCATGGCGACTGCTGCCAGATCAGGCATGACCTCAACCGGCGCACTGGCCTGTCCAACATCCTTGCGCACCGTGAAAATATGGCGACACTTGGCACAGCGGACCTTTACTCCTCGATCCGAAACCCTCTCATCGTCAAGCTTGAATTTGGTCCGGCATTGTTCGCATTGAATGATCATCGCCAGCTCCCTGTCGGAAGAAAATATCTTTATTGTCATTAACGGCTGAAAAATCAACGTATTGTGTAACAGAATGACCCGCTGGTGTCAATTTACTTATACTGTTGAACAGTGCTGCGCAACCGGGCAGGTCTGGCAACAGGCAGACCTTGTGCCGTTGCACCCTTCAGAAATGCCCAGATGGCAGAGTGAAAAATCATATTTAACCGGGTCCTGCGGGTCAAACAGCCTGAGTGCAGCCGTAATTTCAGTGGCCATGCGCCAATCCGGTGTCTGTCTACTGGTAAGCCCCAGCATCCGGCCAATCCGCTCAATATGGCGATCCACCGGAATAATCAGCTGAGCTGGATGCACCTGGTGCCAAAGCCCCAGGTCTATCCCGTCAGCCGGGCGTACCACCCAGCGCAGAAACATACAGAGTCGCTTGCAGGCACTGCCACCCGCTGGAGCTGGAAACAGAAAGCGAAAACTGGATTCCCGGGTTAGTCCTGACTTGCCAAACACAGGCTGGTAATCCAGCCCCAGTACTGCCGAACAAAAACCGTTTAAGCCCTGCTCAACGGTCACTGCATCGGCCTTGTGAAACTGGCTGAAGAAACCTTCAATACTGCCACACTGCTGCCGCATCAGCCGAATGGCCCAGAACAGGGCTGCCAGATCATTTTCATTGTTAAAACGATGTTTAAAGCCGCTGCAGAGTTGTCTCTGTTTTTTGGGATCAAAATCATCGACAAACCCTGTTGGAGAATCACCCATACTACTGAAGATACGGAAAAGGCTGCCTTTGATAACCTTGACCGAACCATAGGCAAACACCGCTGCAATCAGGGCTGCAACCTCTTGATCTGCCGGATCGTGATAACGGTGACAGAAAGAGAGCGGATCATTGGCCAGATGCTGTTGAGAGCGGCTGGCGTAAAGTTGATCAAGAGTTGTATGTAGTGAGCGATGATGCGGCAACTACACCTCTGCCTCTCTCAGGAACTGAGCTGCATCTTCAGGTGAGGTGGGGTTGATAAAGAAGCCGGTGCCCCACTCAAAACCGGCAATGGAGGTCAGGCGTGGCACCAGTTCAATATGCCAGTGGTAGTCATACTCCAGCGAGGTCCACATGGCCGGTTTACCAGGGCGCTTGTGCATTGGCGGACAGGTATGCAGGATAAAGTTGTAGGGGGCATCCTTCAGTACCAGCTTGACCCGCATCAGCATATCCTTCAGGGCCACGGCCAACTCTGCCAGCTGGGCATCATGCATCAGGGCAAAGTCATGGCTGTGTCGCTTGGGGTACAGGCGCAGTTCAAAGGGGAAGCTGGCTGCATAGGGGGCCAGGGTCACAAAGTTGGAAAACTCCCGCACCACCCGAACCCCTTGTTCCAGCTCAAAGGTTATCAGGTCACAGAACAGGCAACGTTCCTTGTTGGCATAGTGGGTGCGGCAGACCTTCAGTTCGGTGGTGGCCACCGGCGGTAACATCGGCACGGCAATCAACTGGCTGTGGGAATGGGCCAGTGAGGCACCGGCCCGTGCGCCATGGTTCTTGAACAGGATCATGTAACGGAAACGGAAATCCCGTCGCAGATCAAGCAGACGTGTCCGCCAGGTAATCAGCACATCAGTCAGTTCAGCTGGCGTCAGGTCTGCCATGGATTTGTTGTGGTCCGGTGTCTCAATGATCACCTCATGGGCGCCGATACCGTTCATCACATCATAGGGCCCATGACCACGATTTTCCAACTCACCTTCAATCCGCAGGGCTGGATATTTGTTGGGAATCACCCGAACCTTCCAATTGGGGGTGTTGGGCATACCGCTGGGACGGATGGCAAAGATCTCCGGCGGGGTCTTGTCTTCGTTGCCATAGCAGAACGGACAGGAGGTGATCGGTAGCGGCTCCGGCTCTGCCTGAAAATCCCGCGGGCGGCGGCCCCGTTCAGTGGCAATAATCACCCAATGCAGTTTTAATGGATCCCAACGCAATTCAGACATAGACATACCCTTCTTTGTATAGAAACGAGGATTTTTTCGTTATGGACTCGTTAATCAAGGAGTGGCGCGGAGGCGTACCATAGAGTACGCCGCACAAGCCATTCCGAAGATTGGCGGGGCCAGGGCGGAAAAAGATCGTTTCAAATCAGCCAGTCATTGGCTTCCAGGTCCGGCCCTTCATAGTTAAGCATCAACGGTGCATCAGATGGCCAGCGCCCGATCTCTTCACTGTTGCGGGTCAGCGTGACGCTGACAAACAGCTTGGATTTTGGCAGCAGGTTCAGCCCTTCCAGTGGCAGTGCAACCTCGCAGGTGCGGTCAATGACCCAGCGGCAGCAGCTGTTGGTGGGGGTCCAGCTTCCAAGTTCTCTGACCAGCAACAGCCCTTCTTCCATGCTGCGCTGCATCGGCAGGCGATACTCACGGTCTGCAATCAGCTGTAGTGCCAGAATATCATTCTCTTTCAATAGCCGGGAAAGCTCCTGAATGCCGTCAATTCTAAAGAACAGCGAATCGCGGTTATAGCCCCAGTAGAACCCTTGCAGTAGGCGATCAGACGAGTGCATGGCAGAGCCCTGGCGGGTCAGGTCAAACAGGCCGGCAGCCAGCCATTCAAAGTAATCCCCCACCCGGCCATTGATATCCGGCTCAATGAAGCCAGCTGGTTCACGCACCAGGCCTGCCGGACTCTTCTTCTTGATCGGTTCCAGCAGTTCCCGGGGAGGACTGATCCCCAGCATGGTGTAGATGTTGGTGAGATGCTGCCGAAACAGGCGGTCAAACCGGTCACTGTGGGGCGAGAAGTGATCATCACCAAACCACCAGAACCAGTCGCTTCCTTCTGCGGCATAGAGCGAGGTGCAGAGCAGGCGGGCCACCTGATCACCATCCATGCCACCACTTGCCAGCTGGTGGGCTGCCTCGGGGTGATGTTCCACAATTGCCCGTCTGGCGCCTGCCACCAGGTCCCAGGCCAGGTTCTCTTCGGGATGGCCGATCCAGATGCCGTAATTGGCATTGATCCATGAGCCGGGATGGATCCGGTGCAGGCGGCCATCAAAACCGGATTTTTCCAGTACGTCGCTGCAGGTGGTAAGATTCAGGTCCGGTGCCTCGGCAACGGCAGCATAGATACCGGAAAGGAAGTCATAGGCATTGTCAGGATAGAATTCCCAGGCATTTTCACCGTCCAGAATAACCGGAATCACCTTGCCGTCCGTACCTACCTGACGGCTTATCTGACGCAGGCGACCGGTAAAATCAACCACCGCCCGACGGGCATCCCACTGGCTGTAGGTAAAGCCGATCAGGTCTGAAAGCTGATGATCGCGGAAGAAGATACCCAGATCCCCCTTGGCAGTGCTAAAACGCCAGGGGTGGTAGAGCCGTTCATGGTGCTCACCCAGGCCGCCATCCAGCGAACGGGCCAGCACCTCTTCATCGGTTGCCACCCACTCCAGACCGCAGTCACGAATCAGCTGCAGCACCTCATCGCTGACTGAGCCTTCCGAAGGCCACATCCCCCGTGGCGTAATGCCGAAGATCTCCTGAAAATAGCGCAGGCCATGGCAGATATGGGCACGGGCATCTTCGGGGTGGCGGAAACGCTCCTGGGGCAGGGTTACGCGGGGCATCGCCTCCCGTGCCAGTTGGGTATCACATAGCAGTGGCAGGATCGGGTGAAAGTAGGGAGTTACGGACAGTTCGATCTGTCCTGATGTATGCAGCCGTTTGTAGAGCGGCACAATCTCGTTCAGCAGCTTGCGCTGGGTAGCAAACAACAGGGCCCGGTCCTCTGCCGTGTAGCCCTGCCCCTTGGCCAGCAGCTGCTGAAAGGCAGGAAAACGACGGCGGGCTGCCTCGCCGGTCCAGGCCAGAAAGAAGCAGACCTGCAGGTCCTGCAGATCCTGATGGCTAAAATGCCTGACCCGCTCCCGTACCGCACCGGGCTTGCCTTCACCTGCCATGTAGAGCAGTTCAAGGTAGCGACGGTGCGGCTCGATCATCCGCTGCCGGTTGGCAGAAAAGAAATTCTCCAGCAGGAAGATCCGGTCTTCTTCCGACATATCTGCCGGATTCATCTGGCCCTTGATCAGGAACGGGTCTACCGCCGTACCGGCGGCGTAGTCCAGCAACTGTTCCACCAGCGACGGCACAATATTAAACACCGCCCGCGCCCCTGGTGTATCCTCCACAATGGCCGGCATGTCATAGTAGTCCTTGATGGCATGCAGGTAGGTCCAGGGCAGGGCGTACTCCCCCTTGACCGGGTCCTTGTAGTACGGCTGGTGCATATGCCAGAGGAATATGACGTCAATCGGTCTGGTCATGGTCGGCTATTCCAGCTCTTTCTTCCACTTCTCTACTTTTTTGCGATAGTCATCCAACAACTTGCCAGCGGTCTTCTCATCCTTGGCCTCGGCAAAAATATGCACAAAGGAGCTGTACTGATCCGGCAGCACCAGTGCCCAGTCATTGTCAAACTGTACCTTGATGCCGTCGATGAATGAGGCTTCCTGCTCGAGGGAATCCTCACTCATCTTGCGCATGATCCCCCCCTTCATCTCAAAGGCGCAGGGAAGGCTGGCCTGCAGGAATGCTCGTTTGGGAGCTTCTTCAAGCACTCGTGAAAACGGCAGACCAACGGTAATCCCCAGCTCCACCAGTTTGGCAATGGCATACATGCCGTCAAAGGCTGCCTGAAAGCGGGGGAAGGCAAAACGGCCATCAGGGGATGCAGCCAGGATCACCTCAGATGAGGAAGCCGCCTCCAGCATGGCCCGGTCACTACTCTTGGTGCGGGTGACGCCACATTTTTTCTTGAGTGCCATCTGTTCGATGGTTGACGGTGCCTGTACCGGTACTGCAATGGTACCCCGCTGATCGGTCTTGAGCTGGAGTGCAATCACCAGGGTCAGCAGTTGAATCCCGTCGTAGATGGTACCGGTTTCATCCAGCAGGGTAATCGACTCAACCGCAGGTTCAAGCCAGAAACCGGCCTGGGCACCCAGAGAGCTGACAATGGCTGAAAGCTGTCGTAGCCCTTCCTGTTTCGGCTTGGGCACGCAGCCGCCACGGCCATCATCCACATAGGCGTTCAGGGCGATCACGTTGCAGCCCAGCTCATTCAGCAGCATCGGCAGCACCTGGCTGGCCGGTGAATAGTTGAAGTCCACCACCACGGTCCAGGCAGCCTTGCGGCAGACTTCCACATTTAAAGCCCGCAGATAGCCTTCACGATAAAAGTCAATCGCCTGGGGGATATCAATCAAGGCCCCCGGCTCAGTGTGGTGGGCACGCCGGAAGTTCTCTTTAAAGAAGATCCGCTCCAGGTTCTTGGCCATGTTACTGGAAAAATCCAGGCCATCACCATCCAGGAAGATGATCTCCATTGAAGCTGGATCTTCGCTGGATTGGCGGAAGTGAAAGCCGCCCACCTCGCCAAAGGTTTTCAGCTTGTAACGGATCAACGGCAGCGAGGTCATGGTCATGTCCCGCACATTGACCCCGGCTGACAGCAGACCACCCACAAAGCAGCGTTTCAGCATGCGAGAAGAACGGTTGGCATCCCTGCCGCCCAGCACATAGCTGCCTTTGGGCAGGGTGGTGCCATAGGCGCAGCCCAGCTTGGCCACAAACTCAGGGGTCAGCTCCACGTTGGAGAGTCCCTTGATGATCGCCCCTTCAAAGAGTGATTTCTTCCATTTTTCACCCCAGATCAGGTTGGCCGTTACGGTGGAGCCTGCCTCAATCATCTTGCGTGGCCAGATCTTGACATCGGCCTTGATCTTGACATCATCGCCGATGGAGGTGTCGTCAGCCACGATCACCCCTTCATCCAGCACCGCATTCTGCCCCACCCGCACATTGGCGCAGATCACGCTGTCGGTAACCTTTGCCCCTTTTTTGACATAGGCATTGTCCCACAGCACACAACGGTTGAGCTTTACTCCAGCTTCAATGGTGCAGTTACGGCCAATCACGGAATCCTTGATCTGGACCTCGCCACGAATCTGGGAGTTGTCGCCGATTACCACGGTGCCAGACAGGCCAGAGGCATCCTCAAGGGTTACATCAGCCCCGACCCGCAGGTCCTTGCCTACAAAATCCTGTTTTTCCTCGTCAATCTTCAGGTTAACCTTGCCTTTGAAGATGTCGTGGTACGCCTCACGGTAGGAGTCGGTGTTGCCGATGTCGCGCCAGTAGCCTTTGGCAGAGAAGCCAAACAGTGGGTCACTGTTCTGCAGCATTAACGGGAACAGGTCTTGGGAAAAGTCGAAGTTTTCTCCCTTGGGGATGTAGTTGAAGATCTCTGGCTCCAGCACATAAATGCCGGTGTTGATGGTGTCGGAGATCACCTCGCCCCAGCCCGGTTTCTCCAGAAACTGGGTGATCCGCTTTTCCTTGTCAGTGATCACCACACCAAACTGCAGCGGGTCTTTGACCGAGGTGAGGGTGATGGTGGCCATCGCCTTGTTGTCGGCATGGAAATCCAGCACCTTTTTCAGGTTGAAGTCGGTCAGCAGATCGCCGGAGATGACCAGAAAACGCTCATCCAGATACTTCTCTGCCGCCTTGACCGCTCCGGCAGTGCCCATATCCTCAATCGGGGTAACATAGGTGATCTTGACCCCGAAATCGGAACCGTCCCGGAAGAATTTCTTAATCACTTCAGGCTGATGGTAGAGCAACATCACCAGATCAGTGATGTCATGTTTGGCTCTTCAGCAGAATCTGTGGGTAGCCTCAGGTTCTGGCAGGTTGCCAAGTGTATGATACAAGGCGATTTTCATCACTTCAAAGTTTCTGAAACCGTATGCTTTACGTGACGTCACTTTAGCCTTGTTGTTGAATCCTTCTACGGCCCCCAAGGCAACCTGCCCTTTGGTCCGAAACCAGTTGAGTAACAGCTCCCGATGCGAGCGCAGCATCTTGGCAATCTTCTTCATCGGGATGATGCGTGACCTCATGGTTCTTTTGCACCAAGCATCCAGAAATCTGGCAGCCCAGCCCGCAGTGGCATAGCGCCAGAAGAACTGGAA
>NZ_FUWR01000025.1 GCF_900167465.1 Trichlorobacter thiogenes | reverse complement strand
TCGGTGGAATACTCAACACCAGATGGATGTGGTCAGGCATGGCATGACCCTCGATAAGTTCAACTTCCTTCTGCCGACATAACTGACGGATGATTTTGCCAACTTCTCCTCGAAGCCTGCCGTAAAGAACCTTCTTACGGTATTTCGGCACGATCACAACATGATATTTGCACTCCCATTTTACATGGGCTAAACTTTGCCACT
The DNA here is from genome assembly GCF_900167465.1 of Trichlorobacter thiogenes. Lineage (GTDB taxonomy): Bacteria > Desulfobacterota > Desulfuromonadia > Geobacterales > Pseudopelobacteraceae > Trichlorobacter > Trichlorobacter thiogenes. The sequence continues at coordinate 37,168 of NZ_FUWR01000025.1, read as the reverse complement.
CTCGCATGGCAGTTCCTCCTGTTGATTGCCTTTAGGGGCTTTCCTCAGGAGGAACTATCGCTGGAACGGCAGAGCCTTTTCAAGTCTCACCGGCAGAGCCGGTGGTTTACTGAAAACCTTCAATTACCATTGACCAATCAATCTGCAAATTGCTATCTTGACCATTAAGCTAGTAATTACATGTCACGGCATCTGTCAGAACAACAAAGAAAGGATTTTACCATGCAGCATCACTCCATGCGCAACCTGTTGGCCGGTCTCAGTATCACCACGCTCATTGCCGGTATGGCATCAGTTTCAGCTGCCGAAACAGCACCGGCAACTCCTAAAGAAAACGGAAAGCCGACTACAGAGTCGGGCCCCAGCGGCTGCGGCGGCATGAAAAAATGCCCCAAATGCGCAAAACATGAAAACAATGGTGCAAGTGGCTGCGGCGGAGCCATGAAGAAGCCACAATCTGAGCAACCAACCCCGCCCAAAGGGGCCAGCGGCTGCGGTGGAGCATCCGGATGCGGCGGCGCAGCAAAGCCTGCTACACCTCCCAAGCAGTAAATTGGTCAAGACGATTTGACAAGCGGGATACTATTGCTAAAATCATTTTCAGGCGGTCTACATACCGTCAGAAAATCCACGCAGGAGGTTTGCTATGGAGAAGGACCGGTTGAAGTCCATCCTGGCAGGAATGGGCATCGCCAGCCTCGTTGCAGGCATGGCGGTAGTTCCGTTCAACGCCCAGGGCGCGAGTGGTTGAGGCGGTAAGGAGGGTGCCGGGAGCACCCCGAAGAAGGAAGCCGGCACAAGTGGCTGAGGCGGTAAAAGCGGTGCCGGGAGCGCCGAGACCCCCAAAGACAAAGATGGCAAGCAGACCCCGGATGACAAAAAGCCTGCAAAGAACAAGCCTGCAGAAAAACCGGCACCAAAGCCGGGCGGCAGTGGTTGAGGTTCAAGTGGTTGAGGTGGCTCAACCGGCGCCGGGAGCGCCAAGTAAAAAATCACTGTAGTAGCAGACCGGGCGGCAGGGTATACTCATCTCTGTCGCCCGTTGTTTAGAGCAATCACCTGTTTTCTGGAGGCCCGCCATTTTCCCTACGACTCGAAAACTGCTGGGACAGGATGCCTGGAATCGTCTGATCGGCAAATCCTTGCAGGAGCTTGATCCTGAGACCGTACCTGCCCAACTGGAAAAGGTGGCCGGCCTGACCCACCCGGAATGGCTGCCGGACCTGGCCCGACTGGAGCTGGGCTGTCACCGGGCCATGAATATTCCGCTATCCCAGCCTGAAGAGCTGCAGACCCTGACCATCAACCCTTCACTACAACTGCTGCCGGTTCCCTGGACACACCTGCTGACCCTGCTGACCTTTGCCAAAAAGCAGGATATGGAACGGGTTGAGCCGGGTGAAGAGCTGGTGCTGATCTGGTCTGATCCAACAAACAGGAATCTGCGATTTGAAACAGCCCTGCCGGACCACCTGCTGGCATTGAAGATGGTGACCGAAGGGATCACCCCGGAGGAGGCGGCGCGGCAGGCAGATCAGCCAATTGCACTGTTCGATGCCGTGCTGTGGGATGCGGTGCGCAAAGGGGTCTTGCTGGCACCGGTGTCACGTCTGCGCCGTACTCTGGCGATTGCATCACAGGCGGTTGACAAACGTTTCGTTGCGGCTGAGGTCTTCACCCTGCAGTGGCATCTGACCCAGAGTTGCGACCTATCCTGCAAGCATTGTTATGACCGCAGCCAGCGGGCAGCCTTCCCGTTTGACCGCGCCGTCACCCTGATGCAGGAACTGCGTGATTTCTGCTGGAGCCGCTTTGTACGGCCCCAGGTTTCGTTCAGCGGCGGCAACCCACTCCTGCATCCGGATTTTTTCCGGATCTATCAGGCGGCAGCTGACCATGGCCTGATGATCGCCATCCTCGGGAACGCCACCGAACGCAGCAACATTGAGCAGCTTATGGCGATCCAGCGTCCGGTCTACTATCAGGTCAGTCTTGAAGGGCTTGAAGAGCATAACGACAGCATCCGGGGGGAAGGTAACTTCAAACGGACGATTGCATTTCTTGAAATGTTGACTGAGCTGGGGGTGCCCAACATGGTGATGCTGACCCTGACCAGAAACAATCTTGATCAGGTCATCCCGTTGGCTGAAGTCCTGGAAGGAATTACCGGCGGACTAACCTTCAACCGCCTGGCCCTGTTTGGCGAAGGAGCACAGCTGGCCCTGCCCACCCGTGAGGAATACAAGGCATTTCTTGAGCAGTATGTGGCAGCCATGCCGACCCATCCGGTACTGGCACTGAAAGACAGTCTGCTTAACGCAATCTATGATGACCGGGACGAACCATTGTTCGGCGGCTGTGCCGGATTCGGGTGTGGTGCCGCCTTCAACTTCGTGGCCATCCTCTCCGATGGCGAGGTGCATGCATGCCGCAAATTTCCTTCTCCCATCGGTAACATCCTCAGCCAAAGCCTTGAAGAGGTCTATAGTTCAGCAACCGCAGAGCGCTACCGGGAAGGTTCAACCGCCTGCAGCGGTTGTAAACTGAAACCGGTCTGCGGAGGCTGCCTGGCCGTAACCGCCAGCTTTGGCCATGATCCGCTAACCAGCAAAGACCCCTACTGCTTCAGGATATAGTGATCCACCACCCAGGCGGCAAAGGGAAAACTGCAGGTAAAGGCCGGTGAAACCGCATTCAGCAGATGCACGCTGCGGCTGTCACCCTCCACCACAAAGTCCTGCACCAGCTCTTTGGTGGTGGTGTTCAGCAACTGGGCCCGGATGCCCGGCTTGCTCCATTGGTTGAAACCACGGGTATCAATCTGCTTGACCATCTTGACCGCCAGACCGGTAAAGTAGCTGCGGTCATACTTCTTTAGCTCAGACAGCGCCAGAGAGCGGAAACCAAAGTTATCCCCCAGAAACAGGCGCGATTCCCAGCCGATGATCTCAAACAGCTCACCAAGACTGAAGTTCTCCAGCCCAACATAATTCTGGCGCCAGAAGGCCGGGATGGCGGTTGGTCCGATCTTGATTGTGCCATCCACCGTTACCGTATAATGCACCCCCAGAAACGGATTTTTCAGGTTGGGCACCGGATAGATATTGGTGCGGATCGGCTTGTCCGTGCCGGTGTATTTCAGGTAGATCCCCTTAAACGGGATGATGGTGTAGTTCTTGGAAAAGCCGTAATCACGGGCAACCGTATCGGCATACAGGCCTGCCGCGTTTATGGTCAGCCCAGCCTCCAACACCATGCCACCGGTGGTCACCACAGCGTTTCTACCTTCACGACGGTAATACCCCTGACCAAACAGAAAACGGACACCAGCTACTTCAAGATCCTCTTTCAGGGCATGACAAACCTGGGACGGATCAACCGTGGCAGTGGTGGGAGAATAGAGCGCGATCCCGGTGGTCTTGGCATTGGGATCGATCTCTGCCAGCTCCTGCTCATCAATGATCCGCACATCCACGCCGTTCCGCTCACCGCGACGCTGTAGCTCCTGCACCCCTTCAATCTCGTTCTCATCCGAGGCCACCACCACCTTGTGGCACGGGTTGATGGCCAGACCGCGATCCTTGACATACTCTGTCATCATCCGGTTACCATCACGGGTAAAACGGGCCTTCAATGAATCAGCCGAATAGTAGAACCCGGCATGCAGCACACCGCTGTTGCGACCACTACCGTGGTAGGCCACATCTGCTTCCTTCTCAATCACCAGGATATCGGCAGCAGGCAGACGGGACTTCAACTCACGGGCCATGGCCAGACCAATGATCCCGGCCCCGATGATCAGGAAATCGCAGCGCTGCTGGCTGCTCATAACTGCACCGGAAGCTGTTTGGACAGTTTAATGAAGTTATCCAGCAGCTCCATGCCGCCTTCGGTCAGGATCGATTCCGGGTGGAACTGCACCCCCCAGACCGGCAGTTCTTTGTGACGCAGCCCCATAATCTCACCGTTATCCACCCAGGCGGTCACCTCAAGGCAATCCGGCAGGCTGGCACGCTCCACCACCAGCGAATGGTAGCGGGTGGCATTGAACGGGTTGGGCAGCCCGGCAAACAGTTCTTTACCATCATGGTGAATCGGTGAGGTCTTGCCGTGCATCAGGGAGACGCTGCGCACCACCTTGCCGCCAAAGGCAGCACCAATTGATTGATGCCCCAGACAGACCCCCAAGAGCGGGATCTTACCGGCATACTCTTTAATGGCAGCCACTGAGATGCCCGCCTCCTCCGGCGAGCATGGGCCGGGCGAGACCACAATCCGGTCAGGCCGCAGGGCCGCAATATCCGCAACGCTGATTTCATCGTTGCGCACCACCTTCACCTCCTCACCCAACTGGGCCAGGTACTGGACGATGTTGAAGGTAAAGGAATCATAATTATCGATCATTAAAAGCATGGCAGACCTCTCAACTGGGATGAAGCAGTCATTATCCGTATATTGGCAGACAGGTCAAGCCTTTCATCTGCAACGCATGGACGAAACAAAAAGCCCCTGACGGATAGGCAGAGGCTTTGAGCAGAGACAGGATTACTGGTTTTATATCACTTAATAACCAGCATATCCACCACCAGACTCCCTTGGGCAATAGTCAACTTTCCATCCAGGGTGGTGTAGCCGCCGCGGCTGTCAAACCAGGTACCGTAGCCCCCCTCCAGGGTAATGGCAATATTCTTGTCCAGCGTCAGATCTTCCGTAAAGGTCAGATCCCGCACCTGGATCACCTTCTGGTCAGTTGCTGCAGCATAGGCGATATTCAGGGTACCGTAGGGATTACCATCAATCCGGCTGTAATCCAGTTGCGTAAAATTGGCGGCAACGTATTTCTGAGACGTCATCACAACCGTGCAGGGGCCGGTGCCGCCACAATCGCCGCCCCAGCTGGCCAGGTAACCACCGGCGCTGGGTGTAGCAGTCAGGGTAACACTGGTACCGTAATTGAATCCGACATCACAACAGCCGACATTACAGGTCAGACCAACAGGATTACTGGTGACCGTACCGGTTGAGGTGCCGTTACCAGTAGGAATACAAACGCCAAGGTATTGAGTGAGCATGGGAGTGACACTGTTGGAGGCTGCAGAAGCCGGACCAACACCCACCCCGTTGGTGGCAGTAACGCTAAAGGTGTAGGCAGTGCCATTGGTCAGGCCGGTCACAACAACCGGGCTGGCAGTGCCACTGCCGGTCTTGTTGCCGGGGGTTGAGGTAACGGTATAGGTAATAATAGCATTACCGCCGGTACTGGCAGGCGGCGTAAAACTGACCGTGGCCCGGGCATCACCGGCAACAGCTGATCCTATTGTTGGCGCACCTGGCAGGGCCAAAGGATTGAATTTCTGAATCCGGTTATTAGATTGATCAGCAACAAAGACATTACCATCGGTAGCAACCACAATACCGCTGGGGTTAACAAACTCACCATTGCCACTGCCTTGCTTTCCCCATTTTGTCAGCAACTCACCACTACTATTAAGCTTAACAATACTGTCAGGCCCTGAACAAGAGACATAGATGTTGCCAGCGGCATCAACGGCGATATCAAAAGGTGCATTAATTGGTACGACGGGATATCCCCATGCGGCGACATAGCCACCGTTTTGATCAAATTTCTGGACCCGGCTATTACCAGCATCCACCACATAGATATTACTGCCGCTCACAGCAATCCCCTTGGGGTAGCTGAACTGTCCCTGGCCACTACCCTGGGCTCCCCAGGCCTTCGGAAATGAGCCGTCACTGCTGAACTTCTGAACCCGGTGGTTATAGGTGTCTGTCACATAGACATTTCCGCTGCTGTCTGTAGCAACACCATAGGGTTGATTAAACTGCCCATTGCCGCTACCACTTGTTCCCCACTGGGCTGCATAGACACCGGCACTGCTGAATTTCTGAATACGATTGAGGTACTGGTCCGTTACATAGAAATTGCCACTGCTGTCCGTTGCAATACCGGCTGGATTGACGAATTGCCCATCACCGCTGCCTGATCCCCCCCATTTGGAAACAAAGGCGCCACTGCTGGTAAACTTCTGGATACGGCGATTGACGTTATCAACCACATAAAGATTATTACTACTATCCCTGGTAACACCAAGGGGGTTATAGAGCTGCCCGTCTGCACTGCCCAAAGAGCCCCAACTGGCCGTGAATGACCCATTGTAAAACTTTTGAATACGGCTGTTATTAGAATCAGCCACATAGATGTTTCCGCTCTTGTCACTGGCAACGCCCCAAGGCTGGATAAAGGTTCCGTCGGTAATACCATAACTTCCCCATTGAGTGATGAAGCCACCGCTACTGGTGAATTGCTGGATTCGGTTATTTCCACGGTCAGACACATAGACATTATAGGTATTGTCTATGGTAATCCCCTGGGGATACTTGAACTGGCCGTCTCCACTGCCGTTGTTTCCCCACTGACTCTGGTAGGCACCACTGCTGTTGAACTTCTGGACCCGGTGATTATAGCTGTCAGCCACATAGATAGCATTGCTGCTGTCAACGGCAACAGCACCGGGAGCATTAAACTGGCCATTGCCACTACCCTGGCTGCCCCACTTTGCAACAAAGACACCAGCACTGCTGAATTTCTGGATACGGTGATTATTGGTATCAACCACATAGAGATTATTGCTGCTGTCCAGAGCAGCCCCATAGGGATAGTTAAACTGACCATCAGCGCTGCCCTGCGTCCCCCAGGCAGTAATAAATACACCTTCGCTGCTGAACTTCTGGATCCGGTTATTACCTAGATCAACCACATAGACATTCCCGCTTGTATCAACAGCAACGCCAGACGGGGATGCAAACTGCCCTGTCCCAGAGCCTAAACTACCCCACGCCGTAATAAAGGCACCGGCACTGTTAAATTTTTGAATCCTGTTGTTTGTAGTATCTGCCACATAAACATTACCACTGCTATCCGCAGCCACGCCTCGGGATCCATTAAAATACTGCGGCTGCTCCGGTTTGGGCCAGAGCTGTTCAAAACGGTAGGCCAGTGTCGGATCCAGGATATAGCGATAGTTGTGAACATTTTCAGGAGCAAAAATACTCACGGAATAAAACCGTAGCACCGTTGATTCAGTCAGGGTAATCGGACCGGTATAGGCGGTATAGTTGGTACAGCCCTCCCCCAGGCAATAGTAAGTGCCATCACAGCCACCACTGCAGCTTAAACTGACCTGCTGGCCAACCGGATAGGTGCCCATCCAGGGGGTGGCAGTGGTTACCAGCGCTTCTGCCGGTTGAGGGCTCGTAAGAACCGTAAGAAACAGCAGATACAGCATGGCTAGCGTTACAAGGTGTCGTTTCATACTTGATCTCCTTTATTAAAACCAACATCAAACACGCAACGGGACTGGTTCATAGGACTCCTGAGCCAGCAGCAGATCAAATGGCGGCAGGTTATGATCAAGCAGGATTCTAACGATTCGTGCCTTCATTGCGTTCTGTTGTTCTTCAGTAATCAGCCTGAAAAACACCCGGATTAACGCTTCAACCACCTCAACCGGCTCTCCTTTGATATCTGTCACAAGGCCTGTCGCAGTCATGCTGAACAGGGCCGGGTAGCTGCCGTCAGGATGAAAATAGCGTAAGGACTGGCTCGTACGTTCTTCACCGCAAAGCTCTTTAAAGGCGGCAATGATCTCATTTAGGGATTGGATAAGCAGCGGCAGCTGTTCATCAAGGGAGACAATGATATCCAGGCCCACCTGCAGGTTTTCCATCTGGTCAAGAAACTCTGGAATAAGATCTCCGGTTATGATTCCGCCATGTTGCGGTGCCAGCACCAACGGCGGTGGATCAAGTTTTCTGATCCGCTGCACCGCCAGCCGAATAGCATCGTTACTGGGCATATACAGTTGATGAAACGCTTTAATGCCGGCCCAGTTTGACGGGGTAGCTTCCAGACCGACTGCAGCAATGCCACCCAGAAAGTCACCGGTAAACAGCACGCGGGTTTCCAGGTCATAGAGCATGCAGGCACCACGAAAATGACAGAAGGGGGTGGGAATAAATTGAATCCGGTGGGAAGGGTCGGTATTAAAGGCGGTTTTCAGATCCCTGAAACGTTCAATAGCCCGAAAGGTAGTGGAAGGGAGGTTTGCCAGACTGACCAACCGCCAGGTATCCTCTGTGGCAAGCAGCGTGGTTTTGGGGTTGAGCTTTGTCAAAAACGGGACATTGCCGACAACATCAGGATCCTGATGATTGATGTAGATCAGATTGACCTTGGCGATATCCCCCAATAATGGTGTAACTTTTGCCACCAGATCATCAAAATCGCTGGTAGGACCGGGATCGATCAACATATTGGCAACAGAGCCGTTTCCCTGATAAATCCGCAAATAGCTGTTTCTGTTTAAAAACGAGTTTACGCCGGAACCGACCCAATAGGTATTCGGGGCTATCTCAACCGCCTGATCCAAATTAACGTCTGACAATTTCATTCTCTGGCACCTCCTGATTTGGAGGCGAGCATACCTGTAAAGGCCTTACAAATTTCTTACACAGCCCTAAACAGGGCCGATGGGAACCGAAACGACATGCAGCAGGAAGAGAGAAGACCGATCAGCGACAAACAGCGCGAATGGCAGTAACCAGGGCAAGAGTGGCAGGTGAGGGTTCAACCCCCAGAACGGCAAGAAGATTCCGGCGACACTGTTCAAAAACAACCAATGCCTCAGCATGCCGGTCAAGCAACATAAGGCAGGACATCAGGTGGCGGCACAACTCTTCTGAAGAGGCATCAGCCTCAAGGCTGAGACGATAACATTCCAAGGCCCGTTCATACTTTTTATGCTGTTCCCAGAAACAACCCAAAGCCACAACCAATCGCACAAAACGCCCACGCAAACGCTCACGGCAATCAAGAGACCAGCCTTCAGTCCTGTCCACAGGCAAAAAGCTCCCTTTGTAGAGTGCCAGCGCCCTTTCATACAGAGATACCTGTTCCGGCTTGATGGATTCTTCGACAACCGGAGAGAGTTGGTTAAAACAGGAATCAAAAGCCCGCACATCAAGCCAGACCAGCGTTGGGTCAAGATTAAGTCTGCCATTACGGATAGTCAGGGCCTGCTCATGCCCCAGCATCTTACGCAACCGGTGCAGGGTGGTATCAAAAGAACGCCGGGCCTGATCGCCATCCGCCTCAGGCCAGAGCAGATCAGCCATCATTTCCTGGGGTACATCGACTCCCCCCTGTGCAATCACGGCTTTGAGCAGTAGCAGCGGTTTGGATGCCACTGCAGAATCCGGCTTTCCGACCAGCACACCGTTCACCAGCAGTTCAAAGCGTCCCAGGGTATAAATTTTAACCGGCCAGGGCCAGTCCGGGCAATCCAGAGCACGACCCGATGGCTGCATACGATGGAGCAGGATAAGCTTACGTACATAGTCGGTCTCAATCCCCTGCTCTAGCGCAAAAGCGCACAATCGAGCCATAGTGGGATTGTGCCAGTAGGCAAAGTTCATGAACCCCTGGCGAACGCCAACGGCCAGAGAGATTCTGAGCAGCCGAGCAGCCTCCTGTTCATCACCGGCATCAAGGGCGGCACGTCCCATGAAGAAGAGGGTAATAAACTGGAGATAGCTCCCCTCAATGCACCTCTCAAGACTCTTGTTCAGATGGTACGCAGCCTCTTCATGGTCTCCCTGATCATAGCAGGCCACCGCAAGCAGTACGCAGGTACAATAGGCGCCAACCCTGGAATCCAGGTCTTTCAGCAAGTCAAGGGTCTGCCTTGCATCTTCAATGGCGCGCCGGGCATCCCCTTCACCCCAGGCAGTTAATGATGAAAGGTAGTAATAAAACGATCTGCTCATGGTGTTCAGGCGCGGACGTGTTGCATAGGTGTCAATCAGCTCACGGGCAAACCCGGGAAACCCCAGGGAAACCGCAGCACTGATACCGTATTTGTTGAGGTAGGGATCCATAACATGCACACCGGTCCGCGCCGACAGGGCAAGCCCGTTACGAACCGCTTCAAAGCAGACCTCATGGTCAGCCAATACCCAGGCATACATGGCGTGACAATCATACCAGAGCAGGTGGGCCAGCGGTTCATCATCCGGGGCACTATCCGGCCTGCGTAACGCCCGCAATATCGTGCCGGCCTTATTGAAGCTGCCAAGCCAGAGGTGGTAGATCATCAACGCATGATTTACCTGCATGTACAGCAGTGGATGCTGACACTGTGCAGCGATGGCGGTTGCCTTGGCCTCCCAAACCGGCAGGTCCTCCCGCAGGGTGGTCCAGAGCATCAGCATATTAAACATGCTGACCGTGCACCGCACCTCAAGTTCACGGGAAGGAAAGACCGGGTGAGCCGCCAGGATTTCATCAAAGGCCCTGATCCAGGGTTCCCGCTGTTCTCCCCAGCCATACATGAGCGAGTCTGAAATAACCGCCCAGGCGTTTAACATCCCCGCCTGATCATCCTGCTGCTTAAACTGCTCAAAAGCTTTCACCAGACAGTTGCGCGCATGATAGGGATCAAGGTGCATCCGGCTGATCCCTTTCCAGTACAACAGCCACGGAGTTGCCTCCGCATAACCTTCCGGCAACTTCTCCATCCAACCGGCCAAGGTCTTTCTTCTACCCTGGGCCACCAGATCCGGTGCCTTGGCAACAATCAGGGCGCTGACCGCTTCCCAGTCCCCTGCATCAAGATACAACTCAGCTGCCTCTTCAACCTGGCCTGCCTCTGCCAAAAGCAAAGCTGCCTTATGACGGATGGCAGTGATCTTGGCCTGAGAAAACCGTTCCTTTGCCAGGGTCTGCAAAAACTCGTGGAACAGAGGATGATACTGATAGTCCTGATCATATTTCTGGGTAAAAAAGTTGTTACGCCGCAGGGTTTCAAGCATCTGATTAACACCACCGATGCCGGTTAACGCCTCTGCAAGCCCAGGGTCAACCTTGCGTAGGAAGGCGGTCTGCAACAGCACTTCCTGTACCGACTGATCAGTCTTGATGAAGATCTCATGGGCAAAATAATCAAACACCTCCCGTGGGGTCAGGATGAGTTCAGGTGCTGCGGCATCATTGGCAAACCTTGACCGTGCTGTCAGTAACACCAGCCCTGCTGCCCAACCTTCACTTTTTGTATGGAACAGCTCCAGAGCATTGTCAGAAATCGGCTCGCCACCATGACCACAGAGAAATTCACGGGATTCAGGCAGGGTAAAGCGGACGTCCTCCCAAGTTATCAGATGCAGACGATTATTTGCCACAAAGCGGGAGAGTTGGGGATGGGGTTCACAGCGGCTGATGATGATAACCTGGCTGCCAGCGGGAATGGACTCCAGTGCATGAGCCATCATCTCATGAAAACCGGAACCATCAGGTACATCTTGATAATTATCAAACACAACAACAGAAGCAGGGGGAAGCAGACTAAACAGCTTTTCAAAGTAGCGCCGGGCAAAAACGGCGACCCCCTGAAGATATTCCGGGGTAAGAAGAGGCAGGATCTTTTTCTGGCGAGGGGCAAATGGTTTAGCTGCTTCACCAAGGTAATAGAAAAACGCTGCAAGGTCCGTATCCCCTTCATCAGCCTGAAACCACAGAGAAGGGCGTTTGCGGCTGTCAAGCCAACTGGTGACCAATGTGGTCTTGCCCGATCCGCCAGGAGCCGTCAACCAGACAAGCGGCTTTTCCGCAACAGAGTCCAGATGCGCAAAAAGACGTTCCCGGAGATAGACCTTGGGAAGATGCGGCCGGGATATTTTGGCTATGCTGGATACCATGGCAAAAGAGAATAATGCAGTTTTTTTTCAATAGCAACGAAACAGATATTTGCTCTCATCAGACACGAACAGACAGTTACAGCGCCCCTTAAACGCACAAAACGGCTGCCAGCCCAACAGGACCGACAGCCGCTTACAAACCGGAAAACAGACGTATCTGCCAGTCTTCCAGAAAAGCAGAACCTCAAAATCACTCTAAAATAACAGTTGAAGCCCCTTTAATGACAATCCGGTCAGCAACCAGCTTACCGCTGCCGATAATTAACGACGTCCCTTCAAGGGTGGTAAACCCGTTGCCACGGTTATCTAAACCGGCAAGATGCCCCCCCTGCAGCGTCAGCGGCTTATTGATGGTACGATTGAACGGCAGGGCATCTTCAAGCAACTGTACAACCGCATTATCTCCTGCCCCATCGTAGGCGGCATCAAAACTGCTGAACGTATTAACGCCGATCTTTGCCTTGGGCGAAAGTAAAAACAGGGCTGAAACCGTTTTGTTTGCATCTGCCTCAACTGTACAGATATTCTGGTTAACAGAGGCACAACCTGTCCAGGAGCCAAAGAGAGAAATGCCATTCGGCGAGGCCGTTAATTCCACACTGCTGTCTTGTGCAAAGGAAGCGCTACAGCCGGCAGAAGAACCACTTTGGCAAGCAATGCCGGACGGATTGCTGGTCACGCTGCCGCTGCCCGCATTCCCCACAACAGCCGGTAGTGAGACCGCCAGGGTAACTGTCGGCTGCAGAGGGGTTACGCTGTTTGAGGCTGCCGATGCCTGACCACTGCCTGCCACATTGGTTGCCGTCACGGTAAAGGTATAGGCGGTGCCGTTAGTCAGTCCGGTAACCGTGATTGGACTGACGCTGTCTGAAGCAGTTATGTTGCCGGGGTTGGAGGTCACCGTGTAGTAGGTTATGACATTACCACCGTTATTTGCAGGTGCTTCAAAACTGACGATAGCCTCCCCGTTACCGGCGGTTGCCGTGCCGATGGTCGGCGCACCGGGCACCAGAACCGGGGCAAAACGCTGGATGCGATGATTATCCGTATCAACCACATAGAGGTTGTTGCTGTTGTCCACCATAACACCGCCCGGATTATTGAGCTGGCCGTTGCCACTACCCAATGAGCCCCAGCTTGTGCTCAACTGACCGCTACTGGTAATTTTCACGATGCTGTTGGTGGAAGGTCCAGAGGCATAGACGCTACCGTCTGCACCAACCGCAACACTGTGCGGGTTGTACACCAAGCCAGCCCAGGCAGCAACAAAGCCTCCAGTGTTGGTAAATTTCTGAATCCGGTTATTGCCGGAATCTGCCACATAGACCGCATCACTGCTGTCAATCGCAATCCCCCGTGGAGCATTAAACTTTCCGTCACCAGAGCCTGCCCCGCCCCATTCAGTATCATACCCTCCAGCATTGGTAAATTTCTGCACCCGCTTGTTGTTAAGGTCTGTCACATAGACAAAGCCCTGACTATCCACGGCAATACCGGAAGGACGATCAAATTTGGCTGTTCCACTGCTTCCGTAGCTGCCCCAAGTGGCAACAAACACGCCGTTGCTGTTCAGCTTCTGGATCCGGTGGTTCAGGGTATCAGCCACAAAGATATGGCCGGAAGCATCAATAGCAACAGCATTGGGAAAACTGAACTGAAGATCTCCACTGCCAAAACTGCCCCAGCTGGCCACAAAGTCACCACTGCTGCTGAACTTCTGAATCCTGTGGTTGGCGGTATCAGCAACATAGAAATTGCCGGAAGCATCACGGGCAATACCAACAGGTGAACGAAATGCTCCATCAGCGCTGCTTGCCACTGCCAGCTGTTTAATAAACAATCCGGCTGTTGTCAGTTGCTGAATCCGGTCGTTCGAAGTATCAGCAACATAGACATAGCCTTTACTGTCCTTTGCAACCCCCATTGGCCAGCTGAACTGCCCATCCCCCTGTCCATTCGCCCCCAGGGTAGCGCTATACACGCCGGTGTTACTGAACACCAGAATCCTGTTATTCCCCTTATCTGCCAGATAAATCATACCGTCACTGTTGGCATGTATCTGGCCTGGTGCATTCAACTGATTTGTAGCACTGCCCAGGCTTCCCCATTGGGTGCTGTAGACAACGATATCTCCGCTGACAACAAACTTCTGCACCCGGTTGTTGCCGGTGTCAGAGACATAGACACTGCCACTGCTGTCCACACTGATCCCCTGGGGCTGGTTAAACTGGCCGTTGCCGCTGCCCGATTCCCCCAGCTGCCAGAGAAACGTACCGTTTGCAGCAAACTTCTGGATACGGTTATTGCCCGTATCAGCCACATAGACATTACCGCTGCTGTCCACAGCAACAGCCCGAGGGCCCTTGAGCTGCCCCTGACCTGTGCCAAACGCCCCTATGGAGGCAAGGTAGCTGCCATCAGAGCTGTATTTTTTTATGGTATTGTTGCTGGTATCCGCAATATAGACTGTATTGCTACCATCCACCGCAATGCCTGATGGATAGCTGAATCCAACCGGCCCCCATTGATCAATGAAATTGCCACGGTAATCAAACTTCAGTATCCGGTGGTTGTCAGTGTCAGCCACATAGATGTTACCATCCCCATCAAGGGCAATGGATCGGGGCGACTGAAAATACCAGAGCTGCTCAGACTGAGGCCAAAGCCGGTCAAAGCGATAGGTAAATGTACTGTCAGTATAATAGCGATGGGTACGGATCGGCTCTACCGCATTCTGGTTGTCAGTGGAACGGAAGCGCAGCACCTGGCTGCCGGTTCCGCTGAAAACGATCGGACTACTGTATGCAATAGCCGGGCTGCAGCCTTCACCAAGGCAGTAGCTGGTACCGGTGCATACGGCAGCATCACTGCAAGCAAGGCTCACCTGCTGGCCCGCAGGATAGCTGCCCATCCAGGGGGTTGGACTGGTCAGCGGCGGGACCGGGGTAAAGCTGGCGGTAACGCTTATGTCAGTAGTCATTGTAATCGTACAGTTTGTATTGGTTCCAGCACAGGTACCGGACCAGCCATCAAAAAACGCCCCGGTAGGTGCGGCCTTCAATGTCAGTAAATCTCCGTAGGAAAAGCTATAGGTGCAGGTACCGCTACTGCAGACCTTTGAGGTATCGTTATTAACCGTTACGCTGCCGCTGTTGGTGCCGACAATGGTAATGGTAAGGTCTTCTGCAGATGCAAGTGAATGTAAACCGGTAAATAGCGTAAGAGCAAGAACCATCCATACTGCCAAAAACAATCGCTGCATTACTATCCCTCCAGAATCAAAACACATAGTATTGATGAGACATATACCTCAAGACATGAATCCCTATAGCAAGTTTCCCGCACAATTTACAGTATTTTACCAAAAAGCAAAATATATCAGCAAATTGAATAGCAAGTGGGGGGCATCAAGCCCCCCTTGCGCACTGCATTCAGAGAGCAAACGCAAACCACCTGACTTACTTGATCACAATCCCGTCAACGGTCACCGTGCCGGACTCGCTCAGGGTTACCGTACCATCAATGCCGGTGTAGCCGCTGCGGCTGCCAAAGCCTTCGGCATAGCCCCCCTGCAGAGTCAAGCTAAACCCTCCCCCCAACAACAGGCTTTCTATGAAATCAATGTTACGCATCTTAATGACACTCCCCGCTGTGGCGGCACTATAGGCACTGTTCAGAGTACCGTAGCTGATGCTGCCGATACGCAGGTTATCCAGAACATCAAAGGTTGCTGTGGCTGATTTGGCTGCATCCATGGTAACAAGGCAGTTGCCGCTGGCATTGGTGCAGGCGCCGGACCAGCCGCTGAAGTCAGAGCCTGAAGCTGACGGGATGAGAGTTACTGTCATTCCGGTGGCGAACTGCGCGCTGCAACTGCTGCCGCAGCTTATCCCTGCCGGGTCGCTGGTGACTGTGCCAGTCCCGCTGCCTGCGATGGTGAGAGTGAGGGTCTTGTTAGTGCCATCAGTCGGTGTCACACTATTTGATGCAGATGACGCCGAACCGGCACCAACAGCATTGATTGCGGTAATCGTAAAAGTATACGGGGTGCCGTTAGTCAATCCGCTAACGGTTATGGGGCTTGCACTGCCTGTGCCAGTGATGGCTCCGGGGCTGGAGGTTACGGTATAGGAAAGGATCTGGTTACCACCTGTGGCAGATGGCGGCATGAAGCTGACCGTTGCCTGGGCACTACCTGCAACGGCAGTGCCTATGGTCGGAACGCCGGGCACAGACAACGGCTCAAACTTCTGGACACGGTTGTTATAGGTATCTGCCACATACATCATACCAGTGGCAGCCACTGCAACACCGGAAGGCCAGGATGTCTGCCCGGCACCTGAACCTGCAACGGACAGTTGGCTGATAAAGGTGCCGTTACCGGTAAACGTCTGGATACGGTTGTTATAGGTATCAGCAACGTAGACTATACCATTAGCGTCAACCGCTACACCATCCGGTAAACTCAGGTCACCTGCTGCAGCACCTTCTGTACCGAACGAAAGGAGGTGGGCACCTGCGCCATCAAATTTCTGGATCCGATTATTCCAGGTGTCAGCCACATAAATAGAGCCGCTATTGTCAACAGCCACACCACCCGGATTGAAAAACTGCCCGTTCTCCGAGCCGAATGAGCCGAACGTAAGAAGCAGTGTGCCGGCGCTGCTATATTTTTTGACCTGATTATTCCGAGTATCAGCCACATACAGATTATTGCTGCTGTCAACAGCCACCCCTTTGGGATAGCTGAATGCACTGCCTATGGTGCCGCCATAGCTGCCGTCACTGTTAATTTTCTGGATTCTATGGTTCTGGGTGTCAGCCACATACATGGCCCCATAACTATCAACGGCAATTCCAAAGGGCTGATTAAACTGCATCTCTCCAGATCCAATCATGCCCCAGTCATTAAGATATGAACCACTGCTGTCAAACTTCTGGATCCGATGATTGTAGGTATCAGCCACATACAGATTACCGTTTGTATCAACTGCCACAGCTGAAGGAGCATAAAAGCTGCCGATATCAGTGCCTGTTGTCCCCCACAGCTGCGATGAAGCCGGATAAGCTATATTAAAGACCTGAAGGCGCTGGTTGTCTTTGTCTGCAACATAGATACGCCCATTGCTGCTGACGGCTATTCCATAGGGAGCCGCAAACTGGCCTGCACCGCTGCCGGGAGTTCCGTATTTGGCAAGATACGTTCCGGTAGTGTCGAATTTCTGAATCTGATTATTCCAGAGGTCAGACACATAAATATTGTTGCTTGCATCCACTGTTAAGCGGATGGGGCTACTCAGTTTACCGCCTGCAGACCCCTGGCTGTTCCACTGGCCTACATAGGCTCCGTTTACATCAAACTTCTGGATACGGTTGTTGTAGCTGTCAGCCACATAGATAGTGTTGCTACTGTCCAACGCCACAGCGCCTGGAGCATTAAATTGGCCATTTGATGAACCGTAGGAACCTATTTTAAGGGAAAATGCACCGCTGTTATCGAATTTTTGAACACGATTATTATTAGTATCTGCCACGTAGACATTTCCGCTGTTGTCAACGCTCAACCCCTCTGGATATTGTAATTTACCATCTCCGCTACCATAGGAACCAAACTGTCTAATATAACTACCATTATTGTCAAACACCTGAATCCGGTTGTTATTGGTGTCGGCCACGTAGAGGTAGGCATTATCACGAGAAAGGGCAATCCCCTTGGGGACCTTAAACTGGCCGTTTCCGCTGCCGTAACTGCCGAAGGACAGGATCAGATAGCCATTGCTGTCAAACTTCTGTACACGGTGATTATTGGTATCCAAGAGGTAAATAACAGAACCATCGCTGCTCATGGCAAGATCATGGGGGTTGTTAAAACTCCAAGCAGTTTTGTCACTGGGCCAATAGACTGTTGACTTGTATGTAAGGTTGGGATCCAGTGTGTAATCATAACTGCGGACCGGTTCCGTTCCCGCAGGGCCGACTGAATAAAAACGGAGAACTGTCGAGCTGTTAAGATTGATAGAGCTGTTGTACGTGGCAAAGTTGGTGCAGCCGCTGCCCAGACAGTAGTGAGTGGAGTCGCAACTATTACATGACAGGCTGATGGTCTGTTCCACAGCCGGAAAATTCCCCGGCCAGGGAGAAGCCGAGGTGAGCGGAGGGCTACCTCCACCTCCAAATACCGTTGTCACGCTCATTGCCAGTACCACCATAAGAGTACAGAACAACATCAGACCAGTCTTTTTCATAACCTGTTTCCTCCAGACAGTAGAATATATGCACAAAAGCAAAATAAAAGACGGATAAAACAAGTTAGCCTACCAGCCCAGGTATAACCGCAAAAAGGCCTTGTTTGTCCTTCTACATTAATAAAAACAGACAAACAGAGGACAAACATCAGTCTCAGATTTTATATAACAGCTTTTTGAAAATATACAACATAGCAATATAATGTAATATTCACTCCCTGACCTGTTCTACAAAAAAAACGGCCAAGGCTACCTGCATGTTGCTTGCACTGCCTTGACCGGCTTTATTCTCGATGATGCGAGCCCCACTCAGGATGACGACACTGACACCCGAAATCCGGCTTTTTGCAGGGCGCTCAGATCAAGGCCGCCTGAGGTAAGCTTTGGTTCCTGCCTGGGCTGGGCAACTGGGGGTGCTGGTTTACGAACCGCTGCCCCGCCGGGCTCAGCTTCTTTGATGGACAGAGCGATCCGCTTGCGCTGCGGATCAGCAGACAGCACCTTGACTTTGACAACCTGCCCCACCTGCACCGCATCATTGGGGTCTTTGATAAAACGGTTGGCCAGATGGCTGACATGCACCAAACCATCCTGGTGTACCCCGATATCCACAAAGGCGCCAAAGGCGGTCACGTTGGTCACCACCCCCTGCAGGATCATCCCTTCCTGCAGGTCGCTGATCTCACGGATATCACCCCGGAAGTCAGCGGTCTGGAACTGCTGACGGGGGTCGCGGCCCGGCTTTTTCAGCTCTTCCAGGATATCCCGCAGGGTCGGCAGCCCCACTTGATCACTCACATACTTCTTCAGGTCAATCTTTTCAGCCAGCCCAGGGGTTTTGGTCAGTTCCTCAAGGGAGACTCCCAGATCTTTGGCCATCTGTTCCACCAGTGGATACCGTTCCGGGTGAACGGCAGAGTTATCCAGGGGATGTTTTCCGCCACGGATACGCAGAAATCCGGCAGCCTGTTCAAAGGCCTTGGCACCAAAACGGGACACCTTCAGCAGACCTTTGCGGGAACTGAACGGACCGTTTTCATCACGGTGACGGGCAATGGCCTTGCCCAGGGCCGGGCCAACCCCTGCCACATAGGACAGCAGCGCCCAGGAAGCGGTGTTCAGATCCACCCCGACGTAGTTAACCCCTGATTCAACCACCTCATCCAGACTCTTCTTGAGCATGGTCTGATTAACATCATGCTGGTACTGACCCACGCCAATGCTCTTGGGATCAACCTTGACCAGCTCTGCCAGCGGGTCCTGCAGACGGCGGGCAATGGAGATCGCCCCCCGCACGGTCAGGTCCAGCTCAGGGAACTCCTCCCGGGCGATCTCCGAGGCAGAATAGATACTGGCCCCGGCCTCACTGACCATCACCACCGGCAGATGCCTGCCTGCCTTGGACAGGGTCTCTTTGGTGAACAGCTCCATCTCCCGCCCGGCAGTGCCGTTGCCAATGGCAATCATCTCAATCCCGTGGGCCTCAACCAGCCGCAGCAGGTCTGCTCTGGCCTGATCCACCCGGCCAGCGCCGGTATGGGGATAGATGGTGACATGCTCCAGAAACCTGCCGGTCTGATCCACCGCTGCCAGCTTGGAACCGGTACGCAGACCAGGATCAATCCCCAGCACCCTTCTGCCTCCGGCAGGTGGCGCCAGCAGCAGATTTTTCAGGTTCTTGGCAAAGATGGCAATGGCCGCCTCATCAGCAAGATCCTTAGCCTGCAAGCGCAGCTCAACCTCTATTGATGTGGCGATCAAACGTTTGTAGGCATCTTCAGCCACCGCCTCCAGCCAAGGCTTAAAGATACTCTCGCCCTTGATCAATCGATGCTTGAGGCCAGCCATGATCTCCACCTGGGGCACCTGCAACCCAAGCCGCAGCACCTCTTCCTTTTCGCCCCGCCGCATGGCCAGCATCCGGTGGGAAGGGATCTCCTTCAGCGGCTCCTGATAATCATAGTACATCTCAAACTTGGTGACCTGTTCCTTCTTGTCCGACGCAACCTTGGTGGCCATCACCCCCTGCTCCCAGGTCAGGCGACGCACCATGGCCCGGCAGTCAGCATCATCAGCCAACCGCTCAGCCAGGATATGACCAGCCCCTTCCAGAGCAGCCTCAGGGGTGGGCACCTCCTTTTCAGGATCAACAAACAGGGCGGCAGCCTCCAGGGCACTGCCACTGGTCAACGCCTGGGCGGCCATCAGATCAGCCAACGGCTCAAGCCCCCGTTCCTTGGCAATGGTGGCCTTGGTACGGCGTTTGGGTTTGTACGGCAGATAAAGGTCTTCCAGCTCGGTCTTCTGGCGGGTAGTTTCAATGCGGGCCTTCAGCTCAGGGGTCAGCTTACCCTGCTCTTCAATCGACGCCAGAATGGTCTGCCGCCGAGCCTCCAGTTCCGTAAAATAGGCCAGCCGCTCCTCAACCGTACGGATCTGCACCTCATCCAGCTCGCCGGTCTGTTCCTTGCGGTAACGGGCGATAAAGGGGACGGTGGCCCCTTCCTGCAACAGGTTAATGGTATTGGTGACCTGGCCGGACTTCAGACCGGTTTCTTCAATAATAATTTTTTCTATTGCTGCAAGCTGTTGTTGATTCAATGCCATTCTGGATAATCCCCGGATCTTGGGTAGTAAGGAGTGACCTGCAAGGTAATAAACCTATCTATTCGTGCGACAACGGCGTACTGTTAAACAGTTTCAGACAAGGAGAAACCATGATTATCAAAACAGGAGCCGTTGTCATCCACCCTGGAGCAGCAGCATGGGGCGTTGGTAAAATAACCGAAGTAGCTGCCCTGAAAGCAACCATTCAGTTCAGTGATGGTATTATCAGGAAGATCGCCTCTTCCCATTATGCCAGCCTGCGGCCGGGTGATCCGGCCGACTTTGTAGCCTTGGTGGAAAGCGCCCCGACTGAAAAGGTCCGTGCAACTCCCAAGCGGACAAAAAAGGTAAAAGAGCTGGCGGCCTAGCCACAAACCGCCTGTTTGCCATGCACCAAACCCCTCCCCCCTGACAAGGGGGGACTGAGGGGGGTTAGTTTCTGTTTTACCAGCGTTTAGTGATCTCAATCAGGTGATAGCCAAACTGTGTCTTGACCGGCCCCAGTACCTTGCCGATCTCACCGCTAAAGACCACTTCATCAAATTCCTTTACCATCTGACCGGGACCAAACGCCCCCAGATCACCACCCCGCATCCGGGATGGGCAGGATGAGTTGAGCTTGGCCACCTCGCCAAAATCAGCGCCAGCCTCTATCTCTGTCTTCAGCTTCAAGCATTCCTCTTCAGTTGTTACCAGGATGTGTCGTGCAGTTGCTGTTGCCATGTTTTATCTCCTTTATCTGTTTACTTTAATCCCTGCTCAGCTATCTCAATCGCCCGTCGCACCGCCATCGCCTTGTTAACTGTTTCCAGCCATTCAGTGGCCGGATCAGAATCAGCCACTATTCCGGCACCGGCCTGCAGGTGTACCTTGCCGTCCTTCACCACCAGGGTACGGATGGCAATGGCCAGATCCATATTGCCGGAAAAGGAGACATACCCCACAGCCCCACCGTAGACCCCGCGCCGCACCGGTTCAAGCTCGTCAATAATCTCCATGGCCCTGATTTTGGGGGCACCGGACAGGGTACCGGCCGGAAAGGTGGCCCGCACCAGATCAAAGGCATCCCGCCCCTCGGTCAGCTCTCCCCGCACGTTTGAAACAATATGCATGACATGGGAATAGCGCTCGATCACCATCAGCTCGCTGACCTCTACCGTGCCGGTCTTGCAGACCCGACCCAGGTCGTTGCGGCCCAGATCCACCAGCATGACATGCTCGGCCCGCTCCTTGGGATCAGCCATCAACTCTTCTGCCATCAGCGCATCCTGCTCCGGCGTGGTGCCACGGGGGCGGGTACCGGCAATGGGACGCAGCTCCACCCGGCTGCCCTCCTTACGCACCATCACCTCTGGCGAGGCACCGGTTACCACCGTATCGTCGCAGCGCAGGAAGAACATGTAAGGGGAAGGATTCAGGGTACGCAGCACCCGGTAGATATCAAAGGGATCCACCGTCAGATCACCGGACATCCGCTGGGACAGCACCACCTGGATGATGTCGCCGGACCGGACATACTCCTTGGCCTTTTCCACCGCTGCCTCATAGTCGGCCTGGGTGGTGTTGGAACAGAACCCGACCGCCCCCCGGGACGGTACCGTGGTGGTTCCGGCTGCCAGTGGTGTCCGCAGACGGGTCACCAGCGCATCGATCCGGCTGATTGCACCCTGATACGCATCTTCAAGGGAAACCGTTCCATCCAGGTGGGCAGTTGCCACCACCTGAATCTTCTGCTTGACCGTATCAAAGATCAGCAGGGTATCGGTAATCATGAAAAATGAATCCCACGCACCGATAGTATCAGGACGCTCCGTTGGCAGCTGTTCAAAATGACGCACCATATCGTAGCCAAGGTAACCGACAGCCCCACCAACAAAGCGGGGCAAGCCTGCCACCTCCACCGGCTGATACTGTGCCAGTAGATCCCGCAGCAGGCGGGTCGGGTCAGCGCTTTCCTGCACAGTGATATCGTTACCCCGAACGATCTCAACCCGGTTACCCTTTGAACGGAGGATCACCGACGGATTGGCACCCAGAAACGAATAGCGCGCCCACTTTTCTCCCCCTTCAATACTCTCCAGCAAAAACGAATAACAGCCATCATCAATCTTGCGGAAGGCGGTGACCGGCGTGTCCATATCGGCCATAATTTCGCGATAGACCGGCACCAGATTGCCTTTTTGAGCCAGCTGACAAAAGTCATTAAAATCAGGGAATACCATTGTATCTCCAAGTGTTGAAATGGTTTTGGAAGCTACCATAGGGGCTATTTTGTGTCAACGTTGCACCATCCCCTTTTCATTATAAAGAGTTGTGCTATACTGCCCTGACAAAATCCACGGCAGGAGTTCGCCATGAAACAGACCAACATCCTTCTTGAAAGCGATACCAACGAACTGGAGATCGTGGAGTTCCGCGTAGATGAACTGGATTCCCACGGCAACTTGGTTCCCTGTCATTACGGGGTTAACGTGGCCAAGGTGCGGGAGATCATCCGCCTGCCACAGCTTACCAAGGCTCTCAACACCTCTGAAGCAGTTGAGGGGATGATTAAACTGCGGGAAAAAGTCATTCCGGTTCTTAATCTTTCCAAGATTTTAAACAAATACACAGGCGATCTACTTTCAGACCGGGTCATCGTGCTTGAGTTTAACAACGTCATGGTGGGGGTGCTGGTGCATTCCGTCTCCCGCATCTACCGTATCTCCTGGAAGAATGTAGAAGCTCCGGCATCATCACTTTATTCTGATCAGGTTACCGGTCTGGTAAAGATGGATGACCGGATCATTTTGGTACTGGATTTTGAGAAGATCGTGGCTGAATTCTGCGCCTCCAGTGCTTTAAAACCGTTATCAGCAGAGCAGTTGCTTGAGAGTGCCGGGGTTGACCGCAGCAGTAAAACCATTCTGGTCGCAGACGATTCCCCCTTTATTCGCCACACCATGTGCGCCGCCCTGCGGGGGGCCGGTTATAATGTTGAAGAGGCGGTTAACGGTGCCGAAGCCTGGGAAAAAATCCAGAAAAGGATGCAGATCTGCGCCAACGACGGTGTATCGTTCCGTTCCAAGATGCAACTGTTGATCACTGACGTTGAGATGCCCCAGATGGACGGCCTGCACCTGACCTCACTGATACGCAAGGAAGACAGCCTGAAAGAGCTGCCGATCATCATCTTCTCGTCACTGGCGTCCGATGACAATATCCGTAAATGGCATGACCTGGGTGCCCAGCAGATCCTGACCAAACCGGACCTGCCCAACCTGGTTAAATACGCCGACGAATACACGCTGTAAGCTACAACTACCCACAAACACAACGCCCGCTTCGGATAACCGGAGCGGGCGTTGTGTTTATAAAACCCTAAAAACTAAATTTCTCACGCGAAGCCGCGGAGTTCGCGGAGAAAACAAAGAACACCCTTGCAGACTAAACAACCGCTACAGGCCCTATTTTAGCAAGGCAATAAACTCATCAGCCGGGACCGGTATACTGGTAAAAAAGCCCTGATATAGATCACAGCCCAGCCCTTTGAGGACATCAAGCTGTTCCTGCCGCTCAACCCCTTCAGCAAGCACCTTGAACTCCATACTCCTGGCCATAAAGATGATCGTGCTGACCAGCCGCATATCCTTGTCGCTGTGGGGAATATCATCCACAAAGGACTTGTCGATCTTCAGCATATGCAAAGGAAAGTGTTTCAGATAGGCCAGCGAAGAATAGCCGGTGCCAAAATCATCCAGAGCCAGACGGACCCCAAGCTTACGCAGTCCATGCAACAACTCAATGGTCTGGTTCCCCGGCTGCATCAAGGCAGATTCTGTCACCTCAAGCTCCAGCTGTTCTGCCGGAAATCCGGTCTCATGCAGTATATCAGCCACTACCTGACAGATATCCGCCTGATGAAACTGATGGGCAGACAGGTTAACCGACAGTGACAACGGTGGCAGGCCTGCATCAAGCCATGCCCTGCCCTGTTGGCAGGTCTGGCGTAGAATCCATTCCCCCATCGGCACAATGCAGCCGATCTCTTCTGCCAGAGGGATAAAACGGGTTGGCACAATTGATCCCATATCAGGGCTTTCCCAACGCATCAGCGCCTCTGCCCCGATAATTTTCCCTGTAGCGAAATCGACCTGGGGCTGATACACAACCCGCAGCTCATCCAGCTCAACCGCCCGACGCAAGCGGTTGCCCAGCTGGATCCGCTCTGTTGCCTGGTGGGTCAGATCTTCACTGAACAGGGCAAAACCGGCCCGACCTTTCTGCTTTGCCCTGAACAACGCTGAATCAGCCGCCTGCAATAGATCCATGGCGGTCTGGGCATGGTCAGGGAAAAGTGCAATACCGATACTGACACCGATCCTCAGTTCCAGCCCGTTTTCAAGGACAAACGGCGCCTGCAGATGATTCAACAGATCTTCCACCACCAGCACGACCGTGGACAGATCTTTCACCCCTTCCAACAGAATAATAAACTCATCCCCACCCAGCCGGGCAACGGTGTCAGTCGCCCGCATCCGCTGCTGCAGACGCTGGGCAACCAGACACAACAGGTCATCGCCTGCCAGATGGCCAAAACTGTCATTGATATCCTTGAAGTGGTCAAGATCAAGACAGAGCAGGGCCAGAGAGGTATTAGCACGCTTGGCGCGCGCCAGGGCCTGGGTCAGGTGGGAGCAGGCCATCTGACGGTTGGGAAGATCGGTCAACGGATCATACCAGGAGAGATACTCAAGCTGCTGTTCCGATGCGTCCGTTTCAAGGGCATAGGCCAGATCTCCCACCAACTCATCCATCAGGTTCCGCTCATCATGGTCAAAGAAATTGTTTTCAGCCGCATAGACCACCAGCAGGGCCGCATCTGCCCGGTCTGGCGTGATCTGGTAGGTTGCCTGTGATCCAAATGGCTTGATCTGGTACAGGTTGGCACAACAGGAACAAAGCAACTGCGGTGCATTTTCCGGAGTAATGGTTGACATGATCAGACTGCCATCACCTCCCTGTGCAACCGCTTGCAGGTGCTCGCTGCCGCGGAACTCCTGCAGCATATCCAACGGCACACCGGCTGATGCAACGGGAGCATAGCCTCCTGCGCCATCAGCCACCCCTATCCAGGCCATCACAAAGTTGTCATCAGACACCAGGGTTGCGCAGACAAACTGGAACAGCTCTGCCGGCGTCGGCTTGTGTACAATCTTCTGGTTTATGGCAGACAGAATCCGGTACAGACGGGCCAGACGCCTGGTTTCCTGCTCCAGCTGCTTTTCACGGGTGATCACCCTGCCACAGCCAACCGTTCCCAACAAGACGCCATTCTGATCAAAAAAAGGCGCCTTATACACATCCATATACAAAAACTGGCCTTGTACGTTGCCATATTCTTCAAACCGTTGTGCTGTAAGCTCCTGCAGCACATTCTTATCAGAATCGCCACAAAGCTCTCCAAAACTATACCAATCTTTCTGATCAGGCCGTTCGGCCCGTATACGATTGGAATATTCCTCATGGTTTTTCCCGATCGGTTCAGCCGTGTCATCAGTCAGCAACAACAGTTGTGCATTGGCAAGGTTGGTAAACAGATAGTTCCCCTGCAGATCCTTGGCCCAGATCAGGTCCGGCACGTTATCGGTAATTAACCGCAACAGCTGCGCAGTTCTGCGCTGCTCAGTGGAGACCGTAATCAGCTCATCCATCTGCTGCTGAATGGTTGCCTGCTGCTGATCAAGCTCTGCCACCATCCGGTTCAGGCTGGAGGCCAGTATCTCCAGCTCCGGCCCCGGACCTCCCTGGGGATGCACGTAGCGGGCATCTCCGACAAGCTGCGGCAGGCGCTGCAAGTGATCAGCAAAATCAGCCAGCGGGGCGGTCAGACGCTGGGTCAGCCACCAGCTGATAGCAGCTCCGATGCTCCCCAGCCCGACAATCAACGCCACCAGCAGCAGAGCTGCATTATACAACGGCGCCGCAGCCTCCTGCTCCGGAAACGAGGCTGCCAGTATCCAGGGGGCCTGGGTCAAAGGCCTGAAGCTGGCGATCTGCTTTACCCCCCGTGAGTTCAGCGTGGTACCTGACCCGCTCCACCCCTTAATTGCCCGATCAAAGAGGTGGTTCACCCCTGGCTGGACGGTTTTTCCCAGAATTCTAGTCGGGTCCGGATGTACCAGCATGGTGCGGTCGTTGCTATAGAGATACAGATAGCCGCCGCTACCTACCCGGCGTTGGGCCAGAGAACCAAGAAAATTGGGCTGATCAAGCCTGACACCACCGGAAAGAAACCCGACGGTGGCACCGGACGGATTCTTTATCGGCACCAGAAGTTGAACAACAGGATGATGGGGCGGTTTGGTGGAACGAAACGGGATGCTGATAATCGGTGTGTCTGCACTTAACGCCTGTTTAAAAAAGGGATACTCGGCAAACTCCCGGATAGTGCGGTCTGGATCATAAGGTGTTTCAGCCATCAGCCGCCCTGTTCGGGTAAACAAGGCCAGGCCGTTATCAAAGATACTCTGGATACCGGTGCGGTTGCTCAGAAAGCGTTGGGCAGCAACAGGATCTGTCAACGTATTTTGAGGTGCAACCTGAGCCACCCCAGCCAGGGCATCAAGCGAGGCATGCAACTGATCATCAATCCCCTGGGCAAGCCCTTCCAGCAAGGTTTCCTGCTGGCGTGACAGGGTGCCGGTATACTGCCGATACAACACGACCAGCACACCGGAAACAATGCCGGTTACCAGCAACAGACCGGTAACAACCATCACCAGCGCAAGTCGTCTTTTAAGGCTCAGTCGACTCCAGAACCGGCTCACTCAAAACCCCTTCACATCTGTGTTACTGCTTGGTGCTCACGCCTGGGGAATACAAACCGTCACCACACCAAAATTGAGTTAGATAGATTAACACAACCGGCAAAAATCACCTATCCCTTAATGAGGTTTTCTGACAGAAATCTGTATATCTAACCATGAGCATATCGTTCACCCGACAACATCAGACATCCATCAGTTTTTCCTGTTGACATCCCCCCCTGTTTCTGGTTAAGTGCCGCCACCGTAAACGACATAACTATTCAAAATAACTAAATTTTTTAAGTGTTACTAAAAATCATTGAACGAACCTTTACTACCATCAAAAACAGGAGAATCGGCATGAAGAAGATCAACAAATTCCGCAAAGTTATGGCTGCCAACCGTGGCGAGATCGCCATCAGGATCTTCCGGGCCTGCACCGAGCTGGGGATCAGCACGGTGGCGCTCTATTCTGAAGAGGACAAGCTCTCCCTGCACCGCTACAAGGCAGACGAGGCCTACCTGATCGGCAAAGGCAAGGCACCGATTGATGCCTACCTGGGAATTGACGAAATCATCGCTCTGGCCCTGAAGGCCGATGTGGATGCGATCCACCCCGGCTACGGCTTCCTGGCTGAAAATGCCGAGTTTGCCGAGAAGTGTGAGGCAGCAGGTATCTCCTTCATCGGACCCACCGCAGAGATGCAACGCGCCCTGGGTGATAAGGTTGCCGGCCGTAAGGCAGCCATGGCCGCCGGCGTACCGGTTGTTCCCGGCACCGAAGATCCGATTGAGAAGGAAGAAGAAGCGCTGAAGTTTGCCAAAGAGTCCGGCTATCCGATCATCATCAAGGCTGCTGCCGGTGGTGGTGGCCGCGGTATGCGGGTGGCCCGCAACAAGAAAGAACTGCTGGAAGGTCTGGTTGCTGCTGCCAGCGAGGCCAAGGCTGCCTTTGGCAACGCAACCGTCTTCCTGGAGCGTTACATTGAAAACCCCAAGCATATTGAAGTACAGGTACTGGGCGACAACTACGGCAACTTGGTACACCTGTTTGAGCGGGATTGCTCTATCCAGCGTCGTCACCAGAAGGTGGTTGAGTTTGCCCCGGCACTCTGCCTGACCCAGCAACAGCGTGAAGAGATCTGCACCGCCGCACTGAAGATCGCCGGGCAGGTCAAGTACCGCAACGCCGGTACGGTGGAGTTTCTGGTGGACCAGGAAGGCAGCTTCTACTTCATTGAGATGAACCCCCGTATTCAGGTGGAGCACACCGTCACCGAGATGATCACCGGCCGCAACCTGGTACAGAACCAGCTGCTGGTTGCCCAGGGCTACAAGCTGTCTGACCCGGAAATCAACATCCCATCCCAATCTGCTGTTGATATGCGTGGCTACGCCATCCAGTGCCGGATCACCACCGAAGACCCATCCAACAACTTTGCCCCTGACTTTGGCACCCTGACCACCTACCGCTCTGCAGCCGGCGCCGGTATCCGTCTGGATGCAGGCAACGCCTTTACCGGCGCCCAGATCACCCCCCACTATGACTCACTGCTGGTCAAGGTCAGTTCATGGGGCTTAAGCTTCAAGGATGCCGCCTCCATCATGAACCGAGCCCTGCAGGAATTCCGGGTTCGCGGGGTCAAGACCAACATCGGCTTCCTGGAAAACGTGATCACCCACTCTGTCTTCCTGGGTGGCAAGTGCGACACCTCATTCATTGAAAAACACCCAGAACTGCTGCAGTTCCGCGAGAAAAAAGACCGTGCCAGCAAGGTACTCTCCTTCCTAGGGGATGTGATCGTCAACGGCTCACCCGGCATTGTCAAACCACTGAAATCAGCAGACCTGATTGAGGCGGTGGTGCCTGAGGTAGACTTTACCCAGCCCCGCCCTTCCGGTTCCCGTGACCTGTTCATGAAACTGGGGGCTGAAGGCCTGTCCAAGTGGATTCTGGAGCAGAAGAAGCTGTTGATCACTGACACCACCATGCGGGATGCCCACCAGTCCAACCTGGCCACCCGCGTGCGGACCCATGATCTGCTCAAGATCGCCGAGCCCACCTCCTACCTGGGGGCAGACCTGTTCTCGCTGGAATGCTGGGGCGGCGCAACCTTTGACGTTTCCATGCGCTTCCTGCGCGAAGATCCCTGGCAGCGGCTGCACAAACTGTCTGAGGCGATCCCCAACATCCTGTTCCAGATGCTGCTGCGCGGTTCCAATGCCGTGGGTTACACCAACTACCCGGACAACGTGGTACAGAAGTTTGTTATCGAAGCTGCCAACTCCGGCGTTGATATCTTCCGGGTCTTTGACTCCCTGAACTGGACCACCGGCATGCAGGTGGCCATGGAAGCGGTCCGCAAGTCCGGCAAGATCTGCGAGGCAGCCATCTGCTACACCGGCGACATCACCGATCCCAAGCGGGACAAGTATCCCCTGGAATACTACGTCAACATGGCCAAAGAACTGGAGAAAATGGGCGCCCATATCCTGGCCATCAAGGACATGGCTGGTCTGCTGAAGCCACTGGCTGCCTACAAACTGGTCAAGGCGCTGAAAGAAAACATCGGCATTCCGGTTCATCTGCATACCCACGACACCTCCTCCAACGGCTCTGCCATGCTGCTGAAAGCTGCCGAGGCAGGGGTGGATATCGTGGATGCCGCCCTCTCCTCCCTGTCCGGTCTGACTGCACAGCCCAACCTGAACGCCCTGGTTTCCACCCTGGAAGGCAGCGAGCGGGATCCGCAGGTTAACGCCGCAGGCCTGCAGAAACTGGCCAACTACTGGGAGACAGTACGGGATTACTATGCACCATTTGAATCCGGCCTTAAATCCGGCACTGCCGAGGTCTACCACCATGAGATTCCCGGTGGTCAGTACTCCAACTACAAGCCGCAGGTGGCAGGCCTGGGTCTGATTGAGCGTTGGGACGAGTGCAAGGAGATGTACCACAAGGTCAACATGATGTTCGGCGACATCGTCAAGGTCACCCCTTCATCCAAGGTGGTGGGTGACATGGCCATGTTTCTGGTCAAAAACAACCTGCAGCCGGAAGATGTCTACACCACCACAGAAGACCTGGCCTTCCCGGAATCGGTCGTCGGCATGTTCAAAGGGATGCTGGGCCAACCGTACCAGGGCTGGCCGGAAGAGCTGCAAAAGATCATCCTGAAAGGTCAGCAGCCGATCACCTGCCGCCCCGGCGAACTGCTTGAACCTGCTGATTTTGATGAAGAGCGCCTGATCCTGGAAGAGAAACTGGGCCACCGGATTGATGACAAGGCCCTGATTTCAGCCATCCTCTATCCCAACGTCTACCCCGAGTTTGACCGTTTCCGTCAGGAATACTCCGACATCTCGGTCATCCCCACCCCGATCTTCTTCTACGGGCTGGAGCCGGGCCAGGAGACCTCCATCGAGATCGAACCGGGCAAAACCCTGATTGTTAAACTGAACGCCATCGGCAAGCTGCATGATGACGGCACCCGCGCGGTCTACTTTGAACTGAACGGCAACAACCGCTCAGTCATGGTCAGGGATCAATCCATCAAGAACAGCGATGCCATGCGTGAAAAGGCGGACAAAGGCAATGCCAACCATGTTGGCGCACCGATGCCGGGCAAGGTACTGAAGGTTAATGTCAAGGCCGGTGACGAGGTTAAGGCCGGTGATGTCCTGATGGTGACTGAGGCGATGAAGATGGAGACCAACATCAAGGCCAAGGCCGACGGTAAAGTGGCTGAGGTGAAGTTTAAAGAAGGCGATACGGTAGAGAAGGAAGATCTGGTCTTTGTGATGGGTTAACCCAACCCTGACTTTGTTTTTATCCCAAACGCCCTGCTTCGGAAATCCGAGGCGGGGCGTTGGTTTGTCTGCTCCTTGCAGCCACTCCATAATCTGCTACAGTATTCAGGCACCGCACCACTGATAGGGAGACAGCCAATGACCAAACTGCTGACCACACTGGCAATCATACTGCTTATTTCACAAACAGCCGTTGCAGCCGACAGAGTTGTCAGCTGCACCATAACCACCGGCAAGACACTGGCCTACAATGGCCCCTGCCTGTTCATACCGGACGCAGACGGCTCGTTTGCCCTATCCAACATCAAGCGGCAAGGCCCGCTGTTTGATGATATCGGCGTACTATCGGTTTCCATCATTGCCAAAGGCAGGGCAGAGGTACGGGGGCTGACCAGCGACGGCATCAACTCCCGCTGGGGTGAGGCAAAACGATCAACAAAAGACCCAGCCTGTTGGGAAGGGAGCGACTTCAGCATCTGCGCCCGCCAGAGCGGACAGCAAGAGCTGAAACCGGGCAGCTACACCACTGACCAGGGTTGGGGCAGCCTGACCATCAGCCGCAATAAGAGCGGCGCACTGACCTTTGAAATTTCCGCCATCGGCGCCAACGCCCACACCTGTGACCTGAGTGGCACCATCAAAAACAACAAAGCAGTTCTGGAGGCACAGGAAAAAAATCAGCCCTGTATCGTAAGCTTCAGCCCCAAAGGAAACGACATTACCGTGTCAGACAATGACGGTACCTGCCGCTACTACTGCGGTGCCAGGGCAGGCTTTACCGGCACCTATCATCTGCCCCCCGCCAGCTGTACCAATCAATCGGTCAAAAAGACCCGCACTGAATTCAAGCAACTGTATGATCGCAAAGCCTATTCCCAGGCGAGGACAAAACTTGAACCACTATTGAAAAACTGCTCCTATCTGCTGCACTGGTCTGAAGAAGGCTGGATTAGAAATGATCTTGCACTGGCCCAGTATAAGGCTGGCGATGCCACTGCCTGCCTGCAGACCCTGCAACCACTGGCCGAAGAGGCTGCCAAGACTGATGCAGAACTGCGCGATCTGTATCCCCCCAGCGATGCAGACGTCAAGGTACCGATCATCTCAGCAGCCCGTACCAACCTGAACCTGTGTAAAAAAGCAGCTGCCAAGGCCATCCAAACAGTTCACCAGCGATAGGGAGAAACAGACAATGTCCAGACTGCTGACCATACTAGCAATTATACTGCTTATTTCACACACAGCCGTTGCAGCAGATAAAGTTGTCAGCTGCACCATAACCACCGGCAAGACACTGGCCTACAACGGCCCCTGCCTGTTCATACCGGAAGCAGGCGGCTCGTTCTCACTCTCCAACACCGATCGCCAAGGACCGCTGTTTGATGATATCGGCGTACTATCGGTCTTTATCATCGCCAAAGGCAGAGCAGAGGTGCGCGGGCTGACCAGTGCCGGCATCAACTCCCGCTGGGGTGAGGCAAAACGATCTACAAAAGACAAGGCCTGCTGGAAGGGAACTGACTTTGAAATCTGTGCGCGTTAATCCTGCCCACATACTAAAGTACGGATGTATCTGCTACCTGCTGCTGCTCTTGATCGGATGCACCCCCGCCCCGCTGACAGCGCAGCAACCGCAAAAACCACGGCAACAGCCCACCGCCATAGCAGACCGGGTTGTTGTTGAGAAAAGCAAGCACCAACTGCACCTGCAATCCCGCGGACAGATCATCCGCAGCTATCAGATTGCACTTGGCCCTAATCCGCAGGGGCACAAGCAGCGTGAAAGCGATGGCAGGACACCGGAAGGGATCTACCGGATTGACTACCGCAATCCCCGCAGCGCCTATCACCGATCCCTGCACATCTCCTACCCCGCTTCCGCTGACCGACAACGGGCTGCTGCTGTCGGAGACAACCCCGGCAGTGACATCATGATCCACGGCCTCGGCACCAGCTTTGCCGCCATTGGCAAACTGCATACGGCAAAAGACTGGACCCTGGGCTGCATTGCGGTAACCAACGATGAAATTGAAGAAATCTGGAAGCTGGTCCCCAACGGCACCATCATAGAAATCAAGCCCTGATTCCCCCTGCTACACCAGCCGATCCAGCGGCGATGTCACCCCCAACCCGCCCTTATTCAGCACATGGGTATAGATCATCGTAGTCTGCACATCCTTATGTCCCAGCAGCTCCTGCACCGTGCGGATATCATAGCCAGCCTGCAGCAGATGGGTGGCAAAGGAATGGCGCAAGGTGTGAGGGGTCACATTCTTGGTCAAGCCAGCATCAATCGCAGCCTGCTTGATCGTCCGCTGCAACGCCTTCTCATCCAGATGATGCCGCCGGGTCACGCCGGAACGGGGATCAACCGACAACCGCCCGGAAGGAAACACATACTGCCAGATCCAATCACGCCCGGCATTGGGATACTTGCGGGCAACACTCTCAGACATCCAGACCTCTCCCAGCCCCTTTAACAGATCCTGCTCATGCAACTGCTTCACCTGCTTCAGATGCTCCTGCAACGGCTCAATCAACGACTTGGGCAGCATCGTCACCCGATCCTTGGCCCCCTTCCCTTCCCGAATCAGCAGCTCTGCCCGACCAAAATCAAGATCCTGCACCCGCAGCCGCAGCCCCTCCAGCAACCGCATCCCGGTGCCGTACATCAGACGGGACAGCAACCCGTACCCCAGCGGCACATGGGCCAGAAGCGTCTGCACCTCCTTCTCTGTCAGCACCACCGGCAGACGCTTCGGCTTCTTGGCCTGCTGCACCTCACCCAGCCAAGGCAACCTGATATTAAGCACCTCTTTATACAGAAACTGCAGCGCTGCCTTGGCCTGATTCTGGGTAGATGCCGCCACATTCCGCTCTGTTGCCAGATAGGTTAAAAATTCCTCAACTTCTTTCTTGCCCATCTCTTGCGGATGCCGTTTCTTGTGGTACAGTATGTAACGTTTTGCCCAATCAAGGTACACATCCTCTGTCCGACGGCTGTAATGCTTCAGGCGGATGCGGTCACGCAGTTGGTCAAGCAACTTGGGTTTTGTGGGTTGTGATTCCATAACACCCTCCGGGTAACAAGTCAGATTTGTTGGATATTAATTGAATTTCAAATACAGCAACGCTGAATCTGACAGAAAGCAGCAGATGCTACAAACAACCTATACAAACGCCAGAGCCAACTTTGCCGGACTCTGTAATCAAGTAGCCGACAACCGGGAAATCGTCGTTATCCGCCGTCGCAAAGGCGGTGATGTAGCCATGATTGCCGCCGATGAACTTAAAAGCCTGATTGAAACAGTGCATCTGCTACGATCACCCAAAAACGCTGAAAGATTACTTGCTGCATTGGAACGCGCCTTAAAAGCCTCGGAAAATTATGTGCACGGCAGCACCGCAGATTGACGTTTTTTACTGACCGTTTATGACGTTTTTATTTTTTGTTAGTTTAATATTAACAGACAAATAAAAGGTTTCAACCAACACATTTCGACAAATTTTCGTTTTTTACAAATAAATTAGGGTGTCTAATAAACGTTAGAGGCTACGGTTAGTCCGATGCGTCTAACAGACGTTGACCTATACAGTTTATTGCCTGCTGAAAACCAACTACAGCATGTCTCAAAGTGTTAATTACTTCAGCAAGTTCTTTGGCAGATTCAACGTCATGTTCGGAAAGACGTATGCGGTCATCTTCGTTAAACCACAAATACAACTCCGATCTTCCAGATTGATCGGGGCCAACATATACGCCATAACTTTTCTTTATTGCTTGGTGTGTAGTCATAATCAGGCTCCTTTGCTGCCTCTAACGGCTCAATCAACTCGGACTGGCTTACTGTGCGCTGAATTTCACCAGTTTCTCAGTCGTCAGTTGGTCGGTTAGTCAGGCAGCATCGCTCCGGCGTCGCCAGCCGGTTATCTCGTAAACGTTAGAGGTTTACAAAAATGAAGTACCGCTCCAACCTAGACCGTATTCCTGACCGCCTTCTCAACGAATGCAGTTTCTGTCATGCACGAGGGTTAAAGCCAGGAATACTAGAGGTGGCATTCCCAAAAGATGTTAATGCACAAAACCAGTTTCGTTCTTGGGCAGCAGAAATGCCAGTAGATATAAATGGTTTCTGTGAAGAATGTTCTAGGATTACTGGTCAATGAACGTCTTAAATACGCCCTACCTCTAACGGCTCAATCAACTCGGACTGGCTTACTGCGCGCTGAATTTCACCAGTGTCTCAGTCGTCAGTTGGCAGGTTAGTCAGGCAGCACCGCTCCGGCGTCGCCAGCCGGTTATCTCGTAAACGTTAGAAACTTTGTGTAACAGCGTCCTCCGTGGAACCTAAAGTCAAAGACACTTCGGCCAGCTAGGCCGCATAGAATCCGGCTTGGCAGGCATCGCGGCAAGTTGAAATTCAGTGGTTGGTTCGCAGGTATTTTCTGGCTGGCAGGCAAGTTCCAGCAAGTCGGTTCATCCGGCTTTTGTGGGTGGTTTCTGGCAGCGCAAGGTAAACGCCAGCTTGGTCAAGTTCTTCCTCGCTCCTAACGGCTCAATCAACTCGGACTGGCTTACTGTGCGCTGAATTTCACCTGTGTCCCAGTCGTCAGTTGGTCGGTTAGTCAGGCAGCACCACTCCGGCATCGCCAGCCGGTTATCTCGTAAACGTTAGACCTTAAAGGTGGTAAATATGAATCCTGCTATGGCCATAGTTTCCGTTGTTTTAATGTTTACCCTGATTCCAATCATCTATGCCGCATACATAAAACTTTCCGCAAAGCTACTCCATATAAATGGCATTTCATGGGGACAAGGTTTCACGTTTGGAATCATCATGATTTTGGGTAATGCTATTTTACGTGCAATTTTCAAAGGCCTTGCTTTAGCTCTACCAGTTGCCCTTGGAATTGCAGTGACCTTAATTGTTCACCTCACACTTGGAACCTTATATTTTAGAAACAAAAAATGTAATTCCGAAATGCTTCCACTTGGCTGGCAAAATGCCATAAAACTATCAGGGCTAGCACTTGCAATGCTTGCTCTTACATTTGGTGTTGTCGTAGGAATATTAAAAATATTCATACATTAACAGGTCTAACGGCTCAATCAACTCGGACTGGCTTACTGTGCGCTGAATTTCACCAATGCCTCAGTCGGCAGTTGGTCGGTTAGTCAGACAGCATCGCTCCGGCGTCGCCAGCCGGTTATCTCGTAAACGTTAGAAGCCTTTTGTATCAGCGTCCTCCGTGGCACCTAAAATCAAAAACGCTTCGGCCAGCTAGCCCGCATTAAATCTGGGCTAGCGGCCTTTTCGCAACAGGTTGAAATTCAGTGGTTGTTTGGTAAGCTGTTTCAGCGGTTCGGCAAGTTCCGGCAAGTCGGTTCTTCCGGCTTTTGTGGGTGGTTTGCGGCAGCGCAAGGTAAACGCAGGCTTGGTCAAGTTCTTCCTCGCTCCTAACGGCTCAATCAACTCGGACTGGCTTACTGTATGTTGAATTGCACCAGTTTCTCAGTCGTCAGTTGGTCGGTAGTTCAGGCAACATCACTCCGGCGTCGCCAGCCGGTTATCTCGTAAACGTTAGAAACTTTGTGTGGTAGCGTCCTCCGTGGAACCTAAAGTCAAAAACGCTTCGGCCCGCTAGCCCGCATTAAATCTGGGCTAGCAGCCTTTTCGCAACAAGTTAAAATTCAGTGGTTGGTTGGTCGGCATTTCAGACAGGTAGGCAAGATCAAGCTGGCCGGTTCTTCCGGCTTTTGTGGGTGGTTTTCGGCAGCGCAAGGTAAACGCCAACTTGGTCAAGTTCTTCCTCGCTCCTAACGGCTCAATCAACTCGGACTGGCTTGGGCTGCGCTGAATTTCACCAGTATCTCAGACGTCAGTTGGTCGGCAGTTCAAGCAGCACCGCTCCGGCGTCGCCAGCCGGTTATCTCGTAAACGTTAG
>NZ_FUWR01000027.1 GCF_900167465.1 Trichlorobacter thiogenes | reverse complement strand
TCGGTGTCTGCCCCTATAACCGAGATAGCGGACACTTCAGAGGCAAACGCTGTATCAGTGGTGGCAGAGCCGATATACGAAGCGTACTTTACATGGCCACTCTTGCGGCAACACGTTTCAACCCGGTTATCAAGGCATTCCATAAGCGAC
Source organism: Trichlorobacter thiogenes (assembly GCF_900167465.1). Taxonomy (GTDB): domain Bacteria; phylum Desulfobacterota; class Desulfuromonadia; order Geobacterales; family Pseudopelobacteraceae; genus Trichlorobacter; species Trichlorobacter thiogenes. The sequence continues at coordinate 33,323 of NZ_FUWR01000027.1, read as the reverse complement.
TGAAAGAGGCTGGCAAAGTGCCAAAAGTAGCGATAGTAGCATGCATGAGAAAGCTACTGACCATTTTAAACGCCATGATTAAAACCAGTCAAAAGTGGAAGCCAGCTATGGCTAACTAAATGTTACTACTTGACAGAGAACACAGTTGCTCTGTGGCAGATGAGTAGTCAGCTTTGCATCATTTCATCGGGGCGATTCTACTTCTTCCCATCCGCTTCAGCAACTTCCAAAGTGGTCCCCGCACCTTGAACATCCGCAACGCCTCCAACATGGTGTCACTGATATTCACCTCCAGGCCCGGTACAATCCAGTTTTTACGCTGCATTGCCTGCTCGGTCACAATCGTTGAAAGTTGATCTTTAATGGCCGGAGACAGATAGAAAGTGGGCTGAAGCAGATCTGTTTCAGTGGTAATGATCCCCTCCTCCAGAGCTGTGCGATACAGCTTAGTACGGGGGTAGATCCGTACCCCGGTCATGGCGATGACCGCGGTTGGATTGAGTTCATCCATCAACTGAAAGGTATCTAGAATGGTCTCTTCTGTCTCTCCGGGGCCACCAAAGATGATGTAGTGGACAAAATCCAGACCTGCCTCCCGACAGAGCAGCGAGGCTGACCTGACCTGTTCAAGTGTAAACGATTTACAGAGACTCTCCAGCATGATAGGGGAGCCTGAATCTGTGCCAAACTCAATTGCATCACAACCAGCCTGCTTCATCAGATCCAAAAGCTGTGGTGTGATAAAGTCAGGATTGATAAAGGCAGACCAGTTAACCTGTAACCCGGCATCAATCATGGCAGTGCAGAGCTGTTCGCAAAAACTGACCGGATAGTTAAAGATATCATCCACAAAGTAGAGATAATCAACACCGTGATCATTCACCAGACTGCGGATCTCGGCAATAATCTCAGCCACCGGCCTGGTCCGCATCTGCTGCCCTTCCAACAGCGGATAGGTGCAGTAGCTGCAGCCAAAGGGACAGCCACGCTTGGTCTGCAGATTGGCCATCCCCCCCTCTTTCAGGTAGCGGGCCACATCAAACAGCTCCCGATCAGGACTGCCGATTTTGGAAACTGTTTGCGGCGGGATATAGTCGGTTTTCCCTGGCAGCACAACACCAGGCAGGTCGACCAGATCAGCCCCTTGCCCTAGCCGATCCAGCAGCCGTGGAAGCTGTTCCTCTCCCTCCCCCACCAGACCGATATCAGCACCGCAGGCTGCCAGGATCTCAAGCGGCATCAGACTAAAACCTGAGCCACCGACAATCACGGTTGCCTTGCCTTTGCAAACCGTCACCAGATCAGTCAAACCAGACAGGTAGGAACGGGCATCAGGCCAGGTAACGTTATCCAGGTTGCGCAACGAAATGACCACGACTTGAGGCTGTTCAGCTGCAAGGGTGGCCTGCAGCGCAGCAAGGGGTTCAGCTTCAAAACAGAGATCCAGCACTGCCAGCTGATGACCGGCGTGTTTAAGCGGGGCAGCCAGAAAAGCAAGACCAAGGGGAAAAACCGGATAGGGAGAACGTTCGCGATTTGCAGAAACCAGCAACAACTTCATGGACAGACACCTTCACCCAGCCAGGCCCGCATGTTGGCCACCCGCTGTTCCACTTCCAACGGCAAACGGTACTGCAGTACGCCGTTCATATCTGTCAGGGCATGACAGACCAGACCACTGGCCAGACGCTGACCGTCTGCTGACAGCATCTCACAACGGAAACGCAGCATGGCTGCTGCATCAGCATCCAGCCAGGTACGAACCGTCACCACGTCATTAAACAGGGCAGGACGCAGATATTTCAACTCAAGCGACACCACCGGCCCCTGATAGCCCAATGCCAACAGGTCATCCGGCCCAAGACCAAACTGCCCGGACAGGTTATTGCGACCGATCTCCATCCAGCAGACATAATGGCCATGCCAGGCAACCCGGTAGGCATCCACTTCGTTAAAGCGAACGGTTATCGTAGTTTCATGGGTTTTCACAACGTACCTGCCTCCGAATCAATCCATCGGTTAAACTTGGTCAAGGCCTGGCCACTGCCAACCTCTCTGCAGCGACTGAAACCAGTGGCTCGAACAGCCTTCCAGGTACGCTCCCAGTAGACCGGCTGCTGCAATTCATCAACCAAAAAAGCCGGTATAGTTGCGGCGGTCAGGCAGGTCTGGCCAAACGATTCAATCAACGGAACCTGCGGTTCTGCAATATGATACTCCGCAACAATGGCTGCAAGATCATCCCTGACCTCGGCCATCAGCGGCGTATGCAGCGGCGCTTCACAGGGAAAGCTGCTGACACTGAAAGCGCCTGCTGCCTGACATTCAGCAAGGGCAGCCTCAATCCCCTGCTTGCTACCAGCGAGTAAAAAATGACGGGAGGTGTTGTAGTTTGCCACAAACACCCCGTTATTGCGGGCGGCAGCTTCCACCGGATCAATCGGCAGACCGATGGGGCAGCCCAGGCTATACTCTTCAACAGCACCCATCTGGGACATGCAGCTACCGATCCGACTGACCAGCTCCAGGGCATCCTGTTCAGCAATACTGCCACTGGCAGCGAGCGCTGCGTAGATCCCCAGGGAGTGCTCACTGATCAGGCTGGGAACAGATCCCGCATTGCGCAATTTTCTGGCGCGATACAGCGACATGGCCACACCGTAGATCTGCAGACAGGTATGATGACTCAAGGGATGGCCTGCCAGTGGCTTGTACGTGATCAGGTCATAGCCGCAGTATGCCCGGCACAGGTCAGCCAGGGCATGGAAATCAGCATCATCAGGAGTCGCCTGCTCAGGTTGCAGCGGCTGTCCAGGAAAAAGCCAAATGGTCATGCGTCAGTACATTTTCTGCGAATGGCTGAGCGGAAACCGATATTCATCGGTCCAAAGACCTGCACAGAACGATGCAGTTTGAAGAGCCTGCGGTAGATGGAGCCCCATGAATAGAAACTGCGGCAGGCTTGATCATAGCCATCCTGCAGTTCCTGAACCGTCATCCCCCTGGGCTGGAAGGTGACATGCTCCATGTCGTAATCCTGCCAGTTGTTGGAGATAATCCGCCCTTCTGCCTCAAGGCGCTGGCGCACCTTGGTACCGGGATAGGGGGTCAGGATCGGGAAGATGGCGGCCTCAAGCCGGGCATCCTCACAGAAACGCAGGGTCTGTTCAAAAACCGCCGGGGTATCGCCATCACAGCCCATCACAAACGAGCCCAGGATTCCGATGCCATTGTCCCGGAACTGTTGGGCATAGGCCTTGTAGGATGCAGCCTTGTTGGTCACCTTACCCATGGCAGCCAGGGAATCCTGATTGAGCGATTCAAAACCGACGAACATACCAACACAGCCGGATTCACCGGCAGCCTTCAACAGTTCCTGATCCTCAGCAAAATCAATCGGGGCGTGGGAAAGCCACTTCAGCCCCATCCCCTTCATCCCGTCAAAGAGCGGTAATGAATAGCGCCGATCAGCCACAATGTTGTCATCCACAAAAAAGACAAAGGAGTTGGCCTTACGCAGCTCCTGCAATTCTACCAAGACCTGTTCTACCGGCCGTTTGCGGTACTTGCGACCATAAAAAGCGGTGACCGAACAGAATTCGCAGTCAAAGGGGCAACCGCGGGTGGTCTGGATGGTATTAGTAAAGAGATGGCCGGAACCTTTGAAGATCTCCCGCCGTGCCGGAGGAATCAGAGCTGTATCGATCAGGCCATCAGCACGGTAGAGCTGCTGCAGGCGACCGGCCTGAAAATCAGCCAGCAGTTGAGGCCAGGCAAGCTCCCCCTCCCCCACCACCACGCTGTCCACATGCTGCAGCGCTTCATCCGGCAGATTACTGGCATGGAAGCCCCCCATCACCACGGTCTTGCCGCGACTGCGAAAGGCATCGGCCAGCTGATAGGCCCGAGTTGCCTGGGCGGTCATGGCGGTCAGGGCGATCAGATCGGCATCGTTATCAAAATCTGTGGCACGGATGGCATCGTCATGAAAGCTGACATCCCAGCCCTGCGGAGTAACCGCAGCCAGTGATGCCAGCGACAGGGTAGGAAATTTAAAGCCAAGTTCTCCCCACAACCGGCCTTTGGGCCACCCAGGGGAGAGGAAGAGGATTTTCATCAGAGCGCCTGGATCGGTTATTTCTGGTTTTCAGCAATATAGGCAGCCATGGCCCGCACAGAAGCAAACACCTTGGTACCGGTGGCAGCATCAGGCACCACCACACCAAAATCCTTCTCCATGGCCACAACCAGCTGCAAGGCATCTATGGAGTCAAGCCCCAACCCTTCACCAAACAGGGGAGCATCACTATCAATCTCGTCTGCTTCCATTCCATCAATCCGCAGGGCGTCTATAATCATCTGTTTTACTTTGGGAATCAGCTCATCACTCATCTGCTATCCTTTTCTTACGGGAAGTATCAGCCCAAAATTCAAAAAAATTATACCACTGATCAGGATACTGTCGAATATACCGTTCAAAAACAGCAATCAGTTGCTCCATACCGGCCTTGATTGACTGGCGGTGGTGACCGTGGCTGCTCTGAAAGAATATTGGATCATCCATGAGGGTGGCATAGCGGCCATCAGACATGAGCGGAACAAATACCGGCAATACCGGGGCTCCGGTGGCCATGGCTAGATAGGCAGCGCCAACCGGAATATCCGTTGGTTGACCAAAAAAATCAAGCTGAACCGTGTTGGAAGAGCCGTCACGATCGCCGATCAGACAGATAATCTCGTTCCGTCGCAGAGCATTAACCGCCTCGATGACTGCCAGCGGTGAGGTATCATGGCGATCAACATAGATCACGCCGATTCCCCGTTCAGCACGGACCTGCTCCCGCTGCTGATTGACCCTTTCATCCGGTTCAGGGAAGGTCATGACATTCAGTTTGTAGCCCAGGTCTGCCAGACCAAGACCACCCAGTTCCCAGTTGCCAAAGTGGGGGGAGATCAGAATCGCCCCGTTGCCTTTGGCAAGGGCATCTTCCAGTGGCTGCCCGGAACTGCGCTTGCCAATCAGGCCCTGAAGCCGACTACCACGCAGCTGGATCATCAGCATCACATCGCACCAGTTGCGAGCATATTTGTAGAATGTAGAAACAACAAGATGCTCAACCTGCCGTTGTCCCGTAACAATCCGAAGGTTGGAACGTATGCCACGACGTTTTTTGGGTAGCAGCAGATAAAACAGCCCCCCCCAGAACAGGGCAAAGGGGGCATGTAACCAGCGAGGTACCAGACAGGTGAACAGGTGTATAAAGAACAGATTCAGGTTACTGTACAGCGCCATTATCCGTTACAGATTCCGTTTTTTTTGTTATAAGCCGGATGCTCTCTGAACTCCTCATCCCAAACCTGATCGGCAATTTCACCGTAGTTACGAGAATACTGGTCCATCTCATCGGCCAGTCCGGTAAAGATTTCTTCAGCACCCTCATGGGTCGGATAGGCCCCTTCACTTTCAAAGAATTCACGACCGTTTTCCGGATGATCTATCAACATGCAGGGGCGCAACAGGTTCTCATGTTCTCCCTGTTTTTCACGGATTTTCCGGAACAGTGGTGACCCCAGCGCATCCTTCAGACTGGTGCGACGGATATTATCCACGGCAAAATGACAAAAGACGCAGGGCTCAATATCACCGCTGGCATTGATGTGCAGGTACTTCCGTCCGGCCGCCAGACAACCAGAGATCATCGGCCCGTCATTCCAGAAATCAACAAACAGCATCGGCTTGGTGGCCCGGAACTGAATCGTTGCCCGCCGCAGTTGATCACGCTGTTCTGGTGACGGCATCAACGCCGGATCAGGCTCCCGTCCCACCGGCACATAGGAAAACAACCAGAGCGCAAATACTCCCTGTTCCAGCAGGAAGTCAATATAGGTTGGATCAGTAATGATATCGGTATTTTTACTGGAATGGGTAAAGGAGCCACAGAAGGAGAGTCCATTCTCCCGCAGCAGACGCATGGCGTTCATCACTTTTTTGAAATGACCGCTACCGCGCCGTTCATCGGTTTCCTGTTCATACCCTTCCAGCGAAAAGGCTGGCATGACATTGCCGACCTCAATCAGCCGCTGCACCAGATTATCATCAATCAGGCCGCCGTGGGTGAAGACCAGAAAGGCCATGTCGCTATGTTTTTCAAACAGTTCAAAGATCCCCTGCATGAAGAACGGTTCACCACCGGAGATCACGGCAAAAAAGATCCCCATCTCCTTCATCTGGGTCAGTACACCATCAATCTCGTCCAGAGTTAATTCCAGAGACTTATTGTAATCACCGGCATAGCAGCCATAGCAGGACAGGTTACAACGCATGGTGACCGATATAACCACGGTGGAAGGCGGATAAAATCCGTTTTCGTCAGCCCATTCTTTACGCTTGTTGGTGCCGGAAAGCAGGTGGTTGATTGCCAGGTTGGTGATCCATTTATCCCGTTGATTAGGATGCAACTCTTTCAGAATCCGGCGTGGAAATTCAATGGAGGGGTGTTTCTGTTGCACAAGATTACGGATCCAGCGGATACGATCCTTGTAGTATTGTTTCTTTGGGATCATTTCCATCAGGTGGGTCATTTTGATCAAGGTCTCATCCGATGAACTGGTTGCCATGTTCAGCAGATAAGATACTACTTTATCACGGGTATATGTTTTTAAGGATTGCAGCATAGGCCGCCTCTCTACATGTATCTTAGAAATGTCATACAGATATTGACCGTATCTTGCACCGGTCGATAGTGGCTGGTTGCCCTACCATCAGCAACCCGAGCCGGTACCGGTAGTGAACCGATCTTAAAACCGGCCTTCCAGCCTTTTACCAACAGCTCCATCTCCAGATCATAGCCATTTTTTTCAAGCTGTACTGCTTGTAACAACCTGGAACGGTAATACCGGAAACCGGATTGACTGTCGGTAATCTCAAACCCGGTCCGTTTGCGTATGCACCAGACCCCGAAACGGTTCCAGACCTTGCGAAGCCCTGCCATCTCCTCAAATTGACTGTGCCGGGACGCCAGAAGACAATCATAACCTTTTTTGTCAACTTCAGCAAGCAAACGTGGGATAGCGGAAGGATCATGCTGACCATCCGCATCCAGTGTCACAACCCCATCATGCTGCTGCTGAATTGCCCAATCAAAACCGGTTTTGAGGGCAGCCCCCTTGCCTTGGTTCATGGAATGGGTCAACAGGGTAACCGGCAGACCGTCCAATACCTGGGCAGTACCATCAGTAGAGCCGTCATCCACCACCACCAGCGGCATAGCAAAAGCCAGACACTCATCCACCACCGCACGTAGTGTTGTCGCAGCATTATAAGCCGGTATCAGGATGCAGGTTGCCATTGCCGCACCATCTCTTCAAGGGTCATGAAACAATACCGTTGCAACAGGTTAGCCAGCCTCGACGTTGCGTCTGTACGCATGCCATAGGCAAGAAAACGCTTGAATAGTGGCAATTGCAAACGGGGGCCATCCGGATCAATTTCTCGTGGGTGCAGATACAACACAGCCGGTGCGGCATCCCGCATATACGCTTCAATAGTTGCTGATATAAGCCCCAGCGGAAACAGCCTGAACCCCCAGCCACCACCTGTGGGAAGAGAAACAAGACTTGTCTTCGTCACTAGTGGCGGAACCTCCCAGAGAGAACCACAGGGCGTATCAATCCGGTACGGATACCGCGGTGCAGCTGCATCACCAACAAAAGGTAACGGATTACGGCTTGAATCGTAGAGATAACCAGACTCAGCCAATAGCTCATCCACCCATGGCGTTTCAGGCGACACCGACCATTGAGGGGCACGATAACCAACAGGGCGCTTACCGGTTTGCTCAATCAAGACCTGTTCAGTACGCCGTAATTCATCCAAAAACTGTTGTTTATCCATATCCGTCAACAGCGTATGGGAATAGCCATGGGAGGCTATCTCATGCCCCTTTGCAACAATCATGGGAGCCAGTTCAGGAATAGCCTTAGCCACAGAGCCGAGCATAAAAAAAGTTGCCTTAATTTGATTCTGCTCAAGCAAAGCTACTATTTTTTCAACGTTTTGCGCAACTCGCCAAGAATGCCGTGGAGGCACCGTCTGCTGGCCAATACCGCAAACATGGTACCAGTCTTCCACATCAATTGTCAGTGCGCTACAACCTGATAAAGTCAAGCATGACACCTATCATGACAAATTTGATCAAAATACATTCTCTACAAAATGAAGTCAATAATCTGAAACAACAAGGATTGGTTGTTAACTAACAACAGAGCGTACCGCAGCCATACCCTGGCGTAGCGTTTTAAACATCCCTTTCATCATTTCACCCAGCACAAGTTTTCTATCGGTCAGTGATTTCAGATAAAACGGGACAACGCAACCACAACGACTACAATCAGCCTTAGGACCCATCATACATGGTTGTTTTAGATTTCCAGCAGGATCATAAGCAAAGGATTTTGCAGCAAAAGGGCAGTTATCTGTAACTGATTTTGCACGTTCAGATTTCATGAGCATCAGTGATCGCTCAGTGTTAAGGATAAAATTTCTAAAGACTCCCTTCTTATCTATCAGAGCATCCAGAACCCGATCCTTTTCATCCCAATCCAACCAAAGATCATCATCAAGCCCCCTGATCGGGGTATAAAAACTGAACAACAGGTTTCTGACTTTTGGGTTTTTGCTCCATTCCTCCAAAACAGCATCAATTTCTGAAACATTCGCACGGGTGATGCAATAGGCGATTGTGATTTTAAGCCCTTCACTCTGAGCAATGGTCTGCTTGATCGTATCGTACAGGCCGGGCCTGTTACGTAGCGTATCATGGGTTTGCCTGCCACCATCAACCGATATATACCAACTCACATCCTTCCAGTCTGGCAAGGGGATAGAGCCATTTGTGGTTACGGTATTAAACTTGAAATACGACCTGCCCAACTCAATCAATGGCTGCCTTAGCAACGGTTCACCACCAACCCAAGCACACTGGTAAAAACGGTCACCATCAGCCTTACTACGTTCTAACTTATCTTTCCATTGTTCGATTGACAGTTCGGGCTGATGTTCCTGCTCAAAAAAATAGCAATGGCTACAGCGCAGGTTACAATCACCGGTAACATCAACAGAGCCAAAGGAATTGTTGGGAATCCCAAAAGCAAAAAAATAGAGTTGAGCAAAGGTATATGGCTTAAAGAAACGACGTAAGTTCATTAAGACAGCTTTCAGGCATCAGAAATCAAATAACAGTAGATAGCAGCCATACACAGAACAATCGAATCTGACTTGGTCCAGTATTCCCTCTGCCGTCATTAGTTCAAGGAAGTCAGTAAAGTTTCCCAAGAAATTTTGCCAGGTTTTCGCCGATCCCCTTTGCCTGATGGGGAAACAATGATTCAAACCCCTCAAGAGTCATGGAACCACGATAGCCGGTTTCTCGGTCTTCAAAAGTAGCCAGCTCCTTATTTGTTGCAGCATCTACCAAACGCCCCTTAAATTTGATATACACCTTGCCTGCACCGAAACCGACAAAAAACTTGGCAGCTTTGCTTCCTGCATTAAACTCACTGAACGTACCATCCAAAATCACCGCTTTACTGCCTGCCGGAAGCTCATTGCGGACAATCGTTGTAAAGATATTTTTTGCTTTGAGCTCAGCCTCGAGCGAAAGTGCTAAATTTGCCTTTAAAAGTGGCAACATTTTTATAATTGTAGCCTTTTCATCGTCATTAACGCGTGAATATTCAGCGTTTTCAGCTAAAAAGTCCTTAATTACCAACGTATCGTAATTTTTAGAAAGGCGCTCAGTAAGATAGATGGTTTCATCAGAAAGGGCATCAGGCTTTGGCAGTGTATCTCCTGCAATAGCTCCACTGGACACAACACAAAACAACAGCACCGAAAACAGCATTGATGACAGCTTCATACTCACCTCCTGAAATTAGTTAACATACATACAAGCAGATACTACATAATGCTCAAACATCAGCCAATAACCATAACAGCAAAAGCCCCCATACCAAAGGCTGCACCTTTCCCAAGATGCACCTGTTCACCCAATGCCAGAAACGGGCCAAGTTCATCAAAAGGACCTGCAAGCTCATAACAGCCTGCAACCCCACGCAAATGGGAGCCGACAGCATTAGACGGCAGCTGACGAACCAATGATACCGATGTTGCACGTTGGGCCAGATGTCGAAAGAGTTCCTGATCAACACCGCCACCATAATACACCGCAAGCGATGAGATACGCCGCAACAGCGAACGAATGAAGTAGTCTGGCTCCAGCCGGGTCAGCTCATGGCCGCCACGTGTTAAACGCAGAGGTGACAACAGATCAAGCCGTATCCGTTTGCAGCAACTGAAACGGTGACTAAGCTGAGCAAGCAGATCAGCAGCTGCCAATACCGGAAGATTATCTGCTGTCTCTGGACACAGGTGATCAAGCTGAACAGCAGCATTCTGATAATCGCAGGCAGCTAAACCAATGCAGGCGGTTTGACCAGCCAACTGATTCAGTGCCTTGATAAAGAGAGGCAAATGACCGCAGGCTGTCCCCAACAGGTTCAGACACAATAAACTATCACCATCATCTACATCTGAATGATCAGAAAAAACAAAAGGAAGCCCTGGTTTTTGATACCGTCGAACCAGTTCCGGGTCTTGAGAAAGCTGTCTGGCGATTAAAGCTGGGGCGACACAGGTACCTGATGCTGGACAAATGTGGCAGGATTGATTCTGGTGAAGACAACAGACCGTACGTAACGCCTCTTCAAAACCCGCACCTTTACCGGTGAGAAGTGGCGCAATACCCGTCACTGTCTGCGGTGCAAGGGAGATATGCAGTCTGACAATGTTTAAGTCCATAAAAAAGTGGGGCGGTCCACAAAGGACCGCCCCATTACTCCATCAACATTCAGACTCAATTAAAATTGAGCCTTGAGATACTCTCTGTTCATCCGGGCGATAAACTTGACGTTAATCCCCTTCGGACAGGCAGCCATACACTCATAGTGGTTGGTACAGTTACCAAAACCACAGTCCTTCATGGCCTGAACCATGTTAGTAACACGAGTTTTGGCTTCAGCCTTGCCTTGCGGCAGCACGGCAAACTGAGAAACCTTGGCGCCGGTAAACAGCATGGCAGCACCGTTAGGACAACCGGCAACACAGGCACCGCAACCGATACACTCAGCAGCATCCATCGCCTCATCAGCAGCAGGCTTTGGAATCAGAATGGCATTACCATCAGGTACCCCGCCAGTGTGGCAGGAGGTATAGCCACCAGCCTGAATAATCTTGTCCAGGGCCTCACGGTCAACCACCAGGTCTTTTACGATCGGGAATGCACGGGCACGCCACGGCTCAATGTAGATGGTGTCGCCATCATGGAACTTCCGCATATGCAGCTGACATACGGTGGTACGTTCCTGGCCGCCGTGGGGCATGCCGTTGATGACTTGTGAACACATACCGCAGATACCTTCGCGGCAGTCATGGTCAAAGGCAACCGGCTGCTTGCCAGCTTTGATCAGATCCTCGTTGAGGACGTCCAGCATCTCCAGAAAGGAGTGGTGCTCGGTGATCCCTTTGACAGTGTAGTTTTCAAATTTTCCAGTGTCGTTAGCGTTCTTCTGGCGCCACACGACAAGGTTAATCGTCATGGTCTTGTGATCGCTCATTATTTGTAGCTCCTTACGGCGAGATGGACGTTCTCGAATTTGAGGGGCTCCTTGTGCAGCTCGGGCTCATTATTCATGCCCTTGAACTCCCAGGCGCCGGCATAGCAGAAGTTGGAGTCATCACGCATAGCTTCACCGTCATCATACTGATGCTCAGTACGGAAGTGACCACCGCATGATTCTTCACGGTGCAGGGCATCGCGGCACATCAACTCAGCAAACTCAAGGAAGTCAGCCGTACGGCCAGCGTTCTCAAGATCCTGGTTGAACTCAGCACCGGTACCGGTAACCTTCACATTCTGCCAGAACTCCTCACGCAGTGCAGGAATCTTCTTCAGGTTGATATTCAGTGACTCGTTGGAACGTGCCATACCGCAGTTTTCCCACATCAGGCCGCCAAGCTCACGCATGAACTCAGAAACGGTCTTCTTACCGTTAATGCCAAGCAACTTGCTGACGTTACCGTTAACCTCTTCTTTGGACTGCTTGAATTCAGCAGCATCGGTAGAGGTACCAACCGGCTTAACACCGGCAAGATAGCCGCCAATGGTGTACGGAATAACAAAGTAACCATCAGCCAGACCCTGCATCAGAGCCGAAGCACCAAGACGGTTTGCACCGTGTACCGAGAAGTTGGCCTCACCCAGTACAAACAGACCTGGGATGTTGCTCATCAGGTTGTAGTCAACCCAGAGACCGCCCATAGAGTAGTGAGGAGCCGGGTACATACGCATCGGACGTTTGTAACCGTCTTCATCAGTAATCTTCTCATACATTTCAAACAGGTTGCCGTAACGCTCTTTAATGGTGTCAGCGCCAACACGTTTGATAGAGGTTGCGAAGTCAAGATAGACACCGCGGCCACCAGGTCCAACACCACGGGCATCATCACACTGCTCTTTTGCAGCACGGGAAGCGATATCGCGGGGAGCAAGGTTACCGAAGGAAGGATACTTACGCTCCAGATAGTAATCGCGATCTTCTTCAGCAACATCGTTAGGATGCTTGCCGCAATCTTCTTTTTTCTTGGGAACCCAGCAACGACCGTCGTTCCGCAGTGACTCAGACATCAAGGTCAGTTTGGATTGATAATCACCGGCCTGAGGAATACAGGTCGGGTGGATCTGGGTGTAGCAAGGGTTAGCAAAGTAAGCGCCTTTTTTGTGGGCAGCCCACTTGGCGGTTACGGAACAACCCATTGCGTTGGTGGAGAGGTAGAACACGTTTACATAACCACCGGTTGCCAGACAAACTGCGTCAGCAGCGTAGGACTCGAGCTCACCGGTTACCAGGTTACGCACGGTAATGCCGCGGGCAACGCCGTCAACCACAACCAGGTCAAGCATTTCGCGACGGGCATACATCTTTACCGTGCCAAGCTTGATCTGACGGGACAGAGCGGAGTAAGCGCCCAGCAGCAGCTGCTGGCCGGTTTGACCACGGGCATAAAAGGTACGGGAAACCTGAGCGCCACCGAAAGAACGGTTGTCCAGATAACCTGCATAGTCACGTGCAAAGGGAACGCCCTGAGCCACGCACTGGTCGATAATATTGTTGGACACCTGAGCCAGACGCCAGACATCTGCCTCACGGGCACGGAAGTCGCCACCCTTGATGGTGTCATAGAACAGACGATAGATTGAGTCACCATCGTTTGGATAGGCTTTAGCTGCGTTGATACCACCCTGAGCAGCAATGGAGTGGGCACGACGGGGGCTGTCCTGATAGCAGAAAGCCTGTACGTTGTAACCAAGTTCACCCAAAGAAGCTGCGGCAGCGCCACCGGCAAGACCGGTTCCGACGACGATAACGTTATACTTACGCTTGTTGGCGGGGTTAACCAGCTTCAGGTCGAAGCGGTGCTTGTCCCAGCTCTGTTGAATCGGTCCGGTTGGACATTTACCATCGAGTATCACGTGTTCCCCCTTAACCTTTTATAATTCCGAAAAGAATGGACATTGGGATGGCAAGAAACCCTACAAAAAGCACCAGTGCAACCAGGGCACCAGCCTTGGTTATTGTAGGCAGGGTGTTGCCGTTTGCCAGACCAAAAGTTTGGAACAGGCTCTGAATGCCGTGATAGAGGTGCAGAAACAGCACCACCATAGCAACAGCATAGATGCCGGCGCCAGCAATTGATGAGAAGCTGGAAGCCACCATGGCAAATACGTTAAAATGACCAGCAGCATCATTTACCAGGGTCAGGCCAGGAGTTGCGCGGAAGGTGAAATGCAACAGGTGATACACAACAAAAGCCAAAAGAAGCAGACCTGTCCAGATCATGTTTTCACTGGCAAAGGTTGCCTTGCGGGTTGCCTTGACAGCATAGTCAGTAGGACGGCCACCACGGTTTTCAATGGTAAGCTGGATGGCATACACAATGTGTACAACGAACAGCGCCAGCATGATTGCCCTGAAAAGCATGATAATAGGCAATGGCATACTGTGCAGATGCTCAGCGTAGGCATTGATACCGCTAGGGCCTACAAAAATGGTGCTGTTGCCGATAAGATGGACAACAGCAAACAGGACCATACTCAATCCCGTTACTGCCATCACAATCTTTCTGCCGATGGATGTGTTCAGAAATTCCATAAACTCCCTTCCTTTATGATGTAGTGTTGAAGCTCACTGCGTACGCTGCTTGAAAAATCAGGGGGCTGAAGCCATTGCGGTGGTCCCCGCCAGTTCAGCCTGCGATAATGCTGCATTGGAAGCCTCCTTGTGGGGTGTCTACGCTATGTCGCTAAACAGGGTAAAACTAAGTACCAAAGCACCGCGCATACTAAACGCCGTTTTAAGAAATTGCAAGGATTTTATGTATACAGCATGCAATCTAAAACCGCCTGCAGTTTGTCTCAACGAGCAGACCAGAAATGACAAACAAACTAGACAGATCTAAATTCACGTGCTATATACAAAACCCTTTTGCGGGCATGGTGGAATAGGTAGACACAAGAGACTTAAAATCTCTCGGGGGCAACCCTGTGCCGGTTCGAGTCCGGCTGCCCGCACCACCCTTTCTTTTCAAAACACCTCACCAAACAGTCACTAAACCAATTTTATCTCTGCACAACATTTTTTTGTTTTGTTATTAGCCCGCTGTGCTATAAGGCGATTATCTTTTTAAATCTCCACTGGGAGGCTTTATGAAAAAATCTGAACTTGTTGCAAAGATGGCTGAAGGGGCTGGGCTTACCAAGGCGCAGGCTGAAAAGGCATTGGCAAGCTTCATTGCCGGAGTAACCGGCGCGTTGACTGCAGGCGACAAAGTGACCCTGGTGGGGTTCGGCACATTCTCGGCCATTACCCGTAAAGCCCGTACCGGCCGCAATCCACAGACCGGTAAGGCGATCAAGATTGCTGCAAAGACCTCCGGCAAATTTTCTCCCGGTAAATCCCTGAAAGATCTTACTTCCAAAAAAGCAGCCAGTAAGACAAAGAAAAAGTAGTAACCATGATAGACGCAAAAGACCCCGCTTTGACGGGGTCTTTTTTTATCTTGGGTCTGTTCACAGTTAACTATTTTCCCAGTTTGTTCCTGATCGCCTCCACCACATGATACGCATCATTTATTGCCGTATAAATCAGGTTAGGATGCTTCTCTTCCTGGATAGATCCCTCACTGATCTTCATATAGGAAGGTGAAATAGCCCCACCTACCACATACACACCTTTACGGGTTGATTCAAATTCAGCTGAAAGTAGCACCAGACGATCCCCCTCCTTGGCCACCCTGCAGACACCAGCGGTACAGGATATAGTCTGCACCCCCAGCTTATCAAAGATCGGCACCGGCCCCTGGGAACCGATACAGGCGATCACGTTCTGCATGGGAAAGCTCAAGGCATGATACAGATCAATACCATCAGCCTGCTTAAACTCATTGATCCTAATTACCAGACGATCAACCCCCTCGTCATCCACCTCGCCGATACGCGGTGTGGCGCCAGGTAACAGGCGGATATTACCCCCCAGCAGGATTTCCTCCCCCAGACGTTGGGCAGTCTCTTTGTTCACATCAAACTTCTCTGATTTGTGGGCCCAATAGACCGGTTGGGTATCGTTACACTCCCGCTTTGACTTCAGGATTGCGATAACCACATCGGCAGCTGTATTGCCGCCGCCAATCACCAGCGTTTTCACCCCCACATACTTGGTCGGGTCATCCACATTCTTGGCTACCATCTTGGCATCGCCATAGACCGACAGCTCACGGGGAATACTGCTACCAAAGGCCAGCACCACCTTGCGGGCCTTAAAGCGTCCCTTGTCAGTCGTAATGCTCAGAAAATCACGCTCATCCTGAATATTTTCAAAGGCGACTTCAGTACGGATATGCAGGTTTTCATGCTGTACAAAATGCTGCACATACTGCAGATAACTTTCAACCGTTACCGGCTTGTCCGGTGGCCGCAGTTCATCCACCAGAAACGGCTCTGGCGCATCCTTGGGCTTGGAGGCGTAGACCAGCTTTCCCTGAGGATAGGTATTAGCGATTCCTTGGAACGGAGCCTTGCCTGATTCCAACACCAGATAAGACAGGCCATACTTATGACAGAGATACGCGGTAGCCAGACCAGCAGGGCCACCACCGATAATAATGACATCATAGAGTTCAGCAGACATGGTTGGTAATGCCTCCAGAGGGGATGACTCGCACTGCTGATTCTCCAGCAGCCGGAATCAGACGGGTAAAATAATCAAGGGTTGCAAAGCTATCAGAAGCAACCGGCGTACAGGCAGAGCTGTAATGACTGATATAAAACAGGTAGCGGATACCGTATTGCTGCGCTGTCTGCAGGTTGGTTTCGCTATCTTCACCCAACAGGGTACGTGCTGGATCATAGCTAACAAACCGCTGCAGTTCTGCCCAGAAGCGGTTATCCTCTTTGGGTAGGCCAACCTGATGGGCAGAGATGATACCATCAAACCACTGCCCGATTCTGGTCTTTTTCAGTTTGATATCCAAGGTCTTGCCATGGGCATTGGTTACCAGCCAAAGCTGTTTATTGTGCTGATTGCAATAAGCTAGAAACTCAATTACGCCAGGATGCACGGCAATCAGATGTTCAACTTCCAGCTTTAGCATAGGGATATCAAGACCAAGACGATCAGACCAGTAATCAAGGTCAGTCCAGTTAAGGGTACGCTCCTGGGAACGGAACAAAGCGTGCAGCTGCTCCCGTGCCTGCTTGGGCGAGACATTATGCTTAGCAGCCCAACGCTTGGGCACATGCTCCAGCCAGAAATGATCATCAAAATGACGATCCAGCAGAGTGCCGTCCATGTCCAGCAACACGGTATCTATAGTGTACCAATCAACAATCATGGTTTGTTTATACACCTGATTTGTAAAAATAAAAAGGGCAGACCCGAAGGCCTGCCCTTTTCCGCATGAAGGTTTACAGCTACTACAATAGACTAGAAGTGAACTTCGAAGGTACCGTAGATGTTCTGCGCATGCTCAACAGCAGGTCCTGTCAACATAGTAGCAGGAGTTACGTCCTTAATTGCAATAGCAGCTCCCATCCAGTTGTTGCTGCCAGTGTACTCAAACTTATAGTACTGGTAACCAAGCTTAAAGAACGCCTTGGCAAAAGCAGAAGAGATCGGCTTCAGATCAAGCTCTTGAATAACATACGGCTCAAATACATGGCCGCGAGTACCAACCTTGGCAGTAAACATGTCGTCAGCAGCAGGTGCAAAGGTGATCCAGTTCTTGGAACCGTAGTTATACTCAAAGCCCAGCTTGGTACGGCTAGGCAGGTCATAGCGAACACCAGTATAAATTGCATAACCGGTAGTGTCATGCTTATCAGGAGGGTTACCTAACATAATAAGATTAGGATCTCCATAGCCTAGCCCCATCATACCCATAATGCCTTTACCATTCGGACGCATAACGCTCATACCAAAATCTGCAAAAGCGTTCAGATTGCCAGGGCCAACATTTTTGAGGGTAGTCATGGCGCCAGCACCAAACCAGTCAATATCACCAACGTTTACCCGGGCAAACGGCATGTTAATACTCTCAGGGTTACTGAAAATATTATAACCACGGTTCCACTGCAACCATACCCGCAGCGGATCAGTATCAACCGGAATCACTGCCACACCCAGCATGTCAGTGTCTTTAAGATCGTTATGGGCACCAAAACTATCTTTATTGTAACCAGCATCAAAACCACGACCATAGCAAACCTTGGCATAGAAACCGGGTAGGAAGTCAATATCAGGTGCATAGCCCAGAGTCATACCATCAAAAGCATAATCAACTAACAGGGCCGGTGTACCACCATTACCTGGACGCTCACGATCAGCCTTCAAGTTGGTAGGAGCACCATCTGTAGAAGGACGACGACCAACCGAGAACCAGACCGGTTGATCAGCGATATTGCTCCAGGTTGCATAGGCGCGATCCACATTCAGAAGACTACTTGACGGAACGTGGCCAATAGTACCATCCATGATAGCAGTGCGGTCAGAGAAGAAACCTGCATTAACAGCAGCATCAGACTCTGACCCAAAGGTCTTGTACATATTAAGACGAACGTTAACCGTTACATCCTTGGTTGCCTTGGCCTTCAGGTCAAGACCTAAACGGTTAGTATACAACAGGTTGTTTTGATACTTATAACCTGCAACTGGCGCAGGGAAACCACCACCCAACATTGGACGCATATCGGTATAATCTTTTACAGCTGCCTGCAGGTTATCTACACGAAAACGGTAGTCACCACTAATGGTCAACCACTTACCCAGGGACTTGTCTTCAATACGCTGAACCTGACCCTTCAGGTCTTCCATCTGCTGGGACAGCTTGTCAATCTTGACCTGCAGGTCATCTGCAGCCATGGCGCCAGCCGGGATGGCCAGTGCAAGTACGGTGGACAACAACAGCTTGTTTACTTTACGCATGCATCTTCTCCTTTTGGTGGGATGAATACTGCTGGTGGACGTTGCCTACTCCTGAATCCAGATCAGCATCTTCTATATCATGACAACAAAACGACGTGACCATACACAAATCTTTACCCAACTGCAACAATTTATCATTTATATTCAAGTATTTGAATATAGGCATACTACTTATTTCAATCAGGTTTTTTCTTCAATTAATTGCTTCAAAAACGGCAATAACTCACCAGAATCAGACGCCTTAATCAGGTATTTATTTGCTATTGCGAACGGTTCTCGCCTGCAAACCTTGCACTGCTTTGCACATTTTTTAATTTTAATATTCAGCCCTGCAAACTGTTCCTCCAGCTGTTTGGCCAGTTTTTCTGCTCCCTGGTTGTGCTCACAGAGCCGGATTTTCATTACTCACGCAGCCTTACGCGGTTGCCCTTGTTGCTTCATAACCTGACGCAGGATTGCATTTGCACGGCTTTGATACCCTTTGCCGCCGTTCTTTAACCAAGACACAACATCTGCATCCAGACGAATGGTGATGGTCTGTTTCACAGGGCGATAAAATTTATCAATCACCGTTTCATTCCAGTTATCAAGTTCAGGAGTGTCAGAGCAATCAATCTCGGTATCAGGCAAGCTGACCAGGTTTTTTAATTCATCCAACTGTTCTGCTGTCAGCTCGACAGCATGCTGCCTGCGCACGACTGTCTGTCTTTCAGATCCCTTCTTCATAACGCCTTCTTTCGTAAGGTGTGGCTTGCCATTCCACACCTATACTGCCAATTCCACCATGATTTTATCATACCGCAAGTGAGGGGCCTTGCTCTTACCGACTTGAGAAACCTCAAGCAGACCAAGGTTTATAAGAGCCCTAACATCCTCGGATACATTTTTGATATTTCTGCCGGTCAAGCCAGCCAAGCAACTAATAGAATCAGGATTATTCTTACGGATCATCTTCAGCAAAGCAAATCGTTGGGGGGTCATGGCCTTTCTAAATGCTTCAAAATCAGTGAAGTAAATCCCTTCAGGCTTAGGCCTTACCTGTTCACCACTCTGGAGGGCTTTGAAGGTGTCAGCAAAATCCTTGAGGCCTTCCCGTAGAGATTTGATTCCCATAGTAACGTTTTTAGCTTTCATATTTGCTCCTGGTATACGCTTCAACATCGTTGGCAAAATCATCAACCAAGCTATCTACATCCTTAAACTGGTAAGACTCCTGTCCACCGTTTATATGTTTGTGATCGCCCTTACCACGTTCGTTATCGTAACCGATTACACGCTCACCACAAACGATATAGACCAGTGAGTATTTTACCCCACATGGTGTATGCTCTGATCTTGGTACAGACCACACCTTCATTTCAATAAGATTGCCAAATGTATCATTGAAACGATCATGCCGAATAAGTGTCGCCTTCATGTTTGGTATAATACACCATACATGGCATTTTGTCTATGATGCCTCATCATGTACCTCCAGGTTTGCATGACATACATCCAACACTCCAGATTAAGCCCTGGGGAAAGAAGGACCTACGCCACCGGAAACGGTGCTGCACCACCAGGAGGGGCGACAAAGACCCGTGTGCCCAGATCACCATCGATCATCAAGATACCGTGACCATTGCTGCCCACCAGTTTCAGTTTGGCAATAATGTCGCGGTCATTGTTTTCTTCTTCAATCTGCTCGGTGATGAACCACTGCAGAAAAATCTGGGAGGCGTGGTCTTTCTCCTTTACGGCCAGTTCAGCCAGATCATTGATCCGGCCGGTTACAATCTGCTCATGGGCCAGGGTCTTTTCCATCATATCCAACAGAGATTTGTACTTGTTGGGTACCGCCTTGCTGGCAGTCAGGGTGATGTTGATCCCCTGGTCAACCAGATAGTTGAAGAATTTCATAAAGTGGGTCATCTCTTCCTGATACTGCACCATGAACCAGGTGGCAGCCCCTTTCAGCCCCATTTCATTGGCGGCTGATGACATGGAAAGGTAGATGTTAGCGGAGTACAGTTCAAAGTTCATGTGATTGTTCAGGGCATCTGCCATGGTTTTGCTGATCATTGGGAAGAACCTCCTAAATCTTATTTTTTGTGAGTATACTGCACTAATGCCCGATTTCAAGCAGGCTGATGCTGTCAGGCTGCTAAAAGTGGTGTATAGTTGTGCTCAGCAATACTGAAGGAGGGGACCATGAGCCTGCACAACCTGCTGGAATGGTTAAAACAACATCGGAAAAAGGTAGCTATCTGGAGCGGCAGCCTTTTTGTCGCCTGTATCCTGTTCGCAACCCTGGTTCTGCCGGTTATCATCAAATCCCAGGCAGAAAAAGGGATTTTGCAGGCAACTGGCCGTGTTGCCAGCATTGAAAAAGTATGCTTTAACCCCTTTGGTATGACAGCATCCCTGCAGGGGTTTAAACTGTTTGAGCCTGATGCAAAGACCCCCTTTGTCCAACTGGGCAGTTTACGGGTATCGCTTTCCAGCAGTAGCCTGTTCAGGTTTGCGCCGGTGGTGGATGAGCTAAGCCTTGATAAGCTGCAGGTTAGTCTGGTGCGTACGGCTGCCAATCGTTACAACTTTTCTGATATCCTTGATCGATTGGCTGCTCAGCCCAAACCTAAAAAAGAAAAAAGCAGCACGCCCCGTTTTTCAATCAACAACATCTCGCTTCAGGGTAGCAGTATCGACTTTGAAGATCGAGCCGTCAGTGGTAGCAAAAAGCATACGGTACGTGATCTGCAGTTGGCCATTCCGTTTATCAGCACCATCCCCTATCTGGCAGAACAGTATACCGACCCCAAATTCTCAGCCGTCATTAACGGTGCCAAATTCAGCTTTAACGGCAAATCAAAACCTTTGGCCAAGTCAATGGAGACCAACCTAAACCTGAAATTGACTGACCTGAACCTGCCCTATTACCTATCGTACGTTCCTGCTCAGGTGCCCGTAAAACTAGACAGCGGCAAACTGAGTCTTGATCTAGCCCTAACCTACCGCATTCACCAGAACAAAAAACCGGAATTGACCATTAAAGGCCTGACGCGGTTTGATGAGATCAGCATTAAGGAAAAGAATAATGCTAGCCTGGCCTCATTCAAGCGATTTGATGTTGTATCAAAAGAGATTGAGCTGTTTAGCCGCAAGATACTGCTGCAACAGGTGGCCCTTGATGGCCTGTCTGTGCAGATTGAACGCGATAACGCAGGCAAGCTGAATTTCCAGCGCTTGCTGCCAGCAGAACCTGCAGCGACCAAGACTGTTAAAAAGCAGACAAAAAAGGAAGATTCCCCTCCCCTGCAACTGATGATTGAAAACCTGGCCCTGACAGGCGGAACAGTTTTATTTCATGATAAACAGCCTGCTGGCGGATTTAAAAGCCAGCTCCAGGCAATCACAATCAAGCTCAGCAACCTTTCCACCGCAACCAATGCCCAAAGCAGCTATGAGATCTCTTTTAATGGGGATAGTGCTGAAAAGTTTGCCGCCTCAGGCACCGCAGCACTTTCACCGGTCAGCGCAACAAGTCAGTTTAGTCTGAGCGACATCAAATTACAGCGTGGCTGGCCTTATCTTCAAGGCCTGTTGACCGCGCCGGTGAAAGGCAACCTGTCACTTGAAGGCAAGGCCGCTTTTACCGCACAGGATGGAGCATCGGTTCAGGATCTGGCTGTGCATCTGAAGGATCTCATTGCAGAGTATGGTGACAAAGACAGCACCAGACTTGGCAGCCTTGATCTGACCGGCATCTCCTTTAGCCAGAAAGAGAACAAGGCTGTAGTTGACGAGATCAAACTGGCAGGCGGCAAGATCAAGCTCTCACGTGAGGCCGATGGTAAACTATCGGCGCTTTCACTGCTGAAACAACCAGCCTCAAGCAACGCCAAACCGGTCAAGCCAGAACCAAAAGTTGTCAAAGCAGCAGCCAAGGCTGATCAGAAGCCACTTACCTGGCAGGTCAAAAAAATCAACGTAACCGGGCTTTCCACCAGCTTTGCTGATAAACAGTTCAGCGAGCCTCCGGTCTTTACCCTCTCAAACATCCGCCTGAGCACCGGCAACCTGACCGGGCCGACCTTTTCAGCCATGCCGCTGCAGTTCAGCAGCATTTTTGGCAAAAATGCACCGATCAAGGTATCTGGCACGGTCACCCCGCTGCCGTTCAAGTTTAACGGCACCACCAGCTTTGCCAAGCTGCCGATCCAGGATTTTGAAAGCTACATTCCTGAAAACGTTAATCTCTTTGTACTGGGCGGCACCCTGGACAGTAACATGAAGATTAATCTGGCGCTGGACAAAGACAACAAGCCGGTCGGCAGTTTCAGCGGTAGCGCCGGGGTGCGTGGCTTTCATACGGTTGATTCGGTGCAGGAAGAAGACCTGCTAAAGTGGGAAAGCCTGCAACTTGACCAGATCAGCGGCAACCTGGCCCCCTTCTCACTGGGAATCCGCCAGATTGCGCTAAATGGCGTCTATTCACGCATTGCTGTCCGTAAAGACGGCACCCTGAATCTGCAGAATCTGGTAACCAAAGAACAACAGCAGAAACCGCAGCCAGTTACAGCTACGGCTACACAGGCTGCGGTTACATCTGTACCTACGACGACTGCCCCCCCGCAACCTTCGCAGAAAGCGCAGATAAAAGTTGATACCCTGACCGTGCAGGACGGCACCATCGCCTTCAGCGATGTCCACCTGCCCCAGCAGTTCCGCAGTACCTTCCATAATCTGGGGGGACGGGTCAGCGGCCTGTCGTCCGACATGAACACCAGGGCAGAGGTGGATCTGCGCGGCAATCTGGAAAGCCATTCGCCTCTGCAAATCACCGGTACAGTCAACCCGTTGCGGGATGATCTGTTTGTGGACCTAACCATCTCATTTAAGGATATTGAACTGTCCCCTGCCACCCCGTATTCCGGCACCTATCTGGGCTACGAGATCGACAAGGGCAAGCTGTTTCTTGACCTGAAGTATCATATCGAAAACAAACAGCTGCAGGCCTCCAACAAGGTATTTGTTGATCAGTTTACCTTTGGCAAGTCAGTTGACAGTGCCAAAGCGACCAAACTACCGGTTCGGCTTGGCATCGCTTTGTTAAAGGACCGTAACGGCCAGATCAACCTTGATCTGCCGGTAAGCGGCAGGACCGATGATCCCAAGTTCAGTATCTGGGGTGTGGTCTGGCAGGTGGTGGCCAACCTGTTTATCAAGGCAGCCACCTCTCCCTTTGCTCTACTCTCTTCCATGATGGGCTCCAGTGAAGACCTGAGCAGTGTGACCTTTGCCCCTGGCTCAGCGATCCTGACCTCTGCAGAAGAAAAGAAGCTGGAAACCCTGGCCTCTGCCCTCAGTCAGCGCCCCGGCCTGAAGATTGAGCTGGCCGGTTTTATTGACAAACAGCGCGATCCTGAGGGATATCGCTCAGAACTGCTGTTGCAGAAAATGCGGCAGGAAAAATATCTTGAACTGGCCAAGAGCCGTCAAACCAAAGAGGGGGATGATGCAGAGAAGATGGTCATCCAGCCAGCTGAGTATTCACGCTATCTGAAGGCGGTCTATCTGAAGGAGAAGTTCCCCAAACCGCGCAACCTGATCGGCATGATCAAAGATCTGCCTGATGCCGAGATGAAGAAGCTGATCATTGCCAACACCACGGTGGGTGACCAGGAACTGCAACAACTGGCTGCTCGACGGGCTGCCGCTGTCCGGCAACACCTGATTAACAAAGGCAAGCTGGAATCTCAGCGGATTTTCCAGAAACAGGATAACATCCTGAAACCGCCTAAACAGGAAACTGCCCCTGCCAGCCGGGTGGAACTGAATCCGATTGCATCATGACCAATACTGAACCAGAACATGCAAAACGGTTTGCCATAGCCACCCTGGGCTGTAAGGTAAACCAGTTTGAAACAGCAGACATGATTGAACAACTACAGTCTGATGGCTGGCAACTGGTGTCGTTTAGTGCCGAGGCAGACCTGTACCTGATCAACAGCTGCACGGTCACTGCCCGTAGCGATGCAGAATCACGACGTTTGATCCGTCGCGCCCGACGCGCCAACCCGAACGCCAGGGTGGTTGCCACAGGTTGCTATGCCCAGGTAGCGCCTATGGATCTTCAAGCCCTGCCTGAACTGAATCTGGTGTTGGGTAATGAAGAAAAACATGAACTTGTATTGCATTTGGAACAGGGGAAACATCAGATTACTGATCTGACCAGCCTCAAGGCAAGCGGACCTTTGCGTCTGACCAGTTTTAGCGAGCACACCCGCGCCTTTCTTCAGATCCAGAACGGCTGCGAAACAGGCTGCAGCTACTGCATTGTACCGATCGCCCGGGGGCCAAGCCGGTCCGTCCCCCCCAAAGAAGTGGCAGAAGCGGTGAGCAGACTGGTTGCGTCCGGGCATCAGGAGGTGGTTCTAACCGGTATCCATATGGGGGCCTATGGGCTTGACCTGTCTCCACGAAACAGCCTGACTGAGCTCGTGCAGCTATTGGAAGAACAAAACGCAATCCCCCGTCTGCGCCTTGGCTCCATTGAACCCAATGAGCTGACAGACCAGCTGCTGGCCCTGTTCAAAGACTCAACACAGCTCTGTCATCACCTGCATATTCCGCTGCAAAGTGGCTCTGACAGCGTGCTGCAAAGGATGGGACGCAGCTATGACACCGGTTTCTATGGCAACCGGATAGCAACTGCGGCTCAGTTGTTTCCTGATGCCTTTATCGCTGCAGACCTGATTGCCGGCTTCCCCGGTGAAACAGAGCAGGAATTTGCAGAGACCTGCGCCTTTGTGGCATCGCTGCCCCTGGCTGATCTGCATGTCTTTCCCTACTCCATCCGCCCCGGCACCAGAGCTGCAGCCATGCCTGGGCACCTGAAACCGACGGTTATCAAAGAACGGGCTGAACA
This sequence comes from Trichlorobacter thiogenes, assembly GCF_900167465.1. Classification (GTDB taxonomy): domain Bacteria; phylum Desulfobacterota; class Desulfuromonadia; order Geobacterales; family Pseudopelobacteraceae; genus Trichlorobacter; species Trichlorobacter thiogenes. The sequence goes on along the minus strand of NZ_FUWR01000027.1, from coordinate 7,819 downwards.
GTTGCGTACCCTTGCAACTGAGAAACGGTCTGCCTTTCAGCAGCAGTTCATTGGCAAATCGTTACAGGTGTTAGGACAACGCCACAACCCAGCCAATGGTCTTATGACCGGGCTTTCACGTAACTATCTGGAGGTCTGCTATCCGGCCACCCCATCGTTACTGAACCATGAAGTTACTGTGCATGTCGATTATCTGCACAACAACTATTTGCACGGCATCTGTGAAGGAGTCTGACATGGCTACAGCAACATCCCTTGATGAAGCCCTGAAGCGTACCAACCTCTCCCGCTCAAACCAGATGGAGATGCTGACCTTCCGCTTAAGTGACGGCCAGCTCTACGGCATCAATGTCTTTAAGATCATTGAAATCCTTGAGAGCCCAAACCGGTTTGACCGGATGCCCCACGCCAACCAGGCGGTGAAAGGGGCGGTTGATTTCAGGGGCAAGCCGATTGTTGCCATTGATCTTTCAGAAGCGCTTGGCATGGAACCGGTGCCGTTTGACCGGCAACTGGCCTACCTGATTATTTGCGAATATAGCCAACAGCTGAACGCCTTTATTGTGGCCTCGCCGGAGACCCTGATTACCCGAGGCTGGGATGAGATTCATAAACCGGATGGCATTCAGGCCCGTTCGCTGGTGGCTATTGCCTACAGCGACACCGGTGAAACCATTCTACTGCTGGATATTGAAGGGATTCTTGCTGATTTAATGGGATATGAAGCAGAGGTGACAGATGAGCTTGCCAGCCGTGGTGCTGCGCTGAAAAACCGGAAAGTCCTGCTGGTGGATGATTCACGTACCGCCTTGGCCATGATGCAGCAGACCTTGAACCATCTGGGCATGACGCACAGTTCACAATCATCTGCTGTACAGGCATTGGCCTGGCTTGAAGAACGGGATCAGCAGGGAGAACCGGCCTTTGATCTGATTATTTCTGATATTGAAATGCCGGGGATGGATGGCTTTACCTTTACCCGCAACCTGCGGAGTATGCCATCCTACGAGAAGACCAAGATTATCTTACATAGTTCCATGAGCAACCCCACCAATCGCCTGAAGGCAGAAGAGGCAGGGGCTGACGACTTTGTTGCAAAGTTTGCCCCCAACGAACTGGCAGAGCATATTTTACAGGTCCTGGAGCTGGAACTGTCTGACGATGACTTTTTTATTACCCCAGGCGAAACATAACCACTTCTGCCTCAGCCACCACTTGCCCATCCAGCTCTGCCCTGCCTTTGGCATCCACCAGACGGCGGCGTTTGCCGGTCACCTCACCGACAACCCTGATGGTTGACCCGGTAGGAACCGGCGCACGGTAACGCAGCTTCAGTTCACTGGTTACCACCTGCATGCCACTACCCATACAGGCCTGGGCGCAGATTTCATCCAGCAAGGCAGAGATGATCCCGCCATGGGTAATCCCCTGCCAGCCCTGAAAATGCTCCGGGATCTGTACCGTGGTTTCAGCCCTCCGCTGTTCAGGATCGATGATGAATTGAGCCTTCAGCCCGATCGGGTTATCTTTACCGCAGATAAAGCAGCGGCCATCGTCAATAACATCCATAGGGAAACCTTTCGCTTACTGTTGCACCTGCTGCATCATCTCATCAACCTTTTCAGACAGTGTTTTAAGCGGTTTCTTGTCACGTTCTTCCTGTTCCTTTATCTCTGTTTGGATTTGCTGTTTCTTTGCCTGCAGGGCACCAGTAGCCGACCGCACAAGATCAAAATTTAAAGGTATAAACAGAAACAATACAATAATCACTGAAAAGACCTGAATTCTGAACCCGTACTCAAGGCGACCTGACTGCCTGACCCGCTGTGCGATAAAAATCCCGATAGCCAACAAGCATAACAACACCAGCCAGTTGAACCGAAAGGTAAAATCAGTCTTTTTAATCTCCTGCACCGAGCCTGAAACGTTTTCTTTAGTCTTTGTAATCGGTGTGGCACGTTTGCCATTAACCACAACAACTACGTGAGAATGGTACTGTGCAGGTACATTTTCCAAGCCGTCCGCATAACAGGTATTGCCATTACCGTCCAGATAGCGATAGGTAGTGGCATACAGATCAGAATGCATACCGGCCACAAACAACAAAAAGGCTAATACCAGCAAAAACCTCATATTCACCCTCCAACTACCCAAATCGATAAATTAGCTTGCCATCCTGATACAGCTCAATCGGCCCGTCCTGCGACACCTTGATCACCTTGCCAAAGAAGGAGGCGGCAATGGCGGCAGTGGTCCGTCCACCGCCGGTGACCATCTCTCTGGCATGGGAGGTGTCAATTATAAAGCCGGTCTCCAGCAGCTTGCCCTTGTTATCCAGCACGGTCAGGCCATCTGAAGAAAGTATCCGCAGCAGGATGCCGGACTGTTTCAACTGGGCAATGGTCTGACCCTTGACTTGGCTGATCAATAACCTGCCGATCGGATCATCACCACCCACCGAGCCTTTTTTAAGGGTTGCCAGGTGGCGCGGTGTACCGGCATGGATCAGGATTACCGTACCGTGGCGCTGTTTTGAGACCGCATACAGCGTCCAGAGCAAGTCATCCACCGCCTCATTATCAATACTGTCGGCCAGGAAAGAACGGAAGATATCCGGGTCAAAGATAACCCAGGCACCTTTGCGCCGGATCAGCAGTTTGGCCGGGCTGATCAGCACCTCAATCTCTGACACTTCGTTAACGGTAATGGCAAAGGCACCACTACCGCTGCGCCTGACTAGAGAGAACAGCTCCCGCTGGGTAAGACGCTCAATATCGGTCTGACCACAGACACCAGCTGTCCGCAGCACGCCAACCACCTGCATCTGGATCGTGGCAACAAAGAACAGGTTGTTGCCGTCAATAAAACGGTAGGCCAGCGGGTTGTCCAGAAAGGTGGGGGTTACGCTTTGATGGGGTTGCAGCGGGATCAGGGTATGGCTGCGATCCTTGATGGTCTTGCGCAAGGCAGGCTCGGTGGTCCGGTGCACCAGAAAACCGGTGGTGGCCGGCTTGCCCTCATAACGCTGATAGGAAAGATTTTTCAAGAGCTGAATCAACTGCTGGATCGGCCAGAACCCTTTGCTGCGGTCACCCCGCAAAAACCGGGCAACCGTGATATCCATAATGGATGCCAGCAACGCAGTGCGGAAGTGGGCAGCATATCCTTCCAGCTTAAACCCGCTGTAGAGCCCGGAAAAGGCGGTTAACAGCTCACGGCAGAACTGAATCTCTGTCTTGGTAAAGGGCAGCCCCTGCCTGACAGCAGAAAAGCTGTACGACTTGCCTTCAATGGCCACCGGTTGCAGCAGCCTGCCCTCCCCTGTCTTTGTCTCATCCTCGCCAGCACGCAGATCAACGGTAGCTCGCCCCAAAAGGGTGCTGATGGTGGGTCTGATGGCATCAAAGACATTCAGCGGCATGATTTACTCCTATTTACCCCAATCGCGGGAGTAACGGAAATCACGATCTATGGTACGGCCAGAGACCTTGGCGATTACCGGTAGACGGCGTTTAAAGTGAGAGTTCTGTACCTTGCCATAGATACTGTTGATAAACTCCGGCTTGAATCCGGCAGCAACCAGTTCAGTGGTATCAGCCCGTTGATCCACCATCCGGTAGAGTAGTTCATCCACCTCGCGGTAGGTAAAGCCCAGTTCTTCTTCATCGGTCTGACCTGCCCAGAGATCAGCCGATGGCTTTTTTTCAATCACCGGCTTGGGCACCCCCACCTCTTCTGACAGCTGCCAGACCTGGGTCTTGTACAGGTCACCAATCGGGTTAAGGGCAGAGGCCATGTCACCATACAGGGTTCCGTAGCCCAACAGCAGTTCGGTCTTGTTGCTGGTACCCAGCACCAGCCCACCATACAGGGCAGAATGATCAAACAGGATCGTCATCCGCTCACGGGCCATCTTGTTGCCGCGACGCATGTTGTTGGCATCAGGAAACTGGTCAAAGTAGGCATCCACCATCGGCGTAATCCCCACCACGCTGAACTGTACGCCGCTGGCCTCGGCCACCAGCCGGGCATGGGCCTCTGATTCAGGGTTGCTGGTCTTGTACGGCATGCAGATGGCATGGACATTCTCAGGCCCCAGCGCCTCGGCAGCCAGATGACAGACCAGAGCAGAATCAATCCCGCCAGACAGCCCCAGCACCGCTTTTTTTGCGCCAACCTTCCAGATCTCATCCTGCAGGAATCCAACCAGCATGCGACGCACCAGTTTGGTGTTGATGTTCAGACGGGACATCAGCAGCTCCTTTCCTGATCAATCCTGCTCAGTTCCCGCAGGGTGATACAGAGGTTTTCATCACGTACCAGGGGAGAACTGATCCGCTCCCGCCGTAGCTCAGCATCGGTAAGCGAAACCAGCAGGGTTGCAGGATCAAACTCAGGCGCAGCAGCAACGATCTCCCCTGAAGGAGCAACAACATGCGAACCACCCCAGAACCCGACCCCATCTTCATACCCCACCCGGTTGACATAGATCACCCGACAGGTCAGAAAACGGGCTGTTGAGGTGGTCAGGTTGCGCCAGGCAGTGGCCGTGCCCAGGGTCTGATCATCCACCCCGCGACCAGGGCTGCTGGAAAGGCAGACCAGGGTAGTTGCGCCATCCATGGCCAGCAGATACGGGGCAGAGAGGTGCCACATATCCTCACAGACCAACAGGCCGATCCTGCCAAACTTTGTGTCAAAGGCACGGAAGCGATCACCACGGCCAAGGTAGCGCTGTTCATCAAACAGACCATAGGTGGGCAGATAGACCTTGCGGTGCAGATGCTTCAACTCACCATCCTCAAACCAGGCAGCACTGTTGTAAAACTGAAAATCAGCGGTCACCTCCACAAAACCGACCGCAATGCTGATCCTTTTGGATAGCTCCTTCAGGGCGGCTATTTCCGAACTGTCCAGGGTCAGGGCCACTTCCGGCACCAAATCCTTCAGGAAATAGCCGGTTAAGGCCAGCTCCGGCAGCACTGCCAGATCAGCCTTTTGGGCAATAGCCTGTTCCACCTGTTCCTGAATCAGGGCCAGGTTGTCAGCCACCCGGCCAAGCTTTGGTTTTATCTGCAGTAGGGCAACACTAAAATCCATCTCATACTCCTCTAATAGGCAAGGTCAAAGGCGTTGGGTATATGCTCAATGGTCGGCTCGCTGCCATCTTGCAGCAAAACAGCAATCACGTCAAACCGTGCCGAACATCCGTGCAGCCTATTTTTTGAAAGCCAGGCCAGGGCACCTTTACTGATCTGGTGCTGCTTGCGCCCGGTAACCGCCAGCTGCGGCAGACCATAGGCCAGACTGCGGCGGGTCTTGACCTCCACAAAGGCGATGCAGCCCTGTCGGTCCTTGGCCACAATATCCACCTCACCGCCACGACTGCGGAAGTTGCGTTCAAGAATACGATAGCCCTGCTTAACAAGATACTCAGCTGCAGTTTGTTCGCCCAGAGCGCCAACCGCCTGATTACGCTGGCCGATCAAAGGCATTGTGCTGCCCTGATCCGACCATAGGCTGCCAGCTCCTGTTCAAAGCGTTGTTGATCAAGTGGCGCCAGTCCATTGGCAGATTCTGTAAAGAACCGTTGCGGCAGGCTATCATCTGCAGCAGTAAAACCGCACTGTTGGTTAAACAACCGTTCCTGCTGGACCGTACAACGCCCGATCCTGAGCAGGTCAGCAGTAAAGTAGCTCTGACCGGTTACTGCAGCCAACAGGGCTGCCAACTCTTCCAGTTCAACCGCAGCAGAGGCAAAGCGGCAGAGTGACAGACAATCCACCGCAGCGTTGGCATCTTCAAACATGGCAATCACCCGGGCCTTGCCATCAAAGGAAAAACGGTCAGTGGGAACCGGCTTGCGCAGAATCTCCGAGGCGATTGGCCAGGCAGATAGATGGCTGCCACCATGGGGTGAAGTGGCATAGGCCAGGGCCAGACCGGTTGAGGCACGGGGATCATAGGGAGGCAGCTCAAGTCCTTTAACCGTCAGGCTTGCCTCCCTGCTGCCAGCTGCCATTTCAGTGGCGTAGGAAATTGGATCAACGCCCTGATCATGGCACTGCTCGCACAGTTCAACAATCTGCTCCAGACTGTCGATGCCACACAGACCACCAAAGGCTGCCAGTTGATCATAGTCAGGCAGCTCTGTCCCATCTGAGGCGACCCGTTTGCACGCCACGAGGCAGTCATGGCAGCCGCCAGGTTCAGGATGATACTGCTGTTGCAGGGCATAGGCGTTCCAACGGGTTTCATCCCCTTCAAACGAATAAAAATTTCTGCCCGGCAGCATACCGCGCTGTTTAAGGAGATCAACCAATGCGACCGTGCCATGTTCCCGAATACCCAATGGCCCCAGCAGAAACGGCGAAGCACGAAACAGCCGCATCAGGTCTTCCAACGCCTTATCAAAACCGGCCTGATCAGCAATTGCCACTGTTGCCGGACCGGTTTTCAGCACAATCCCTTTCAGCCTTTTACTGCCCATGACTGCACCAAAACCACCACGGCTGAACGGCTCGCCATTGCTGGTCTCGATTAAGCCATACTGCTGCATCTGCTCTCCAGCCGGGCCGATTACTGCAGCCACACCATCCAGCCCTGCCAGAGAGGCCTGACACCCCTGCCCCCAAAGCTGGTCAGCAGGCAACAGACGTTCACCATTACTATTGATCTCCAGCAGACAAGGGCTGGCTGCCCTGCCCTGCACCAAAAGCGCGACCAGACCTGCTCCCAGCAGACAGGGCCCCAGAGGGCCACCACTGCTACTACTGAAGATGGTGTTGGTAAGCGGAGAACGACCGGTCAGCACACAACGGGAGGACATTGGTAGCGACGTGCCGCACAAAGGTCCGATGGTCAGCACCAGCGGCATTTCAGGGCTGAACGGATCAAGACCGGCATACTCCTGCAATAAAGCAGTGCCCAGGCCACGCCCCCCCAGATGCTGCTGCTGCAGCTGCGGGTCTACTGGTTCCCGTACACAGCTGCCGGTTGTCAAATCAACCCGCAGCAGATATCCGGCTGAAACAGGTGCCACGAACCAGTCTACTCCTGACCGGTGGGCAGTGAAATAACCGGCTTCACTGCAGCCCGGTACAACAGGAAGGTCTTGCCCAGCACCTGGGCAACATCTGAGCCGGTGGCCTCTGACAGCGCCTCTGCTGCCTCATGACGATCAAGCATACAATTTTCCAACACCTTTACCTTGATCAGTTCATGATACGCCAGCGCTGCCTCGGTTTCAGCGATCAAGGCCTCATCAACCTCTTTTTTCCCGATCAGGATAATCGGCTTCAGGCCATGCCCCAAACCACGCAGATGACGTTTTTGTTTTCCAGTTAACATAGTAAACACGATCCTTTCGTACTCAGACATCAAGGTTTATCGATATAGCACACCCCGCAAGCTCGGCACCAGCAGAATCCTGCATGATCTAACCGGCTTTTGCCAAAGAGTGTGTACATTTATTGACAATTGTGCTACAAAAACTCCGTTTATCGTAAGTCATGACCACCGGCAGAGCCGGTGGCTTGAGGAAAGCCCCTAAAAGGGGCTAAGGGTTTTGGGTGAAGTCCAACTCCTCTTGTTTGTCCAGATGTTCTTGATCTCTTACATACGCCCGGATCATTTCTTCATCCAGGCCGATAGTGCTGGCACAGTAACCACGTGACCAAAAGTGCCGACCGATAAAACCTTTCTTGACCCCTTCGGCCTTACGGTGAATATGAATTGCCGACTTGCCTTTCAAATACCCTATCACCATCGAAACACTGTACTTCGGTGGAATACTCAACACCAGATGGATGTGGTCAGG
>NZ_FUWR01000029.1 GCF_900167465.1 Trichlorobacter thiogenes | reverse complement strand
GACATAACTGACGGATGATTTTGCCAACTTCTCCTCGAAGCCTGCCGTAAAGAACCTTCTTACGGTATTTCGGCACGATCACAACATGATATTTGCACTCCCATTTTACATGGGCTAAACTTTGCCACTCTCGCATGGCAGTTCCTCCTGTTGATTGCCTTTAGGGGCTTTCCTCAGGAGGAACTATCGCTGGAACGGCAGAGCCTTTTCAAGTCTCACCGGCAGAGCCGGTGGTTTACTGAAAACCTTCAATTAACAATAAATACAGACAAATAAACTTCAGGTTTCAGGAAAAGGCTTATTTCCATGAAGTCAAGTAAATATCCGATTTCACACGCGCTGACATCGTTTAACAATACTCCGGCAACACCAGCAGAACCATCTGCAAACATCATTAACCCCAAGAGTCCTGCCAAGATCCACCGGCTCCCCTCATCAATCTGGAAAAAGATGGAAGGCAGCGCAGGTAATCCTCTGGACAAGGCGATTGAATTAACCCGCGACTTTTTTTTCCGGGAACAGCTGCCGGACGGCTACTGGTGGGCAGAACTTGAATCCAACGTTACGATTACAGCAGAATACATCATGCTGTTCCACTTCCTTGGCATGGTTGACAAGGAAAAAGAACGCAAAATGGCCAACTATCTGCTGCGTCAGCAGACCGAAGAAGGCTACTGGACGGTCTGGCAGAACGGCCCGGGCGACCTTTCCACCACCATTGAGGCGTACTTTGCCCTGAAACTGGCTGGCTACCCGGCTGACCATATCGCCCTGCGCAAGGCCCGCGATTTTATCCTGGCCAATGGTGGTATCCTGAAATCACGGGTCTTTACCAAGACATTTCTGGCCATGTTCGGTGAGTTTTCCTGGCTGGGTGTCCCCTCCATGCCGATCGAGTTGATGCTGTTGCCTGACTGGGCCTACCTGAACGTGTATGAGTTCTCCAGCTGGGCTCGTGCCACCATCATCCCCATGTCGGTGCTGATGGCCAACCGCCCGGTCTACAAGCTGCCTCCCCATGCCAGGGTGCAGGAGCTGTTCGTTCGCCCGCCACGCCCTACTGACTATACCTTTACCAAGGAAGATGGCATCTTCTCCCTGAAGAACTTCTTTATCGGCGTGGACCACCTGCTTAAGGTCTACGAATCCAGCCCGATCCGCCCCTTTAAGAAGCAGGCTACTGAAAAGGTGGAGCAATGGATCCTTGAGCACCAGGAGAAAACCGGTGACTGGGGCGGCATCCAGCCTGCCATGCTGAATGCCATCCTGGCGCTACACTGCCTGGGCTATGCCAACGACCATCCGGCAGTGGCAAAAGGCTTGGAGGCGCTGGCCAATTTCACCATTGAAGACAGTGACTCCCTGGTGCTGCAATCATGCATCTCACCGGTCTGGGATACGGCACTGGTGCTGCAAGCCATGCAGGAGGCCAGTGTTCCTTTAGATCACCCCTCCCTGATCAAGGCATCCCAGTGGCTGCTTGACCGCGAGGTACGGATCAAGGGGGACTGGAAGATCAAATCCCCTGACCTTGAGCCGGGTGGCTGGGCCTTTGAATTCCAGAACGACTGGTACCCCGACGTGGACGACTCGACAGCAGTAATGATCGCTATCAAGGATATCAAAGTCAAGAACACCAAAGCACGTCAGGATGCCATCCGGCGCGGCATTGACTGGTGTCTGGGGATGCAGAGCGAAAACGGCGGCTGGGCCGCCTTTGACAAAGACAACACCAAGCATATGCTAAACAAGATCCCCTTTGCCGATCTTGAAGCGTTGATCGACCCCCCCACTGCTGATCTGACCGGCAGGATGCTGGAGCTGATGGGTAACTTTGGCTACACCAAGGACCATCCCCAGGCGGTCAGCGCCCTGGAGTTTCTGAAAAACGAACAGGAACCGGAGGGTCCCTGGTTCGGCAGATGGGGCGTCAACTACATTTACGGCACTTGGTATGTGCTGATTGGGCTTGAGGCGATCGGCGAAGACATGAACAGCCCCTATATCAAAAAGTCGGTCAACTGGATCAAGTCCCGTCAGAACCTGGATGGCGGCTGGGGTGAACTCTGCGATTCATACTGGGACCGCACCCTGATGGGCTGTGGCCCCAGCACAGCATCCCAGACTTCATGGGCTCTGATGGCGCTGATGGCTGCCGGTGAAGTGGGCTGTCAGGCAATGGAACGGGGTATCCAGTATCTACTGGCAACCCAGAACAGTGACGGCACCTGGAATGAGGATGCCTTTACCGGCACCGGGTTCCCCAAATACTTCATGATCAAGTACCATATTTATCGCAACTGCTTCCCGCTGACCGCCCTGGGCCGGTATCGCCGCCTGACCGCAGGAGCGCACGCATAGCCTGTAGGAACGGGCATTAAACGAGAACACGGGAAGCCCCGCTGTTGCAGGCCGGGGCTTTTCCCATTCTGGAGAAACCAACAGACCATGAAGACCTTTGTCACCGGCGCCACCGGTTTTATCGGCGCCAGCATAGTGCGGGAGCTGCTGAAAGACGGGCATGTAGTGACCGCGCTGGTCAGGAACGGCTCTGACACTGCTAACCTTCAGGGGCTTGATGTCACCATTCTGCGGGGTGATCTGCATGACCAGCAGCAACTTGAGCAGGGCATGGCCGGTTGTGATTGGGTCTTCCATGCTGCTGCTGATTACCGGCTCTGGTGTCCTGAACCGCAGGTCATGTACCACGCCAATGTGGATGGCACCCGCAACCTGCTGGCTGCAGCCCTTGCTGCCGGTGTGACGCGGGTGGTGTATACCAGCAGCGTCGGTACCCTGGGGAATCCCGGTGATGGCAGACCTGGTACAGAAGAAGCCCCGGTTAGCCTGGCTGACATGGTGGGAGACTATAAAAAAAGCAAGTTTCTGGCAGAGCGGGAAGCGGAGAAATTCGTTGACAAGGGTCTTGGCCTGATTATAGTCAACCCTTCCACCCCGGTGGGGCCGTTTGACATCAAACCGACACCTACCGGTAAGATTATTGTGGATTTTCTGAATCGCAAGATGCCGGCCTATCTTGATACCGGTCTGAATCTGATCGCCGTTGAAGACTGCGCCCGAGGCCATATCCTGGCAGCGGAAAAGGGACGGATCGGCCAGAAATATATCCTTGGCAACCAGGATCTCACCCTGCGGGATATCTTCGGCATGCTTGAGCAGTTGACCGGCCTGTCGGCACCTAAGGTACGCCTGCCCTACACACCGATCCTACTGGCTGCCTATGCAAACGAGACACTTGCACGGCTGACTGGCAAAGAGCCGCTGATTCCGCTGGCCGGTGTGCAGATGGCAAAGAAATTCATGTTTTTTGATGCATCAAAGGCTGTACACGAACTGGGACTTCCCCAGACTCCGGTAGAAGAGGCACTTAAACGGGCCGTTGACTGGTTCCGTTCCAATGGCTATGCCTCTGCATAAGGAAAACGCTATGTTACTTGAAACCATACAGAACCCTGATGATCTGAAAAAGCTGCCATTGGAGCAACTTCCTGAACTGGCTGAAGAGATCCGCAGCTTTCTGCTGGCAACCGTATCGGAAACCGGTGGACATCTTGGATCAAACCTTGGTGCGGTCGAGCTGTCCATGGCCCTGCATTACTGTTTTACCACCCCCCAGGACAAGATTGTCTGGGATGTGGGCCACCAGGCCTACACCCACAAGCTGTTAACCGGCCGTCGGGATCGCTTTGCCACCCAACGCCAGTACAAAGGGATATCAGGCTTCCCCAAACGGTGTGAATCAGAACATGATGCCTTTGGCGTGGGCCACGCCTCCACTTCCATCTCTGCTGCTCTGGGCATGGCGGTTGCCGATAATCTGGATCAAAAGAAGAACAACGTCATTGCCGTGATCGGTGATGGTTCCCTGACCGGTGGCATCGCCTTTGAAGGTCTGAACCAGGCTGGACACCTTAAGAAAAACCTGATTGTGGTGCTGAACGACAATGAGATGTCCATCTCTAAAAACGTTGGCGCCTTTTCCGCCTTTGTCTCCCGCAAGATGACCACCCGTCACTTCCGCGAGCTGAAGAAGGAGATGAAGGAACTGCTGACCAACATCCCGGCCTTTGGCAAGGATATCCTTAAATTTGCCCGCCGGGCTGAAAACTCGCTCAAAGGTTTTCTGACCCCTGGTGCCCTGTTTGAGGCGTTGGGGTTCGACTATATCGGCCCGATTGATGGCCATGACCTGCCCGGCCTGATTGAGGTCTTCAACAATGCCCGTGAATTTGACGGTCCACTGCTGCTGCATGTTATGACCACCAAGGGCAAGGGCTACCGCCCTGCTGAAGAAACACCGGATAAATTCCACGGCGTAGGGGCCTTTGACCTCTCCACCGGTAAGGCACCGGCCAAGTCGTCCACCATCTCCTACACCGAGGTCTTTGGACGCACCCTGGTTGATCTGGCCAAGGAAGATCCAAAAGTTGTTGCAATCACCGCTGCCATGCCGGACGGCACTGGGCTTAACTTCTTTAGCGATGCCTTGCCGGACCGTTTCTTTGATGTGGGTATTGCTGAACAGCATGGTGTCTGCTTTGCAGCCGGTCTAGCTGCTGATGGATTCAAACCGGTCACCGCCATCTACTCATCCTTCATGCAGCGGGCCTATGATCAGGTCTTCCATGATGTCTGCCTGCAGAACCTGCCGGTGGTCATTGCCATGGACCGAGCTGGCTTGGTGGGTGATGATGGTCCTACCCACCATGGTGTGTTTGACCTCTCATTCATGCGTCATTTGCCGGGCCTAACCTTTATGGCTCCCAAGGATGAAAATGAACTGCGGCACATGCTCAAAACAGCCCTGGAGCTGAAGGCGCCGGTGGCCTTGCGCTACCCCCGTGGAGCTGGCTATGGCGTACCGCTGGACAAAAAGATGGAATGCCTGCCTATCGGCAAAGGTGAACTGCTGCGGGAAGGTACTGACCTGACCATTGTTGCCATTGGCTCAACAGTCATGCCTGCGGTCAAGGCAGCTGAACAGCTTGCAGAGCAGGGGATCAGCGCTGGTGTAGTGAATGCCCGCTTCATCAAGCCGCTGGATGCAGACCTGATTCTGGGTCAGGCCAAGGCTACCGGCAGGATTGTGACGGTTGAAGAAAACGTCCTGCAGGGCGGATTCGGCAGCGCCGTGCTGGAACTGCTGCAGGATAACGGCATGTCGCAGGTCAAGGTCAAACGACTTGGCATACCGGATCAGTACATTGAACAAGGAACCCAGGCTCAACTCCGCAAGGATGTGGGGATTGATGCCGAAGGTATAGCAACGGCTGCAGCAGCATTTTTTCATAACTAACCACAACCCAGCAGTGTCAATTTTTCGATGAGTTCAAGGCGTTCAAGGAACTGCGCGGAGGCGTACTAAAATGTACGCCGCACAAGCGGTTCCGCAGAACAACGAAGAAATCGCGAAAAAGTGTCACTGCCACACGAGGATTACATGCGTTTCCCCTGGCGTTTGAACTATGATTTGACCAAGTACATCATCAAAAACAACCTCAACAAGGTTGAAAAGTACCCGCTGGTACTGATGCTGGAACCGACCCACCTCTGTAACCTGACCTGCTCCGGTTGTGGACGTATCCGTGAGTATGCCAACACCATCAACGACATGATGTCACTGGAAGACTGTCTGAAGTCGGTTGATGAATGTCCGGCACCGGTGGTCACCATTACCGGCGGTGAGCCATTTCTGTATCCCCATATCTATGAGCTGGTGCAGGGGATTCTGGACCGTGGCCGCCACATCATGTTCTGTACCAATGCAGTGCTGATGGAAGAATCCATCAAAAAGATGCAGCCCCACTCCAACCTGACCTTTAACGTCCATATGGATGGTCTGGAACAGACCCATGACCGCATTTTGGAGCGTAAAGGCTGCTTCAAGACCGGTATGGCAGCCATCAAGGCAGCCAAGGCAAAGGGGTTCCGGGTCTGCACCAACACCACCATCTTCACTGATACTGATCTGGTGGAGATTGAGATGCTGTTCCAACAACTGGAAGAGCTTGGTGTGGACGGCATCCTGGTGGCGCCCGGCTTCAGCTATGAAGCGGTTGAAGAAGAGAAGCAGTTCCTGGTCCGCCAGGAGATTGAGAAGAAATTCCGGGAAGTTTACGAGATGAGCAAGAAGCACCGCTTCTGGTCCACCCCGATGTATCTGCGCTTCCTGAAGGGTGAGAAAAAACTGCAATGCACCCCCTGGGGCAATCCAACCCGCAACCCCCAGGGCTGGAAGGCCCCTTGCTACCTGATCACTGACGGTCACTACCCCACCTTCAAAGAGATGATGGAACAGGTCAATTGGGACAGCTACGGCGTGGGCAGAGACCCTCGCTGTGCCCAGTGTATGATGCACTGCGGTTTTGAGCCGACGGTGGTGACCGAAGTGGGTAAAAGCCCCAAAGATATTCTTGAAATGATGCTCTGGAACCTGTCATAAAAGCTTGTTTTGGTGACGTTACCCACCATGAAAAATCTCATTCTGTACCTTCTGTTCATACTGGTCATGACCGCCTTCTGCCCCCATCAGGCAGAGGCGGTTCAGTCCAGATCCCCCCAACTGATCTACCCTTCAAGCAAACGGATCGTCATTTTTGTAGCCGATGGCTGAGGCTACTGCACCAAGGCGGAAAGTTTTTTCGCCACACGTAACATCCTATTTGAGATACGGGATATTCAGAAAGATCACCGTTTTTACCGTGAGTGGCACGACAACTTTCACGGTGACATTGTGCCGTTGATCGTCTTTGATAACGGCAAGCAGGTGGTTGACAGCTTTGACCCACGGGGCATCAAACAGGCACTGAAGGCCATTGGTATTACCCCTAAGAACGGAAAAAATCCTTAACATGCCAACTATAATTGATACCCACTGCCATATTTACTACGATGATTTCAAGCCCGACTGGGATCAGATGCTTGCACGGGCCGAGACAGCCGGTGTCAAAGGAATGATTGTGGTTGGCGCTGATGCAGCATCCAGCCACCAGGCAGTTGAAATAGCTGCCAACCACCCAACAATCTACTGCACCGTGGGTATTCATCCCCATGATGCCCAAGGGGTTGATGAGGCAACGATCCAGACGCTGAGAGAGCTGGCGATAAACAGTCCCAAGTGTGTTGCCATTGGCGAGATCGGTCTGGATTTCTACCGCAACCGCTCTCCCCGTGAAGATCAGGAGCGGATCTTCAGTCGCTTTCTTCAGATGGCCAAAGAACTGGATAAACCTGTAGTGATCCATGATCGTGATGCCCATGCAGAAACCCTGGCCATGATCAAAGAAGCTGGTGTTACCAAGGGCGTGATGCACTGTTTTTCCGGTGATCTGGCCTTTGCCCGGCAATGCCTTGAGCAAGGGCTGTATCTCTCCATACCCGGCACTGTCACCTACCCTTCCAATGAACAGTTGCGGGAGGTAGTCCGCAATGTACCGCTTGAGCGTCTGCTGCTGGAGACTGATTGCCCCTATCTCTCGCCAGTGCCCCACCGTGGCAAGCGCAATGAACCGGCCTACACCCGCATCACCGCAGAAAAAGTGGCTGAACTGCGTGGCCTGACCGTGGAAGATGTGGGCCGGATCACCACCATGAACGCAGGTCGGCTGTTTGGTATTCCGCTCTGGGACGAATCAACCAAGATCGCCTACCGGATCAGAAACTCGCTCTACCTGAATATCACCAACCGTTGTTCAAACCACTGCACCTTCTGCCCGAAGTTTGATGAATTTACCGTCAAAGGGCATAACCTGCTGCTGGACCATGAACCTGGTTTTGAAGAGGTAATGGCTGCCATTGGCCAGCCAGAGGGGATTGATGAGGTGGTATTCTGCGGTTTTGGGGAATCACTGCTGCGGCTGGATCTGGTCAAAGAGGTGGCACAGGCCCTGAAACAACGTGGCTATCCGATCAGGGTTAACAGTGATGGGCAGGCCAACCTGGCCCATGGTCGCAACATCCTACCTGAACTGGCCGGACTGGTTGACAGCATCTCCATCAGCCTCAACGCGCCTGATGCCGCGACCTATGACAGGCTCTGCAACACCCCCTTTGGTGCGGGTGGATGGCAGGGTGTGTGTGATTTCCTGCGGGAAGCCCCCGGTTACATCCCGGATGTGACTGCTACAGCTGTCACCATTCCTGGCATTGATATAGAGGCTTGCCGCAGAATAGCTGAGGAACTAGGGGTGAAGTTCAGGGTGCGGGAGTATGCTGAAGTAGGGTAACACTCCCCCCTGACAAGGGGGGAAATGAGGGGTTAACGCCCTTTTTGTTCTGCCAAACGCTCTTCATAGATCCGCTTCAGATAGGTGTGCGAAACGGTTTTTTTAAACTCTTGCTTGAAGTGATCAGACAGCTGTCGCCATGACAGTTTTTCCTTTTCCCGCAACCGGACCAGTTCATCCAGATAGTTTTTCTCTAAAGCAGACCTCAGCCGTTTTTTATACGGCTTGTGCTCACGGATCTGAGGTGACACCTGCGGCGCCTGCTCTATCCAGATCTGTTTCAACACCGCCAGAAAGGCTGCATAGCCAGCCTCTCCGCCCCGGCTGGGGGCCACCCTGCCCAGGGCAAGCCATTCCTTAAACAACTCACGCTGCCTACGATGCACTTCCACCCGTAGTTCTTCATCAAGACGGGCATACAGTTCACCAAGTGCTGCACGTTGTTCTGCGGTCAAGCCGGTTAACAGCTCTATGGAGCGTTCATCGTACATGCTGTTAATAGGTCATACTGGCTGCGTTCAGCAGGCCGATGGAAACCGAGAAGAAGGCCAGCAGCGTGGCAGAAGCTACCTGGTTGTCCTCAATCTGCTTGACCAGATCCTTAAAGATCACTCGCACGACGGAAAAGACCAGGATCTGCACCACCATGGCCACCAGCGCCCAGATCAGCATATCCAGAAAACCGACACTGTGAGTGATGGCACTGTGCAGCGGCAGTACAAAACCGATAAAGGCACCGCCAAAACTGATGGCTGGGGCGGTTTTGCCTTCCCGCACCAGCTTCAGTTCATCGTACGGGGTAATTTTGCAGTAAATAGCGCAGAAAACCAGCAGAAAGCCCAGCGCTGCCACAAAATACTTGGCAAAATCAATCATTCCTTGAAAAGAATCCAGTCCCAGTCCGTTCATGAGTAACCTCCGTTAAGTCTTATTCCAATTCCGGAATTGTATATAAAAATTCAAGTAAAATAATGGGGTAAAAATCTGCTGGCATTGGTGGTGACCAGTTGTCGGTCTTCACGGATGCCGATTCCTGCTGATTCGCCTGCCACAATCCAGGAGCCGATCACCGGATAATTGCCGTCAAAGCAGGGAATTGGTGCCAATTGCTGATAGACCAGGGCTTTGCCGCCGTAGCTGCCTTCAACCTCATGCACCTGACCGTTGCGATGCACGGTTACATTTTCCCCTTCACGGGAGAGCAGCGGTTTGGTGACATAGTTGTCTCTGAACGGGCCTGCCTCAAAACCGGCCTGCAGCAGATTGTCGTGCCCTTCAAACAGCTCCCACATAATTGCCAGCAGCCCCTTGTTGGACAGCAGCATCTTCCAGGCTGGCTCAATCAACCGCATCCGGGCTGTTGCCAGTTTACGACCAAAATACTCATTTACCAGCCATTCCCAGGGATACAGTTTGAACATGCAATCAATCGGGTGGTCATCCAGATCAACAAAGCGGCCATCCACCTCTTCAAAACCGATATCATTCATAAACAGCTGGGAAGTGGTCAGCCCGGCCTGAATGGCGGTATCCCGCAGATATTCAAGGTTGCCAAAATCCTCCGGTGCATCAGCCACGCAGGAGAAGTGGACGGTTGAGGAGATCCCAATCCCTTTCCAGGCCTCAATCAGACGTTCATGGATTGAGTTAAACTGATCAGCATCAGGATAGAGGTCCTTTAACCAGAACCATTGAATGACACTGGCCTCCAGTAGTGATGTCGGGGTATCAGCATTGTATTCCAACAGCTTGGGTGGCGTATGACCATCGTAGGCCAGATCAAAACGGCCATACAGGGATGGCTCATCCTTATCCCATGAATCAACGATCAGCGGCACGGCATGGGCCGGTATCTGCAGCTTGTCAAACAGATCCTTATCAATCACATGTTGGGCTGCCTCAATGCAGCGTTCCTGCAGCTCATTGGTGACATTTTCCAGCAGATCTATCTCGGCCCGGTCAAAACGATAACAGGCGGTCTCATCCCAATACGGCTCATCATCAATGGTGTGATAGGCCATCCCCTGGGATTCAACACTTTGTTGCCAGTTTATGCGGGGCGGACGGACAATCCGTTGCATCTACCTAGCCCCCGAAGGAAGAATGGAAGGAGGAGAGACTGCCAAAACCACCCCGTGAGACCGACACTGTCCTGATAGAGCGGCTGCCCTGACCGGCATAGGTTCGTCCCGTAGTAAAACGGGGGCCATAGAAATAACCGTGACTGTAGTTGCGATCCCCCTGCTTCATCTCTTCGCAATTCTTGGGATCATTGCCCCAGTCATCCAGGCAATCCTGTTTGTTTTTATAGACATGCCGGTCGTCTTTTTTACCGCAACCGCCAAGGGCCAGCATGCCGCCAATCAGGACCAGGGATATCTGCAGGGTACTTCGTCTGCGCATAGGTCACTCCAACAGATGTACTTGCCAACCAGTTTGCAATCGGTTGACTATCGGGTATAGATATACCAGTAAACAGTTTTCTCGCAAGCGTTTGGAGCATTAATTATGGAAAAAGCTCTCTGTTTTGAAATGCTGGAAAAAAAATCTGTCCGCTGCAACCTCTGCCGACACCGCTGTACCATTGCTGAAGGTGGTCGCGGCATCTGCCGGGTACGGGAAAACCGTGACGGGCAGCTCTACTCGTTAGTTTCAGGCCTGCTTGTGGCGGAACATATCGATCCGATAGAGAAGAAGCCGCTCTACCACGTCCTGCCCGGCTCACGCAGCTATTCCATAGCATCAGTCGGCTGCAACTTCCGTTGTCAGCATTGCCAGAATGCTGATATTGCCCAGTATGATGATCAGGGCAGCGGTCGTATACCAGGCCGCCCGACTCCATCAGCAGAACTGGTTCACCGGGCCGTTGCTGGCGGCTGTCGTTCCATTGCCTATACCTATACCGAACCAACGGTCTGGTTTGAGTACGCCCTGGAAACAGCGCGTCTGGCAGCAGAGGCGGGTCTCTACAACATCTTTGTCACCAATGGTTATATCAGTAGTGAAGCACTGGGGATGATCGCACCGGTGCTGCACGCTGCCAATATCGACCTGAAAGGGTTTACCAACGACTTTTACCGGCGTGTCTGCGGAGCACAGCTGAACGCGGTGCTGGACTGCATCAGAGAGTACCGCAAGCGCGGCATCTGGATTGAGATTACCACACTGGTGATACCGGGGGAAAATGACGATGCAGAGCAGTTAAACGGCATTGCACGTTTTATTGCCGATGAGCTTGGGCCGGACACCCCCTGGCATGTCTCACGCTTCTTCCCCTGCTATCAGATGTTGGATCACCCCCCTACCCCTGCCAGCTCACTTGAACAGGCACTTGAGGCTGGTGACCGGGCTGGACTCAGGTATATCTATGAGGGCAATGTTGCCAATGGTCGGGAACAGACGATCTGCCATGGATGTGGGGCGGTGGTGATTGGACGCAGTGGTTACACGGTTACCCGGCTTAATCTGAAAGACGGTGCCTGCGGTAGTTGCGGCAAACCGGTTGCAGGTGTTTGGGAATAGGAAAGCAAGGATGAAGGATGAAGGATAAAAAACACAGAGGAGTTACCATGTTTGAAAACATATATGATCTTCCGGTTAACCAGGATGAAGAGCTGCCGTTTCAGTTACCGGAATGGATCGCCCCTGCGCCATTTGAGGAGTTTCTAGGCATGACCATCCATGAGGCAAAAAACGGCAAGGCAGTGCTGACCATGCCGTTCAAGGCGGCCCTTTGCCAGGGCAAGGGTCTGATGCACGGTGGCGCAGTGGTGTCACTGGCAGATACAGCCCTGGCCATGGCGATCAAGAGCCTGCTGCCTGAAGGAACAGATTTTGTAACCATCAAGCTGGGGCTGGAGTTTCATGCTCCAGTGCGTTGGGGGCTGGTCCGGGCCGAGGCCAGGGTAACTGATCAGGATGACCGGAATATTGAGGGGATGACGGAAATTGTAACTGAGGAAGGGATTAAGGCAGCCACCTTCAGGGCCACCTTCAGGGCCACCTTCAGGATCAGAAAGCAACGACCGGCCAACTAAACACAACCATTTGAATAACGATTATCAACATAATAATATCAAGCAACTAACAAGTTACGGAGCAAGTATGAACATGAACAGACTGGGAATATGTCTGATTGCCTTACTACTGGTATTATCATGCACAGGGCTGGCGCCAGCCGCTTCGGTGCAGGATGCAGTCGGAATCTGCGCCACGAAGAAAGGAAAGGCTCATTCTTGCTGCAGTCTGCTGTTGGATGATCCGGATGAGCTACAGCAATGCGTCAGCTTACTCACACAAAAACAACCCTCTCAACCAGCAAAAAGTACTGTTACCTCCCGAAATTCAGTCCCTCCACCACATAAGCGAAGCACATCGGCACCAACAGAGAGTCCTGTTCGGGAGACTGATCAAGCCGACAGTTCACGCTCAACTGGGGAAAGAACTTTCATATACCATATTGGCGGTTTTCCACCCCACGACATGTCTCATCTGCTGGTCAGTGGGTGGAAAAAGGATGAGGCTACCAGTATATCCTCTGTCAACACTGTTACTAAGGGTTACGGCATAAAATCCGGCGACATCAAACTGTTTGAAAAAAAACTGCTTGATATTTCAGCCATTATCAAGGAGGTGCCATCCCTGAATCCACCCAGAGGATGCGCACCGCGGCTTGGCAGAGCTATTGATGATGTCTACGACATAAAAGATTCTTTTTCAAAGAAGCAGCCGATTAGGGGGCAGATTCTTGCCGGTTGCTTTAAACTGTACGAACGCAAAGTAAAAAGAAATGGAGTATCGACAACCGAGTGGCAACCTGACCATGAGACCAGGCAGTATCACATTAGTGTAAACAATCTTGATGACATGCTAAAAGGCCAAAACTGGACAAACGGGCCATCACCTATTCGTCCATTAGAGCAATTCTTTACCGCGCCTCAACAGGTGGGAGAGCTACAGGGATTCCCCATATATGCCAGACAGGTGACACCTGAAGGAGTCCCACGATCAATGTTTGTACTGATTTCACGAAAGGGGGTGCAGCCATTCCTACCTGTGGGACGTGAACAGTTTATCAAAGCACTGATCAACACCCTGGAATATGAGATCAAGACAACATATTACACCAGTCGCAATAATCTACCGGACAATATAAAAAACGTACGGGCCATGTATCAACAGCAGCTAATATCGCTCAGGCCAGAAGAGAAGGAGATGCCTGCCTGCTTTTTAAACAGGCACCATGATTCCTGGGGACAGGGCAATGTTCCTCTTGACACACCGGACTGTAAACCGATAGTCAGACTGAATCCTGACCTTATCAATCCCAAAGCCCCACGCACATCAGTTCAATTTGTTATGATACGAAATTTTGAAGATATTCAGCAGCGTTATAACGAACTACCCGCTGCATCGAAAGATTCTCTCTCAAATTTTCGTGTTACTATTGACACAATCACCCAGACAGACTGGAGCAAAGTCTACAACCTGATTGGCAAACCATAAATCAAAGCGGCGCCCCCCTATCGGAGGCGCCGCTTTAAGTTTACTTTTTGTAAGACTGCTTTAAATACCCAACCGTTTCATCTTCTCAACCAATGTAGTCCGGTTCAAGCCCAGCAGGGCAGCGGCCCTGGCCTTTACCCCATTGCTCATCTGGAGTGCCTTGGCAATCATCTTACATTCCAGCTCTTCAATGGCAGCCGGCATATCGATCCCTTCCGGTGACAGATCCAGACAAACACCTTTTGGGGGGCTTGAGGCCTCAGTGATCTCAGACGGCAGATCGTCCGGCCCAATGGTATCCTGCTCGGTCAGGGCTGTCACTCGCTCCACCACGTTTTCCAGTTCACGCACATTACCTGGCCAACGGTAACGCTCCAGAGCATCAAGGGCCGGCTTGCTGAGGGTCATCAGCGGACGCCCCATCAAATGGCAGAATTTATCCAGAAAGTGGCTGACCAGCGGCAGCAGATCTTCACGACGATCACGCAGGGGGGGCAACTGCAGCGGAATAACGTTTAAGCGATAAAATAGATCCTCGCGGAAGCTCCCCTGACGGACCTGCTCTTCAAGGTCAGCGTTGGTGGCGGAGATCACCCGCACATCCAGCTTGATCGGCTTGGTGGAACCGACCCGCTCCACCTCCTGTTCCTGCAGTACCCGCAACAACTTGGATTGCAGATGCATCGGCATGGTGCCGATCTCATCCAGAAAAATGGTGCCGTGGTTGGCAGCCTCAAACTTGCCGATCTTGTCCCGCACCGCGCCGGTAAAGGCCCCCTTGGTATGTCCAAACAGTTCACTTTCCAGCAGTGTTTCCGGGATGGCACCACAGTTGACTGCCACAAAGGCATGTCCCTTGCGACGACCATTATGGTGCAGCGCCTTGGCCACCAGCTCTTTACCGGTGCCGGATTCACCGAAAATAAGCACCGTTGAATCAGTCTTAACGATCCGCTGCATCCGCTCAAACAGCCGCTGCATGGCAGCAGAGCCACCAATAATGCTGCTAAATTGAAAACGTTCCTGCAACTGTTTACGCAGATAGACGTTTTCAGACAGCAGACGCTGTTTTTCACAGGCCTTGGCTATGACAATCTTCAGTTCTTCAAAGTTAACCGGCTTGGTTATATAATCAAAGGCCCCTTCCTTCATGGCCTGCACTGCGGTCTCTGCCGAGGCATGGCCGGTAATCACCACCACCTCCAGCTCAGGGGCCACCTGACGGATTTCCTGCAGGATCTCAATACCGTTTTTATCAGGTAGAAACAGATCGACCAGCACCAGGTCAGCCCGTCCTTCATGGACCAGCGCCACCCCCTCTGCGCCATTGGCTGCAGAAAGAGGTGCAAACCCGGCTTTTTTCAGCAGCAGCTCCATCACCTGCCGACCCGGTTCATCATCATCAATGATAAGAATTCGTGTCAGTTCACTCATACCTGGCATTCCACCTGCATCTGTTTAGTTTCAGTACTATGGCACACTCATCCAAGCTGCTGCAATGATTTCATACTTTACCCAACGCTAATTTATGCTAAGCTGAAACTGATTACAGGGAGCAATCAATGAGCGATCAGCCCACACAAACACAGGAAAGCAAACCGGATGGCCAGCGTTTTTACCACGCACAGACCGGCTATCAGCTAATCCTGAGCCTCTCCAAGGATGAGATGGAATGCCGCGCCCACCTTGAAGTGAAGACAGATGGCACTCCGCCGACCAGGGATGAGCTGCTGGGCTATCTGGCCGCTGATGGCATAACAACCGGTATTGATGAAGAAGCTATACCACTCCTGTTGCGTGAGGCTCGTCCCGGTAAAAGCGCCAACGGATTGCTGGCAGCCGGCATACAACCAATACTGGGCGATGACGGCAAACTTGCCTTCAGCTTTGATACTGCTGATCAGCCCCCTGCTGAGACAACAGCTGATGAAGATCCTGAAAAACGTCAGATCGACTTCAGGGCTGTGCAGAAATTCATTAACGCAGATGCAGATCAGGAGATCGGCCGGATACTGCCCCCCACCAACGGGACCCCAGGCAAGACGGTACGCGGCAAACCGGTTCCATCAGAAGCAGGTAAACCGTTGATGCTGAAACTGGGGCAGAATGTCCGTTCCGGCGGAGACAATAACGATATCCTTTTTGCCGAGATCCATGGACGGGTCAAACAGGAAGGCGACACCATTAATATTGTTGAAGAATATGTGGTGGATGGCAATGTTGACTTTGGTGTCGGCAATATCCGCTTTAACGGCTTTGTTGAGGTGCGGGGGGATGTGCTGGATGGCTTTCAGGTAAGCGCCAGTAAAGGCCTGAAGATTACCGGCAACGTAGGGGCCTGCCGTCTGATATCCCATGGTAATATTGAATTTTGCGGCATGGATGGCCAAGGCCAGGGTAAAGGCAGCATCCTCTGCGGCGGTAGTATTACTGCCCATTTTATCCATGACAGCGCTGTTGAATGCTGGGGCAACATGCTGGTTGATGTTGAACTGCGCAACTGCAGTATTCATTGCCGCGGCAGCCTGATCACCGGCGTTCTGGCTGGTGGAGACTGCGTCACCCTTGCAGGCCTTGAGGTTAAAAAGCTGGGGGCCCCCTCTGCCGTTAAGACCGTTGTGCATAGTGGCGTGGACTACCACGACCTTGACCGGATGCAAATCCTGCTTGAGCAGCTTGATGAGCTGCAACAACAGATCACAAAGACCAAAGATCTACAGGAAATAACAACGCTGACCGAGAAAAAGCAACAGCTGGCCAGGGTTATTGTTGATGTCCGAGCCCACCGTCCTGCCGGATCAAACCCAAAGATTAACATCAAGGACCGAATCCATGAAGGAGTTACCATCTATCTTGGTGATGCGGTTGAAGAATTTGCAACGGAGCTGTCCGGCCCGATCAGCCTGATCGAGAATAGCCGTGATGGTGGGCTGCGCAGACTCTCCCTGAACAGCCTGGAGATTCTGGCCAGTGATCTTGAAAAGGCCTGGCTTGAAAACGATGAGCAAGAACGCCAGGAACGGCTCAAGCAAGAAGCAGCAGAGCGGGAGGCTGCAGAAGCAGAGGCGCAGCAGGCGCTTGATGAGGCTGAACAAGCAGAGCCTGCTGCTGAACCACCTGCGCCTGACTAATCGGTCACAGCGTTAATCGCCTTTTTTAGCCCTTCCATCAGAAATACCAATTCATCTTCCGTAATAGCCAGCGGCGGAAACACCACCACCGTATTCCCCAACGGACGGGAAAAGACCCCATGTCTGCGGGCTTCCTGACAGACCCTGATGCCCCGCTTTTCCTCCCAGGGATACGCTGCTTTCGTCGCCTTATCCTGCACCAGTTCAATTCCTGCTGCCAGGCCGCACTGACGCAGATTACCGACGTGCGGATGGCCCTCCAACTGCTGCAGCAAAGCCGTTAACTGTTTACTACGCTGCTGTACCGACTCCATCAGTCCGGTCTCCTCAAACAGCTCCAGACTGCGCAGCGCAACAGCACAGGCCAGCGGATTGCCGGTAAAGGTATGGCCATGAAAAAATGTCTTCAGTTCAGCATAGTTCCCCAGAAATGCCTGATAGATCTCCTCGGTTGCCAAGGTGGCAGCCAACGGCAGGTAGCCGGCACAGAGCCCTTTTGAGATTGCCATGATATCCGGCGTCACCCCTTCATGCTCGACCGCAAACATCTTTCCGGTTCGCCCAAAGCCGGTAGCCACCTCATCGGTAATCAACAGTACGCCGTAACGATCACACAGTTGACGCACCCCCTTCAGATATCCGGCAGGGTGCGCCAGCATCCCGCCCGCCCCCTGCAGCAGCGGTTCCATCATCATGCCTGCCAGCTGTTCCTGATGCTCAACCATCAACTGCTCCAGCGCATCCAGGCAGGCCATGCCACAGCTTGCCGGATCATGCTTGCCCATGGGACAACGGTAGCAATAGGGGGCAGGAGCCTCAATGGTTGAAAACAGCAGCGGCTTGAAGGTGTCATGATAAATCGAGATCCCGCCAACACTCATGGAGCCGATGGTGTCGCCATGATAGGCATGCTGCAGCCGCAGAAAGCGGCTCCGCTGCGGTTCTCCCGTGTGACAGTGATACTGATAGGCCATCTTCAGCCCCACCTCCACTGCCGTGGAACCGTTATCGGAATAAAAGACCTTACTTAATCCATCCGGTGCTATCTCAACCAACCGCTTTGCCAGCAGGATTGACTGCTCACCCGCCAGGCCCAGCAGGGTCGAGTGTTCAAGCCGGGCTGCCTGATCAGCCAGCGCCTTATTCAGTGCAGGATGACTATGGCCATGCACGTTGGTCCACATGGAAGCAACACCGTCCAGATAACGGTTACCATCCGAATCAATCAGCCAGCTCCCCTCACCTGCCACAATCACAATCTGATCATCAGCCAGCCAATCCTGCATCTGGGTAAAGGGGTGCCAGACATACTGTTTGTCCCAGGCCTGAAGCTGGGCAGTGGTTGGTTTTTCAACATTATTCATGACATTTGACCTTGTCCTTCACTTGCGAATGTGAATAAATGTGCTATAAGCAGTATATGTAAGACCTGTTTTGTCCGCTAGAATTATTTGGGTTTATAATCCACTAGATCAAGTAGATAAAGCAAGGTTCAGCTGTTCTAATCTACAACATAAAACACCCTCTGGAGAATTCTGTGCGCCTGTTAAACACCCTGCTAATTCTGTTTGTCGCTTTCTTTTCAGTTGCATCGCCAGCGATTTCCGATACCTCTTCCGGTGTCATGAAGGACTTTCAATTCATCCAGAATAATCAGCGTATTCAGCCAGATGGCTCAGGGGTGCTAAAACTTGCTCGCAAGGCATTTTCTATCCGCTATACCGGCAAAGGACTGGCTCCGTCAATCTATGCCAGCTTCAACCCAAAACTAAAGCAGCAATTCAAAGAGTTACATGACCCGATCATATCATTTGCCGGAACAGGATCAGCAGCCTCTCCATCCCAACTGTATGTAGATAATGAGGCATTGGATTTCTATCAAGGCTGGTCAGCAGCATTTGAGACCGCGTGGGGAAGCGTACAGGACTCCAAAGGACGGGCAGAGTACGTTGAACTGAGAAACAAGCTTGCTTCTGAGCCAATCATCACAATGTCAGGCCGAAATTACTCAAATTTTGAACCGCAACCAGATGGCACGTTTCTCTTTACCGTCAACCGAATCAACGACAGTTTCCCACCGTTTAAAGATGTAGCTCCTTTGTATTTGATACTGTTTGCCGATAAAACCTCTGTAACTCCTGATGCCAGCAGTTACCTGTTGCACTGGTCACCGCTGACCGTTGAATTTAAAAAGAAGTAAAAAACACACTTAACTGAGTGAGCACCCACGGTGCCACTGGAACTCTCTCCTGGAGACTATACCATGCCACAGAAAAAAACTAACGACATCGCCCAAGACAAGCTGAAGGCCATGATGGAAATGGCTGCCCTGGTCAACTCTTCACATGAACGATCAGTTATCATGGATCACGCCGTGAAATCGGTCTGCCGCCTGACCGGCGCAGAAGCCGGCAGCCTGCTGCTGATTGACGAATATACCGGACACCTTGATTTTGAAGTTGTAACCGGCTGCAAAGAAGATTTGCTGCCGTTTTTCCGGGTACCCAAAGGCCAAGGTATTTCAGGATGGGTTGCCCAGAATGACCTGCCGATCATTGTACCGGATGTTCAGGCAGATGAACGTTTCTTCAAGTTTACCGATAAAGAACTTGGATTTACCACCCGTGACATGATTGCCGTACCACTGCGGGTTAACGGGGCCGTTATCGGGGTATTACAGGCTATCAACAAAAATTCAGGTGCATTCAGCCATGACGACCTGAAACTGGCCATGGCATTTGCCAATCAAATCGCCCCGGTTATCAATCGAACAGACAAGGAACAGCCCCGCCCATCAACCGCCAATGCATAAACAGGGCTTTGAAAAACGTTATGAGGAAGGCTGGATACAAGGCGTAGGTCGCACAGCGACCGAGACATAACGGATAGCTAGGCGAGGGAGCGAGCACCGCGCAACGCCGTAGACAGCCTCCGCAGTAGTTTTTCAAAGACCTGATAAAGCCTCTTGACTCTCAGCGGGTTGATTGAGTATAGTCGTAAAACTTTGCCAGAGTGGTGAAATGGTAGACACAGCAGACTCAAAATCTGCCGAGGGCAACCTCATGCCGGTTCGAGTCCGGCCTCTGGTACCAGCTAACAATCCAGCATCATCCGATACAAACCTAAAGCCCTTGAAATTCAAGGGCTTTTCTTTTTACCTTGTCCAACATAATCCAGCCTGATATGCTTGAATCCAGATTTTTTTGGGGCTTTTCCAGGGGCTTTTTTATTTAAGCCCTAAAGAGAAAAACAAAAAGGCCCCAAAACGGAGGTCAAGCCAATGCCTAAAAGGGTTGTATCACTTACCGACCTGCAAATTGAAAAGGCGAAGAAACAAGAAAAGCCCTACAAGCTTACCGACGGCGGCGGGCTTTACCTTTTAATCACTCCCACCGGTGGAAAACTCTGGAACCTCAAGTATCTGTTTGCTGGCAAAGAAAGAAAACTTTCCCTTGGGCAATATCCTGCTGTTTCCCTGGCTGAAGCACGGCGTCGCAAGGAAGATGCACAGAATCTGTTGGCCGACGATCAGGACCCGGCGGCGATCATGTCAAAGCAGGCCAAGAAACAGCAACAGACCGCCGTTGTCGAAGCAAAACAGATAGAGCTTGAAAGCACCTTTGAACATATAGCCCGCGCTTGGCATAACAAGTTTTTCAGCACCTGGACTGCCCACCACGCCACCCGAATTATGACCTGGCTTGAACGTGATGTATTCCCCCATATTGGCGGCATGGATATAGCCACCATAGAGGCCCCTGATATTCTGGCTGTGCTGGAACGCATAGCCAACCGCCCCGCCCTTGACCAAGCCCACCGTACACGCAGCCATTGTGGAATGATCTTCCGCTATGCCATAGGGACCGGCAAAGTAAAGCGCGATCCTACCAGAGACCTGTTCAAGATACTACCACCCGTTAATCATGGCCACAGAGCAGCACCAACCGACCCGAAAGAGGTTGCCGCCCTGCTGCGTGCGATTGATGACTATAGCGGTTCATACGTCGTGCAGTGTGCATTAAAACTGTTGCCTATGCTGTTCTGCCGTCCTGGAGAACTGCGGGGCATGGAGTGGGCAGAGCTTGACCTTGATGCTGCTGAATGGTCAATACCTGCAGCCCGTATGAAAATGAAGCAAGCTCACTTGGTCCCGCTACCAGCTCAAGCAATAGAGATCATCAAGACCCTGCAGCCACTGACAGGCGGTAGCAAGCTGGTTTTCCCTAGCAGCTTGTCAGACACCCGCTGCATATCAGAAAACACCCTGAACACCGGCCTGCGTCGTATGGGTATAGAGAAGCACGAACTGTCTTCACATGGCTGGAGGGCAGTTGCGCGGACGTTGCTACATGAGGTGCTAGGGTTCACCCCTGACGCGATTGAGGCTCAACTAGCCCACGCTGTACCGGATCGGCTGGGCAGAGCTTACAACCGCACCACACATATTCAGGAACGTCGAAAGATGATGCAGCAATGGGCAGACTACCTTGACGGCCTGAAGGCAGGGGCAAAGGTGATACCACTACACAAGGCAGCATGAAAGGGGGCTTTATGTCAGACAACAACAAAATCGAGGAAGTAATTCAAAACATTCATCATGATTATGTCAAAGAGGTTGCAAAACTTGAGTTTTTTAGCAAGGCTTTCTATGAAATGGCCATGGGGCAAGCTTCACTTGCTGTCCCTGGTATTGACGGATGTGCATTGGCTTTCCAGCAGTCGGTACAGGCTTTGCAAGATATCAACGATAGACTTGCATCTGTGTGATGACACTATAGTTACCTCTTCCCAGGATAGCCCGACGGGGCGAACAGGCCGGACCCTCCCGGCCTTTCCTGGGGTTTGTTTGAGGGATACCGCACGAAGGGGGCGGGTATGCTTGTTGTAAAATTACCAGCAGAGGGCTGCTATACAGCCGACGAGTGGTGTAATCAAAAATTATGCGAATGCAGCAGCCGCAATATCGATAAATATTCCAAATTTGGTTTTGAATGGTCGCCCTATTACTTTGACGCTCTGTATAAAAGCTATAAATTAGGCGACGGATACGCTCTTATCAAGGCTTTCCAAGTGGCAATGCTTAACGGTATACATCCTCCGGTATGGGTGCTACAGGGGCTTGATAAGGGGTTTCAGAAATGGGATGAATTAGGCTTGAGTGGCGATGTTCGGACGCTTGATGATGTTTTAGGGCTGGGACATGCTATAGATTTCCGTGAACGATATGTCATGCCCCTTTATGAGAGATTGTTTACTCTTTACTGCGACCTAAAACACTACTGGAAGCTAAACAATGTTGATATTTTTGCTGTGCTTGATGAATTAGCCCTTGATAACTGGCATAAAATGACTGATGACGGTCAAATAAAGCACGGCAAACCCTCACTGAGTACTAAAAAACTCTATAAAGAGCAGGGGTGGAGGGCAATGTATTTGCGTTTGCGGAAGGTTGAGGCTGACTGGCTGTCTCGCGAAGAAGCTGACTTTGTTCTAAATCAATTCCCTGAATCCGCAAGAGATACCATTAAGGTACAAGCCCGCAAAGACCCGACCATAACAAGAGAAAAAACTATAAAGACAGTAAACAATAGTTAATTGTTATATTTTTTCAAAAAAAGCATGTCAGTTTTATTGACGTATTTTTTTTGCTTTTTGGGGGTGTGACTTCAGAACATAACATATCTAACCTTTATTCCACGGTACGCGTCCGAATCCGATGAATAGAGGTTAGACAATATGAAATCCACAACCACCACCCCGGCGGCACAAACCGTCACCGTCAACCCCCTGGGCCTGTTAAGGCTCCCTCAAGTCCTGCAACTCCTCCCTATTGGTCGTTCTTCCTGGCTGGCTGGTGTCAAAGAAGGCCGCTACCCCCAGCCGGTCAAGCTGGGACCCGCTACCACCTGTTGGCGTGCCAGTGACATTTTAAGTTTCATTGACTCTCTGGGGGCAAGCCATGAATGACGACCCCATCGAAGCCATTGCAGCGGCGGCGGCAAGCATCGGCATTGCCCCGCCTGACACCCTTCAGATTGATGCTGTTGTACATCGCTACCCTGACCGGCTGAATGACCGGCCCGGACAAAGAAACGCCTGGTATATGGCAACCCACAACCCGGACGGCACAACCGGCGGCGCGGTGGGTAGCTGGAAGCTGGGGGTATCAGTCAACTGGTGTACCAGTGTCACCCGCACCTATACCCCAGCCGAAAAAGCCGAATTTGCCCGGCAGCAGGCAGCAGCACGGGCAAAGGCTGAAGCTGAACGGCTTGAGGCACAACAGCAGGCAGCCGTCAAAGCTGTCCAACTCTGGGACCGGTCCCGTCCGGCCCGTCCTGACCATCCGTATCTTGTCCGTAAAGGGATACAGCGGCACCGTGCCCGGCAGATCGGCCCGGCCCTAGTGTTCGACTACCGGGACCAGCGCGGCATCATCACCACCCTGCAATTTATCCAACCAGACGGCAGTAAAAAGTTTTTATCCGGCGGCACGGTGGCGGCCTGTTCGCACCGGTTCGGTCCAAAGGTTAATAACGTTTTGATCCTGGCTGAAGGGTTCGCCACTGGTGCAACCATCCATGAGGCAACCGGCCACCCTGTCGCGGTCTGTGGCTTCGCTGGCAACCTCAAACCGGTAGCACTGGTAGCCCGTGCCGCCTTCCCTGAAGCTGTTTTGGTGATTGCCGGTGATGCTGACCCGGTAGGCAGGCAAAAGGCCCTTGAAGCGGCTGAAGCAGTTCAGGGGCGCGTAGTTTTCCCTGAATTTGGGGGGGCGGGGGTAGTGCATGGCAACAGATTCTGATTTTAACGACCTGGCAGCTAAGCCCGGTGGCAAGCGGCGGGTTGCTGAACAGATCGGCAACGTTGCCAGTGCTGAAAAGGTTATTGCTACCTTTGCTACATTTATGATTCGGGCAGGTGGTGTCTACTGGACCCCAGCAGCTAAAAAAGACGATGAACCGCAAGCGGTCTTTTTTTGCTCCTACATCAAGCCGCTGGGCATTGCCAGAACCGCACGGGGTGACGATTTTTCAATCCTGTTTGAGATGATTAACCCGGATCAGCAGAAGGTTGTTTTTCTGCTGCGTAACGCTGACCTGCAAAAAGCTGGTGGCGAACTGGCCCGGATCGAGTTTGCAGCCCGTGGCGGTTTCTTCGGTGTGGGTATCAGGGCACGTCAACTGTTTGGTGATTTTGTCAGTGCCATTTTAAGGCACAGCCGCAACCTGCCCCGCTTCGTTCTGATTGATCGGACTGGGTGGGTTCAAATTGCAAGCCGGTGGCTGTTTATACTGCCTGACAGCACCATAGGCGAGGAGGTAGCAAAGAAATGAACAAGAGTAAGGTTTTACTTACGCAGTCACTGACCGGCGACACCCCGGCAGGCTATGAAGTATCAGGCATAAAACAACCCTGGGACCAGCAAATAGGCGGCCTCTGTATCGGTAACTCGCGGGCTATCCTTGCTGTATGTGTGGCCCTGGCACCTCCTCTGCTCAAGGTGGTAGGCCTGGAGGGTGGCGGGTTTCACTTTGTTGGTCCCAGTTCTTGCGGCAAAACAACCTTGTTGCGAGTGGCGGCCTCAGTTAGCGGCAACCCGGCCACCACCATAAAGACCCTTGATGCTACAGCAAGCAACCTTGAGGCGGCAGCGGCGGTCTGTAATGACGGCTTGTTAATCCTGGATGAATTGGGGCAGGCGGCACCTGATGCACTTGGTGGCTTGGTCTACAAGCTGGCATCCGGCATAGGCAGAGGTCGGGCAGATCAGCGGGGCGAGGCACGGGAGCGCAAGAGCTGGCGTAACCTGTTTTTGACAACCGGTGAGGTGGATATGTCCACCATGCTTAAAACCATCGGCAAGCGGCCTGCTGCTGGTCAAGAGCTGCGTTTGGTAAGTATTCCAGCAGTACCGGACGGCAGCGGTGGAAATGGCATTTATGAAAACTTGCACGGCCTTGAATCTGGCGCGGCCCTATCTGACCACTTCAAGCAAGCTACATCACAATATCACGGCGCACCCCTGCGGGCTTACCTTGAGGTTTTAGTGCGTGACCTGAATCAAGATAGCCACCAGCTACGTCAAACGTTTCTACAGGCTATCAAGGGCTTTGTTGATGAGGTGGTCCCCGCTGGAAGCGACGGGCAGGTAATGAGGGTTGCGGCACGGTTCGGCCTGCTGTCTGCTGCTGGTGAATATGCAGCCCGGCATGGTGTTTT
Organism: Trichlorobacter thiogenes; assembly: GCF_900167465.1. Taxonomy (GTDB): domain Bacteria; phylum Desulfobacterota; class Desulfuromonadia; order Geobacterales; family Pseudopelobacteraceae; genus Trichlorobacter; species Trichlorobacter thiogenes. Next base: position 1,619 of record NZ_FUWR01000029.1, on the reverse strand, counting down.
GCCATGGCCTGAAGGCGAGGCCGCTTGGGGTGTCCGTGAGTGTTTCAATGCCTGGCTGCAGCGGCGGGGTGGTTATGGCCCGCTTGAGGTCAAAAACCTGCTGGAAACCTTTGAAGGCTGGCTACAAACCAACGGAGAGGCCCGCTTTACCCCTATGGATGGAGACTTTAAGGGTCCGGCCCGTCCGGTGGTCAATCGGGCAGGGTTTAGGCGGCAGGTAGCAATTGCCATGTCTGAAGATTCCGGCATGGAGTATTTCATTTTTCCGGCAGCCTTTAGAGAGGCCATAGGCGCGGCAGAACCACGGTGGGCGGCCCGCGTCCTTGTTGAACATAAGTGGTTGTCTATCCATAAGAACGGCGACATCTGTCAACTCAAAAAACTGCCTGGGGCTGGGGCTTGCCGGATCTATCACGTTCCATCCCAGACCGGCAGTGAAGATGCTGAAGAAATTTAATATATATCTTCTGGGAATGTTACCGGCGTTACCGCCGTTACCATATTCTTAATATGCTGTAGTTATTGCTTTAAATAGGTAACGGATAAAAAATACAGGTGGTAACGGGTAACGTGTGTATCCGTTACCCGTTACCACCTACCTAAAAGCCGTTACCCGGAAAAACAAACATATTATTAGAGCGTTACGGGGACCGGTAACGGGTAACAACGGTAACACGTCAAATACAACACATATACAAATTGAAAGGAATAGCAGCCATGAAAAAGGATACCGTTTTGAAGCTGGCAAAAATCGCTGGGGCAATCCAAATGATTGAAAACGTGTTGACAGGACAACGCAAGCTTTGTGCCCAACTTGAGGCCCAACTTAACCGCCTTCAGGAACAACGCGAGAATCTGGAAGGGGGAAATTAATTATGCGTGAAATGTACAGAGACGAAGCTGCAGAGCTACTATGCCCCTTCGGTGCAGAATTTAAGCCGTGTTTGTCGCGTCGCTGCATGATGTGGAAAGACACAATAGACGGCCTGGGTTTTTGCTCATTCACGTCAGACGTTCGGCATGTCGAAACCGACCCAGAAACCGCCTTGACGGTCGAAATCTGCGAGGTGTGACCATGGCCCGTACATTCTCACACCAACGCCAACGACAGCACCATAAACAGCCACCCATGAAGGCATTCCACCGCACCGCGCCACCTGACCGCCACCAGCGCGGCCCGTTTGTAGACCTGGCTGAACAGGTACACCAGCAATACCGGCAAGCCATAGGCAAAACCGGGGACCGGTCCCCAGTAGATCAGCAGCACTCAAAAAAGTAGCAGCGCGGGGCACGGCATAGGCTGTGCCCCGTTTTTCGCTTCTGCGGTGACAATTCGGAGGTATGCAGTTCTCCGTCCAGGCTTCAGCCGGTCCCGGTTCTGCGTCCAACATTTCGAGGGGGTCACTTCTGCGGTGACAATTCCGGCAGCACCAACACAGCGTCCAGTATTCCGGGGGTGCCTGTTCTGCGTCGCCTGTTCGTACCTGGCTGATTCTCCGTCCGGTCTGAAGGGTAGCCCCTTTCTCCGTCCGAAAATCAGCCGGGCTTGCTTCTGCGTCCAGGATCGGGACCAGCTCAACACAGCGTCCAGCCCATGGCCGGTCCCGGTTCTGCGTCCA
>NZ_FUWR01000030.1 GCF_900167465.1 Trichlorobacter thiogenes | reverse complement strand
CTATCACCATCGAAACACTGTACTTCGGTGGAATACTCAACACCAGATGGATGTGGTCAGGCATGGCATGACCCTCGATAAGTTCAACTTCCTTCTGCCGACATAACTGACGGATGATTTTGCCAACTTCTCCTCGAAGCCTGCCGTAAAGAACCTTCTTACGGTATTTCGGCACGATCACAACATGATATTTGCACTCCCATTTTACATGGGCTAAACTTTGCCACTCTCGCATGGCAGTTCCTCCTGTTGATTGCCTTTAGGGGCTTTCCTCAGGAGGAACTATCGCTGGAACGGCAGAGCCTTTTCAAGTCTCACCGGCAGAGCCGGTGGTTTACTGAAAACCTTCAATTATCCCACGCTGCACTACTTCTGGTGGTCTGTGTTATCTGCGCCGCCTTCAATATGCGTATTTTTCAGGGTCTGGACGATATGATGGGCAATGACTACTGGGTTGTTGATACCACCCAGGGCGACCATGGCTGGTATGCCATGGGTCTGCTGCCACACCTTAAGACCGTTCCCAAGGATGTTGTCAGGGCTGCCAATACCGACGCAACTATAAAAGACAAGTTTATCATCTACGCTCAGAGTGGCGACTTTGCCGGTAACTCGGTCTATGGCATCTGCTTTGGTATCCCCTTGATCATGTACCTGATCTGGTTTGCCTTTATCATAGGATTTCCTGATCGTGTTGACCCGTATCTGCTACCCCGAAGAATTTTTACCCTGGCTGTTATAATTGCCTGTTCCGTTATCGTTAACCTCTTCCTGATGCGTATTGCCGCTGACTTTATCCGTGACCCGATGGCACGTATTGCCAACATCGCAGGTAACCACTCTTCCCTGTTGTTCCATAACGCTGGGATCTGGTTTGCCATTTTATTCTCTGCACTGGGCACCCACAATCACTCCTACAATGAAGCCCCTGCCCCTGATAGCCGTAACTGGCAGACACAGGCGTCAGAAAAATTCAACTGGCTCTTTACCCTGCTTGCTTTTGTTACGGTACTTGAAGTTGCCTTGGTCAAGAACAAGCTTGCCCTGCCGGATGCAGCGGTTGATTACTCCGTCTGGATCATTTGGGTTGTTATCTTCATGCGTATGTTCGGCTTCTCCCCTAAATACTGGGTTAAGCGGGTTCCCGGCATTGCCATCATGGTTGTTGGTACATTGTTGACCCTGCCTGTTTTCTACCTGCTTGAGCGGGTAACCGGTACCCTTGGCGCCGGGTTTGCTTCACCTATTCTTGCCAAGGCACTGGGCGCTGAGAACCAGAATATCGGACTCTCGTTGATGATTTCTATCTACCTTGTGTTCTGGATGGAGTTTGCCGCTGCCATCCGTATGAACGGCCCAGTGAAAAAAGCGGTAATTGAGAAGGCCTAAAGGCACGTTTTCCGCCATGAAAACGGAAAGGCCCCGGCGTGGGAACCGGGGCCTTTCGTATATCAACAACTTACGTCTTATCAACTACCCCGCCACAACCCTATTGTTATGTAAATTGCAAGGTAAACTTGAATGGATTACTATTTACTTTGCCAGTTTAATCGTCGTTTTAAACCGTGTACAGCGTACTATAAGTGGCAGTTATTGTAGATGGATATATCTACCACTCCTCGTCCAGCCCTGTGCGATCTCTACCATCAAAGTCATCGGATTCAGCATCATCGTCCTCAAACTCTTCAGAATTGAACAGGTCGTCTTCATCTTGATCATCATCGTTGCCCAGATGCCATACAGGACGATCTTCAGGCTCTGCTGCAGCCTCAAAACGGGCCAGCATCTCAGGGTCAGTGCAAAAACGGTCATCTTTGAAGTGGCATTTTTCAAGTTCACAGAGATCAAAGAGCTGTATTTCACTACAGAGACGACGGGGGAGTTCTTTGACCTCTGTTTGATTTTCTAATAGTTCTTCTACGCCTCTCACGCACAAACTCCGTTCAAAAATTCTGTGGCCTTTGCCACATCTTCCTTACAGCCGATATAGATTGGTGCCCGTTGATCAAGCCCTTCAGGAACCATGTCAAGGATAGGCATACAGCCATTGGTGGCAGCACCACCAGCCTGTTCAATCAGGTATGCCATGGGATTCAGTTCAAACAGGAGCCGTAGTTTACCATTGGGGGAATCGGTAAGGGCCGGATACATGAAGATACCTTTACCCTTCATCAAAATCTGGTTAATGTCCGGTACAAACCCACCTGAATAGCGCAGTTTAGAACCTTTATCTTCCAGGTAGCGGATATAAGCTTCATTTTCTGGAGTGTACTTTTTGCGCAGACCACCAGGTGAGTAGATATCACCCGAAGGCTTCATCTGAACTTTCTCGCGGGTCAGGGTAAATTCCATCAGATGGTTCATGGTAAACTCGTAAACCCCTTTACCCACTGAGTAGACCATTGATACCCGTGGACCATACAGGATGTACATGGCTCCAACCATATTGCGGCCCGGTTGCAGCAGGTTGTCTCCCTGATAAATACCAACAATGGTTCCTACGGCGAGGTTCACATCCACCAGCGAAGAACCATCCAACGGATCATAGGCAACTGAAAACATCCCTAAAGGATTACTGGTTACCTGAAAGATTTCATCCATCTCTTCAGAAGCAATATTGCAGACAACACCGGAGTACATCAGCCGCTTGCGCAGGATTCGGTCAGACAAGACATCCAAAGCCAGCTGTTCTTCACCATACAGGTTAGAGGTACCGGCAACACCTAGATCACCGGTGCGAACAGCGTTAATCACATATTTGCTGGCTTCAGCAATCTCACACAGCAGGTGTACCAGGTTACCACTGATATTCTGCTCACGCAGATGGCGACGAAAGTCGGTTTGAAATTTGGTGCTTCCGGGCTCCTTGCCCATAAGTCAGTCCTCCTGATCAAGGTAGTGTTAGATATCAATAGATAGTACAGGACCTGCCTGATTTCAAGGGGAATCAGGCAATCGCCATCAGTGATGCAAGATACGTTATCAGACCATCCAGTGCAAAAACCGAAAAGAGGCTGGAGATTACAGCCCTAGTTGCCGCCTGGGGGATTTCGGTGGCACTGGTGCCCACCGACATACCGGCATTGCAGCAGATAAGCGGAATGATAAAGCCAAAAGCCATTGCTTTTGCCGTTAGCACCGCTACTTCGCGCAGCCCAAGCGAAGCAACAATTCCCTGAATAAACTGGTCATAGGGGATATGATGACCAAAGGAAACAATCAAAAAACCACCAACAAATGAGGTTAAAACAAAATAGATGGTAAGAAATACAACTGATGCAGCAACCCCGACAACACGGGGCAGCAACAGGTAGCGTTCAGGATGAATCCCCAGGCGTTCCAGTGCCATTATTTCACCATTAATCTTCATTGAGCCCAGTTCTGCGGCAATGGCAGTGCCGCTACGGGCAATCACAATCATGGCAGTCAGCAGTGGACCAAGTTCAAGAAAAACCACCCAGACCAGCACTTTACCGGTTAACGAGCCATTTCCCCCACCGACCAGACCAATGACCTGACTGACAATAACGGTTCCAAGAATAACAGCCACTAAAACAATGATTTTAGCCGCCTCAAGTCCGGTGAAGTAGAGTTGTTTAAGCAAAACTGTGCGAATGGCCGGATTTCCCAGAGAGGGCGGACTAACCAGTGAAACCATCGTCTGCAGGATCAGCCGGGTAATAACAACAAAAAACTGTCCCCTGCGGAGCATAAACGCTCCTACACGTTCAGGGAAAGTGGCGACCAATTCAGATGTCATAAATAGTGCCATCCCGTAGTAACTCAACCTGTCGGATTCCCATTTGTGCTATTTCACTCTTGATCTGCTCATAATACTGCGGCTTGGGATGGGTGATCAGAATTCTTTTGGGCAGAACTGCAATCTTGGTCAACTCTTTTTCAAGCAATGAACAACAAAGGTGCTGAGTCAAGAGTGCCAATGGTTCCTGGCTATTGGGAAACGATACCTCAACGATCAAGGCATCAGCTCCAGAGGCATAGCTCCAGATTTCTTCGGTAGGTCCGGTGTCACCGGTGTAGACCAGTCGGCGTCCGGCATGTTCCACACAATAGCCAACTGCAGGAACAGTATGATGCACCGTTATTGCCGTCAGGGTATAACCATTAAGACAACGTGGTTCTTCAGGTTTGTCGCAAAGCAGCACCGGCACCAGAGGTTCTATAGTGTTGAAGCGGAGTACTGGTTCTTCAGGTGTTGGCAGGCAGGTAAAATCAGGCCAGATCAGCCCGTTAAACAGGTGATTCCGTAGCGCATCAATGACTGACTGAGGGGCATAGACATCAACCAGATGGCGCAGATTTTTCACAATAATATTGTCGGCCAGGGCCGGGATACTACGGATATGATCCAGGTGGGCATGGGTGATAAAGATATTTTTGATAGACCACTGTTCCTCTTCAGTCAACACAGAACCGATAGTACCGGCATCAAGTAGCAGTGAGTCATCAATAAGAAAGGCTGGAGGCCTGAAATCAGGAAATTCTGCTCCGGCACTTCCAAGGATACGCAGCTTCATTGCTCAACCTCCCTGTTCATACGCTGATACTGCATTACAGAAACTGCTCTTTTAATTGCCGGATTATTTCAACCTGACGACAGTAAATATACTGCGAAATAACCTTATCTGCATTCTTATCCGGTTCAAAACAGAAGGTATGGACAAAACCATCATCATTTTTTACCGATTTTATCAGAGTCGCTGGCAGCAGCAATTCAGTTCCTTGAACAGAAAGCTGCAAGATACCACTGTCTGAAATACCTGTTGGAGCAGCCTGTTGATTATATATCGCAATCCCGGAAACCGAGATATCATCAGCACGACCTGACAAAGACTGTGTTTCAGCGGTGTAGGTGGCTGACACAAAACCTTCAATGCTAACCCGTACAGCACCACGTCGTTCTGCACGGATAGAGGCGTAGGCAAAACGTCCCAATACTGCAAAACAGTTCTTTACATTTACATATTCAACAAAACAATGAACCCCCAACCCCTGGGGGAACAGGGCACTGGTAAGTAACACCTGTTTTTGTAAACCGAGTACAACTGCTTGTGCCTGATGGGCTGTAACCTCTATACAATCAGCATCAGTAGTTTCGATCTTTGCCGCATAACTGATTGGCACTTCATGATAATAGTTCAATAATTTAAGATCATTTTTAAGACGTCCCGCCTTTATCTCGCGCAGGATTTGCAGGATAGCCTCCAAATCCTGTTTACCGTCTTTTATGCTTACGATCTGGAACGTCTCTCGCACAGCCCCCCCGTACAAACTACACTGTTAAAGCGATTGACAGATAGGACAAAAGTGGGTTCCCCGCTGACCAAGCCGTTCTTTAACCACCAGGGTGCCACAATCACTGCATGGCTTGCCTCCCCGGCCATAGACAGCTACCGGGAACGAGCCAGCCTCAAAAACACCATCAATATTGGCCCCTTTTGCCCTAACGGCCTGGGTTATCACGCCATGCAAGGCATCATACAAGCGATTGGTCTCTTCAGTTGTTAGATCAGATGACAGCTTCAATGGATGCAACTTGGCCCGAAACAATGTCTCGTCAGCATAAATATTACCGACACCTGCCACAAATGACTGATCCAACAGCAATGGCTTTAACTGCCTACGCAAACCATCTAAACGGTCCAGAAACGGCTTCCGCTGTATCAATAACGCATCAGGCCCCAGTTTTTCAGTAACCTCACAAGGATCTTCTACCAGCCAAACCCGGCCAAAGGCACGGGGATCATCAAATCGAAGGGCAAAACCTTGATCAAGCAACACTACAAATCTTGTATGGCGATCTTCAGCCAGCTGCTGCGGCACCAGAAACAGGCGACCAGTCATACGCAGATGCAGGGCTACCCAGCTCTGCTTTGTGGAATGAGGATCTTGAAATTTAAAGAACAGATACTTGCCATGGCGCAAAACATCGCTACAGACAGTGCCAGTAAGGGTCTCGGCAATTGAACGTGCATCTCCGTCCACAACTGAATTGCGTAGAATGCGAACCGAACAGACCTGCCTTCCAATCAATGAAGGAGTGCTGGTAGTCAGGCATTGTAAAACAGACTCAACCTCTGGCAGCTCAGGCATTATTTGCTCTTGGCCGTATAGACACCATCCCAGTCAGCTGGCGGGGGTGTTTCAAGATAATCTGCACAACGACTGCTGTAGAGCCTTGAAGGACCATCAGAATAATCAGACACCAACTGATCAAAAATCAGTTGTGCTTCTGTAAACTGTTGCGAACGGTATTTTTCAAGTCCCTCTTCAAAACGTGGCAACAGGTCAAGGTTGGTAATCATCAGTTCATACATCACAATCGGCAGGTGTTTACCCTTGACCCGCACCCGATCCACTTCACGGAAGGTAAAACCACCACCGGTTACCTGCTTGTGGGTATCTTCGCTGACCAGGATGTGGGATCCGTAGTACTTGTTAAGTCCTTCCAGACGGGAGGCCAGGTTAACTGAATCTCCAATAGCGGTATAATCAAACCGGATATCTGCCCCCATATTTCCGACAACTGCGGGCCCGGTGTTGATGCCTACTCCGATATCCAGCGTATGCATACCTCGTTCTGCAAAACCAACATTCAGCCGCTTTAACTCTTCAAGCATTTTAACAGCAGCTGTACAGGCATGTTCTGCATGCCCAGGAACATCAAGCGGGGCATTAAAAATCGCCATAACAGCATCGCCAATAAACTTGTCCAGGGTGCCCTTTTCTTCCAGTACAATTCTGGTCATGGGAGACAGATACTCATTCAAAAGCGTTACCAGCTCTGGAGGAGTCAGACTTTCTGAGACTGTTGTAAACCCACGGATATCAGAAAACAGGATTGAAATTTCACGCTGTTCCCCACCTAACACCAACTTATCAGGGTTCTTTTCAATCTCCCGCACCAGATCAGGTGAAACATAGTTGGAAAACGCCTTTTTCAGCTGACGTCCTTTTTTTTCAACCACCAGATTACGCCATGACTCGCTCCCCAGGTAGGTCAAGCCAAGTCCTAACAGCGGATAGATGACGGTCATATCCCGCAACCCCAGGGTAAAACCGAAATAGTTTATTGTCAGAAACAGCCCTGTTGTTCCTGCAAATGCCGCAAGACCGGCAAAGGTGCCGGGCATAAAGGCCAACACAAGTCCAAGAAGGATCGGTAACAGCAGGATGCAGAGCATCTCATACGTCTGGGTAATACCATCGTATTTGAGGAAGCGGCGATCAAGTGCATTGGCAGCAACCGTAGCGTGAAGCTCAACACCTGGCTGCAGTGCATCAAACGGCGTGGGGCGGATATCATAGATACCGATCTCAGTAGCCCCGACAAAGGCCATTGCACCTTTTAGCTCATCCTTTTTTAATCTTTTTTTGACCACATCTACTGCAGAAATGGTTCTAAAGGAACGGGCTGGACCATAGTAATTCAGTGCCATGGTCCCATCCTCTTGTGAAGGCACCCGCAACGAACCGATCTGCAGGCTGTCAATACCGTAGGACTTTACCTCCAGTACGATGTCGCTGCCGAGATAGTGTCGCAGGGCATTCATGGCGAGTGAGGGGTAGATATCACCATTATAGAGCAAAAGCAGGATTGAGCGCCGATAGAGACCATCACCATCAGACTTGGCATTAAAAAAGCCAAAATCCAGTGCCTTGGAACCTAGTTGTGGAAGATTAATATCAATATTTGCATACTGAGTTAATGGAATTGACTGAACGCCCTCGGCAACCTTCATTAACTTAACCGTGGCTCGTTCCATCTGGGCAACGGCTGCCGGATCAACAGCCTGTTCTTCTTCACGGAAGAAGTACCCCATGACCACATTGCCTGACCTGGCAATTGAACTGGCTAATGCAGCATCTGCAGCCGAAGATTGTGGTTCTGAAAAAACAATATCTAGGGCCGTGACCTTGGTGCCGTAGTAAGTCAGATTTTCAATCAGCTTCCCGGTTACCTCGCGAGACCAGGGCCAGCGTCCAAGTTCCTTAATGCTGGCATGGTCAATGGCCACCACCACCACATCCTTGTGCGGCGCAATCGGTCCCCGAACACGAAAACGGGCATCCTTCATCCGATAATCAAGCTGCTGTAATGCCTGAGGAGCCTGACGGTACCCCACCGAGGTAAGAATCGCCGCAATGATACCAAAGGCAACGAAAACAATTCGTTTTCTCATGTAAATAGGCCCTATTTACCAATGCCGTTCAGCAAGGTCTCAGCATTGCTGCGATGGGTCCCCTGGGGATACATCTTTAGATATTGCTCAAAGCGAAGCTTGGCCTGCTCATTAAAGCCCATCTCGGTGAGAGTCTGGGCAGCATTGAACAGGGCAAACTCAGCCTGGGGCAGCTTGGGGTATTCCTCCAGTACCAGCAGGTACTCTGCCAGGGCAAGCTCCGGGTTGGAAAGGAAACGGGCATACACCGCACCCCGTTCCATATGGGCATCAGCCCGTACGGTTTCCACCTTGGTCAGGTCCAGCGCAATCTGGAACACATTCAAGGCTTCCTGATATTTACCACTGTCAGCCAGATAGTGACCATGATTGATATTCCAACGGGCGCAGATATCAACAATCTTGCCTGAGTCAGTCCATTCTTTGGGAGGTTCTGCAGCAGTCACACCATCAAAGATCCCTTTTGCCTCAGCCAGTGGTGTGCCCTGATCAACCTTTACCGGTTCACCCGGAGGCAGACCACGGGTATTCTGAACATAGGTTGCTGAGGTCAGTGGCTGCTGCCCTGATTTGCCATCACCGGAAACCGCTACGGTTCCTTCATTACCGAAAAATACGTTAGCCTGACCTTGTGAAAGCATCAGAAACTCAGTCCCCTTAATACCGGCTACTGCAGTACCACTCTTAACCGTCATGCCACTCTGCCTGCCCCCAAATTTTACTACCGAGGCACGCAATTTACCTCCAGCCAGGTTAAAAGTCCCTTCACGCTTGTTCTTGGTTAGCAGAAAACTGGTCACCTCAAACTCGGTGTTGTTTGCAAGGGTAAAGGTACTTTTATCATTCAATGTCAGTTCAACCCAACCTTTAGGGCCGGTCTTGATCCAGGTGCCTGTGGCAATGGCAGTACCTTTTGCCACAGGGGTATAGGGCACACCTGCCTTTACCCGCATATAGGCCTGACCAGTCAGTCCGGTAATTTTTCCAACCGGAGCCGCAAGAGCCAGAACCGGCATAAACACAGCGGCAACAAGTAGAATCAACAACAGTTTTTTCATGGGAGACCTCCTGAAAAATTTCGGTTCTATGTCGATGGAGTAGTAGATACTATCCGTTATTTCCTGGCGATTGTAGCAGCATTTCAGCATGAGTCAAACATTGGCAATCAAAAATCCCGTATCAATCCACTTGAGTATCAGCCGGTATCTGCTATTCTTACTTCATTAAGGTGCAGTAAGGATAATCTAACCTAAGTTTGGAGCACTAACCATGGACCAATCTCCAGCGCCTGATATGAGCCTGCTTAAGCAGCAGCTTGAGTACCGCAAGCGGCTGATGGACAAGATCAACGAGATCCATTCTGCTGACAACCTCAATACTATTCTGCTCCATATAAAAGATAGTATTGCAGCCCTGTTTACTGCCCAACGAATTACCATCTATCTGGCTGATGCCAAGCGTAATCTGCTTATTTCAAAGGTTCTGTCCGGTTCGGAGGTTAAGCAGATTGTTGTTCCGATCTCTGACACCAGCCTGGCTGGCTACTGTGCACTTTCAGGAACCGTGCTGAATATCAAGAACGCCTATGATGAGCATGAGCTGAAAATGATCAGCTCAAATCTGAAATTCGACAACACCTGGGATCAAAAGACCGGTTTCATCACCAAGCAGGCCCTCTGCGTGCCGATGAAGTTCCAACGCACCCTGATCGGGGTGATCCAGATCATTAACAAACAGAACGGCGCCCCCTTTGATGACACAGACATCACCTACGCACTGGAACTGGGCACCTCACTTTCAATCGCCATTCACAACATCTACCGGTTGCAGGTAACCACCAAGATTATCCGCCAACGCAGCCGCTACAACTACCTGCTGGACCGCAACCTGCTGGATGAAAAATCAATTGAAAAGGCATCTGTCCACCCTGACGTTGTTAAATTTGGCCTTGATGCTGTGTTGATGCGGGAATACAAGGTCCCCAGAGAAGAGATGGCCAAGGCCTTGTCGCTCTTTTTCGGCACTGAATTTATTAAGTATGAACCTGCAGCCCCTCCCATGGAAGAAGAGCTGTTAAAACGGATCAAACCAGACCGTTTGATGAAAGAATGGTGGGTTCCATATAAAATTGAAAACAGCGTACTGTATATCATTATGGATGACCCCACTGATCTTGGGCGTCAGGACATGATCAAATTCATCTATCCGGAGTACAAACGGATCAGTTACGTGGGGGCCTTCAGGGATGATATCCAGAGTTATATCGGCTTGTTCTACAATCGAGGCTCTTCAATGGCCTCAGGTGGCAGCATTGATGAACTGATTAATAAACTGGACTCTACTGATGAGCCGGAAATCGAGCAGGAATCATCAAAGGTTTCCGAACAGGACAGCGTCATAGTCCAACTGGTCAACAAAATTATCATTGATGCGGTTCAGGGTAAGGTCTCAGATATCCATATTGAACCCTACCCCGGCAAAGAGGATGTGATTGTCCGCACCCGGATCGATGGACGCTGCAAGGTGTACCAACGGATTCCCTACAAATACAAATATGCCATCCCGTCGCGGATCAAGATCATGTGTGGACTTGACATCTCTGAGCGCCGTAAGCCTCAGGATGGTAAAATTGATTTTAAAAAATTCGGCCCGTTAAATGTTGAACTACGGGTAGCCACCGTCCCCACTGCCGGCCAGCTTGAAGATGTGGTCATGCGGGTACTGGCCTCAGGCGAGGCTGCCCTGCCCTATGACAAACTGGGCCTCACTGAACGCAACAATAAAGTCCTGCTTGAATGCATCAACCAACCCTATGGTCTGGTACTGGTTGTTGGCCCCACCGGTTCAGGTAAGACCACCACTCTGCATTCAGCCATTTCCGTCATTAACACACCAGAAACAAAGATCTGGACAGCAGAAGACCCGGTGGAGATCACCCAACGCGGCCTGCGTCAGGTACAGGTTCATCCCAAGATCGGCTTTACCTTTGCCGCTGCCCTGCGCTCCTTCCTGCGGGCTGACCCTGATGTGATCATGGTGGGCGAAATGCGGGATCAGGAAACCGCCGAGATTGGCATTGAATCATCGCTGACCGGCCACTTGGTTTTCTCAACCCTGCACACCAACTCTGCCCCAGAAACCGTTACCCGTCTGCTTGATATGGAGCTAGACCCGTTCTCCTTCTCTGATGCCATTCTCTGTATCCTGGCCCAGCGTCTCTGCCGCCGTCTCTGTGACTGCAAACAGGAATACCAACCAGACCGAAAAGAGCTGGAAGATATAATTTTGGAGTATGGCGTGGAAGATTTTAAAAAAACCGGTATCAATCCAGCCACCATCAAGCTCCACAAGGCGGTTGGCTGTGCAAAGTGTGGTGATTCCGGCTATAAAGGGCGCCTGGGTATCCATGAGCTACTCAAAGGCACAGATGAGATGAAGACCTTGATCAAACGTAAATCAGAGATTGAAGCGATACGTAAGCAGGCTATCAATGACGGTATGACCACCCTGAAGCAGGATGGTATTTTAAAATGTTTTCAAGGCCTTACAGATCTAAAAGAGGTTCGCAAGGTCTGCATAAAATAACAACAAGGAGGTGATATAGCAATGGCAACCTGGAAATGTGCCTGCGGCTTTAGCAAAGAAGGCCGCTGCAAACCACAAAAATGCGAGAAATGCGGGGAAAAAGGGAAGTTTGCAAAAGTTGAATAAAACCATCCAGTAAGATTTCAGGTGTTTGCAGATGCAAACACCTGAAATCTTGTCATATTTATACCGCCTTAACAATCCGCCCGAATGCCGTTTCACCTGTATATATCTTGCTTTGTTTTTAATCACCGCCCGCCATTAATTAACCACAATTAATCCAACAACTTATAATATCAGCTGAACTATTTTTCCTGTTTGACTCTCGTTCAGTAATGTGTAAACTCACGCCAATCAAGGCATTAGGTACTGCTTTACGCTAACAACACAGAGATGGGGCCAGTTGATGCACAACAATGACAAATTACTTGAAATCAGTAAGCTTGTCTTTGAGCTGACCATGGTTGGCAGCACTGACAATGATCTGGATGTTCTTTTGGAACAACTTTTCGGAGTGCTTCAAAAACTGCCGACACTGCGGATCCAGTCAAAAGGTGCCATTCTGATGTTTAGCCCACGCAGTAAACCGGTGCGGGTGGCCCAGTATGGCCTTAAGCCTTTTTGGGCAACCGATGAAGAGCATGATGAGTTGCATGACTTCAACCATCCTTTTAACGACCAGGCCACACTCGCAACCATCACCCCAAAGGCAACCGCCTATGGACAGCATCAGCCAAACCTTCAGCAAGTCTGTATTCTGCCACTCTATGCCAACCAGCAGCCTCTGGGGCAAGTACTGCTTTTTTCAGCCCCCAATTGGGTTCCTACAAATAATGAACTTGAATTTCTGACTGACCTTTCCCATGCACTATCCAGCATCGTCAGTAGATTTCTACTTAACGCCACCCTGAGGTTACGGGAAATTGAGCTTGAAGATGCGCGCACCGAGGCGATCCGCCGCTTAGGTACTGCATCAGAATACCGCGACAATGAAACCGGCATGCATGTCATGCGCATGACCAATATTGCCGGTGCCATTGCCAAGGCCATGGGACTTGGCGATGAACAGCGTGAAATCCTGTATATTACCGCTCCGATGCATGATGTGGGTAAGATTGGTATAGCAGACGCAATACTGCTTAAACCTGAACGCCTGACGTCTGATGAATTTGACATCATGAAAACCCACACTGAGATTGGTGGTCGCCTACTTAAAGGTTCAGATGCTCTGATCGCAACGGCACGTGATATTGCGCTGTGTCACCATGAAAACTGGGATGGTAGTGGCTATCCACAGGGGATCAAGACGACTGAAATTCCAATACTGGCCAGGATCTGTTCAATTGCCGATGTATTTGATGCCCTAATGTCCAACCGCCCCTATAAAGATGCCTGGACACTGGAAAAGACCGTTCAGTACATCAAGACCGAATCTGGAAAGAAATTTGATCCTGCTGCAGTTACTGCCTTTGAAAAGGCCCTGCCTGAAATCCTTAGAATTCGTGAATTATATCGTGAAGATGTTATTGATCCTGCAGAGATTGTAAATCTACCGGAACTCCCCGTACGCAAAACCCGCTGGATTTGCTGGGACGAGTCATTAAGCGTTGGTATTGCAGTAATTGATGAACATCATCGCTACCTCTTTGATCTGGTTAATGATTTGATTGATGTAGTGGCCAACAAGATGGGTGCCCGTGAACTGGGACGGGTTCTAAAAGCCTTGGGACAATATGCACAAATACATTTTCAAGCCGAAGAACGAATGATGCAGCAGTACAACTATCCACGGCTGGATATCCAGATCACACAACACCAACATTTTTTAACACGAATGAGAGAATTTAACGAAGAATTGCACCAGAATCCGCTGATTGCCCAGTTTGAGATTCTTGTCTATCTGCGTGACTGGCTGGTCGCCCACATCAGGGATGAAGACACGCAACTTTGTGCCCTGGTATAGCAAGCAACAACAAAACGCATTGATTAAACTAAAAAAACATCATGTTCTGTCGTATTTTGTAACACAAACGTTGGTTGCAATATTCTGATATTTAATTAAATTGATTATTACAAACTAATCATGGGGTGTTTACAAATGGCGATCAGCTGGCGAACTGAACTTGAAATTGGGGTTACTGAAATAGACGAACAGCATAAACATTTGGTGGAATCCTTTAATGTTTTTCTGCGTGCCTGTCGTGACGGCAAAGGAAGCTCTGAACTGCTCAGATTAATGGAATTCCTTGATGAATATGTCATCAAGCATTTTAACGCAGAAGAAAAACTTCAGATTAAACTGGCTTACCCTGACCACGAATCCCACCGGTTACAGCACCTCGGTTTTATTAAAAGGATACAAGAGCTGAAAAATCAGCTTATCCCCGAAGTCCCACCTGAGATTAATCAGGTAATTTCAACCAACAGTATGTTGCTTGACTGGCTGGTAAAACATATTTCCGGTTCTGACAAGCAGTTTGGCAGATACCTGGAAGAGGTCGGGTACAGCACAAGTAACTGAACACACAATCATCACACATGCATAGGGAGCCAAACGAAATGGATAATCTTATCAACCTTGATCAGGCCAGCGAACTTGCACCAGGTGTCTACTGGGTAGGTGCCGGCACCAAAACCTTTTTAAGCCGCAACAGTTTTCTGCGTATTTTTAAAGGCAACGGCACTACCGGAACCCTGCTGATCGATCCCGGTCCTACCAATGACCTTGACAGCCTGTCTCAAAAAGTTTCAGCAGTATTGCCAGGAGGTCTTGCAAAGATCAACCTTGCCTTTATCAACCACCAGGACCCAGATGTGCTGGGTGTCCTGCCTACCCTGACCAAGCTGAATCAGAATCTTACGGTTATTGCCACTGAAGACACCTGGCGACTGGCAAATCTGAACGGCATGTCGCAAACCCCTTTCCGTGCGGTTGACAAGGTCCAGGGGCAACGGGTGGTGTTGCCTACAGGTCATAAGCTCCAATTCATCCCTACCCCGTTCTGTCACTTCCGCGGGGCCTGCATGATTTATGACCTCGAATCCCGTATCCTGTTCACCGGTGACCTGTTCGGCGGTATTGCTGCATCAGGCCTGCATGCCACAGAATCCAACTGGGCAGGTATCAAGGCGTTTCATCAGCTCTACATGCCCAGTAACGAGGCGATCCGGCTGGCAATAAATAAAATCCGTGCCCTTGACCCTGCCCCGCTGGCACTGATGCCCCAACACGGCGGACTGATCAAGGGAGAGTTAATTGAGCTCTTTATGAATCGTATGGAAGAACTACAGGTAGGGCTTGATATCATCTCATCACTCAGTGAAAAAATGCCTGCCCTGATTGCAGGACTGAATGAGATTATGGGTGAGGTCAGAAACATCCTTGGAGCAGATGAAGTCCATAGAATCATGGGATTCTTCAAGCCTGACGGCACCTATCCAGCCATGTTTACCCTGGGAGATGATGAGCAGGTCAAGGATATCAAAGGCGAGCCTGTTGAGGCAGTTGAGGCGCTGTTACGTATCTTCCTTAAATTTTCCACTGAAAAGCAGAAGGAACTTCTTTGCCCTAAAATCCTGCAGATCCTGTTACAGCGGGGGCTGCCACCCTTTGATTTCTTGCTTACTAGAGATGATCAGCCAATGGACCTAAGCATAGAGTAGATTATTTTTGTTCTGTTTCTACACCACAGTATTTACATGCATTCAGCTTCCAAGGATACACACCACCGCACGAAGGACATTTGCGAAAATATCCGGGGATCTCAGCCGTCGGCTTTTGAAACCAGATAATTAAAACAAAAAACGGAAATGGCGCTGACAAGAGCCCCCATACCAGGGGGTTCTTTCCTCTGGTATGGGCCAACCAGCCCCCCAAAACCCCAGGCACCCCAAAAAATGCAATCACAAAAAGATATTCTGAAAACCCCATAGTAATAAGCCTCCTGACTCCTAGAGCAGAACTCCTGAAAATATGAAACCAATTAGAAAACAGTCACTGCTGCATAGGCTACTACCTGGTTATAATCACCTGACACCTCACCGCTGGTTGTGTAGTCAACCAGATTTGCACTGGTAGCCCCCAGCGCCTTGGCTGCAACCAGCATGACTGCGGCTGGGATTACCCCGCACATGGTAATCCGGTTACTGCGACAGACCTGTACAAGGCCTTGAGGATCAAGAGCCAAGGCACGTTCAAGCGCCAAGTCATCCTTTTGTTTCGCGCTTTCCGCAGACTCGTAATGGGTCATGTCAGAACTGGCCAGAATCAGCACCGGTTCTCCAAATTCTCTAATGGCAGCTGCAATGCCGTTTCCCACAAGTTCACAACCGGCATAATCACCAAAAGCCAGGCAGAGCGGCACAATAGTAACATCAGGACGCAGATACTGCAGAAACGGCAGCTGTACTTCAAGCGAATGTTCACGAAGGTGGGCAGCAGCATCTTCCTGAATGGCTGGCACCTGCTGCTGAATCAAGCCAGCCAATCGTTTTTCAATCGGCACGACTCCTAAGGGTGTTTGCCATCCAGCTTCTGGTGAAAGAGCAGCCAAGCAGCCAGTACCATGATGGTTGGGGCCAAGAATGATGACGGTGCGAGGTATGGAAATGCCAGCCAGCAGTTTTCCTGCTGTGCTGCCAGAATAGATATACCCGGCATGGGGCGAGATCACGCCAATAGCCTGTTGTTTAAGGCTGGTCTCAGGGATAAGCTGCTGCAGTTCCTGACGCAACGCCTGTTCTGTGCCAGGATAAAACTGACCTGCTACTGCCGGTTGCCGGATCATGGTTCTCCTCTCTGCTCTCCCCCCAGAGGCAACTCTTCCTGAACCTCAAAAATCGGTACTTCATCCAGAGACTGGATTTCACGCAGGGTGGGCAGACCTTTCAGGTCCTTCAGGTTAAAGACTTCAAGAAATTCACGAGTGGTGCCGTAGATGATAGGTCTGCCAGGAATATCCTTTTTCCCCAGTATCTTAACCAGCTTTTTTTCAAGTAATGTCTTAAGTACAGCGCCGGTATCAACACCTCGCAGGTATTCAATCTCCTGCCGGGTTATCGGCTGGCGATAGGCTACAATGGCAAGGGTTTCAAGGGCTGATTGAGAGAAGCGGGCTGGCCTGCCTTTCACCATCCGGGAAAGATAGGGCATTAACTCTGGTACGGTACGCAGTTGCCAGCCTCCAGCAACCTCCACCAGATGCACACCCGCCCCGCGCTGTTCATAATCATCCCGCAGCTCCTGCACTGCCAGTCGAACCGAGGCACGTTCATAATCAGGCAGTAGCTCGGTTAAGCGGTCTAATGTCATTGGACCGTCAGAAACGAACAATAACCCTTCAATTATGGCATTAAGCGAAGGGAAGTGCATCTGAAGCTCCATCATTGTCAGTTGCTGCTACTGATGGGAAGATATGGATAGCTCCATAACGACTGTTTTGTATTACTTTCAGCAACTTAATTCTGCATAGCTCAAGTAGCGCTAAAAAAGTAACAATCATACGTTCCCTGCTCATATCATCCAGAAACAGAGACTCAAACTCCATTGATTCATGGCCGTCCAATCGGGAAAGGATTTCATTGATGGCATCAACAATACTTAAGGTATCCTGCCCGGCCACTTCATGGGCACGGGCTGTAGGTATTCTGGCTAACAGCTGGTTAAAGGCCTCTGATAGTTCAAACAGATCCAACTCAATCGGGCCATCATCAGCAGGTACGAAACCTTCCAGGCAGCATCCATCGGCACAGGGACGGGCAAAGACTTCACGGCCAAGCAGCTCCCGCGCTCCCAGCTCCAATCCTGCATCACGGTAACGCTGATACTCTATCAGGCGACGCACCAGCTCTGCCCGTGGGTCTTCCTGCTCCTCCCCCTCTCCTTCTTCAGGTTCAGGCAACGGCAACAACATGCGCGACTTGATCTGGAGCAAGGTTGAAGCCATGACCAGAAAATCGCCGGCCAGATCAAGGTTCAGCTCTTTCATCAATTTGAGATAATCAAGGTACTGGCGGGTAATCAGGGAGATCGGGATGTCATAGATATCCACCTCATTCTTGCGAATCAGGTGAAGCAGCAGATCAAGGGGGCCTTCAAAGGCATCCAGCTTGATGCTGTAGCCCTGATCAGCCCCCTCGAAAAGTGATGTTGGTATTGTCTCAGCCGCTTGCGGCATGGTTATACCCGTAATGCAGCCCGCACTTCAAGCATGGTCTCGCTGGCAACCTTGGCAGCCTTACGGCTGCCTTCCGCCAGTAGGTCATCAACAAAAGAGGCGTCTTGGGCGATCTCTTCACGACGTGCCCTGCAGGGTGCCAGACGCTCGTTAAGACACTGGGTCAGAATCTTTTTGCAGTCAACACAGCCGATTTCAGCGTTTTTGCAGGCTGGAATGATTTCATCCAGCTTATCCTGAGGAACATAAATCCGGTGCAGGTTGAACGCCACGCACTGTTCAGGATCGCCTGGATCAGCACGGCGGATACGCTGGGTGTCAGTAACCATCCCTTTGATCTTGGCAGCGGTTTCCTCGGCCGTCTCCGACAGGTAGATCGAGTTATTGTAGGATTTACTCATCTTGCGGCCATCAAGACCAAGTAGTTTGGGGGTTTCAGTCAGCAGCGCCTCTGGCTCAGGAAAGACCTGACAGTTATAGAGATGATTAAAGCGCCGGGCGATTTCACGGGTTATTTCCAGATGGGGCAGCTGATCATGGCCGACCGGTACACGGGTGGATTTATAAAGGATGATATCAGCAGCCATCAGGACCGGGTACCCCAGGAAGCCAAAAGTGGAAAGATCGCGCTGTTCGATATTATCCAGCATCTCTTTGTAGGTCGGGTTGCGCTCAAGCCAAGAAACTGGGGTAATCATCCCAAGAATCAGATTCAGCTCAGCATGCTGAGCAACCTGACTCTGCTCAAAGATTATGCATTTATTCGGATCAAGGCCAAAAGCGATCCAGTCCAGCACCATCTCACGGGCAGAACCTTTAATACCTGAGGTTTCGGCATACTCTGTGGTAAGCGAGTGCCAGTCAGCAACAAAGAAGAAGCAGTCAAACTGCTCCTGAATCTTGATCCAGTTTTCAAGTACCCCATGATAGTGACCGATATGAAGACGTCCAGTAGGACGCATACCACTGACAACACGTTGTTTTTGCATCTCCAACAAACTCCTTTGGTGCTAATTTATATACCCAACATTAAGCTTCCACGTGACCCAATAAGTAAACTTGTTCCTATAGTTATAATTGGCTGGATGAGTATTTGAAAAAAATCAAAACCCAATCGAGGAAAAACAAAAACAAACAAAAAAAGTATAATAAATCCATAACGCTCCAATCCAGCAAGAGCAACAGATTGTCTATGTGGCAGCAGGCCAACAAGAATACGACCGCCATCTAGCGGAGGAATTGGAAACATATTGAATACGGCCAAAAGGAGGTTAATATGAACAGAATATGTCAGCATCAATATAATTGGCTTAACAAACATAGCCTGGGCTAAACCAAGTGTTGGTAAGGAAGAAAAAAGAAAAATAGCTCTAAGGACTAAAGCCGAAACAACAGCAATAAAAATATTGGTTAATGGCCCAGCAGCTGCCACCCACACCATATCTCGTTTGGGGTTGCGAAGATTCTCAAGCACTACCGGTACCGGTTTAGCCCACCCAAACAATATACCAACATGCGATATAATTAACAAAATAGGAACAATAATAGTCCCCATCAAATCAATGTGACTTATTGGGTTAAGGGTTAATCTACCAAGCATTCGAGCTGTTGGATCACCAAAATGCCAAGCAACATATCCATGAGCAACTTCGTGACAGACTACAGCAAACATTATTGGAACAAAAATTATAGAAATTGTGACTAAAACCTGATCCATATATGTCCTCTGAAAATATTAGAATGTAAACTTCTAACAGATGCTACAGGTTTAGTCAATCAAGCCCCGGCATTGATAAAAAAAGGGCGGGATTGCTCCCGCCCTTCTGGACATCTGATACACAACGTCGATTAAATATCGTAGTACAGAGCAAACTCAAGTGGAACCGGACGCATACGAACCGGGTTAACTTCAGCTTCCATCTTGTACTCAATCCACTTCTCGATAACGTCAGGAGTAAAGACGTCACCTTTCAGCAGGAACTCATGGTCAGCCTCAAGGCACTTGAGGGCTTCATCAAGGCTACCTGGAGCAGATGGAATGTCTTTCAGTTCTTCAGGGGACAGACCGTAGATATCCTTGTCAAGTGGCTGACCCGGATCAATCTTGTTCTCAATACCATCAAGACCTGCCATCAGCATGGCTGCAAAGGCAAGGTAGCCGTTACATGATGGGTCAGGAGTCCGATATTCAACCCGCTTTGCCTTGGGGTTGGTGGACATCATCGGAATACGCAGAGAAGCTGAACGGTTGCGGCTTGAATACGCCATGTTCACAGGAGCTTCAAAGCCGGGTACCAGACGCTTATAAGAGTTGGTGGTCGGGTTGGTGATGGCGCACAGAGCCTTGGCGTGCTTAATGATACCGCCAATGTACCAGAGAGCCATCTGGGACAGCCCGCCGTATTTATCACCGGCAAACAGGTTCTGTCCGTCTTTCCAGATGGATTGGTGGCAGTGCATACCGGAACCGTTATCACCATACAGTGGCTTGGGCATAAAGGTTACGGTCTTACCGTTACGATACGCAACATTCTTTATAACATACTTGAACCATTGAAGCTGATCAGCCATATCAACCAGTGAAGAGAAACGCATATCGATCTCAGCCTGGCCGCCGGTGGCAACTTCGTGGTGCTGACACTCAACCCGGATACCAACCTTCTGCAGCTCCTGAACCATTTCATTCCGCAGATCATTCTGGGAATCAACAGGCGAACAGGGGAAGTAACCTTCCTTATGACGTGGCTTATAACCCAGGTTAGGGAACTCTTCACGACCTGTGTTCCAGGCACCTTCCACAGAGTCAACCATATAGAAAGCCTGGTTGGAAGTTGAATCATAACGGACTTCATCAAAGATAAAGAACTCTGCCTCAGGACCGAAGAAAGCAGTGTCGCCAATACCGGTTGACTTCAGGTAAGCCTCTGCCTTACGGGCAATATTACGAGGATCGCGGGTGTAATCTTCCTTGGTAATTGGATCAAAAATGTTACAGATCAAGGAAAGGGTTGGAACAGCAATAAAGGGATCCATTTTAGCGGAGGTTGGGTCCGGCAACAGAATCATGTCGGATGCGTGAATTGGCTGCCAACCACGGATTGAGGAACCATCAAAGCCTTGACCTTCCTCAAAAGTATCCTCATCAAACTCGGTAATAGGCACAGAGACATGCTGCCACGTACCCACAAAATCCATAAACTTGTAATCAACCATCAATGCGCCATTTTCTTTGGCAAATTCAACTACCTGCTTCGGTGTCATCAAACTTCTCCTTTCGCTTGAATAAATAATCTACAGCGCATCTTCTCCGGTTTCACCAGTTCTGATTCTTACAACAGCCTCAACCGGTGTCACAAAAATCTTACCATCACCTATCCTGCCAGTTTTTGCTGCTTTTTCAATAGCTTCCACTACTTTTGGGAGGATAGCGTCACTGACAATGATCTCAAGTTTAATCTTTGGGATAAAATCAACAACGTACTCAGCTCCACGGTAAAGTTCGGTGTGGCCTTTCTGGCGCCCAAACCCCTTTACCTCGCTTATGGTAATCCCCTGAATACCTATCTCGTTCAGCGCCTCTTTAACTTCATCCAGCTTGAACGGCTTGATGATTGCTTCTACTTTTTTCACAGTCACCCTCCCTTCTCAGCAGTTAATTCTCATCTAACTTTTTATGATTATGCAAGCACATTGCCAAACCACATCAAGCCCATAACTACCTATAATCAAAAACTTTACACAAGAACCTAAACAAGAACAAAAACAAAATGCGCTCAATAATTAGGCAGTCACGTCAAATGCTGCACAAAAAACAATCAACCATTTTCTGCAGGGAGTCAGGATGCTAACTCTTTAAGCTCTCTGATGATCTCTACCTGTCTCTGATTAATATAATATGCGAGGGCTTGTTGAGAGTGCCGATCTGAATGAAACTCCAGGATACAGGTATAATCAGGAGCAGTGCCCAGTAAGCGGATTATCGTACAGGCTGCACCAATTTCACGTAAGGATGATTCATCTTGCGTTTCCAGCTTAAGGATTAGGTTAACCTCTTTACCCGGCTCAATACCAGTAGGATCTTTTACCTGAAGGGCAACACCGCCAAGGGAGATATCTATGACTGATGCAGGCACTATATCGTTATCAAGGTACATATCAACATCTGCACGATGTCCATCAAGACAAACTCTTACAAATCTACGCAGATCAGAACGGATTTTGGCGTAATGAAAACGGGTAAGGATAGCCTTTTTGCGAGCCGTATTGACATAAAATACTTCACCAACAAGATCATCAGGAACAGGACTTTTGGCATGGGCCCTGATGAGTGCCTTCTTTTCAAGAGCTATAACTTTGGCTTGATATTCATGAACTTCAAATTCAGCCATTTCATTTTCTACGGAAATCAGACGAGCATCGTATGAAACGGGAATCTCTTTATAATAGTTTAAAAATGAAAAAGTCTGCCCCACCATCCCCTTCAGGAACTGAATAATAACGAGGCCATCCTCATGTTCGGTGCCACGGATTACCTTATCATAATAGGTAAAAAACACTCATTACATCCTTGAAAATGAAGTTGATCGGCGAGAACGTTGGAATTGCTTTGTATTCTGGAAAGCAGTATAAATAACGAAGAACGGTTTTTATTAACAGAAAAGTGCTGCTATCACAAGCACGAATAGCAGTTGCGATACGGACACCAATGAATCGACAGAACACCGCCCATAGCATCCTGATTTGCTTGATGCTTACAGCTTGCACTCTCCTGCCCTTAGAAACGGCTCAGGCTGATATCTATCGTTTTGTCACCATCGACGGTGTTGAAAGCTTTACGGACAGCCCTTTGCAAAAAGATGCACAGATTGTGGTGAAAGATTCTGTTAAAAGTCCGCGAAAAAAATCTGCCCGGGCCCTTTCAAAAGAAACGAACCAAACTCCTGCCCCATCTTTAAAGGAAATTATTGAAAAAACCGTCCAGGCCCAGATTAATCCGGAGCAAAACAAACCTGCGGAAGTTGAGGCGTTACTGCCGGTAAACGGTACTATTACGTCAGGAGTTGGTGTACGCGTTGACCCTATTGATGGTCAATTACGTCATCACAACGGTATTGATATTGCCGTGCCCGAGGGGACTCCAGTCCACTCCGTTGCGGCAGGTGTTGTCGTATATGCCGGGCTACGTTCCGGTTATGGCTGGGCAGTACTGGTCGAGCATGATAATGGCATGATCACCCTCTGCGGCCACAATAGCAAACTAATGGTAACGCAAGGGCAGACGGTTAAGAAAGGCGAAACTATAGCCCTTGCTGGCAGTACCGGTCGTTCTACCGGCCCCCATGTTCACTTTGAGGCGTGGCAGTCTGGAAACAATATTACCGCAGCCTTTATGCCTGGCAGCAGCATGAAAATAGCTTCAGTTTCAAACCTGTCGAGACAACGGGTCCATTTCAGAAAAGAAGTGCTATCAGATGGTTCTCTGTTGATTACAAACATCCCCACTTCAATACCGTAATGCACTGCCAACTAGAGCACTATATACAACTGCTGCTTGATGAGCAGAGTGTCAAGACCGGCCAAATTGCCATCAGTTCCCAGAATGATGCCATTTACAGTTGTGGCAATCAGGCGCTTACCTCGCTTGCACATGATATTTTACAGAGACTTGACTGTGCTGCTGTTATTGTAGCAGAGCCTTTGCAGCCCTTTCCTGCCTTTCTTTTACATCGATCAAAACCTGATGCAGGCCCACTGGTACCAAGAGATTCTGAATCCCG
This sequence comes from Trichlorobacter thiogenes, assembly GCF_900167465.1. Lineage (GTDB taxonomy): Bacteria > Desulfobacterota > Desulfuromonadia > Geobacterales > Pseudopelobacteraceae > Trichlorobacter > Trichlorobacter thiogenes. The sequence continues at coordinate 195 of NZ_FUWR01000030.1, read as the reverse complement.
CTCATCACTGCATGATATTCCCCTGATTCGTCACAACCACGACCGAGCGGAGCTGTTAAACAACATCTGTGCCGCTCTGAGCAAACGGAAAGGGTGTATTGCTGAAGGGATCGGTATAATCAGCCAAGGACCTCTTACGGTTGAACAGGCCTATATCGCATGGTCTTCGTTGTCGCATGCCACTACAATTAAATA
>NZ_FUWR01000031.1 GCF_900167465.1 Trichlorobacter thiogenes | reverse complement strand
TGGAATACTCAACACCAGATGGATGTGGTCAGGCATGGCATGACCCTCGATAAGTTCAACTTCCTTCTGCCGACATAACTGACGGATGATTTTGCCAACTTCTCCTCGAAGCCTGCCGTAAAGAACCTTCTTACGGTATTTCGGCACGATCACAACATGATATTTGCACTCCCATTTTACATGGGCTAAACTTTGCCACTCTCGCATGGCAGTTCCTCCTGTTGATTGCCTTTAGGGGCTTTCCTCAGGAGGAACTATCGCTGGAACGGCAGAGCCTTTTCAAGTCTCACCGGCAGAGCCGGTGGTTTACTGAAAACCTTCAATTAGCCATGCATCGGAACCTGTTGCTGCGGCTCGTCTCAAGAAATGGCAATAGACCCCAGGATTCGGCTTAAATGTCTTGACCTCATCTACGCTCACTACTCCGAGAAAATAGTCCCTGATGCCGGCATGTGTCAGTAAGGTTTCCACTGCATCGGCACTACCGTTTGAGAATGCGAACATTCTGAATCCTGATTTCTTTGCCCGTTCCAACCCTTCTTTTGCATCATCGAATGCGGGCAAGACTTTATATGCGTCCAACAATTCTTGTTTGTCTTTTTCACTCAAAGACACTTTAAAGTATGAAGACGTATAATCGAGAGCGTCGCTGGTGCATCTGGCGAAGTTCTCGTAATTCTGCATCAGTCCTCGACGGAATGAATATTCGAGCTGTTTTTCACGCCAGGTGCGAGAAAACTCAGGTGCTTTATTCCCCACATGATTTTCCAAAGCGACTACGACACCATGGGTATCGATGAGGGTTCCATAAACATCAAATGCAAGCGTAATCGTCATATGGCACCTAATTGGAAAGCTAAACACACCGTCGAAGTGTAACAGAGTTGACCTGTCCTGTCAACAGTAGACACATCCAACTCAAGCCGCTTTTTTCAGCTGGTTGTGATTCAGCAGAAAATCTGCTGGTGAAAGATAGCCAAGACGTGAATGTCGTCTTTGGCGGTTATAGAAGATTTCAATGTACTCTTGGATAGAAGCCTTTGCTTCTGCACGAGTTGCGTAGCGGCAATGATGTACCAGTTCGTTTTTGAGGCTGCCCCAGAAACTCTCCATTGGAGCGTTGTCGTAACAGTTTCCTTTGCGGCTCATTGACGGAATCATGCCAAACTGTTTGACCAGCTTCTGATAATCGAGAGCGCAGTATTGGCTGCCACGGTCAGAATGGTGAAGCAAACCGGCAGCAGGGCGTTTCTGCTGCACTGCTCGAAATAGGGCGCGACCGGTCAGTTCCTGTGTCATGCGTTCAGCCATGGCATAACCTACAATTTCACAGGTGAATACGTCTTTTACTCCTGCCAGGTAGAGCCAGCCTTCCTGGGTCGGGATGTAGGTTATATCTGTTACCCAGATCTCGTTTGGGGTACTGGGAGTAAAGTCCTGATTCAGCAGATTATCCGCCACCGGCAGTGTGTGTTTGGAGTTAGTGGTTGCCTTAAATTTACGTTTTTGGCGACAACGGATACCAAGCTCCCGCCGTAAGCGAGCAATGCGGTCACGACCGGCTATAAATCCGTCAGCAGCAAGCTCAGGCTGCAGTCGACGGGCGCTGTAGCTCTCGCGTGTGCGTGTGTGAGCGGCCTTAATGGCGACCTTAAAACGTTCGTCTTCTTGAGCGCGGCGCGACGGTTTACGATGCAGCCAGATATAAAAGCCGCTGCGTGACACTTCTAATACGCGGCACATGACTGTCACAGGGTAGAGGAATCGCCATTTCTTCATGAACGCGTAACGTGCAGCGATTCCCTTGCAAAGTACGCCGTTGCCTTTTTTAAGATGTCACGCTCCATACGAGCCTCTGCCAGCTCTTTACGCAACTTCGCATTTTCGGCCATGACGTCTGCAGCAGAACGCGATCCAGGTGGTAAAGGTTGTGTTGATGACTTAACGGCAGCTACCCAAGTAGCCAGCGTCCCCTCTGGCACACTTAATCGCTTGGCGGCTACCGATTGTTGCAAGCCTTGCTCTAATACAAGTTTTACTGCTTCAGATCGAAACTCCGGGGTGTAACGCTGTTGTTTTCTCATGACGACTCCTTGTCTTGGGTTTTATCAAGAAAGAGTGTCTATTGTCATCAGGATACATCAAGTACCGATAGCATTGGTTTATCTTTTCATATTCATGAACCCTCATGGAAGGAGATCGTACGTTTTCAAGGCAAGCATAGTTTGATCCAGGCAATAATCAGCATCGTCACTATATGTTATTTCGATCATTACTAACAAGTGACAAAAAATCATATTTGCCCTGCTTATACGCATCACGGAGCCATCACTACTCCCGTACCCAGTGGCAGGTGTATCCCCCCGGGTTCTTCTCCAGGTAGTCCTGATGATTTTCCTCGGCGCGCCACCAGGGGCCTGCCGCGGTAATCTCGGTGACGACCGGGCGTTTCCATTTGCCGCTGGCATCGACCTCGGCCTTGACCTTCATGGCGACCCGCTGCTGCTCTTCGTCATGGTAGAAGATGGCGCTCCGGTAGCTGGAACCGGTATCGTTTCCCTGGCGGTTTAGGGTGGTTGGATCGTGCATCCGGAAGAAGAAGCGGAGCAGGGCTTCATAGCTGGTTTTGGTCGGGTCAAATTCGATCCGTATCGCTTCGGCATGTCCCTCATGGTTGCGGTAGGTGGCGTTCGGGACGTTCCCGCCGGTATAGCCCACCTCGGTGGTGATCACCCCCGACTGTTTGCGCAGCAGGTCCTGCATGCCCCAGAAACAGCCGCCGGCCAGGGTTGCATACTGCTTCACCGGAGCGGCCGCTGCCTTCCGTCCGAAGAGGGGGAGCCAGGTGCCGTAGCCGGCCTTTTCCAGCTCATCCACCGGGATGAAGCTGAGCGATGCGGAGTTGATGCAGTAGCGCAAGCCACCTTTATCCCGCGGTCCGTCGGTAAAGATATGCCCCAGGTGGGAATCGGCCTCGGCTGAGCGGACCTCTGTCCTGGTCATGCCGAAGGTGTTGTCCTTATGCTCTTTCACATGGTCCGGGGCGACTGGCCTGGTAAAACTGGGCCAGCCGGTGCCGGAATCGAACTTGTCCTGTGAGGTGAAGAGCGGCTCACCGCTGACGATGTCAACGTAGAGCCCTTCGCGGTGCTCGTTCCAGTAGGCATTGTCGAACGGCGGTTCGGTCCCCGACTTGCGGGTGACGCTGTACTGCATCGGAGTCAGGCGCTGTTTCAGTTCCTCGTTCGAATATTTGTTCCCTGTCATGGTCGTCTCCTTTCCTGCAGCCTGAACCGCGAGATGCGGCCGGGCGGCCATTGCCAACACCAATAGTGCAACCAGAATCCCCGCTGTCGTCAAGATTTTCTTTTTCATCTTTGTCCCCCGCTGCAAACATGATAGGTATGTTTGAGTTCATCCTACACACGCGGCGGCATGTTTTCTGTAAGCCGCATTACAAAATTGTACCGCAGCGGCACAAGTGATGGCGAGCCATATCATGTGAAGGGGAGCAGGAACATGGAGCATGAAAAACTCTGGTATCTGCAACGACTGGACATCTTCAGCGGCTTGAGCGACGAAGAGTACGGAGTGATCGACCGGGATTCCCAGTCACTCTACCTGCGCAAACGGCAGCTGCTTCCGTTCCGTGGGACGGCGCAGCAGGCGGTCTATTTCGTCAAGAAGGGGAGCATCAAGCTGGTGCGGACCTCGGCGGAAGGGCATGAGTTCATAATCGATATCCTCGGGCCGTCCACTCTCTTCGGCGAACTTGAGGGGGGACTCGATGCCGACGGCAGCGAAGTGATTGCAGAAGCGCTGGATGAGACCCTCCTCTGCATGATGCGCCGCGAAAATTTTGACCGGCTCATGGCGTTGGTCCCGGCCTTGGGGACACGGATCACCAAGCTGAGCGGCCTGCGCCTCCGGAAGATCCAGAACCGCCTGGTGGATATGCTGTATTCCTCCGTCGAGGCGCGGCTGGCCAAGACGTTTCTCGCCCTGGCGAACGAATTCGGCGTTACTGGTCGGGACGGTCTGCTTATCGATCTGCGGCTTACTCATAACGATTACGCCGGTCTGATAGCCTCGACACGGGAGACCGTCTCCACCGGGCTGAACGCGCTCTGCCGAAGAGGGGTTATCGACATCCAGGACCACCGCGTGCTGCTGAAGGACCAGAAGCAACTCACACGTCTTGCTGGGCGCGAGATTCGAGGCGAAATCCGGGGGTAGTTTGAAAGGGGTAAGGGATAGAAATTTGCTTTTTTGACTGGTTGGAAAATACATCCAGTACTGACTTATCATTTTACTTGCCACGCCGCGACAACCTGCACTATGTTTTCGCGCCATATTTCGTAAATCGAAGAGACCATTAAAACACTTGACAATATTAGACTATCCGGTCTAGCATACGAGTATGCAGAAGAAAGATACTCGCAGTGAAATAATCAGGATTGGCACTGAGCTTATTGCTCGCCAAGGCTTTAACACAACAAGGATCGATGCTGTCTTGCTGGAAGCCGGAGTTCCTAAGGGTTCATTTTATCATTATTTTAAAAGCAAGGAAGATTTCGGTCTGGCTGTGATCGACCACTTTGCAGAACGCTTTGAACAGCGGTTGGATACTTTTTTGAACGACGAAGAGGTCACACCGCTTAACCGAATTCATAACTTTCTGGAAAGCACTTTGACACGCATAACCCAGAATCAGTGCAGCAAAGGCTGCCTCATAGGAAATCTTGGTCAGGAATTGGCTGATCTCAATGAACGCTTCCGAGACCGGCTTGACGAGATTTTTAACATGTGGAAAGAACGTTTTGTCGACTGCTTGCGAGATGCACAAAAAGCTGGTGAAATTTCGACAGATATTGACCTTGATGTGATGGCCTGTTTTATTCTCTCCGGATGGGAGGGCGCAATTCTGCGAGCCAAAGTAATGAAATCTCCGCAACCGATGAAAGGTTTTATAGATGTGCTTTTTACCTCACTGCTACGATGATATATTTTTTATTTTTTAACTAGTTGACTAGTCTACTACAAAATAACGAAAGCTGGTACAGCTAAAAGGAGGCAAATATGAAAGTAGCAAGAATCAATCGTTTCGGAGGACCAGAAGTGTTCGAAATCGTGGATATATCTATCCCCAAACCTAATTCCGGTCAGGTGTTGGTTCGAGTTGGAGCGGCTGGTATCAATTTCGCTGAGACACTTATGAGGGAGAACAGATATGCGGTGACCCCTGAACTCCCTGCAATCCTTGGTACTGAGGTCTCTGGCACGGTCGTTGGCACTGGGAGAGATGTCAATGGAGTTACGATTGGTACCAGAGTCGCTGCTCCTTTGTTTGGAGCAGGAGTATTCATTGGGGGATATTCGGAGTACGTGGTGGCTGACGCCGCTTTAGTCGTGCCATTGCCGGATGAGCTTTCGTTCGAGGATTCGACAGCTCTGATGGTCCAAGGTCTTACAGCGCAATACCTCCTTAAGCAAGCTCCAGTAAAAGGGAAGACTGTCCTCATCAATGCGGCCGCAGGTGGCGTCGGATCACTGCTTGTCCAACTTGCCAAACGTGTTGGGGCAAAAATGGTTATCGCAGCAGCGAGTTCATCGCAGAAAACTGATTTCGCTCTTTCGTTAGGTGCCGACGTCGGCATCAACTACAAGCAGCCGGGTTGGGGGGAAGAGGTGCTTGCTGTAACTGGAGGAAGTGGCCCAGACGTCATCTACGAATCAGTAGGAGGCTCAATTACAAAGGAGAGTCTTGGCATATTAGCACCAATGGGTCAAGTCGTAATTTATGGTTCACTTAACATCCAGGAATTCAACCTGGGCGTTCCTGAACTGCTTGGGCTCATTTTCAAGAATCAATCAATCACCGGTTTCGCTGTGGCACCTCTCTTGACGCTGGAGAGTCTGCGAAACAGCCTGGCTGAGCTGTTCGATCTGGCAGTTAGTCACCAGCTCAAAGTGACAATTGGTGGAGTCTATCCGTTGGAGCAGGTCACGCAGGCTCATCAGGCACTTGAAGGGCGGAGCACAACCGGAAAACTCGTATTGGTGCCTTGAAGGTTTTGGTTAACACCCTTTGTTTTCTAAAAATTTATAGAGAAAGGAGGTCAATATGCCTGAGGGGTCATTCATAGTGATGATGCTTTGTGCAGTCGTGACAGCATCTGTAGTTTTGATTCTTTACATATTACGACTGGCCCTCAAGTACCGACGTATAAAGCGAGATATGCGATGCATTTATCACGGCGTTGTCCATGACATCGTTTCAATCATCTACGATTCAAATGACTGGTTCAAAAGGAGTGTGAGACTGCGACGGGACGAATTCCCCTATTACTTTCAAGTATTGATTTCGGAAGTTGCAACTATTCGCGCACATCAGGAGTATTCAAGCAAACATTCAAGGAGGAAATTATGAAGGTGCTTGGGATTTCAGGCAGTCCACGTAAGGATCATTCAACGGATAGACTGGTGAAAGAGGTTTTGAATGCCATAGGCGGCGAAACGGAATTCGTCTCTCTGGCGGGAAAACGAATCGGCCCCTGTATCGCATGTCTAGGTTGTATCAATGACAATACTTGCAAAGTCAGCGATGAAATGCAGGGTTTGCGACAGAAGATTGTCGAGGCAGACGCTTACGTGATCGGGGCAGCAAATTACTATTCTATGCTTAACGGATTGTCTCACTGTTTTCTAGAGCGTTTTTACCAGTTCCGGCACCAGGAAGGAAAGGCGCTTGCAGGGAAGCTTGGCGTCGCAGTCGGGGTGGGAGGCAGTTCCGGGGATAAATCGGTCGAGAATATAAAAACCTTCTTTGACTACAACGAGATTGAGTGCGTTGGAACGGTCTCCGGACAAGGTGCAGCAAGCTGCTTCTCTTGCGGATACTGCGAAACATGTAAAGTTGGCGCTGTTCACATGTTTTTCGAGCCGGGGACCATGGTTACCCCTGAAATAATTCCGAACCTCGATAAGCAGCCCGAGGCGTTAATGCAGGCACGGTCACTGGGGAAAATGCTTGGTGAACGTTTGCGAGGCATTGCTGACGCAAAATGGGAAGTTACCGGATAAATACACAAGGAGAACAATCATGAAATTCGAAGACTTTGCTGCAAAAAAGATGCTGGAAATTGCGCATGAGGGTGATCAATTGACGGATCGGGAAAAGCAGCTGATCGGTCTTGCTGTAAGTGCGACCCGCGGCTGCATTGCCTGTAGCGGCAGTCGTATCAAACGTGCCATTGAGAGTGGGATCCCTTGGGATGCGCTGATTCAGGCAATCGATGTTGCGTCTGCCGTGAATGCTGGCGTGACGACCGCTATCGCTCTGCAGGGTATCAACAAGGAGGGGCTCGATTCTACCTGCGTGGGAGGCGCCTGTACCGTTTCCTGATACTTATGTGCTGACTGAATCGGACACCACGCTTTAATTAATAAGGAGGATATGAATGAGTTTAGTAACCATAAACCATGAAAACTGCCGGAGAGACGGCAGCTGCAGAGATGTATGCCCGGTTGACTTATTTACTTTGGATGGAGAAGGGTTTCCGGAATTTCGTGAGGGGGCGGACGCGAGTTGTCTTGCCTGCGGCCACTGTGTTGCTGTGTGCCCCCGTGACGCGGTTCACCACGAAAAGATATCTAACACCGAATCTCCTCTTATTGGCAGTTCCCTGGTAGTTCAATCTGACGCGGTGTTGCAACTTCTTAAGAGACGTCGCTCAATACGTGAATTCCGTCCGGAAACGGTTCCCATCGAGACAATCCGTACGCTGATCGATGCCACCCGCTGGGCTCCCACGGCTGTGAACCGTCAGCCAGTTCAATGGATAGTTGTACATAACTCCTCTGAGGTACATCGTTTGGCAGGACTCGTCGTCGACTGGCTCCAACAGACTGGTGGCGCATCCCGTTATACCCATTTCATCGATCTTTGGAAACAGGGGCGGGATATGATTCTGCGCGGTGCACCGCACTTGGCCGTTACTATTGGCCCAAGCGACTGGAACTGGAGTTCGGTGGATTGTGCTATTGCCCTTGCTAATTTTGAGATTGCCGCTACGGCACACGGTATCGGTACCTGCTGGGCAGGACTTCTGACCTGGGCCGCTCGTGAACAACCGACACTCCGGGAGGCACTCGGTGTCCCGAACGGTTATGAGGTGCATGAGGCTATGATGTTTGGACTGCCCAAATATCACTACCGCAGAATTCCGCAGCGCAATGAAGCCCGGGTGATGTGGCGCTAGCGGCTGAGATAGTCTCCCATGAAAGGAGGTGAAGATCATGCTGAGAAAACGGTACCAACTTAGGGCCATTGCCCATTGCAAAGAGGGCTGCTGACTCCAGTCCTGGGCATGACGTTAAACTGCCCAATAACTTCTATATATTTGAGAAGAAGGTATTCATGGGGGCGCCATGGAAGAGATGATTCGTAACGAGATCAGGCGTTTTGTTTCGGAGAGCGGAGTTAACCGTTTCCCTGGAGGTGACGACCGATACTTCGAAGAGCCACTTGTCGGTTTCGCTGCAGCGGATGACCCGCTGTTCCAGCAGTACAAAAAAGTTATTGGTAACTTTCACCAGACGCCGCAGGAAATTATGGCTGACGACCTGACGGAGAAATTCAGGGGAACGGTCATCTCATGGATCCTGCCGATTAGTTTAGCAACCCGCAAGAGCAATCGTATGGAGACGAACTATCCTTCCCTTGAGTGGGCCCAGACTCGGAGTTATGGAGAAGATTTCAACTGTACTCTCCGAAGGCACATGGAATATTTCCTCATCGGTCATGGTTATCAGGCCATTGCACCCCCTTTGCATCCTGCCTGGCGAACATTGTCGGATTCACCCGTCGGCATCGCATCAACATGGTCTGAGCGTCATGCTGCCTATGCGTGTGGCCTCGGCACATTCAGCCTCAATGATGCCTTAATCACCCCGAAGGGGATAGCTCATCGCTGTGGTAGTGTTATCACTAACCTCAAACTCACGCCCTCCCCCCAACCGTACTCAGACCATAGGTTCAACTGTCTCTACTTCCGAGAAGGTAGTTGCGGCCTTTGTATAACACGCTGCCCGGCAGGTGCCATAACGCCGATGGGGCACGATAAGGTAAGGTGCCGAAAGTTTGTGTATGAAGACGCCATCAAGACGGTCGGAGGACTTTATGGCGTTGCACACACAGGTTGTGGCCTGTGTCAGACAAAAGTGCCTTGTGAAGCTGGTATTCCCAAGGGGCGTATTCCTGCGCCCTGACCGGAAAGGAAATTGAAATGACTGCAGACAATATCAGTTTACTGCTCGCTTTCGTTGCAGGCGTGTTATCGACCCTGTCCCCGTGTGTACTGCCGGTCCTAACATTCGTAACGGCCTCGTCATTGAACAAGAGCAAATTTGGGCCGATAGCACTTTCAGCAGGTATTCTTGTAACTTTTGTCGGTGGTTCGCTCGTTCTTCAAGCTACAGGGAGTATATTGGGTGTCGGGGCGAGTATACTTCGACCGATTGCAGGGTTGTTTCTGACATTAAGTGGCCTCCTGTTTGTGTCAGATACAATTTCAGGACTCTTTGCAGGGCTGTTCTCTTCAACCTTGAGTCACATCCCATCACCTTCTGGGACGGATGCTCGCTATCCATTGGTTTCTGAATTCATAAACGGCTTCTTTCTTGGGATTGTGTGGACCCCATGCAGTGGGCCGAGTCTTGGTGCTGCCTTTGGTCTTGCCGGTCAAACGGGCCAGTTGAGCAAGGCTTTTCTGATTATATTAGTATTTGGTGCGGGCTCAATTATTCCACTCGTCATTTTCGCATACGGTGCACGAAGTCTTACACAAACGATCCGCCAGCAGACACGCGTGTTATTGACGCTCAAGAAGTTGTTTGGTGCGCTGATGATGCTGTTCGGTTTGTCAATTATCATAGGCTATGACCGGTACGTTGAATCTTTATTACTTGAGTTAACCCCGGAGACCTGGCTTGGATTTATAACACGCTATTGAGAAAGGAAATCGTCATGAAAAAAGCTGTGCTGATTATCTTTGCAATCTTTGCCCTAACTGGCATGTCATATGCCGATACAAGTTATACCCCTGATTCCTTCAAGAAGGCGCAAGAGAACGGGGAAAAAATACTTCTCCATTTTCATGCTGACTGGTGTCCTACATGTAGCATTCAAAACAAGTCATTGGCATCCCTTGGGAAATCCGGAAGCCTAAAGGGTATTCACATATTCAAGGTGAATTACGACAAAGAAGATGCCTTGAAAAAAGAACTGCACGTTACCGCTCAGGCCACATTCATTTCATTCTACGGTACCGTGGAAACAGGTAGGGCTACAGGACTTACTTCAGAGAAGGATATTAAGGAATTTCTGGATAAAAATCTCATTTCTTTGACGTTAAAAGATCAACTCAGGTTGTTGTCAGCTTCGTTTGCCAACATGATACCACCTGAAAAGAAGAAAGTCATGGATGAAGCAACTGAGAAACTCAGAATATCAAAATTGACTGACAATGCATTGAAAGTGGGTCAGAAAGCACCTCAATTCTCCTTGAAAAATTCATACGGAAAGATGGTTTCACTGAAGAACCTTCTTAAGGAAGGTCCAGTTATTCTTACCTTCTATCGTGGTAGCTGGTGTCCTTTCTGCAGTGCTCAATTAATTGCTTATCAAAAACACCTTTCCAGTTTTCAGAAGCGCGGAGCCAGACTCGTTGCCGTAACTCCCGAAAAACCTGATCTAACAAGTATCACACATGAAAAGAAGAAACTCGGGTTTGACATACTTACCGACAATGGAAACGAACTTGCTGCAAAATTCGGCCTTGTATTTGGCGTGCCTCCAGAGCTGAAAGAGATATACAAAGAGTTTGGGGTCGATCTTGAAAAGACCCAGGGTAATCCCGATTGGAATTTACCAGTTCCGGCTACGTATGTCATTTCTCGATCTGGAAAAATTATATATGCGTTTACTGACGTCGATTATACCCACCGCGCTGACCCGCAAGATATTCTGAATGCTCTGGCAGGCATAAAATAGGTGGGATGTGAGACCGATAAGACTTGTTGAAAGTTTGACACGGACAGCAGAGCACTACAAGCAGCAAGTGACAATCCCTCTGATGTTGGTGGGAGGAATGCGCTCTTATGAGGTCGCTGAGGAGTTATTACATACTGGGTGTGTTAGAACAAGTTGCAACGGACATTAAGCGTGGTTTTCTGTTGCTAGCACGAGAGGACAACCAAGCGGTTGGTGTCGCCTACATCGTTACTATTCTGAGCGCAGAACACTGCGGGTTGGTCGCTTGGCTTGAAGAGCTTTACGTTACCCCCAGTCACCGCTGCAGAGGAATCGGGGCTGCGTTAGTTAGTGCGGCACTAGATCGGGCGCGTGCTGCAAGTATAGTAGCGGTTGACCTTGAGATCGATGCTGAGCACAGTCGCGTGGAGTCACTCTATCAACGCTTTGGATTCAGCAGGTTAAACAGAACACGGTGGGTGAAAGTACTTAATTAGCCAAGTTTTTTATTGAATTTCTGAACGCAGTTGAAAAGTCTTGCTTGAACCCTTCAGTCCACAAAATTTTTGCAAGGCCGGCCTGGCCCGCCTCAGTAACTTACATTTAGAGAGAAAAACAATGAATAAATATAGAAATGAAGGAATAGACGGCATCATACCTCTATCGGTTTTTAGGGGAATTTCAATTTTTCTCGGAATCCTGATGTTCATGTTCGGATTTCTTAAGTTCTTTACCCCAATTAATGGATGGTTTGAAGTTCAGATTCAACAAAGCCACTTGCCGCATGCTGCCATCCTTGCGGGTAAACTTGGAGAGATGGCAACTGGAATTCTTTTCATATTGCCCCAGCTGAGTATTTGGAAAGAAAGGCGCAGGTACCAGATATTGCTAGTCGCATGCTTCAGCCTTTTCGTTGAGATGTTGATCGCGACGTATGTTCATCTTCAACCCGGAGTGCCTCCTGAAGTGCTCCCCATTGGCATCAAACCTCCATTGATACCTCTCTTTGTTCTCGTTCTCAGTGTAGTGGCTGCCAAGGTAGCCTGGAGGAAGTTACTGTCGTCATTTCAGGATGGAACATCGGGCTGTTAGACGAGTCATGATAATCCTGATTGGAATCAGCTTGTTTTGTCATTAATGAATAACCCCGCCGCAAGCAGCGGGGTATCTGTAACCTTAGTTGATACTTAAATCGCCCCAAGGGGCCGGGAATTTACCCTTAGAGATTAAATTAGCTTTCGAGTTCTTGGGTTTTACTGAGCCAACCCTCAGAGACATTTTGATCATATTGGCAGGAATTGAAGTGAGTAAAACATGATTACCACGCAATTGAATTCAGTTCAGGGTTTGGGTGAAATCGACGATGTAATTCATATCTGTTTTCCTATCTCGGTTGCAATGGGTGTAAGAACTCAATCATATGACGATACATCATTGATCCTCTTTGCTCCTTTGGATAGAAATATCAACCACAAGAGTAGTGCTTTCGGCGGAAGCATATCCGCGCTGGCAATTCTGAGCGGTTGGACGTTTCTCTTTTTAAAGTTGAATGAGTTGGATATCCGGAGCCAACTTGTTATTCAAAAGTCCGAATTCAATTTCATTCGTCCAATTGATTCGGACTTCATGGCTGACACATCCATGCCATCGAGAAGTTCGTGGCAGAAGTTTCTTAAGACTCTCGACAAGCATGGAAGAGCGAGAATTTCAATCAGGTCCGTGGTGGGATGCAAATCCTGCGTGGGAGGGATACACGATGGAGTTTACGTTGCGGAGGTACAAGATTAGGTTTGATAACGGAGATTCTAGCTCAACGACTTGTCAATTCGATTTGTTTCACTATTTATCACGAATTCGAGAGAGGTTACCATGTTTAAGGAACTAATATTTGTCATTACATTATCTTTGGTCACTGCATCAATCTCATTTGCCATGCCAACTAATGGATGTGGTGGAGATTGCACGTCCTGTCATTCGCTTTCCGAAAAAGACGCCACGACACTTCTCTCAAAAATCGGTGCAACTGCTAAATCGGTTAAGCAGTCCCCGTCTAAAGGGCTCTTTGAGGTGCTGGCAGAGAAAGACGGCAAGCAAGGCATCGTATTTATCGATTACGGCAAAAAACATCTATTTCAGGGAGTTCTCGTCAGTTTCGACACTCTCCAACCTGTTTCTTCCTTCCAACAGAATCTGATTCAACCAAAACAGGCGACGTCTGTCGATGTTTCGAAAATACCGGTCGAAAATTCTCTGGTCATGGGTAATCCCAAAGGTTCAAAAAAACTCTATGTTTTTAGCGAGCCTGACTGCCCATATTGCAGATCGGGGCATACTGAACTGAAAAAGTTGGCTAAATTGGATCGGGACTTGGCCATTCATTTAATGTTCTTCCCCTTGGACATGCATCCAAACTCCTATGACAAATCACGCACCTTATTGGAAGCTATGAATCTTGAACTGATGGACAATGCTTTTGCAGGACAGGATATTCCAAAGCCGACCCAAGAGAACAGCAAGAAAAAACTCGATGCGATAATTGCTTTCGCTAATGCCAATGGAATCTCGGCAACGCCCACTCTGGTCATGTCGGATGGCAGGATTGTGGTGGGAATGCGCGATGCGTCTACTTTGAAAAAGATGCTTGATGGTAATTCGGAAATTCAGTAGCCCATAGTTGCAATCTTGTCGATTGTTCAGAGATATCCCACGTCGGAAAGGAGAGAAAATCATGTTATTAAATCGTAGACAACTTATCAAGCTCGCCGCTGCAAGTGTTGCAATTAGTTCATTACCGAGGTCCGTCTTTGCACAGAAAAAACCTAAAATAAAAGCTATTGGTTTTGATGGTTTCGTCATATTTGACCCAAGACCTATTTTCGGATTAACAAAGAAATTATTTCCAGAAAAAGGCGACGCGCTCGCTCAACTATGGTTTGCGAAAATATTCGGCTATTCGTGGTTGCGTACAGTCGGTGCGCATTACAAGAGTTTTGATGCGGTGATAGAGGATGCACTAGTATTTTCAGCAGAAAGTTTAAAGCTTGTCCTGCCACTTGAAAAACAAAAAGAATTGATATCCATCTGGTTCAAATTAGAAATTTGGCCAGACATTAAACCGGCCTTGCAACAATTTAAGAACAATAATATACGGCTTGCTTTTGTTTCCAACTTAACTGAAGAAATGATGCGAGCCAATACAAGAAATTCTGGCATTGAGAGTGCGTTTGAGTTTTATCTGAGCACAGACAGCGTTCAAGCTTACAAGCCAAGTCCTCTAGCCTATCAGATGGGAATTGATGCATTTCGTCTTCCTAAAGAGAACATAGCATTTGCAGCTTTTGGGGGATGGGATGCGGCTGGAGCTAAATGGTTTGGCTACCCTACAGTTTGGGTTAACCGTCTAGAGACACCTCTCGAGAAATTAGACTTCAAGCCCGATGGTATGGGGAAAGGCATAGATCAATTAGTCAATTTTGTATTGACCCCATAGTCGTACAAAATATGTTTAAAAAAACATTTTTATCGGTCACACCCTGTGTGTTTTGTGAGTCTAAAGAACAACCGAGTAAATCGGCATAACACACAAGGAGGAAGTACCATGAAAAGATTTGACGTAAAAGGAGTTGAGCTGCAGGTAGACATGAAGAGGGCTTTTGCTTACATAGCGGACCCCACGAATCTGCCGCAGTGGACAAGTGCATTTGCATCTGTAACGAAAAGTGGTGCTGTTTTGCGAACACCTAACGGCGAGGTGGAAATTGGTCTTTCAGTGCCTTCTTCAGAAGAGCAAGGCACTATTGACTGGATAATGACATTCCCTGACGGGAGCGTAGCAAGTGCATTCTCTCGGTTGGTGCCAATTGACTCGAAAAGCTGCGTATTCACATTCGTTCTGACTCTGCCGCCAGTGCCGTTGGAACAGCTTGAGGGTGCCCTGGAAGCGCAGGCCCAAACACTTACAGAAGAGCTTAACAAGCTCAAAGAGTTACTCGAACATGAGGCATGAGTTGACATCCGAACAACGAGACAAAAGTCTCGATTCGGAAGTAGCCCTTGCCAAGGAAGGCGACCGCACCGCCTTGGAAACAGTAATTCGTACTGTTCAACAGGATGCATACGGTGTTGCGGTTCGCTTTCTTTGGCACCCTCAGGATGCAGAGGACGCAACCCAGGAGATACTCATTCGCGTAATCACCGGCCTCGGTGGATTCCGAGGTGACAGTAGCTTTCGAACCTGGGTGTATCGGATTGCATGCAATACCTTGCTCTCTCTTGGCAAGAAACGCATGGAACAACAATCCATATCTTTCGAGGCATTCGGCGAAGACCTCGGAAGAGGGCTCTCGGATAGCTCGCTACGCATCGAATATGATATCGACAGAGAATTGCTTCTTGAGGAGGTCAAAATCGGCTGCACTCTGGCCATGTTGATGTGTCTTGATCGTAACCATCGTTTGGCATATGTGCTTGGTGAAATCATCGAACTTGATCACAGCGAAGCTGCCGAGGTACTGGATATATCTCGTGCTGCATATCGGAAAAGGTTATCGCGGGCACAATCAACCATCCTATCATTTATGACTTCACGATGTGGGTTGGTGAATCCTGACAATGCATGCCGATGTCACCGAAGGTTGGCAACAGCGATCGAGCTGGGTCGAGTAGTGCCAAAGAAGCTGTTATTTGCGCCGTCACTTGCACAGGCGAACCAGTTCCCCGGGGTGTTGGCGAAAATCCGGCAGCTTGAAGAATCTCGTCGTGTTGCAGCTCTTTATAGATCTCATCCGAAACTGAAACCGTCGGGGACGTTCATCACCAGGCTAAAGTCGCTCCTTGAGGAGAATCCCAACGAAAATGTCCGGCATGGAGCGAGCAAACCTTCGGCTGTTGGTGAGAATCCATAGATACCAAGTGGCCATAATCTGGCACACCGCGTTGTTAAAGTACTTTGAAGAACAAACCAATCAAAGGTGGGGAATATGTCTTATTTACAGTGGGCGGATACCTTTAGTGTCAAAGTAAAGGAAATAGATGATCAACATAAAACATTGATTAGCATGCTTAATACGTTACATGACGCACACATTGCACAGAAAGGTCGTGACGTGCAGAAGGAAATAGTTGGTTCAATGGTAAATTATGCAAAAACTCATTTTGAGACTGAAGAAAAGTATATGCAGAAATCCAACTTTTCCGGATTTCACTCCCACAAAATTGAACACGATCAATTCACTTTGAAAGCCCTTGATTTAAACCGTCGTGTGAACGAAGTAGGATTTGTTTTTACAATAGAAATATTGGAATTTCTCAAAGAGTGGCTTCAAAATCATATACTGGGAACTGATATGAAGTATTCCAGCCACTTGATTAATTACGGTCTATGTTAGTACTGTCGGCAATTGACACACAACATTGAACATTCACAGGCAAAGGGGTAGGTGGTCTGGTTATGTCTCGGTACAACGAGTTTGTAGCGCTTGTTATCGAACAATTGGCGCTAATTGGGGATCTAAGGGTACGCGCCATGTTCAGCGGCTATGGCGTTTACTTGGATGATCGCATATTTGCAATCATAGTCGATGACAGGTTGTACTTCAAAGCGGACCCAAGTACTCGACATGAGTTTGAGATAAAAGGCTTGATGCCGTTTACCTATGTTTCGCGCGGCAAGACGGTGACTATGCAGTATTTTGAGGCGCCTCCAGAAGTTTTCGAAGACCAGGAGGTTATGCATATGTGGGCCAGAAAAGCTCTGAGTGTTGCAAGCAGAGTCAAGAAGAAGCCGAAAAAATCCAATGACCCCTTCGAAGTTCAGCCTTAAGCTAAGTTGTGTGATTTCACGTGAATCTGTATGAGAAGCTTACTGCTCCGGCCAATGACGCAAGAAGATGTCCATTCCGTTTTTCAGGTTCAGGCGGAATGCTACGTCTCTGTAGCGTTGGAAGACGAATCGACTATGCGGACTAGGCTTGTCGGGGCTCCCGACACTGCTTGGGTCGCAGAAGACAATGAAGGTGTAGGGGCATATCTGGTTGCGTATAGATCAATCATCGGGAAAGTAACTCCGCTGGGAGGGTGCTTCGATATACCGGATAACGCTGAAAGTCTCTATTTACATGATCTTGCTGTTTCCGACCGAATGAAAGGACACGGCATCGGATCGGCGCTAGTCCGACATGCCTGTGACAGAGCGTTGCAGAAAGGATTGACATATTCTTCTCTGGTCTCTGTTCAGGATTCCATGGGATTTTGGATTAGGCATGGGTTCAAGATTTTTGATCTGTTGGACCCGGTACAATTATCAAACCTCAAAACGTACGGAGAACTCTCGGTGTATATGATCAAGGAAATTACTGTTTCAAAACATTGAACTGAGCGCGATCAGACCTTCCGTAAGGTTATATTGCACACGATTGTATAAAAATGGCTGAAAAAATGAATATGCCGAGGAGGATACCATGAAAACACGAGTGACACCGTTGTTGACCATCCTGTTGTTTCTGATTGCCCAAGTTGCCTCTGCCGAACTGACCAAACTGTCCGACAACGTCTATGCCTATGTAGGCGTCAAGGATGCTTCCCCTGCCAACAGCTTCGCCGCCAATGCAGGGATTGTCGTCTGCGAAGATGGCGTGCTGGTTGTTGACACCCTGATTTCGGCTAAGGAGGGGGAGCGGTTTCTGTCAGATATACGCAAAGTAACCAGTAAGCCGATCAAATACGTTGTTAATACCCACACCCATCTGGATCATGCGCTCGGCAACTGCGTCTTCGCCAAGCTGGGAGCCACAGTGATCTCCCATGAGGCTGACCAGGCGTTCCTAGCCGCCAACGGTGCAGATATTCTGAAAAATGCCGGCAACTATGGACTTAAGTCAGAGGATATGGCCGGCACAGTGATTGTGCTGCCGACACTCGCTTTCAGCGAACGGCTCACCATCAATTTGGGGGGAGAGATTGTTGAGCTGATCCGTACAGCGCCGTCCCATACTCAAGGAAGTGTGGTCGTTTACCTGTCTAAAGAAAAAATTCTGTTCAGTGGCGATATCCTGTTCACCGATTTTCATCCCTATCTGGCTGACGGAGATTTTAGTGGCTGGGTGACAACCCTTAATTCCCTGCTTGCCATGGATGTCGATCGTATTGTTCCTGGTCACGGCCCGCTTTCTTCAAAGAAAGATCTGCGGGAAATGAAAGTGTACCTGGAACAGTTCGACCAAATAGCGAGTGAGTTGCTGGCGCGTGGTATGGGCAGTGATGCGGTTGCAGCTGAACTTCTAAAAAGGCTTCCCAAGCGAAGTCTGGCGGAATGGATGATCGGCTACAACTTGAAGACTAGATATCTGAAAAAGCCGTGAACGAATGTGTGACAGGAACTTAAGTAATACTATTTGAAAGGAGAAAACTGATGCCTTACGTCAACATCAAAATTACTCGTGAAGGGGCAACAACCGAACAGAAAAGTGCCTTGATCAAAGGAGCTACTCAACTATTGGTTGATGTGTTGGGAAAGAATCCGGCTACTACTGTGGTTGTAATAGACGAAGTGGATACTGACAATTGGGGAATTGGTGGAGAATCTGTTACCAAGCTTAGAAAGGCTGTCAAATAGGGCTCGCTTGCGTTGGTAGGAACGATGAAGCTAATGATAGATGATCAGAATAACCAGCTCAATAGCACAGAGTCGTTCCGTAAAGCTGGAGTAAGCGTGATTACGTGAAAAGTTCGAAACAAAAAGATAGGGTAATTGCTAACACGCAACGATCAGCATTGTGGGTTCTCATTGGTGGCATGCTTGGCATGATGGTAGCCATGGGAATTGGCCGTTTTGCCTTTACGCCGATTCTCCCCTTGATGCAGCGTGATCTGGGGATCAGCAACAGCCTTGCAGGTGGTCTGGCTTCTCTCAACTATGCCGGATATCTGGCGGGGGCGCTGATCTGCGCAGTATGCCCACATATTTTACGTTATACGAGTGTTAACGTGACAGCACTAGTGGCTTGCATCGCCACGACCTTTTTGATGGGATTTACTCAATCACCATATTGGTGGGGCGCGCTACGCCTGATATCTGGTGTCGCAAGTGCAATGCTTTTCGTAGTTATAGCCATAGAGGTGACGGAAACCATGGTTCGCAGCTCCCACAGTCGTTGGAGCAGTGCTCTCTATGGCGGGATCGGATTGGGAATTGCGCTAAGTGGTGTGTTTACTCAGATTTTGGATAGATTTGGTGGCTGGAGTGCTGCCTGGCTTGGAATGGGGGGAATTTCAATGATTTTGTCCCTAGTCGGAATCTTGGTGGCGGGCAAACGTCGGGGAGCGGTTTCTATCCCGAGCGTTTCATCGCCATCTACAGGAACTCTTACAGGTATTAGCAGATTGGCAACCGCCTATTTTCTGGAAGGGGTTGGCTACATTGTCAGCGCAACATTTCTGGTGACTATGATTACCCATACAGCAGGGCTGGCCCGATTTGCACCCTGGAGTTGGGTTGCGGTGGGGCTCGCCGCAGCCCCCTCCACCGTCATCTGGCAGCAAATAGCTTACAGAATCGGAGTACGTCATGCACTGACTTTAGCCTACCTTCTTCAAGCGTGCGGCATTTTGCTGAGTAGCATTGCAACACAACCATTCAGTGCTGGACTGGCCGCCATTATTTTTGGTGGCACCTTCCTCGGAATTGTCTCTTTGGCGATGGCCGAAGGGACTAGACGCTCCGGTGCTGATGCACGGCGCGCCGCCGCCATTTTGACAGTCTGCTTTGGAGCAGGTCAAGTTATTGGCCCCCCATTGGCGGGACTTCTAGCTGATCAACAGGGCGGCTTTTCATTACCTTTGATTCTTGCTGGTTCGACCGTCGTGTTTGGCGGCATCCTTGTAGCAACGGACCGAAACTTTTCGGCCGGAAGCTCATACAAAAAATGAAAAGAAGTGAATGAGTACACCCTGTGTGAGCTTCAATATTATCGAAAGAAATATACCTCAACATGAATGAACAGTTGTTTGCATAATGTAATCAGGTAAAGGCGACGACCGGTCCAATTCCGGGAAAGGCGTTTTAATCTTCTCGCCAAAATCTTCGACGAATCGGGAATCGAGATTTGTTGCATTTTCACACTTTGTTGACCAAAAATAGCCCTAAGCTTTTAGGCATCAATCACTTCCATGTCAAGAGGTTAGCACAGAGGTTATGCTGGGCTTATTTTTCCCACCGAGTCATGAAATTGCCGTAAATCCTAAGATTTTTACAAAGACCTGAATATAAATTGGCCTGTTGTAGTGCAGGCTACAGAAAATGATTTATAATAATTATAGTCTATATAAGGCTCTTCAGCAGAATCTGTGGGTAGCCTCAGGTTCTGGCAGGTTGCCAAGTGTATGATACAAGGCGATTTTCATCACTTCAAAGTTTCTGAAACCGTATGCTTTACGTGACGTCACTTTAGCCTTGTTGTTGAATCCTTCTACGGCCCCCAAGGCAACCTGCCCTTTGGTCCGAAACCAGTTGAGTAACAGCTCCCGATGCGAGCGCAGCATCTTGGCAATCTTCTTCATCGGGATGATGCGTGACCTCATGGTTCTTTTGCACCAAGCATCCAGAAATCTGGCAGCCCAGCCCGCAGTGGCATAGCGCCAGAA
>NZ_FUWR01000032.1 GCF_900167465.1 Trichlorobacter thiogenes | reverse complement strand
GCAAACTAGGCATGTTATCGTAATTTACAATTACAACAATGAATATTATCGATATTTTGCATTTGACTTCCGCAGCCCTCACTTTTATGTTCCATCTCCATTATTTCAATTGAGGGAGAACCGTACATGAGCGCATTTGAAGTAAAATCCGATCCACAACTATGGGAACGACTGGGCATGGATGTCCCCCGTTTTTCCGGTATGCCGGCCATGTTGACCCAGGCCTATACCAACATCTTCCTCTCCCAGAAGAACCGCCCCGCAAAGATGGCCTATTTTGACGGCATGGTGGAGAACATCCACACCGGGCGTATTCATGAACTGATGGCTGCCAAAGATGCTGGCAAGCCGGTGATCGGCACCTTTTGCGTCTACATCCCTGAAGAGGTTGTGGTGGCTGCGGGTGGTGTCTGTGTCGGGCTGTGCGGTGGTGCTCAGGGTTCCATTGCCGATGCGGAGAAGGTACTGCCCCGTAATATCTGCCCCATGGTCAAATCCGCCTTTGGTTTCAAGGTGGGCAAAATCTGTCCTTACTTCCAGGCTGTGGACTTTGTCTATGGTGAAACCACCTGCGATGCCAAGAAAAAGACCTGGGAACTGCTGGACGAATACGTCCCGACCCATGTGATGGAGATCCCGCAGATGAAGCGGGAAAAGGATAAGGCACTCTGGCTGGATGAGGTTAAAGATTTCAAGGTTGCGGTGGACAAGATCACCGGCACGGAAACCGGCTTTGATGAGCTTTCTCAAGCGATTGTCACCATCAATGCCAAACGCAAGGCACTACAACGGCTGAACAAGCTACGCCACCATAATCCATCCCCCATCAGCGGCAAGGATATGCTGTTGATTGAGCAGATCGCCTTCTATGACGAGCCGAACCGGTTTGTGGAGCAGGTGCATGCCCTGTGTGATGAACTGGATGAACGGATCAAGCAGGGTATTGCCGTTGCTCCAGCCTCCACGCCACGGATCATGGTATCCGGCACCCCGATGGCGCTGCCCAACTGGAAACTGCACAACATCATCGAGACATCCGGTGCAGTGGTGGTCAATGAGGAAAGCTGTATCGGCACCCGCTATTACAAGGATCTGATCGATGAAAGCTCCACCACTCTGGAGCAACAGCTTGAGCGACTGACTGAACGGTACATGAAGATTGACTGTTCCTGCTTCACCCCCAACACCGAGCGGATCGATCAGGTGTTGAAGGAGTATGAGGAATCCGGCGCCCAGGGGATCATCGATTATTGCCTGCAGTTCTGCCACACCTACAACATCGAGGCGGTCAAGCTTCGTAAGGCCTGCGAAGAGCGTGGGATTCCGTTTATGGCAATTGAATCTGATTACTCACCTGATGATGTGGGGCAACTGAAGACCAGGGTTGAGGCATTTATCGAGCAGATCGGGGGCTAGCAGTGAAGGTCGGGATTGATCTTGGTTCACGGACGATCAAGGTAGTGGCGCTCAAACAGGGCGCCATTACTTTTCATAGCGTGGTGGAAAGCAGCTTTGAACCACATCAACAGGCGTTGCGGTATCTTGCAGAGCATACACCAACACGGGCAGTTGCCACCGGCTATGGCCGCCATCTGGTACAGCAGCATGCCGAGGTGGATGTTATCACGGAAATCAAGGCCCATGCCATGGGGGCACGTTACTTCTTTCCGGAATGCCGCACCATTCTTGATGTTGGTGGCCAGGATTCAAAGGTAATTGCCCTGAATGAAGCTGGCAAGGTTCATAACTTTCAGATGAATGACAAATGTGCAGCCGGCACTGGACGCTTTCTGGAGATGATGGCGGTCTCGCTGGGCTATAGTATGGCTGAGTTCAGCGCTGCTGCTGCCGGTGTAGAGCAGGCCACCCCGATCAACAGCATGTGTGCGGTATTTGCTGAATCAGAGGTGGTTTCCCTTAAAAACAGCGGCATGCCTCCGGCAGAGATTGCACGTTCTGTGCATCTGGCAGTTGCCAATCGCCTGGCCACCATGGTACGCAAGGTAGGCTTTGGTGATCATCTGGTCTTTTCAGGTGGTGTTGCCAACAACAAGGTCATGGTTGCACTGCTTGAGCAAGAGCTGGGAGTACCGGTGCTGGTGCCGGACCATCCCTCCATAGTTGGCGCCTTGGGAGCAGCACTGCAGGCAGAACTGCTGCATGCAGCCCTCTAAAAACAAAGAGAAAGGCACATTCGGTTTCATCAACGGGATGAGACTCAGATAGCTACAAATGTACAATTCAACAGATGAGGAGCAACAATGCAGCTTAACGATCTTATCTCAAAGTCACTGAATGATGAACGACTGACCCATGACGAAATTGTGTACCTGCTCTCTTTGCCAACAACCTCTTCAGCTACCTACCAACTACTTGCTGCATCCCGTGAGTTATCCGGTCGGTTATGCGCTGATAAGGCAGAAGTACATGCCCAGTTTGCCGTTAATCTTGCTCCCTGCCCCAAAAACTGCATGTTCTGCTCGTTTGCTGCCAAAAATGGCATATTTAAAGGCAGCACCAAACTATCCCACGATGCTGCCGTTACTGCAGCCCTCACCTTTGAAGAAAACGGCGCCAATGCCATCTACCTGATGGCCACTGCCTCATTTGATCTGACCGAGTTCTGTGAGTACGGACGTGAAGTCAGAAACAGACTTTCATCAGACACCATTCTGATTGCAAACGTCGGTGATCAGAATGCACAAGGAGCACGATTGCTGAAAGATGCCGGTTTTGACGGTGCCTACCATGCCCTGCGCCTCCGAGAAGGGTCTGATAGTGATATTCCACCGGATGATCGTCTTGCATCCATCAGAGCCTTCAAAGAAGCCGGTCTGATTGTCGGCACCTGTGTAGAGCCATTGGGGCCTGAACATTCCAACGAAGAACTGGCTGACCTGATCCTGTTCACTGCCGCTCACCAACCAGCCTTTAGTGGTGCTGCCCGTCGGATCAGCATTCCCGGTACAGCTTTGGCAGAACGCGGCATGATCAGCGAACTGCGTATGGCTCAGATCGTAGCGGTCACCCGCCTGGCCATACCCCATGTTGTTAAAGGCAACTGCACCCATGAACCATGCGGCATCGGTGCCCTGGCCGGGGCCAATCTGTTCTGGGCTGAAACCGGGGCAAATCCCCGCGATATTAAGGAAAAAACCGAGGACGGTCGCGGCCATACCGTGGATACCTGCCGAGCAATTTTCAATGAGGCAGACTGGCAGACACTTGAAGGTCCATCAGCATTTTTCAAATAGATTTTGTGATGTTTTCGGTAGTTGCCAGTTAGAATAACGCCTTGTCTTGTTAGCTCCCCCTCCTGTTAAGAGAGGGGGAGCTAAGCTAAAAACCAGCCCACACCGCTTGACACACAGCTGACCTGAGATATTCTTACAACAGTAACAAACACGGAGCAGACCTCATGACGACATCTGCTATGCCCGATAGCGTTGCACGAGTTCTCCGGCCTCAATCAGTTTTATTTGGGCTTGTCCTGTTTTTTAGTATCCTGCTGCTGGCAGGCTGCAATCGCCAACCTGCTGAAAAACCGCTTAACTACAGTAAAACTCCATCGGTTTCCTCTTTGCCGGTCTACCGCTTTGCTGTCCATCCCCTGCACAACCCGGCTAAACTTGCAGAGGCCTATCAACCGCTGATCGAGTATATAAATGTCCGTATCCCGGAGGCACACTTTGAACTTGAGGCCTCACGGGATTACCAGGCCTATGAAGAAAAATTCCGCAGCGGTGGTCCTGAATTCCTGCTACCCAATCCCTGGCAAACAATTGAGGCAATGAAATCAGGCTATAAGGTCATCGCCATGGCTGGAAACGCCGAAGACTTCAAGGGAATCTTCATTGCCCGCAGGGACAGCAGCATCAAAAAACCAACAGACCTTAAGGGTAAGACGGTCAGCTACCCCTCCCACACAGCGCTGGCAGCCTGCATCATGCCGCAGTTTTTCCTGCACCAGCACGGTATCAACGTCAATCGAGACATAACCAACAATTATGTGGGTTCTCAAGAGTCCTCAATCATGAACGTCTACCTGGGGCAATCTGCCGTTGGTGCCACCTGGCCGGTCCCCTGGCGCTTGTTCCAGAAGGATCATCCCAAAGAAGCTGCACAACTGTACCAGCTCTGGGAGACCCCCCATCTGCTGAACAACTCGGTAATGGTGCGAAATACAGTGCCACCGGCCATTAGTCAAAAGGTCAGAACATTATTGCTTGAGCTGTCACAATCAGCAGAAGGACGCGCAATTCTAAGTAATATGGCCACCGCACAATTCCATGCCGCTGATAACACCAGCTACCAAAAGATACGGGACTATGTGGCTGTCTTTGAAAAACAGGTGCGCCCGGTGGAGAAAAAATGATGTCCGAGCGGCTGGCATGGTTGCTTGCAGGCACACTACGCCGCCGTATGATTGTTGGCATGACCGTTATTATGGCAGTTCTGATGGCGTTGTTTGTGCTGGAGATGACCCGTCGGCAGGAAGCAGCTGTCTTAAAGCAGCATATCTCGCAAGCAACCTCCCTTGTCCAGAGCACCACCGCATCATCATCAGTCTGGGTTGCCTCCCGTGATTACAGCGGGCTGCAGGAAATTGTAAATGGACTTGCCCGCTATCCCGGTCTTGCCCATGCCATAGTACTGGATTCACGTGGTCAGGTACTGGCTCACAATGAGCAAGACCGGATCGGCCTTTATCTGACCGATCTACCCAAAGATTCAGACTTCCAGATCCTGCAGAAAAGCCATCATATGGTGGATGTTATCAACCCGATCCTGCTCGGTGAAAAAACAATTGGCTGGGTGCGGATAGGATTAAGCGGCAAAACACTTGAAGCTGATATTGCAAAGATTCGCCAAAATGGCTTGTACCTTGCCCTGGTTGCAATCCTGCTGGTTTCCCTGTTTGCCACGGTTACCGCCAGGTATCTGACCCGGCGGCTTGATCTGATTCAGGAGGTGGTTGATCAGGTTGAGACAGGCAACGCAGATGTGCGCGTGCAGCTTACCGGCAGTGACGAGGCAAGCAGGCTTGGTTGCGCGGTAAATGCCATGCTTGATACCCTGGAACAACGCGCTGAATCGCTGCACCAGAGTGAGCAGCGATTCCGGTCAATGATAGAGAATGCCGGAGATGGCATCTATATCCATGACCGTAACGGCAGGATACTCAGTGTTAATCAGGTTGGTTGTCATCAAACAGGCTACAGCCTTGATGAACTGGTCACAGCATCAGTGACCCTGTTTGACAGACATCTTGACCAACAGCTGTTGCAAGAGACCTGGAATCTGGCAAAGTCTGATCCCGCCAGATTTCCCATGACTCTGGAAACTCTTCATGTTCGCAAGGATGGCAGCAGCTATCCGGCAGAGGTGCGTCTCAGCCTGCTCCCCAGTGGCAATGATTTTCTGTTTGTAGGCATGGTGCGGGATATCACCGAACGCAAGCGTGCGGAGGAAGAGCTGCTGTGTGCCAAGACAGCAGCTGAAGTTGCCAACATCACCAAGAGCGAATTTCTGGCAAATATGAGCCACGAAATCCGCACCCCAATGAACGGGGTGATCGGAAATGCCCAGCTGCTGCGATTTACCGACCTGACTGAAGAGCAGTCCCGTTACCTTGAATATATCGAAGCCGATGCCAAGCATCTGGTTTCAGTGATCAATGACCTGCTTGATATCTCCAAGATTGAGGCAGGCAAGATGGAGCTTGAGCAGACCCCGTTCAGCCTGCGCGACTGCATCACTAACCTGTTGAAACCGATGACTACCAGTGTCAGGGCTAAAGGTCTTGTCCTGAAGAGCGAGATTGACAACGCGGTCCCGGATAGCTTGACAGGAGATCCGTTACGGCTTAGACAGATCCTTCGCAACCTGGTTGGCAATGCCATCAAATTCACTGATCAGGGTTCTATCAGACTGCGGGTTGAGCTGCTTGAACGTTCTGAAAACAAGGCAGTATTCCATTTCAGTGTGATTGACACCGGCATCGGCATCCCCTCTGAAGCACTAGAAAGGCTGTTTACCCCCTTTACCCAGGCAGATAGTTCAGTGACACGCAAGTTTGGAGGAACCGGTCTGGGGCTGTCAATCTGTAACCGGCTGGCCGGGCTCATGGGGGGAAGTATTTCCGTTGAAAGCAGTGAAGGCACAGGAAGCAGTTTTCATGTTACCCTACCATTTCAGATCAGCCAGTCCGAAACCTTCTCGCAGGGGGAACAACTTCAAACCAATACCTCCCCGGAATGGCTGGGAGCACCGCTTACCATCCTGCTGGTGGACGACAGCCAGACCAGCAGGATAATGGCGTCAAGCCTGCTGCGCCATTTTGGCCACAGGGTGCAGACCGCTGAAAATGGAGCAGAGGCATTGGAACAATGGCGTAAAGGCCCGTTTGACATCATCCTGATGGATATTCAGATGCCGGTGATGGATGGTGTTGAGGCCACACAGATCATTCGCGAAGAAGAGCGGGCAACCAGACGTCATACCGCCATCATTGCCCTGACCGCCCATGCCCTGGTTGAGCAGCGTAACCATCTGCTCTCTTCCGGGTTTGATGGCTATGTCTCAAAACCATTGGATATTGCTGCCCTGCATACTGAAATGAGGCGGGTTGTGGAACAGAATACGATAGTGATGCAAGCGAGAAACAAATAACTTCGTATGGAAATTTCCGTTGTCATTCCGGTACTGAACGAACAGCAGCAGATCAACACGCTGATCAGCCATCTATGGTCCATGAACGCTGCTATTGAGATTATTGTGGTGGATGGTGATCCTGATGGCTCAACCATTACCGTGATTACTGATCCTGCGGTTATCTGCCTGACAGCCAGGCAAGGACGTGGCAATCAGCTTGCCACCGGGTGTCAGTCTGCCACCAGTGAGATCATCCTGATGCTGCATGCCGATACCCTTCTGCCTGCTGATGCCTTTGATTCCATTCAGACTTCAATCGCCCAGGGGGCTGCTTGGGGTGCCTTCCGCCTTGGTATTGACGCCCCTTCCCTTTCCTACCGGATCATTGAGCGTGCCGTTGATCTCCGCTGCAAACTGTTTACGCTTCCCTATGGTGATCAGGCCATCTTTGCCACCAACATAGCCCTGCAGAAGATCGGTGGTGTACCAACCATTCCACTGATGGAAGATGTTGAGCTTGCCCGCAAACTCCGCAAGGCAGGCTATACTTTCACCCTGTTGCCAGACCGGGTCAGCACCTCTGCCAGACGTTGGCAGAAGGATGGCATCATTAGGCGTACCCTCCATAATTGGTCATTACTACTGCGTTATCTGCGTGGCAGCAGTCCTGAAAAGCTGGAAAAATTATACCGCCTTAATTGACAGCGGCCTGTTTTATGCTACATAACGGGAAGGCAATATAGATTTATATGCATACTCGAAGGAATCAACGTGAGACGAGTGGTATCCATATCCTGCATGCTGTTGTTCACCGTCGTTTCCGCATTTTCTGCAGGGCCAGACAAAGCAGGCTTTGAACATTGGTGCATGACCGTTAACCTGCCCGGTTACACCTATGGCGGTGTGAAGGAAAGTGATCCCGGCATCTATACGTCTGCATGGATAAACACACAGCAAGTAATAGTTGGCCTGCAGTTACACCCACTCTCCAGTTACCCCGACTTTATGCAGGCCGTAAAATTCAAGATGCCGGTTTCATTCACCTACAATGGATTACCTGCTGTCTACACCGATGCTTTACAGGTTGGCCAGGCAGCCATCAAATTTGAGAAATCAGATATGGTGCTTATGATTACGCAGATAGACCAGTCTGGCCAGACAAAACCAAGAACAAAGGAAGAGCTGTCTGCACTACTTGATCAGATGAAACCTGAACAAATACTACAATAACAAGGAGAAAAGACCATGAACCGCTTGTTTTGTCTGCACCTGCCTGGGGTTGTTGTTCGCTATGAACAGCTTACCAGCCCTGGCCGGTAATGCTATGCTACATATAGTAAACACTACATATGAATATTCGGAGGAACCTGCATGAAACGAGTAGCACTTTTTACCTGCATGATGTTGCTGTTCAGCGTTATTGCCTTTGCCGCAGGACCCGACAAGTCTGCATTTGACAAGTGGGCCAAGGCGGTCAAACTTTCCGGATACAGCTATGGCGGCGTTGACCAGACTGACCCCGGCGTCTATATGGCCGGCTGGATGAGCTCAAAAGGTGATGTGCTGGGCGTACATCTGCATCCTGCTACCAGCTTCAAGAGTTTTCAGCAGGTGGTTAACAAGAAGAAGCCGGAGTCATTCACCTACAAGGGGATGCCTGCTGTCTACAGTGACGGAACAGGCTTTGGCTCAATTGCCATCAAATATGAGAAATCAGGCAAAGTGATTTCCATCAGTCAGATGGGACAAGCAGCCCAGGCCAAGGGATTATCAAAGGCTGAACTGACCAAACTACTGGATGTTATGAAGCCGGAACTGTTTCTAAAATAAACGGATATACACAACAAAGGAGAATGACCGATGCCCAGTATCCACCGCACCATTTTAACCGCAGTTATCACCGTAGGGCTTGCAGCCCCTGCCTTTGCCGGTTCCGTTGACAAGGTAATTATCACCATTGACAAGACCGTTGAACATGAGACTGACAGCCCAAGGCCCTCTAAACGGCCCGGCAAAGCTATCCAGGCCCCCAGTGGTGATATGGATAGCCATTTTATCAGATCAGATGAATACTTTACTTCGCTGAAGCCGCTGAAAGGCGGAGCCAGTGCAGATGTTCAGATTGCAAAGATGGTAACCCCTGCTTCCGATGCATCCAAAGGAGAGGCCCAGTTCATGGACAGTTATAAAGGTTCTGAGTTCTGGACCCGAAATTTCTGGAAGACCCGGCCAGCCACACCAGAAGATCTGAAGATTGGCACCGCTGTTATTTACTGGGGACGTTACGCCAAAAATCATGTCTATTTTGCACCGAGAAACGAGAAGGAAGCCCGCAACGTATCCTGGAGACTGGCCAAGATTACTGATACCAGCGACCTGTTTAAGGGTGAAGTCACGGTTGCCGGCAATAAAAGAGTAGCTGTTGACTCCATCAGAGTCATGGAATAGCACTCACCGTATGATTGCCCTGTTTGTTAAAGCGCCCATCCCTGGCCGGGTTAAGACCCGCCTGGCCAGGGATATCGGTGATCAGGCAGCCTGCAGTATCTATCGCACTCTGGTGGATCAGGTATTGCAGCAGATTCAAGCCAGCGGGCGACCGCTGGCTTTGTTTTTTGATGGAGACGAGGCTCAGGTGCCTGACAGCTGGAAACAGTATGCCCGGTTCTGTATCCAACAGCAGGGGGCTGACCTTGGTAAGCGGATGGCTGCCGCCTTGAGCAAGCTGTTTTCTGACGGTGTGCAGCAGGCGGTAGTAATCGGCAGCGATATACCCGGAATCGACGCTGCTTACCTCCTTCAATCCTTTGATCTTCTTAAGAAACATCCCCTGGTGCTTGGTCCAACCCTTGATGGAGGCTACTGTCTGATCGGCTTCAATCAAAGCCATTTTACAGAATCCGTCTTTCAGAACATCCCCTGGAGCAGTGACCGGGTGCTTGAACTGACCCTGCATGCTGCAGCTCAGGCTGGGCTGACGGTTGGCCTGCTACCGGCTCTGCGAGACATTGATACGGTTGAAGATCTGCGATATTTTGATCCAGCAGTAATCAGATTGACTGATGGTTGACAAAACAGGCTAAAGCCTGAATGATGGCTACCTCTAAGAAAACCACCAAGGAGCCATCATACATGCCACACACCAACCTTACCTGGAACACCGCCCTGCTCTACCCTGCCCCGGATTCAGCTGAACTTGAGGCTGATCTTGCTTCATTTGACCAGCTGGCCAACGATTTCCGCGAGAAGTATTTTGAGAAGATTGCCAGCTTGGATGCAGCTTCCATACTGGCCAGTCTTCAAGAGTATGAGGCGATGCAGACCCGCATGGCCAAGCCGTTCTGCTATAGCCACCTGTTGTTTGCCTCTGACTCAGGCAATGAAATCCACCGCGCCCTGTCACAGCGCTGCTCAGAGCTGGGTAGCCGTTTATCACAGCAACTGCTATTCTTTGATCTTGAACTGATGAACCTGCCGGATGACCTGTTCAACCAGGTATGTGCCCTGCCTGATGCCGCTGAATATATCCATTTTCTGCAGGGAATCCGCAAATTTAAACCCTATACCCTGCAGGAGAATGAAGAACGTCTGCTGACCCGCAAAGACCTGACCGGCAGCTCTGCCTTTACCAAACTGTTTGATGAACTGTCTGCCTCCCTGAAATACCAGATGGAGTTTGAGGGGGAGTTGAAAGAGTTTACCGGCGAAGAGCTGCTCTCTCTGCTGCACCACCCGTCACCAGAGGTCCGTTTCAACGCCCAGACCTGCTTTCTGGACAAGCATGCTGAATCAGGTAATGCCCTGGTCTTTGGCACGGTCTTCAACAACATGGCTCTGGATCATGGACAGGAAATGGAGCTGCGGGGTTACCAGTCTGCAATCCAGCCCACCAACATCGGCAATGAGCTGACTGATGAGGCGGTTGAGCATCTGATGCAGACCACCGAGGCCAATTATAAGCTTGCTCAGGACTATTTTCGCCTGAAGGCAAAGATGCTGGGCATGGACAAGATCCGCAACTGCGATGTCTATGCACCGGTGGCAGAAGTACAAAAGCAGTACGACTTTGATGAAGCCCGCGACCTGACCGTGGCTGCCTACCGCAACTACGATCCGCAGTTTGGTGACATTATCCAGGCCTTCTTTGATGAACGCCGGGTAGATGTCCTGCCACGCCAGGGAAAATCCGGCGGCGCCTTTGCCATGGGGATCTCGCCGGTTGATCCGCCCTTTCTGCTCTTGAACTTCACCAACAACCTGCGGGATATTGCCACCATTGCCCATGAGGCTGGCCATGGCCTGCATTTTGTGCTGTCACAGAAGCAGAACAGCCTCAACTACCATGCGCCACTGCCGCTGGCTGAAACCGCCTCGGTGTTTGGTGAGATGCTGCTGACCCGCATGCTGCTGGATAACGAAAAGGATGTTGAAGTCCGTAAATCCCTGCTCTGCGCCAAGATCGAGGATATCATCGCCACCACCTTCCGCCAGACCGTGCTGACCCGCTTTGAGATGCGACTGCATCAGGAGCGACAGCAGGGACTGCTCTCAAATGATCGGATCTGCGCCATCTGGTTGGAGGAAAACAGCAGGCTGTTTGGCGATGCCGTAGAGATGATTCCGGCCTACCAATGGGGCTGGTCCTATATCAGCCACTTTATCCATAGCCGTTTCTACTGCTACTCCTATACCTTTGCCGAACTGATGGTGCTGGCTCTGTACCAGCAGTACCGTGAAACCGGTGACGCCTTTAAGCCCGGCTATCGCGCCCTGCTGGAGTCCGGCGGCGCACTGTCACCGGCAGACACGGCCAAACTGGCTGGAATCGATATTGAGTCTGCAGGGTTCTGGCAGAAGGGGTATGACTTCCTGGGAGGGCTGATAGAGGAACTAAAGTCTCTTCAATAGTCCAACCGTGGTTTCCACTCTCTAAGAGCCCTATGTCCGCGACTTAGGGCTCTTAATTTTTAGCAAAACGGCTTGACTATGCTATTTTCTGGGGTATTTAGACTTTAATGAATATTTTCCACAAAGGGGTGAAAAGTTATGAACTTCAGCATAAAGACAAAGATTATGATTATCATGTTAATAGGCTGCCTGAGCGTTGTAGCAGCAGGATTACTTGGGCTTATGGGCATGAAACGCAGTAACAACGAAATTGAAAGCATCTACAAGGAAAATCTGACCAACATCATACAAATTAGTGCCATTATGGAACTGATGCAGGTCAACCGGGCACAATTACTGTTATCACTGCAACATGACCCTAAAAATCCTGAAATTGTAAAACTACATGACCACCCACTTACCTTTCATACCGACCAAGTACCTAAGAACATAGAACAAATAACCACCTTATGGAAAGAATATACAAGTGGTAATCTCTCTGCTGAAGAAAAAAAACTGGCAGATGAATTTGCCGAAAAACGGGGACGTTTTGTCAAAGAGGGCTTAGAACCGGTACGAGAAGCTATTCTGGCCGGTAACTACCATGAGGCAACACGCCTGACTGTTGAAAAAGTTAACCCACTATTTAAAGAGGCCAAAGAGCCAGCCCAGAAATTGTACGAACATGAAAAAAAGCAAGCAAAGTTAGGGCATGAATCTGCAGTAAAGCAATACCAGATCATCCTGACGGTTGTAATTATTACCATCCTTGTCTCTGTTGCCCTTTCGCTAATACTTGGCACCCTGATTATTCGCTCAATCTCTAACGCCACTACAGCACTTATGAACGCCAGTACAGCTATGGCTGAGGGAGACCTGACCCAACGGACAGGTCTTGACACACAGGATGAACTGGGGGTAATTGGAAAATCTTTTGACGCAATGGCAATTTCTTTTGCTCAAACAATTCAAAGGGTTGCTGCCACTTCGACCCAGGTAGCTTCTGCAGCCAACCAGCTGCAATCAACCGCCATCAGAATTGCCACCGGTGCAGAGGAGGTGGCAGCCCAATCCGGCACAGTGGCAGTTGCCAGTGAAGAAATGTCAGCCACCAGTGGCAGCATTTCAGACAGTTGCCATCATGCAGCTGATAATGCTTCTCAAGCCAGTCAGGCTGCAGTAACCGGTTCAAGCGTGGTCTCTTCCACCATTTGCGGTATGGAACAGATTGCCAGTCGGGTACGCAGTTCTGCTGCAACCGTTTCCTCACTGGGAGCTCGCTCCGATCAGATTGGTGCCATTGTGGCTACCATTGAAGATATTGCAGACCAAACTAACCTGCTGGCCCTGAATGCTGCTATTGAGGCGGCCCGTGCTGGTGAGCAGGGTCGTGGTTTTGCGGTGGTTGCCGATGAAGTCCGTGCCTTGGCAGAGCGGACCACTCGCGCTACCCGTGAAATTGGCGAAATGATCAAGGCGATTCAAAATGAAACCAGAGCAGCTGTAGGAGAAATGGAACTGGGAGTTAAAGAGGTGCAGCAAGGAACTGAGGATGCAGCTAAATCTGGTGAGGCGTTGCAAGAAATACTCTCTACAATCAATGAAGTGGCAATGCAGGTTAACCAGATTGCCACAGCAGCAGAAGAACAGACTGCTACCACTAACGAGATAACCAATAATATCCACCAGATCAGCGAAGTGGTACAGGATACTGCCAGTGGCGCCCATGAATCAGCCTCTGCAGCCAGCCAGCTGACCGGCAATGCAGAAGAACTACAGAGACTGGTACGCCAGTTCAAGTTATAGGCAGATCCTTACTCTAGGCTTTAGCTATCCTATCAGCCCTCTCCTGCAACCGGAGGGGGCTTTTTTATGTCATCTCCTTGACTTACCCCCAAACCGTGTTTACCTCTTAGACAGATGCTGCATGCATGTATGAAAGGAAACGCAATCATGGATATCAATCGTCTTACCCAAAAATCCCAGGAAGCCTTAGGGGCAGCTCAAGCCAAAGCCACCTCATACGGTCATGTGGAGGTGGATGGCGAACACCTGCTCTGGGCCCTGCTTGATCAGGAAAACGGCCTGGTGCCCCGCATTCTTGCAAAAATGGATCTGGATGTGCCAAGTCTGATCAAGGCCACTGAAGTTGAACTTGACCGCAGGGCACGGGTCTCAGGTCCAGGTGCAGAACCGGGCAAGATCCATGTATCGCAACGTTTTTCCCGTTTGCTGGTGGCTGCCGAGGCTGAAGCCAAACGGTTGAAGGATGACTATATCTCGGTTGAGCACCTGCTGATGGCGCTGATGGCTGAGGGTGAAGGCAGCGGCGCCGGTAAACTGCTCAAGCAGTACAATGTCACACAGGAACGGCTGTTGGCAGCCCTGACTGAGGTGCGGGGCAACCAGCGGGTAACCTCGGCCAACCCGGAAGAGACCTATGAGGCGCTGGAAAAGTATGGTCGCGATCTTGTCAAGATGGCTCGCACCGACAAGCTGGACCCGGTCATCGGTCGTGATGAGGAGATCCGTCGGGTGATCCGCATCCTGTCCCGCAAGACCAAGAACAACCCGGTTCTGATCGGCGAGCCAGGTGTGGGTAAGACCGCTGTGGTGGAAGGGCTGGCACAGCGGATTGTAAAAGGTGATGTGCCGGAAGGCCTGAAGGACAAGACCATCTTTGCCCTGGATATGGGCTCCCTGATTGCCGGAGCCAAGTATCGCGGTGAATTTGAAGAACGGCTCAAGGCGGTCTTAAATGAGATTAAGCAGGCCGAGGGCAGGATCATCCTGTTTATTGATGAGCTGCACACCATTGTGGGGGCTGGCAAGGCGGAAGGCTCCATGGATGCAGGCAACATGCTGAAGCCGATGCTGGCCAGGGGAGAACTGCACTGTATCGGTGCCACCACCTTGGATGAGTACCGTCAGAACATAGAAAAAGACCCTGCCCTTGAACGCCGCTTTCAACCGGTGCTGGTGGATCAGCCTACGGTGGAGGACACCGTATCGATCCTGCGTGGCCTGAAGGAACGTTTTGAGGTTCACCATGGGGTCAAGATCCAGGACAACGCCCTGGTGGCTGCCTCCACCCTCTCCCACCGCTACATTACTGAGCGATTCCTGCCGGATAAAGCCATCGACCTGGTGGATGAGGCCTGCGCCATGCTGCGCACCGAGATCGACTCCTTGCCGTCTGAGCTGGACAGCATCTCCCGACGGGTGGTGCAGCTAGAGATTGAAGAACAGGCACTGAAGCATGAAAAGGATCAGGCCAGTCGTGAACGTCTGGAGGCGCTACGCAAAGAACTGGTTGATGAGCGGGGAAAAGCTGATTCCATGCGAGCCCAGTATGATACGGAAAAGGTAGCGATTCAGCGGGTACAGGGTTTAAGGGAACAGATTGAAAAGACCCGCCGTGAGATTGAGCAGGCTGAACGCTCTTACAACCTGGAACAGGCCTCAAAACTAAAGTATTCCGAACTACCCGGCCTGGAAACCGCCTTAAAAAATGAAGAGACGGCCCTGAACGCCAAGCAGGGTGGTCAGAAGCTGCTGCGTGAAGAGGTGACCGAAGACGAGATCGCCGAGATCGTGGCCCACTGGACCGGCATTCCTATCACACGGCTGGTGGAAACAGAACGGGACAAGCTGTTGAAGCTGGACGAGATCCTGCACCAGCGGGTAATTGGTCAGGATGAGGCAGTACAACTGGTATGCGATGCTGTACTGCGGGCACGCTCTGGCATCAAAGATCCCAAGCGCCCGATCGGCTCATTCATCTTCCTTGGCCCCACCGGGGTTGGTAAGACTGAACTGGCCCGCACCCTGGCTGAATCACTGTTCGATTCAGAAGAAAACATGGTGCGGATTGATATGTCTGAGTATATGGAGAAGTTTGCCGTATCCAGGCTGATTGGTGCCCCTCCCGGTTATGTTGGGTATGAGGAAGGTGGTCAGCTGACCGAGGCAGTCAGACGCAAGCCCTATTGCGTACTACTGTTTGATGAGATCGAGAAGGCCCATCCAGACGTCTTCAACATCCTGCTGCAGATCCTGGATGACGGACGGGTCACCGACAGTCATGGACGGACGGTAAGTTTCAAGAACACCGTAATTATCATGACTTCTAATATAGGTGCGCCACATCTGCTTGAAGGAATAACCCCGGATGGTGATATTCGCGAGTCAGCAAGAATCGCGGTCATGAATGAACTGAAGCATGCCTTCAGACCTGAATTCCTGAACCGGGTGGATGATATCGTACTGTTCAAGCCACTGCATCTGGATGAGGTAACCCGGATTGCCAAGCTACTGGCTCAGCAACTGATTGAACGACTGAAGGAGCGCCGGATTACTCTTGAGATCAGCGACGAAGCCCTGAAACAGATCGCCCGGGCCGGTTATGATCCGATCTACGGCGCCCGCCCCTTAAAACGCTACCTGCAGCGAGAACTGGAGACCAAAGTGGCCAGGGCCATTATTGCAGGTCAGGTTGCAGATGGTGGAACGATCAGGGTTAGTTTGGAAGAAGGAAAGCTGGTAGTAAGATAATATTAAACACAGATTTGTCGGGGGTTTAAACGCCCTGTTTCATGAAAGATGAAGCAGGGCGTTTTTTATTTACCTAGCACCACTTGTAAGTTTTTCAAGTGGTGCTATGAGTCTAGTAACGTTTGATAGCCAGAAAAGGAGGCTGCCATGAAACAGAAAACAGGTATAATTTTATTCATTCTTTTGTCACTTTTGATGATGAGTAGCTACGCATTGGGAGAGCAATGGAGGATCAGCTTCAATGGGTATCCAGGCACTATGGAGCTTAACGGTAACCATACCAATTACACCGGTCGCTTCAATTTGCATGGCAATTGGGAACAAATGCTTGATTTAAGGGTCTACCGAAACGCTATTTTTTTTCGCCGGGCTGCAGCAGACCAGAAGTATTTAGGGGTTGTGGAAGGCAACAGGATGCAGGGCATTTTCAGCCAGGGCGGCGCTGGAAGTTATCCCTGGACTGCAGAACTGCTTGAGACAACCGGTGCAGACCCCTTTACCTCAGATCACGGTTATCAACCTGCACGGCCACACCACAAATCAGCGCACAACCTTGCCCTGGGTAAGCCGGTCCGTCAATCCAGTACCGGTTACGGCGGTAATCCCGAGCATGCAGTAGATGGCAATACAGACGGTAACTATTCTGCAAATAGTGTGACCCATACCAATAATGCGCCTAATGAGTGGTGGGAGATTGATCTGGGGAGCCAAAAACAGATTCAGCACATTAAAATCTGGAACAGAACTGATTGTTGCGGCGAGCGACTATCAAATTTTTATGTCCTGGTCTCACCCCATCGGTTTTCTAGCAACAGCCTACAAGAAACCCTGAATAATCCATCTGTCTGGCAGTCACATCATCCTGGTGTAGCCGGTAGAGAAACAACTATTCCTGTTTCAGGTACTGGACGATATGTAAGAATTCAACTGGCTGGTCAAAATTGGCTCTCATTGGCTGAAGTAGAGATTATTGGAGCAGATTCAATACGATAGTACGAATAGTAAGCCTGACATCAGCATCCTGATTAAAGGAGACACCATGTCGCAGTTATTGCGCTACCTTTCAATGGGACTTGTCCTGTTTACGACCATAGCCTCTGTACATGCTGAAAGCCTGATACCCTCTGAAGTAGAGAGCTACCTTACCCAGCACAATCTGAAGTTGACGACAAAGGCTGAGGATGCACAAAAAGCCGGATACATCCTGGTAATGGGTACCGGAAAAGGCCCCCGACATGCGGCGAAACGTGCTGCAACAGTAGCTGCCCAACGTGAAATTGCTGCCCTGTTGGCAGAACTGCCTGCCAGACACACCACGGCGACGAAACAGGTGCTAAAAACACCCACCCATACAAAAACAACGGTATCAGGCAAAGTCAAGCAGGCCAGTCCGGTTTTCAGCTTTTACCAGGCAGAACAGGAGACCAGCTACCTACTCATGCGTAAACCGTTAACGAATCAGCGTTAAGCCAGCAGATAAAGAGATACACCAATCAAACAGGGGAGTCATATGATTCCTCTGTTTGCATTTATGCAATATTGCAGGCAGACCACTCTTTGTTTGCATTTATGCAAACAACCATCCCGCCAACAATCTCACTATTTACAAACAATATCAGGACTTTATACATATCAGCAGATACTTTCATTTTTTCAACAACCAGACACACCTGATTTATCATATCGGTTTTATTATGTTTTTTAAAATAGGCATACTGTTTGCTAACCACTTACTTCATTCGCACTAACATGCAACCAGGATTACAGGATGACGAACCAACCAATCTGCCCATTCTATGGAAAAAATGATGATTTCTGTGATGTCGGGTGCGGCTACATCTCACCCCACGACGTCAACATGATCATCCGCTACTGCAGCAAACGCTACTGCGAATGCGCAAAATACCAGGAACTGGCAGACCGGTATCCCCAACAAGAGGAAATGTTACTCGTCGCTGCAGCCTGAAAGGAATTCCCCATGCTCTACATGTTATCGAGCAAGACAGACCCGGCAACGCTTTTGATAGTTCTTACAGTTACCATACTGTTTACAGTCATCACCTTTACAAAGGAGAAGAGACATGACCCAAAGAGAGCTTGAATTGATGCAGCGGATCGAGGAACTGGAACGCCACACCTGGCGTAACAGCTCAATCCTGCGGGCAGTTGCCATGGTTTCCTTCACCGCCATGGTAGGAATCATCGTTGCAGCTGGCGTTATTGGTGGTGGACATGGCAGTCACTGGTCCGGTCCAGCCTGGAACACCATGTGGCTGTATGGCCTGTTTGCCGCCAATGCGGTCTCAATGTTCTGGACCACTCACAAGGATTAGGAGGAGATCTGTCATGCCGATGAAGTCATGACCACCGGCAGAGCCGGTGGCTTGAGGAAAGCCCCTAAAAGGGGCTAAGGGTTTTGGGTGAAGTCCAACTCCTCTTGTTTGTCCAGATGTTCTTGATCTCTTACATACGCCCGGATCATTTCTTCATCCAGGCCGATAGTGCTGGCACAGTAACCACGTGACCAAAAGTGCCGACCGATAAAACCTTTCTTGACCCCTTCGGCCTTACGGTGAATATGAATTGCCGACTTGCCTTTCAAATACCCTATCACCATCGAAACACTGTACTTCGGTGGAATAC
>NZ_FUWR01000034.1 GCF_900167465.1 Trichlorobacter thiogenes | reverse complement strand
TCTACTGCGTCCATCAGGGCGTTTACAGAGTCTTCACCCAGTTCGTCTTTGTCGCCATTAAGGGCTTTCAGAGCTGAACCTTTGATGATTGGAATATCGTCGCCAGGGAAGTCGTAGCTGGAAAGCAGTTCACGAATTTCCAATTCTACCAGTTCAAGCAGTTCAGCGTCGTCTACCATGTCTGCCTTGTTCAGGAAAACTACGATATAAGGTACGCCAACCTGACGGGCAAGCAGGATGTGCTCACGGGTCTGGGGCATTGGGCCGTCTGCTGCTGATACAACCAGAATTGCGCCGTCCATCTGGGCTGCACCGGTGATCATGTTCTTGACGTAGTCAGCGTGACCTGGGCAGTCGACGTGGGCGTAGTGACGCTTGTCGGTTTCGTATTCTACGTGGGCGGTTGCGATGGTGATACCACGCTCACGCTCTTCAGGGGCGTTGTCAATCTGGTCAAACGCCTTGTATTCGGCCTGACCTTTGCCGGCAAGCACTTTGGTGATTGCTGCGGTCAATGTGGTCTTACCATGGTCAACGTGACCAATTGTTCCGATGTTTACGTGCGTCTTATTACGCTCAAATTTAGCCTTGGCCATCGACTGGTTCCTCCTGTTTCTTAAATCGAGGGGTATTACCCTTTTACTTTTGCTATGATTTCATCGGATACCGACTTCGGTACCGGCTCGTAATGATCAAAGGTCATGGCGTAGGTTGCACGCCCTTGTGTTGCGGAACGAAGGTCGGTTGAGTAGCCAAACATGTTTGCCAATGGAACCATGGAGCTGACAACCTGAGCACCGGCACGTGAATCCATTCCCATGATACGGCCGCGACGGGAGTTAAGGTCACCAATAACCTCGCCCATGTACTCTTCAGGAACAACAACTTCAACAGACATAATCGGCTCAAGCAGAATCGGACCAGCTTTTTGACAGCCCTCTTTAAAGCCCATCGAACCGGCAATTTTAAATGCCATTTCTGACGAGTCAACTTCGTGGTAGGAACCATCGATCAAGGTTACTTTCACATCAACAACCGGGAATCCAGCCAACACACCGTTGTCGGTTGCCTCAAAAATCCCTTTATCAACTGCCGGGATATATTCACGAGGCACAACACCACCCTTGATGGCGTCAACGAATTCATACCCTTTGCCCGGCTCTGGCTGAGGCTCCACTTCCAACCAAACATGGCCATACTGACCACGTCCACCGGACTGGCGCACAAACTTACCTTCAACCTTAACCTTCTTGGTGATTGTTTCGCGGTAGGCAACCTGAGGCTTACCAACGTTCGCCTCTACCTTGAATTCACGCATCATACGATCAACGATAATCTCAAGGTGCAACTCACCCATACCGGAAATAATGGTTTGACCAGTCTCTTCGTCAGTCTTAACCCGGAAGGAAGGATCTTCACTTGCCAGCTTCTGGAGTGAAAGACCTAATTTCTCCTGGTCAGACTTGGTCTTGGGCTCAATTGCAATTGAAATAACCGGCTCAGGGAACTCGATAGACTCAAGAATAACAGCCTGATCTTCATTACAAAGTGTATCACCGGTAGTGGTATATTTAAGACCTACTGCAGCAGCAATATCACCAGCATATACTTCTTTGATCTCTTCACGCTTGTTGGCATGCATCTTCAACAGACGGCCAATCCGCTCGCGCTTGCCCTTTGTTGCGTTATATACATACGAACCAGACTGCAGAACACCTGAGTACACGCGGATAAAGGTAAGCTGCCCAACAAACGGGTCAGTCATAATTTTGAAACCAAGGGCTGAGAACGGCTCAGCATCATCAGCCTTGCGCTCTACTTCATTACCAGACTCATCAATACCCTTAATGGCAGGAATATCAAGCGGAGACGGCATATAATCAACAACTGCATCCAACAGGTTTTGAACACCTTTGTTCTTAAAGGATGAGCCACAAACCACAGGAATAATCTGAATATTGATGGTGCAGGTGCGAATAGCAGCCATAATCTCTGCTTCGGTCAGCTCTTCACCACCAAGGTACTTCTCCATCAAGGCGTCATCATGACTGGAGATTTCTTCAATCAGCTTATCGCGCCATTCCTGAGCATCATCAAGCAGATCTGCAGGAATTTCTTCTTCATGAAACTTGGCACCCAGAGACTCTTCATCCCAGATAATCGCCTTCATGCGAACAAGGTCAATAATACCCTTGTAATAATCTTCTTTACCAACCGGCAACTGAATCGGCACCGCATTCGCCTTCAAACGATCCTTGATCATCTGAACACCACGGAAGAAATCAGCACCGATACGGTCCATCTTATTAATAAATGCAATACGAGGAACACAGTACTTATCAGCCTGACGCCAAACTGTCTCAGACTGGGGCTCAACACCACCAACTGAACAGAATACAGCAACTGCGCCATCGAGCACCCTTAACGAACGCTCAACCTCAATCGTGAAGTCAACGTGCCCCGGGGTATCAATAATATTGATCCGGTGATCATTCCACTCACAGGTGGTGGCAGCAGAGGTAATGGTAATGCCACGCTCTTGCTCCTGCTCCATCCAGTCCATGGTAGCAGTACCCTCATGCACTTCACCGATTTTATGGGATACACCGGTGTAATACAGAATACGCTCTGTCGTAGTGGTTTTACCGGCGTCAATATGCGCCATGATACCAATGTTGCGATATTTACTAAGAGGTGACAAACGTGACACGAACTATTCCTCCAGCCAGCTAAAAACTACCAGCGATAGTGAGCAAAGGCACGGTTTGCCTCAGCCATTTTGTGAGTATCTTCCCGCTTCTTCACGGCAGCGCCACGACTATTAAAGGCATCCAGGATTTCGCCAGCCATTTTTTCTGTCATGGTCTTCTCGGAACGAGCAGCGGAATACTTAATCAACCAGCGCATCGCCAACGAAACCCGGCGGTCAGGACGAACCTCAACCGGAACCTGGTAGGTTGAACCACCAACACGCCGAGATTTAACTTCCAGCGTCGGCTTAATATTATCAAGACACTTCTTCAGAGCCTTTACAGCCTCTTCACCAGTCTTATTCTCAACAATATCCAGCGCACGATACAGAATTGACTCAGCAACACTCTTCTTGCCACCAACCATCAAAATGTTGATCAGCTTTGCCACAGTCTTATCATTATATTTTGGATCCGGCAGAATTACACGCTTAGGTACTTCACGTCTCCTTGGCATACCTTACCCCTCTGAAATACTTTTTACTTAGGACGCTTGGCGCCGTACTTGGAACGAGCCTGCATACGACCCTTAACACCAACGGAGTCAAGCGTACCACGCACGATATGATAACGAACACCCGGCAAGTCCTTTACCCGGCCACCACGAATCAAAACAACCGAGTGCTCCTGCAGGTTATGACCAACACCCGGAATGTATGAGGTAACCTCAATCCCGTTAGTCAAGCGAACACGAGCAACCTTACGAAGTGCGGAGTTAGGCTTCTTAGGGGTCGTAGTATAAACCCTCGTACAGACGCCACGCTTTTGCGGACAGCTCTTCAGAGCCGGCGCAGTTGACTTATCCCGCTTCTTTTCCCTACCCTGACGAATCAACTGATTGATCGTTGGCATACGCTTACCTGTCTCCCAGCAGCAAAAGTCTTCAACGCAAAAAGCGCGAATTCTTAAACTACCAATATTGTAGATATGATGTCAACACATTTTTCATTGACATATCTTTTTAACACATTTCCAGCATTACTTTGAGCCTGCGCGACAATTGCAAGTTCACATGGTGGGGGATGGAATAAGTGTAGGGCCGGAATTTCACCAGCATCTCCATCCTCTGTCTGTAGCTTACTGCTTAGCTACATGGTCGCGCTTCCTCATTGAGTTGAGACGCGTAACATAAACAGTTACACGCGCACTGTCAATCTTTTTTTTCAATCATTTAAAAAAAGCTGCATACAGACATTACTCCGCATGCAGCTTCAGTCACTTACGATCTCTTATTTATGCAGCCTGCTGTTCTACGTCCGCTTCAAGAGCAGCTCCTGCCTGTTCCACAGAAGATTCAGAGGCCTGATCTTCCACATGCAGGCGCAGATGACGATAACGCGGGATACCGGTACCTGCAGGGATCAGACGTCCCATAATAACGTTCTCTTTTAAGCCGCGCAAATGGTCTATCTTGCCCTCAATAGCTGCCTGTGTAAGGACTTTGGTTGTCTCCTGAAAGGAGGCCGCCGAGATGAACGACTCCGTTGAGAGAGAAGCCTTGGTAATACCAAGCAAGAGAGGCTCTGCAGTTGCAGGACGCTTACCCTCATCGAAGGCCTTGGCATTTTCCTCTTCAAACACATAGCGCTCAACCTGGTCATCAATCAAGAGGTTCGTATCACCGACCTCCTTAATTCTGACGCGCCGCAGCATTTGGCGCACAATAACTTCAATATGCTTGTCGTTAATCTTAACACCCTGAAGCCGATACACTTCCTGTACTTCGTCAACCAGATATTTAGCAAGTTCCTTGACACCAAGTACTCGCAGAATGTCATGGGGGTTGGATGAACCATCCATCAACGGCTCACCAGCACGCACATAGTCGCCTTCGTGAACACTTATATGCTTGCCTTTTGGTATCAGGTACTCTTTGGGTTCACCAAGCTCTGGTGTTACTACAACCTTACGCTTACCCTTAGAGTCTTTACCAAAATTCACTTTACCGTCGATCTCAGTAATAACCGCGAAATCTTTTGGTTTACGTGCTTCAAACAGCTCAGCAACCCGTGGCAGACCACCGGTAATATCCTTGGTCTTGGTTGTTTCTCGCGGAATCTTTGCAATAATATCACCGCCGTAGATGACGGCATCTTCAATCACGTTAATGATTGCCCCCACCGGCAGATAGTAGCGCCCGATGGTTGCT
The DNA here is from genome assembly GCF_900167465.1 of Trichlorobacter thiogenes. Taxonomy (GTDB): domain Bacteria; phylum Desulfobacterota; class Desulfuromonadia; order Geobacterales; family Pseudopelobacteraceae; genus Trichlorobacter; species Trichlorobacter thiogenes. Next base: position 11,596 of record NZ_FUWR01000034.1, on the reverse strand, counting down.
CCAGACTCACCAACGTCCTTTATGGCAATTCTCGGACGTTTATCAGAATCCTTGGTTTCTACAATTTCTTTACGGGAGAGACCAGTAACATCATCAAGTTTCTCTTCCATGGTGACGCCTTCGATAATGTCACCAAACTTAATCCGTCCACCAACTTCAGACAAAATTGGCATGGTGTACGGATCCCACTCAGCAAGTGTTTCACCGGCCTTCACCATACCTTCCGGGCCTATCTTCAGTTTGGCACCATAGACAACGCCGTACCGCTCGCGCTCACGACCTGTCTCATCAACCACGGAAACTTCACCGTTACGGCTCATGACAATATGGAAGCCTTCTGCATTCACAACGGTATGCAGGTTGATGTACTTGACCAAACCTTCATAGCGAGCTTCAAGAGAGGTCTGCTCAGCAGCACGTGAAGCAGTACCACCGATGTGGAAGGTACGCATGGTCAGCTGGGTACCAGGCTCACCAATGGATTGTGCGGCGATAACACCAACCGCTTCACCCATATTCACGATATGGCCCCGGGCAAGATCACGTCCGTAACACTTGGCGCAAATACCACGCTTGCTCTGACAGGTAAGCACTGAACGCATCTTAACTTTTTCAAGACCGGCATCTTCAATCTTCTTAACCAGATTCTCATCAATCTCCTGGTTTGCCTCAACCAGAATCTCATCAGTAATCGGATCATGAATATCATCAAGAGCAACCCGGCCAAGGATACGGTCACCAATATGTTCAATAACCTCACCGCCCTCAGTCAGCGAACTGACTGTCAGGCCGTCTAACGTACCACAATCATCCTCAGTGATAATTGCATCCTGGGCCACGTCAACCAGACGACGGGTTAGGTAACCGGAGTTTGCAGTTTTCAACGCAGTATCAGCAAGACCCTTCCGCGCACCGTGGGTTGAGATGAAGTACTGCAACACGGTCAGACCTTCACGGAAGTTTGCCGTAATCGGTGTTTCAATAATTTCACCTGATGGCTTGGCCATCAAGCCCCGCATACCGGCCAACTGACGAATCTGCTGAGCCGAACCCCGCGCACCGGAATCTGCCATCATGTGAATAGCGTTAAAGGAAGGTATCTCTACCTCTTTACCGTCAGTATCAATGACGATTTCTTTGGAGAGGTTACCCAGCATCTCCTTGGCAATCTCTTCCGTAGCCTTTGCCCAGATATCGATAACCTTGTTGTAACGCTCACCATCGGTAATCAAACCTTCGGTGTACTGATTCTGGATTTCCTGAACCTCTTCGTTTGCTCTGTCAATGATGGCCTGCTTCCCTTCAGGGATAACCATGTCATCAATACAGATTGAAATACCAGCCAGGTTCGCATAGCGGAAACCGGTTTCCTTCAGACGGTCAGCCAGAATAACGGTTTCCTTGTTGCCAGCAAGACGATAACAGGTATCAATCAGGTTGGAGAGTTCCTTCTTATTCATGACCTTGTTAATGGCAGAAAAAGGAACCTGTGGTGGCAACACTTCACGAAGGATGATCCTGCCAACGGTCGTATCAACCAGTTGTGGTTTTTCTTCAGGATTGTCAGGTGCGTCAATCATCCGCACCTTGACCCGTGCCTGCATATCAACCTCACCATGGTCAAAGGCGATACGCACTTCTTCAGGAGAAGCGAAGATAGTCCGCTCACCTTTTGCGCCGATACGCTCTCTGGTCATGTAGTAGGTACCAAGAACCATATCCTGTGAAGGCACAATAATTGGCTTACCGTGGGCCGGGGAAAGGATGTTGTTGGTAGACATCATCAGAACCCTGGTCTCAACCTGGCTTTCAATGGAAAGCGGCAGGTGTACAGCCATCTGGTCACCGTCGAAGTCGGCGTTAAAGGCGGTACAGACCAATGGATGCAGCTGGATAGCTTTACCCTCAATCAGAACCGGTTCAAAAGCCTGAATACCAAGACGGTGAAGAGTTGGTGCCCGGTTCAACATGACCGGGTGCTCCCTGATGACCTCTTCAAGTACGTCCCAAACCTCGGGGCGTTCCTTCTCAACCATCTTCTTGGCGCTCTTGATGGTGGTAACATACCCACGCTCTTCGAGTTTATTGTAGATAAACGGCTTAAACAGCTCCAACGCCATCTTCTTAGGCAGACCGCACTGGTGCAACTTCAGCTCAGGACCGACAACGATAACGGAACGACCTGAGTAGTCAACCCGCTTACCCAACAGGTTCTGACGGAACCGGCCTGATTTACCTTTTAGCATATCAGACAGTGACTTGAGCGGACGCTTGTTGGGTCCGGCTATGGCCCGGCCACGACGGCCGTTATCAAACAGTGCGTCAACCGCTTCCTGCAGCATCCGCTTTTCGTTGCGGATAATCACCTCTGGTGCCTGCAGCTCGCAGAGACGCTTGAGACGGTTGTTACGGTTAATTACCCGGCGATAGAGATCGTTCAGGTCAGAAGTAGCAAAACGGCCACCATCCAGAGGAACTAACGGACGCAGTTCAGGTGGTAGTACCGGAATACACTCAAGGATCATCCACTCAGGCTTGTTGCCGGATTGCTTGAACGCCTCAACAACTTTAAGACGTTTGGCAACCTTTTTACGCTTGGCCTCACTGGTGGACTCCATCATCTCCATCCGCAGCTGCACAGCCAGTTCATCGAGCTCCAGCGCCTGCAAGCACTTACGAACTGCTTCTGCACCCATGCCACCATCAAAGGCATCAAAGCCGTACTCTTCCTGAGCCTTAAGGAACTTGTCCTCAGACAACACCTCACAGAACTTCAGCGGTGTGGTGCCGGGATCAGTAATGGCAAAGGCCTCAAAATACAGTACCCGCTCAAGATCCTTCAGGGTAATGTCAAGCAGGTTACCGATCCGGGATGGTAGCGACTTAAGGAACCAGATATGAGCAACCGGAGTAGCCAGATCAATATGCCCGAGGCGCTCACGGCGAACTTTTGAGGGAATAACCTCAACGCCGCACTTTTCGCAGATGATGCCACGGTGCTTCATCCGCTTGTATTTACCGCAGTTACACTCGTAATCTTTGGTCGGTCCAAATATCTTGGCACAGAACAGACCATCACGTTCCGGCTTGAAGGTCCGATAATTTATCGTCTCAGGCTTTTTCACTTCACCAAAAGAACGCTCGCGTATCTTCTCCGGTGAGGAGATTGAGATACGGATGGACGAAAAATGCAGCGGATCTTTAGGTTTATCGAAGAAGCTTCCTGTGAAATAATCTTCCACGGTCTATCCTCCAGTATAAGTCTCATCATCAGGGCGAACCAAATGGTCCGCAACAGCGGCATGACTACCGCACGGTGTTACTCGTCCCCTTCAAGCAGCTCCACGTCAAGGCAGAGTGATTGAAGTTCCTTGATAAGCACGTTAAAGGATTCAGGCAGGCCTGGCTCCAGGGTGTGCTTACCCTTAACGATCGCTTCGTACATACGGGTACGACCGGAGACATCGTCCGACTTAACGGTCAGGAACTCCTGGAGTGCATAGGAACAGCCATACGCCTCCATTGCCCAGACCTCCATCTCACCAAGACGCTGACCACCGAATTGCGCCTTACCACCCAACGGCTGCTGCGTTACCAGCGAGTAAGGTCCAATAGAACGTGCGTGAATCTTGTCGTCTACCAAGTGGTGCAGTTTCAGCACATACATGATTCCGACCGTTACTTTATGTTTAAACGGCTCACCTGTACGGCCGTCAAAGAGTGTTACCTGACCATTGGTTGCAAATCCTGCCCTGGTCAACAGCTCCTTGATTTTAGCCTCCCCTGCCCCTTCAAAAACTGATGAGGCCATCGGTACACCACGTGACAAGCGACGGGCGACCAGCAGGAGTTCTTCACGATCCATGGTATCAAGGATCTTGTTAAACTCAGGGTTATCATAGGTTTCACGGATAAATTTCTTCAGGTTTTCCTCAGACGTATGCTCTTCAAGCATTTTCTGAATTTTCCAGCCAAGTCCCTTTGCAGCCCAACCCAAGTGTGTTTCAAGAATCTGTCCCACGTTCATACGGGAAGGAACGCCAAGCGGGTTCAGTACGATCTCAACCGGGCGACCGTCATCCATGTACGGCATATCCTCTTCCGGCATAATCCTGGAAACAACACCTTTGTTACCGTGGCGACCGGCCATCTTGTCACCGACCTGCAGCTTACGCTTAATGGCGACGTAGACCTTAACCATCTTGATCACGCCAGGAGGCAGATCGTCACCTCTCCGCAGCTTTTGAACCTTATCGTCGAATACACCACGAATCAGTTCCACCTGTTCATTAAGCTTGGAGATAACCTCAGCCACTTTTTCTTCTACATCAGTACCATCATCAACTGAAATAGTAGCCCAGCGATCCATGGTCAATGACTCAAGCAGTTCCTCGGTAATCTTCTTACCTTTGGCAAGCACGGTCACACCTTGACGATCTTCAACTTTGGCACCGGCTGTCTTGCCAACCAGAAGGCGCTTCAGTTTTCCGCGGGCTGAATCACGGATAATACGAACCTCATCCTGCTCATCCTTACGGAGTTTTTCTTCCTCGATCTTCTCAATCAGCTCAGTCCGGGCATCTTTATCATTGCCTTTACGTGAGAAGACCTTGGCACCAATGACCGTACCTTCCACACCCGGAGGTATGGTCAGCGAGGTATCACGCACATCACCGGCCTTTTCACCGAAGATGGCACGCAGCAGTTTCTCTTCAGGAGAGAGCTGTGTCTCACCTTTTGGAGTAATCTTACCGACCAGAATATCACCCGGTTTGACTTCAGCACCGATCCTGATGATACCGGACTCATCCAGATCCTTGAGTGCTTCTTCACCAAGGTTTGGAATATCAGAGGTGATCTCTTCCTTGCCCAGTTTGGTATCACGGGCAACACACTCAAACTCTTCAATATGGATTGAGGTATACCGGTCATCCTTGGTCAGGCGCTCTGAAACCAGGATGGAGTCCTCGAAGTTGTAACCACCCCATGGCATAAACGCCACGATGATGTTCTGACCAAGAGCCAATTCGCCCATGTCGGTTGAAGGACCATCGGCAATCACATCGCCGCGTTTGACCTTATCTCCCACCTTAACCACCGGTTTCTGGTTAATACAGGTGTTCTGGTTCGAGCGAGAAAACTTGACCAGGTTGTAAATATCAACCCCAGTGCCGGCCTCATCGAATTCTTCTTCATCAATCTTGATGACGATCCGGCCTGCGTCAACCGCATCAACCATACCGTTATGGCGAGCAATAACTGAAACACCAGAATCCTTGGCAACAATCCGCTCCATACCGGTACCCACCAGCGGTGAGTCGGCACGCAACAGCGGTACTGCCTGACGCTGCATGTTTGAACCCATCAGTGCCCGGTTGGCGTCATCGTTTTCCAAAAAGGGAATCAAGGCCGCTGCAACGGACACCAGCTGCTTGGGAGCCACGTCCATCAGCTCAATCTCATCCCGTTGTACCAGAACGAATTCACCACTCTTCCGAGCGGAGACATACTCATTGATGAGGCGACCATCCTGATCCATCAGGGCGTTTGCCTGAGCAATGGCGTGTCCTTCTTCTTCAAGTGCCGAGAAGAATTTAACTTCGTTGGTAACCTGGCCTTCACGAACCAGACGATACGGTGTTTCAACAAAGCCATGCTCGTTGATCCGGGCATAGGTTGAAAGCGAAGCGATCAAACCGATGTTCGGACCTTCCGGTGTCTCAATCGGACAGACCCTGCCGTAGTGCGTAGGGTGTACGTCACGGACCTCAAAACCGGCACGTTCGCGGGTCAGACCACCTGGTCCAAGGGCCGACAGACGGCGTTTGTGGGTAACCTCAGACAGCGGGTTGGTCTGGTCCATAAACTGTGATAACTGGGAAGAGCCGAAGAACTCCTTGACCACCGCTGAAACCGGCTTGGAGTTAATCAGATCGTGGGGCATCAGGTTTTCAACTTCCTGAAGAGACATCCGCTCCTTGATAGCCCGCTCCATCCGCACCAGACCGATACGGTACTGGTTTTCAAGCAGCTCACCAACAGCACGTACACGACGGTTACCCAGGTGGTCAATATCGTCAATTACGCCACGACCGTTTTTCAACTCGATCAGGTAACGCACGATCTCCAGGATATCGTTCCGCTGGCAGCGTTCTACAGAACCACCAAAGGCAACCTCAAGCAGCATCCGGTTACGACGAAGCCCTTCAATACGACGACGGTTTTCATCATAGCCACCCTGCTCAATCAGATCCACCAGCTTAGTGAACACGTCAGGCAGTTCAACGCCCTCCAACAGATCACGCTGGAAAAATTCAGGGTTGGCAACAATTCCGTTCAACTCGTCTGCCAGCTGTTCCAGCACACGCTCAGGTACAGGCTGCTGCAGATCAAGTTTTTTAAGTGTTTTGGCAAGGTCTGTGGAGATTCTTTCCTTAAGCGCCATATCAACTGGACGGGAACCGTTTACCAGACTCCCGATCAACTGATCAGCATGCTGCAGTTCTGCAGCAGTCAGCATGGTAGGTCCGTTAAGGATAGTACAATCAGGCCATACCTTCAGACCGAGTTTAAAGTTTAGCTTCAGACGTCCGACCGCAGAAAGATCATAGCGCTCTGGATTAAAAAACAGGTTATCAAACAGCACAAGCGAGCTTTTAAGCGTTGGAGGATCGCCAGGGCGGAGACGGCGATAGATCTCAATCAACGCCTCATCGCTGCTGTTAACCTTATCAGCAAGCAAGGTGTCGCGGAATGAAGAGGTAATATTGAGTCCATCAATATAGAGCAGCCCGAAAGAGCCAACCTCTTTCAAACGCAATTCATCCAACTTGTCAGCAGTCAATTCCTGATTGCATTCCAACAGGATTTCACCGGTAACCGGATCAACAACATCAGCTGATGCATAGCGACCGATAATGCTCTCGGCAACGGTTGGTATGGTTGTTACACCATGATCAAGAAGCTTTTTGATTGAGGCCTTGGTAAACTTTCTATTGGCCTTGACAATCACTTCGCCTTTGGCATCGGCAACATCAACGACAGCCTTTTGGAGGGTCAACAGTTCCGGTTCAATCGCTTTACGCAGCTCACCACCAGAAATAACAATCTGCTCACTCTTATAATAATAGTTAAGCAGATGCTCAACGGAGTACCCAAGAGCCTTTAACAGAACCGTGGCCGGCATCTTACGACGGCGGTCAATTCTGACAAAGAGTATATCTTTGTGGTCAAACTCAAAATCAAGCCATGAGCCCCGGTAAGGGATTACGCGTGCAGAATAAAGCACTTTACCGCTAGAGTGGGTTTTCCCTTTATCATGGTCAAAGAATACACCAGGTGAACGGTGCAACTGACTGACGATAACGCGCTCAGTACCATTAATGATAAAGGTGCCGTTCTCGGTCATCAACGGAATTTCCCCGAAGTAGACCTCCTGCTCCTTGATATCCTTAACACCACGGACACCCGATTCCTTACCGGAATCCCAGATAACAAGCCGCACCTTAACCTTCATAGGGGCTGCATAGGTCATACCGCGCTGATGACACTCTACTACATCGTACTTGGGTTTACTCAGTGTATAGGAGACATACTCAAGTGATGAAGTTTCGCTGAAATCCTTAATTGGAAAAACAGACCTAAAAACAGCTTCAAGACCAATATTTTTACGCAATTCCAACGGCACGTCGGATTGCAAAAAACGGCGGTAAGAGTTTTTCTGGATGTCAATCAGGTTCGGGATATCAATGATATTCTTGATAGTGGCAAAATTTTTGCGCAGCAGGTGGTTGTTGGCGATCGAGTAGGCCATACCTTCTCCTTCGGCAAGTAGCATAAAGAACAGACAACAGCACACAAAATACTGATTTAATTACATTAAATCACTAATCGCATGCCAGGGGGATTGTTAAAAACAGGACAAGCCAAGGCCGCACCAGGCGACCTTGGCTTCCTGCAGGTATTGCACTGCGCAACTATTTGATTTCTGCTTCTGCGCCAGCTTCAACCAGTTGCTTTACTGCTTCATCGGCCTCTGCCTTGGCAATGCCGGTTTTAACTGGGCTCGGTGCGCCGTCAACCAGGTCTTTTGCTTCTTTCAGACCCAGGCTGGTCAGCGTACGTACAACTTTGATCACGTTGATCTTGTTAGCACCGGCACTCTTCAGAATAACGTCAAATTCGGTCTTCTCTTCAGCTGCTTCAGCTGAAGCAGCAGGAGCTGCAGCAGCTACAGCTACAGGTGCAGCTGCAGAAACGCCGAACTTTTCTTCCAGTTCCTTAACCAGCTCAGCCAGATCAAGAACGGTCATCTTTTCAATAAATGCAACTACATCTGCCTTAGTAATGTCAGCCATGATATCCTCCATATAGGTATCGAGTGTTTAATTTTGTATAGGTACAACGAAAAGTTCTAGTTGCCTTCTTTTTGTACCCGAATAGCATCCAGAACGCGAACCAGTGAGCCAGGCAATGCTGCCAGAACACCAACAAAGTTGGTAGCTGGTGCCTGCATTGAACCGAGCATCTTGGCAAGCAAAACTTCCCGTGAGGGGAGATCTGCAAGTGCCTGAATCTGGTTTACATCAATAACCTTGCCGGAAAGCATACCAGCCTTAAGTACAAATACGCCTTTTGCTTCTTTGGCGAATTTGGACAGAACCTTGGCAGCACCGACAGGGTCGTCATAGGAAATAGCTACCGCTGTTGGGCCGGCAAGATAGGGAGCTAGGCACGCAGCCTCGGTTTCTTGTGCAGCGATATCAAACAGGGTGTTCTTAAACACCTTGTACTCAACGCTGGCAGATCGAAGCTCGTTACGCAGCGTTGTTGCCTTATCCACATTCATTCCGCGGAAATCAGCTAAAAACACTGCCTTTGCACGCGTCAACTTATCGTGCATCTGCGTTACTTGTTCCTGCTTGACAGATTTTTTCAAGCGTCGTCCTCCTTTCTTTTGGTTTCTGGGGGGATCCCCATGCCAAAGTCAGGAGCGTAAGGTAACTTACGAACCCAAGTCTCGGCAGGCAGACCTGTTACGTCTTTATGCTGGCTGCGCCTGCTGTCTGTGACTTTGGCTAAAAACTTTTAAATATTTGCGGTTACATCACTAATATCAAGATTAATTCCAGGGCCCATCGTTGATGAGAGAGAGATCTTCTTGATATAGGTACCTTTTGCAGCTGAAGGCTTAGCTTTTACCAGCGCCTCAACTAAAGCAACCAGGTTACCTTGAAGCTTTTCAGCATCAAAAGAAACTTTACCGATAGGAGCGTGGACAATACCAGCCTTCTCTACACGGAACTCAACCTTACCAGCCTTGGATTCCTTTACTGCACGTCCAACCTCAAAAGTAACCGTACCAACTTTAGGGTTAGGCATCAGTCCACGGGGACCGAGCAGTTTACCGATTTTACCAACAACACCCATCATATCTGGTGTTGCAATAGCGGTATCAAAATCAAACCAGCCTTCCTGAATCTTGGTAACCAGGTCATCAGCACCGACATAGTCCGCACCAGCGTCAAGAGCTTCTTTCTCTTTTTCGCCCTTTGCAAACACCAGCACCCGTACATTCTTGCCCAGACCGTTGGGCAGAACAACAGCACCACGAACCATCTGATCTGCGTGACGTGGATCAACACCCAGCTTAACTGCCACATCGACTGTTTCATCAAATTTGGCGTAAGCAGTATCTTTTACAACTTCAACCGCTGTTTTTAGGGGATAAACCGAGTTACGGTCAATCTTGGTCATTGCGGCGCTATGTTTTTTTGTACTCTTTGACATGTCCGTCCTCTCCTACTGAACTCTGTTTCCTCGGCAGAAGCCGATGTTACTCTACAATATCGACACCCATGGAACGAGCAGTACCTTCTACTGTTCGCATGGCTGCTTCAACAGAGGCCGCGTTCAGATCCGGCATTTTTTTCTTGGCAATTTCTTCTACTTGAGCCTTGGTCAGCTTACCAACCTTGGTTTTGTTCGGCACACTTGAACCGCTCTCAATACCGATCGTCTTTTTAATCAGAACCGGAACCGGTGGGGTCTTGGTTATGAATGAAAAAGACCGGTCTGCATAAACGGTAATAACAACAGGGGTAATAGTACCTTCATCAGCCTGGGTCTTGGCATTAAAGGCCTTGCAGAATTCCATGATATTGACGCCATGCTGACCAAGAGCAGGACCAATTGGAGGCGAGGGGTTAGCCTTACCTGCAGGAATTTGCAGTTTTATGTAGCCGGTTATCTTCTTAGCCATTGGAATGCACTCCTTTTATTACGTACCGCCTTCTGCAAAAGAAAACGGATTTTGTCAGCACTTCTCTACTTGCATAAACTCTAGTTCAACCGGGGTTGAACGTCCGAATATGGTAACAGCAACCCGCAGCTTACCTTTATCCGGCTTAACATCTTCAACAACACCGGTAAAGTTCAGGAACGGACCATCCACAACCCGAACCGTCTCACCAACATCGAACTCAATTTTAGGACGTGGTTTCTCTGCACCTTCTTCCATCCTGCGAGCAATCTTATTGACTTCCTCATCAGGAATAGGAAAAGGGGTATTCCCACCGACGAAACCGGTTACTTTGGCAGTTTCCTTAACAATGTGCCAAGTTTCGTCAGTCAGCACCATCTTGATCAGAATATAGCCAGGAAAGAATTTACGGGAAGAGGTCTTCTTCTCGCCTTTCTTGAGCTCAACAACGGTTTCAGATGGGATCAGTATTTCACCAAAAAGATCTTCCATCTTCTCATTCTTGACCCGCTCGGTCAGATTGAGGCGAACCTTGTTTTCATACCCTGAATATGTATGTACGCCATACCATTTCTGGCTCATAATTATTTTCCTGTTATCCCAATACCAAACGCATCAGCTTGGACAGGACCACATCGCACAAACCGAGGTAAATAGAGACCATGAAAACAATCAGGATCACGACGCCGGTTGTTGCAACGGTTTCCTTACGAGTTGGCCAGGTAACCTTGCTCAGCTCAAGTTTTACTGACTCGAAAAATGTCTTCACATTCGTCACAACACTCTCCCAAAAATGCGCCTGACATACAATTGCATGACGAATCAACACTCAAGGCTATTAAATAAATGGCAGGCCAGGAGGGATTCGAACCCCCAACATCCGGTTTTGGAGACCGGCGCTCTACCAATTAGAGCTACTGGCCTGCAACTGTTGTCGCACCCCTCTATTTTGTTTCCTTGTGGGGGGTATGCTTACGACAAAAACGACAATATTTACTGAACTCCAGCTTCTGAGGAGTAATCTTTTTATTCTTGGTTGTGGTGTAGTTTCTTTGCTTACACTCGGTGCAAGCAAGGGTAATGATGTCTCTCATCGCTCTTCCTTTTCAGACGCGAGCAAGGCGCTGGCAACCTTTACGGCTGACAGCGCCTGCTGGCACATCCTGTATCTTACTCGATAATTGCGCTGACGACGCCGGCGCCTACGGTACGACCACCTTCACGGATGGCGAAGCGAAGACCTTCGTCCATTGCGATAGGGGTGATCAGGTTTACGGTCATAGCTACGTTGTCACCAGGCATTACCATTTCAGTGCCTGCTGGCAGTTCTGCAAC
>NZ_FUWR01000035.1 GCF_900167465.1 Trichlorobacter thiogenes | reverse complement strand
AAGGAAGTTGAACTTATCGAGGGTCATGCCATGCCTGACCACATCCATCTGGTGTTGAGTATTCCACCGAAGTACAGTGTTTCGATGGTGATAGGGTATTTGAAAGGCAAGTCGGCAATTCATATTCACCGTAAGGCCGAAGGGGTCAAGAAAGGTTTTATCGGTCGGCACTTTTGGTCACGTGGTTACTGTGCCAGCACTATCGGCCTGGATGAAGAAATGATCCGGGCGTATGTAAGAGATCAAGAACATCTGGACAAACAAGAGGAGTTGGACTTCACCCAAAACCCTTAGCCCCTTTTAGGGGCTTTCCTCAAGCCACCGGCTCTGCCGGTGGTCATGACTTTTCATAATTGATACAATTCAAGATATATCAATTTATGAAATTTGGGGTGTATCATGTTTGTACGCAGCATTACACAACTGATCCGTGACGGTTTTGGGAAAGAGGGAACTGCTCTTATACTCTACGGCCCACGCCAGGCAGGAAAGACCACACTTGTCAAAGGGTTAATGGAACAATTTCCTGATTCGGTATCGTTCACCGGGGATGACCTGTACACACAATCGTTACTTGCCCAACATGAACTGGAACACCTGAAACGGGTCGTTGGTTCTGCAAAGATCATTTTTATAGATGAAGCGCAGCGGATCGAACATATCGGTCTGACTCTCAAGCTTTTGATTGATCACCTGCCGGTTACGGTTATTGCCTCCGGTTCGTCATCGTTTGAGCTTGCAGATCGCTTGAGCGAGCCTTTGACTGGAAGGGCGCGGACCTTCCATCTCTATCCACTTTCCTGGAAAGAACTGTCTGAAAAATACCGTATGACTTCACCAGACACTGCCCTGGAAGAGATGCTGCGCTACGGCATGTACCCCCGCGTTCATACATTGGAAAGCAATCAGGAAAAAGAAGAGTATCTTTACAGTTATCTTAACCAGTACCTGTATCGTGACCTGCTGGAGTTTGAGCAGATAAAGAAGCCGAAAAAGGTCGTTGATCTGCTGGTGCTGCTTGCCCACCAGATAGGAAAAGAAGTCGCAGTATCCGAACTGTCCAAAAGCCTGGGGCTTAGCCAGAAAACCGTGGAAAGCTATCTGGATATTCTGGAAAAGATGTTCGTTCTGGTAAATATTCGTGGTTTTAGTCGTAACCTCCGCAAAGAAGTAACCAAAACATCCCGTTATTATTTTGCCGACATCGGTCTCAGGAATGCTCTTGTCCGCTCGTTTGTTCCACTTTCCCTGCGTAGTGACACCGGTGATCTGTTCAAGAACTGGTTTGTTATGGAGCGGATCAAGCGCGCCGGAAATCAGCGCCGCTTTACCGACTTCTATTTCTGGCGCACCTACGACCAGCATGAAATTGATCTGGTGGAGGATATTGATGGAACATTGACCGGCTTTGAATGTAAATGGTCATCAAAGGCGCGGGTAAAAGTTCCGAAAGATTGGAGTGAAGCATATCCTGGAGCAGGTTTTGAGGTGGTGACACAGGCCAATTGGGCGACATGGCTGGAGTGACAGGTCTGCCTGAAGCTATTGCTATGAGCCAGTTGAGCGGCAGGTTTTGCACCCCCTGCCTGATGCCTCTGGGAGGTAAACCAATGCATTTCAGTTTTGAGAGGAACACCACGGTATGAACAAGCAACAACTGGCTGCAAAGATCTGGGAATCGGCCAACCAGATGCGTTCCAAGATAGAGGCCAACGAATACAAGGATTACATTCTCGGCTTTATTTTTTACAAATACCTTTCAGACAACCTGCTGAAATTCGCCAAAAAAGAGGGCTGCTCAGAAGATGATATCAAGGCGTTGTCAGAAGATGATGCCGAAACAGTCGAATATTTCAAAAGTAACATCGGTTATTTCATCGCCCATAACGATCTGTTTTCCACCTGGATAAGCCTGGGCAGGGATTTTGATGTTTCAAACGTGCGGGATGCTCTGTCCGCTTTCAGCCGTTTGATCAACCCGGCCCACCGGAAGCTGTTTGACGGGATTTTCAAGACCTTGGAAACCGGCTTAAGTAAACTGGGTGACAGCGCCGCATCCCAGACCAAGGCCATCAGCAACCTGCTCCAGTTGATAAAAGACATCCCCATGGATGGCAGACAGGACTACGACGTCCTGGGCTTTATCTATGAATATCTGATCGGGATGTTTGCGGCCAACGCCGGTAAAAAGGCAGGCGAATTCTACACCCCCCACGAAGTTTCGCTCCTGATGTCCGAGATTGTTGCCCACCATTTAAAGGACAGGAATGAGATCCAGATCTACGACCCAACCAGCGGTTCAGGGTCATTGTTGATCAACATTGGCCGCTGCGTCTCCCGGCAGATGCTTGATGCCAACAGCATCAAATATTACGCCCAGGAACTGAAGCAGAACACCTACAACCTGACCCGTATGAACCTGATTATGCGGGGCATTCTGGTGGACAATATCGTTACCCGCAACGGCGATACCCTGGAAGACGACTGGCCCTATTTTGACGAAACCGATCCGACCCACAGCTACAATCCGCTCTACGTGGATGCGGTGGTATCCAATCCCCCCTACTCGCAAAAATGGGATTCCAGCGACAAGGAAAGCGATCCCCGTTACGCCCGTTTTGGCCTGGCACCCAAATCCAAGGCCGACTACGCCTTTTTGCTCCATGAACTGTTTCACTTAAAGCCGGATGGCATTATGACCATTGTCTTGCCCCACGGTGTGCTGTTCCGTGGCGGTGAAGAGGGGGAAATCCGCAAGAAACTGATTGAAGGCAACCATATTGACGCCATTATCGGGCTGCCATCCAACATCTTCTTTGGCACCAGCATCCCCACGGTTATCATGGTGCTTCGGCAGCGGCGCGACCAGACCGACACCTTGATTATTGATGCCTCCAAAGGCTTTGAAAAAGTTGGCAAAAACAACAAACTGCGGGCCTCGGACATCAAGCGTATTGCCGATACGGTTCTGAGCCGGTCTGATCGTCCCACCTATTCCCGCAGGGTACCCCGCGAAGAGATCCGCAGCAACAGCTACAACCTGAACATCCCCCGCTATGTTGATGCAGCGGAAAGCGCTGAAAGCTGGGACATCCATGCCGCCATGTTCGGTGGCATCCCTCAGAGCGAGATTGACCTGCTTGCGCCGTACTGGGAAGCCTTGCCCGGTCTGCGGGATACCCTGTTTGCCAGCTTGGACGGCCCCTACGCCAGCCTGCAGGTAGTGGATCTGAAGCAGGCCATTACCGAACATGCCGCCGTGGCAGAGTTCAACAACCGGTTTGCCACCGCGTTTCAAGGTTTTGATCAGCTGCTGAAACAGCGCCTGCTGGATCAGATGGAGAGCATCTCCATTGTTCAGGAAGAAACCGTGCTGGGAGATGATATTTTTAGGCGGTTGGCAACCGTTCCCCTGATTGACCCCTACAGCGCCTATCAAGCCCTGGATGATGAATGGGGCAAGATCAGCGTAGATCTTGAAATCATCCAGACCGAGGGCTTTAGCGCCACCAGAAAAGTTGATCCAAACATGGTCATCAAGAAAAAGGATGGCAAGGATCACGAACTGCAGGATGGTTGGATAGGGCGGGTAATCCCCTTTAGCCTGGTGCAGCAAACCCTGCTTGTGCATGAATACGAAGCGCTGCAAAAGCTGGACAGACAGATTATTGCCATTGCCGCAGAGCTGGAAGAACAGTTTGAAGGCTTTAGCGAAGAAGAAAAGGATGCTGATTGCTTTAACGAAGAAAAAGACGGCTTTGTGGCCACAGAACTGGCCAAGGAAGCCAAACAGCTGCGGTCCGACAGCAAAAAGGGAGAAACCTTTGGGGAAGAATCATACGAGGCTCGGATTATCAAGGCAGATGATCTGCTGAAGGCAGAGAAAGAGCTGAAGAAACAGCGCAAGCTGGCTGCAGATGCTCTGCACCTGAAGACCAAGGCCACCATTGAAGGGCTAAGCGATCCGCAGGTGTACGATCTGCTGGAACGCAAATGGATTCACCCCCTGCTTGCTGCCCTGTACCAACAGCCCCGGACAGAGATTGCCTTCCTGATTGCCAGGGTGACAACGCTGGCTGAAAAGTACGCCACCACCTACAAAGGGGTGGTTGAACAGATGCAGGCTACCCAGCAGAGCCTGTCCGCCCTGATTGATGAACTGACCGGCAATGAATTTGATCTGCAAGGCTTGGCTGAGTTTCAGCAGTTGCTGCGGGGTGAATAAGATGGCAGACAGGCTCAAGGTACCGGAGTTGCGGTTTAAGGGGTTTGATGGGGAGTGGGAAGAGAAGAGGCTGGGAGACGTTGCTGAGGAATATTATGGCGGCGGTACACCAAGAACATCTGCAGCTGATTATTGGAATGGAAATATTCCATGGATTCAATCTTCTGATATACCAGAAGGGCAACTGTCAAATATCGAACCTCGAAAAGGGATATCTGAACAGGGTATAAAATCTTCTGCGACAAAACTTGTGCCTGAAAATTCTATTGCAATTGTAACACGTGTAGGCGTCGGAAAATTGGCCTTCATGCCTTATAAGTATTCGACGAGCCAAGATTTTTTGTCACTAAGCAAATTAAAAATTGATAGTTGGTTTGCAACGTACTTAATCTGGAAGAAAATTCAGAGTGAACTTCATTCCGTACAAGGGACTTCCATCAAAGGAATTACCAAAGAGGAGCTTCTCTCTAAAGCAATAATGGTCGCTCCCCCTGAAAAAGAACAATCCCAAATCGGCACCTTCTTCCAAAACCTCGACTCCCTGATCACCCTGCACCAGCGCAAGTATGACAAGCTGATGGTTGTAAAAAAAGCCATGCTGCACAAGATGTTTCCCAAAGAGGGTGCTGATCTGCCGGAGATCCGCTTCAAGGGGTTTACGGAAAAGTGGGAGCGGCGGACGTTGGGGGAGGTGACACCACTTCGTGGTGGTTTTGCTTTTCGGAGTAATGAGTTTACAAATGATGGTATACCAATAGTCAAAATATCTAATATTCTTTCTAACGGTACAATAGGTGGAGAATTTGATCGTTATACAGAAATAGAAGACGATGAAAGTTTTTCTTTGCCAGATAATGCAATAGTATTAGCTATGTCTGGTGCAACTACGGGTAAAGTAGCTGTACTTACCAAAGGAGTAAATTTAAAAGTCTATCAAAATCAGCGAGTAGGTTATTTTAAAAATACCGGCAAAATTGATTATTCGTTGATTTCTACGATTGTTCGTTCTGATTTATTTACTGTTCAATTGAATTCAGTTTTAGTGGCTGGGGCGCAGCCGAATGTTTCATCAAAAGATATTGATTTATTTGAGTTCACTTTCCCAACAAATAAAACAGAACAATCCCAAATCGGAACCTTCTTCCAAAAGCTCGACTCCCTGATCACCCTCCAGCAGCGCGAACTGGACAAGCTGAAAAACATCAAAAAGGCCTGCCTGGAAAAGATGTTTATTTAAATAAAGGATCTGCAGCATGAGCGAAAAACCAACCCTCCTCAATCCCCCCTTGTCAGGGGGGAAGCCTTTAAGCCTCCCCTGACAAGGGGAGGTTTGGAGGGGTTAGCCTTTGGTGCTAAAAAAACGACAGTAGGAGCAAAAACAATGACCCTGCCAAACAAATTAGGTCTGAACGACGAGCTGGAGCTGGCCCGCGCCGAAGAACGGCTCAGCAAGGCCAAAGCCTGCCAGATGTTTGCCAATGGCACGCTGGACAGCCTGCAGGCCGGAAGCTGGGACTCCCTGGCCGCAATCCACCGTTATCTTTTTTCAGAGATCTATGATTTTGCCGGACAGGTTCGCACGGTTAACATAGCCAAGGGCAGCTTTCGGTTTGTGCCGGTCATGTATCTGCAGGCAGCTCTTGAAAACGTTGAAGCCATGCCGCAAGCAACCTTTGATCAGATTATTGAAAAATATGTGGAGATGAACATAGCCCACCCTTTCCGCGAGGGAAACGGACGCAGCACCCGGATCTGGCTTAACGTGATGCTTAAAAAACAGCTTAAGCTGGTGGTTGACTGGAGCTGTGTTGACAAGAACGACTACCTGCTGGCAATGGAGCGCAGTCCGGTCAAGGATACCGAAATCAAGGTGCTTTTGCAGCAGGCCTTAACCGACAAAATCAATGACCGCAACTTGTATATGAAGGGGATTGACGCCAGCTATTTTTATGAAGGGTATCTGTTGTATAAAACCGCTGATCTGGGGGGAGAAGAGTAGTGACCTTTACCAAAGAAAGCGCGTTTGAAGACGCACTGGTGGAGATTCTTTCCCACAAAGGCTGGGAGCAGGATGTTATCACCTATCCCACTGAACAGGATCTGATCAAAAACTGGGCTAACATCCTGTATGACAATAACCGTGATGTTGACCGCCTGGGGGACTATCCGCTTACCGATAGCGAAATGCAGCAGATTCTGGAGCAGATTATCAACCTGCGTACCCCTTTGAAGCTGAACGGCTTCATTAACGGCAAGACCGTCTCCATAACCAGGGACAACCCCCATGATACCCTGCACTTCGGGAATCAGGTCAGCCTGAAGATATACGACCGGCGGGAGATTGCCGCCGGCCAGAGCCGCTATCAAATCGTCCGGCAACCCCAATTCCCCACAAAATCAAAAATTATGAGTGACCGTCGGGGTGATCTACTGCTGCTGATTAACGGTATGCCGGTGATACATATCGAACTGAAGAAAAGCGGCGTGTCTGTCAGCCAGGCCTGTCATCAGATTGAAAAGTACGCAGGCGAGGGGGTCTTTTCCGGCCTGTTTTCCCTGATCCAGATCTTTGTTGCCATGGAGCCGGAAGAGACGGTCTATTTTGCCAATCCCGGCCCTGATGGGAGGTTTAACAAGGATTTCTATTTTCACTGGGCTGACTTTAATAACGAACCGGTCAATGACTGGCAACAGATTGCCGACAAACTCCTTTCGATTCCCATGGCCCATCAGCTGATCGGCTTCTATACGGTGGCAGATGATTCCGATGGTGTGTTGAAGGTGATGCGCAGCTACCAGTATTACGCAGCCAACGCCATTTCGGATCGTGTTTCCAAGCTGGATTGGCAGTGTCACACCGGGCGGGGCGGCTATGTCTGGCATACCACCGGCTCTGGCAAGACCATGACCAGCTTCAAGTCAGCGCAACTGATAGCCAATTCAAGGGATGCTGACAAGGTGCTGTTTTTGATGGACCGGATCGAGCTTGGCAGCCAGTCGCTGCGGGAATACCGGAACTTTGCCGAAGAGCACGAAAGCGTTCAAGCCACCGAGAATACCGGTGTGCTGGTTGCCAAACTGAAAAGTGCTGATCCGGCAGATACCTTGATCGTTACCTCTATCCAGAAAATGAGCAACATCTACAGCGATGCCGATGGCTTGAACGCCCATGACATTGAGTTGATGAACGCCAAAAGAATAGTCTTTATTATTGATGAAGCCCACCGCTCCACCTTCGGGGATATGCTGGATACCATTAAAACCACCTTTTCTTTGGCACTTTTCTTTGGTTTTACCGGCACGCCGATCCATGAAGAAAACCAGAAGAAGCAAAGCACGACTGCTACGGTTTTCGGGGATGAGCTGCATCGTTACAGCATTGCCGACGGGATTAGAGATGAGAACGTGCTGGGGTTTGATCCCTACAAGGTGTTGACGTACAAGGACAGGGATCTGCGGGTAGCAGTGGCGCTTGAGCAGGCAAAGGCGAAGGATGAAGCCGAGGCCCTGGCCGATCCCCAAAAGAAGAAGGTCTTTAACACGTTTCTGCGTGACCTGAAAATGGCCGGTTTCACTGAAGCTTCCGGCGCATACGTCAAAGGGATTGAGGATTACCTGCCCCAAAGCCAGTATGAGCGTGATGAGCATCAGCAGAAGGTGGTTGAGGACATCGTTGTAAACTGGGTCACCTTAAGCCAGGGCGGTAAATTCCACGCTATTTTTGCCACCAGCAGCATACCGGAGGCTATTGCCTATTATCGTTTGCTGAAGGCCCAAAAGCCGGAGTTGAAAATCACCGCTCTCTTTGACTCGACTATCGACAACAACGGCGGGGCGAAAGGCAAAGAAGATGGACTGGTTGAAATTATTGAGGATTATAACCAACGCTACGGGCGGGATTTTTCCATCCCTACACATGCAGAGTTTAAAAGGGATATCGCTGCCCGCTTGGCTCACAAGAAGCCCCACATACGTATAGAAAACAGCCCGGAGCAGCAGCTGGATCTGTTGATTGTGGTTGATCAGATGCTGACCGGTTTTGATTCCAAATGGATCAACACCCTGTATATGGACAAGGTGTTGCGCTTTGAGAACATTATTCAGGCCTTTTCCCGTACCAATCGCCTGTTTGGCCCGGACAAGCCCTTTGGCACGATCCGCTATTACCGTCTGCCCCATACCATGGAGCAGAATATTAACAAGGCGGTTAAGCTTTATTCCGGTGATAAGCCGTTGGGTCTGTTTGTTGAGCGTCTGGACGAGAATCTGAAAAAAATGAATGCCATTTTTGAGGAGATTACTACGCTGTTCAGCAGGGCAGGTGTGCCAGATTTTACCAAACTTCCCGATGATCTGACCGAACGGGGAAAGTTTGCCAAGCTCTTCCGCGCATTTAACGCTCATCTGGAAGCTGCCAAGATCCAGCGATTTGTCTGGAGCCGCTCTCGCTACATCTTTGATAATGATCCGGATAATGCCGCAACGGTCATTGATCTTGCCTTTGATGAGAACAGTTACCTGGTGTTAGCCCTGCGGTACAAAGAGCTGTTTACCGGTGGAGGAGGAGGCGGTGGGGGGCTGGATGATGTTCCGTATGAAATTGACGGTTATCTGACCGAGATAGATACCGGCAAGATAGATGCGGATTACATGAATAGCAGGTTTGATAAATACCTGAAAATGCTTGAGCAGCCTGGGGTTGATCCGGACGAGGTGCGGCAGACATTGGACGAGGTGCATAAATCCTTTGCCTACCTGACCCAGGAAGAACAGAAGTTTGCCACGATCTTTTTGAATGATGTGCAGCGCGGTGATGCCGACCTGTCGGCAGGTCTGACAATCCGCGAGCAGATAACGCGCTACCGGGCCAATGCCAAAGACAAACAGATCAACGCTCTTATTCAGACCTTCGGGCTGGATGGGTCAAAGCTGAGAAACCTGTTGAATGCAGGAGTGACGGAAACGAACCTTAATCAATACGGTCGGTTTGATGAGTTGAAGGGTTCTGTAGACAAAGAAAAAGCCAGAAAGTTTTTTGAAGAACGGGAGGGGCTGGCGATTCCACCGTTTAAGGTGAACATGAAAACTGTTGACTTACTCAAAAAGTTCATTTTGAGTGGTGGTTTTGAGATGTGATAAAGAGCAAAAAAGCTCAATCTCACAGAGACGAAACAGGATGGATATAGTTACGTGTTTGTTCACGTTGATCAATGAGTACAGTTTCCTCCGCAACCATCACTGCCGCAACATCCCTTTTTCTTCCAGAGTGAGCGATAGAGGAGCCAGATGGCTCCTCCCGCAATTGCAATCATCAGTATACTATCCCACAGTCCCATCTTAGCCTCCCAGTCCCAGGAATCTGCCGCCCTGGTAGACGGCCGCAAAAGATCACAAAGATCTCAAAGAGAAAACAATTTCATTCTTTGTGTTCCTTGCGTTCTTTTGCGGCAATCAGGTGTTAGAATTTCAACACCAGTCCATACAGCGCAGTTACGTCAGTTTCTGGCCTGGTCAGACCAAATTTGATACCGGCATCAATATCCAGATGATCATTGATTTCATAACGCAGTCCGGTCAGGGCATAGACTGGCAGCTCGTTTGAGGTTTTATCAGGGTTGGTGGCCAGACCGAAATCAGCGACTGCAAACAGCCCTTTGGCAACTTCAGCCTCACCGGCAATGGAGCCGGACCAGAGGTTTCTGCGCTGAGAACCGTCATCTTCACGGTAGTGGTGGTACTCGTAGCCCAGGTTGGCATGCAGGGCATATGTGCCATCTTCAAACTCTTTGGTAGCGATCAGGGTGCTGCCAAACTGCCAGCGGCCTTCAGACAGGTCGGCGCTGTACTTACCGGTGGGCACAATCACACTGGGTTTAATCGCCAGATTAATACCGGCCAGCTCTGCAAACCGGTATTTCACTTCCAGGGTCATGTCGCCAAAGCCGTCAACATTTGAGATATCGCTATCAACATTGCTGCGCTCGTTGAACAGGTAGGGAATGGCCAAAGAGATCCCCAGATCCTTGAAGAGCCCGGTGGTGATCTTGACTTCTCCGTCCGCAGTAGTGGTTTTGGTGGTGGAACCGTCCACGGTATGCTTGTCATAGCCGTAGGAGCTGTTCAGTTCGATCTCAACCTTGCCGAAATCAACCGTACCGGCATCATCGGTGGCAAGTAGCGGGCCAGCCAGAACAGTACCGGCGGTAACGAGGGTGAATGAAAGGGCTAGCGTGGTTGAACGCAGTGCAGACATAAACAATCTCCTTGGGAGAGTTGTCTCTGGCTGGCTGCGCGGCGTAGAAGTACGCCTGTGGCTGGCTTGAGAGGTTAGAAAGAGTTGACTACTTGGTCAGGATTAACTTGTTGTTACTGGTTATTCTCAGGCGGTATTCTTCATCCGCGTGCATGATGACAATTTCCTGCAGTTTGCCGAACAGATCTGTACTGGTAATGATCCGCTTTTCCATAGTAGGTCTGCACCTCCTTTCCAGATCGTACGCATTTAGTCGCTGCAGGCTAGTGAAGAAGATGAAAATCGATATCATTATTCTGACGAAAAAAGGGATGTTCAGGATCTTTAATCTCAAGCATCTGCCGGTTACCGGTGGCGAGGATGGCACCCATACGTTGTCGGCAGCAGCGGTAGTCTTCTGCCAGACGCAGACTGTGCGCCGGGTTACCGTAGATTTTCCAGAGTGCCTGGCAGGTAAACGGCAGTTTCACCAATCCCATAAAAGCAGCCACATCCTTGGGGGGGTAGCCGATAAATAGGCCAATCTCATGGGGGAAACAGTCATGCTCAATAATCCGCTGTGTCAGCAGATCAAATAGTTCGTCCAGGCAGGCCTGGGGTTTGTAACCAGCCTTGTGAAGCAGTGTGCGGATACCGGCGTGAGACAGCTGCTGTTCCAGCTGTTTGCGGTTAAAGCACAACAGCAGCAAGGCGTTTGGTTTGGTCTTGAGCACAATAAACTCAAGTTTGCCAAGTCTGTAGGCAATCTGTTGTTGATGGTCCTGCCAGAGGTGGTACAGATTCCTGCCACAGGGTCTGGTCCTGTTAACCAGCGAAACAAGGTTGGCCGGTTTAACCCCGGCCAGCACTTCAGAACACTCCAGCATCAGATGCGCTGTCAGGCAATCAACTGGTGATACATATTTTGCAAGCAGTTCTGGGGTGACATGCGTGATGGGTACTCTGGTCTGTTGTCTGGCTGATTGATATGAGCCCATGGCTGCTCCTTTCTTGCTTGCAAATGAATTTTGTTATCAATAGCTGGGTAGAGAAAATATGTCAACGATTATTTGAAAGCAGGAAAATTGATAAAGGAGAATAGGTGCTGTTTGCGGGCCGTCAGCGGTTGGAGCAGGTATTGCAAACCCCATACATGACGATGGTTTTTGAGTCTATCTGTCCCCAGTCAGCGACATCGGCAGGTGGCTCCAGCGTATCAACAACAGGCCACTGAAAGTCAACAACACGCTTGCAGCGGCTGCAAATCAGGTGGTGGTGTGCTGCATACACTGCCTCAAACCGGGCCTGGCTTTCAGCAGTCTGGATACGGGAAACCAAGCCGTTGTCCTCCAGGGTGGTCAGGGTGCGATAGACCGTATCAAGTGAGATGGTCGGGAGTGTTGCCAGTAAGCGCTTGTGGAGTGTCTCGGCGGTCGGGTGATCAGGCTGATTGATCAGCTGACGGTAGATTTCTGTACGTTGATGGGTGACTTTCAGGCCGGCGTCTCTGCAGGCAGTTACAAACTGCTCCATCATCTGTTCTTGTTGCTGCTGGGTACAGGAAGTTGCCACGCGAGTACTCCGTTTCTCTATTACTTGGTAAGAATCATTACTTCTTACATCGCTTTTGTCAAGAAAACAGTTGCATGATCTGCTGGCCTCGTTACGCTACTGTCGCTTGCATGATTCTGTTTTCAGGTTACACTGAGATCATGCATGCTTTCATTTTCATGAGCGATGAACAAGGAGGAGGAGAGGTATGCCGGATAATTGAAGGTTTTCAGTAAACCACCGGCTCTGCCGGTGAGACTTGAAAAGGCTCTGCCGTTCCAGCGATAGTTCCTCCTGAGGAAAGCCCCTAAAGGCAATCAACAGGAGGAACTGCCATGCGAGAGTGGCAAAGTTTAGCCCATGTAAAATGGGAGTGCAAATATCATGTTGTGATCGTGCCGAAATACCGTAAGAAGGTTCTTTACGGCAGGCTTCGAGGAGAAGTTGGCAAAATCATCCGTCAGTTATGTCGGCAGAAGGAAGTTGAACTTATCGAGGGTCATGCCATGCCTGACCACATCCATCTGGTGTTGAGTATTCCACCGAAGTACAGTGTTTCGATGGTGATAG
>NZ_FUWR01000036.1 GCF_900167465.1 Trichlorobacter thiogenes | reverse complement strand
GTGGTCAGGCATGGCATGACCCTCGATAAGTTCAACTTCCTTCTGCCGACATAACTGACGGATGATTTTGCCAACTTCTCCTCGAAGCCTGCCGTAAAGAACCTTCTTACGGTATTTCGGCACGATCACAACATGATATTTGCACTCCCATTTTACATGGGCTAAACTTTGCCACTCTCGCATGGCAGTTCCTCCTGTTGATTGCCTTTAGGGGCTTTCCTCAGGAGGAACTATCGCTGGAACGGCAGAGCCTTTTCAAGTCTCACCGGCAGAGCCGGTGGTTTACTGAAAACCTTCAATTATTGATCCTGAAACCGGTAACGTACTGCCACCCGGCAGTGTTGGTGAGCTGGTGTTGACCAGTCTGACCAAAGAAGCCTTTCCGATGATCCGCTACAGAACCCGTGATATCACCAGTCTGATCTATGAGCCCTGTGCCTGTGGCAGAACCTTGGCCCGTATGAAAAAGACCATGGGCCGCAGCGATGATATGCTGATCATCAAGGGTGTTAACGTATTCCCGTCACAGATTGAAGAAATTCTGTTTTCTATTGAAGGATGTGAACCACATTATCAGTTGATTGTGCAGAGAACCGGCACCACTGATATTCTTGAAATTGACATTGAAGTTACTGAGAATATCTTCTTTGATGAGATGAAGAAACAGCGGGCTTTCCTTGAATCCATAGAACGCAGGATTCATTCAGCACTTGGAGTTGGTGCCACGGTTAAACTGGTAGAACCCAATAGTATTCCTCGTCATGAAGGCAAGGCACAACGGGTTATTGATAAACGCAGTCTGTAACTCTTCTTATGTTGCCTTTTTTTAACGTTTCATGCTATTAAACAATCATCTCAGGTCAGCCGCAACGCTTCCGGTGTTGCGGCTTTTCTGTGCAAATTTATTATGTTGGAGTTATCTGCGGTGCTGTGTACAAACTATTTATTGCCCCCGAAGCTGAAGATCTCATTTTTCGCCCTGTCCTTATTGATTCCAGTTACACTCACCGCCTGTCAGGATCAGAATAAATCAGCAGATGTATCTCCTGCACAGAAGGTTGTACAGGCTGCATCTTCAAGTAACAGTGCTGCTGGTAAACCTCTTCAACCCAAGGGGTTTGACCAGCGAAGCAGCTGCATTGGTTCAGAACTGCCTACCCAGTCACAGATTAGTTCTGCCAGGGCTGCCAAGATCAAATATAACGCCGGTGAAGATCCTGAATTTGCACGTCGCAAAGGCTGGCCTAAAAAATATCCAACCCCTCTGGCTGGCTCCATAGTGCCTCAAAAACGGATAGTGGCCTATTACGGCAATCCACTTTCAAAGCGTATGGGCGCCTTGGGTGAATTCCCCAAGGATGAGATGATTAAGCGTCTCAAGGCAGAGGTTGTAAAATGGGAAAAAGCTGATCCAAGCATGCCGGTCCAACCTGCTTTACATCTGATTGCTGTTGTTGCCCAAGGGGCACCAGGCAAGGCAGGGAAATACCGCTTGTTTATGACCAATGACCTGATAAACCAGGTCTATGGTTGGGCAAAAGAGGCAGGAGCCGTTCTGTTTATTGATATCCAGACCGGTCATGATGATATTCGTACTGTTTTACCTCAATTTGAATGGATACTTAAAAATCCTGATGTTCACCTGGGTATTGACCCAGAATTCAACCTGATTTCCAGCAAGGTAAAACCTGGCAAAAAAATCGGCACCTATGATGCTGCTGATATTAACTTCGCCAGTAACTATCTTAAAGACCTGGTACAAAAATATAAACTGC
This sequence comes from Trichlorobacter thiogenes, assembly GCF_900167465.1. Taxonomy (GTDB): domain Bacteria; phylum Desulfobacterota; class Desulfuromonadia; order Geobacterales; family Pseudopelobacteraceae; genus Trichlorobacter; species Trichlorobacter thiogenes. The sequence continues at coordinate 10,806 of NZ_FUWR01000036.1, read as the reverse complement.
CGCCTAAGGTTTTTACTGTACATCGTTTTACCCGTAATGGTGTCACGAATGCAGACAAGATTGTTCTGCGTCGTGAAGTGCAGATTGTTATGCATATGGATGGTTGGGGAGCCCCCTGGTTGAAACGTGATTCGTACAAGGATTATATTGTTGCTGAACCGGTCCAGTTTACCGGATTTAAATTATTCTATCACAACGACACAAAGAAGGGCGATCCACTCATGGTTCCCCAGGATCTACTTAAACTGAATCCCAAGCCGGTTTATATTCAGTATCAATAATTGCAATAGGTTAGCAGAAATAGTCAGAAGCTGATCGTACTTTACATAATATAGCTAATAATTACAATAAGTTACAAAGATTTGTTTTTATTGCCTTTTGCCTCTAAACGGTTTGATGATATAATCAAACCGTTTTTCTTTTTGCTTAATCTGCCGTATTGCCGAACAGTAAGTTCGATAATGTAAGACGTGGTTGATAAACCACGTGAATTGAAATAATCACGAGTAGCACGAATGGCCTCACGGTTATTCATGCCAGACAAAACAAAACGATCAAAACGGTGTAAAATAGTCTGATCAGCTTTGAGTCTTTCTTCTTCACGCTGCTTGATTAACTCAGGATCACGAGCGCGAGCGGTGGCCTGAGCAACTCTGGCTTTCTGGCCCATCATAGTGAATGATTCAGCCAGGGAACGTAAGAGGGTTGGAAGGGTTGCAGCAAAGGCTGAAGGAACCTGAAATTGAATAGTCAACAGATCGCCGTCAGTGGAAACCACGGAGTAATCAAGACGGGAAATATGTGACGGGATAATGTGGAACATGGAAGATATATATTTTCACATTTGATTGTTGTCAAACTATTTTTTCACGGTGAAAATTTATGATAATCGAAACTATAAAAAATTGCGGATTAAAACAAAAAGAAATATGTGAAATATTGGGCATTTCTGATGCAACACTTTCAGGAATACTTTCAGGAAAAAGAAGGCCAACAAAATACATGGTTAAACTAATGGAAGCATACTTTGGCGAAAGAAAGCCGTTCAATAATCCAAAGATTGAGGCCGTAGCACAGATCATGGAGAGCTTAGACCCAGCGGCGCAAGAGGATATTCTCCGCATCGCTGAAAAGGAAAAACGGCTTGCTGAGATAGGAAAAGAAGGGGAATTAAGGAGGGCAGCATAATTGGAGTTCAAAGCAGGTAAGGGGCCTTCAAGACCACCAAAAATTACTGAGGGGAGTAGCGATACAGGTTACATACTAATAACCGTAGTAGTTATGGTGGTTACTGGAATTATGTATGTCTTATTTTCTAAAGAAGGTTACACCCCCGTAAGGTGGGTGTTTGGCGATACAAGCAGGGTTTCAGATCCTTATTTTATACCAATGGCAAAACCAGACACCAACCAACCACCCCCACCAAATCAAGAACCCATAGAACAAGATCAGCCTCGTCAGATAATGGAGCACATACCCCAGCAGCAAGCGAGTGCAGGGGATTATTACCAGTACAAAGATAAAAACGGGAATATAGCCTTTACAGATAATAGTGCGAGTATCCCTAGAGGGGCAGAGGCTAAAAACTGGAACGGAACCTCTACAGGTGGAAAGTTTGAAGTTCTGAAGGGGCAGGGAAGGGAGACACAAATTATCGCTGAAAGAGATCGTGTCTATGTTCCTGTAAAGATAAGAAGTGCAGGTGTTGAAAGGGAACTTCTTTTGATTCTGGATACAGGAGCAACAGGAGTTATGATTTATCAAGATGCAGTGCAAGGGATCAGGTTGAACAACATCAGAAGCGGTTATGCAACACTGGCCAACGGAAGCCAGGTGCAACAGCTGGCCGGAACAGTTGATTCAGTTTCTGTTGGGACAGCAGTAGCAAGAGATTTTGAAATCAGAATCATGCAGCAGGTAGGACAGAAAGACCATCAAGGGTTATTGGGAATGAGTTTTTTAAAAAACTTCCATTACACCCTGGACATGAACAGAAAAGTAATCAGATGGAATTAGTAAGCCCATAAAGCCGGGCTTATAATCAAGGTCCTCGTTTCATTCACCTCCGATCTTCCGATCAACTACGTCACGCCAATCACTCCACCAGTTCAAAAAAATTTAAGAGACGCAAATTTTTTACGCTTGCGCTTTGACCTGGCTACGTGACCGCTACGCTTTGTCATTCCTTCGTTTCTCTTCAGATCTACAGCTCATGCACTGCGGCAGGAGCGGCAAGCATGCCGCTCTGAAGTAGTTTATCAATGTGCATTTGCTTTTCCGTTCCTTGAGTTCTTACCCCTGTTTAGGGTGAAGGGGCGAAGAACTCAAGGAACGGAAAAGCAAATAGAAAAACCGCACATTGAAAAACAGAATCACATCAAGGGCTCAGAATCTAAGGAAGGTAAAGGGGAAATGACCATGAAAAAGCAAGACGTTATCGAGGCAATGAGAAAAACAGCATTATCGGCACACCTGATTAACAGCAACCCAATAGGATATAGTGACGATAGAATGACATTATTTGGTGAGCTACTAGCATTAAGAAGCATCGCATCAAGATTATTTCATGGTGAGGAAGTATACGAAGAATTTGAGTTTTACCCAGAAAACTATGACACGCCATTTCCACAGCCGGAAGTTATGTCGCATAACTAAAGATAGGCAAAGCCTATCAAACGTTATGCAACAAAATTCCGATTACCTGATCGTTACACCATCGAATATGATTGTACCCTGTTCAATGGTGACAACGCCCTGGATTATTGAGTTGACTTCTGATCTGGAGGCAAACGAGCGATCATAACCACCCTGAAGGGTGATTGTTTGGTCTTTGGTGGTGGTAACATCTTCCTGAAGATCAACATCGTTGAGAAGCATAATAGAGTCAGGAGCTGCAAGAGTGTAGGCAACAGCAAAAGAGGGAAAGAGGTTGCCGGCAATGCTGATCCGGGAGACGTCAGAGGAAAAAGAAAAGGTAATTTCATCAAGCCAAGCACGATCAAGGCCGAATGAAAGGTTGTTGTCTTTTTCGTATGACCAGCTCAACTTGTGTTCACCTGGAGGAATGTTTACTATCTGCTGATTCCAATCGACCTCGCCGGAAATAGATTTTTGAAAAACTCCATCAATATAGAAATTAAGCCTATCCCATGCGTATTCACTTGAAACCTTCCACCAGTAACCAACCTGAACAGGCCCAATGATATAAAATTCAATTGTAGAACGCTGCATGTCCTGAATCAGACCGCTTTCAGCAGACTGAGCACCATCATGGCTGTAAACATCCTGAGCTATCCAAAACGCATCGCCGCTGGTGCTAACGGTTATAGTGGGGATATTAAGTGATGTGCTCAGAGCCCAACTGTGAGACGCTATAAGCAGGAAAACGAAAATCAAAAACCGCATGATATCCCCCACGCTTCACCCTATCGGGTTCAGCCTGCGGTGCCTAATCGGCACCGTGTAAAAGCGGCCACACGTTGACGGCATGCGCCGCCATGTGTGGCCTCAACTACCAAGTAGCACGATAACGCTTGTAGGTTGCATCGACCGGGATGTTTGCTATGTCGTCAGTCATGCCGGAATCAGTTTTATTCCTCCATACATAATAGACCGACAACGACGTTTTGCGCTCGTTGAGGGACAGTTCAGCAGCATCCTGGGGGACTGCCCGATTGTGGACAGATTCAATGGTTGAAGCGGGTAGGGGGGCGGATTTTGAGACAGCAGGTTTTTGAGGCTCAGTATATGGAGGAAGAAAGCCAGAAAGATTGTTTGATCCCTGAACTGAAACAGGTTGAGACATCTTTGATGATGATACAGGCGAGAAAGCTGTTAAAGCAGGATTAATACGACTTGAAGATATGTTCTTCATTGGTTCAGGGATAACAGTTCTTGCAACAGGCTTTGAGGGATCTTGTTTATGTTTCTCAGATTTGGCACGAATACCGGCAACAGCAGTTTTAAACAGCAAACCACCGACAGTCATAAAGACGCAAAATATAATAATCCAATGCATTATTATATTTTTAGGCTTCTGAATTTCATCTGATGAATAAGATTTATAAGCTGAGAATACGGCCTGTCTTTTCCTTAACGTCTGAGTGCGCATGTGTTTGCCGCGCCGATCAGTGACGTGGTATCGAAAAGCACCGGCAATAGCTTTAGATCGTGGAACAGCCTGATAAATACATTCAGGCAATGCCAAGATGGACCTGGACAAATCAAGGTGATCTTGACAGCCTAAAATGATGTCAACGCCGAGGTGGCGGTGGTACTGGAAGAAATAAAGGACATCTTTATCCTTAAAGTCACGGGGGAATAGTTTCTGTGATTCATCTATAAGCAGAATAATGTTTTTAACCCGCTTTATTTCCATAAGTTTCTGAAAATTGGAAACGGTGAAAAAATCAAGGATTGAGTATTTTCCTTCAATGCCGTTTTCAGGATCACCAATCAGAAATGGTGAATCAAGTTTAAGATGAGGAACACGTAAATCATCAATATTCGATATGACAAGAATGTTTTCCTTGATGTGAAATTCTTTGTAGAATTCGTCATAGGTATAGAATTTTGAAAGGTAGTTAACCATATAATAGCTTTTGCCGGAACCTGGAACACCTGAGACGATAGAGATCATTTCATATCCTCACAAAAGGAATCATCCGAAGAGTAACTCTCAGGATCAAAGCAGACACCAGGACAGAGAAGGCGGCGGGGATCTGGAAGCAGTCAAGCAACCAAGCAGTGAAACCAGTAAAAGACATGGCACCATTAAGAGAGCCAGCACCGGCCTGTTGCTGGTTTGCAAAGCCCATGATTGTTTCAATGACTTCGTACAGAAAGTTATTAAGAACAATCGGCAGCACAAGAATCATCAGGCCAGTAAGCAAGACCTTAAGAGCAATCCAGCCAACAACCTTGTCGGCAAAGATTTTTGACGCAGCAGAGCCGAGAAAACTAATCAATGCAGCAAATATAGCAGGCATTTACCACCCCCTGACCACGACCATAACAGCAAAGCCGTGAGCGATTATTATCAGTGCGGCACCACAAAGACGGAGAAAAGGTTCCCATCGTGAAAAAGAAAAATTCAACTCTTTACCGTATATAGTGCCAGCGGATAGGGTTGATTCAGTGCTAGACGTACTAATAGTGAAAGACCTAACCATGCTGGTTAATGGGCTGGATGCAACAAACCCCTGTAATAGGCCAAGAAGCCCCTTTTTTTCTGGCTGTTCATAAGTGCCGTCATATTCGTTGTCACCTAAACCGGTTAAGGCAGTATCACCGGCGTCCTCAACCTCATTAGGATCAAGGTTGTCTAACTCGCGCTGTAGCTCTGCTTGACGTGCAGCAGCAGCAGCGGCGGCAGCTTGAGCATTGGCAAGCCGTTGTGCGTTTTCAGGTGTAGGATTGGCATTGTAATTACCTTGAGCAACAGCAACGGCGTTATTAGCAGCGGCAGTTGCGTTTGCACCTTGAGCAAGTGCAGAAGCGGCACTAACTTGCGCTTGAGTTGCTGGAGTTGGAAGGGTGGCAAGAGTGCCCGTATCAACTTGAGTCGGGTTATCAGAGGCTATAACAGATACGGAGCCAGGATTGTTTTTTATATAATCATCTATTTCACCGTAATAATCAGAAAAAACGTTTGCAGGTGCAAGAATGGTACTAGAAGAATTTGCAAGTTTCTGAGCGAACTCAGAAATGGAAGAAGGAGTAGTAGGCAAATTACTTAAAGGATCATTTGTTTGAACAGCAGGATATATCATAGTTACAAAGCCAGAATAAGGAGGTGAACAATTAAGAACAGAACTAGAAGAATAATCTGTATAGTAATACCCACCAGCATAGACAGGAGGGGATGTAGGTTTAGAAGATCCACAAAACCGAGATCCGATAGAAGAAGAACCAGTAATTTTATAACGTAATCCTCCGGCTGACATAACAGTACCAATAGGCAAGTCAGTATAAGAGGGAGACAAAGTAGCAGCAGCAATCTTTGGATATTTTGAAGGGTTACCTTTTGCAGAATCCATGAGCTTTTGTAAACCGGCTTTTATAGATACATCGACCTGTTTGATTCTAGGTGATAGAGTTGACATATCAATGTCTCTAACATCGATCCATTGAACAGTTGACGATCTACCAATATTACCGCCAGGAGTAACAACCGTTTGACCGGGTGTTTGACCAGAACCATAAATTCCACCGCGAGGGTAGACACCTTGTTGAGAAGATATAAAGGTTGCAGCACCACCGGCAAAAATAGTCATGGATATGATACCGCCGAGAATAATAAAGGCAGTACCCATAAGCAAAGATGCATACGCTTTAAAGGCAGTAAAGATGGAAATAGTGAGAGCTACAAAGATTGAAATTTTAAAGGATCTCTTCATACTTGCCCCAATAAGGAAGGGGGCCGAAGCCCCCCGCCGGTTGATGATTTAACGGCCCATCAGAGACTGAACCTTTTTAAAACCCCAGATCCCGGCAAGAACGGTAAGAATAGTACCGCCGATTGCAAAGAAGACAGCATCAGAACCAGTAATACCAGCCTGAATAGCTGTCTGATCAGCAGCAGACAAAGCAGCGAACGAAGGGGCGGCAGCAACAGCGGTTGCAGCAACAGCGGAGAGGACAACAGACAGTTTTTTCATGGGTGAAACTCCTTTGGTTTATTTGCCCATGGGCATAGTTAGCGGCTAGAGATCAGGGATTTGACGCGCCGAAACCCCCAAGCACCAGCCAATACGACCGAAATGGTCGTAACTGAAAGCCAGTAACCGGTTAAATCAAGTGATATGGTCATATGCCTTTACTCCAGATCATCCAGACAAGAGCACCAGAAATCAAACCAGCAAGACCCATAAGGTAGTCGTAATTTGTCTGGTGTAGATACGGAACGAGTTGCTCTGGCATAATCTAACTCCTGAACAGTCTGAATATCAGTGTAGGGCCAACAGATACGCAGCCCATTGCAAAGACCAGTGTAAAGAAATAGTCAAAAACAACGTTGCCAGTGATCTGGAGGACAGGGAAATCCATTATTCAACACCCATGGAAAAGGCCCAAGCTTCACAGTCAGGACAAATGACAACTTCCTGATCTTCAGGGTCTTGTGTGTGATGAATAGAGCCGCAGACGTCACAGGTGCGAATGGACATGGTTGACCTCTTAAGCAGCAGCCGGGGCAGCCGGAGCTTTTGCAGAAGAAACTTTAAATTCACGAGAGCCGATAAACATTGAATTGTAATCAGACATGATGAATTCAACGTCTTTGATGTGGGCGGTTGTCATGGTGCCAGGAATAAGACGATTAGCATCAGGAGATGGATATAAAGCCCTGAATTTGATCTGTTTACCACCGCTCAGGAGGGTTACGAACTGTTGGCCTGTTTTCTTGCTGATCTGTGAGCCAACATAGAAACCGGTAAGTTTCATTTCTTCGATGATGATCTGTTTTTCTTGTCCGTTTGACATGGTGTTTTGCCTTTCAGGGTTTGGTATCTACGCAACGAGGCGCAGTTTATATGCTTCTTCAGGGATAGGCTTGGCGATTGCTTCAACGGGCCTGAACAGCGGGATGATTTTGCACTGAGCAGCAGCAGGAGCAGGCGTGGCAATATCAATCCCAAACTGGAGGAAGAATTTACGGTGAGAGTAGTATTGACTTTTGTTGTACATGGACTTGATGTTCTCACCGTTGCGCCAAGCTGAGTAAATGAGCTTTTGCCTTCCATTTAGATCGTTCATATCGTCGTGCCTCAATTCAACAGATGTAGGGAATGTGATGTTGTCTAGTCGTGATTTCCAAGCTGCGTAAAAGTTGAAGTTTTCCCAATCAATTTGGTTTCCATAAGTGTCATCAAGGTATTTGCCGCGAAGGACTACTTCACAGCGTAAAAGGTCGTATGCGTAGGTTCTCAGGATGGATTCTTGTTCTTTGTCGATTCGTGATGGATTAAATGGATGAACGTTAATTTCTTTGGCTTTGTTGTAGAACTTGACAGATGATCGTTTTGAGTTCTGGTTGAAGTAGACGGTTGTTCCTTTGTTTGCCGTGGGTATGCCGTAGCGACCATGGGCAAACTGTTTGATAGCCAGTAGGTAGGTGTCAACGTCGGGAACTGAAAAATTATATGTAATGTCAATACGCCTGACGTTGTATTGACCGAGTTCAAAGGCACGAATGATTGAGATGTTATTAAGGCGTTTCGCTATGTCGTTAATCCACCGAGCAACAATCTCCCAGTTGTCACGCCCAAAGAGGTTATGACCCTGAAGCCACTTGCTAGGGTTACCATCAATGACAAGGCCGCGAGTTGTGTTGCGGATTCTGGTGTTTTCAGAGAAGGAACCTTCATTCCAGCGGATGTCAAAGCCTAGCTCTGTCATTTGCTCGATCTCACCATCAGGACGGAAACGGCAGACAGAACCGACTTCCAAGTCGATGTAGAGATCAGGGAAAAGAATGGTTGCCCAATCGATCAACGGACACCCCCAAAAAGGACAGGCTTAAGAGGGGTGCAGTTAACGGACATTTTCCGGAAAAACGGACTACCGGACCGTATTACTAGTCCGGTCCGGCTTGTGGAGGTGTTTTTGGAGGCCTGAGATTTCATAAAAGAGGCCTCTGATATGGAAGTGCAAAAAGAGCACGACGGAGAATGTCGGATTTAGAAACCTTACGGGTTGAGGTGTTTTGAAACGACGTTTGAAGAAGCTCAAGTCTTTCGAGTTCTTTGGTTGAGAGTAGTAACAGTATTTTATTTGGACGCGCCATAAGCTCACCATGTACTTTACATAATATAGCTTATGGGCATTTTATATCAAGGTCCTGTATAGGCCATTTTGATATAAGGCTTGCAAATCACACGGAATACCGGTAGTGTAACGCCGCACTTCAGATAGAGCACACAAAGGAGCAACCAGCTGCATGAGCAAAGAAGAAGCAATTGAAGTTGAAGGCACAGTCATTGAGCCGTTGCCGAACGCGATGTTTCGGGTCAAGCTGGAAAACGACCATATTGTACTGGCTCATATTTCCGGTAAAATGCGCAAGTATTTCATCAAAATCTTGCCTGGCGACAAGGTAACGGTTGAGCTTTCTCCATACGACCTTACCCGTGGCCGGATCACCTACCGAGCCAAATAACAACCTTTTACACACACAACAACACTGAACTCATGCTTGCTGCCCTACGCAGCGCATGGGTTTTATGTTGTTATATCTATTTGATATAAAAGGAGATTGTATTTATGTTGTCTGTTGCTGATTTAAAAAAGGGTACCAAGCTTATCCTTGATGGCGATCCCTATGTGGTGACCTCTTTTGATTTTGTTAAGCCTGGCAAAGGGCAAGCCCTTTACAAGTGCAAAATGAAAAATATGATTAGTGGCTCCACCCTTGATCGTACCTATCGTTCTGGTGAAAGCTTTGAACCTGCAGGCATGGATGAACGCGATATGGAGTATTTGTACAAAGAAGGCACCCATTATACCTTTATGGACCAGCAGAGTTATGAGCAGGTTGTGATGGAAGAAGATGCGGTTGGTGATGCCAAGAACTTCCTGCTTGAAAACACCAAGGTTGCTGTACTTTTGTTCGGTGAAAAGCCGATCGGCGTAACCTTGCCTAACTTTATCAACCTTCGTGTTACCCAGACTGATCCATGGTTGAAAGGTGACACCTCTGGTAGCGATTCAAAGCCAGCCACTGTTGAAACCGGCTATGTACTGCGCGTACCACCATTTATCGAAGAAAATGAACTGATTGTGATTGATACCCGTACCGGTGAATACTCCACCCGCGTTAAGGGGTAAACCTTTGTTGCAGACTACTGCTCTTCATAGGCGGGCGCAGGTACTGCAGGCCATACGAATATTTTTTTCAGAGCGGGGGTTTCTCGAAGTAGAGACCCCCTTTCGTATTCCTGCCAATGCACCGGAAGAATATATTGATCCTATCCCTACCCTGTCCTGGCAACTTCAGACTTCGCCTGAAATATGCATGAAGCGTCTGCTGAGTCGCGGCTATGATAAAATTTTTCAGATCTGTCGTTGTTGGCGGTCTGATGAACGCGGTTCACGCCACCTCTCAGAATTTACCATGCTGGAATGGTATCGCAGTGATGCTGACTACCATGACCTGATGCAAGATTGCCGTGGCTTGCTTCAGTATGTGGCAGATTCCTGCACTTCAGACTCCTGTTTTACTCAAAACGGCTTAAAAATAGATCCCCATCAATCCTGGCAGCATTTTAGCGTGCAGGAGGCGTTTTTGCAGTTTACCAAGACCGAGGCCTTGGATAGTGTCAAAAACGGGCTCTTTGATGAGCTTTTAACAGCGGAAATTGAACCAGCCTTTGAAAAATTTAAGGTACCGGTTATTTTGCAGGATTATCCTGCACAGCTGGCTGCATTGGCCAGACTGAAAAGTGATACACCGGATTATGCAGAACGGTTTGAGTTGTACGTTGGTGGGTTGGAACTGGCAAACGGTTTCAGTGAGTCATGACCACCGGCAGAGCCGGTGGCTTGAGGAAAGCCCCTAAAAGGGGCTAAGGGTTTTGGGTGAAGTCCAACTCCTCTTGTTTGTCCAGATGTTCTTGATCTCTTACATACGCCCGGATCATTTCTTCATCCAGGCCGATAGTGCTGGCACAGTAACCACGTGACCAAAAGTGCCGACCGATAAAACCTTTCTTGACCCCTTCGGCCTTACGGTGAATATGAATTGCCGACTTGCCTTTCAAATACCCTATCACCATCGAAACACTGTACTTCGGTGGAATACTCAACACC
>NZ_FUWR01000038.1 GCF_900167465.1 Trichlorobacter thiogenes | reverse complement strand
TGCGCTGAATTTCACCAGTATCTCAGACGTCAGTTGGTCGGCAGTTCAAGCAGCACCGCTCCGGCGTCGCCAGCCGGTTATCTCGTAAACGTTAGAAACTTTGTGTGGTAGCGTCCTCCGTGGAACCTAAAGTCAAAAACGCTTCGGCCAGCTAGGCCGCATAGAATCCGGCTTGGCAGGCATCGCAGCAAGTTGAAATTCAGTGGTTATTTGGTAAGCTATTTCGGCGGTTCGGCAAGTTCCAGCAAGTCGGTTCTTCCGGCTTTTGTGGGTGGTTTGTGGCAGTGCAAGGTAAACGCCAGCTTGGTCAAGTTCTTCCTCGCTCCTAACGGCTCAATCAACTCGGACTGGCTTACTGTGCGCTGAATTTCACCAATGTCCAGGTCATCAGTTGGCAGGTTAGTCAAGCAGTACCGCTCCGGCGTCGCCAGCCGGTTATCTCGTAAACGTTAGGGTAGCTACCAATGACTGATCTCAAAATCATATCTTGGATTTTTTATGCACTTGAAATGGCATCAGGCACTGGATCAGCAAACTTTCGGGAAATTTCACAAATCGCTGACGGAATTAATCACGCAGTTCCAACAGACAAAGAACTTCAGCAGTCGCTAGACGCGCTTATCAGCGTTGGGTTTGTTTCAAAAGAATCAAAACGTTATCAGCTAACAGACGAGGGTAAATTAGTGCTTATGGCCGCTCATAAAAATTCAAATACCATTTCCCAGACATGGGCTAATCTCCATAAGCTGTTAATGTCACATATCAAGTTACCCTAACGGCTCAATCAACTCGGACTGGCTTACTGTGCGCTGAATTTCACCAGTTTCTCAGTCGTCAGTTGGTCGGCAGTTCAGGCAGCACCACTCCGGCATCGCCAGCCGGTTATCTCGTAAACGTTAGAAGCCTTTGGTGGCAGCGTCCTTCGTGGCACCTAAAAACAGTGGTATTTTCAGGCTGCTAGCCCGCATAAAATCAGCATCAGCGGGCATTTGGTATGTTGTAATTCAGGGGTTGGTTTGTAAGCTGTTGCGGCAGGCAGGCAAGTTCCAGCAAGTCAGCAGTTCCGGCTCCGGTGGGTGGTTTCATCAGCGCAAGGTAAACGCCAACTTGGGCCAGTGCTTCTCTGCTCCTAACGGCTCAATCAACTCGGACTGGCTTACTGTGCGCTGAATTTCACCAGTTCCTCAGTCGTCAGTTGGTCGGCAGTTCAGGCAGCACCTCTCCGGCATCGCCAGCCGGTTATCTCGTAAACGTTAGAGGCTACTGTTCAGGCTTAACTTCAATTACAAAGGTTTTGCCGGTGTAATTGGCCAGCTTCTGCAAATTAGCCCTTGTAGGTTCACCAATACCTTTGAGGTAGTTCTGTACTGTATGCAATATCAGCCCTGTGGCTCTTGCAGTTCCTGCTTGCCCATGTTTTGCTACCAGTTCGGTTACAACGGCAACCACTTCTGGCGGTGTGCTTGTTTTGCCTTTTGTTCTACCCATAATCCGGCTCCTTTGCTGCCTCTAACGGCTCAATCAACTCGGACTGGCTTACTGTGTGCTGAATTTCACCAGTTCCGCATCATAACCTTCTGTCTTTATGTACTTTTTTAAACGCCAGCCGGTTATCTCTCAGGCGTTAGAAACTTTTTGTACCAGCGTCCTCCGTGGCACCTAAAGTCAAAAACGCTTCGGCCAGCTAGGCCGCATTAAATAAGGGCTGGCGGGCTTTTCGCAACGGGTTGAAATCCAGTGTTTGTTTGGTAAGCTATTTCGGCAGGTAGGCAAGTTCCAACAAGTCGGTTCTTCCGGCTTTTGTGGGTGGTTTCTGGCAGCGCAGGGTAAACGCAGGCTTGGTCAAGTTCTTCCTCGCTCCTAACGGCTCAATCAACTCGGACTGGCTTACTGTGCGCTGAATTTCACCTATGCCTCAGTCGTCAGTTGGTCGGTTAGTCAGGCAGCACCGCTCCGGCGTCGCCAGCCGGTTATCTCGTAAACGTTAGATTTTATTGAGAGGGAATATGCTTACAACTATATTTTCAATATTACTTGGCGTATTCGCACTTATAATTATAATTTATCAGGGGAGTCTGCCCTTGTTTACAATTCCATTTTTTCTGCATATATCTGCAAGTATTTATCTTTCAATCAAGCATCTTATGTCACCAAACAAGGGTTTACTTCATATAAAGACAATTGTGTTCGGGGCTCTCCCTGTCACTACAATAATTCCAGCAATATTATTCTACGGTGGAGATGATGGTCCTGGAATGCTTTGGGTGTTTATAATTGGCGGAGCGTCACTACTTTTTGTTGTACTGTATTTTTGTTCAAGTATCTGCGGTAAGCTGCTTAACAGAGACACCGCAAACATTCGGAATCGTGAATAAATCTAACGACTCAATCAACTCGGACTGGCTTACTCTGCGCTGAATTTCACCAATGCCTCAGTCGTCAGTTGGTCGGTTAGTCAGGCAGCACCGCTCCGGCATCGCCAGCCGGTTATCTCGTAAACGTTAGGGTGTTCTCGTATATGCCCAAATTCAAATTGTCACTAATATTTCTAACCTTTTTTGTTGCTACTTCAAATTGCTGGGGAGAGGTATGTCTTTGTCCCAAAGGCAGTAACATTAGTACATATGCCGAAAACCGTTATAAATATGCAGACCTCATTGTGCTTGGACGACCATTGAAAATAATGGAGACGACTGAAAGCAAGATGTTTCGTATGACTGTCGAAGTTCTTGAATCCATAAAGGGACATTCAAAACCAATAGAAGAAATTTTCTATAATTTTCTAATGCCACCACCCAAAGTAGGAGAAGTTAGGTTGTTCTTTCTTAAAAATAATTCGGCCTACACATGCCCAAATAACTTGTGTAGCTTTACTCAGGACGCTGTAATTATGGAACTTAGGCGTATTGACGCTCTATCCCAGCAGCCACCCTAACGGCTCAATCAACTCGGACTGGCTTACTGTGCGCTGAATTTCACCAATGTCTCAGTCATCAGTTGGTCGTTTAGTCAAGCAGCACCGCTCCGGCATCGCCAGCCGGTTATCTCGTAAACGTTAGAAACTTTGTGTGGTAGCGTCCTCCGTGGAACCTAAAGTCAAAAACGCTTCGGCCCGCTAGCCCGCA
>NZ_FUWR01000040.1 GCF_900167465.1 Trichlorobacter thiogenes | reverse complement strand
TGGACAAACAAGAGGAGTTGGACTTCACCCAAAACCCTTAGCCCCTTTTAGGGGCTTTCCTCAAGCCACCGGCTCTGCCGGTGGTCATGACTCCATCTTTTTGGCAGGCTATCACAGGGACCACTGGGCCATTGCTGCCATCTGGTGGAGCTGTCATTATTCCGGTATCTTTCCCTACAGGATCGTTATTCGCGCCCCACCCACCTACTGGATCTATTATTTGACTCTGTCCCGGAGACAGAATTCGCATATGAGCAGAGGCAGCGTGTTTAGCCGTGATCTCCGGTGTTACTTTATTGTGACAGTTAACACATACGCTAGTGCCCACATAAATGGCTTTATCAGATGGTCTGGCTGAAATTATTATATCTTTAATAGTACTTATCTCTTTGTCCAGCAAAATAGCCCTGCGGGTACCGCCAGCTAAATACTTGCCGTCGTTCGTTGATGATGTTTCGATGAAATAAGGTCCTGGTGAGGGTATATTGTTCAAGATATAAGATCCATCTTTGGCAGTATTGGCTTTTATAGTATGATTAGTTTTGCTAGGAATCGTGATGCTCACTGTCACTCCAGCGATAGGTTCATTAGCTGTGTTCAAAACCTTACCACAAATTTTAGATAGCTTAACTGGCTGTTTTTTTGATGAAACCATTTGCTCAAGCTCATGACTTGAATTGTCTGATGTTGAAGATTTAGTTTGTTTCTTATTATCAGAAGAAATTGATAAATTTGTTAAAATTAGTACTGTCAGCAAACTCAATATTACTACTAATATATTTTTCATTACTGCCCCCTTATTGGTTTTACCTACGAAAATCTGGTTTCTAGTGTTCTAAATGATTACTTACTGTGTTAGTTTTGCATACAAATAAATTACGTCCCTCCTTCCTTATTAAGCCTGTTTTCTTTAATAAATTCATAGCTTTTGTAATGCTAACCCGATGAGCGCCTATAAGGAATCCTAGTTCCTCATGACTTATTGGAAAATCTATTTCAATGAAATTATTACTTGAATTGTTGTATTCCCCACCCAAATTCAATAACAGTTCATACAATTTATTTTTTAGATCCCCAAGAATTGAACAACTGGCTCTTGAGTTTAAGAATTCAATGTGTTTACTTAGGTTTTTAATCACAACCAAACCTATTCTCGGATTTTCAAGAATCATTTTCTCGAATCCTGCTTTATCAAATCCACATATATATGAATCTTGCATGCAGATGGCAGTCCCAGGATATTTAAAATCTTCCCAAAAGATTTGTTCTCCTAAAAAATCCCCAGTCTTCCTTATGTCAAGTATTGCCTCATTGCCATCTTTTGATATTTTGGATATTTTGATGCACCCTGCCTTAAGTAAAAACATCTTATCTGCTGCTTCACCTTGAATAAAGATTAGGTCACCTTTCTTGTATCCCTTGCGAATCGCTGAAGATGCTAAAGCAGCCTTTTCTTCGGGTAACAGATCTTCGAAAACCCACAAATTTCCAATGCACACATGGGAAAGAGTTTTAAAACTTGCGACAGCCTTATTACATATGCACTTGGACATAGGAACTGGGCTCCTTTCTCTCGCAGAATCAGAAAAACAAGGTTAATTTACAAAGTCGACGGCGGGCTAATTGATGCTTTATATAGGGTTCTTCCGCAGAATTTATGGGTAACTGACCTGCCGAAGATGGTCTGAGCAGCTACCTGGTGAACGAAATAGAGCATCCCGCCTACAAAT
>NZ_FUWR01000041.1 GCF_900167465.1 Trichlorobacter thiogenes | reverse complement strand
GGTTCTTCCGCAGAATTTATGGGTAACTGACCTGCCGAAGATGGTCTGAGCAGCTACCTGGTGAACGAAATAGAGCATCCCGCCTACAAATCTGTCATTGTGTGTTTCGACCAAGAAACCCAATACAGACAAGGAGAGCGGGATGCAGCTCAAGTCTATACTGAATTTCGTTCAACCGCATCAAGGTTTTGTGTATGGCGCTGTCCACCAGCGAAACAAGGGACAGCGCACGGTCCTTGACATTGAGATCCGCCCCCGCAAGAACAGGCAGCCTGTCTGTTCCAGATGCGGCAAACCTGGTCCCGGCTATGACACCTTGCCTGTGCGCCGGTTTGAGTTCGTGCCGCTATGGGGCATTGCCGTGTTCTTCCTCTACGCCATGCGCCGGGTCAGTTGCCCATCCTGCGGTGTGAAGGTGGAACAAGTCCCCTGGGCCACCGGCAAGAACCACCTGACCACCACCTATGCCTGGTTCCTGGCCCGCTGGGCCAGGCGGTTGTCGTGGAAGGAAGTGGGGCAAGTGTTTCAGACCAGTTGGGACAACGTCTTCCGCTCGGTCAAAATGGCCGTTGCCTGGGGACTGGCCCACCGCGACCTCGACACCATAACCGCCATCGGCATCGACGAGATTGCCTGGAAAAAGGGGCACAAGTACCTGACCCTGGTTTACCAGATCGATGCCGGATGCAAACGCCTGCTGTGGGTCGGCAAGGAGCGGACCCAGAAAACGTTGCGGCAGTTCTTCAAGGAGTTTGGCAAAGAGCGAACAGCACACCTTCGGTTCATCTGCAGCGACATGTGGAAGCCATACCTGCGGATCGTCGCCGAGGTTGCAGGTCAAGCCATGCATATCCTTGACCGGTTCCATGTCATGACCCACTTCGGCAAAGCTGTCGACAAGGTCCGGGCAACGGAAGCCAGAGAACTGAAAGCCAAGGGCCAGGAACCGGTGCTGACCGGTAGCCGCTGGTGCCTGCTCAAACGGCCTGAACACCTGACGGAGAAGCAGAGCATCAAGCTGAATGAACTGCTGGCCATTAACTTGAAAACCGTCCGGGCCTATCTCCTCAAAGAGGAGTTCCAGTTCTTCTGGCGCTATGCCACTGCGGGCTGGGCTGCCAGATTTCTGGATGCTTGGTGCAAAAGAACCATGAGGTCACGCATCATCCCGATGAAGAAGATTGCCAAGATGCTGCGCTCGCATCGGGAGCTGTTACTCAACTGGTTTCGGACCAAAGGGCAGGTTGCCTTGGGGGCCGTAGAAGGATTCAACAACAAGGCTAAAGTGACGTCACGTAAAGCATACGGTTTCAGAAACTTTGAAGTGATGAAAATCGCCTTGTATCATACACTTGGCAACCTGCCAGAACCTGAGGCTACCCACAGATTCTGCTGAAGAGCC
>NZ_FUWR01000042.1 GCF_900167465.1 Trichlorobacter thiogenes | reverse complement strand
CTCTGTGACGGGCTTGGTGTCCCAAAACACGATCAAGCTGTCATTCCCTGGCTACTTGAAAGAACATTAGATGCTACACGCTGAACATACAAGGACACAGAGAGCACAGAGAAGGTCAAAAGCAGGAAAAACAGGGGGAAATCAAAACCAAATCTTTGGGGTTACCCCTCAAAACCATTTACAGGCTTTACCCGCTTTTTTTGCTTCTCTCTGAGACCTCTGTGTCCTCTGTGGCTAAAATGGTTGTTATTTAAGCCCCAGCACATCCTGCATATCATACAGCCCAGGCTGCTTGCCGACAATCCACTTGGCTGCGCGGATAGATCCACGGGAAAACATGTCGCGGCTCATGGCGCGGTGGGAGATCTCAATCCGCTCACCCATGCCGATGAAGTAGACCGTATGCTCACCGACAATGTCGCCGCCACGCACGGTCTGCATGCCGATCTCTTCCTTGGTCCGTTCGCCGCAGATCCCTTCACGGTGGTAGTTGGCCACCTGATTGTAATCGCGGCCAAGCGCCTCGGCCACCACCTCGCCCATCCGCACGGCAGTGCCGGAAGGGGAGTCTTTCTTCTTGTTGTGATGCAGTTCGACGATCTCCACATCGAAGTCATCACCCAGGGTCTTGGCCAGATCCTTGAGCATTTTGAAGCAGACATTGACACCAACCGACATGTTGGGGGCCAGCACCGCCGGGATATCCTTGGCCAGCTCGGCAGCCAGGGCACGCTCTTCCGGGGTGAAGCCGGTGGAGCCGATCACGATTGATTTCTTTTTCAGGCCGCAGACCTCAAGGTTCTTGAGTGAGATCTTGGGGGTGGTGAAGTCGATCAGCACATCACATCCCTCAACCACGGCGTTCAGATCGTCGGAAATGGCAACACCCAGCTGGCCGCACCCGGCAATCAGACCGGCATCCTGTCCGACCTGGGGATGGCCGGGGCGTTCCAGGGCACCGGAGATGGTGCAGCCTGCCTCAACAGCAGCGACGATGATACGTTGACCCATGCGGCCGGCGGCGCCGCAGACGGCTATTTTTATCATGGCGAACCTCTTTTAGTTTAACACAGAGCAACTGTGTTCTCTGTCAAGTAGTAACATTTAGTTAGCCATAGCTGGCTTCCACTTTTGACTGGTTTTAATCATGGCGTTTAAAATGG